>CAVUPN010000040.1:0-87299 GCA_963743225.1 uncultured Actinomycetota bacterium | reverse complement strand
GCTACGTGGACGGCTGCCGTATCCAGGCAATGTAACGACGAGTGTCGACCGGGCGGCCGCTGCGATCGTGCGCGGCCTCGTGCGTAGGCGCAGCCGCGTATACGTGCCGCGCGCTGTTGTCGTCGCCAACTGGGCGAAGGCTGCGCTGAACTCGCCAGCCGCGTGGCCGTGGATGAGGCGATTCGCGGCCGAAGTGACACCGGCGCTCGAGCGTGAGGTGGCGGCTTTGGGAAGACATGACCAACTCGTGCCGAGCTCCGAAAACCACTCGCGCTCAGAGTTTTCGACCAATACAGGAACGATTGAAAGTAGATCGACATGACACAGAAAGACAATGGTCACCTCGAGGTCGAGGACCGTGGAGCCACCCTGATCGTGCGGGTCGACGGCGGGCCGCACAGCTTATTCGGCCTCGACACCGCCAACGAATTAGACGAGTTTGTGGACCGCGTTAACCACGATCCCAGCGTGCACGCCGTCGTGTTCACCGGCGCGCGTCCCGGCCGCTTCGTCAGCCATGCCGACGTGCGGTGGCTCCAGGCAGAGGGCGCCGCGGTGCCGGACTTGAACCGACGCGGCGCGTCTGTCGCTCTACGCCTGGCCAGAGGCGTAGACCGGGCCCGCGTGCCCGAGCCCGTCCTGCGCAGGACGCCCCTGCGGGGAGCCGCCCAGTTCGACCGCCTGCACGCGACGTTCCTGCGCATGAATGCCAGCGGCGTGATCTTCGTTGCCGCCCTCAACGGTTCGGCGCTGGGCCTGGGCGCGGAATTCGCCTGGGCCTGCGATCTGCGCGTCATGGCTGATGGCGAATTCTTCATCGGCCAGCCAGAAGTCCTCCTCGGCATTATGCCGGGCGGCGGCGGAAGTCAGCGGCTTACGCGGCTCATCGGCACCCACAAGTCACTGGTTGCGATCCTCGACGGTAAGCCGTTCACGCCCGCGCAGGCTCTGGCCAATGGAGCGGTTGACGACGTGGTGGCGCCCGACGAGGTCGTAACGCGCGCGACCGAACTTGCCGACTACTTCGGCAAGCGGACCAAAGGGTCAGTCGAAGCCATCAAAAGGTCGGTGTACTTCGGCGGCTCGATGTCGTTGTCGGAGGGCCTACACGTCGAGCGCACCGAGTTTCTCCAGACCGATCAGTCCGAGGTCGGCCAGGAGCTAATGCTCCAATACCTCACGGATACTGCCTCCACCGACGAGTTGCCTCTCTACCGGCCGGAGATCTACGCGCAAGCCCTCGAATCGGGCCGGGTGCCCGGGGTGCACTCGACGAACGGGGCGGTGAGCCGGTGATGAGCACTGCACAACCATTCGCCCGACACGACGTATCGTTCACTTCCGGCAAGAACACCTGTGCCGCATGGCTTTACCTGCCCGACGGTGTTACCCCGCCACCGGTGGTCATCCTCGGGCACGGCCTCGGTGCCACACGTGAGATGCGCTTGGACGCCTTCGCTCAGCGGTTCGCACAGGCCGGAATCGCCGCGTTGGCCTTCACCTACCGGCACTTCGGTGACAGCGGCGGCCAACCCCGCCAGCTGCTGTCGGTCAGGCGACAGCTCGCCGACTGGGATGCCGCCATCGCATGGGTGAAGAATCGTCCCAGCCTCGACGGCACCCGAATTGCTGTCTGGGGAAGCTCCTTTGGTGGCGGGCACTCGATCACGGTCGCCTCACGTCATCCAGAACTGAGAGCCGCGGTGGCGCAATGCCCATTCACAGACGGCCTAGCCTCAGCACTCGCGCTGGGTCCGACGGAGTCCATGAAGGTATTGCCGACGGTCGCACGAGATTTTGCATCCATGGTCTTCCGTAGGCCGCCAGCGATGATTCCGCTCGCGGGACCTCCCGGTTCGCTCGCCCTGATGAACGCCCCAGATGCGCTGCCCGGCTACGAGGCGCTGCTGCCACCCGAAACGACCTTCCGCAACGAGGTAGCGGCGCGGGTTGCTCCGGCCATCGCCACCTACCGGCCGGGGCGTGCGGCCAAGAAGATCACGTTCCCAATCCTCTTCTGCGTCAGCAACACCGACAGTGTCACACCACCCGCACATACTCTGCGATATGCGCACACCGCACCGCGGGGCGAGATCAAGCGCTACGACGCCGGCCATTTCGACTTCTACCTCGGAGAGCCTTTCGAGGCACTGGTACGCGACCAGGTCGAGTTTCTCTCCCGCCAACTGAAGCCGGCCGGCCACCAGGGTCGGCTGCGAGCGGCCCACACGAAAGGAACATCCGTATGACTTCCCTGCGCGACCCGCTGCCACTGCCCTGTGGCCAGGTGCTGCCCAATCGGATCATGAAGGCTGCGTTGAGCGAAGGGCTCGGCGACAAGCAGAACTCTCCCGACGAGCGTCTAGAACGCCTTTACACGAGCTGGAGCCAAGGGGGGTACGGTCTGATCGTCACCGGCAATGTGATGGTCGATCGCACGCAGCTCGGCGAACCGGGCAACGTCGTCATCGAGGACGAGCGCAACCTGGACGCACTGTCGCGATGGGCCAAGTCCACCAAGGACGCCGGCGTTCCCATCTGGGTGCAACTCAATCATCCAGGGCGCCAGTCCAACCCGCTGGCGCTCGGTCACACCCCGGTGGCCCCCAGCCCGGTGGCCCTCAACTTCCCGGTGCGGCCACGCCTCGTGAGCTGACATCTGTTGAGATCGAAGACATCATTGAGCGATTCGCGGCCGCGGCGGCGGTATGCGAAACGGCGGGGTTCGACGGTGTGCAGATCCATGGTGCTCACGGATACCTGGTCGCGCAGTTCCTGTCGCCGTTGTCGAACCAGCGCGACGATGAGTGGGGCGGCGACTCCGAACGGCGGATGCGCTTTGTGCTCGAAGTCGTCCGGCGCATCCGCGCGCGAGTCTCGCCGGGCTTCGCGGTGGGCATCAAACTGAACTCGGCCGACTTTCAGCGCGGCGGCTTCACCGAAGATGAATCCCGCTCCGTGGTGGCGGCATTGGCGAGTGAGGGCATCGATCTGATCGAGGTCAGCGGCGGCAGCTACGAGCAGCCCGCCATGATGGGTAAGGCCGCCGACAGCACCCGAGCGCGCGAGGCCTACTTCTTGGAGTACGCCCGCACGGTGCGCAGCCTCGCCGGTGACATCCCGCTGGCGGTCACCGGCGGCTTCCGGTCCCGAGCCGCGATGCACTCGGCAGTGCATGCCGGTGAGTGCGACGTCATCGGTCTGGGCAGGCCCACCGCAACAACGACGGACGCCGCTGATGTGGTACTGGCCGGGCGCGCAGAGGCCCTCGCCTCACACCATGTGCGCGCCGGAATGCGCCGTGTCCTGGGCAAGTTCGTCGACCTCAAATCACTCGACGGCATTCTGGAGCTTTCTTGGCACACCGACCAATTGCACCGCGTGGGCGCCGGCCTCAAGCCCGACCTTAATCGCGGACGGATCGCCACCACACTCGCAATGATCCGCCGCAATGGCACCACGTCATTCGGACGCAAACGCGGGCTCTGACGTGAAGCGCTATTCACTGGACGACAAGGTCGTCCTGATCACCGGCGCCGGTCGCGGGTTGGGTGCAGCCACCGCCACTGCATTGACTCAACGCGGGGCACGAGTCGTGATTGCGGACATAGATCTCTCCAGGGCGCAGTCTGTTGCCGCGACCCTCCCGACGGGCCAAGGTTTGGCGCTGCAATGCGATGTCACCGACCTCGAAGAGGTCCAGGAATCCGTGCGCTTGACACTCGAGCAGTTCGGCCGCATCGACGTCGTGATCGCCAACGCAGGCGTGCTCGGTCGCGGCGGCACCATTCGCGCACTCCATCCCGGCCAGGCGGCTGCGGTTCTGTCCGTCAACGTGGACGGAGTCGTCAACACGGTGTCGGCCACGATAGACTCGGTGATCGGCAGTCGCGGACAGATCGTCGTGGTGAGTTCGGTATTCGCCTACATCAACGGAGCGGGTGCCATCCCGTATGCGATGAGTAAGGCCGCCGTCGAGCAACTCGGCCGGGGGCTTGGCGTCGAGTTGGCGAGTCACGGAGTCTCGGTTATGACGGCGTACTTCTCACTCATCGAGACCGACATGATCCGTCAGGGCGTGGACGCAGATCCCCACGTACTCGCCCTGCTCTCAGTGATGCCCAAATTCATACTCAAGCGCATTCAGCCGCAGACTGCGGCTGCCGCGATCACCGACGGGCTGGAACGCAGGCGGCGTTCCGTTACCGTTCCCGGCCGCTGGCGACCCGTCGCTGCGCTTCGAGGAGTGGCGGGCCCGATCGTCGACGCCAGACTCACGCGCGATGCCGGCGTGCGGCGAGCCCTCGCCCAACTCGACAGCCGCTAGACGTCGATCGGCGCGCCGATTGGTGGGCGTCCCAGGTGAATGCCGTCGGATCCCAGTGGCTGCGCGAGTTCGGTGCGGAACAGTTCCCGCATCCCGGCGCCGGTGACTGCCCGGGCCACGCCCGACATCAGCCAGCCGTACGTTAGCGCGTGGTACGCCGACCGGCCAGCCCATCGATCGACGGGCGCCGCGGCCAACCACGCCTCCATTCGGCGCGCATCCAACAGATCTGAAGCGACGAGCTCACTAAGTCGCGACAACCCGCCGCGATGAGCCATTAAGTCCCGCAGGGTAATCGAAGCCTTGTCGTTGGCACCGAACTCCGGCCAGTAGATCGCCACCGGCTCGTCGTAGGTTAGCGCGCCGCGGTCCACCAGGCGATGAATGATCGTTGACGTTAGTCCCTTGGTCGATGAGAACGCCAACGCTCCGGTGTTCGCAGTCCAGGGCTGCTCGCCCTTGCGGTCTGCCCAGCCAGCCCACACGTCGACGACCGCCTCACCGTCGAGGTAGACGGACAGCGCGCCGCCGCCGAGCCGGGGGCTTGGGAAGAGACCGCGCGAAGGCATGAACGGCATCAGTGAAGGACGGGTGGAATGTGCCGCTCACGCCAGTGAGTTCATCGTTCTTCGGCGCGTCCACGGTTGAGTCTCCTTCGAGTATCACTCAGTCGGTCAGCCCACAAAGGCGGGCATGGAATCCCAGCCGCGAACGGTCGACGTCCGCGACCGGCGCGCGTTGTCCATGTCAATTTCCCACTCAGGGAACCGTTTCAATACCTCTTCGAGTGCAACCCGGCCCTCCAGCCGTGCGAGGGGGGCGCCCACGCAGAAGTGCGCTCCACGGCCGAAGGTCAAGTGTCCGCCGGGCTTCCGGCGGATGTCGAAGCGATCCGGATCGTCGAAGTGGCGTTCATCGCGATTGGCCGACGCCAGCATGATGAGCAGTGCGCTATCCCGCCGGCACCGTCTGGTCCTGGAACCGAACGTCCTCGGTCGCGACGTAGCGGGCCACGTGCGGCCCGGGCGGTTCGAATCGAAGCAACTCCTCGATCGCCACGGGGATCAGGCCGTGGTCCTCAACGAGTTCCTTACGCTGATCGGGATGTTCAGCCAAGACCTTGCCCATCCACCCGAACAGCCGGCCCGTGGTCTCGACACCCGCTCCCGCAACGACGGCCAGGAAGATCAGCAGTTCCTGCTTGGTCAATCGCCGGGTGTTACCGGTCTCGTCCTCGAACTCGACGTTCAGTAGCTCGGTGATCAGGTCGTCGGACGGATTCTTCTCGCGCCAGGCGACGTACTCGGTGAACATGTCGCCGTCGAAGTAGTGGTCCTTGTCGACGGGCAGGGGCTGTCCGGGCTTGTTGCGCAGTACCCGGTGGGCCTCGGCACGCACCGACGGCTGGTCGGCGTCTGGGATGCCAGCCAGCATCCCGATCGTGCGCATTGGCAGCTCGCGGCCTAGATCGAGGACGAAGTCGAAGCTCTCTCCGCCGACCAAGGGGTCGAGGCAGGCCGAGCAGAAGGCCCGCACTTTGTCCTCCAGCGCGCGCATCTTCTTTGGCGTGAATGCCCTGGACACCAATGCCCGGTGGATGGTGTGCAGCGGAGGATCTTCGTTGATGAAGACGCCCGGTGGCATCACAGGATCGGCCTTCACTACTTCCAGTATGTCGCCCTTGGCCGAGCTGAGCCGGTGGGGATCCTTGAGCGCCGCCTCGACGTCGGCATACCGGCTGATGCCCCAGAAGTCGTGGCGCTCGTTGTAGTAAAGCGGCGATTCATCGCGTAGTCGCTGGTACGTCGGATACGGGTCGATGTCGATGTCGACGTCCCACGGGTCGTAGTACAGGTCGCTCATCGTTGCTCCTTCGCTCATTTGGTACGAGTGTAGAGCATTATCCTGTACGATTGTATAGCGGATGACCTGGTGGGCAGATGAGCAGCTCGTCGTGAGCCGTGTAGGTCGCCGGATTGTCTATCGAAAATAGTTGCAGCGCAGAAGGGTCGAAATAATGCCTGATCGTAAGCTCGGAGCCGGGGCCCTCTCGACCAGGGGGTGCAGCGGTGACCGATCGATTCGATCTCGAGGGGCGAGTCGCCATCATCACTGGGGGTGGGACCGGTATAGGGCGGGGATCAGCGCTAGTTCTTGCCGAACACGGCGCGGACGTAGTCCTCGCCGGCCGTCGCCCCGAGCCTCTGGAGTCGACGGCGAAGGAGGTGGGCGAACTAGGCCGGCGTGGTCTCGCGGTGCCAATGGACGTCACCAGCGCCGCGGCATGTCAGCAGCTTGTCGACACGACGATGCAGGAGTTCGGTCGCATCGACATCCTGGTGAACTGTGCCGGAGGTGCGGAGACGAAGTCGATCCTCAAATGGCCCGATGACGATTTCGACCGGACTCTGGCACTTAACTTCGGTGCCGTCTGGCATCTTTCACGAGCGGCGGCCAAGCCCATGCTCGAACGCGGTAAGGGCGCGATCGTCAACATCTCGTCGGGAGCAAGCCTCCTGGCCATGCCACAAGCGGCGCCGTACGGGGCTGCGAAGGCCGCAGTGAACAACCTGACGGGATCGATGGCCGCTGCGTGGACCCGCAAGGGCATCCGCGTGAACGCCATCGCGGTTGGCGCAGTTCGCGCGGCGACGCTCACCGACGATGCGGCGCGATATGGGCTCGACCCCGAGGCGATCGCCATGACGAACGGAGCTGGCCGCCTGGGTGAGCCCGATGAGATTGGCTATGGGGTGTTGTTCTTCGCCTCTGATGCGTCGAGTTTTTGCTCGGGTCAAACCCTCTACATGCACGGCGGCCCCGGACCCGCCGGCGTTTAGGGCTTGTCATGACCGCTTTTTCGCAGCTAGGTTGCACGGCCGCACTTGCGTCCCGGGCGCTACGACGAAGGATCAACTCTCGATGAAGGAGAACCCAAGTGGGGAACAACGGTGTTCTTGACAACAAAGTAGCCATCGTCACTGGAGCAAGAGGCGGAATCGGGGCAGCAGAGGCCAAAGCGCTTGCTCGAGCGGGTGCGCGAGTCGTTGGTTGCGACCTGTCTTGTGACGCGCTTGTATCGGTGCGAGATGAAATAGCGGCCAGCGGTGGCGAATTCATGGCTCTGCAATGCGACGTCAGAGAGAAGGATCAGATCGAGGATGTGGTCAATCGCACCGTTGAGAAATACGGGAAAGTGGACATCCTGATCAACAACGCGCAGGGCGGCATGGAGCCGGTGGCCTGGGAGGAACTGACCGACGATGTGGTCGCAACCTCGCTCTACTCGGGACCGGTTGCAAGCCTGAGGTTCATGCAGGCGTGTTTCCCTCACATGAGGAACCAAAAGTCGGGACGAATCATCAATACAGCCTCTGCGGCTTCGCGCGGTGGAGTATCCAGCCTGGGCCATTATGCGATGGCCAAGGGCGCCATAACATCGCTGACCTACGCCGCGGCGACGGACTGGAGCAAGTTCGGCATCACTGTGAATGTGATTTTCCCGGCGACGGCGACTGAACCGATGAGGCAATGGATGGCGATCAGCGACGAGAATCGTCAGACGATCGAATCTGCGTTTCCGGTGGGGTATGTGGGGGAATCAGACCGGGACCTTGCTCCGGTGATCGTATTCCTGGCCAGCGATGCTTCGCACTATTTGACCGGCCACCCGTTCTTCATCGACGGTGGCGCCGCTAACGCCCCTCGATAACCCTGTCGGCCGATCGCGGCCATGATGCAGACGACGCCGACTTCACTCAGGCCGATGACTCGTTCGGACGAGCCGCTCAGGCGGCGGTCACCGGTTCCTCACCGCGCAGGGTAGTGCGATGCATGAGTCGAATTGAGGTGGGTTCAAACGGCAAGGCGCGGTGCAACATTCCGGTGTTATCCCACATCACGAGGTCACCCTTACGCCACGAGTGGCGCAATGTGAACTGCGATTGAGTCGACCAGGCGAGGAGTTGGTCGAGTAAGGCTCGTCCCCGATCGGCGGGCCAGCCGATGATCTCGGCAGCGGTCGCGCCGAGCAGCAACGACTGGCGACCGTTCCGGCGAGTCCACACAAGTGGATGCACGCGGGCGGGGACGCGGTCCCAGGAGGCGCGCTGTTCGTCGGTGGCGTCGGGGTTGGCCAGCCCTTGTGCGTGGGCGAAGGTGTGCACAACCTGCAGATCGGCGATCTCGGCACGCTCGGCTTCGCTCAACGCGGCATAGGCGGCATAGATGTTCGCGAATTCAGTGTCACCGCCGGCCGGGTCGATTTCTCGGGCGGTGAGCAGCGTCGCCTTCTGTGGCAATTCGTCGGTGGCGCCGTCGATGTGCCAGTGAAAGTTGCCCTGCCGGAAGGACGCGAGGAGCGCGTTGGTCTTGGTGGGATCCAGCGTGATGGTCTGGATTTCGGGATGACGGTGTTCTCCGGTCGGTTGCACGACCAGGGTGCCGAGCATCCTGCTGAATGCGACCAGTTGATCGTCGTTGATGTGCACTTCGCGGTACACGACGACGCCGTGCAGGTCGAGCGCCCGCTGCGCTTCCTGTGCGGTCACCGGATCGGCGAACTGGTCGGCGGTCATGCCTGTGATTTCCAGGCCGACGGTGGCGGTAATCGGGGAGAGCGTGACCGGCATATCCATTCCTCATAAGTTTGGTGATTTGTACAAAGAAGATCACATTCATTCTCGGATAGCAAGTTTCAAACGTGCGGTGGGCTGGCGCTTACGACGACCGAGGCTCAACACGGTCCAGGAAGCGCTCGATCATCATCAAGGTGTCGGAATGCCCCGTGACGGTGCCGAGTGATTCTTCAAGATGCATCATCCGCGGGATCGCGGACAGCAGGAACAACATTGCTCCAGGCGTCAGGTCGCTGTCATCGAGGCCGTACTTGGGCCACCTCTTCGTCAGCGCCTTCAGGAGGGCCTTTCGAACGCGTTCGCCCCCTTCGCCGATGACGGAGCCGAGTTGTGGGAGTTGGTTTGCAAGAGCCATGAACTGCATCAACAGTGCGGTGCCGGTGGGGTTACTCGCATATGCCCAGATGGCTCTCAAGGGCTGCTCGGAAGCCGTGGCGTCCGTGAGATCACCGACTAAGCGGTCGGTGGCCTCGCGCAGCACGGCGATGAATAAGTCGTCCAGTGACGGAAAGTAGTACTGCACCAAGCCGGGCGCCACATCGGCCGCGGTGGCCACACTTCGGTAGGTGATCGCGCCGTAGCCCTCTGCGACCATCAGGCGCTGAGCGCCCTTCAGGATGGCCTGGCGCTTACTTGTGTTTCTGCTGCCGCTGCGGCCCGCCCGTGTCATGAGCGCCTCTCGTCATGATGTCGCCTGGTTTAGACGCACCTTCTATGACACCAGCTCACGCAACAGGTCGGTGGTGCGGCGCACCGAGGCGCGTTTGTCCTCGCCTACAGGAAACACTGCGGCCCAGACGTCGGTGGCGCCGGCATCAATGAGTGCCTGCAGCTGCGTGCGGACGGAGCCTTCATCGCCGACGATCGCGGCGTCGGCGGGATCGCCTGCACCTCCGATCTGGAGGATGCGCTGGTAGTTGGTCATCCCCGAGTACATCGTCGACGTCGCTGCCGCCGCTGCGCGCGCCTCGGCTTCGTCGTCGTGTACCGCGACTGGCAGACCGGCCACCACACGAGGGGTGGGCCTGTTGGCGGCATCTGCCGCTGCATGCAGCTTGGGCACCACGTGGGTGGCGATCGCGCGGGGCGGCGCCATCCACAAGACCACTCCATCGGCCATTTCACCGGCAACCCGCAGAAGTCGCGGCCCTAACGCGGCGATAAGTACCGGAACCGGTTGTGCGGGTTGAACTCCGCGGCCGCGCGTGTGTGCTGACCAGTCCTGTCCATCGACATCGGCGTCCTCGCCGCGCAATAACGTGGTGAGTATCTGTAGATACTCCTCGGTGCTTCGGCCTGGATGGTCATACGACAGCCCGAATACATCGCGGATCAACGGCTCATGCGAGGGGCCGATTCCCAAAGTGAACCCCGGGCGGGCCATGGCGTCGACTGCCGCGGAAACTCGTTTGGCCTGAAGCAATGGATGGCAGGGGTAGGTCTGCAAGACCGCGGTACCCAATTCGATCGTCGTGGTCGCACGACCCGCGAGCGCCATTGCGACCAACGGGTCGCCGCACACCTCGCTGGCGTACCAGAGCGCACTAAACCCATCTGTCTCGGCACGTTGGGCCTGCTGGATGACCCGCTCCGTGGTGGATCCGCCGCCGGTCAGTCCGATACGCATTGATGTTCCTCTCCGGAGAGCGCGGCTTGGCCACTGTGCTATACGCATGTATAGCACAGTGCGTCGACGGTTCGAGAGTCGCGACGCCGGAGTGCGCCGCGATGTGCTCCGGCTCTAGGCGCCGGTCGATTTCCGCTTGGTCGTCGACGACTTGCGTGAACGCGAAGTGGTGGACGCCTTCCGGGGACGTGGTCGCGCCTTTGGCTCGACGGACTCGAGATAACCCTCGAAAGCATTGACCAGTTCACGATGCGCCATGTCCACGTTGATGCCCTCTTCAAGGCTGAGATACTTCGGGATGCCGGTGAGTAACAACGCCATGGCTTCCGAAGAGAATCTGTCGTCCAGGAAGACGTTGTTGCCGTACTTGGCCGTCAGCGCCTCGAGCTGCATTTTGCGGATTCGCTCGGTGCCTTCGCCGATCTCAGCCCGCAGCGCGGGCCGATGATTTCCCAGCGCCATCAGTTCAGTGCTCATCGCGCCCGCCGCCTCGCTGAAGCTGTACTCCCACAACACGCGCAACGGTTCGTCCGGGCGGCGCTGCAGTGCGTCGTTCCAGCGGTCGACATCACGCTCGATCAGGCGACGGACCATCGCTACGAAAAGACTGTCAAGAGTGGGGAAGTAGTACTGCACGAGACTGGGAGTGACATCAGCCTTTGCGGCAATAACTCGGTAGCTGATTCCCGCGTGGCCCGTCTCGAGCAACAATCGCACGACACAGTCGAGAATCGCCTCGCGCGTCTTCGACGACTCAGCGCCCACGCGCCGGTTGATCGCCACGACACCACCTCCGAACACTTCTTCACGGTCGTTTCCGGTCAGCCACCATTCTACTGTACGCTCGTACAGTACGCCGCAGGACGGCACAGATCCGACTGCTTTGCAGGTTACGGCACTTCCGCGGTGTCAGAAGGGAATGGGATGGGAACCGAGTTGGAGTCGTTGCGCCGTGATGTCGGATACCTGATGGATCGTCTGGCGATCAGCGACTGCATCGCCGCACACGCCCGCGGTTGCGACCGCCACGATGTCGATCTGATCACTGCGGCCTACCACCCGGACGGGGTCGACGAGCACGGATGGGTGACAAATGTAGGCGTCGAATATGGCGAGTGGGCAAACCGCACGCATGCCGCAACGTCGCAGGTACACACGCATAACATCACCACCCACAACTGTGAGATCCAGGGCGATACGGCCCACGCCGAGAGCTATGTGATCGTGGCCTTGCTCGGCCTCGACGGGCGCAATGCGCAGGTGATCAGTGGTCGTTACATCGACCGGCTGGAACGACGAGATGGCGAGTGGCGGATAGAGGTTCGCCGCTCGACGGTAGAAGTGATGTTTCTGGCCGACGCGTCCGTGCTGCAGTCGTCGTTCTTCAAGGACACCGGTTACTTGGTGGGCACCCGCGACCGGAGCGACCTGTCTTACGAGCGTCCATTGTCCATGGATACGCCTGCACCGCAACGCTGGTAGGTCAGTACCGCGTCAACAGGGTGGTCTTGTTCACTGATCAGTGTCCGGAGACGGGCTGGTTTCGTTGAGTGCTTGCCGAAGGTCTTCATCGAGCTCAATCCCGAGCGACTTCACCATCCACCCCACGATCGCATAAGAGCCGGCAGTGAATATAACGTCGAGGATCTGTTGAGTGCTTAGGTGCGCACTGAGCACAGTCCACGTCTGTTCGCCGATCACGCCGCGGTCGACGAGTTCGTCCACCGCGCGCAGTAGTGCTCCTTCGGACTCGTTCCAGAACGGCGCGTCAGGACCCCATGCGATCCAGGCAATTTCTAGATCGGAAAGCCCGGCGTCGCGTGCCAGGAACACGTGTTGGACCCATTCGTAGCTGGACTGCTCCAAGACCGCGACCCGCATGATCACCAGTTCGCGCTGACGCTCTGTCAGAGTCGACGCGAGCAGCAGATAGCCGTTGAGCGTGAAGTACGCCCGTGCCAGGGCCGGATGGTGGGCCAGCGCACCCATGATGTTCATGCCGCTCGGACGTCCTTGCTGCGTCAGTGTGTAGCGAGGCGACGGCGGCATCATCGCGGCGAACGCGTCGCGCATTTCGGGCGGAAACTCCTTCAGAGCTAGCGGTTGTATCCGCGCCATTACATCGACCCTTCTGAATGTGTGAGCGCTACATGCCTAGCTGACCGTGGTCCGTAGCCGCCTTGTGCGTGTCGCGGTCTTTTCTTTTGCCCTACGTCTGTATAGGCTGCTATACAAGCGTACAGACAGTGCCAAACGCAACCCGCTATATGACACGGAAGGAACAGCTGTGGAGAACGTCGACGTGCCCGCCGGCGATCGATCAAGCCGGTCGTTGGCTACAGATGCCATGGACTTGGAGGCCGCTGACTTCTTCACCGACACCGCGTTGGTCAGTGACCCGTACCCGTACTTCGATGCGCTGCGTGCACGCTGCCCAGTGCACCCGGTTGTCCATCCGAATGTTGTCGCGGTGACTGGATACGACGAAGCCGTCGAGGTGTATAAAGACGCTTCGACGTTTTCATCCTGCAACTCTGTTGGGGGACCATACCCACCGCTGCAGGTGGAACCTGGCGCAACGGACATCGCCGACGTCATAGAGGTGCATCGTCGTGAATGGCCGATGAGCGAGTTCATGGTCACGATGGACGGTGCAGCCCACGAAACAGAGCGCAGCTTGCTGCGGCGCCTCCTGACTCCTCGTAGGCTGAAGGAAAATGAGGCCGCGTTAGCGGGTATCGCCGACGGGGTCATCGACAAGTTCATCGGCAAAGGCCGTTGCGAAGTCATTAGCGAGTACGGCAAACCGTTCACCACGTTGGCGATCGCGGATCTGCTTGGTGTGCCTGAAGAGGACCGCGACGAGGTGCACGCGGTCTTGTCGGGTAGCCAAATCGCGGTCGTCGGTGAGGAGCAGACCCTCGCCGTCAATCCGCTGGAGTTCCTGTTCGAAAAGTTCCGGACGTACCTCGAGGACCGGCGGCGTGAACCCCGTGACGATGTCCTCACTCAGCTGGCCACGGCGACTTACGAAGATGGTTCACTGGCCGAACTCGAGGCGATCGTGCGGACGGCGACGTTCCTCTTCGGAGCGGGCCAGGATACCTCTGCGCGCATGCTGTGCGCCGCACTTCGGATCATCGCCGATGACAAGGATATTCAGATTCGGTTGCGGAGCGACCGCGGCCTGATTTCTGAATTCATCGAAGAGGTTCTGCGTCTGGAAAGCCCGACGATGAGCGACTTCCGAATGACCCGCGTCGCTACGACGCTGGGCGGGGTAGACATTGCGGCCGGAACTACGGTGATGATCCACCCCGGCGCAGCTAATCGCGACGAGCGCCGATTCCCACAGCCCGAGGAGTGCCGGTTGGGTCGTGACAACGTGCGCGAGCACATCGCGTTTGGCCGCGGCGCGCATTCCTGCCCGGGCGGTCCGCTGGCCCGCGCCGAGGGACGTGTCACGCTGAATCGTTTTCTCGATCGCACCACGGATATTTCAATCTCGGAACCAGACCATGGACCGGTGGGACAGAGACACTTCGACTACGACCCCACTTTCATCGTGCGCGGATTGAGCAACCTGCACATCACCTTCGCGCCAGCCGACTAAGTGCTGCCGGGTCATCGAGGAAGAAGAGAACTGTGAACAGAGTTGCCGTGGTGACCGGTGGAGCTTCGGGCATCGGCGGAGCGATCAGCCGGCGGCTGGCGGAACGTGGTCACAAGGTCGCCGTCTTCGATAGGCAACCTGACACATTGAAAGCCCATATCGCAGCCCTGCAAGAGCTGGGGCATGCAGTGTCGGGACATGAGGTTGATGTCACCGACCGTGCCGCCGTAGATGCCGCGATCGCTTCTGTCCGTGAAGAGTTCGGCCCTATTCAGATCGTCGTTACCAGCGCGGGTGTGTCCGAGTTCGAACCGTTTGTGAACATCAGCGTCGAGGGGTGGGAGCGGACCCTGTCGATCAATCTGACAGGGGCCTTTCACTGCGTGCAGGCTGCGGTGCCCGACATGATCGCGGCGAACTGGGGACGTATCGTCACTATTTCGTCCACTGCCGGACAGTCGGGAGCCCCGGGGCAAGCACACTATGTTGCGTCCAAGGGCGGCCTCATCGCACTCACCAAAGCGTTGGCTTTCGAGTTCGCGCCCAACGGCATCACCGCCAACACGATCCCGCCCGGACTGATCGATACGCCGATGGCGCGCAGTGCCGAAGCGCAGGGCAAGCTGCCGAACATGGACGACATCGGCGCCATGATGCCGCTGAAGCGCGTCGGGACCCCAGATGACGTCGCGGCAGCATGCGAGTTCCTGTGCTCCGACGACGCCGGCTACATCACCGGCGCTCAGATCAATATCAACGGCGGGGTGTACATGTGACACCACAAGCCCTCAACGTTCACGTTGATCCGCGTCGATGCGAAGTGCATGGACTGTGTATCGAGTTGGCCCCCGATCTGTTCGACGTCAGCGACGACGATTTGGCGATCGTCGTTGACGAGCTCCCCGACGAGAAGCACGCGTCCGCTCTGAAGGCCGCGGCCGCGGCGTGCCCGCGCCAGGCCATCAGCGTCACCCCTGCACTCACTACCGCGCAAAGCGATGTTGCAACGTGGACCTGATGAGTAGCTCGAGGCACACTCCCATCCGGCCGCACCACGGTCTAACCGGCGGCCTCAATGTCGAGACTGGCCGGCAATCGCGTCGCCAGCACCCACCATCAAAGGAGAATCGGCCGTGACCGAATACGGGCCATTGACGCAAAAGGTCATCGAGTACCAAGACACGGTGCGCAAGTTGGTGACGACCGCTAAGACGACGGAAGAGTGGGCGCCGCTCAGTTCTCTCATCGCGATCGAGAAGTTTGAACGGGTCGGTACATTCCTCGAGGTCCAGAACTGGCAGCAGTACACGGAGATGCTGATCGGTTGGGGTCAGACCATCAAGTCATTCGAGACAACCGTGAAGCGCGTGACGGAGGTGCCGAACCTCGTTTACTTCGGAGTCGAAGAGCGGCACTTTTACGGCGACGACGTGCATATTGTGAACTCGCTGAGCGTGTTCGAATTCGACGCTGACGCCAAGATCAGCCACCTCGACGTCTTCCTGCAGATGCGGCAGCCTGAAATGACGGCCTGACGGCCTGAATGGTGCGTGGTCTTCGGCGGCGAGCATCGTCATCTGGCGGGAACCCGCACTCCTTGTATCGGACGTCTCGTAGCACTACGGTGACATCACCGAACTGGCCGACTGAAAGCTCCAGCGGATCAGGGTCAAAATCGAGATCGGTCACTGTCCATCGTCACGGAATGCTTGACAAGCTCGACGGTGATGGTGCGGTCGACAACTCGCTGGCGAAGCTTCGCAAGGAATGTCCGATACCCGGCGGCTGCACCCGCCTTCAACGGCGACATACCATCCGACAACCACAGAGATGCGACCGCATCTCGTGTCCGGAACGGATCCCAACTCCAATCGGGCATCTGTTCCCTACGGCGAGCGGTTTGGTATGGACGGGTGGAGTATGCGTGGTCGGTGTTCGTGAGAATCCCAAATCGGTTTGCACTCAGATGGGTTCATCCATCCAAGCGTGGAATGGTGTGTGTGAAGCACCTCAAGGTTATTCGCGGGCAACAGGTCGGCGGCCGCTCCCAGCGCCTTAGCTTTGAAGGCGGCCGCGGCGGCGCTGGGGTGATGTTCGACAGCGAAAAAGCTGCGCCTGAGTTTTGGAGGACACATGCCGCCCCACAGCACGACTAAGCAGTTCTCGCGGCGCTGCGAGGCCAAGGTGGCTGCGCGAACTCCAGGGGTGCTGATATACGAGGCCGTCGACACGGCCAACACATCGGGCAGTGGAGACGGCTTTGTCGAGCCCGATTCCGTGTTCGAGCGACCTGGCTCGACGCCCAAGATCCGCAACGGGTTGTCGTTGACGCTATGGGGGAGCAGAACCGAGACGTCCCATCCGGCCATGGAGAGGTCGACAAGCCAGCCACCGATGTGGGTGACCACCTCAGTAACGGTGTCCGCGATGACGTGAAGTCGGTAGCGACAGAACCCGTCTGCGTCCGGGGCAGTCACGACAACCGTCCCTCAAAAGACATCACCGCCGTAGTCTATGCTATACGACTGCATAGTGCTATACATATGCATAGGCTATACGGCTGTACAGGAGTGTGGGGCACGAGCACACGCGGAACGGTTGCGTGCTCCAGCGGATTCGCTGGGCTTGCAGGAGTCGTGGGATTGAGTTGGTTGGCGAGGGGATAGAGGATTTGAATCGGGTAGCGGTGGTCACTGGTGGTGGGTCGGGTTTGGGACAGGCGATCTCCGCCCACCTAGCAGAGGCTGGGCGTCAGGTCGCGGTCCTGGACGTCAACGGAGACGCGGCGGAGAGCGTAGCTGCGGAATTGCGGTCAAGCGGCGGTAACGCGCTCGGCCTTCAGGTCGACGTTTCTGACTCGACAGCTGTCGCGAAAGCTTTTGCGACCGTGCGAGATACGTTAGGTCCGACGGAAATCTTGGTGACGAGTGCGGCCATCGCGGGTTTCACCAGATTTGACAAGATCACGCTCGATGAGTGGAACCGCTACCTCGCCGTGAACCTCACCGGTACGTTTCTGTGCCTGCAAGCCGCGTTGCCCGACATGGTCACTGCGGAGTGGGGTCGCATCGTCACCATCTCTTCGGCAGCCGGCCAGCAGGGTGCGGCGCGGCAGGGCCATTACTCTGCGACGAAGGGCGGTGTCATCGCGCTGACGAAGACCGTGGCCCTTGAATACGCGGCCAAGGGAGTCACCGCTAATTCCGTGCCACCGTTCATCATCGACACTCCGATGCTTCGTGAGCAGCAGCGTGCGAAGAAGCTGCCACCATCCGAGATGTTGACACAAGCGATCCCCGCGGGACGACTCGGGACCGGGGACGATGTCGCCGCGCTGTGTGCGTTTTTGTGCTCCGACTCTTCCAGTTACGTCAACGGGCAGGTCATCGGAATTAATGGCGGAGCAGTCATCTGACATGATTGCGTCGCGTCGGCCGCGTCCCAGGGAACAGTGGCCGAATCCCAGTGAGTTATTGGTTCTGCCTGGACGTTGCTATGGAGGTGACGCGGCGGCTGCGCAAATGTTGCGTAAGGACGGCAGCGCAAATGTCGATCTTCGTCGGTGGCCATCGCCTCGACGGCAGGGCGCGCTGCTTCGCCGAGCTCCTGGCCCGACATGCGGCCGGCGACGGCCATCATCACATCGACGACGAGGTCACGGTCGCGCTCCACTGCCGCGTCGGCATACACCTGCAGATAGGCAAAGGGCCAGCGCTCGTCGAGAACGCAGAGGCTGACCTTTTCGTCCTTGGCGGCAGCCCGCGCCTTGCCGCGTCCGGCGATCGTTGACACCAGCAGCTCGTCATCTTCGGTCGGTGCGTAATACACGATCGACATTGCCGGTCCGTCGTGTCGGCGGCGGTAACCAAAGACGCATGTGCGGTGGGTACGCACGTTCTCGCCGCTCCGAGGGGAGCATGTCGCGATCAGTGGGAGCTATGAACGGTGTGGATGCAAGGGGGTGAGCGAAAGGTGTTGATGCCATCAACACCTTTCGCGTATTCGCAGGTCGTCTCGCGTACTTTCGCGTCGTTTCGCGTTGTAGATGGCAGCATTTCCTCAGGTCATCGCAATTTCTGGAGCGGGTTCGATTCCCGGCAGCTCCACCACAAAAGGCCCAGGTCAGAGATTATTCTCAGACCTGGTTTTTTTCGCGTCAACACTGCTTCCGCTCCGAGCCGAACCCCAGCGGTAGACACTGGAATGCGTGGCGTTCGGCGCGTGATCGTGACTCGATGCTACGTATCTCCGTCGAATGGGACGTAAATGAGAAACCAGGTGATCTGGGTCGGCAGTATCGCGATGGGGGTGCTGGTCGTAGGGGCGGCGTGCACGATGAACAACACCCCAGTCCCGCCTAGCACAGCGGCCTTAACGACTTCCGGCCCAGCGGCAGCTGCCCAGCCACTGCCAATACCCGCACCGACACCTAGCGCGAACATCGGATCGTCGCTGCATTCGGTTAAGGCCGAGATCGACCTGCCGCCGGGGTCTCGGTTGCTTGCCTCTAATCCCGTATCGGTGCGGACTAACAGCGAGCATTGGAGCTACGACGTCTCGCAGTCCGACATGGTGGCCTGGCTCAGGCAGAGGCTGCCGGTGGGGCAACCGTTTCACGGGATCGCGTGGTGTGGTGCTCCGCAGATAGATGGGCAGACAGCCTGGGAGTGGATCAGCAACGGTGAGAGGTTCTATGTCCAGGTGACGGACTACAACCTGGTTGAGTTCCAGCGCGGCCCTGCCGCATTTCCGTGCCTTCGACCCCAATCCGCCCAACAAACTATCCAGCCACAGCAGCCCACGATCCAGACACTGTCGGACACTGATGCCCAAGGCTTCGTGAACTATCCAGGTGCGCGGTGCAATCACACCAACCCGGCAGTAGCTATCGCCCGCACAGCGCAGTCTTTGGTAGTGATCTGCCAGACCGGGGTCGGGCGCTTCTACTACCGAGGTTATGGCTTGCAGAATGGCCTATCTGTCGAGATCGACGACCCGGTGCGGAATGGAACCGGATTCGTCGCAACCAACAACGGTGTGCGGTACTCGTTATCCCGCGACGAACTGACCATTACTCGAGGCTCGAATCTACTCAGCCATGAGCCGATGTTGGAATTTTGGTCCGGTTAGGGATCTGCACGCCAAGCGGCAACTTCATGCTGCGTTCATCGGCGGCGATAGGAGGGCAGACGGGAATCGTGATCGCCTTGATCCTTGCAGCACTGCTTTGCTACTGCATCGGCTGGGGTGTCGCACAGAACGGGCGGGAGGAAGTAGCCGCCCGTGACGCTCAGATAAAGCTGGGTCGCCATCTCGCCGAAAAAGAAGGATGCTAACGGCTTTCGGCCCGACGTTCGAGAACAGGGAATTGACATGACTTCGATGAGAACTTGTCTGAGCACAGCCGCCGCGCTGAGCAGTTTCATCGCCTTTGCCTCTGCGCCTATCGCCTGCGCGGAGACACCAGGTGAGGCTTTCTGCGCGGAGAACCAGCGCCACCTCGAACATGGTTCCGCAGTTGATGGTTTTCGTCGTCGAGTTCGCGGATGCGTTCGTGGGCGAGGGTGAGGCGTTGGCGCAGGGAGGCGTCGGAGCCGCGCTCGATTCGGGCGGATGCCGGCTCGGGCGGCTCCGATATGGCGGTCAGTCGCGCGGAGTTGGTCGCGCAGTTCGGGCTGGGCATACAGCCATGAGCGGGAGACGCCGGCGTGGGCGGCGATCTGGGTGACGGTGCGCCGTTGGCCGGTTTCGCCGAGTGCCTGCAGGGCTTTGCGGGCGCGTTCGAGGGTGTCGGCGCGGCGGCGTTGGGCAGCGGCGAGGAGGTGGTGGCTGTTGTTATGGCGCATCCGATGATTCCTTTCCGCAGCATGTTTGGCTGTCCGCTGCCGCGCACCGGCAGTCGGGGTGGTCGGTTTCGAGGGTGGCGATGATGGTCAGCAGGTTGGTTTCGACCGTGCGGTTCATCTCGGCCAGGCGGGTGTGGCCGTCGGTTTGGGCACGCGAGATCAACGCGCGGGTGTCATCGAGCTGCTTGCGGTGTTGGGGCAAGAATTCGGCGGTCGTGATGAACAGCGGGCAGGTCAAACATGCTTCTCTGAACTTGGCAGGGGCGCTTAGCGATCCGTTCATCGTGGCCGCGCATTTGGTGGTAGCGACGGGGTTCCGAGGTTGACGGCGAGGCGATCGCTTGTGTCGATCTGGGTAAGTTTGTCTTTCACCCCGGCGAGGCTGACTTGGAGTCCCTCGACCTCGCCGAGCCAGCCGTGAAGTTCGGCCTCGATGATTCGGTCCTCGAGGTTGCTGCGGATCTCCTCCAGGCGTGGCCGTTGCGCTGGGTCCGGCCGTAGGAGCGAACATCGGACACAAGCGTGCTCGTGAAAACACGGCGTTCCGAACGCGCGGCCGCACGTCCCGACCGACACCTTGCGCTTCTCGAAGTGGGCGAGGAAGTCGTCCCACTCGTCCTCGGTCGGGGTCCGGTACTCTTCGCTGGGTCGGGTTGCACGTCGGCGAGCGATGAACGCGCGATGGGCTTCGATCGCTTCCATGGGGTAAACGGCTTTGTAGCCCATTGTTGTATCAATTGTTTTGTGCCCGCAGATGATTTGGGCGATGTGCGGTGGTAGACCGCTCATGATTGCGTCGGTGACGAAGATCCTTCTGAAGTCGTGGGGCGAGAAACCCAGTGGTTCGCCGGCGGCGTCGGTGAGCCCGCTGGCGGCGAGCGCGTCGATGAGCAGTTTGCGGATCGCGCTGGGTGTGAAGGGGCGATGCTCGTTGCCGATGGCGCGTTGGAACAGCAGCGGCATCGGCGGGTTCCAGACCCGTTCCCGGATGTCGTAGGACGGCACCAGTGGTATCGCACCGCTCGGTGCGCGTAGGCGGGTGATGATGGCGCTGAGCACGTCGGCGAGTTCGGGGCTGACGAGCAGCAAGCGTTCGGTGTCGGTCTTGGATGGAGCGATCTGCAGCAGCGGCACCACTTCGCCGCTGGAGGGCAGGCGGTATTCGGTGATGCTGTGGTGGCTCAGTTCAAGCAGTTCCTCGCAGCGGATGCCGGTCAGTCGCAGAACTTCAATCGTCGCGAACGCCCAGAACGCCTCGTCGTCCTCGTAGGACAGGTTGCGCCGTTTGCCCGTGGCCGTGTCTTCGGCCCAGACGTGTCGGCCGATGGCTTTGGGGACGAGCGCTTTTCGCAGCTTGGCGTCGGTGCCGGGGATCAGCGTGCCAGGCACGGTCTGGTCAGCGGCCAGCACGAGCTGTTGTGCGGTGCGGCGGCGCTGGTTGGCGGTGCGCACCAGGACCGGCAGAACAGGTAGCCGTTCGCGGGTGCGCTGGTCCATCCGAGCCTTGCGGTGTTTGCGTTCCTTGGCCCGGCGGATCTCGGCGTCGCCGATCGGGCAGGGAGCCGCCCACTGGGCCCATCGGGCGGGATCGTCGACCGCCCATTGGGCGATGTCGAGGTAGAACGCTCGCACTCGCAGTAGTTCGTCTTTGGCGTTGAGTCGCGGGGTTGCGACCTCGATCTGCTCGCCGGCGGCGTTGGTGATCGTCCGCTTCTTGGTGGCCAGGTCTTCCTTCCAGGTTCGGATGATGTCCTGGGGCAGCTGCAGGGTGTCGATGCCCGGTGCGATGGCTTCGATACGCGCCCAGAACAGCCCGGCTAGGCTGCGGGAGATCGCGTCGATGCTGGCGAAGTCCAGCGACGGCTGGCGTTCCCGCAGGTAGTCGACGAGCACGTCGCGAATGGGTCTGCACTGCAGCGGGTATCGATCCACCAATTCTTCGATCGTGAGCCGCCCGGTGG
Organism: uncultured Actinomycetota bacterium; assembly: GCA_963743225.1. GTDB lineage: Bacteria > Actinomycetota > Actinomycetes > Mycobacteriales > Mycobacteriaceae > Mycobacterium. The sequence goes on along the minus strand of CAVUPN010000040.1, from coordinate 65,288 downwards.
CTTGCCCGAAGGCGCGGATCGTGTGCGGCGCGTCGTCGGGGAAGATGCCGATCGAGCGCAGACGTAGGTAGAAGTCGACCTTCTTTTGTCCGCCGCGAGCGTGTACCTGGCGCAGCGTGTCGACCAGTTCGACACAGTCGCCGACGGTGATGTCGGCGACGCGTCCGCCCTTGCACGCAAGGATGGTCGCGATCCTGGTCGCCGCGACCCGCGCGTCGACGGCGGAGCTGGCCGGTTGGGTCTCGGCGAGTCGCTGCAGCTGGGCGAACCCTTGCGGGTCTCTGGTCTGCGCCATCGCACCGGCGAGACGGGCGTGTGTGCGGGTCAGCATCCACGGCACACCCGGACGGATGACGTCGCCGCAAATCAACATGAGCAGGCCCGAGGACAGATCGTCGGCGGCGTAGGACGTGTTCAGTCCGCGCTCCTGCAGCCACGTCAGTGGGAGTCCGGTCCAGGTCTTGCCTGGATGCTGCTCGACGCCGCTGAGTTCCCAACGTTGTTGCCAGGTGTCGCCCGGAACCGTCGCCAGCCAGTCCAGCAGCTTGGTCACACCGCGTCGTCGACCAGCCTGGGTCGCCTTGACATCCGACGTAAACGATCCGGAGGTCAGCCTGGCGATGGTGCCCTCGGCGGTTCCGGCGGTGTCTGCCCCGCAATGCTCGGGCTGTCGGGCGGGGAACCGTTCGCGCAGCTGTTTGTTCCGCCCGCTGATCTGGGTCTTCGTTGCATTGGCCACGGCAAGTGGTTTGCGCGCAACGTGTTTGACGATCGTGGTCACATCGACCTCCCGAACAACACGCTCAGCGATTGTGGGTCGTAGCCAGGCGCCGGCGGCGGTGGAACCGGGTCATCGCGCCGCACCGCCTGTCGCGCGTGGTGAGCCAGCACGCCCGCCACCACCTCATCTTTGGTGGGCGTCAAATACAACTCGGTGGTGGTCAAATGGGCATGGCCCATCACCCACTGCACGTCGCTCAACGTCAGCTGCGGATCCCGCGCCATCCGTGTCGCGGCGCTGTGCCGAAGGTCGTGCAATGTCCAATCCGAGCCCAGACAGGCATTGGCCCGCTCGAACATCCTGTGCGCGGCGTGATAGGTCAGCGGACGGTGCGGTCGGCGTAGTGTCCACCACAGCGGCTCGGGTCCGGCCAAGCGGCACCTTGGCCTGCACGTCCTGCTGATACAGGCGCAGCCACACAAACGCGTCCGCCGCCGCGGGAAGTTGCTGTATCGCGCGGGAACCCTTACGCACCACCGTGATCAGTTGTTGGCCTGGGTCAACATCGCACTGGCGAACCCCGAGCAGCTCTGACGCGCGGGCTCCCGTTGAGATCCAGAATGCAACCATGGCTCGGTCCCGATTCGACGGCAGCGCCGCGAACAGCGTGTTGAACCGATCATCGGGTATCGCTCGCGGAATCCGCTGCGGCACTTTGGGGCGATATCGCCCTACGCGGTCGTGCTTCCATGCCTCCATCGGGTTGTGGTGGGCATTCGCCCGCTCCGACCGACGTGCGATATCCAGCGGAAACGGATTCAGGATCGGTCCGGCACCGATGTCACGTTGAAAGTCGTAGAAACCACGCAGCACCGTCTCGCTGTGAGCGATCGTCGCCGGCGCATACCCAGGGCCAAGAGCGGCCTTGCCGGTTACGGGGTTCGGTGGCCCAACCGACTCCACTGCTGCACACCACTCTGCTCGCGACAATGGCGTTCGCCGGTGTTTGACCGTCAGCTGAATCCAACCGCTGAAGTCGCGCGCTTCGATCCGCGACGCGCGGCGCCAATCGACATCTACCGCGCCGAGGAATCGCCACCACCGCAGCAAGTCCATGCCGTAGGAACGCAACGTCGCCGGCGATCGACCAGCTGCGAGCAACTCCCGCAGAAACGCGGCCACTGATTCCACGACGACGCCCTCGGCGTCGATCAACCGGTAAGGCTCACCCAGATCGCCGGTCGAGGCGAGTTGCCCGCAGCGGGGCACAACAAGACGGGCAACATCCCGGGTTTGCACTGGCTCTTGGTTCATGGCCGGGAAGCTATCGGGGCCGACGCATCACGCCGCATCACGCCACGCGGTTGGGCCAGTTAGTTCAGTCAATAGGGCGTTGGCGTGCGGGCACGATTTCTGTAGCGGCAGACCGCAATAGCCGTTGGGCAGCGCCATTTTCGCGCGGGCAAGGTTCTGCTTCATCCACTCGCCGTCGGCGAGCGGCCCGTCGACGGTGATGTCGACCGGCTCACCGCGGATGTTGATCTTCTGGGCGCGTTCCCACTGCTCTCGGATGGCGGTTTCGACCAGTCGGACATACACAGCGGTCAGGTGTGGCTGGTGTGGTCGAGCAGGCGTCGGACCACCTCTTGCGGCACGTCATGGTTGATCCATCGTGTGGCTGCCGTGTGCCGGAACTGATGAGCGGTGACATGCGCTGCTGGAACTCCAGCGCAGGGGATGGCCCGAGGACGCGGCTAGAGTCGGTGCCGAGCACGGCGCCGATGAATGCATCAATCTCAGACCCGTCCGTGAACCGAATTGATAGTCAGAGCCTCTCAGATAAAACTTGAACGAGTGGGCACTGAATTGCGCGGCCAACAACACGTCAATTGCCAACCTCGAGCAATGTGTTGACGCCGTCAACACCTTTCACGTAACCCAGGTCGTTTCGCGGGCTTTCATGTCGTTTTGCGTCGGCAACACTGTTGTTTCTGCAGGTCAAACCAGTTTCCGTACCGGATTCGATTCCCGGCAGCTCCACCATGTGGGAACACGTCAGGCCTCAACAGTCCTGGCCTGTTCTTCTGCGTATCCAATGGAATTCGACATGGTCGAGCCGGCTCTGACGGCCGAATCGCGCATGACCCTCGAGGCAGATACCGATGCACGCAACCGTTATCGGTAATCAGCACACAAGCATGCTGGCTCGTTCTCGGCCGTTGTCAGGACCTGTCGGTCGGACCGAATAGATCTGAGACCTCTCCTGTTATATGCGCTCGCACACCTCGGTCCTCAAACTTTGTGCCGGTGGCGATTCCGGGCGGCGGCCCGTCGCCATAAGTTCTTGGTCAGCTGGCTACCAAATGCCAAGGCGGTCATGCATGGCCCAGCGCGGAATGACGAGGAAAGTAGACGATGGACGAGATCAGCTTCTTCAGCGCCGATGACCGCTGCGCCACTTGGCATTTCCGCGCGAGCGGCGATGCGTTCACGGGTCGGGGCGGCCGGCCTTGTGTAGTGATGGCACCGGGGTTCGCGAGCACCCGGGACACGGGCGGCTTAGTGGCCTACGCGAAGGGCCTTGCCGCCGCGGGACTAGACGTGATGCTTTTCGACTACCGCGGTTTCGCGGCGTCCGGTGGGTCGCCCCGCCAGCTTGTATGGGCGTCGCGGCAGCGCCAGGATTATCATGCGGCAATAGCCGCCGCCCGGCAGCTGCCCGGCATCGATCCGGAACGCATAGTGCTGTGGGGGATCTCCAACTCCGGCGGCCACGTCGTTCGGGTTGGTGCCGAGGACAGGCGCGTCGCGGCAGTGGTGTCGGTAACCCCGGCGGTGGACGGTGTGGCGGTTGTGGCGCAGCTCGCCCGTAACGCCGGCGTCCTCCATCTCCTTCGCCTAGCCGTGAATGGCCTGCGTGATGCGCTGCGGGGCCCGACGCGGCGGCCGCCGCACCTTGTACCGGTAATGGGCGAACCTGGCTCGCGCGCGATCATCGCCAAACACGGTGCGGAGCAGGACTACACCCCGCTCACGGGCCCAACCTGGCGCAACGAAGTGTGCGCGCGCACTGCGCTCGAAGTGGCGTTCAACCGGCCGATCAGGTTCGCCCCACGGGTCCTCTGCCCGCTGCTGATACAGGCCGGCACCGTCGACAGCATTACCCCACCTGCTCGCGCACGCAGTACGGCTGCCAAGGCCCCCCGCGGGGAACTGCGGGAATATCCCATCGACCATTTGGACGCCGAAACCCTTCCCGCGCAACAAGATCTGTTGTCCGATCAGCTCGATTTTCTACGTCGTCAACTGTCGCCGACCGCGTCTGGGCCAACCGCTGCCATCGCCACCAATTGGAGCCATCAATGAACATCAAGGATCTGAAGAATCGCGTCGTGCTCGTCACCGGCGCCGGCAGCGGCATCGGCCAAGCCACTGCCCTGTTGTGTGCGCGCCGCGGTGCACATCTTGCCATCTGCGATCTGAACGAGGCGGGACTGAAAGAGACCGCCGAAGCAGCCCGCGGGCTGGGCGCCGAGGTGCTCGCCCAAACCGTCGACGTCACCGACACCGATTCGATGGACGAATTCGCCGACGCGGTCCACGCCCGCTTCGACACCGTCGATCTGTTGATCAACAACGCCGGAATCGGTGTCGGGGCCGGATTCTTTGACACCACGTCCGAGGACTGGGACCGCCTGATCGCGGTCAACATCATGGGGCTGGTGCACGGCTGCGAACGCTTCATCCCCCGCATGATCGAACGCGGCACCGGCGGTCACATCGCCAACGTGTCATCCGGTTGCGGCTACTCGGCGCTGCCGTACATGTTCGGCTACTCGGTCACCAAGTTCGCTGCATTCGGTTTCTCCGAGGCACTGCGCATGGAGATGCGCCGCCACAACATCGGGGTGACCACCATCTGCCCCGGCCTGATCAACACCCCGATTCTGCGGACCAGCGTCACGCGCGGGGCCCATGCCGAGGAACGGGCCGAGCGGATCGCGCGCCTGCATGAGCGCCGCGGCTACACACCCGAGAAAGTCGCGGTCAACATCCTGCGCGCGGTGGGTCGCAACCGTGCGGTCGCCCCGATTACCCCCGAAGCGCATCTCACGTACGTTCTGACCCGCATTGCCCCGCCCGTGGCGCGCTGGTTTTCCGCCCGCACCTCGGCCGTCCTCGCCAAGTAGATCGCTCGACCGCCCTGACCTTAGCCGGGGGGTGGGAGGTGGCGGCGTAGCTCGAGGGCCAGCTCGACGGCGAGCCGCCGCTCGCCCGGCTGATAACCGAGCAGCTCGGTCGCGCGTGCGATCCGCTTGAGGATCGTGTTGCGGTGCGTGTAGAGCCGGGCGGCGGCGCGGGGTGCGTTCTCCGCCTCCTCGAGGTAGACCCGCAGCGTCTCGCGCAGGCGCGCCGCCGCGGGTTCGTCGTCGGCCAGCGGACCGAGGATGGCCGCGATGAACTCAGCCGCCCGGCGTGGATCATGGGCCGCGAGCGCGGTGACCTCAAGTTCCCGATATCCGGCGAGACGACCGCTGGCGGGGTTGCCCAACAGCAGCCGGTGCACCGTGAGCGCGGCCTCGTGACTGGCACGGAACCCCTCGATGCCACGGCGGGTCGGGCCGACCGCGGCACGTATGTCGGCGGCTGACTGCCCGATCGCCGAGCGCAGCCCCGCGATGCTTGGTTCGCTATGCGTGCCGATCCACGCCCAGAGCGTCGTCGTCCCCGCAGAAAGGGTCAGTGGCCGTTGGGATTCCGCCGCCTGGGCGAGCAATAAGGCCGCCGACTCCAGTGCGCCATGGGGAGCAACTGGCGCCTCGGTCCACAGCACGAGGGCGGTGTGACGGCGGTGGTCCAGCTCGTAGCCGATGCGACGGCTTGCGGTGTCGGGGTCGATCGGTGCCCCGTCGAGGATCAGCCGGATTGTTTCGGCTCGTCGCGCCAGCGCGCCGCCGATGACCTCCTCGCGTTCGCGCTGAGCCTCCGCCAGCACCTGGCCGAGTGTTTGGTCGACGTAGCCGAAGACCAGCGACAGCGACAGCTCGATGACGCCGATCAGATCGGGGCCGGGCTCGACGATTTCGTACGCACAGGCCAGCCAGCGCTGCAGTGCGACCTGTTGGCCGCGTCGATAGCCTTCATAGATTGCGTCCAGGTCGATGCCGCGGCGCGCGACGGTGCGGGCGCCGTCAAGCGCTTCAGGTGGGACCGCATCAGACAGCGGCGACTGCGCCTGCCGAGCCACCGCAAGGAAACGCTGCAGATTCCCACGGTTGTTGGCTGTGAGCGCAGCCGCGATGGCAGCGTCGGCGCCAAACGCAGGAACGACTTCGATTACGGCGGCGTCCATCGCGGCGACCGTGTCGTCGAACTCGAGGGCCAACCGATCCGCGATCGTGGCGACTAGTTCAAAGGTTCGCTCCGTAGGCGCAATCGCCGCCATGTCAAAAGTGTGCCACCGCACACCGCCCTCCGTGTCGACTAACGACTAACCGATACCTAACCGGTGGTGGTGACCTCCATGGCCACCTCGGAGGCCGAGCATTTGGCAGCGGACGCGATGAAGGCCAGCTGCTGTTCACCCCGTTCGGCGCGGACGGCCGCGTTGTACACCATCAGGTGGGCGGCCTCGATTCATCGCCACGTCTCCTCGTATTTGTGAAGTGAAATACGTTGGGAGCCTGCGGCGCTCACATTCTTGACGCCGTTTTCCTCCGGCGGATTGCGCCCGTCCGCCCGATCGAGGCCGCGGGCGGATGCGAGGCCCGGACGTTGGCCAGGTCACCTAGCTCGCGAAGACCGGCGCGCAGTGCGTCGAGGATCGGCCACGGGTCGTTGACCTGGTCGCGATCGACGACGATGCCGAATTCGAGCGAGTCGTGGTAGCTGAATACGGTGATGTTCAGGCCGACCCCATCTTTTACCCCGACGATCGGGAACTGCGCTCGTTGCCGGGCTCCGGCAAGGTACAACGGCGCCGAAGGGCCAGGCACATTGGAGATCATCACGTTGACGGGCTGATTGATACCCGGGAGCGCGGTCATTTGGGACATTGCTCGGGCCGCCTGCCCGAATAGGGCGGGCGGGATGACGTCGTTGACGTCCAGCATTAGCGACGCGGGAAGCGCGCTGTGCCGCTTCTTTGCGGCGCTCATGGTTCCGTTGATCAGGCGCAGCCGCTGCGCGGGGTCGGCCACGCTGGTGGGTAGCTCGACGGTCATGGCCGAGACCCGGTTGCCGAAGGTGCCCATCTGCTCGCGCGTTCGCACTGACACCGGAATGACGCCCACGAGGGGTTCGGTGGGCAGCTCACCCCGCTCGTCGAGCCACGAGCGCAGCCCAGCCGCGCAGACGGCAACGACGACGTCATTCACTGTGCAGCCGAACGCATTCTTGATCGTCTTCACATCATCGAGGGGTACTGATCCGAACGCGACCCGACGATGCGCCGATACGCGGCTTTGGAACGGGGTGCGGGGCGCGACGAGATCGTTGCCCTGCGGGACGGTCCCGCGACCCGCACCGGGCACCAGCTGCTTGATCAGTCGGCTGCCCCGCGCGATCGCCTTGACCCCGGGTAGATGACGAACCGTCGGAACGTCGTCCAGGTGAGGCAGTGTGGTGGGTATGGCGCGCAACGCCCGAACATGCTGACGCGCGAGCCCGGACAAGCCGCGGCCCAGCATCTCCACCTCGGATGGAAAGCGCTCAACCGGGACGGGAGACGGCGGACCCAACACCGGGCCGGTCGCCGCATCGTCGAGCACCGTGCCCATAACCTCAGCAGCAGAGACCCCGTCCACCACGGCGTGATGCATTTTTGTCAACACCGCCACGGCGCCGTCGTGCAGGCCGCGGATCACATACATCTCCCACAACGGCCGTGCCCGGTCCAGGTGGCTGCCGATCAACTGAGCCACCTGCTCGGCCAATTGTCGTTGACCGCCCGGTGAGGGCAGCGCGATCTCGCGGATGTGATAGTCGACGTCGAAAGTACCCTCGTCGACCCAGTATGGGTGGTCGAGGCCGAACGGCACGGCGACCAGTCGCCACCGGAAGGGCGTCAGCAGGTGCATGCGCTCGGTCACCAGTTCGCGAACCAGCGCGGCATTTAGCGGTCGACCCGACGCGGTGACCGCTTCATAAAGCCCCAAAGCACTTACGTGGCCTTGCGTGTGGTCGTTTTCCGCTGCCAGGAACAGTGCATCGAGGGCGGTCAGTTGTCGCATTGTCTTTCGTCGTTTCTACGTACCCCGCTGTAGCGCAGCGGATGTGAGGGCATTGAGAGTCATGCTGCCACGTTCGCGTCACCGACCGGGTGTGCGGAAGCACACCAAATCCGCCCGGTGTGTGCCAGCCGCACACACCTGTCCTACGTGTAAGCGACGGTCACACGCTGGATTTCGCCGTTGAACGGGAAAGGCGCCTTGTCGTAGTAGTCCAGCGACACCGGGGAGCCGAGACAGGTGCCGATGTCGAGGCAGTCGTTCGCGGTGAACAGCAGCGGCGCACTGATCGGCACCCTGCCCTCCGCGACGACCTTTCCACCCACGCGCACTACGACGTCGAGCGGGCCGGCGGGTCGCTGTTCGGCATAACTGGTCTCGACGACGATGGTCGTGGGGCCTGCAGACAGTTTGGCAGTTGAGCGAAACTTGGTGCGGGAGATAATGAATAGGTTGTACTCGTAACACAGGAAGCCGTCGTCGAGATAGCACGTCAGCCCGCCAGCCACCCCGCCGAGCGCATACAGGACTCCGCTGGCATCAGCGGGCAGCTCCGCCTCGATCGTCACCGTGTTATTGGTGTTCCCCAGTTTGGGTGCACAGATCTCCGGGAAGCGGGTGATCTTTCCGGTGAACTCCCATTCCTGATATGGCGGTGTGATCCGCAGTTCTGGGTGGAAGATCGGCACCCACAGGCCGCCGCCGATCGGTAGCACCGCATTCCGGGCGGCTTCGATAGCGAACATCTCGCGCATTTGAGCGAGCTTGTCGGGCATCTCCGCCGCGAGGTCCGTGGCTTGGGACCAATCCTCGTCGAGGTTGTACAGCTCCCATTGGTCGTTGTCGGGTGTCCAATCTTTGATCCCCTCGGGTAGCCCTGGGAGCCATGGGACGCGTGGGCCGAACGCGGAGGCCATCCAGCCATCGTGATAGATCGCGCGGCTGGCCATGACTTCGAAGTACTGGGTTTTCTTGCCCCCAGCCGCGGAGCGGTCGGTCAACGTGCGGGCGAAACTTGCTCCGGCAATTGGAATTTGGGGCACCCCATTGACAATCAGCGGCGGTTCGATACCCACGATCTCGTAGATGGTGGGCACGATGTCGTTGCAGTGCAGGAAGTGATCCCTCGGTGCGGGGTCGGGCGCAACCTTCTTCGGCCAGCGGATCGCCAACGGGTTGCGGGTCCCACCCAAATGCGAGGCGAGCAGTTTCACACCTTTGTACGGGGTGCTGCCGGCCCAGCCCCATCCGGAGTGGTACTGGTTGTCGGTCTTCGGCGAACCCAGTACATCGAGCCCACCGAGTTGCTCGAGCGCGTCGATGTGCATGCGCACGGTGGTCGGTATGGCGTTTTGGGCCAACAGTTCTGCGATGGTGCCGTTCTGGCCTTCGGCCGAGGATCCGTTGTCGCCCCAGATGTAGAGGAACAGGGTGTTGTCGCCGTAGCCGAGCCGATCGAGTTCATCGACGATGCGGCCGACCTGGACGTCGCAGTGTTCGGCGAAGCCGGCGGCCACCTCCATGAGGCGCCGTTGGAACGGCTTCTCGTCCTCGGGGATCTCGTCCCACGCCGCCATCCGCGGATCACGCTCGGTGAGCTTGCAGTTGTCGGGGATCCAGCCATTCTGCTTGGCCCTATCGAACACCCGCTGCCGGTAGTTATCCCAGCCGTCGTCGAACTTGCCTGCGTACCGGTCGGCCCACTCCTTCATGACATGGTGCGGGCCATGCAGGCAGCCGCTCGCCCAATACATGAATAACGGCTTATCGGGCTGCAGCGCCTTCTGGGTGCGCACCCAGGCGATCGCGTCATCGGCCAGATCCTCGGAGAGGTGATAGCCCTCTTCGACGGTCTTTGGCGGCGCCACCACCGTTGTATTGCGCACCAGATGCGGTTCGTACTGGGAGGCCTCCCCAGTCAAGAAGCCGTAGAAGTACTCGAATCCCAACCCGGTGGGCCAGTCTTCGAACGGGCCGGCCGCCGTCGTCTCCTCCGCCGGCGTGTTGTGCCACTTGCCCCACGCGCCGGTGCTGTAGCCGTAGTCCTTGAGCACCTCGGCGACTAGGGCGCTGCTGCGCGGTATCCGGCCGGCGTAGCCGTCCCAGTCGTTGGCGAGCTCGGCGATCTGCCCGTTGCCGATCTCGTGGTGATTGCGCCCGGTCAACAGCGACGCCCTCGTGGGCGAACACATCGCGGTGGTATGAAACCGGTTGTAACTGACGCCCTCCGCGCAGATCCGGTCCATCGTCGGGGTTTGTACCTCACCACCGAACGTCGTCGGCAGGCCCGGCCCCGCGTCGTCGATCAGCACGATGACGATGTTCGGTGAATCCTCATGCAGGCGGGGCGGCGTGGCCAGCGGCGAATAGGTCGACTCCTGCAGCGTCCGCCCCGCGATACTGCCCGACGGCGTCGGCGGAAACGGGAGCGTTGCACCACCTGGCAGCTTCGCGGAAATCACTCCGCCTGCTGAATCGATGTCAGTGTTTGTGGTAGCGCCCGACATGGCTGCTCCTCTGCTCGAAGCTGCTCGAGATAGGCCATCCGACCACCCAGGCCCGAGACGTGCCTGACGGTACTCCCATCCCCGCGTGCATTTGCCCGTTTGATCGGGCACCTATCCCGTTGTGCGGCCGCCCATCCCGATGCCGCAAGTGTGTGCTGGTGGCGATTCCACAGTGCGCACCATCACCGTACGTTCATCAGCGACGCCATCGGGAGCTTCCTCCCGCAGCTGGGCCGCTGTGGCCTCATAACACGAGGAGTCCGCAAAATGTCTACACCACCGGGCATGAGCCAGATCGAGCATCTTGACGTGTTGATCGTCGGTGCCGGCATCTCCGGAATCGCGGCGGGGTGTTCGCTATCCACGCGGCATCCCGACAAGAGCTTCGCGATCCTGGAGGCGCGTGGCGCTACCGGCGGAACGTGGGACCTGTTCCGCTATCCGGGGGTTCGCTCCGATTCGGACCTACACACGTTCGGCTACGAGTTCAAGCCATGGCGCAATGAGAAGGCGATCGCCGGCGCCGCGGCGATTCTCGATTACCTACACGAGACGGTGGCCGAAAATGGCATCGATCACAAGATCCGGCTACACCACAAGGTGCGCAGCGCCGCCTGGTCGAGCGATGACGGCCGCTGGCTCGTCAAGATCGAGCAGACCGACACCGGCGAGCAGCGAACGATCAGCTGCGGCTGGTTGTTCTCTGCCAGTGGTTACTACCGGTACGACGAGGGATTCACTCCTCAGTTCGAGGGCCGGGAGCGGTTCGAGGGTGAAGTTGTGCACCCGCAGCATTGGCCGGAGGATCTCGACTACCGCGATAAGCGGGTCGTCGTGATCGGCAGCGGCGCCACCGCGGTCACACTCATCCCGGCGCTGGCCGGCACCGCGGCGCACGTAACCATGCTGCAGCGCTCGCCGAGCTATGTGTTGTCGGTGCCATCCAGCGACAGGATTGCGAACAGATTGCCCAAGCTGCTCGGCAGGAAGCGGGGGTACGCCATCACCCGGTGCAAAAACATCGCGCGGCAACGTACGATTTTCCGGTTTTGCCAGGCTTATCCGCGCACCGCGCGCCGGCTGATCCGCTTCCACATCGCCAAGCAATTGCCGAAGGGCTATCCCGTCGATGAGCATTTCAACCCGACCTATAACCCGTGGGATCAGCGGCTGTGTGTTGTACCCGATGGTGATTTGTTCAAGGTGATTCGCGAGGGGAGCGCCTCGGTCGTGACCGACCGGATCGCCACCTTCACCGAGCGGGGCATCGAGCTGGAATCCGGACGCAAACTCGACGCCGACGTCATCGTGACGGCCACCGGCCTGAACTTGCAGGCTTTCGGCGGCATCAGGCTGACGGTGGATGGCGCCGTAGTCAACCCGCCCGACAAGGTTGCATTTCGGGGCCTGATGCTCGACGGAGTTCCCAACTTTGCGTTCGCTTTTGGCTCGACCAACTTGTCATGGACGCTGAGGGTCGGGCTGGTGGCCGAGCACTTCTGCCGACTGCTGGCCTACATGGACAGCCTGGGTCACGCAGTCTGCTATCCGGAATTCGAACGCCCCACAACGGGAACCCGGCCGTTTGTGGAGTCAAGCGCCGGCTACGTGACGCGCTCGATCGAGCAGTTCCCTCGGCAAGGTGCCGAAGGCGCGTGGCAGATATCGAACGACCACCGATACAACGTCAAGACATTGCGCCAGGATCCGGTAGTCGACGAGAACCTGCGGTTCGGTTCCGCGCTTCGTTCAACTCCGGCGGCCCAGCGACCGGCTCGCGCGTCCTGACGACCGAGCGGCGAACGTAGCCCAAACGCTTCGCGGTCGAAAGCGCCGGCAGGTCGGTCGTCCCGACACCTCATCCTTCGGATGAATGACAGTTTCCTGTGTTGATGCCATCAACACGTTTCGCGTGTCCGCAGGTCATTTCGCGTCGCTTTCGCGTCGTTTCGCGTAGTCAATCTCAGCGTCTCCGCAGGTCAAAGTGATTTTTGTAGCGGGTTCGATTCCCGGCAGCTCCACCGGAGAAGGGCCGCAGAGATGCGGCCCTTCCTCTTTGGCGGCGCCGATGAGTTGCAGAGCGCCGCTAGCCGCTGGTGCCGATCGCTAAACGGCGCCGTGGCGAGGGTGGAGCGCGCAGTGCGGCATAGCCCAGGGCTGCGCTGCTTTCTCAACGTCAGAGTTGCACCCCGGGCTGGCCTGGCGGGGACGACAGCGCAACCAAACGTCGACGCCCGCTCGGGTGGTGGTGCCCGATGTGTACCTTCTGCAAACCCGAGTGTTGCTCGAGTCCGTGAGCGGTTCGGTGGGAGATCTCGCACGGTCGCCGGCCCCTCAAGCGTCGTGTCATGGTGTGCGCCGACGGTTTTCTGGTCTGCCGGTCATTCAGGAAGTGCGAGAACCATTCCGGAATGGGATCAGCGTCCGCGGCATCTGCAGCGTCGCCGGCGAGTGGGGGGCGCGAGCGATGAGTCAAGACCGGGAACATCGGGCACACCTCAACGTTCGCGTGAAAGCACGCGGCGCTCCACGCCACCGGCAACCGTGGCGCGAGTCCCGCAACCCTCATAGCCGCGCTGCCGAATCTCCGTGATCCGCCGGGCAGCATGGCTTCGACGCCGAGGAGAGACCCGCGCTGGCTGGCGATGCCCAGCAACCTCGATGACGTCCGCCACCACACCGTCCGTCTCCATCGCGGGACATGAGAGTCCCGCAGCCCTGGCTGCAGCAGCGACGTCGCGACACAAGGCAGCGCCACCCGCGGCGACGGTCATGTTCTCGGCGTCGACATCGATTGCCGTGTCGTGTGGCGTATGAGGCACCGGCGACGGAGAGCCCTTGGGCGGCCGGCGAGCGCTGTCGTCACCGCGTCGCCGAAGTCTTGTAGGTCTGGCTCGTCGGGCTCGGGCGGCGGCAACATGACGCCGGGATTCAGAAGGCCATCCGGGTCGAAGGCGCGTTTGATCGCACGGAACGCGGCCAGCTCGATCGGGCTCAACACGCAGCGCATCTGAGCCCGCTTGGCGGTGCCGACTCCGTGCTCGCCCGTCAGCGTGCCACCGAGCTCAAGCGCCGCATCGGCGATCTCTTCTGCGACGGCCTCGACGGTGGCGAGCTGGTCGGGCTCGTAGGCGACGGTCGGGTGCAGGTTACCGTCGCCGGCATGTGACGCTGTGAAAACTTCCAGCCCATGGCCCGCGGCAATGTGCCGGCTGCGCACGATCATCTCGGGCATGTGTTGTGGGCACCGTCGCGTCGCAAACGTAGAACACCTTGCCGGTCGCTCGCAGGGCGAACGCCGCAGCGAGGCGGCCGGCCCACAGCGCGGCGCGCTGCTGCTCGTCGTCCGCGGTGCGCAATGCCGGATCCCAACGCCGCAAGATCTTCTCGAGCGCAGGCGTCTGGCGAGCCACGTCGTCGGGCTCGCCGTCGAGCTCAACGATCAGGATCGCTTCCTTGTCCGTCGGATAGCCAGATGGCAGGTACGCCTCCATGACCCCTACCAACCTCTTGTCGCACATCTCCAGCGCGGCCGGCAAGATCCCCGCGGCAATGATCTCGGAGACGGTCCGCGCAGCGTCCTCGACGCGGTCGAACGACGCCAGCGCCGCGCCGAGGCCGCGATCAGCGACACCTGGTCGTCGGCATGGTCGAAGAAATCCTGCAGCTCTCGTTTGGTAAACGCGCGCTTGGTCGGGGACTGCTCGTTGTCCTGAACGTGGACCGCGGTGTTCCAATCGAAAAACACCTGAGCGGGATGCGTGCCGAATCGCTGTTCGCACACCCGATCCCACCCGTAATCGGGATCGCTGACATACGAACAGAACAACCGCAACGCATTCTGGTAACGACGCACCGTCGACTGCTTGCATCTCTTGACCGACCGCAGATCGCCGAAGAACTCCTCCACCAACGCCGGCGTCCACATCCACGGGAACTCATTGGTGTGCTCGACGAAACGCTCGACCAGCCGCATTCGTCCCGCGATCGTGTCATAACCCAGGTTGCGGCACAGTTGCTGGTTGCGCCATCCCTCGAGCATCTCATCAACGGTCTGCGCCTCCGGATGCAGCAGCGGAACCGACCCAACGACGTGCACGCGGCCACTCTTGTCGAGGGGCAAATCAGCCTCCTACCCGGTCTCATCGGATGCATCATTGAATCACTCACTGAATCAATACCACATCGCTGCAGCTAGACGCGTCACGTTCAGGACACTTCCGCCCGGCGTGTCGGCGAACCGAGCCATACCGACAACCTCCGCCCACGTCGCCGCGTCCCAAAACGGGCGCTTATCAGGGCTTCTCGGCCGCAACCGCGCCAGCCGGATGGCCGACCGTCAGTCAGGACAGTGATTCATCTGATGAAAACGGCGTAGTTTAAGATGGATAATCAATCTTATCCATCAAATGGACGTAAACCGATGCCGGACAGTGTCTTTCCCGTTGCGCAACCCCAGGGGGAAGCGTCACAGTGACGAATAGATCGTCAGCCCGGGGCCACCTCACTCGACCAGGCATCGAGTTGGTGTTGTGAGTGAACCCTTTTAGCCTCTCGGGGCGGCAAGCGGAAGGTGATTGATTCTCGGCACTGCACAAAAGCCGAGCGGTCCCGCCGCTGTTCCGCCAGCGGCACCTGCTCTACTGCGTGTTCCGAACTCATTACTGTCCCGGAGCGTCAGGTGTCGGCTCGGTCGGTGTCGCGTCCGAGTAGATCGTGATGGTGCTCCACTCAGGCTGTACGTAGTGAGTGCCGTCGATCACCAGGGCGTCGCCGTCCCACTGCGGGACACCAGGTTGAGGGCCTGGGCCGTCGACCCGTGCCGTCCATTTCACCGTGAAGTACATACCTCGGAGTGTTGCATGAAGGCTGGTGCGAAACTTTCGGTTGACGATTCACCGTTGCCGTTTTCTTCGGCCGCCCTGCCGTCGCAGCAGTTCGCCCAGCTCTGCGGCGGTGAAGGGTCCTGATCCCTGTATTTCCGTGAGGGATTCACGCACTTCACGCTCGCCGAGAAGTTCGGGTCATCGCACTCCCTCTCCCGCGGCGGACGCCGCGATGATGGAACGCGCCCCTCCATAATGATTGGGCGACCGGGCCGGGCTCAAGACTCCGACGACGGTCGACGTGGAAGTGACGGCCACGCCGTGGGAGCTGGTCGCCACCGAGGGCTTCGCCGCCCATATGACCGGCGGCCCCGCGCCGTAGGTGCAGTTCATCTCGATCCGGGTGCCCCAGTCGTGGCCGCTGAGGCTGACCGTGGCACTCAGCGGGATCGGTTTCACCGACGAGGCCACCGGCGAGATTGCCACCCTGGTGGGCTTGACCGCCGCCACGGGGTTGCCGGTCGCGACAGCCGCCGCGGTGCAACCGTTGAGCACCTTGCTGTGTCCACGCTCGCCGGTCTATGCAAAGGACCCAACGGTGAGCCGGATGCGCTCGATGGCGTCAGTGAAGGGCTGCGTGCCGAGTTGTTGACGCTCACGTCGTCGGGCTCGGGAGGGGGAGCGTGAGCAGCACGCGCTAACGCGCCGCGGCCTTACCCTTGAGAAGTGCCGATTAGAGGACGCAGGCCCGGGCGGACCCGGTGTGTCGATCAACCGCCACCCGCCGGTTTCACCGCTGGACCGAGGTGGAGGACAGCCCGTATACCGGCGGCTCGATCGGGCTGGCGTCGGAGTTGCGCAATCGCGAGAAGGTGTTGGGAACCACGATCGACTCGCGTCGCGATCTGCGCATCCGCTACACCGAACCCGCGTCGTCGCCGCCGGCCGGGGTCACGAACCTCGACCAGTACCGGACCTCTGACTGAAAGATCCGATCTGATGACTCAGAAGATTTGCTTTGACTGCTTCCATAAGTTGTTCCCTGACAAGCCAATTCGGAAGATTACGTTGGGTCGGCAATGCGTTGTGTGCAAAGCGCGAACGGATCGAACGGAACAGATGGTTCCTGTTGAGGCAGAGGATATTCCGCTGCTTAAGCAAATAGCTCAAGCGCGGCGACGAGTACTACACCAAACTGAACGGCATGCCGACCAGCATGTCGCTGTTCGTGTGGCTGCCCGAGGAGCGGGCCAGGTGGGTCGAGATGCGGGCCAAGCGGGACCGCGCGATCCGCGCCATGTTCTGGCAATGAGCGCCGATCTCGATAAGGCCCAGGCCGAGGGGGTGGAGCTCGACGTAGGCACAAGGTCACAAGGTATGGGCGGCTGACCCGCCTGGACCCCGTCGGGTGAAGAGGGGTTAGGTCGGGGTGTGCTGGTCGGATGAGTCGCTGGGCTCGATGACCTTTGTTTCCTCAGGTGCTCCGGGGGTGATCTCGATGCGGCGCGGCTTGGCCCTTTCTGCCACGGGGAGGGTTAGGGTCAGCACCCCGTTCTGATAGGTGGCGGCGATGTGGTCGGCGTCGATGTCCTGACCGAGGGACAGGCGACGCATGAAACCGCCGGTGAAGCGCTCGGAGCTCAGCCACTGCACGTCGTGTTCGGTGCGTTCGCTGCGTTGTGCCTTCACGGTGAGGATGCCGCCATCAACGCTGACGTCCACCGAATCGGGGTCCACGCCCGGGAGGTCGGCGTGAAGCACGTAGTGATCGCCGGAGCGGTAGAGGTCCATCGGCATGGCCAGTGGGACTCGGGCGGATCCGGGCGATGTACCGAGCAGCTGCCCGGCGAGTCTGTCGATGTCACGGAATGGATCGGGATGAAGCACAGCAACCACCTCCTACATGCTGGTTGCCGCACCTCGCCACCGCGACGGGTGTCGGCTGGCTGCGCTCCTTCTGGTTTAGCACTCCACCTGCGCGAGCACCAGGGGTGCCGGCGCTGCGCCCAGGTCTTCGGCGATGAGGACCCGTAGTGTCCAGGATCGCCTTCCACCTGAAAGGGGCCAGATGCGCCTCGATCTGCTCGCCGATGTCGGGCGATATCGGCGTCGATGCTGGCGATCCGGCCCAACGTGTGCGCGAACAGGAATTGGTGATGGTCGGCGAGATGCCCGTTGAACGCTCGGCCCAACTCATTTTGTTGCTTTACCTGGATAAACGGGGTAGACCTAAGGTACGGATCCACGGCAGACCAAGGTCGGACCGGAAGAGAAGATTCCTCCTCTCGGCTGTGGCGCCCAGCACGAGCACTAGGCACCCACGCGAAGCGAGGCCCATCAACTGGGCACAGCGCGGTGGGCTTGCGTCAGGGCGGGGAAATGTCTCCTGACGCCGAGGCCACATTTCACCGCGCCATCATGCACGCTTGGTAACCAGGTGGTTCTGCTTCGGACGGCCCTCCTTTTCGTCAGGAGCGCCGTCCGACTCGTGTATGCCGAACTCCCCGGGCCCGTAGCGGTCTGCTTGCCGAAGCGAGCACTCTGCCAGCTGGCTGATCGTGTCCCTGGGTGGCGACCGCATCGTTGAGCACCGTCGAGTCCAGCGCGCACCGCCACCCCCACCGCTCACCGCCCCACCCCCGCCACGGCCTACTAGGCCCGACCCAAAGCAAACCCCGGCACCCGCGCCGACCCCCGCGTCCGCACCGACCGCGTCGATGAGGCCGGCTCCGTCACGTTGCGCGTGGCCAGGCGCCTGCACCACATCGGGCGTCGGCCGAGCCCACGCCCGAATCCGCGTCCTGATCCTCGTCCACGACCTCAACATCAGAATCATCAACGCCGCCACCGGCGAACTCCTGCGCGAAGTCGTACCCGACCCCGCCTGCCAACTACCAACCCAGGGGCAACCCCTAAGGCCCAGTCCCGGCCAAGACCGTTTCAATGCGTCAGCGCGATCCCCAGATCGCCCTCACTCGGACATGGAGGCGCGACACCGCGACGAAACGTATCGCTGAGATCGGCGAGAACGAGGGGCGCTCGTGGCCGCGGCGGCAGTTGCGGGGCTAGCGCTGCTCGGACCACGAATGCTTGACGATGCCGAGGTCAGAGTCCAGAAGAGTCCCCCACTGCCGAGAACACAATCGTTTGCTCAGTCGCGAGCCGAGCACGTTCACTCGCTTTGTCGGAGGGAGTGGCGTTTCATCGGTAATAGAAGCCCGACCTCGCTAACGAGTACCGACAGCCGAAGCCCGGGCAGATTGGAGATAGAAATGATCACCCTCTACGCACTGGCCGCAGCGTTCGGCATCGGTGTGCTCTGGCTCGGAACGAATATTAAGGTCGTCAAGCAGTTCGAACGCGGCGTCGTCTTCCGGTTCGGCCGTGTGCAACCCGGCCTCCGCGGACCGGGACTCACGATGTTGATTCCGATCGCCGATCGCCTCGAAAAAGTGAACATGCAGATCATCACGATGCCCGTGCCCGCCCAAGATGGCATCACCCGCGACAATGTGACCGTCCGTGTGGATGCTGTCATCTACTTCAAGGTCTCGGATCCGGTGCGTGCGGCTGTCGACGTGCAGGACTACATGTCGGCTATTGGCCAGGTTGCACAGACATCACTGCGTTCGATCATCGGCAAGAGCAATCTGGACGACCTGCTGTCCAACCGCGAGCATCTCAATCAGGGGCTGGAGTTGATGATCGACAGTCCCGCGCTGGGCTGGGGTGTTCAGATCGACCGCGTCGAAATCAAGGATGTAGTGCTGCCCGATTCGATGAAGCGGTCGATTGCACGCCAAGCCGAGGCGGAGCGTGAGCGACGGGCTCGGGTCATCACCGCCGAGGGCGAATTTCAGGCGTCCGAAAAGCTGGCCCAGGCAGCCGAGGTCATGGCCGAGCACCCAGCCGCGCTGCAACTGCGACTCTTGGAGACCGTCGTCGAGGTCGCCGCAGAGAAGAATTCCACCCTGGTACTTCCCTTCCCTGTCGAACTGCTCCGATTTCTGGAACGCGCCACACCGCAAGCATCCGAGCGCCGGGACACGGCCACCGGTACTGACGCGGACGCAGCGTCCAACGGCGAGACGTTGACGCTGGAACCACCACGGGTTCCCGACGACGCCGGCGGCCTGGAACTCCATACACGCATCGCGGACACATTCCAGCGGGATCAGTAACGTCCGAGACAAGTCAGAATGCGCCGTATGGAGCTTACGGAGGCGTTGGTAACGGAGGACATCACGCCATTCGAGCGGGAACGACTGCGTGAGGCTCTTGAGGATGAAGTAAGAAGGCAGCTTCCCACCGATAGGCGGCTCACGCGCGTGGTGGACTGGGATCCGGGGTGTGGCCACGCAGTGGAAAACGCTCCAGGCATGAGGAAGTACAGGGTCGCGTACGAGACGGAACCCCGCGGTTAGGGCCGCCCGAGCGGATCCAGCCGGTCGATCGCCTCGGACGCGCCATGCGGCTGCCTCGGACACGGCCCGGATCTGTCACGTCCAAGGGGAGCTAGCCTCAATCCATGCCCGCAGTCGGCGAGCTGGCCGCTGCACTAACGGCGCGTGGATGGTCGCCAACACGGCCGCCCGAATGTTGCCCGCGCGGTCACCGGCTCGGCGCGGGCCGGACGTTGGTCGGCCATCAACCCTGTGATTGTGTTGCCGGGCATACCACTTGGACGTCCTCGAATGCGGCGGCGTGGTGTACGCGCCGCCGGTGACGGCAGGCTGCCGAATCCTAGCCGGCCCCGGCCGCAGTGCGATAAGCGCAGACACCAAGCGGCCACCGAACCGCGTGGCCCGGTTGGTCGCTTGGGTGTTTGGGGTTGTCAGTCGGCGAGCTGCTCGGCGATGAACCGCCCCGGGATGTCCGGAGAGGCTGGGGCGAGTGTGCAAGGAGGGGCTCATGGATGGTGGCGCGCCGGCGCAGCGTAGCGCTTCCGTTTGCGGCCGACGGTGCGGAGGGGGACATTACACAGATTGATGTTGCGGCGGCGTTACAACCAGAGAGGCATGAAACATGTGCCGTTTGATCGGCTTCGCATCACCGGTGCCCACCACCCTGACCGAGCAGATCGGCAAGGACGAAGTCGCCCGGTTCGGCGACATGTCAGCCCTGCACGCCGATGGCTGGGGGACTGCCTGGCTCCAGCCGGAGGCGGCGCATCCGCAACGACTGCAGCTGGAGGGGTACCGCAGCATCGAACGTGCCCCGCGCGATCCGTGGTTCGCCGAACTGGCCGAACGCACACCTACCGTCGCGCAGCTGGTGCATCTTCGCTGGGCGACCGAGGGGCTCGCGGTGTCGTTCGCGAACACCCATCCGTTCTCGCAGGATGGAATCACCCTCGCGCACAACGGGTCCATTTCGCCACGACCGATGCTGGACTCGCTGCTTTCCCCGGCCGCGAGAGCGTCGCTGTACGGAACCACGGACAGTGAGCGCTACCTCGCGCTCATCAGACAGGAACTACACACCGGTCTCGACCTACCCACCGCGGTGGCGCGGGCGATGTCCACACTGCGCGGAAGCTTCCCGCACGCCAGCCTCAATGCCCTGATCTTGACCGAGCACACCTTCATCTCGGTGCATGCAAGCGCGACCAGCGCGGCGCCGGTCGAGGACATGTTGGTCAGCGGGATCGAGCACGATGATCTCCCGCTGGATCACATCGACCGCTACTTCCTGATGCGGTGGCGGCGCGGGATCGACGGCGCGGTCGTGTTTTCTTCGTCTGGACTGATCGAGGACGGCTGGGAGGAGTTGCCGGACGAGTCGATCACGGTCGTCGACTTGGCCGACATGGAGGTGTCCATCCGGGAACTGGTGCCAGGATGGAGGCCATGAACTCAGGCCGAAGAAGACTCCACCGGCTGCAGACCGAACGGTTGCCGAGACCGTCAACCAGCGACTGAACGAATTGCGACCGGCAGAGCGGCGAGTCTCGCGTACGTTGCTCGCGGATCGGCCTCAGGGCAGTCCATTCTTCACTGCAACTCTCGGGCTGTCCCGCGGTATCGGCAGAGAAAAGACGTCGGCACCGCTGGACGGGGCGGCCCTGCCGACCTGGAGGGTGTTCTGCGCGGCCATCGCGATCACATCGCTCACATGGTTGCGTATGCGCAAAGCACGGCGTTGCCGGCTCGCTCCGTTACCAAAGCCGACGACCTTGGTCAGCATCGCCACAGCCGCACGGTATTCGCCCAGTTCTTCCAGGGCGGATCGGACATGGCAGACCAACAGTCCGAGCAGGTCGGGGGCCGGAACCACGAGGTCTGAGGTCAAATCGATCCCGCGCCCTGTCAACCCCTCGCGGGCGGCCATGGAATACCCCGCCTGCAGCGCCTCCGCGGTGATTTTCGGGGCGCAGCCGCCCCTGCTGAGGGACCGCAACGCCGTCATCACCAGCGCACGTACCACCGTTGCGAGCAGAACTGTCTCGTCGACGGTCGCGGGGACGTCACTGACTCTCACCTCGACGGTCGGCAGATGAGCTGACGGTCGAACATCCCAATTGATCATTCCCTCATCGAGGATGACACCGCATTCGACCATCTCTTCCACGACCGCGTCGTAGTGCTCGACCGAGGCGAACCACGGCGGCGGCCCCGAACAGGGCCACCGCGAGAGCATTATCGACCGCCAGCTCGCAAACCCGGTATCGACGCCGCCGTGGATGGGGGAATTGGCGGTCAGGGCCAGCAGGGCCGGTAGCCAGGGACGCAAGTAGTTGCTGACCTGCACCGCGGTTTCCCGGTCAGGTACGCCCACGTGGACATGGCCGGCGCAGACTCCCCGCGTCCCCGCAAGATATCCGAACCTGCTCGCTATCGTGCGGAACCGACGAATGTCTGTGATCGGCAACACGGCCGAACCGAGCACCGGCACGCCCACCGCCAGCAACCGAGCGCCGCACTGCGCGGCAGCATCGACGGCCGCCGACCGCATCTCGGCCAGCCCCGTACGGAGTTCGTCCGTGTGCCAGCACACCGGCGATGTGGTCTCGACCTGGCACTGGGTGAACTCCAATTGAAGCCGGACACCAAGCTGTTCAGCCGCCTCGACAACCGCGAGGTTGCACATGAGGGGGTGTCCAGTCGACGGATCAACGAGCAGAAACTCCTCCTCGACCCCCATCGACAGGTGGACCCACCCGTCAGGCTCGACGGTGCCGGCCTCGTCGGGTCGCTCGGGCTCTGACATGTTGGATCTTCTCCCAACTGTCGCGACGGCAAGCCGGTCAGGCATGGCGCGTGCTCAGTGATCGCACTGATCGCGTATTGACCGATTCCGCATCCCGCAACACCCGGAACCTTTCGAGAATACTCCCGCCTCGCAGATCTGCTCCCACGGAAAACACGGTGAGCACCGATCCCCGGGGCAATCACCCGAGGTTCATCCCCACTGGAAACAGCGTCGTTGCGGCACTCGAACACCCCCTCTGATCAGTGGTGTTGCGATCACCGCGAGAACCCAAGGATTGTCAAACAGGACACATCGACGCAGGAGTTGCGGACAGATCGACGGCCGCCTTGGGGACAGCACACTGGTCATTGACCGAGCGAGCGGTACCGACCTGAACTGTCCAGCTCGACGTAGGCACAAGGTATGGGCGGCTGACCCGGCCTGGACCCCGTCCGGTGAAGAGAGGTTCAGGTCGGGGGTGGTGGCTGGTCGGATGAGTCGCTGGGCTCGATGACCTTTGTTTCCTCACGTGCCCCGTGGGTGATCTCGATGCGGCGCGGCTTGGCCCTTGCTGCCACGGGGAGGGTTACGGTCAGCACCCCGTTCTGATAGGTGGCGGCGATGTGGTCGGCGTCGATGTCCTGACCGAGGGACAGGCGACGCATGAAACCGCCGGTGAAGCGCTCGGAGCTCAGCCACTGCACGTCGTGTTCGGTGCGTTCGCTGCGTTGTGCCGTCACGGTGAGGATGCCGCCATCAACGCTGACGTCCACCGAATCGGGGTCCACGCCCGGGAGGTCGGCGTGAAGCACGTAGTGATCGCCGGAGCGGTAGAGGTCCATCGGCATGGCCAGTGGGACTCGGGCGGATCCGGGCGATGTACCGAGCAGCTGCGCGGCGAGTCTGTCGATGTCACGGAATGGATCGGGATGAAGCACAGCAACCACCTCCTACATGCTGGTTGCCGCACCTCGCCACCGCGACGGGTGTCGGCTGGCTGCGCTCCTTCTGGTTTAGCACTCCACCTGCGCGAGCACCAGGGGTGCCGGCGCTGCGCCCAGGTCTTCGGCGATGAGGACCCTGGTGTCCAGGATCGCCTTCCACCTGAAAGGGGCCAGACGCGCCTCGATCTGCTCGCCGATGTCGGGCGATATCGGCGTCGATGCTGTCGATCCGGCCCAACGTGGGCGCGAACAGGAATTGGTGATGGTCGGCGAGATGCCCGTTGAACGCTCGGCCCAACTCATTTTGTTGCTTTACCTGGATAAACGGGGTAGACCTAAGGTACGGATCCACGGCAGACCAAGGTCGGACCGGAAGAGAAGATTCCTCCTCTCGGCTGTGGCGCCCAGCACGAGCACTAGGCACCCACGCGAAGCGAGGCCCATCAACTGGGCACAGCGCGGTGGGCTTGCGTCAGGGCGGGGAAATGTCTCCTGACGCCGAGGCCACATTTCACCGCGCCATCATGCACGCTTGGTAACCAGGTGGTTCTGCTTCGGACGGCCCTCCTTTTCGTCAGGAGCGCCGTCCGACTCGTGTATGCCGAACTCCCGGGGCCGGTAGCGGTCTGCTTGCCGAAGCGAGCACTCTGCGAGCTGGGTGATCGTGTCCCTGGGTGGCGACCGCATCGTTGAGCACCGTCGAGTCCAGCGCGCACCGGCGCCCCCACCGCTCCATGCCGCCATAAGCCACCCCCGCCACCGCCTACGGCGCCCGACCCAAAGCAAACCCGCACCCGCACCGACACCCACCCGCGTCCGCACCGACCGCGTCGACGAAGCCGGCTCCGTCACCCTGCGCGTGGCGCGGGCGCCTACATCACATCGGCGTCGGCCGAACCTAATGGGGATCGATCAGCGCGGCGTTGACGGGGTTTGGGTCTCTGTCCAGGCAGGCTGATCACTGAGCCGCTGGCCGGTGAGCACTTTGTTGAACCTGGAGTGAGGGTCGATTCCTAGGTGTAGATCGTGCCCCGGCCGGTTGGTGGGGTCGCCTGTAGCGCTCATCGGATGTCGTGCCGCTTAGAGCACTGATCCATTAGTCGCCGCCGGGTGTCCTCGGGCTCGAAACAGGTTGAGCGAGAACCGAATCGAGGAAGGGGCGGTGATCGATGATCTTCATCGGCGACGACTGGGCCGAAGAGCATCACGACATCTATGTGATGGATGAGGCCGGCACGCGGCTGGCATCGCGGCGGCTGCCCGAGGGCCTGACCGGCATCCGGCAGTTGCAGGAGCTGATCGCGCGGCGATCGGCCTGCTGCCCGACACCGCCCGCGTGACGGGCAGTGTGCTGCTCGGCGACCGCGACGTCGCCGGCCTGTCCGACAAGCAGTTCACGGCATTGCGCGGCAAGGACATTGCGATGGTGTTCCAGGAGCCGGGCGCCGCGCTGGATCCGCTGTTCACGGTGGGCTACCAGATCAGCGAGGCCATCCGCGCGCACACCGGCATGAACCGCAGTCAGGCGCGCGACCGCGCTGTGGAGCTGATGCGGCTGGTCCGGTTGCCCGACCCCGAACGGCGCTACGGCTACTACCCGCATGAGCTGTCCGGCGGCCAGAAGCAGCGCGTGGTCATCGCCTGCGCGATCGCCTGCGACCCGAAGGTCATCATCGCCGACGACCGACCACCGCGCTGGACGTGACCGTGCAGGCCGAAATCCTGGAGCTGCTCCGCGATCTGCGCGACCGGCTGGGCAGCGCCATCCTGCTGATCACCCACAACATGGGTGTGGTGGCCGACCTCGCCGACCGGGTGGTGGTGATGAACGCCGGCAAGGTCGTCGAAACCGCCACGGTAGCAAAGCTATTCGCTGCGCCCTCGGAGGACTACACGCGCACGCTGCTGGCGGCGGTGCCCCACCTCGGGCAGGGCAACCCCGAGCACCAGCCGACCGATGAACAGACCGAAGTTGTCCTCGAAGTCGACAACCTCGGCGTGCAGTTCCCCGGCGGCTTTAAAGCGGTCGACGCGGTCACCTTCACCATCGAACGCGGCAAAACCCTTGGCCTGGTGGGAGAGTCCGGTCCTGGTAAGTCGACCATCGGGCGCTGCGTGGCCGCGCTGCAGAAATCGACCACGGGACTGGTCGAAATCCTCGGCCGGAACATCGTCGGGCTGAGCCAGCGACAGTTGCGACCGGTGCGGGCGCGCTTCGGGTTTGTGTTCCAGGACCCGGCGACATCACTGAATCCGCGCCTGCGGGTGGGGGATTGCGTCGCTGAACCGCTACGCGTGCACAAGATCATGCGCGGCAAAGCTAACCGCGCGGGTCGACGAGCTGCTCGATGCGGTGCGGCCGCCCACGGACACCGTTTCGCGTTACCCCCATGAGCTGCCCGACGGCCAGCGGCAGCGCGCGAACCTGGCGCGGGCGCTGGCGCTGAGCCCCGACCTGCTGGTCGCCGTCGAGCCCGCCAGCGTGCTCGACGTGTCGGTGCAGGCCTCGGTGCTGGACCTGGTCGAGGAGCTGCAGCGGGAAGGGGCGATCGCCTGCCTGTTCATCAGCCACGACCTGGCCGTGGTGGACCGGCTCGCCGACGACGTCGCGGTGCTGCGCAACGGCGTGCTGCAGGAGATGGGCCCGCGTGATCAAATGCTGCGTAACCCGCAGACCGAGTACACCCAACGGCTCGTCGCCGCGGTGCCGGTGCCCGATCCCGAAGAGCAGCGCCGCAGGCGGGAGGCCAGCGCCGGGCTGTTCGACTGACTCCCCGGCGGTGTCGGCAACCTTCCTGGCCACCGAGCCCATCCCCCGCTCCGTGCTCGAGGAGACGGCCGCCGTCAGGCAGCCGTGCGCTAATTGTCCTCCACGGAGACGACGAATCCCGCGCCGCCCAGGGCGGCCAACACCTGCTCCCGGTGTGCCGGACCCCGGGTCTCGACGGTAAGCATCACCTCAACTTCGTCCAGTGCCAGCTTGGGTGCTGTGCGGGAGTGCACCACGTCGAGCACGCTGGCCCCGCTTTCGCTGACCACACCGAGCAGCCTGCTGAGCCCGCCGGGGCGGTCCGGGATGGTGACCTTCACTGCGAGATAGCGCCCGGCGGCGCGCAGGCCGTGGGTGATCACGTGGGTCAACACCAGCGGGTCGATATTGCCACCCGACAAGACCGCGCAAACCGGGCCGTGCAGAGCGAGTTCGGGTGCCGATGTCATCAGCGCTGCCACCGCTGCCGCCCCGGCCGGTTCGACGATGAGTTTCGCACGCTCCATGCACAGCAACAACGCGCGCGACAGCGCGTCTTCGCTGACCGTGCGAACCGAATCGGCGAATGCCCGTACATGGGCAAACGGGATCGCCCCGGGCAATGCCACGGCGATGCCGTCGGCCATCGTCGACATCGACTCCGCGCGCACGGGCTGTCCGGCGGCCAACGAACCCGGCCAGGCCGCCGCGTTCGCGGCCTGCACTCCGATCACCCGGACCTGCGGCGCCAGAAAGTGCACCGCCGCGGCAATTCCGGCGACCAGACCTCCACCGCCGGTCGGCACCACGATGGTTGCGACATTCCGAATCTGGTTCAGGATCTCCAGCCCGACGGTGGCCTGGCCGGCGACGATGTCGGCGTGATCGAACGGGTGGATCAACACCGTGCCGTGCTGCTCCGAATATTCACGCGCCGCGACCAGCGCGTCGTCGATCGTCTCGCCGATCAGGTGAACTTGCGCGCCATAAGCCTTGGTGGCCACCAGCTTTGGGAGCGGGACGTTGACCGGCATGAACACCGTCGACGCGATCCCTAGCTCGGTCGCGGCCCACGCAACGCCCTGCGCATGGTTGCCTGCGCTGGCCGCGACCACCCCGCGAGCCCGGTCCTCGACGCTCAGATTGGCGATCCGGTTGTAGGCGCCGCGGGGCTTGAAGGACCCAGTGCGTTGCAGGTTCTCGCACTTGAGCCACACCTGTTCGCCCGTGCGATCCGACAGCACCCGCGACGCGATGACCGGGGTTAGTCGCATCACCGGACTCAGCCGATCCGCCGCCGCGTTGATCTGATCGAGCGTGAGCAGCTCCACAGCTAGACCCGCAGCTCGCGAACCGCCGCCGGATCCCCCACGGGGTCAGCCGGATAAGCGACGCCCCGCCGCGTGAATGCGGTGGCGGACAGCCGGAGCGCATCACGGTGGGCGTCATTGGCGATGTCATCGGCGTTCATGTTTGGCCTTGCTTGCCCACCCGTCGAAGATGCTGTTCCAAGCTGATAGGTCATCGGGATGGAGCTAACCCTAGACCTGTCGACCGTCGCGATAGCGGAACACGCTCACGACGGCCACCTCGATTTCGATCAGCTCGGCCGCCTTGTGTTTGACTGGGAGGATCGGCCGACGTGGGCATGCGGTCCGACCGCGATGCTGGACGCCGTCGAGAAGGTGTGGGACGACGCCGGGTTGCGAGACGACCTGCACATGGAGCGGTTCACCATCGCCCGTACCGACAAGGGCGGCGAGGGTGGCACGGTCACCTTTTCGATTTCCGACAAGAGCGTGGAAATCGACGGCGCCACTTCGCTTTTAGACGCCGGCGAGAAGGTCGGCATTCAGATGCCGTTCGGCTGCCGGATGGGCATCTGCCAGACGTGCGTTCTGCCGGTGGAATCAGGGCACATCCGCGATTTCCGGTCCGGCGATGAGCACGGCGAAGGCGATCGAATCAACACGTGCATCTCCACGGCATCCGGCGATTGCACCATCAAAGTTTAGGGGGAGACATGGCTATTACCGACATCAAGCAGTATGCACATCTGACCGTTGAGGACGTCGAGGAACTCGCGCGGGAACTGGACGCGATCCGAACCGGCATCGAGGAGTCTCGCGGCGAGCGCGACGCCCGCTACGTCCGCCGCACGATTCAACTGCAGCGGGCACTGGCCGCCGGCGGCCGGATCGCGCTGTTCGCAAGCAAGAACAAGGTGGCCTGGCTCGCGGGCACCGCCATGCTCGCGACGGCGAAAATCATCGAGAACATGGAACTCGGCCACAACATCACTCACGGGCAATGGGACTGGATGAACGATCCGGAGATCCACTCCACCGAATGGGAGTGGGACACCACGTCCCCGAGCGTGCACTGGAAGAAGTCGCACAACTTCATTCACCACAAGTACACCAACGTTGTTGGCCTGGATGACGACATCGGCTACGGCATCATGCGCCTCACCCGCGATCAACGCTGGGAGGGTGGATGATCGGCAATCCCGTGTACAACATGCTGCTGGGCACGCTTTTCGAGTGGGGCGTAGCGCTGCACGGGGTAGAGACGACGAAATATCGCAAAGGCGAGAAGTCGATGGCCGAGGTCCGCAAGGACCTGCGAATCATCGGGAAAAAGATCGGCAAGCAGGTCGGCAAGGACTATGTCGTTTTCCCCGCGCTCACCGGAAAGAACTGGAAGCACACGTTGAGCGCCAACGCGACGGCGAACCTGATCCGCAACTACTGGTCTTACATGGTGATCTTCTGCGGTCACTTCCCTGACGGCGCCGAGAAATTCACCCGGGAAGAGTACGAGAATGAATCGCAACCGGAATGGTATCTGCGGCAGATGTTGGGGTCGGCGAACGTTCATGCTGGGCCGTTGATGGCTTTCATGAGCGGCAACCTCTGCTATCAGATCGAACACCATCTGTTCCCCGATTTGCCGAGCAACAGATACGCCGAAATCAGCGAACGCGTTCGGGCACTCTGCGAGAAGTACGACCTGCCGTACACCACCGGCCCCCTTGCGCGGCAGTACTGGCAGTCCTTCTGGACCATCTTCAAACTCGCTCTGCCTGACAAGCTTCTCAAGGCCACTTCCGATGACGCGCCCGAGACGAACTCGGAACTGAAGTTCCGCATCCGCGAGGGAGTGCGGGAGAGTTTCGGCGTCGACCCCGCCACGGGTAAACGCAGAGGACTGCGTACCGCGGTGCGCGAGCTCCAGACTGCAGCCATGGTCACCGCGTAGCCGTCGATCCCCGGTCACCTCCAAAGAATCGTCGGCGTCCTGCCGCATCATGGGGTGGTGCACCTGGGACGATCCGGGCGGCCGACACCGTCCGCCGCCGATCTTCGGCGTTGGCGTCAGCACTTGGCGGACGAGCGAGCCGAAGCCGCCGTGTACCGGGACCTGGCCGGTCGACGCACCGGTGAGGAGCGCCAGATCCTGCTGGCACTGGCCGCCGCGGAGGCCCGCCACGAGCAACACTGGCTGACCCTGCTCGGTGACGATGTGGGAAAGCCCCGGCGCGGCGATGTACGCTCGCGCATCCTGGGGTTCCTGGCGCGGCACTTCGGATCGGTCTTTGTGCTCGCCCTGGCCCAGCGTGCTGAGGCGAGGTCCACCTACGACGTCGATGTCGATGCAACTGCCACCATGGCTGCTGACGAGCGGATCCATGGCGAGGTGGTTCGGGCGCTGGCTGCTCGGGGCCGCAGTCGCCTCTCCGGGAGTTTTCGCGCCGCGGTCTTCGGCGCCAACGACGGGCTGGTCAGCAATCTTGCGCTGGTGTTGGGGATCAGCGCCAGCGGAGTGTCGAACCACACTGTCCTCGTCACAGGTGCTGCCGGCCTGCTCGCCGGCGCGTTGTCCATGGGCGCGGGCGAGTACGTCTCGGTGCGCTCGCAACGGGAGCTGCTGCAGGCGTCGACTCCGGATCCCCATGCCGGCGCCGCCGTCCCCGCGCTGGACGTCGACGCCAACGAGCTGGCGTTGGTCTACCGGGCACGCGGTATGAGTGAGGCGGAAGCCGCGAAGCATGCCGACGAGATTCTCGGCAAACACATGTCGGCGACGACCGGGCAATTCGGCTTCACCGCAACCGATTCCGCTGAGCACGAGGCGATCGGCACCGGCCTGAGCGCCGGTGTTTCGAGTTTCTGCTTCTTCGCGTCAGGGGCTCTCATACCGGTGCTCCCCTACTTGTTCGGGCTGCAAGGGGTCGTCGCGCTCGTCGTTGCGGCGGTGCTAGTCGGCATCGCGCTCATCGGCACCGGTGTGATCGTGGGGCTGCTGTCTGGCGGGCCTCCCCTGCGGCGGGCGCTGCGCCAACTTCTCATCGGATACGGCGCCGCCGCAGTCACATATCTGCTGGGTCTACTGCTGGGCACGGGATTCAGTTAGGGATAACCCGTGTTCTCAGCTGCGGCATTTCGCGACTTTTAGCAGCCCAACAACAGGCTGCATAGGCCTGCGGCATGTTGATGCCATCAACACCTTTCGCGTCACCGCAGGTCCTTTCGCGTTGTTTCGCGTTGTTTCGCGTACCCAAATTCCGGCGACAACGCAGGTCAGCGCGATTTCTGTAGCGGGTTCGATTCCCGGCAGCTCCACTGATTGAGAACGGGCCAGGACGAAAGTCCTGGCCCGTTCTCTGTAGGCCGTCAGCCATCGATGAATTCGATGGCGGCAGAAGCGAACTCTTGGTGGTACTGGAAGATTCCGCCGTGGCCGGAGTCGGGGTAAATGATGAGTTCCGAGCCAGCGATCCGACGATGCATGTCTTCGGAGAGGACCGTTGGCACCATGCGGTCGTGGTCGCCGTTCGCGATCAACGTCGGCTGGGTGATTGCCGACAGATCGGCGGGAGTAGAACGCCCCCAGCGTTTGATTGCTTTGAGTTGGGTCCGGAAGGCCTTCACCGTGATCGGCGCATCTCGATCTTCGGCGCGTTCTTCGAGGCGCTCGACGAACGCCCGTGCGGCGTGTTTGCCGATGTCGTCGCGGTTGAAGAACAGAAACTCCTTGGGGTCTACCCGGGTGAGGGCGGCGCGCACCATGTCGTAGTAGGTGGTCCCAGCGACCTTGTCGATGCCCTTTCCGCCTGCGGGTCCGGTTCCGGTGAGGATCAGCTTGCGGACCAGTTGGGGATGCTTCAGCACCAGCGCCTGCGCGATCATCCCGCCGAGGGAGAAGGAGAAGACGTCGACGGTGTCGAAACCGAGTGCCCTGATGAAGGTGTAGGCGTCGTCGGCCATCGACTCGACGGTGTCCGGCACAGTCCCGGTGGATGCTCCGACGCCGCGGTTGTCGAAGGCGACGACGTGGTGCTGCCTGTGCGATCGGGTCGATGATCCGGGGGTCCCAGTTGTCCAGCGTGGCGGCGAGGTGAACGAAGAAGATGACGGGAACCCCGCCCCTGGGGCCTAATTCGCGGTAGGCGTAGGTCACGCCAGCCGCGGTGATCGTGCGTGAGGGCGCGTGTTTGTACGATGTGATCACGTCGTCGTGTTGGTTTTGATCGGTGTTCACTATGTGCTCCTGGTGGTGATTTGTGTTCAGTGCTGGGCGAGGAATTGCAGTGCGTCGGGTATGAAGGTTCGGTGGTGCTGGAACACTCCGCCGTGGCCCGAGTTCGGGTAGATCTTCAGTTGGGCGTTCGGTATTCGGCGTGCCATGTCGGCTGAGTGGCTGCTGTCGACCATCAGGTCGTGGTCGCCATTGGCGACGAGGACGGGCTGGGTGATGACCGACAGGTCGTCGGGTTGGCTCAGGCCGGCGTGCCGGATGGCTTTGAGTTGGGCGATGCGGGCCTGCATCGAGATTCGTTTGTCCCGGTGTTGGGTTCGTTCCTTGAGTCGGTTGAGGTAGTCCGATGCGGCGCGTTTGCCCTCGGCGGTGCGGGGGAAGAACAGAAAGTTTCTGGGGTCGCTGAACGTGAGTGCTGCTTTGAGGTAGGCGATTCCGACGATGGTTGCCATCTTGTCGATGCCGCCGCCGCCGCGGGGGCCGGTGCCGGCGAGGATCATGCGACGGACGAGGTCTGGTGCCTGGAGGGCGACCATCTGGGCGACGCCGCCGCCGAGCGAGAATCCGAAGAGGTCGACTTGCTCGAGGCCCAGTGCGCGGATGAAGGCGATCGCGTCGGCGCCCATCTGCTCGACGGTCGGTGGCACCGACGAGTCGGTCGCGCCGATTCCGCGGTTGTCGAAGGCGATCACGCGGTGGTGCGCGGCGATGCCGTCGATGATTAGCGGGTCCCAGTCGTCGAGGATTGCGGTCAGGTGGTGCAGGAATACCACCGGAGCGTCTGAGCCGGTGCCGAGTTCGCGGTAGGCGAACTCGACGCCGTTGACGTCGATCTTGCGAGTCGGTGTGTCTTTCCAGGTCGTCATTTCTTGCCTTTCGATGTGATCGGGTTTTCCCGCAGGGACGTTGGGAGGTTTGGTCGTCATGGCGCGGTGTGGGATCGCGCGTCGAGTCTTGACAGGGCGGCCAGGGTCCGCCGGTCGCGGGCCAGATGCGAATCCATTGTTGGGGCGATGAGTCCGCGCAGCGCCGATATGGGTTTCCATCTGGACGGCTCCATGACGCGCGGGCTACGGTGCGCGAGGCCGTTGGCGAGTGCTGTTGCAGCAGTGCTGGGTTGAAGGCGCTTGAGCAGGGGCCGCGGCAGGGCCGAGAGCAGTTCGTCGACGATGGGGTCGGCGTCGACGCCCTGTTTGATCATGTTGGTTTCGATGAGAGAGAAGTAGGCGGTCGTGGTCGAGACGCCGTGTTCGGCGAGTTCCACGCGCAGTCCGCGGCCGAGTTGCTCGACGGCGGACTTGCTCATGGCGTAGGGAATCGTGCCCATTCCGTTGAGAAAGGCGAACACCGAACTGATGAGGACGAATTGGCCGCGGTGAGCGATGACTTGATCCATGGCGGCCTGAATGGTGTTGACGACGCCGGTGACGTTGACCGCGAGCAGGGAGTCGATCGACGCCGTCGGTGTGGTGCGCAATGTGGCGGCGCGGGACAGGATGCCCGCGTTGGCGATCGCGACGTCAACCCGCCCGAACCGGTCGACGACATCGGCGACGGCAACGTCGAGAGCGTCGCGAGAACACACGTCGGCGATCAAGCCCAGGGCCGCATGTGAAGACATGCGCGCCGCGATCTGCGGTGTCTGAGGGTTCACGTCCACGATGGCCACTTTCGCGCCACGGCCGATGAGTTCGCTGGCGGTAGCGCTGCCGATTCCGCCGGTCCCACCGGTGATGAGCACGACCTTCCCGCGCAAGTCGTAGGACTGACGTCTCATCGGATGCTCCGCTTGGGGCGGAACGAGGATGCGCCGTTGCGGCGAAGCATGGCCACCGTCGTGGCCAGCCGGCCACGTCCGAGGTCCGGCTCACGGCCTGCGCCCAGTCGATGCAGTTGGTCGGTGTTCCAACTGATGTTGAGCACGCCGTCGAGTGCCTTGATGTCGACGAATCTGCTGAGGACGCGGCGCATCCCGTACTGCAACTCTCGGGTCGGCAGCACCTCCATGCGTTCCGCCAGGATGGCGCTGGCGGCGTCGGGGGTCGTCACCGTGGGACGGGCGAGCCCAACCACGTCGCAGTCACCGGCGCGCAGCGCTTCTGCTATTGCTTCGCGCGACCGGAATCCGCCCGTGACGGCGAGCGGCACATCGCCTGCCAGTTGCCGCACCGTGCGGGCGTAGTCGAGGAAGTAGGCCTCCCGGGCGCGGGTACTGGCCGCAGCGGAGCCCGACATGGCCGGCGACTCGTAGTTGCCGCCACTGATCTCGATCATGTCGAGGCCTTCGCCGGCCAGGGCCGCGACCACGTCGCGAGACTCGTCCTCGCTGAATCCACCTCGTTGGAAGTCCGCCGAGTTGAGTTTCACGCTCACCGCGAAGCCGGGTGATACTCGCGCGCGGATGCGGCGAACGATCTCCAGGAGGAACCGCATCCGTCGCGAAGGGTCGCCGCCCCAGTCGTCGTCGCGCAGATTGGTCAGCGGTGAGAGGAACTGTGTGACGAGGTAGCCGTGTGCGCCGTGTACTTGGACGCCGTCGAATCCGGCGGTCTCGCAGACCGCGGCTG
Source organism: uncultured Actinomycetota bacterium (assembly GCA_963743225.1). GTDB lineage: Bacteria > Actinomycetota > Actinomycetes > Mycobacteriales > Mycobacteriaceae > Mycobacterium. Next base: position 31,013 of record CAVUPN010000040.1, on the reverse strand, counting down.
CCGTCACGAATCTTTGGATGATGTCCTCGATCTCGGGCGATGTCAGTTCGCGCGGTGTCGGCGAGCCGGGAAGACTCATCGGCACGGCACTCGGCGCTACCGGAATGTGGCCGACGGCCAGGGGGTTGGACTGGCGTCCCGGGTGGTTGAGCTGGACCCAGATCGGTACGCCGGCGTCGTGAGAGGACTTGGCCCACAACGTGAGTGCGTCGAGGTCGCGGTCGTCCTCGATCACCACGTTGTCGGGCTCGCCCAATTGGGTGCGATCGACCATCACGTTGCCGGTGACCAGCAACCCGTACCCGCCCTGACTCCACGTGCGGTAGAGCCGCTCGAGTCGGGTGTCGGGCGAGTTACCCGAGTCGGCGAGCGCTTCGCTCATCGCGGCCTTCATGATCCGGTTCGGGAGCACCTGCCCGCAGGGCAGCTGCAGGGGGTCGTGCAGAGAAGTCATTGGGATGGTCTTCCTCGCTGTAGACGTCATTGGCGTATGACTGTAATATTATGACTGTAAGTTAATCGGATATGATTCGCAAGGACGACCTTCAGGTGACGACGGAGGACACAAGTAGTGGCCAGGTATGACGCAGAGCACAAGGCCCAAACGCGGCGGCGGATCATCGAAACCGCCGGCCGACGTTTCAAGCAGGACGGCATCGACGGTTCTGGTGTCGCTGCGCTCATGACCGATGCGGGGCTGACCAACGGCGCGTTCTACGCGCACTTCGAGTCCAAGGACGATCTCGTCGCCAACGTGGTCGCCGACCAACTAGGCACCCAGCGTGCCGTCCTCGCCTCGCTACCCGAGGGCCGGGCGGCAGTGGAGGAATTCGTGCGCGACTACCTCGCGCCGAATCATCGCGATAACCCGAGCACGGGTTGCCCCTCCGCTGCGCTGCTCGACGAGATCGGCCGTTGCGACGACGCCGTCCGCGATTCCTACACCGAGGGAATGCAATCCATCGTCGACGTGATCGCGACGCACTTGTCTCCCCACGATCCACCCGCCGCCCGAACCAAGGCGCTGGGGCTGTTCACGATCCTCGTCGCCACCCTGCAGCTCGCACGCGCCGTCTCCGACGGGCAACTCTCCGACGACCTACTCGAATCAGGCATCCGCAATGCGCTAACCCTTTTGGAAAACGGGCAGTGTCCGTGATCGGTGGACGCGGCGCCCACCAGACTTCCTCGGGACCAGGCGAGTGGATCAACCCCAAACCCCACGAACCACCCGGATCCCATCGAAATCCGTTGGCGCTAAACCTATTAGACCAGTGAGGGCACGGGTGCGGCTCAGGCGGCCGATCGAGCCGACGGCTGGTTCTGGGTGATGCAGTGAATACCGCCGCCGCGTTCGAACAGCGGCCGCGCGTCGACGGTCACCACCTCCCGACCGGGGTACTGCTCGGCGAGGATGGCGGCCGCGTCGGCGTCGTGCGGGTCGCTAAAGCCGCACGCGATCACCCCGCCGTTAACCACCAGGTGATTGATGTAGCTGTAGTCGACGAACCCCTCGGCGTCGGTCAATGTCGCCGGGGCAGGCATCTCGACGATCTCCCACGCCCGGCCGACGGCGTCCCGGCTGGCCTCCAGCGCATTCCGTATCTCCTGGCACACCAGGTAATCCGGATGGGCTTCGTCGCGCTGGGTGTGCACTAGCAGTCGGCCCGGTGAGGTGATCGCGGCGACGATGTCGACATGCCCGCGGGTGCCGTACTGCTCGGAGTCGCGGGTCAGGCCCCGGGGGAGCCAGACCGCGTGGGTGGTCCCGATCGTGCGGGCCAGCTCGGCCTCGACGTCGGCGCGAGTGATGCCCGGGTTGCGGCCGGGGTCCAGCTGCACGGTCTCGGTGACCAGCACGGTACCCTCGCCGTCGACCTGGATGCCGCCGCCCTCGTTCACCAGCGGAGACGCGACGACCGGCGTGCCGGCCAGCCCGGCGACGAACGCGCCGATCTTCTCGTCGCGGTCCCACTGCGCCCAGCGCTGGGCGCCCCAGCCGTTGAATACCCAGTCGACGGCGGCTACAGAGCCGTCCTGGGCGTGCACGAATGTCGGCCCCATGTCGCGCATCCAGGCGTCGTTGAGCGGGGCTTCGACGGTGTCGAGGTCCGCGGACAGGTAGCGCTGGGCGGCGGCGTGTTCGCCCGGGTCGATGACCATGGTCACCGATTCGAACGCCGCGATGGCGTGCGCGACGGCCGCCCACGTGGAGCGGGCCTCGTGCTTGGTCTGGTCGGTGTCCCCCAGCGAATAGCCCTCGGACGGGAACGCCATCCAGACCCGGTCCTGCCGCGCCGACTCGGCCGGCATCCGATAGCCGTTCACGTGACGACCGCCTCCACCCAACCGAACCGATCCGCGGCCGGTAGGCCACCGTGCCGAGTTCCCTCGCTCTCGTCCACCACCACGACTACCTCCAACGTTCGGATGTGACTCGACTCACATCGGTGTACTGAACCGTAATCCAAACTGAAATCAGTCAATCGGGGACGCACTCATCCCGCCCAGCCCGTCGGATCACGGCAGGGGCGGCGTCCGTGGCGGTGTGTTGCGCCGCGTGCCGGTCGCCTCGAACGCGGCGGCGAGGCGCAGCAGCAAATTGTCGTCGTATGCGCGGCCAGCAAGGGTGAGTCCGACCGGCATGCCGATGTCGGCCATGGTGCCCATCGGCACTGTCACTGTCGGAATTCCCAGGTGCCTCGGAACAAGGTTGCCGTTGGCCACCCATACCCCGTTGCGCCAGCCGAGATCGGCAGAGGCTTCGTTCACGTCCATGTCGGCCGGGCCGACGTCGGCGACGGTGGGGAAGATCACCGCGTCAAGACCGAGCCCGTCCATCCACTCTTCGAGGTCGATGCGCCGGGTCGCTTCGAGCCCGCGCAGACCCTCCTCGATGTGGGGGATCTCGATGAAGGATTCGATGGGGCGCTGGCGAATGAAGTCGGGGTAGACGGTGATGTCGTCGCCGAATCCTTCGGCGCGATCCGGCAGCGCTCCCTCCGGGTGAACCCAGATCAAACTGCCGTCCACGTCGGCCAGCCGGTTCAGCTTCGGATCGTCGTTAGCGCGCAGAAAGTCATCCCACGACCACGCCGACAGATCCAGGATCTCGCGATCGAGAAACTCCTTGCCGACCAGACCGCGAGTGCGGATCGTCGGGGCACCCGGGCGGTCGCCCTCATAGTTGGATACCACCGGGAAGTCGACCAGCACGACCTCGGCGCCGGCGGCCTCGAGGTCGGCCGTGGCGGCACGAAAGAGATCGATGACGGACTCGCGGGTCTCGATACGCTGCCCGGTCGAGCCACCGATACCCGGGTGCTCGCTGGTCCCGGCTACGGGGTCGGCGTTCACATACATCCGCGGTACGCCAAACCGCTTCCCCGCCAACGCCTCCCGTGCCGCGGCGGCGTCGGCTGGCGCCAGCGACAGGTAGGACTCGGGCCGCACCGTCGACGCCTTGGGAATCTCGACCCAGGGTTGTACACGCCAGAAGTCGCCACGGGTGTCCGGATCGTCGGCGACGATGACATCGAGCACCTCGAGCATGTCGGCCATCGTCCGGGTGTGCGGGACCACCACGTCCATGGTGGGGACGAGCGGCCAGTTGCCGCGCACCGAGATCACTCCGCGCGATGGGGTGTATGCGCACAGAGCGTTGTTCGTCGCCGGCGCCCGCCCGCTCGACCAGGTCTCCTCGCCGAGCCCGAATGCGGCGAAACTTGCGGCAGTCGCCGTCCCCGAGCCGTTCGAGGAGCCCGAGCCGAACGCCGAGGTCAGGTAGTCGCCGTTGTAGGGGCTCTCCGCCCGGCCGTAGACGCCGCGCTGCATGCCGCCATTCGCCATCGGGGGCATGTTGGTCAGTCCGATCAGGATCGCGCCACCGGCGCGCAGCTGTGCGATGGTGAACGCGTCGCGCTGCGCGACGAGATGTTCGAACGCGTGCGAGCCCGCCGCGGCGGTTAAACCTCTGGCCAGATAACTGTCCTTTGCCGTGTACGGGATCCCGTCCAGCGGGCCGAGCGTCTCTCCTCGGGATCGTCGTTCGTCGGACGGCCCGGGCTTCGTCTCGTGCATTGGGGTTCATCACGACGAGCGCATTCAATCGCGGGCCGTTTTTGTCGTAGGCATCAATGCGCGCGAGGTAGGCGTCGACGAGCTCCTCGCTCGTCACGCGCCCCTGCTCCAGAACGCTGCGCAGCTGCGCGATATCTGCCTCAACGACGTCAAAGCGGGTCACTGGACAACCATCCTCTCTGGATTCCAATCGGCTTGACGTAGTCGCGCCAGTTGGCCGCGTTCCGACGATAGTGGCTGACCCGTCGGACCAAGGGTCATACGCCGCGGTAACAGGGCAGGCGGCCTCCATCCGGATGCGGTTGGCGTGACCGAGCAGCTCGTCACCACGAAACGCTCTTGTGGTCGACGCACGGGACGTTGTAGTCGCTGGCCACGGCTGAGCCGCTTTCGTTCCCGGCGAAGGCCGTCGCCGGGGACGTTGCCGGACTGGGTCACGATCGCGGTGTCGGCTACCGCTGCATGTCGACGGTGCGAACGTCCCGATCATGACGGGTTGACTGCCAACAGCGACCAGTCGGCTCACGTCCAGCTCGGCGGCCTGATCGAATTCGCCAGGTCGACCAGGGTGTAGCGGTGGCGCCGCCGCGGCGAATGCCGCGCCAGCTCCCGGAGCGCCTCTTCGGTACCCGCGCGCAAACCCCGCTCGTCGAACGAGTGGTCGCAGATCGGATCGGCGGCCGGTGTCGCGCCGGCCCGCAGCCAGTCCATCGCGGTGCCGAGTACCAGCGCACGGATCTGGAGTAGGCGCGGCTCGGTGTCGGCGAGCTGGCCGACACGCAGTGCGGCATCGCGCAGGTCGGCCTCGGAGATCTCGCCGATGGGGCGTCCGCCGACGAGGATGAGCGCCGACGTCAGCTGAGCCTCACCGTAGTGCCGGGAGGTCAGGGGCACTTGGTCGAGCACACTGATCGCCCCGGTCCGATCGCCACGGGCGACGAGCCGCCGGGCAAGGCCGAAGGCTGCGCTCACCATGGAGCGGTCAGTGCGCCACAGAGTCCGGTAGTACCGCTCGGCCAAGCGGCCCAGTCGTTCGACGTCCGCCGGCCGGTCCTCTTCGAGCTCTAGATCGGCCATCGCTGCCGCCGCCAGCTTGGGTGCGGCTTCGCCGGGGAGCGCCGCAACGACCCGCTCGAAACATGCCAGCGCTGCCTTGGGTTTGCCGGCATCCAGCGCGGTGACGGCGTCGTCCCAGTCCATCCGCCAGTCGATGTCCTCATCCTCGACCGGTACGGGCTTCGGCAGGGCACGGGTGACACTGCGGGCGCCCAGTCGAACGTCGTGCTCGCGACCGTCGACGAACACATCGGTGCGCCGCAGGGCCAGGTCGGCACCGAACGTGGAGCGTGGCATGGTGAAAAGCACCGACTTCCACGGGCTCGGTGAGCCCGTCTGCGCGGCGAGGATTTCGTGCAGCACGCCCTTGCATTGGTTGGCCATCTCTTCGGCGGACGAGAACCTTTGCGCCGGACGGGGGTTCGTTGCACAGGCGAGCAGTTGATAGAACGACTCGTACTGTTCGAACAGCGGCGCCTCGTCGCGGCCGGGCAAAGTCTCGTCATAGCGGTCATCGGACAGATCGACGGTCAGCTTGGCCAGCGTCCGACCGACGGTGTAGATGTCCGTAGCGATCGTCGGACCGGTCCGCACGATTTCGGGTGCCTGAAATCCTTTGGTGCCGTAGATGTATCCGAAATCCCCGATGCCGGACACAGCCCCCATGTCGATCAACTCGGTGTTGTCCTCGGTGAGCATGATGTTGTCCGGCTTGAGATCGTTGTAGACCAGACCCAGTGAGTGCAGATAGCACAGCGCAGGGAGGGTGTCGACCACATAACCGAGTGCCTGCTCCACCGGCATCATCGGCTCGGGTTCGCCTTCGGGTGCTTCCGCTCGCTGCGCGTCCAGGATGGCCTGCACCGTTCTGCCGCCGATGTATTCCATCACGATGTACCCGACAGGGCGGCCGTCGAACCCCGGGTGTTCGACGAAGTTGTAGATCTTCACGATGCCGGGATGGTGGACCATGGCGAGGAACTGACGTTCGGCGACGGCAATCGCCTGTGCCTGCTCTCCGCCCGGCTGGAGCAGACCTTTGAGCACCACCCACCGGTCGCTGACGTTGCGGTCGATCGCCAGATAGATCCAACCGACGCCGCCGTGGGCGATGCAGCCCTGGACGTCGTATTGGCCCGCAACGAGCTCGCCGGTCTCCAGTTGCGGCGAGAACGAGAACAGCGCGCCGCAATTTGGGCAGACGCCGTCGCTGTCCCCGGGCCGGCCCGCACTCCCTCGTCCCACCGGCCGCCCGCAGCCGCTGCACTCCCGTTTCGACTCGGCCACAACAGGATTGGTGAGGATTGCGCTCGCAGGTTCGATGTCTTCGCTGATCGGAATTTCGACCAGGCCGTCACCGATGCGGCGCACGCCGTTTCGCATCCGCGGGCGGGTGGGCTCGACCTTGTTAGGCTCCGATTCGGTCACCAGGACGGCGCGCGTTCCCTCGTCTCCAGCCATGTCAATCCCGATACTTCGGTTCTGGTGGACCAGGTGCCGGTCCCAGCACCGTGAGCCACTTCTGGTAGAGCGACCGCCACGTCCCGTCGCCTCGGATCCGTTCCAGGCTGGCATTGACTGCGCGAACCAGGTCGTCCTGTGCCTTGTTGATGCCGATCCCGTAAGGCTCGGGCTCCAGACTTGGTCCGACGATGTGCAAATTCGGATCCTGTACAGCCAGTCCGGCCAGGATCGAGTTGTCGGTGCTGGCCGCGTCCGCCTGCCCTTGCTGCAAGGCCACCAGGCAGTCGTCCCAATTCTGAACGGCCAGCAGGGTTGCCGCCGGCGCGACCCGGGATACGGTGGCCAGCGACGTGGTGTCCACCTGAGCGCAAACCCGCTTGCCGGCCAGGTCGGCCGGCCCTTGCACATCCGAATCCTTCGGCACCAGCAGTCGCTGGCTCGCTTCGAAGTACACGGTGGAGAACGCGATCTGCTCGGCACGTGCGCAGGTGATGGTCATCGCGTTGACCACGATGTCAACCGTCTGGTTCTCCAGCGCAGTGATGCGCTCCGGCGAGGTCAGCAACCGGAACTCCACTTTGCTGGGATCACCGACCAGGTCCCGGGCTATCTCCCGGGCGATGTCGACGTCGAAGCCCTGCAATTGGCCGGACACGGGATCGCGAAAGCTGAACAGATTGGTGCTCTGGTCGAGACCGACGATCAGCCGGCCGCGCTGCCGGATCGCTTCCTCGGCCGGGCCGGCTTCGGTGGACGGGCGCAAGCTCGCGCTGGCATCGCAACTGTCCACGGCCGCACCGGACGCCGAGGCCACCTCAGAGGCGCCGCTGGGCATCGGCAGCGTGGTCAGCGAAGGGGACACCTCGACGAGTGGTTGCACACTGGAACACCCCGCGACCAGGGTTGCCGCGAGCACGAGCAGTGCGGCGCGCATCAGTGGTACTCGCTCAGTCGTGGCGTGATACCGGCGGCAACCGCGAGTGCCCCCAACACGCCGATGGCCGCGGCACCGGCCGGAAGCATGTTCAGCGCCGTGTAAGCGTGAGTGATCCCGTCGCGCTGCCGATCCCGCAGTCGCGGGATGGCGTCCCTTAGTGCATCGTCCAGTCGGGTGAACTCAACCGTCGAGTGCTGCGGCCCGTCATCTCGCGCGATCGCCACGGCACCGGGATAGTCGCCACTGCTCAGCTTGCGTCGGATCTCATCATTGGCGCGAATCCAGCCCCGCAACGCATCCGCCGCCCCGTCGACCGGGTGCTCGTCGAGCAGCCACCCGATCTGTGCGGTCCGCTCATCGAATCTGATGTCGGACAGGGGGTCGGAGCCTCGCTTGAGCAGTCCGAGGATTTCGTCGGCACGGGCCTGCTGGACGAGGATGCGCGCAGTCACCGCCGCGTCGAGCGGTTCACCGCCTTGCGTCCGTGCACTGCCGGCGGCCTGCGTCGACACCAGCCAGGCCACGGTCAGCCACACCGCGAGCACCACCATCAACACCGAGGCCAGCACCAGTCCGGGGTTGAACCGACGATGACTGCGCCGAGCCAGCGACGCCTGCGTCAACAACAGCAGACAAAGCACAAGCGCAACTGCCGCTATCACCACGCGCGACCGACCGGCGGGGCCTTCCGTTGCGCCGACTGCGTTGGATTGGGTCCGATACAGCCGTTCGGCGGTCGGCAGCATGGAGTGCTGCATCAGCGCGGACGATTCGCTGAGGTAGGCGACGCCGATCGGGCGGCCGGCGCGGTTGTTCGCACGGGCAGTGGCCATCATCCCCGTGTACACCGCCAGCTGGTTGGACAGGTCGGTCAGCCACGTGAGTGAGTGAATATCGTTGGGCGACACGCCGTTCGAGGCGGTGACCAGACCGGCGGACGCCTGTCCGATGGCGGCGTCGTAGCGATCGCGGACGTCGCGCGGTTCGACGCCCCCGGACAGGAACGCGGTGGCCGCGGTCGTGTTGGCGAACGACAGAGCTCCATAGATCCGTTGCGCCGCATCGGCCAGCGGTTCGGTGTGCGAGCGCTGGGTTTCCAGCCGGCCTTGCTGGTCCGACACTATCCTCGACGCAGCCACCCCGACGGCGAGCAACGCCGCAATCAGAACGACGGCCACCAATGCCATCCGGCCCGGCGTGGATCCGAGGAAGTCGACGACCGGCCGGTCTGATTCCTCCGGATCGACGAGCAGCGACTCGTCGAGTGTGTGCGTCCGCTGGCGCGCCAGCTCACCGCTGTCCACTCGACATCACCTCGTCGCAGGTTGGGCCCGGAGCACCGATACCGGACGATCCAACGCGGATTGACCGCACGGTAGCCCATCGGACACGCACTGCGCGGGTGGTTGCTCCACTCACTATCCGCTCACGCCGGAACCCTCCCGTTGCCGCGGGCCGCGCCGCCGGAGGCTTGCCAGTGCCTGATGGATCAGACCGCCCTTGGTCCGCAGCAGAACTTGCGGCAACTTGAGCCAAACCACCACACCCAACGCGGTGACCAGGCCCCTTGTCGTGCGATCAATACAGCTTGAGGGTACAAACGCCGAATAGGACAGACCTAAAAGCCGTTTAGTGGCAGGGACACGCCTGGTCGCTGGGTGTTGATGCCATCAACACCTTTCGACGTATCCGCAGGTCGTTCCGCGTACTTTCGCGTCGATTCGCGTGCTGAAATCGAGGGTCTCCGCAGGTCAGGACGATTTCTGCGCCTGGTTCGATTCCGGCAGCTCCACCCGATGAAGCAGGTCAGGACCACAAGTCTTGACCGGCTTTGGTCTCCAACGACACCCCGAATCGTGGTGTGACGTTCGGCGCCAGGGCGCACAAGAGGTGCCATCGCATCAGATCGCCAGACCTTTCCACCATGTCACCACGGCGTGATCGCCTCGGACGGACGGAAAGCTTTCGTCCGGCAGTCGATTCCACATCCAGAATGAGAGATCGGACGGCGACGAGGTGATTTCGACGTGCGCGTCGCCTGGGTCGGCGTCAACGCCGGCGGGGATGAGAGACAACGTGCGTAAGCCGTCGATGTAGTTCGGCGCGAGCAGGACGGCGGTGACGGGCGGCGGCGCGATATCAAGCAGAGCGCGCGCGCACGCTTAATCCCGCGCCACGACACCGGCGACGCTCCAATCGCTCGACCGCACGGGCTAACCGACCGGGGATCACATGAACTCAAGGGAAAGTCGGCCACGGTGAAGGTCTTTGGCCTCGCCCTACGCAGCCGCCTGCAGCGTGATCTCGGAGATTTCCGTCCGACTCTGGCCATCGGTCGTGCCCAATTTGGTGATCCACACGAGCACATTCGACGTCTTGGTCCGGTCACGGACTGCTATGCGGTTGTGTCCCGGTTGCAGTGGCGTGGTTGGCGTCAGCTCCGTCGTGTCGGCCAACTTGGTCGGGGTTTCGGTGGGCGATGAGCGGATCTGCACCTCGGTTCCCGTGCTGGACAAGTCGATAGTGACGGCACTTAGCGCGGTCGGATCGGACAGATGCAGCAGCAGTCCCTCTCCCTCGATGAAATTTGGGAACGGGATTGGATCCTTGTAGGTGACGGTGGACCATGATGTGTCTGGGTTGCCGTCGATCGCCGAGCCGGCTTCCTGCGGGTTGTCCGGGGCACCACTGGGTGAAAAAACGGTTGCACTCACTGGCTTGACGATTGGTCCTGGGCGAGACCAGAGGCCGAATCCATCGGTGAGCCACACAACCGCAGCCACCGTCACCACGATTACACCCATGAGTGCGACGAGTGCCGCCGTCCGCCTTTTGCGTTTCGGTGTCGTGTCCTGCGGCGCTTCTGCGGGGGAAGGGGAGGATCGTCCGTTTCGGACGGGAGTCGGCCGAGAAGCTGACGACCTCGTCGGCGTCGAGAGTGTTGCCGTCCCAGACGCCAGTGACCTCGACCTCGTCGCCGTCTGCAAGCTGACCCGCTACGAGTTGAGTCTGTATCTCGACGGGAATGGGAGCACGACCGTTGTCGATCGGGTCATAGGGCACCAATTGGAACGACACGGTCCCGAGGCCACTGTGAACGCCGTGTGCTGTCCCACGTACGACCAACCGTTCGAGACGCTGCGTTGGTGGACGGCCTTCCGAATCCAGCGTCCTCGGTGCGGCCCGGTCCCTTCGTCTGCGAACCGAGGGCTTCGGCAAATTCTAGGCAATTCGGGTATCGCTCATTGGCATCCTTGGCCAGCGCCCTCGCCAGCACGGCGTCGAGGTGCGCGAGATCGGGTCGACGGTCCGATATTCGCGGTGGTGGGGAACCAAGATGATGGCTGATGACGACAGCGCGATTCGAGTCTTGGAATGGTGGCGCGCCGGTGAGTAGGTGAAAAGCCGTGGCAGCCAACGCATACTGATCCGCCCTGCCATCGAGTGGCTTGCCCATGAGTTGCTCGGGGGCGATGTAACTGATAGTTCCCACCGCGACGTTGTCGTCGGTGAGATTGCTGACGTCATCGATGTCGGCGAGCGATGCCGAAGTCGGTGAGGAGCACCCTCCGCCGACGGCCATCAGATGCGGTCACGAGGATGTTCTCAGGCTTGACGTCTCGATGGAGCAGACGCCGTTCATGACCGAAGTCGAGCGCATCGGCCACCGCCGTCACGATTTCCAAGACGTCTTGTTCCGGCATGCCATCTGGGTAGCGGTCTCGGATCAATCGACCTGCGTCAGTGCCGTCCACGTAGTCCATCGAGATCCACAGCTGGCCGTCGTACTCACCACGATCGAGAACGCCGACGATATGTGGATGCCGGAGCGTAGCGGCCAATTCGGCCTCGCGAATGAATCGCGCCCGAAACTCTCGGTCGGCCGTCGAGGCCAGGGACAAGATCTTGAGCGCGTCCTGACGAGGTAGACGAGGATGCTGGGCGAGGTAGACCTCGCCCATTCCACCGGTGCCGAGCAACCTCTGAATCACGTACCCGGCGAAGACCTCACCGCTGTTCAACGGCATGTCCGAAAGCCTACAAACCGGCACAGGTAGGGCGCGAACTGCGCCGACGAGGGCCCATTTCCGGTGGAGCTGTCAGGAGAACCGAGATGACTGATTCAGCCCGGGCACGTTGGCTGCCGCCGAGCCGTAGCCCGCCGATGGCAGTGTTGACGTGGTCAACATCTTTCGCGTATCGGCAGTCACTTCGCGTACTTTCGCGTTGTTTCGAGTGGCCAAATCCAGCGTTTCCGCAGTTCAGCGCGATTTCTGCAGCGGAGTCGATTCCCGGCAGCTCCACCCCCCAAAAGGGCCGCTGACTAGCGGCCCAGGCTGGGCCCTATTCGGCGGTGTGGACGATCAAGATGTCGATCTTTGCTCTGCGGGCGATCTCGGCGGGCACCGCCCCCAGTAGCCGCCCGGCGACCGTGTCCAGTCCCACATCGCCGACGACGAGGAGGTCCGCGTTGACCTCCTCGGCCAGCTTCACAAGTGCGTCGACAGCCGCGCCGACGATCGGCCGCTCCGCGATGTCCCGGGCGCCGGCGGCCTTCGCCCGGTCGCGGGCGTCCCGAAGGATCTCGTATGTGGGGGCACTCCCGTGCATCTTGTAGCCCTCGCCCGCGAGGGTGTCGGCGGCGCGGGGGTCAGCCACGTGATCGTGCGACGGTGCGTGAGACCAGCCCCCCTTTTCGACAGCGGGGAAATACGCGGTCGCGACGATCAGCTTGGCATCCTCTTGGGCTGCAAACGCGCCCGCGCGGTCGACCGCACGCAAAGATGAGGTCGAGCCGTCGGTCCCGACAACCACGGTCCGATAGCCGCTCATGTCGCCTCCCAGCAGTCGGTTGCGACGACAACAAGACACTAACGCTTGCTAGGCGACCATGGATGGGATTTGCGGTGCCGGGTCACGCGGCCGCGGCGTGTTGACGCCGTCAACACCTTTCGCGTATCCGCGCATCGTGGCGATTCCGAACAGGTCGAAGCCTTTGCGCACCCCGACGGTCGCACCCGAAGCAGAGAACACTGCAATGCCGGCGTAGTTGAGAATCATCTGGAGCACGCCTGCACGGTAAGTGCCCCACGTCCGATCTGCCCCGCGTTCGGCTCACGTCGCAGCGATGACGACGCCCAGACGGATTTCTACAGCGAGTTCGATTCCCGGCAGCTCCACCAGTGAAAGCCCAGGCCAGAGAGCTAATCTCAAGCCTGGGCTTTTCTACGTCAACAGACTTCATGAGAAGCGTCGAATTCAGGCTCGACGGCACGCTTCCCGCGACCAAGTCGGCGGCGTTCAGGAACTCCTACGGCTATCGCTACCTGTTGACCTGCAACCTGTCGCCCGCACTACTCAGTTACACATGTGGCGAAACTGTTTACACGCCAGTGCTTTCCGATCAATGACGGTTGCCGCGCTGGCACAACGAGGCTGTCCAATGGTCGGCACCAATGCAAATGCCTAGAACTCCGGATCCGGCGAGGGTGAAGGACGTGCCGACCGCGTTCGGCAAGAATGCGCTGGGCAGCGCCGCGGCAAGCCGATGCTGGGCCTTCCAGCCCGTGCAGTGCGCCGGCACCAGCACATCGGGTGCCATGTCGACGAACGCATCCACGGTGGGTTCGATGACGGGCTCGAAGGCCGGTCCGGTGAGGTGGAATCCGCCGAGCAGGGCGTGCAGCCGGTCCACGCCTGTCAGCCGCATCGCGTGCCGGGCGATGTTCACCGCGCCGGCATGCCCACAGCCGGTGAGCACGACCAGTCCCCGTCCGCGGACGTGGACCACCAGCGCCTGCTCGTCGAGGATCAGCGGGTCTGGCTCCCACCGCCCGTCGCGCCAGGCCTCGTGGTTGGGCATCCCGCGCTCGAAGTCCGTGGTGCGGTCGACCTCTCCGGTGATGAGTATCGAGCCGTCCAGCAGCAGCGAGGGCTGCCGCCGCTCGATCACCTCGAGGCCCTCGGCTTCCAGCGCGGAACGGCTCAGCGTCGGCAGCTCCCAGGGCGGGTGATCGGGCAGGGCGAGGCGGCGCCGGCTCCAGACCAGCGGGTGCACGGTGAGCGGCAGCCCGCTGCGGCGACGCAACCGGACCAGCCCGGGGAAGCCGCCATCGTGATCGAGGTGGCCGTGGCTGAGCACCACGACCTCGATCGCGGCCGCATCGAGGTCGAGCCGCTCGAAGTTGATCGCCATCCCGTCTGGTGACACCCCGGTGTCGAACAGCACGGTGTGCGCGGTCGCACCGCGGCGGGTGGTCACCAGCGCGGAGAAGCCGTGCTCGGCGATCAGCCCGGGAAACGTGCGGCCCTCCTCGAACTGCGGTGCCCGGACACTGGCGACCCCGGGCAACGGCGCGCGGTGGGCTGGGCCGGTGTCGCCCATCAGCGCGTCGTAGCTGTTGTCCACGAGCGTCGTGATGACGACCTCGTCGACCGGTTCCAGAGCGATGGGGTCCACCGCCGTTCCCTCCGCCGGCCGCGGGAGGGTCGCCGCGACCTCGGTGGGCGAGCCGCCACCATCACACATAAACCCATGCTGCACCCCGGCGGCCTGGGGGCCAAGGCCCCGGGGCCCGCACTGGGCATTAGACGCCGGAGGCGATTCGCTGCAGATCCGGGGGGAATACTCACCGCGTCGACCGAGCGAGGTCACGTGGTGGGCACCTCGGATGACTTCACGGGAAGGAACAGCGCTACGTTCGGGATATGTCCCCTCCGCCGGCGAAACGAGCGAAACTGCCTACACGCCAATGCTTTCCGAACACTGCAGGATGCGGAACTCAAGAAGAGGTGCAGTCCAGCTGCGGGCGAAGCATCCGGCGGACACCGCAGCAGCAGATTCAGTCCTCGCATCGGCTGGCGTACGTCAGCTGCACCTGCCGACAGCGCCCGACCGTGCGACCGGCGCGGAACCTACGAATGATGACACGGCGGCTGGTGTGTGCCGACGGTCATTATCAGGTAGACCTGGGGTGTGCTCGAGCTGCGCCCCAACTGCGAATGCTGCGACGTCGATCTTCCGCCTGCGTCGACCGAGGCGATGATCTGCACTTACGAGTGCACCTTCTGCCGTCGCTGCGTCGACGGCCACTTAATGGGTATTTGTCCCAACTGCGGCGGAAACTTGTGCCCCCGGCCGATCCGACCCGCTTCCCTGCTTGACCGCAACCCGCCGTCTCCGCAGCGCATCCACGCCGCGACCCCGTGCCCGCTGCCGTGAGCCAACGCCAGGCTGCCTTGTCAGTCGCTACGGTCTGAGCGCCGAGCCTGGTTCGTTTTCCTCAAGCGTCTAGCTGGGGTGAACGAAGCGGCTCGCACCGACCGGTGCGGGCAAGAGCACCTCCGAGTGGGAGGCTCGGCGTTCAGGAGCAGTAAATTGCCGTCGGCTTCCTGACATGATCGAGTCAGTCCACTACCGGCTTTACTCGACAAGCCCGGCCCACGGGAGGTGACGCCTTGATGGAGTGGGTCGTAACAGTGGTCGGCATCTTGCTCGTGACAGTGGTAGTGCGCGACGTGTTCCATACACTTTTCCATCCCGTCGGTCATGGCAGTATCGCGCCACAAGTGATGAAGCTGGTGTGGCGGCTGCTGCGGTTGTTTCCTTCTAGTCGCCGGATCACATCGTTGACCGGGCCGCTAGGCATCGCAATGGTTGTGCTGACCTGGGGTTCGGCTGCTGTCCTCGGCTGGACGCTGATCTACTTCGCGCAGATGCCCGATGGATTTTCCTACGGTCCCGACCTTAATCCCGCTGACCGCAACAATCTGGTCGATTCGCTTTACCTGTCTCTGGTCACCGTCGGGACGCTCGGCTTCGGCGATATCGTGCCCACGTCGACGTCGCTCCGTGTAGCCGTCCCACTGGAAGCGCTGTTTGGATTCATGCTCCTCACCGCGGCCGTGTCGTGGGTCCTGCAGATATACCCCGCGCTTCACCGGCGACGCGTCTTGGCTCTGCAACTTTCGACTCTGCGCCAGGCGCGCGAGTCAGACCCCACCCTGGGGATCGACAGCATCCCCAGCACCGTGCTCACTGCGCTGGCCGTAGGTATCGTCGAGGCTCGCAACGACTTTACCCAGTACCCTGCCACATACTATTTCCGTGACCTCGAAGCCGATGCTTCTTTGGCAGCCTCACTTGAGTACGCCACCGACCTCGCGGCTGAGGCCACCGCCAGCGCACAACCGCATACACGCATGGCAGGCGCGCTCATCACCGCAGCCGTGAACAGTCTCACCGAACTTCTCGACCGAGAATTTCTGCGCTTCGGCGGGGATACCGCCTCCATCGTCCAGGCCTACGCCGCGGACCACCGGCACATCAGCTGAGCCCAGTAAGGCGATTCGACCGCTATCCGCTAAACGAGACATCAGACAGATCGCGAGCACGCCGCTGCTCCTTTTCCGGGGTCGCCGTACTGGGGCGAGCGTGTGGTCGTGGACAGGGACCGCCGAGGCCTCGACGGCGCCGGTTACTCCTCGGGCACACAAAAGGTGAGCGCCGCCGGCACTACAGTCACCTGCAACCGCTTGCTGGAACCCCGCTCCCCACCGTCGAGCTCGTACGCGAGCGGCTCGGCGAACTTGACGTCGATCACCCGACCCTGCGTCATCTCGACGAACGGCGAGCGCTCCGTGCGGCCCGCGGCCGCGCGCCCGAGGGTGCGGGCCCACTGCAGGGCGCCCTCGGCGGTAACAACCCCGACGTCGAGGTAGCCGTCGTCGGGCCGGGCGTCGTCGAAAGCGCGGATGCCACCGGTGATGGTGCCGACGTTGCCGAATAGGACGCAGGTTGCCGGCCCGTCGAACCATTTCCGCCCGTCGACGCGGATCTTCGTCGACACCGGCTCATCCCGCACGTGGCGCAGCCCGGTCAACACGTACGCGAGCCGTCCGGCCCGGTCCTTTAACCCGTGATCGGCGTCATTGACCATCTGGGCGTCGAATCCGGCCCCGGCCATGACAGCGAAGTGTTCGCCGTTGAGCTTGCCGAGGTCGAGCGGCCGGCGCGAACCGTGGAACGCTATCCGCACGGCCTCCGGGAGGTCGGTCGGGATACCGAGGTTGCCGGCGAGCTGGTTCGCGGTGCCGGCCGGGATGACCGCGACGGCGGCGTCCGAGCCGGCGAGCCCGTCCACACACCGCTGAACCATGCCGTCGCCGCCCCACACCAGTACCAGATCGGCACCGTCCTTGAGCGTGCGCCGGGCCCGCTTGCGCGCCTTGCGGCTCTTGGACACCTCGTGCCAGATGGGGTCGAAACCCTCGTCGGCGATCAGCTTCCGGAGTTCGTCGAGACCGCCACCGATGGACTTCTTCCGGTGGGCGATGACGGCGACCCGTCGTGCTGGTGCTGAAACAGTGGTGTCCATGCGAATGACCTACCCGTTGGCTGTTGGCGTGCCCGGGCTCATTACGAGTCCGGCGCTCCAGCGCGTCGATCACGACCGGGCAGATATCGACCTCGTACAGACGCTCGATCGCCTGCAGACCGCCCGGGCTATCGGCGTTGATCTCGACGACTTTGTCGCCGATCACGTCGATGCCGACGAAGAACATTCCGTCCTGCACGAGCTTGTCGCGCATCGCCTCGACCATCGCGCGCTTCTTGTCGGTGATGTCCCCGGGTTGCATCCTGCCGCCCGTGCTGATGTTGGCGCGCGGGTCGTTCCCCTCCGGCACCCGCCGGAACGCGGAGACGTGTCCGTCGACCTCGATGAGCTCTCCGTCGAGCAGGAAGATCCGCATATCGCCTTCCTCGGCGCCGTCGACGTATCCCTGCGCGTAGATGTAGCCGTCTTCCAGAACCGCCTCCATTATCTGGTTCAGGTTGGGCTCGTCCTCTCCGTCGACCATGAACACGTTGCGGCCCTTCGCGCCGTGCAGCGGTTTGATGATCGAGCGTCCCACGGACGAGATGAAGTTCCGGACGTCCTCCTCGTTGCGCGTCATCAGGGATCGCGGCCGGATCTCCGCTGGGAATTCGTCGAGATAGACCTTCGTCCCCGCACGCAGCAGCACCGTTGGGTCGTTGACCACGGTGACACCGTGCGCCATCAGCAGCTGACCGAACACGGCACCTACGCTGCTGGCCCACGGTCGTTCCTGCAGATCCTCGATCGAGTCGTTCCGCAGGAACACAGCATCGAGTTTGTCCATGCGTATGCGCTCAGCCGTGCTGTCCTTCACGCGATCGACGAACGCCGTCAGCGTGTCGTCGTCCTGGGCGATGCCCGGACGTGCGTGCGCCCCGATCTCGCCGTCGGGCTCGCCGATCCTCAGGTCGCCCAGGCCGACGTACCAGACCTCGTGGCCCATCAGCGCTGCAGCTTTCGCGAGCCGGGTGGTCGCGTACTCGTCGATCTCGGTCTCCACCGGTTGACCAGGAACGCAATCCTCATGCGGCCACGTCCATCCCTAGTAGGTCGGCTGCGCTCATGCCTTGACGCACGCGTTCGAGCCGTTCCTCGGCCCCAGGCGCGGACAGCCAGCGTGGACGCGCCCACGGAGGTTCGAGGACCCCTTGCTGGATCAGCTCCTCGACGAGCGGCGCATGGTCGAGCGAGAGCTTGCCGGCGAGCAGGGGATCGATGCTGCGTCCTTCGGCGAAGTATCCGAGGACTCGCTCGATCCCGCGCAGATAGATGATGTCCTTCGTCGAGCCTCCGCCGTACGTCGCGCGGCTCGTCACCGACCACGCGGTGCGGGGCGCGAAGCCATGATCGTCGGTGAGGTGTTTGAAGATCTCGATGAAGTCCGCGTCGGCCAACATCATCGATGCAGCCACGACCCGCGCGGCGAGCACGCGCATGCGTCGCGGGTCGAGCCCCCCTACGACGTACTCGGCCAACACTGCCAGGCCCTCCTGCGTCTCCTCGTACGACGGGAGCCCGACGGCCAGGAGCTTCAGCGGTTGCGAGTCGCCGTTGCGATAGGTGAGCACGTGGGTCCCGACCTCGTGCTGGATCAGCGGCTCCACTCGGTCCTCGCGGAAGGCGGCGGTGGCAGGGATCAGAAGCCTGCCAAACGACACCATCAGATCGGCTACGTCGTCGCGCACCTCGACCGCTACGGGAAGCTCCGGATAGCTCGATCGATACGACTCGAGCTCAGTTCGTGCCGCCTCGGCGAAGGCCGTCGCGGTGACGCTGCTCGACGTGATCGGCTGCGGATCGATGAGCTCGAGCAGCGAGCGAGCCGTCGCCAACAGCGATTTCCCGGGTTCTCCGTAGAGCTGGAGGCTGCCATACCTGAAGCGCGATGTGCCCCGATCCTCGAGCAGGGTGATCTGCCGGGCGATCTCGTCACGCTTCGCTCGGAAGAGCGAGTTGAGCGCCGGTTCCTTCACCCGCTCGATCTCGACGTTGTAGAGGTCACGCTTGACCAGGTCCGGATCGAAGTCGAGCTTCCTCGACTGCAGGGTGGGAACCGACTCGAACCCCGAGCGTTCGAAATCCTTCCAGGCCTCGGCGCCGTTCGTCGGTGTGACATTGAGCAACAGGTTCAGCTCGCGCTCGATCTCCGTCAGACGGGCGTCGACGGCCAACGCAGAGGCGAAGATCAGGTGGAGTTCGGTTCGCTTTTCTTCGGATCACCGGTGTCAAACCCTTCGCGTCTGCCGAGGCTGCTGCGCAATAGCAACGGGGGCGGCAGCGCGCAGCTCACCTTCAGCTCCGGACCAAGCGGCGCCCTGCCGCTGGTCCGGCCCCAGGTTCGGCGACATCGCGCCGCCGGCCGTTGCTGCATCCGCCCGTCTCTCCATCATCAGCGGATCAGCTGACGCCGGCGCCGGGACGCCCGCGCGGACAGCCTCGAGCTGGGCGGCGAACGCGATACCGAGGAACAGCGCCACCGAAGACAGGTTGGCCCAGAGCAGCAGGGCGAAGATCCCGGTCAACGGGCCGTAGGTGGTGCCGAACGACGCGCCCTTGGCCACGTAGAGCGCGAGCAGGCCGGTGAGCAGCAGCCACAGCGCAAGTGACACACCGGATCCGAACGCCAGCCACGAGTAGCCGGGCTGCCGGCGTCGCGGCGCGCGCTCCAGGACGACGGTGAAGGACGCCCAGGCGAGGATGACTCCGACCGGCCAGCGGCCGATCCTCCACAGCGTCGCGGACGTGTCGCTCCAGCCGTACACCGCGGCCAGCGACTCGCCGAGCGCGTCGCCGGCGATGATGACGAGGAATCCGAGCAGCGAGAGCAGGCCGGCGGTCAACGCCATCAGCAGCGCCCGACCGTACTTCCGCAGCGCGGGCCGGTCGCGTTCGATGCCGTAAATACGGTTGGCGCCCCGCTCGATCTGACCCATCGCGGTGGTCAGCGCGACGATCGCGACGAGCAGGCCGAGCCACAACGCGAGCTGGCCGCCGGTCGCGCCTTGGTCCCTGCTGTGCTGCGCGGCTTCCTGCATCATGTCGCCGTTGTCGCGGCCGGGCAGCACCCGGGTCAGGGTCTGGGTGACGACCTGCCCGACCTTCTCCTGGTGCAGTGCGCTCGAGAGGCCGACGACCGCGATGATGAGCGGGATGAACGACAGGCAGAACTGCAGCGCGAGGGCACGCGCATTGGTGAAGCCATCGGCGTACCTGAAGCGGATGAACGAGTTCTTGACGAGGTTCCAGCGCCCGTATCGCCGCAGGGTCGTGAAAGCGTCGTCGGCGGAGAGCTCGTCGCCGGAGATGGTGATCGTCTCCGGCACGCGGGTCGCGGTGCTCATCTCAGACTCCTCACTCGGCTAACCGGCCGTCGCCGAGGACTTTGGCGCGCCGGTCGGTGTCGACGGCCGCGTGGCGCTGGCCGCCGGCATCATGGGTGCGCACGTAGAAGACGACGACTGTCAGCCAGATCGCGCCGAGCAGCGCTCCGGCGAGCACGTCGGTCGGGTAGTGCATGCCGCGATACACGCGGCTGCCGGCGATCAGCAAAGGTACCGCCGCACAGATGACGACGGCGGTCACCCTGATCCATCGATTTCGACTGTGCCAGAGGATGATTGCGGCAATCGAGCCGTAGAAGCACACGGCAGCGGCAGTATGGCCAGACGGGAACGACGAGGTCGGCGGTGCTTCGTCGAGGTGCGGAACGCGCGGCCGTGGACGGTCGATGAAAAACGTCGTCGACGACGAAGATCGCCGTCTCGCCGATCACCGCGTAGATGACGACCAAGGACTCGCGCCAGCGGCCGAACTTCCAGCGGCACAACGCCGCGGCGAGCGCCGTGAGGGTGATTATGGTCAGCGTCTCGGACAGCGTCGTGATGAGCTTGCTCTCCGAGATGCCCTCCTGCTGGCGGTATTCCACGAGCCGTCCGGGCACCTCGGCGTCCCACCTGCCGAGCGCCGTGGAGGGGAGCACATCGGTGAGGAGGAAGCCCAACCCCACCATCAACGCGATGAAGACAGGCGGCCGGAACAAGTAGCCACCTGACGTCACGGGCGATGCCACCGAAACCCTCTGAGGTCATGCAGTGGAATACCCACGCCGCCGTTAATTAACTCTCTTTCGACAGGTTCCGGAAACCAGCAGGTCAGCGCTGTGCCCCGGGCTGCTCAGGGGTGCCTACATCGGCCGGCCCTCGACCGGCTGCCCAGTCTCGCGACGCCATGCGACGTAAGCCCATGTCGTCACGGCCACCCAGCCGACGCCGAGCGTGATGCCGGCCAAGACATCACTGACGAAATGGACGCCGAGCACGACCCGCGCGAGCGCGACGGAGACGACGATCAATCCGGCCGCGATGACGGCGGCGACGCGGCCGCCGCGCGGCAGGAAGCGGAGAGCGATCAGCAGGAGCAGGCAGCAGCCGATTGACGCCCCCAGCGCATGGCCGGACGGGAATGACATCCCCGGCGCCGTCGAGACCGGATCCGGCAGCACCGGGCGGGCCCGGCCGACGATCTCCTTCAGCGCGAAGCCGAGTGCGGCGCCACCGAAGACCGTGACGACAAGCCAGGTCGCATGGTGCCGTTCGCCGTGGATCAAGTACACCAACGCGATCAGCGTGAGCGCGACGCGGAACACGTTCGGGTCGAAGACGTCGCTGACGACCTCGGCCGACTTCACCAGTTCGGGATGAGCGGTGTCGATCCGGTTGAGCGCCTCCGCGGTGCCGGCGTCGAGATCGCGCAGCGGCGGCCAGCCGCCGCGGACGAGCAGCAGGAGCAGCACGAACGCGACCGCAGCGACGGGTGTGACGACCAGACCCGCGCCGAGCCGCAGTCCGAAGTGCTCGTCGGCGGCTGACAGATGGCGCTCGATAGCCCACCGCCTCAGCCCCTTCGACATGCCTTTCGTGTTCCCCGGACGGCGGCTCAGTACACGCCGGTGAGCCGGCGCGGTGCGCAGTCTCGGCGTCAGGACGGTCGACTGAGCGGCACGCGGCCAACTTCTTCCAGCACATCCGGGCCACGCGGCTGCTCGAAAAGCACCTCGGCGCTGCGGCCGTCCACCTGCAGGGTGGCGATCGTGTTCCCGAACAGTGGACCGCAGGTGTTCGCCCAGGACAGCGGAAGCGATGGGACGCCGTGTCGGCGTGCCCACCATCGGGCGAGCGTGGCCGCGGGACGCGTCCAACCCAGCGTGAACGCCGGCTTGACGAACAGCGGCACATAGTTGTGCACCGGCGAGCACACCAGTTGATGCACCGTCGCGCCCGCCGGCTGGGCAGAATCACCCGCCCACTCGGCGCGCGCGGCGTAGCTGTGGTGCACGTCTCCGGACAGCACGCTGACGGTTGCGGGTCCGTTGGGATGGCCGGCGACGCGGGCGATCGTCTCGGCCAGCCGTACGAACGACTTGTAGAAAGCCGGCCAGTGTTCGAAATCAACTGCCCTGCGGGTCTTTTCGGCAAGTCTCCCGCGTCGCCCGGGTCGGTCGGCGTTTCGCTCGTTGACCGCCTCCAGGTCTCCGATGGCGGGCGGCATCAGCCACGGCACCGACGACGCCAGCATCAGATGGTCCAACTCGTCGAGGCCGTCGGTGGCCTGGGTCTCCACCCATTTGAACTCGTGTTCCCCGATCATCATGCGTTCGCCGGACTCGAGGATTCGGCCGTTACGTGAGTCGATCATGATGAGCCGGCTGCGGCCGAGATCCCATCGATAGCTGAATCTGATGCCCTTGTTGCAGTCCACCTCGTGATCGGCCCGGTCGGCCAAATCGACGAGATGCGGCCAGGTGTCGCCGTCTGTCGCCACCAGGCGCTGATAGTCCTCGTCGTCGGCCAACTCGGCCGGGCTCATATTGCCGAGGTGCTGATACACCCAGTAGGACGCCAGTCCGGCTCGGATCCGGTCACGCCACCACGGCTTCTCCTTGATGTCGGCGCGCCAGGACGCCGACGTGTTCCAGTCGTCCCTGATGTCGTGATCGTCGAAGATCATCGCGGTGGGAACCGTGGACATGAGCCATCTGATCTCGGGGTCGCCCCACGAGTGGCGGTACAGCTTTTCGTATTCGGCGAAGCTCACCACCTCGTCCGGCGGCCGCTGGCCGTGCCGGTTCATACGGGTGCGACGGCCGGCGAGGCGTCGTCTCGACTCCGGTGTGAGTTCATCGGCGTACAACTGGTCGCCGAGCAGGATCAGCGCCTCCGGCCAGTCGTCGATCGGCTGCGTGGCCATCCGGTTGGCATACACGTCCAGCGCATCGAGCCCGAGTTTGGAGTCGACCTTCTGGTCGTCGGTCTTGGGGTATCGGCACGATCCGAAGATCGCCTGTAGCCGGTGAGTCGACGCAGGCCCGCGGGTGCGGATTACGCTCGGCGGGAACGGCGAGTCCGCGAGCGGCCAGACCAGTTCCCCGTCGACCTTGACGTCATATTCGGTGACGGTGTCTGGGGTCAGCCCGGTCACCGTGACGAGGGCGTAGTGATGACCCTGCACGGCGAACGTCCGCGCTGAGCAGCCGAGGACCTCCACTGTTCCCGCGCAATCGGTTTGCACCCACACGAGCGCTGTGGTGTCTGAAACGTGCCGCAGGACAGGACCGAGCAAGAGCGTCACCGAACCACCCTACGGGCAGGCGTTGGGCTGACGCGGCAACTTTCACGCGTGAGCTTGGGGGGCAGGTGAAGTGTCTGGTTTCAGGACATACGAATAGTCGCAAGACATCAGCAGCGGGGGCCAAGCATCTGTTTCATCGGACGTGTTCGGCGTCGGGTTGGGCGAAGACATTCTTGTTTATCGACCGCGACCTCGGTGAACACGGGGGTACTTAGTGTCAGTTACGGCCATGAATGGTGAGGCTCATGCCGCGGACATTGGGAGTCGAGGAAGAGTTTCACGTCGTCGACTTGAAGACCAGACGTCTGACTGCGCGTGCGCCCGAACTTCTTGATGTGTTGTCCAACAGCTATGTGGCCGAGCTGCAGCGCTGCGTGGTCGAGATGAACAGTGGTGTGGTCTACACCCTCGACGGACTGCGCTCCGATCTGCAGCGCCACCGCCGGATTCTGGTGGATGCCGCCGCCGGGCTCGGCATTGGTGTGGTCGCGGCGGGAACGACGCGGCGGCTTCGAATGTGCCCACATTCTGCCCACCGCGCTGCGTGCGCAGCGAGGTGGCTTCCGCCGAAGTGACCGGTGGCCACTACGTGTGATGCAGGAGGTGTTGATTCCATCAACACCTGTCACGTCTCCGCAGGTCATTTCGCGTCATTCGCGTCGTCCAATTATGCGTTTTCACCAGCGGCCGACTACTCGTCGGGCGCGATCAAATCCCGCGGGCCGGTTGGTAACCGCCAGTGGAAGGCCAGCCCCGCCAGCCGCAGCACCGTCGCCAGCGCGCTGCCGACCGCCACAGCTATCCACTGCTGCCCGAAGTAGTCGATCGCTACGTAGGTCGCCGCGCCCAACATTGCCGGGATCGCGTACAGATCGTCCGGACCCATCACCAACGGCACCTCGCGGGCGAGCACGTCACGCAGCATCCCGCCGGCTATGGCCGTGATCATGCCGATCAGACCGGCCGCGAACCAGCTGGCGCCCGCGTCGACGGCAATGGCCGCGCCGGAAGCGGCGAAGAACCCCATCCCGATGGCGTCAAGAACGAGCACCGATCGGTTCATCTGGATCACAACCTTGGCGAACGGGGTGGCGACGGCCAAAGCGACCAGCGACGCGACCGTGATGTTGGGCCAGTGCTGGATCGAATGCGGGGGCATGATGTCGAGCAGCACATCGCGCAGCACGCCTCCGCCCACACCCGTCAGCACACCCATCGTGGCGATTCCGAACAGGTCGAAGCCTTTGCGCACCCCGACGGTCGCACCCGAAGCAGAGAACACTGCAATGCCGGCGTAGTTGAGAATCATCTGGAGCACGACTGCACGGTAAGTGCTTCGGCTGGCGCATAACAATCCGCTCCTCGGCGGCGAGCCAACGAATTCGACTACAGGCTCAGAGCTGCTCGCGGAGTCGCTCCACGAGATCGACCAAACGTGCATGATGTGAACCGCGCCAGTAGATCCGGCCGCACTCATTGCAGCGGCTGAAATCGCTGTAGTACCGGCGGGTCAACGGCTCGAGGCGATCGATCACCTCGTCCTTCGCCACGGCGACCAGCGTTCCGTTGCACCGCACGCACCGGGTGAGCGGCGCCAGCCGTTGACCTAGGTCCAGTCGCCGTAACACCTCGAGGGTCTGCTCCTCGGGATTGTCGGAGTGTACGAAAAGGCCGTGCGTGACAACGCGGCGTTTCAACAGGGCGCGATCTCGGGTCAGCAAGATTCGCTGCTGTTCGAGGCTGATATCGACCAGACACTGGTCGTCGGCGTCACTCGACCACCACACGTCGAAA
Organism: uncultured Actinomycetota bacterium; assembly: GCA_963743225.1. GTDB lineage: Bacteria > Actinomycetota > Actinomycetes > Mycobacteriales > Mycobacteriaceae > Mycobacterium. The sequence goes on along the minus strand of CAVUPN010000040.1, from coordinate 5,675 downwards.
CCCAGCACTCGCAGCAGCCGCGCAAGCCGACCGAGGTTGACGTCGACGACGAAGCGCGGATCACGCAGTGGCACCGGACGCAGTCGCGCCGTCGACCCGATGTCGAGCGCTTCGAACATCGGGTACACCGCGATGCGGTCTCCGGACGCCGGGCGGTGCGTGAAGGGTTCCGCATGCCCATTCACCAGGATGAGGTCGACCTCGGTATGCGGAATGCCCATCGCCTCGAGGACGTCCTTGACTGTCTGATGCGTACGGAACGGACGGCGCACGGTCAGACCGCGCAACTCGGGCCCCAAGAAGTCGTTGAGTTCCGCGTATGCCCGGACGTTCACGTGGCCGGCCATTCCTCATGGTCTATCGCGGGTCGCCGGGTCAACAAGATTTCGCCGACACCGACAGTCTCGGGTGCCGGTCAAGATATTTCGGGGCATCGACCATGCGATCTGGACGCTTTCCAAAGTGGCGAGCCATAGCCTGGCGCTGCTTCTCCGACCTCAACACACCGCACATCAAGTGGGCACTTTGGCGGCGATCTGGTTGGCGATGTTGACCGCCGAGTCCGCGGGGTTGGCGCTGCATGTGTTGACGTCGATAAGGACATTGTTTCGCTGCGCCAGTGCCCGTCCACAGGCCCACCCGGGGGCGTTGGCGTTCTGCTGAGTTGCAATGGTGCTCAGGGTGCCGCCCGCGCTGGATATCGGCGCGACGTCCCACAGCGATCCGGACTGGGTGTGGGTGTACTGGTGGCAGGCCGGCCACTGTTGGGCGGAGGCGGTAAAGAACGCGCCTGCCTGTTTGGCGGAGGGAAACAACACCACCGCCTGCTGAACATAGTGAGTGAAATTATCGCTCTCTTGCAGTGTCTGACCTCGCTCGGCCGTGTAACCGCTGTCGGCATAGACCACGGCCTGTGCCGACCCGTCGATGGCCAGGCACTCCCTGGGCTCCATCGTGGCGCTGTCGTCAGACATCTCGAAATGGGTTTTCGTGACCGCCATTTCGGTTGCCCCCATGGCGGCGTTGACCTGCTCGGGGCCGAGCAGCAACCCCGGCAGCGCGGTGTCGGAAAGAGGAGGCGCAGTAGTCGTGGTGGTCGTCGACCTGGTGGTCGATGTTTTGGTGCCTTGGTTGCTGCCGCTGCTGCATCCGATGGTGAGAAGGCAGACGCCGGCAACGGCAAGTGCGGCGGTTAGTTGGCGCAAGTGTCATCCCCGTTCCCGCCGTAACCATCAACCGGTCAGCACGGCGCGTTGGCGCAACAGCGTCCGGTCAGAGCTTGGCTGTGATGAGCATCCGCCCCAGGTCACGGCCAGTCAACGCTCCGAATGCACAATTTCATCAAGCTGTCTGTCAAGGTCTGTTAATTCGATTGCCAGACGCCGCAATTGGCGTGCCACTACCGCGCGCCGCTGCTCAAGCAGCGCACGGCGCTCTTCGCGGCTCATGTTGTGCGCGTCTGTCCGCATGGCGGTCGCTCCCCATCGTGTGCAGTTCGCAGACAACCGGAGTGTGCGCCTGTGGCGCTGACCTGGCCAGCGCGCGCCGCGACTGACAGCACAATTGACAGAGAACCGACACCGCCTCGTGACCCGGCACACGTCAGCGGTGCTCGACCGCCCGGATCAGAGCCACAGACGCGCATGTCGCTCTTCCGCCACCAGAAAGGGTTAGCCCGCTTTCACAGAGCAGCTGCCAGGGGAGCTGCGCTCCGTGGTGGGGGATGAAAATTGCGCCGAGTGTGCGGTGTCGTACGGGACACACCGATGAGGCGTCCGATTCCGCACCCTCGCGGATGCCGCGATTGGGCGGGGATCGCCGACCTCGGCATTTGGCTTATTTCCGGAGAGCTTATCCAGAGGCGTAGTTCTGTAGAGACGGGCACCGCCCTGAGCGAAAAAGGGCGCCGAGCTTGTCCAGGGTTTCTCTGTCAACTTTCTGGGTGGTGACTGGCCCGGTCCCTGATACTGCGGCAACCGGCAAACTGAGTCTGTGTTATCCGACCCGAAGTCATTGCGGAGCGTTGACGCCGTCAACACTTCCCGTGTCACACGGGAGAACAGCGGGATCGGACACGTCGACTGAGGCATAGGCGGTGTGCGTTTGAGCGGTACTTCGACGACGCGATGGTGCAGTCTGCCAGCGGGAAACAGGCGCTGATGCTGCGCGACAAGATCGGGCGTTGCCTGTCCCATTTCGGGCTGAGGTTGCATCCTCGCCGCGGCAGTGAGCACCCGAGCCGAACCTGGCCGGGTCTCGCGGCGGCGTTGGTCGTCGGCGCGCTGCCGGCACTTGCGTTTCCCGCGCCGTCGTGGTGGTGGCTGGCATGGTTCGGCATCGTCCCCCTGCTGTTGGTGGTGCGTGCCGCATCGACCGCCCGCGCGGCCGCTCTGCGGGCGTGCTGCGGTATGGCCGGCTACATACTGGCCACCCAGTACTGGCTGCTGCCGAGTGCCGGACCGCTGCTAATCGTGCTGGCCATCGGACTTGCCGCGTTGTGGCTGCCGTGGGGACTGGCCGCGTATCTGCTTCTGGGCGACCCGATCACGGGCCGCGGGACTCTCGCGGCCATGGTGGTATTGCCGAGTGCCTGGGTGATGGCCGAAGCGGTGCGATCGTTGCCGAGTCTGGGCGGTCCATGGGCATCGCTTGGCGCATCGCAGTGGAACCAGCCGGCCACGCTGGCCTCGGCCTCACTCGGCGGCGTGTGGCTCACCAGTTTCGTGATCGTCGGCGCGAACACGGCGATCGCCGGTGTGATCCTGCATCGGCGCGTTTCCGCCCGCGTCATCGCCGCAGCGGTGGCATTGGCATGTGTGGGACTCGGCCCGGCATGGTTCTGGCTGGGGCCGGCGCCTCCTGTCGGGTCGACGGTACGGGTGGCGCTCGTCCAGCCGGGCAATATCGAGGACTCCGTGGCCCGTCAGGCGGCTAGCGAAGCGCTGACCGCGGCTCTGGTGGGCCGGCGGCTCGACCTGGTCGTCTGGGGCGAGAGCAGCGTCGGGGTCGATCTCACCGGCCAGCCGGAGGCCATGACGCGCCTGGCGGACCTGTCCCGGCGGGTCGGCGCGGACCTGCTCGTCAACGTCGACGCCCGTGATCGCACGGGCGGAATCTACAAGTCGTCGGTCCTCATCGGACCGAACGGATCGCGCGGCGCGTACTCGAAGACGCGGCTGGTGCCGTTCGGCGAGTACGTGCCGCTGCGGCCGCTGCTCGGGTGGGCCACCCGGCACACCAAGGCGGCGGCCGAGGACCGACGGCGCGGCAGCGGACAGGTCGTGTTGCACACCGGGGGGCTCGCCATCGGGCCGCTGATCAGTTTCGAGGCGACCTTCTCCGACCTTCCCCGCCACGAGGTGCAGCGCGGCGCGCAGCTGCTGGTGTATCAGAGTTCCACCTCGACGTTCCAAGGAACTTGGGCGCAGCCGCAGTTGGCCAGCCAGGCCGCGGTACACGCCGCGGAGGTGGGCCACCCGGCGGTGCACACCGGTTTGTCGGGCGTCAGCTCCGCCTTCGACGCGCGGGGCCGCCAACTTGCCTGGTACCCGTCCATTGAGCGCGGCGCGATCGTGGTAGACGTCCCGCTCGGATCACACACCACCGTGTACCAACGGCTCGGAGATTGGGTATTGGCGTTGGCGTTTTCGATCCTCGCAAGTGTCTGCGTCGTAGCGATCATGCGGTTTCGGCGCTGATGTCTCATCTTCGCGACAACGGATCAGGCCTGCGATAACCAGCCGCACGCGATGTGCTGCCGGCCATCTCCGGCGTAGGCCGCGACAAGCACGTCGCGTCCGCCAAGCAGAGACGATGGGTCGGCAAGCGGCCGATCGTGTGAGTTTGTTACAGCCGCAGAGGTTTCGGCCCACCTTCCGTGGAGATCACCGGCGGGCCCGGCACCATCGCCCAGGCGGCCCATCCGGCGGCAGCGGCAGAGAGGACGTGCCAGGCCCCGTGGTACTGCCAGAGGCTGTCGGGTCGACAAAGCGGCGACCCGGAGCGTCCTGCGGCGTAGGCGGCCAGTCCCAGCGCGAAGACCCCGGCCGCTGCCGCCCAGACCGACCGCCACTGCCGGCGCCCGCTCCGAGCCAGGCCGGCGGCGTAGATCGCTCCCGCGACGACGATCGGCCAGTCGTGGGCGAGCTCCGCCCATGACGGCTGTGGCCCGTGGTAGGCAAGGCTGCCGGCCCCGACCGCCACGAGCGCAACTCCGGCAGCCCCAGCCAACGGCGCCGTCAAGCGCATCGCCCAGCACAGAACGGCCATACCGGCGGCGACGTAGGCCAGGCTGGTGACGGCCAGGACGGGCTGCGCCAGCGCGGCGCCTACGATGCGCTCGCAGTCCGAGTGACCGAAACGTACGGGAGCGGTCAAGACCTGCATGGGCGATCCACGGTAGCGCGCCCGCCGGGCCGCTTCTTCGACATAGCCGCCGCACTCGGGGTGCTAAATGACTTTGACCGAGTGACCGGTTAGGGCAAGGCGACGCAAAATGCCTTCTGCGCATCAGCCTCGAATCGCTACTTGCGGGACGGAGTCGTCGCTGACTTCTCAGTCGTCTCGCGCTGCCACCGCCGCGAGATCGGCTGCGAGGCTGACGAGCTCAGGTTGAATGCCGGGGACGGCCGCCATGGCTCCGGTCGACTTCAAGTTGAGCGGGGCGCCCGCGTAGTCGGTGCATATCGCTCCCGCCGCGCGAGCGATCGCGTGCCCGGCGACGACGTCATACGGGTTGTTGTGGGCAAGCACCATGCCCTGGATCTGGCCGCTGACAAGCCAGGTCCAGAGCACCGACGCTGCGCCGACGCAGCGAAAGCGCAGCGACTCGTCGGTGCACCCTCATAGTCAATTCGAGATACGCGTCCAGCCGCGCGCCGCCCCGGTGGAACGCGTCGCCCATCCCGATGATCGCGTCCTCGAACGAGCCAACGTCGGCCACCGCACCCGAGTCGACTCGTACGCCGAGGAACGGCAGGTCGATCACGCCTAGTGTTCAGGCCCTGACGGCGTTGCGCCGGGCGATCACCACGGGGCAGCTGTCGCCGGGCACGCACCTGGTGGAGACGGATCTGTCCGATGCTCTGCAGATCAGCCGCGGCACGCTGCGCGAGGCGATGCGTCAACTGCAGCAGGAGGGCCTGATCGCGTCCGGTGCGCGGGGTCGGCTCTCGGTCCGTCACCTCGACACCAAGGAGATCAAGGACATCTTCGACGTCCGCGCGGCGCTGGAATCCCTGGCCGCGAGCGAACTGGCGGCCAGGAGCGATCGGGCCGACGCCGTCGCCCAATTGCGCGAGGCAGTGGCCGAAATGATGGCGAGTTGGGCGGCGTCCAATCTCGAGGACCGCGCGGCGTCCAACCTGGAGGACCGCATCGAGGCCGACCTGAAGTTCCACCGCACCATGTGCCACCTGTCGGGCAACGAGACGCTGCTTCATTCCTGGTCGTCGCTGGAGGGCAGCATCCGGATGTCAATCATGTTCGCCGGGATGGATCGCGCGCTGAAAAACATGGATGTCAAACGGCATTCGGACATTGTCGACGCGATCGAATCCGGCGACATCGCGAGGGCCGCCGCCACCGTGCGGGACCACATGGCCGGCGCAGCAACCGTTCTCGTGGACGGAGCCGCCTGACCCGGTCCCAGCCGAGCAGTTCGGCGGCGCTAGCTG
>CAVUPN010000039.1:0-564249 GCA_963743225.1 uncultured Actinomycetota bacterium | reverse complement strand
CAATTTAAGTCCTTTGCCCCCCAATTCTGTTGGGGGGCAAAGGCATTTCGGGGGACGGTACATCAGTCGAAGAGCGTCGGCGTGACTGGGTTCCGGCTTTTCTCCAACGCGAGCAGGGCGCGTTTGCGGTCCAGGCCACCGCCGTATCCGGTGAGGCTGCCGTTCGACCCGATCACCCGATGGCAGGGCACGATGATGCCGATCGGGTTGTGGCCGTTGGCCAGACCCACTGCGCGGAAGGCTCCCGGCGAGCCGATCTGGGCCGCGATCTCTCCATAGGATCGGGTCTCGCCGTATGGGATGGTTCGCAGCGCCGCCCAGACGCTCCGCTGGAACGGCGTGCCGACCAGCTCGAGTTCGAGGTCGAACTCGGTGCGCTCGCCGGCGAAGTACGACTCGAGCTGCTCGACCGCGTCGGGGAACGCTGCGTCGTCTCGCTCCCAGCCGTCGTGGGTCGGCTCGTAGGTCTGATCGACCATGCGCAGATGCATCAGGCGCCCGCCGCGTCCGGCCAGAGTGAGCGGCCCTACCGGGCTGTCGACGGTCCGAAATTGCTTGGCTAACATCACTTCTCCTTCGGGGGCCATTGGTTCACCGCGTGGTCGAGCGCGGTCCAGAGGTGTTGGGCGGCATACGACCGCCACGGTCGCCAGCGAGCACTGTGCTGGGTAAGGGCGCGGGCATCCACAGGGAGCCCGACCTGCTTGGCCGCGACCAGGACACCGAGGTCGGTGGCCGGAAAGGCATCGGGGTCGCCCAGGCCACGCATGGCGATCACCTCCGCGGTCCAGGGTCCGATCCCGGGCAATTCCAGCAGCTGCTCACGGGCGCGGTTCCAGTCGCAGCCCGCATCCAGCACGACGTCGCCGTTCGCGAACGCCCCGACGAGCGCGACCAACGATCGCTGCCGCGATTTGGGAAAGGCCAAATGCGCGGGGTCGATCTCGGCGAGGTGCTCGATTGCCGGGAAGACGTGTGTCAGTCCGCCGCCGGTATCGGTCAGCGGTTGGCCGTACGCAGAGACGATGCGCGCGGCGTGGGTGCGTGCGGCCTTGACCGACACCTGCTGGCCCAGCACGACACGAAGGGCCAGTTCGGGCTCATCGACGGTGCGCGGGATTCGTTGCCCGGGTGCCTTCGCGACCAAGGCGCTCAAGTCCTCATCGGCGCCAAGCGCGTCAACGACGGCCTCGGGGTCGGCGTCGAGGTCGAGCAGCCGGCGGCAGCGGGCGATCGCGGTGGCCAGGTCGCGGAATTCGTCCAGCACGAGCGTGCACCGCACGTGGTCGGGTTTCGGTGTGAGACTGACGATTCCATTGCCTGCGGGCAATCGCAGGGTCCGTCGGTATGCTCCGTCGCGCACCTCCTCCACCCCGGGCACCGCGCACGCGGCGAGGTGGCCGAACAATCCTTCGTAGGCGAATGGCGTTCGGACCGGCAGGCGCAGCGACAGCGTGCCCGCGGCGACGGCTTCGTCGCGACCGAACTTGGTCTTCGCACGCCGACGCAACGCGGTTGGGGTGAGGTCGCACACCGCCCGAATCGTGTCGTTGAACTGTCGGATGGACGAGAATCCCGCCGCGAACGCGACGTCGCCGAACGGCAGCTCGGTGGTCTCTATGAGCACACGCGCAGTCTGTGAACGCTGGGCACGGGCGAGCGCCAGCGGGTTCGCGCCGACCTCCGCCTGCAGCATTCGTTCGAGCTGGCGGGTGGTGTAGCCGACGCGGGACGCAAGCCCCGTCACCCCCTCCCGGTCGACGGTGCCGTCGGCGATCAGCCGCATCGCCCGGGCGACAACGTCGCCGCGCACATTCCACTCTGGGGAGCCAGGCGAGGCATCCGGCCGGCAGCGTTTGCAGGCCCGGAACCCGGCCCGCTGGGCCGCCGCCGCAGTGGGATAGAACCGCATATTGTGCGCGAACGGTGGCCGGACCGGGCAGCTGGGCCTGCAATAGATCTTGGTCGTGAGCACGGCGGTGACGAACCACCCGTCGAATCGGGTGTCCTTGGACTGGACGGCCCGGTAGCAGCGCTCGAAATCTTGGTGCACGTCTTTCACAATTACACCTCGCCACCGACAACACTGGCGGAAAACCGACATCGTTGTGAGTCCGAACGCCAGCGCTGAGGGTTAGCATCCGGGCCATGGCTCAACTCGTGCAGCGCTACCTGGACCGGATCCGCGAAGAGCACGCGGGCGTAACCGAGGGCGCGTTGGCCGACTACATCCCGGAGCTGGCCGGCGTCGACCCCAATGGATTCGGGTTGTCGTTGTCATCCTCGGACGGGTTTGTGTACGAATCCGGCGATGCCGAAACCAAATTCACCATTCAGTCGATCTCCAAGCCGTTCACGTACGCCCTAGCCCTGGATCGGATCGGCCCGGCTGCCGTCGACGCGAGAATCGGCGTAGAACCTTCCGGCGAGGCATTCAGCGAGATCAGCGTCGACCAATCGACGAAACTCCCGAAGAATCCGATGATCAACGCCGGGGCAATCGCGGCCGTGTCGTTGATTCCTGCCAGCAGTCCCGACGAGCGGTTCGCCCTCATTCAGGACTTCTATTCCGCCTGCGCAGGCCGGCGGCTCGAATTGGATCAACGGGTGTACAGGTCCGAAAAGGCAACCGGGAGCCGCAACCGTGCCATCGGCTACATGCTTCAAAGCTTTGGTGTACTCGACGACGATCCCGACGAGGTTCTCGACGTCTATTTCCGGCAATGCTCGCTGGAGGTGACGTCGACCGATCTGGCGAGAATGGGTGCGACCCTGGCCCGCGGGGGGATCAACCCCATGACAGACCGACGGGTGACGGGCCCTGCGGTGGTGAAGCGGACATTGTCAGTGATGGTCACGTGTGGCATGTATGACGCGGCGGGTGACTGGGTCAGCGCCGTCGGAATGCCGGCCAAGAGTGGGGTGGGTGGCGGTATCGTCGCGGTCCTGCCCGGGCAACTGGGGATCGGCGTCTATTCGCCACTATTGGATGCGAAGGGCAACAGCGTGCGCGGAGTTCGCTTGTGCCGCAGCCTTTCCGAACAGCTCGGCCTGCACTTTCTGACGGTCTCACGAGATTCACGGGCCACCTTGCGGTCCGTCTACCGGCCGTGCGAAAACATACGCGTCTACGAGACGCACGGCGATCTGCTGTTCTCTGGTGCCGAGCAGGTGGTGAGGACGGTTGACCGCGAACGCGACCGCTTCGATGTCGCGGTTCTCGACGTCTCGCGCGTCGACGACATCGACGACGCTGCCCGCGCCCTGCTTTCCGACATGGCTGCAGCGCTGCGCGCCGAGGGCAAGGTCGGGTACCTGGTCGATCCCGACGGAGTCGTCATCCGCGACGAAAGCGAGTTCGAGGACGTCCGGTACGTCACCGTGGATGACGCAGTAGCAGCGGCGGAGGAGTGGCTAGGCCGCGCGTTCACGCGGTAGCCAAGCTGCACTAAACCGGCTCGGCCAGCCGGGTTGGTTCGTCGTGCCCACGAAGGGTGACCGTGTCGCCCAGCGACCAATGTGCACGCTCACCCTCGGTTGCGTTCGAAACGGTGTCCGACGACGCGAGGAGGCGGTTCGCACTGTCCTTGGCCAGTTCACACAGGCGCGCGGCCTCATTCACCGGTTCGCCGATCACCGTGTATTCGAACCGCTCCTTTGCCCCGACGTTGCCCGCCACCGCCAGGCCCGACGCCACGCCGATGCCAGCCTCGCATTCGGGGACTTCTTCGCGGATCCGCCGGGCCATCGCGCGGCTCGCACTTAGCGCTTCGCTTTCGGGGTTGTCCAGGTGGTTCGGCGCCCCGAACACCGCCAGGGCGGCATCGCCCTCGAATTTGTTGACGAACCCGTGGTAGCGGTCCACCTCTTCGACGATCACGGCGAAGAATCGGTTCAGCAGTTCGACGACCTCCGTGGCGGGCCTGCCGGTCACCAACTGTGTTGAGCCGATGATGTCGACGAAGATCACCGCGATATTTCTTTCCTCGCCGCCCAACTTTGACCGCTGCTGTTCGGCGGCCGCGGCGACCTCACGTCCGACGTGGCGGCCGAACAGATCGCGGACACGCTCGCGTTCGCGCAGGCCGTGAACCATCGAGTTGAATCCTCGCTGCAACTCGCCCAACTCGGTGCCGTCGAACACCACGACGTTGCAATCGAAATCGCCGTCTTCGACGTGCTTGAGCGCGGAGCGCACCATCCGTACAGGCGTTGCGGTGAGCCACGACAACAGCCACATCAAGACGAAGCCGAAAACCAGCGCGACGGCGGCGATGCTCAACACGGCGAAAGAGAATTGGGTCGGGGTGAGGTTGCCGAGCGAGAGCGCGAACAACGCTGTCACGGCGATACCGATCACGGGGACGCCCGACCCGAGCAGCCAGACGATCATGGTCCGGCCCATGATGCCCGCGGTGAGCCGGCGAGGTGGGGGACCGGCTTCCAGCGCCTGCGCGGCGACGGGCCGCAATGCGAACTCGGTGAGCAGGTAGCAGGCGGTGGCCACCACCACGCCACTGAATCCGATCGCGAAGAGAAACCGAGGGATGAAGTCCGTGTCGTGCAGGCCGTACAGCGTCGTCAACAGTGCTGCGCCAAAACCCCAAAGAACCAGCACCAGCCTGGCCACCCGCCACGGGGCAGCGAAGGTGTTGCGCTGGTCGGTGCGGTTGGGGGTTCGTTCCTCGATCGACCATCGCAGCGAACGCACGATCCGTCGGGTGATCCAGGACGTGCCCAGCGCCAACGCAAGACCCATGTAGGCGGGGCCCACGCCGAACGTGAGCCATGCCGGGGCGTCCGAGAAGACACTTGGCACCGGGATCACGAACGCGACCAATACCGTCGCGACCACGATGCCGAGCAGGTTCGTGGACAGAATGAACAGCGTCAGGATGACCTGGATGCGCACCCGCCGTCGCAGTTGACTCTCGTTGACCTTGCCCAGCAGCCAGGAACCGTATTCCGGCGTCGCGGACAGCCGCCCGCTTTGCCGGGTCACTGCCTCGAGGACCCGTCCCAGCCGGTGCGCCACGCTCTTGTTGGAGTTCATCTGGTGTCAGCCTAATTTGCCCGCTGTCTGGACCTAAAGTTGACCGGTGCGTCTCGTCATCGCCCAGTGCACCGTCGACTATCTGGGACGCCTGACGGCGCATCTGCCGTCGGCACGCCGGTTACTGCTGATCAAGGCCGACGGATCGGTCAGCGTCCACGCCGATGACCGTGCGTACAAACCGCTGAACTGGATGAGCCCGCCGTGCTGGATGACAGAAGAGCTCGACGGCCCGCTGCCGGTGTGGGTGGTGGAGAACAAGTCCGGCGAGCAGCTGCGCATCACCATCGAAGAGATCGAACACGACTCGAGCCACGAGCTGGGTGTGGATCCCGGACTGGTGAAGGACGGTGTGGAGGCGCATCTGCAGGCGCTGTTGGCCGAGCACGTCGAACTACTCGGTGTCGGGTACACCCTGGTGCGTCGGGAGTACATGACCGCGATCGGTCCGGTGGACCTGATGTGCCGCGACGAGCAGGGCCGCTCGGTCGCGGTTGAGATCAAGCGGCGCGGGGAGATCGACGGAGTCGAACAGCTCACCCGCTACCTCGATCTGCTGAACCGGGACAGCGTGCTGGCGCCCGTCAGCGGAGTCTTCGCCGCACAGCAGATCAAGCCGCAGGCGCGAACGTTGGCGATCGACCGTGGGATCCGTTGCGTGACTTTGGACTACGACCAGATGCGCGGGATGGACAGTTCCGAGTTCCGGTTGTTCTGATAATTCATGCCGGCGCCATCGCGGGCGTCGCCTCGATCGCGCCCGTCGGGCAACGAGAAATCGCCTCGTCCACCTTTGCACTGCGCTCGACGACCGACTGCAGCGGTCGTGCTGTTCCATCGTCGCCCATACCGAACAGGGCCGGCGCGACCGCCATGCAGGTGCCCGATGCCATGCACAGCTCCGGGTTGACCGTGACCCGCGCGGCGGTCCCCGAGGCGCCGCTCATGACCTGGTCGCCGCATCCGAGCGCCTGCGCAGGGTGACGGTGGCCCGCTGCTCCGGCAACAGCAAGACGGTGTGCGCCGTCTGACTTTCGGCAGCCGATGTCTCGGGGACGAATGTCATCTCCTGCAGGATCGTGCGCAGCAGAACCCGGGCTTCGAACATGGCCATGTGCCCGCCCAGACATCGATTGATCCCGCCGCCGAATGGCAGCCAGTGGTAGGGGTCGGGCGTCGTTTCCAGGAACCGTTCCGGTCGGAACTCGTCAGGGGCGTCATAGAGGTCGGCGCGGCGGTGGATGCCATTGATGTAGAGAATTACCATCGACCCCCGCGGAAGGAACACGTCATTGAGCACGACATCACGATTGACGGCGCGCACCGTGAACGGGATGGTGGGGCGCAACCGCAGGGTCTCGGTGATCACCGCGTCGAGATAGGTGTCGTCGCCGACGGCCAGCGTCTCCTCGAGGCGTTGCAGCACCTCCGGGTGTCGGACCAGCCGCTCGGCCACCCAGGACAACGTTGCCGCGGTCGTGTCGTTGCCCGCGACCAGCAGCAGTCGCTGGAAGCCGGCGATCATCTCGTCGTCCATCAAACCCTGGTCGTCCGCCTCCTGGACCTTCAGGAAGATCGCCAGGCAGTCGCGCCGCTCGGTGTCGTCCGGAGCGGCGCGTCGGGCGGCGATCTCGTCGTATGTCACCTGGTCCAGTCCGGCCAGGACCCGATCCATTGCGGGGAACGGCAGCCAGCGTCCGCGCGACACCATGGATGCGGCGTATCGCAGCGCGAGGCCACGCGATCCGGCCAGGCGATCGAGCTCGTCCATGTGGTCGGCCAACCGCGCGCGTCGCTCGGTCTCGGTGACCCCGAACACGACCGACATGATCACGTCCCGGGCCAAAGTCCGCATGTAGGTGTGGAATTGGATGGGCTGCCCGGTCGGGAGATCGCGCACCATCCGGCGAGCGACGTCCTCCATGACGGGCTCGTACCCCTGTAGTGCCTTGCCCATGAACGCGGGCGTGACCTTGCGTCGCACCACCGTGTGGTCGTCGCTTGCCCACCACTCCATGATCCGATTGCCGAAGATGAGTTCGTGCGGCGCCAACCGCCGTAGGCCCGCGCCAAGCGACAACGCCCGGGTCTTGTCTTGGAAGACGGCCCGGACGTCGTCGGGCGACGAGGTCCAGAGCATCGTCGGCATGAGCGGAACGTCCATCACAAACCGCTCTCCGAACGCTGCGAACTCCTGTCGGGCGGTTTCGGGCGCGAACCATAGCTTGGCCCATGCGGCGAGGGAGATTTTCGGGCGGGGCAGGGTGTCGAGCGTCGTGACCGGCCGTGTCGTCGGCGTTGAGGTGTCCATCGTGTCCATCGCAACTCCCTGTGAATGGTTGTCGGGCCTGTTGTGATCAATAGTACGGCATCGTACTTTTGAAAGGCAAGGCGCTCCTTGCAACGGCGTATGGTCCCGGGGGTGAGCACGCTGTCGGGATCCTTCCCCAAATCTGCACCCGGCTTGCCCCGCGGGCGTACCAGCCTCGATCCGCTCGACGCGACCGCCCACCAGCGAGAGCGACTGCTGAAGGCAGTCATCTCTGCCGTCGCAGACAAGGGTTATCAAGCGACGACGGTTACCGACATCGTCCAAGGGGCACGGGTATCCCGCAGCGTCATGTATCGAGAGTTCGACGGGAAACTGGATTGCTTCTTGGCTGCGATCGAGGCGGGTCGGGAACTAATCACCGCGCGTATCGCGGAAGCCATGGATGAGGTCTCCAACAGCTCACTGGAGACAGTGCTGCGGGCGATCAGCCGCGCCTACTTGGAAGCGTGTGCGCGGGAACCGGACCACACCCGGGCGTGGGTGCTGGAACTGGCCGCCGCGGGTCCGGAGGGCGTCGAGGCGCGCGACAGGTACCTGGACGGGTTCGCCGAGCTAATGCGCGAGATCGACTGCCGGTATGGGAGTGGGCGGCCGCGCCCGCCGGAGCACTACGTGGCGTTGGTAGGCGGGATCACCGAATTGGTTGGCCGCGAGGTCCGCGCCGGCGCGGAGGTCGCATTGCCGCGTCTCGAAGACGCGCTGACAATGGCCGCCGTGGCCATGTTGCGATGAGAATCCGTTCGCGGACCCCGAAGAGTTGATTGCCAATGGCCAAGCGCCGCAATCCGCCTCGCCGGCAGCCGTCGCAAGCGCCGCTTCCGGCACCTCGTCGGATCGAGACGGGGCCCGACGGCTATGACTACGAGGTTCGGCCGATTGCCGCGTCACGGGCCACCAAGACCTACCGGTGTCCGGGTTGCGATCACGAGATCCGCTCCGGCACAGCTCATTTGGTGGTGTGGCGTACCGACCTCGGTGAGTCTGCAGTCGACGACCGGCGGCATTGGCATACCCCGTGCTGGCAGCACCGCGCAACGCGCAGCCCGACGCGGAAGTGGTCGTGACGTTTAGTGATCGCTGGCCGACTCGACGAGCTCGATCAGCACGCCGCCGGCATCCTTGGGATGGATGAAGTTGATCCGTGAGTTTGCGGTGCCGCGCCGGGGCTCGTCGTAGATCAGCCGCATGCCCTCGTTGCGCAGGCGCTCGGTCAATGCGTCGATGTCGCTGACCCGGTACGCAAACTGCTGCAGGCCGGGTCCGCGCTTGTCGAGGAACTTTGCAATCGTCGATGTCTCGTCGAGCGGGGCCATCAGCTGGACCTGCGCGCTGCCGACAGGTGCACCGCGCACCGTAAGCATCGCTTCACGGATGCCCTGGTCCTCATTGACCTCCTCGTGCAGCACAATCATGCCGAGGTGATCGTGGTACCACGCGATCGCAGCGTCGAGGTCCCGCACCGCTATGCCCACATGGTCGATCGCCGTGACGAGGGCCGTGGCCAGGACGTGACGGACGTCGACTTGCTTAGTGGTCATAACGTAACGGTAACCTGACGGGAAAGATTGCGCTTCGCCAATCGGCTTCTTGAGCGGTTCAGAAGCCGCCACGAACAGCTTTGGAGGTAGGAATGACGACGTCAGTGATCGTTGCTGGAGCCCGCACGCCGGTCGGCAAGCTGATGGGCTCGCTGAAGGATTTTTCGGCCAGTGACCTCGGCGCCATTGCAATTTCCGGTGCACTGGAGAAGGCGAAGGTGCCGCCTTCGCTCGTCGAGTACGTGATCATGGGCCAGATCCTGACCGCGGGCGCGCGGGCAGATGCCTGCGCGCCAGGCCGCGGTTGCCGCCGGCATCAGCTGGGACGTGCCCGCGATGTCGATCAACAAGATGTGCCTGTCCGGAATCAACGCGATCGCACTCGCTGACCAGCTGATCCGGGCCGGCGAGTGCGACGTGGTCGTCGCGGGTGGGCAGGAGTCGATGACCCAGGCGCCGCACCTGATGATGAACAGCCGGGCCGGCTACAAGTACGGCGACGTCACGGTGCTCGACCACATGGAGTACGACGGGCTGCGCGACGTGTTCACCGATCAGTCGATGGGCGCGCTCACCGAGCAGCGCAACGACATCGACAAGTTCACCCGGGCCGAGCAGGACGAATTCGCTGCACGATCGCACCAACGGGCCGCCGCGGCGTGGAAGGACGGCTTGTTCGCCGATGAGGTGGTGCCGGTGCAGATCCCGCAGCGCAAGGGCGACCCGCTGGAGTTCAGCGAGGACGAGGGCATCCGCGCCGACACCACCGTGGAGTCGTTAGCGGGGCTCAAGCCCTCCTTCCGCAAGGACGGCACCATCGCCGCGGGGTCCGCGTCGCAGATATCCGACGGCGCGGCCGCCGTGGTGGTGATGAACAAGGACAAGGCGGAGGAACTGGGGTTGACCTGGCTGGTCGAGATCGGCGCCCACGGCATGGTCGCCGGCCCGGACTCCACCCTGCAGTCGCAGCCGGCCAACGCAATCAAGAAAGCCATTGCCCGCGAGGGCATCACTGTCGACCAGCTCGACGTGGTCGAGATCAACGAGGCATTCGCCGTGGTCCCGCTGGCGTCGATGAAGGAGCTGGGAGTCAACCCCGACATCGTCAACGTCAACGGCGGAGCGATCGCGATCGGGCACCCGATCGGCATGTCGGGGGCGCGCATCACCCTGCATGCAGCCCTTGAGCTGGCACGGCGCGGATCCGGCTACGCAGTCGCAGCCCTTTGCGGTGGCGGTGGGCAGGGCGACGCGCTGATCCTGCGGGCCGGCTAGCGTCTACGACGCCTTGTAGTAATTAACCTCGGATTCGGGTCGGGATCGCCGTCAAATGGACGGTCGGAACATGGTTGCTGGTGTTGCCGGCAAGCGTCGTGCCATTTTGCAGTGTGATCTTTCTCATATGGGCCGATCGGACCGGCCGAATGGGCACCGCGAACGCCCCGACCGGGGTCCTGCAACCAGGCCGATCGATACCGGAAACGACGTGACAGACTTGGGGGCGTGACACGTCCTCGTCCTCCCGCCGGGCCCTCTATCGCCGGCGCGGTTGACCTCTCCGGTCTCAAACAGCGCGCGACTCCCGCGAACGAAGGTGAAACACCGGGCCAGGCCGCGGGCGCGCCCGGTGGAGCGGAAATCACCGAGGCCAACTTCGAAACCGAGGTGTTGGCTCGGTCGAACCAGATGCCGGTGGTGGTGGTGCTGTGGTCGCCCCGCAGCGACGCCAGCGTCCAACTGGGCAGTGCGCTGGCGAGCCTGGCCGCCGACGACGGCGGCAAGTGGTCGCTGGCCACGGTGAACGTCGACACGACGCCCCGGGTGGCTCAAGCCTTCGGTGTGCAGGCCGTCCCGACCGTGGTGGCATTGGCCGGGGGCCAACCACTGTCGAGCTTCCAGGGCGTGCAACCGCCCGACCAGCTGCGCGGATGGATTGACTCACTGTTGAACGCGACCGCCGGAAAGCTCGGCGGTGCAGGCGATCCCGAGGAGCCCGAGCAAGTCGACCCCGAATTGGCCCAAGCTCGTGCACATCTGGACGCCGGTGACTTCGATGCCGCGCTGACCGCCTACCAGGCGATCCTCGATGCCAACCCCAATCACGAAGAGGCGAAGGCCGCGGTACGCCAGATCGCGTTCCTCGCCCGCGCATCCGCGCGGCAGCCGGACGTTGTCGCGGCGGCCGACGCCGCACCCGACGACATCGAGGCCGCGTTCGCCGCGGCGGACGTCGAGATCCTTCAGCAGAACGTCGCGGCGGCCTTCGATCGGCTGATCGCGCTGATTCGGCGCACCGCCGACGACGAGCGCACATCGGTTCGGACTCGGCTGATCGAGCTGTTCGACCTCTTCGACCCGGCCGACCCCGAGGTCATCGCCGGTCGGCGCAAGCTCGCCAACGCGTTGTACTGACCTCAAGCCGGTTCGAACCAGAGCGCCGCCAGCGGCGGCAGGACCATCACCGCCGAAGCGGGGCGGCCGTGCCACGGCTCGTCGGTCGCCTCCACCGCGCCGAAGTTGCCCATCCCGGTGCCGTTGTAGATCGTCGCATCGGTGTTCAGCACCTCGCGCCAGGTGCCGGCATGCGGCAGGCCGAGCTGGTAGCGGCTGTGCTCGGCGCCCGAGAAGTTGAACACGCAGGCCATGATCGAGCCGTCGGCGCCGAAGCGCAGGAAGCTCAGCACGTTGTTGGCCGAATCGTTGGCGTCGATCCAGGAGTACCCCTCGGGGCTGCTGTCGCGCGTCCACAGCGCGGGCCGGCTGCGGTAGACGCCGTTGATGTCCTGCACCATCCGCTGGATTCCGTTGGAGAAACCTTCTTCGCCGAGCTGATACCAGTCGACACCGCGTTCCTCGGACCATTCCGCACGCTGGCCGAACTCCTGGCCCATGAATAACAGCTGCTTGCCTGGGTGCGCCCACTGGTAGGCCAGCAGGCTGCGCAGGCCAGCGGCCTTGACGTGGTCGTTGCCCGGCATCCGGCTCCACAACGTGCCCTTGCCGTGCACGACCTCGTCGTGGCTGACCGGCAGGACATAGTTCTCGCTGAACGCGTACAGCATCGAGAACGTCATCTCGTGGTGGTGATAGCTGCGGTGGATCGGGTCGCGACTGATGTAGTCCAGCGTGTCGTTCATCCAGCCCATGTTCCACTTCATCGAGAACCCAAGCCCGCCAATGTTTGTCGGACGGGAAACCCCCGGCCACGACGTCGACTCCTCGGCGATCGTGACGACGCCTGGCGCGACCTTGTGCACGGTGGCGTTCATCTCCTGGATGAACTGCACCGCCTCGAGGTTCTCGCGGCCGCCATGGATGTTCGGCGTCCAGCCGTCCGCCGGCCTCGAGTAGTCGAGGTAGAGCATAGACGCGACGGCATCCACCCGCAGCCCGTCGATGTGGAACTCCTGCAGCCAGTACAGCGCGTTGGCCACCAGGAAGTTGCGCACCTCGGGTCGGCCGAAGTCGAAAACGTAGGTGCCCCAGTCCAGCTGCTCACCCCGGTGCGGATCGGAGTGCTCGTATAGCGCCGTGCCGTCAAACCGGCCCAGCGCCCAACTGTCCTTTGGGAAGTGCGCAGGCACCCAGTCCATGATCACGCCGATGCCGGCCTGATGCAGCGCGTCGACAAGGTGGCGGAACTCGTCCGGGCTGCCCAGCCGCGAGGTCGGCGCGTAGTAGGACGTGACCTGGTAACCCCATGACCCGCCGAATGGATGCTCGGCGACGGGCATCAGCTCGACATGGGTGAAGCCCTGTGTCACAACGTATTCAGTGAGCTCCTCGGCGAGCTGGCGGTAGTTCAGACCGGGTCGCCATGACATCAGGTGCACCTCGAGGGTGCTCATCGGCTCGAACACCGGGTTGACCTGCGCGCGACGGGTCATCCAGTCCGCGTCACTCCACGTGTAGTCGCTCTGCGTCACCCGCGACGCGGTCTGCGGCGGCACCTCGGTGGCGAACGCCATCGGGTCGGCGCGGTCGCTGACCGAGCCATCGGCGCCGTGCACGCGGAACTTGTAGTAGCCGCCCACCGGGAAGCCGGGCCAGAACAGCTCCCACACGCCGGTGGATCCGAGCACCCGCAGCGGAGCCTCGTTGCCGTCCCAGTGATTGAACTCACCGATCAGGCTCACGCCCTTGGCATTTGGCGCCCACACGGCGAATGACACGCCATCGACCACCCCGTCGGCGGTTCTGAAGCTGCGCGGATGGGCACCGATGATGTCCCAGAGCCGTTCGTGGCGGCCCTCGGAGAACAGATGCAGGTCCAATTCACCCAGTGTGGGCAGGAAGCGGTAGGCGTCTGCCACGATATGCGTGTCTTGCGAATCGCCCGCGCCCTGATAGCTCACCTGAAGCCGGTAGTCGATGAGGTCGGTGAACGGCAGCGCCACCGCAAAGAGTCCGGAGTCGATGTGGCTGAACACATATCGCTCGTCCCCGACCAGCGCCGCCACCTCGACGGCGTGCGGCCGGAAGGCCCGGACCACCGTATGGTCGCCGTACTCGTGCGCACCGAGAACCGCGTGCGGGTTGTGGTGCTCGCCGGACAGAAGCCGGTTCAGATCGGCTGGATCGGGCCGTAGGTGCGGGCTCGTCAGCGGATTGGTTCGAGTCATCTCAACGTCACTTCCCTCATTGCCTGCGGAGCAGGTTCGGTCGTTGTTCGGGTGGTATCCGCGGCATGTTCAGCACGTGGGCAACCGCCTTGGCCGGATCAATGCGGACGTAATTCGACTGCCCCCATTGGTATTCCTCACCGGTGATTTCGTCGCGCACCCAGAATCGGTCGTAGGGCTGCATGCCGAGCGCGCCCATGTCCAGCCACAGTGTCGACTCCTCGGGGCCGAACGGGTTGAGCGTGACCACCACCAGCACCGTGTCGCCGGTGACCGGGTCGAACTTGCTGTACGCCAGCAGCGCGTCGTTGTCGATGTGATGGAACTTGAGCGTGCGTAGCTCGCGGAGGGCGGGGTGCAGCCGGCGAATCTCGTTGAGCCGACCCAAGAACGGCTCAAGCGATTCACCCTTGGCCAATGCCGCCTCGAAATCGCGGGGGCGCAACTCATACTTCTCCGAATCGAGGTATTCCTCGCTGCCCTCCCGGACGGGGCGGTACTCGAAAAGCTCGTAGCCGGAATACACGCCCCACGCCGGACTGAATGTCGACGCCAGCACGGCCCTGATGGCGAACATCCCCGGACCTCCGTGTTGCAGGCTTTCGTGCAGGATGTCGGGTGTGTTGACGAACAGGTTGGGGCGCGCGTAATCGGCGTGCTCGACGATCTGCTCCCCGAATTCGGTCAGCTCCCACTTCGCGGTGCGCCAGGTGAAGTAGGTGTAGGACTGGGTGAAACCCAGCTTGGCCAGCCCGTAGAGACGGGCCGGCCGGGTGAATGCCTCGGCGAGGAACAGCACATCGGGATCGGTCGACTTGACCTGGCCGATCAGCCATGCCCAGAAATTCGGTGGCTTGGTGTGCGGGTTGTCGACGCGAAAGATATTGACTCCGTGGCTGATCCAGAACCGCACCACCCGCAGAACCTCGTCGTAAAGGCCGGCAGGGTCATTGTCGAAGTTGATCGGGTAGATGTCCTGGTACTTCTTCGGCGGGTTCTCCGCATAGGCGATGGTGCCGTCGGGCAGCACGGTGAACCATTCCGGATGTTCCTTCGCCCACGGATGGTCGGGCGCGGCCTGCAGCGCCAGATCCAGCGCCACCTCAAGGCCTTGGTCGCGCGCTGCGGTAACAAAGTCGTCGAAGTCCTCGATGGTGCCCAGCTTGGGATGCACGGCGTCGTGACCGCCGCGTTCGCTGCCGATGGCCCACGGCGAGCCGACGTCCCTGGGCGCTGCGGTGACCGCGTTGTTGCGGCCCTTGCGGTGCACCTTGCCGATCGGGTGGATCGGTGGCAGGTACACCACGTCGAACCCCATCTTCGCGATGCGCGGCAGCGCTTTGGTCGCGGTGGCGAACGTGCCGTGGACCGGTTTGCCCTTCTTGTCCCAGCCGCCGGTGGACCGCGGAAACATCTCGTACCACGCGCTGAAGCGGGCCTCTGGGCGGTCCACCCACACGCCGTGCTGCTCGCCGCGGGTGATCAGGTCGCGCAGCGGATACTCCTCGAGCAGCCCGGTGACCTCGTCGGACAGCGCCGCGCCGGCGCGGGTGAACGGGTCGCCCGGCTTGCGCAGCGCCTCCGCGGCTTCGATCAGCGGATCACGCAGCTTGCGCGGCATCCCGGTGGCGGCCCGCTCCAGCAGCCGTGCGCCGAGAAGCAGGTCGTTGGACAGTTCGGATTCGTTCTGACCGGCGTCGAGCTTGGCGACGACGCCGTGCCGCCAGGTGGCGATCGGGTCGCCCCAGCCGTCGACCCGGAACGTCCACAGCCCGACGCTGTCGGGAGAGAAGTGGCCGTGAAAGACGTCCGGGGTCCGGCCCGTCGACATCGGGATGACGTGTGGCTTGGTCCTCGGCACCGGGGTGACCACGGTCTCGATCGGCACCGGGCGCACGGATGTCTCCTGGGCCGGCCCGTCGACGAGCTGCGGATAGGCCGTGCCGTGGTGGCGCACCACCAGGGTGGCCGCCACGGCGTCATGACCTTCGCGCCACACGGTGGCGCTGACCGGCACCACCTCGCCGACGACGGCCTTGGCGGGAAAACGTCCGCCTGACACCACAGGCTCGACGTCATCGATCCCGATACGACCAGCCACGTACCCACTCCTTCGATGGCGCGGCCCGTGGTAGGGCCGCTGTCGTCTGGATTTCCATTTACAGCCTCGTCGCGCCCTATACCCACCGTAGTGCGAGGCCCAATCACGCGGGGGTGAAGCTGCTGGCCGGATCGTGGGCGGTAGTGGGTGATCGTGCGCGGAAGTAAGCACCGCCAGCGTGGTCTGGGCGGTGTTGTCGGTGGTGGATGTCAGGGTGTGGTTATGGGTGAGCGTGGCCGGTTGCGCCGGATTGGTGATCCTGTGATGGCCGCGGCGCCCGCGGGGGTGCGGATCCGTACCCGGATTCATGTGACCGAGGATGAGGCGGCGGTGTTGGCCGCGATCGCGACACATCTGGGGTCGCTGTACCGCACGGAGTTGACGCGCCGGGTGCGGTTGGGCCGGCTGGATCGTGAGTCGCATGCGGCGTGGCGGGCAGCCCGTAAGCGGGCGCTCACCGCAGTTGCGTCGAGCCGTTGGGCGGGCGCGATCACCCGCGCAGTCGAAGACCAGTATCAGCTGGGGATGCGAGCGTTGGCCGCGCATGTGGCTGATCTGCGCCAAGCGATCGAGGTGTTGGCGGACCGCTGCGCGCTGCGCCCAGTCGAGTTGGAGCCGGTCGGCGACGAGCATGCGGGCGCCAGGGACGGTCGGCGTCGCCGCGGATACCGCGACTCGGCCGAACGGTTCGCCAAGACCCGCCGGCTGGCAGCGCTGCGGGTCCGACTCGCCGCCGCCGAGGCCGCCTTGAAGGCGGGTCACCCATCGGTCGTGGTGGGTGGGAAGCGGTTGTGGCGCAACCTCAATCACCTCGATGCCACCCAGATCACCGCAACGCAGTGGCGGGATCGGTGGGACGCGGCCCGGATGTTCTTGACCGCCGACGGAGAGTCAGGCAAGCCCGGTGGTAATGAAACCATCCGCGTCGACGAGGCGGGCCGACTGCGTATCAAGACCCCCGTCTCGCTAGCCGATAAGCTGGGCTCGCATGTAGTGATCGATTCCCCAGTGCGGTTCACCCACCGCGGCCAGCAATGGTCTGACCGGGTCGCGGCGCGGCAGGCGGTGCGCTATGACATCCGCTTCGATCCGGAGCGGGGCCGCTGGTATCTGGACGCGTCCTGGAAGACCACACCCGAACCCGCGCCGACCCTCGAGCAGCTGCGTGCTGGCCGGGTGCTCGGGGTGGATCTCAACGCCGACCATCTGGCGTGTTGTGTGCTCGACGCCTCGGGTAACCCGGTCGGTGACCCGACATCGATCGAGGTGTGCACCCAGGGACTGCCCACGTCTCGCCGTGATGGCCGGCTGCGCGCGGCGATCACCGGCCTGCTCGACCAGGCCGAGCATCGCGGCTGTGCGGCGATCGTGGTGGAGAATCTTGACTTCGCCGACACGCGGGCGACCGGCCGGGAAAACCTGGGCCGCGGCCAGCGGGGGAAACGGTTGCGCCGCACCGTGGCCGCTATCCTCACCGGCGGGTTCCGCACCCGGCTCACCGCGATGGCCGCCCGGCGTGGCATCGCCGTGATCGGGGTGGATGCGGCCTACACCACCCGCTGGGGGAACCAACACTGGAAAGCCCCTTTGCAGCAACAGACTTCCGATCCGGCCACCGTGACTCGCCATCACGGCGCGGCGGCCGCGATCGGGCGACGTGGCCTCGGCTTAGCGATCAGGCGTCGGCCGGCAGGACCCCGCAGCGGACAGCGGACCGCTGCGGGCACACCACCGGACAGGCCCGACCGGCATCCGAGGACCACACCCGGGTGCCGTAGTTCCGGCCCACCGACACGCACAACACGAGGCGTGCCGGTCCACCGGAGAACACCCACCCACCGCGGTCAAGACCGTTCGGGCCGCACAGGAATAACTCCTGAACCAGGAACGGTGAACGTTCACCCCGACGAGACTGCAATAACGCGGATCATCAGTAAGGTGGGGTCGCGTGAAAGCCCTCCGCCGGTTCACGGTCCGCGCGCATCTGCCCGAGCGACTGGTCGCTTTGGAGCGCCTCTCCATCAACCTGCGCTGGTCGTGGGACAAGCCCACGCAAGACCTGTTTGCGGCCATCGATCCGGAGTTGTGGCCGCAGGTGGGTTGTGATCCGCTGGCGCTGCTCGGGCTGGTCAGCCCCGCGCGGCTGGACGAACTCGCCGACGACGAATCGTTCGTGGGGCGCCTGGACACTATCGCCGCCGAACTGGACAACTATCTGGATCGGTCGCTGTGGTACCAGCAGAAGGCCGCCGAAGGCGCCGAGTTGCCGAACGGCATCGCGTACTTCTCGATGGAGTTCGGTGTAGCCGGGGTGCTGCCGAACTACTCGGGCGGCCTGGGCATCCTTGCCGGCGACCACCTGAAGTCGGCATCGGATCTGGGGCTGCCATTGATTGCGGTGGGCCTGTACTACCGGTCCGGCTACTTCCGCCAGTCGCTGACCGCCGACGGCTGGCAGAAGGAGAACTACCCGTCGCTGGATCCGCAGGGCCTGCCGTTGCGGTTGCTCACCGACCACGAAGACAACCCGGTGCTGGTCGAACTGGCCATGCCGGACTCGGCTCAGCTTCGAGCTCGCGTCTGGGTCGCGCAGGTCGGTCGAATTCCGTTGCTGCTGTTGGATTCCGACATCCCGGAGAACGAGCACGACCTCCGCGGTGTCACCGACCGGTTGTACGGCGGCGACCAGGAGCACCGGATCAAGCAGGAGATCCTGGCCGGCATCGGCGGGGTGCGGGCGATCCGCGCGTTCACCGAGATCGAGGGCCTGCCGACGCCCGAGGTGTTCCACATGAACGAGGGCCACGCCGGCTTTCTCGGGGCGGAGCGGATCCGCGAGCTGATCGATTCCGGGCTGGATTTCGACACCGCGCTGACCGTGGTGCGGTCGTCCACCGTGTTCACCACGCACACCCCGGTGGCCGCCGGCATCGACCGGTTCCCGGTGGAGATGGTGAAGCGCTACTTCGGCAGTGGTGAAGGCGGCCCGTCGGGCGCCACGTCACGGCTGCTGCCAGGGGTTCCGCTGGACCGGATCATCGCGTTCGGAGCCGAGGACGACCCGTCGAAGTTCAACATGGCCCACATGGGCCTGCGGCTCGCGCAGCGCGCCAACGGGGTGTCGCTTCTGCACGGCCGGGTCAGCCGCACGATGTTCAACGAGCTGTGGCCCGGGTTCGACCCGGCCGAAGTGCCGATCGGGTCGATCACCAACGGCGTGCACGCGCCGACCTGGGCGGCGCCCCAGTGGCTCGAGGTCGCGCGAGAGCTGTTCGGCGGTGAGCTGCCGAGCGGCCCCGCCGTGTGGGAGCCCTCAGTCTGGGAGCGGCTGCACCAGGTGGATCCGGGACGTCTGTGGTGGATTCGATCGCAGCTTCGCGAGCAGCTGGTCAACGACGTGCGGGCACGGCTGCGCCGCTCGTGGCTGGAACGCGGCGCATCCGAGGCCGAACTGGGCTGGATCGCAACGGCTTTCGATCCGGGCGTGCTGACGATCGGCTTCGCGCGGCGGGTTCCGACGTACAAGCGGTTGACGCTGATGCTGCGCGATCCCGACCGGCTGGAGAAGCTGCTGCTCGACGAGAAGCGGCCCATCCAACTGATCGTGGCCGGCAAGTCGCATCCCGCCGATGAGGGCGGCAAGGCGCTGATTCAGCAGGTGGTGCGGTTCGCCGACCAGCCCGAGGTGCGGCACCGCATCGCGTTTCTGCCCGACTACGACATGTCGATGGCCCGCCAGCTGTACTACGGCTGCGACGTCTGGCTGAACAATCCGCTGCGCCCCCTCGAAGCATGCGGCACGTCGGGGATGAAGAGCGCGCTCAACGGTGGGTTGAACCTCTCGATCCGCGACGGCTGGTGGGACGAGTGGTACGACGGCGAAAACGGTTGGGAGATACCGACCGCCGACGGGCTTGCCGACGAGAGCCGGCGTGACGATCTCGAGGCCGCAGCGCTCTACAGCCTGCTCGAGCGTTCGGTGGCGCCCAAGTTCTACGACCGTGACGAAAACGGCATCCCCATGCGCTGGGTCGAAATGGTCCGGCACACGCTGCAGGTGCTGGGGCCGAAGGTGCTGGCCTCGCGGATGGTGCGCGACTACACCGAGATGTACTACGCGCCCGCCGCACAGTCGCTGCGCCGGACCGTCGAGCCCAGCGATGAGGGCGGGGTGCCCTTCGGAGCCGCCGGGGAGTTGGCCGCCTACCGCCAGCGCGCTCAGGAGGCGTGGCCGAAGATTCAGATCACCGACGTCGACAGCACCGGACTGCCGGATACTCCGGTGCTGGGCTCCGAGCTCACGCTCTCGGCGACCGTGCAGCTCGCCGGCCTGCGCCCGGACGAGGTGGTGGTCCAGGCGGTTCTCGGCCGCGTCGACCCGGCCGACGCGCTGCTCGATCCCGTGACCGTGCCAATGACGCACACCGGCACCGCCGAGGGCGGGAACGAGATCTTCTCGACGACGACGCCGCTTCCGGTGGCCGGGCCGGTCGGCTACACGGTGCGGGTACTGCCGCACCACCGGCTGCTGGCATCCGACACCGAGCTCGGGCTGGTCGCGCTCGCCTGAGGTCACCGCAAGCCAATTCGCCGGACTTGCGGTCGGACAACTATCCAGTGCATGTAGGTTCCGATGATGGCCGATACCGCCTGGGAGGCGCGGTGGGGTCACGCGTCGAGAAAGGCTTGTCCCGTGCTGTTTCGTATCCTCACGCTGTTGGCCACCTGCGCGGTGGCGTGCACCCTGGCAGTCCCGACGGCGTCGGGCGACCCCGAGGTCGAGCCGGTCGTCGACGCCCCGGTCGTCGAGGCGGCCGCCGCCCCGCCGCCCGAGGCCGCCCCTGCCCCGGTGATCGACGGTCTCGTGGAATCGTCGCCGCCTGCGACCACGAAGTCTCCCGACGGCTGGACGCTGAACGTGTCGGCCAAGGACGAAACGCAGGTGGTGATCGCGCCGTTGACCACTGCGATCTCGACGCGAGAGTACGAGGTCGGCGGTCTGTTCAACGGTTCCATGACCGGGCCCGAGGAAGAGGAACCGCCGCACGGCACGCTGGAAGTCGGCTACCAGATCGGCTGCGGCATCGACATGAGCACGTCGAACGGTGTGGTGATGGGCGGCAGCCTGGGATTCACCCCGGGCTTCGGCATCGGAGGCCTTGGTGGTGGTGTCGGGATAACGGGCATCCCGACTTTCCTGTCGC
Organism: uncultured Actinomycetota bacterium; assembly: GCA_963743225.1. Taxonomy (GTDB): domain Bacteria; phylum Actinomycetota; class Actinomycetes; order Mycobacteriales; family Mycobacteriaceae; genus Mycobacterium. Next base: position 543,399 of record CAVUPN010000039.1, on the reverse strand, counting down.
CCATCAGCGGGTCCCTCGCGGTGGCGCTGAAGCCGGGCATCATCAACGTCGTCCCGGTCACGAAGAAGCAGTTCGAGGGCGCCGAGCCCTGGGTGCAGATCACCGGATTCCGCATCAAGATCGACGGGTGCGTCGGCGAGTCGTTCATCCGCTCGTACGCGTTCTTGACCAGGTCGACGAACGTCTCCGACGCGATCGTCGGCTACTACGGCGTGACGAAGAAGGTCTAGAGACGGCTCACGGGAACCGCTTGAAACAGCGGTCCTCGTCGCCGAGCACTCCGTTGCGGAAGGCGTCCATCCGGGAGAAGCCGGACGGCACCGTCTCGCCGTTGACGTCACTGGCCACCAGCCCGTTGGTGAGCAGACCGGAAACGGCTTCGTCGAGGTCACCCGCGGTCAGCGCGACGGTGTTGCCATCCGACGTGGTGACCGCCTCGGTCATCTTCGTCGTCGCGACCCCGGACAGGCATGCGGTGCGCAACGCGGCCTCGGCGTTGTCCAGGGCCAGGCCGCCGCGCTCGTTCTGAATCGCCAGCATGTATCGCGACACGAGCACCGAGTACGCGGTGTTGTCGCCGGACACGACGCCGCCGTTTTCTTCCTGCGCAGACGGCGTACCCAGCGCCTCGAGCTCGGGCAGGTCGACGGCGATCGTGTTGGTGGCCGGACAGTACGAGACCGGTGGAGAAGGTCGGGCATCCGGGCAATCGTTCGCCGACTCGGCATCGAGGCTGAGTTGCGGTGGGTTGGCCGGTGAGAACATCGTCCCGAGCGCTTCGAAGATGGCGTTCACCGATTCCTCGCTGACTGGCCATTCGCCCGTCTGATCCTGCTGCAGCTCGACCGGCAGGTCCCCCCGGCGCTGTGCGATCTCCTTGGCGTCGATCGCCGCGCACGACGCCGCGCCGTCGGTGAACCCGAACTGGAACGCGGTGATCCGTTCGAAAGCCGAGCCGTGCTCGTCTGCGCCAACGTCGTACTCTTCCTCGCTCAGCACCGGGTCGCGGAACGAAATCACTGTCGCCAGTAGGCTATTGAGCCCGTCCGCGGTGCTGAGCGTGAAGCGCGGCGAATTGTCCTCGGCCACCCAGCGCATGTAGGTGCCCGCGAAGCAGTCGGCCTGCTGCTCGGAGACCAGCGTCGGGGTGTTCTTCTTGTTCAGCCTGGCCTGGTGCAGAATCGCGTGGCCGTACTCGTGGGCCAGCACATTGGTGACGGCCATGTCGCCGAAATTGTCGCGCAGCGCCGGCAGCAGCCCGCCACGGTCCCAACCGATGGTGTAGTCGGGGACGCAGAAGCCGGCGTTCTCCAACCCGTAGGTGTCGTTGCCGCAGAACTCCTGGCTCTCAAACCCGCCGGAATCCCAGGAGATCAGCGCCTTGATGGGCGTGAACCCGTCGTCGAACGTCTCGCCGTAGGCGGTCTCCCAGAAATCCTCGATGTCGCTGATCGAGGCGGCGGCGAGTTCGTCGATCTCACCGCCGTCGCTGTTCTCGACGTCGCGCGACGGTTCCTCCGCGACGGGCCGCAATCCCGTCGGCCCGTCCACGGCGGGCATGCCCGCCACGCGGAACGGATCGTCGAACACGGACACGGCGGTGCCGGCCACCGTGGTCGAGCAGGAGGCGACGAGCAGTGTGGTGCAGACAGCGACAACGGCGCCGGGGAGGTGTCGTCGGCTCATTGGCGGCGCCTTTCCGCATCGTCAGGTGGCCGGCATCGGCGCCCTAGAACTCCGCTTTCAGGATAGTGCGGCGTTCGCGGTGTGGAGTCGTTCCAGAGCTTGCCGGACGCGGACCGGGTCGGTGGTGGCCCAGAACGGTGGCAGCGACGCGCGCAGGTAGCCGCCGTAGCGCGCGGTGGCCATCCGGGAGTCCAGCACCGCCACCACCCCGCGGTCTTCGGAGCGCCGCAGCAGCCGGCCCGCGCCCTGCGCGAGCAGCAGCGCGGCGTGGCTGGCCGCGACCGCCATGAACCCGTTGCCACCGCGCGCCGCGACCGCGCGCTGGCGTGCCGACAACAGTGGATCGTCCGGGCGCGGGAACGGAATGCGGTCGATCAGCACAAGTGACAGCGACGGGCCGGGCACATCGACGCCCTGCCACAACGACAGCGTGCCGAACAACGACGTCGACGGATCCTCGGCGAACTGCCTCACCAACGCCGACGTCGCGTCATCGCCCTGGCACAACACCGGCGTGGACAGCCGCTCGCGCATGATCTCCGCGGCCGCCCGCGCGGCCCGCATCGACGAGAAGAGTCCCAGTGTTCGTCCGCCCGCGGCACCGATCAGCGCCTCGATCTCGTCGAGCTGCTCTGCAGAACCGGTGCCGTCGCGCCCCGGCGGCGGCAATTGGGCGGCGACGTAGAGGATCCCGGCCTTGGCGTGCTCGAACGGTGACCCGACATCGATACCGCAAAACGGCTGTTTCTCGTCGTCCCCGCCGATCAGTCCCCAGGCCGCGGCCATCGCATCGAAGCTCCCGCCGACGGTCAGTGTGGCCGACGTCAGCACCACCGTGGACTGCTCGAACAGCCTGCTGCGCAACAGTCCTGCCACCGAAAGGGGGGCCACCCGCATGACCGCCCGGATGCTGCCGCGGTTGTCTTCATGGTCCAGCCACACCACATCGTCCCGGTCGGGAATGTTCGGCACGAATGACGCGACGATCCGCGTCGCGGTATCGCTGATGTCCGTCAACGCCGTCACCGCCTCGGCGCGGGCCGACGCGGCCTTGGGGTCCGACGGGGACATGTCGATCGCCGAGCGCGCCCTGCTCGCGGCGTCGCGCAGCGCGGTGAGATACGTCGTCATGTCGTCGTCGAGGCGATCGATGCGACCCGGCGTCGCATCGTGAATCGCGGACGAGAACGTCGCCGCCGCGGCCTCCAGCCGTTGCGCGAGTTCCGGTTCGACAAGCCGCGCGACGCGCCGGTTGGCCGCGCCGAGTGTGGCGTTGGACAGCTCGGCGGTGGCCACGCTGGTCACCCGGTCCACCAGCTCGTGTGCCTCGTCGACGACGAGCAACCGGTGTTCGGGCAGCACCGCGGCGTCGGAGATGGCGTCGATGGCCAGCAACGCGTGGTTGGTGACGACGACATCGGCGTGCCCGGCGGTATCCCGCGCCTTCTCCGCGAAGCAGTCGGTGCCGAAGGGGCAGCGCGCCGCGCCGATGCACTCCCTGGCCGAGACGCTGACCTGTGACCATGACCGGTCCGGCACGCCGGGAGTCAGCTCGTCACGATCGCCGGTCTCGGTGGTCGACGACCATGCGGTGAGCCGTTGTACGTCGCGCCCGAGTGCGGTGGACGCCGCCGCGTCGAACAGTTCCTCCTGCGGGCGATCGTCCGGTTCGGCCGCCGGCCCGTTGTGAATCTTGTTCAAGCACAGGTAATTTCCGCGTCCCTTGAGCAGTGCGAACTTCGGTCGCCGCGGCAGTTCGCCCTCCAGCGAATCGGCGAGCGCAGGCAGGTCGCGGTCGACGAGCTGGCGTTGCAGCGCGATCGTCGCCGTCGAGACCACCACCGGTTCGTCGGTGGCGACGGCACGCGCGATCGCTGGCACCAGATAGGCGAGCGACTTGCCGGTGCCGGTACCGGCCTGGACGGCCAGATGCTCACCCGAGTCGAACGCATGCGTCACGGCCTCGGCCATCTCGACCTGACCGCGCCGCTCGCTGCCGCCCAGCGCGGCGACCGCGGTGGCGAGCAGTTCGGTGACCGGGGCTGCCTCGGGCGTGGCTCCTCCTATCGGTGTCGGCCGGAGGGCGGAACCATCCGGGTCGGTATCGCGGGCTCGCCGCGGGAGAGTTTCAGACCGTCCCACGGCAGGCTTCCCAGCCCGGCCACGACGCGGTCGCGGGCCGCGGCCAGACCGAGGTCGGCGACGGGCTCACCCCCCTTGACGAGTGGGACCGTCAACTCCCGCGAATCGAGCTCGGAGTGCGGGGCGGGTTCGGCGACCGGGTGGACGACCTCCTCGACGATGGTTCCCGACGGCTTGGCCAGCCGCGTCGCCCTCTTGCGCCCGCCATGCGACTCCTTGTGCGCGCTGCGCTTCTCCACCGGCGTGCCGTCGACCTCGACCAGCTTGTAGACCATGTTGGCTGTGGGGGCGCCCGAGCCGGTCACGACCGACGTGCCGACGCCGTACATGTCGACGGGGTCGACACGCAGCGCGGCGATCGAGAACTCGTCGAGGTCACCCGACACCACGATCCGGGTCTTTCGGGCGCCGAGCTCGTCGAGTTGAGCGCGCACCTGTCGGGCCCACACCCCGAGATCACCGGAGTCGATGCGCACTGCGCCCAGCTCGGGCCCCGCCACTTCGACGGCGTTGGCCACACCGGCGGTGATGTCGTAGGTGTCGACCAGCAGGGTGGTGCCGACGCCGAGAGCGTCGACCTGCGCCCGAAACGCCGCCTTCTCCCACTCTGATGTTCTTCGCCCGACAGGCTCATCACCGAGGCCGACTGGGCCTGATGTGTGCAGCAGCGTGAACGCATGCGCGCTCGTGCCCAGCGCAGGCACTCCGTGGCGGCGCTGAGCCTCCAGGTTGGATGAGCCGGAAAAACCGGCCAGGTAGGCGGCTCGGGCAGCATCGACGGCGGCCTGCTCGTGGGTGCGCCGCGAGCCCATCTCGATGAGGGTGCGCCCACCGGCCGCGCTGACCATCCGGGCCGCCGCCGACGCGATCGCGGTGTCGTGGTTGAAGATCGACAGCGCCAGCGTCTCCAGCACCACGCATTCGGCGAAACTGCCGTGTACCGCCAGCACGGGAGAGCCGGGGAAGTACAACTCGCCCTCGGCGTAACCGTCGACATCGCCGCGGAATCGGTACTCGGCCAGATACGCCAGCGTGTCGGCATCGAGGAAGTCGGACAGTGACGCCAGTGCTGCCTCGTCGAACGTGAACTGCGCCAACGCTTCCACGAAGCGTGCCGTTCCGGCGACCACTCCGTACCGCCGTCCGTCGGGCAGCCGACGGGCAAACACCTCGAAGGTGGTGCGTCGCTGCGCCGACCCATCGCGAAGTGCCGCCGAGAGCATGGTGAGCTCGTATTTGTCGGTCAGCAACGCGGCTGTCACACCGCAACCGTAGCTGTTCTCCAGGCCAGGTAGGCCCCGGCTATTCTGGGCAGATGGCTACCCCAGCGAAGACCCGGCCGGGAACTCGCGAGGAAAAGCACGTCGAAACCGCCGAGGCCACCGACACCCCGTGGGTGACCGTCGTCTGGGATGACCCCGTCAACCTGATGACATACGTGACGTACGTCTTCCAGAAGTTGTTCGGCTACAGCGAGCCGCACGCCACCAAGCTCATGATGCAGGTGCACAACGAAGGCAAGGCGGTGGTCTCGGCGGGCAGCCGCGAGTCCATGGAGGTCGACGTATCCAAGCTGCATGCCGCAGGCCTGTGGGCGACCATGCAACACGACCGCTGATCACCGGAGCCGGGACGCAATAGTGCGCAAGTGGAAGCGGGTCGACACCGCAAACGGCGCGCGCTTTCGTTCGGCGTTGGCGTCGCACGAGGCCGCGCTGCTGGAGAGCCTGGTGTCGTCGATGGTGGCGATGCTCGAAGAGCGCGAATCATCTTCGCCCACAGATGAACTCGAGGAGATCACTGGGCTGAAGACCGGCAACTCGCGTCCGCCCGAAGACGAGACGATGAAGCGGCTGCTGCCCGATTTCTTCCGATCGCAGAGTGACCATCCTGCGGGGTCCGCAGCCACCGAAAGCATGAACAGCGGATTGCGCAGTTTGCACGAGCCGGAGATCATCGCCGCCAAACGTGAAGCGGCGCAACGGCTGTTGGACACCGTGCCGAACGGTGGCGGCCGTTTCGAGCTGACCGAGGACGACGCACACGCGTGGGCCGCCGCGGTCAACGACGTCCGGCTCGCCTTGGGCACCATGCTCGACATCGGCCCGGAGGGGCCAGACCAGCTGCAACCCGACCACCCGATGGCCGGACATTTCGACGTGTATCAATGGCTGACGGTGCTGCAGGAGTATCTCGTCCTCGGGCTGATGGACAAGAAGTGATGAGCGCTTGCGCGAAGAACAGACAGCCATGAGCGCAATCACCGACGTCGGCGGGATCCGCGTCGGCCAACACGAACGAATCGATGCCGACGCGACTCTCGGGTCCGGCTGGGCGAGCGGCACGACGGTCGTGCTGACCCCGCCGGGCACGGTGGGTGCCGTCGACGGCAGGGGTGGTGCACCGGGCACGAGGGAGACCGACCTGCTCGATCCGAGCAACTCGGTCCGCCACGTCGATGCCGTCGTGCTCAGCGGCGGCAGCGCATACGGGCTGGCCGCGGCCGACGGCGTGATGCGCTGGCTCGAGGAACAGAACCGCGGCGTTGCGATGGAGGGCGGCGTGGTGCCGATCGTGCCCGCCGCGGTCGTCTACGACCTGCCCGTCGGGGGCTGGCAGTGCAGGCCGACCGCGGAGTTCGGGTACGCCGCCGCGAAGAGCGCGGGCGCCGAATTCTCGCTCGGCACCGTCGGCGCCGGGACCGGTGCGCGCGTCGGCGTTCTCAAGGGTGGCGTCGGCACCGCCTCGGTGACGCTCGACGTCGGCGTCACGGTCGGTGCGGTGGTGGTCGTCAACGCGGCAGGCGACGTCGTCGACCCCGCCACCGGGTTGCCATGGCAGGCCGATCAGATCGAGGAGTTCGGGCTCGTCAGGCCGCCGGCGGATGAGATCGGGGAATACGCCGACCGGCGCGCGGAGCTCAGCCCGCTCAACACCACGATCGCCGTCATCGCCACCGACGCGGCGCTGAGCCCGGCGGCGTGTCGTCGCGTCGCGGTCGCGGCGCATGACGGCCTCGCCCGAACCATCCGGCCGTGTCATACGCCGCTGGACGGCGATACCGTGTTTGCGCTGGCCACCGGAGCCGTCGAGGTGCCGCCGGACCCCGAGACGCCCGCGTCGATGTCGCCGGAGGTGCCGTTGATCACCGCAGTCGGGGCGGCGGCCGCGGATGTTTTGGCCCGCGCGGTTCTGGTCGGCGTGCTTGCGGCAGAGTCGGTAGCCGGAATACCGACCTATCGGGACATGTTGCCCGGAGCGTTCGCAAGACCGGTTCTGAAAAGAAGGGTGAAGTGACGGTGCTGGTGATTCGGGCCGACCTGGTCGACGCGATGGTCGCGCACGCCCGGGCCGACCATCCCGACGAGGCGTGCGGTGTGCTTGCCGGTCCGGAGGGATCGGACCGCCCCGAGCGGCACATCGCGATGCTCAACGCCGAGCGGTCGCCGACGTTCTACCGGTTCGACTCGATGGAGCAGCTCAAGGTGTGGCGGGCGTTGGAGGACGCAGACGATGCTCCTATCGTCATCTATCACTCGCACACCGCGACCGAGGCCTACCCCAGCCGCACCGACATCTCGTACGCCTCCGAACCCGATTCGCATTACGTGTTGGTGTCCACCCGCGACCCCGACGAGCACGAGCTGCGCAGCTACCGCATCGTCGACGGCGTCGTCACCGAGGAACCCGTCAAGATCGTCGAGCAGTACTAGATCTACAAGAAAGAGCCTTTCGATGACCGTTACCGTTTCCGTCCCGACCATCCTGCGCAGCCACACCGGCGGTGAGAAGCGGGTGACCGCGTCGGGCGACACGCTGCAGGCCGTGATCAGCGATCTGGAGTTGAACTACTCCGGTATCTCCGAGCGCCTGGTCGATAACGGCAAGCTGCACCGCTTCGTCAACATCTACGTCAACGACGAGGACGTCCGATTCTCCGGCGGACTGGAGACCGAGATCTCCGACGGCGACTCGGTCACCATCCTGCCCGCCGTGGCAGGCGGTTGACTTTGACGCGGTACGACTCGCTTCTGGAGGCGTTGGGCAACACGCCGCTGGTAGGCCTACGCCGGTTGTCGCCCCGCTGGGATGACGGCGAGGACGGCGCGCCGCACGTGCGGCTGTGGGCCAAGCTCGAGGACCGCAACCCGACGGGCTCCATCAAGGACCGGCCCGCGCTGCGGATGATCGAGGACGCCGAACAGCGCGGGATCCTGCAACCCGGCGCCACCATTCTCGAACCGACCAGCGGCAACACCGGCATCTCGCTGGCGATGGCGGCCCTGCTCAAGGGCTATTCGATGATCTGCGTGATGCCGGAGAACACCTCTATCGAGCGCCGCCAGCTGCTCGAACTCTACGGTGCGCGGATCATCTTCTCGCCCGCCGAGGGCGGGTCGAACACGGCGGTCGCGCACGCCAAGGAGCTCGCCGCCCAGAACCCCGACTGGGTGATGCTCTACCAGTACGGCAACCCGGCCAACACCGACTCGCACTACCTGGGCACCGGGCCCGAGCTGCTGGCCGACCTCCCGGAGATCACCCACTTCGTCGCCGGCCTCGGCACCACGGGCACGCTGATGGGCACGGGCCGGTACCTGCGCGAGCACGTGCCCGACGTGCAGATCGTGGCCGCCGAGCCCCGGTACGGCGAAGGGGTGTACGCCCTGCGCAATATCGACGAGGGCTTCATCCCCGAGCTGTACGACCCGGATGTGTTGACGACGCGGTTCTCGGTCGGGTCGTTCGACGCCGTCAAACGCACCCGCGAACTCGTTCAGGTCGAAGGGATCTTCGCCGGCATCTCCACCGGCGCGGTCCTGCACGCCGCGCTCGGTGTTGCAGCCAAGGCGGTCAAGGCGAATCAGCGAGCCGACATCGGGTTCGTCGTCGCCGACGCCGGATGGAAGTATCTGTCGACCGGTGCCTACGCCGGTAGCCTGAATGAAGCGGAAGACGCGCTGGAAGGGCAGCTATGGGCTTGAGTGGACCGGGATATCCGGCCGCACCGGAGAAGAAGCGCCCGGCGTGGGTGGTCGGCGGCGTCACGATCGTCAGCTTCGTGGTGCTGCTGTATGTGATCGAGATCGTCGACTCGCTGTCCGGTCATCACCTGGACGACAACGGCATCCGGCCGCTCGAGACCGACGGCCTGATGGGCATCATCTTCGCGCCGCTTCTGCACTCGAATTGGGATCATCTGATCGCCAACACCATCCCGGCGTTGATCCTGGGCTTCCTGATGACGTTGGCGGGGCTGTCCCGGTTCATCTTCGCCACCGCGATCATCTGGATTCTCGGTGGCTTGGGCACCTGGCTGATCGGCAATGTCGGCGCGCACTGCCCCTACGTCGACGTGCGCTGCGAGACCAACCACATCGGCGCATCCGGGCTGATCTTCGGCTGGCTGGCGTTCTTGATCGTGTTCGGGTTCTTCACCCGCAAGGTATGGCAGATCGTCGTCGGCGTCATCGTGCTGTTCGTCTACGGCGGCATCCTGCTCGGGGTGCTGCCCGGCACCCCCGGGGTGTCGTGGCAGGGCCACTTCTGCGGCGCTGTCGCCGGCGTGATCGCCGCGTACCTGCTGTCCGGGCCCGAGCGGAAGGCCCGCGAAGTGCGTAAGCGCGGCACTGCCTTACCGCCGCCTTACCCGTCGTGACGTCGGCTCTGTCGCCTGTCGGGATCTTCGATTCCGGCGTTGGCGGACTCACGGTCGCGCGGGCGATCATCGACCAGCTGCCCGACGAGGACATTGTCTATGTCGGGGACACCGGCAACGGCCCCTACGGCCCGCTGACCATTCCCGAGATTCGTGCGCATGCGCTGGCCATCGGCGACGACCTCGTGGAGCGCGGCGTCAAGGCGCTGGTGATCGCGTGCAACAGTGCGTCATCGGCCTGCCTGCGGGACGCCCGTGAGCGCTACGCGCCGGTGCCGGTGGTCGAGGTGATCCTGCCCGCGGTGCGCCGCGCTGTGGCAACCACCCGCAGCGGCCGCATCGGCGTGATCGGAACCGAGGCGACGATCGCGTCGGGTGCCTATCAGGACGCGTTCGCCGCCGCCCGCGAGATCGAGATCACCGGTGTGGCCTGCCCACGGTTCGTCGACTTCGTGGAGCGCGGCGTCACCAGCGGCAGGCAGGTGCTGGGGCTGGCCGAGGGCTACCTCGAGCCGCTGCAGCGGGCCGAGGTCGACACGCTGGTGCTGGGCTGCACCCACTACCCGATGCTGTCCGGACTGATCCAGCTGGCGATGGGGGACCAGGTCACGCTGGTGTCCAGTGCAGAGGAGACGGCCAAGGACTTGCTGCGGGTGCTCACAGAGCTCGAACTACTTCGCCCGCATGATGCGCCACCCGCGCGGCGGCAGTTCGAGGCGACCGGCGATCCTGAGGCCTTCACCACACTCGCGGCCCGGTTCCTTGGGCCGACTCTTGACGGTGTTCGACCTGTCCAACGTCACGTCGGCGCTCAATGATGACGTTCGTCGCCCAAAGCGGTGATGTTTTCGTCATCGGGATAGTGGGCATGGCAAGCTAGTGGGCGTGCGAATCACCGTACTCGGGTGCTCCGGCAGTGTTGTCGGGCCTGATTCGCCGGCGTCCGGATACCTGTTGAGCGCGCCCGGCACCCTGCCATTGGTCATCGATTTCGGGGGCGGTGTGCTCGGGGCGTTACAGCGCCACACCGATCCCAACTCGGTGCACGTTTTGCTCTCGCATCTACATGCCGACCACTGCCTCGACCTTCCGGGGCTTTTCGTTTGGCGGCGCTACCATCCGTCACCCGCGCCAGAGCGCGGCCTGATGTACGGCCCGAAGAAGACCTGGGCGCGCGTCGGCGCGGCGTCGTCGCCGGAGGGCGCCGAGATCGACGACTTCAGCGATATCTTCGACATTCGCCACTGGGTGGACAAGCAATCCGTGCAGATCGGTTCGTTGACCATCGAGCCGCGGCTGGTGACTCATCCGACCGAGTCCTACGGAATGCGGATCATCGATCCTGCGGGCGCGACTCTGGTCTACAGCGGTGACACCGGGGTGTGCGATGCGCTCGTCGAACTGGCCCGCGGCGCCGATGTGTTCCTGTGCGAGGCGTCCTGGACGCATGATCCGTCCCGCCCGCCGGGGGTGCACCTGTCCGGCACCGAGGCGGGTCAGGCCGCGGCGAAGGCCGGCGTAGCCGAATTGTTGCTGACGCACATTCCGCCGTGGACGTCACGCGAGGACGTGATCAGCGAGGCGAAGGCCGAATTCAGCGGGCCGGTGCATGCGGTGGTGTGCGGGGAGACGTTCGCCGTCACCCGGCATTGATGACAGGGCCACCGGCTAGTGTTGGCCCGTGTCCAGACGAGATGACGGCCGACTCGACGACGAGCTGCGTCCGGTGGTCATCACCCGCGGCTTCACCTCTCACCCGGCGGGGTCGGTCCTCGTGGAGTTCGGTCAGACCCGGGTCATGTGCGCGGCAAGCGTCAGCGAGGGCGTGCCGCGCTGGCGTAAAGGTTCGGGACAGGGCTGGCTGACGGCGGAGTACGCGATGCTGCCCGCGGCCACTCATGAACGGTCGGACCGCGAGTCGGTCCGCGGCCGCATCGGCGGGCGCACGCAGGAGATCAGCCGGCTGATCGGGCGATCGCTGCGTGCGTGCATCGACCTTGCGGCGCTGGGGGAGAACACCATCGCGCTCGACTGCGACGTGCTGCAGGCCGACGGCGGAACCCGCACCGCGGCGATCACGGGTGCGTATGTGGCGCTCGCCGACGCGGTGACGTGGTTGGCGGCGGGCGGGAAGCTGGCGGACCCGCGGCCGCTGTCGTGCGCGATCGCCGCGGTGAGCGTCGGCGTTGTGGACGGCCGCATCCGCGTCGACCTGCCATACACGGAGGACTCGCGCGCCGAGGTGGACATGAACGTCGTAGCCACCGACACCGGAACGCTCGTCGAGATCCAGGGGACCGGGGAGGGCGCGACGTTCCCCCGCTCAACGCTGGACAAGCTGCTCGACGCCGCGCTCGGCGCCTGCGACCAATTGTTCGTCATCCAACGCGAGGCGCTGGAACAGCCGTATCCCGGCGTGCTGCCCGAGTCGGACGCCCCGGCGAAGAAGGCGTTCGGAAGCTGACCGCCGCTGGTCGCGGAGGATAGGCTACCGGCATCACGTAAGGGCACAGGCAATGGCTGACGACGAAACGGCTGAGGACGAAACGGCTGAGGACGAAACGGCTGAGGACGAAACGAAGAAGTCGTGGTGGCTTACGCTACCCGGGATCATCACTGGGATTGCTAGCGCCATCGTCGCGCTCACCGGGCTTGTGACCGTACTGCTTCAGGCCGGTTTGTTGGGCAGCAGCCAAGACAGTACGCGCGCGGGGACCGCGACATCGGCCGAGATCCGACCGACCGAGACATCGGGCTCCCACCACTCAGCAGCCCACGGGGGTGTTCGCCCTGCTAGGACCGACGAGCAGGGCTTCCTGAACTCCGACGCCCGCTGCGACCCGGGACGCCCCGCCGCGGCGATGGGCAGCACGACGCAGACCGAGCTGGTGCTGTGTCAGACCGGGCCCGGTGCCTTCTACTACCGGGGTGTGCGCCTCAGCGACGGCGCCCTAATCGCACTCGGCAATGCGGTGCGCTCGGCGGGCGGCTTCGACGTGACCAACCCGGCCGATGGCACCCGATATGAGATCAGGCCCCACCGGTTGACGCTCCTGATGACGGACGGTGACGTCGCCGCGCAGGAAACCATGGTGGCCTACTGGTCGATACCCACGAGCTGACGAGCCGACCAGTTGTTTTGGAGTAATTGGTGACCGAACTGCTGGTCGCCAGCCGCAACCGCAAGAAGCTGGCCGAGTTGCGGCGGGTGCTCGACGCCGCGGGTATCTCGGGATTGACCCTGTTGTCGTTGGATGACGTCGGCCCGTTCGACGAGGCACCGGAGACGGGCGCGACGTTCGAGGACAACGCGGTGGCCAAGGCGCGCGACGCGTTCCGCGCCACCGGCCTGCCCACCGTGGCCGACGATTCCGGGCTGGAAGTCGACGCGCTGAACGGCATGCCGGGTGTGTTGTCGGCGCGCTGGGCAGGTGTGCATGGGGAGGATGCGGCCAACACGGCGCTGTTGCTCGCTCAGCTGCGCGACGTTGCCGACGCGCGGCGCGGTGCAGCATTCGTGTCCGCGTGCGCGCTGGTATCGGGGTCGGGGGAGATCGTGGTCCGCGGGACGTGGCCGGGCAGCATTGCGCGAGAACCGCGCGGCGACGGCGGATTTGGCTACGACCCGGTGTTCGTCCCCGAGGGGTCGTCGCGGACGGCGGCCGAGTTGACTCCGGAGGAGAAGGACGCCGCGTCGCATCGAGGGCGGGCGTTGGCGGCACTGCTGCCCGCGCTGCGGGGGTTGGTCTGATCGTGTGGCCGGCGTAGCCGGGTCAGTCGGTGAAGTGTCCACGCGAGCGGGATCGTCACGACGACCGTCGTCACATACAGCCCCGCCATCGACCCGGTGAACAGCGGCCACCGCAGCAGCAGACTCATCGTTACCGCCATGACGACGACGTGCAGCAGGAAGATCTCGTACGAGATCTCACCCAGCCACACCATGGGCCTACTGCCCAGCATCCGCGCATACCGGTCGGAAGAACCGAGAGCCAGCGGCCCCACCACGAGCATCGCGATGGCGGCGTAGAGGAGGGATTTGGTGACCGGCGCCCAGGCGGGATCGGGTCCGATGATCGCCCCTCCGACCGGTGTCGACACGATCAGGTACAGCGCCGCCGCCGACGGCAACGCCGCCCGGGCGCGCCAGCGTGCTCCGATGACCCTCAGGACTGCCAATGCCATGCCGGCGGCGAAACACGCAAGGTGTGCGGGCAGCCACATGCCTGCCGCGCTTCGGAAGTGCATCGGTGGTGTGGGCGATTAACAGCCACGCAGGGGCGACTGCGCCCAGTGCCGCCAACCCCGTCAGCGTGCGGACTGGGCGCCACGCAATGGGCCGCCGCACGCGCAGTAGCACGTAGGCGAGTCCGGGCAACACGGCGTAGAACGACACCTCGACCGCCAGGCTCCACATCTGAGAAAGGCCGGGGTGCAGGTATGTCGCTAGGAAGTTGTCGGTGTAGACCTGCGTCAGCGTGAGATATCGGAGCAACCCGTCCCACGTCTGCCCCGGGTTCGGGCCCGGCGTGAACACCGTGTACACGGCGAAGGTCGCCAATACGGCGACCAGATAGCCCGGCATGATTCGACGCAGCCGGTTTCGCGTGTAGCGCGTCAGCTGTGGCGGCGGGGTTCCAGAGGCCGCGGCGAGCACCCACGGGCGAAACAGCAGGAAGCCGGAGAGGACGAAGAAGATCGCGACACCGATTTCGAGGCGCGCGTAGATCCCGCCGAGGTAGCCGTGGGTGAGCTGGCCGGTGGCGAACGCCGCGTGAGTGCCGACCACGAGCAGTGCCGCCACGGCGCGCATGCCGGTAAGGGCGGGAACCCGGAAAGCGGGTGTGGCGGCGAGGGGCCGCGGCGATATCGGGGACGGGCCGGCCGTGAGGGCGCGGCTGCCGCGCACCTGGGGGCTGGCTAACACTGCGTCGAGTATAGGTAACTAAGTGCTTGGCGTCAGATGCCGAACGTGGCCTTGATCTCCTTGGTGCGGTAGTGCTCGACGATGATGCCGACCAGTGGAATGGTGCCCGCCAGCAGCACGCCGATGGTCATGCCGATCGGCCAGCGCACCTTGACCGCGAGATTGGCGGTGAAGAGCAGGTAAATGAAGTAGACCCAGCCGTGCACGACCGCGATCCAGTTCAGGCCCTCCACGCCGTAGACGTACTTCGCCACCATCTCGTAGCACAGCAGGATGAGCCACAGGCCGGTGGTCCAGGCCATCACGCGATAGCCGAGCAGGGCCTTGCGGATGGTTTCGACGGGGGTTGTCGGGGTCGGTGTTTCGGTCACGATTCCTTGTCTTTCTCGGCCAGGTCGGCGAGGTAGGCGTTGTACTCCCGCAGCGCGGGGTCGGGGTCATCGTCGGATGGTGTTGTGGGCTTCCGCCTTTCGGGAAGCAGGCCGGCCGGGATCTCGGTGACGGCGTCGGGGTTCTTCGGCTCGGGCGGCGCGTCTTCGTAGCGGACGAACTTGTAGTAGCCGTAGACACAGAACCCGGCGAACAGCGGCCACTGCAGCGCGTAGCCGAGGTTTTGGAAGGTGCCCGATGCCGATTCGAAGCGGGTCCACTGCCACCAGGCCAGGGCCAGGCAGCCTGCGGCGGCGACGATCACCAGTGCGACGAGCGCCGGTCTCCTACGCCGTGTAGTGGACACCATCCAACGGTACCGCGACGGTCTTGGGCCCGACGAACGTGTCGAGGCGGGCAGTCGCGGCCTTGCGATAGATGGAGACGACCTTCTTGCTCGACCGGGTCCAGGGAATGTCGAGGGCATCGAGTGCGGCGGTGAACAAGCGCGTGGATGTCCTCGGACATGTTCGAGAAGTGGTAGCGGATGCTCGTGACACCGCGGTCGTTGGCGACGACGCGGCAGCCGTCGCTGTGGATCAGGCCGAGGACGAACTCCTCGGTGGCTTGGTCGACGAGCTCTTGCTGCCATGGCTCAAGTGCGATTCGTCTGTTGTGTTTGGTTCCATGGCCATGCTGGGGGAAGAGGCAAGGCCAGTGCTTCGAATACAACGAGACGTCGACGCAACCAATTTTCTTAACGATTCCAGCGCGCTGCGATGGCATCAGTATTTCGAGTGCCGCGCGGCACCGGTCGATGATTGCGGGGTATTTCTGGTCGAGTGTGATTCTCAAGCGCCACACTCGACGATCGCGCGAGATGCAACCGTCGCCGAGGTAGAGCCCGAGCAAGTAGCAATACGGCCCCGAAGGCAGCATGTCGAAGTTATGGATGACCCCGCAAGGCGAGTCGCTGACTAGACGAGGCTGAACCTGCGGGCGGCAACGCCAATCCCTGACGGTCGTACGCGGGATGCCAGTGCGCCGTGCGATTACGCAATCATTAAGTCCACGCGCGATGAGGTGTTGCACCTCCTCAACCTGTTCGGCGGACCGCATGACCTCAACATATTCAGCGCTGCCGACAAGTAGACGGACGTCGCGGCGCGGTACGATCGCCACGCTGCGGGCGTGGCGGAACTGGTATACGCGATGGCTTTAGGTGCCCTTGTCTTCGAAGACATGGGGGTTCGAGTCCCCCCGCCCGCACTCTTTTCTGAGGCGTCATCAATTGATGACGCGTTTGAGATGCGTGTCTCCTGGAAAGTCCAACCGCATGTTGAAATTTGTTCGTTCTATGTCGGTCGTCGGCGT
Organism: uncultured Actinomycetota bacterium; assembly: GCA_963743225.1. Taxonomy (GTDB): domain Bacteria; phylum Actinomycetota; class Actinomycetes; order Mycobacteriales; family Mycobacteriaceae; genus Mycobacterium. The sequence goes on along the minus strand of CAVUPN010000039.1, from coordinate 527,242 downwards.
CGCGGGACTCGCGTCGCTGGCAGTCGGGACCATCGTGACGCCGGCGATTAGTTCCGCGGACTGCGCCTACGGCGAGTACTGGGATCCGCTGGCCAGCGTCTGCCGCCCGGTCGGGGTGCAGCTGCCCAAGAACTGCGGCAACGGGTGGTGGGATCCGACCATCAACGACTGCCGCCCGCCAGTGGTGCCGTTGGGATGTGACAACGGCGCGTGGTGGGATCCGGTCGCGAACGTGTGTCGCCCGCCGTTGGTACCGCCTCCGTAATCCGCTAGCCGACCTTCATCTCGCCCATCTCGGTCCAGCCGGCGGAGTCGATCTCGTGACTGATGATCGTCGGCGTTGACGACAACAGCGCCGGGGCTTCGGCGATGAACTTCTTGAAGTGCTCGGCAGTGACGTGCTCCTTGCCGGCGTCACCGTCGCGGAACCCTTCCACCAGAACGTATTCCGACGGATCGTCCAGGCTGCGGGACCAGTCGAAAAACATGTTGCCCGGCTCGTTGCGAGTGGCCGCAGTAAACTCCGCGACCAGGTCGGGGAAGTTCTCGACGTACTCCGGCTTCGGCTTGAACTTGACCACTATGAAAATCATTCGAGAACTCCCTACGGTGTCAGAATTGCTCGGCCGCGGACATTGCCGTTGTCGAGATCGGTGATGGCGGACTGGAAATCGTCCAGCTTGTACTTCTGGGTGTGTAGGTTCACCGCCCCACGAGCGGCGAGCGCCATCAGATCGCACAGGTCGTTGTAGGACCCGACCAGGTTGCCGATGAAGTTGATCTCGGTGGAGACGATGTCGATGGTCGGCACGTCGATGTTTTCGCCGTAGCCGATGACGAGATAATCGCCCGCCCGGCGCAGCATCGCCACACCTTCGGCGGTGGCTCCACCTTCGCCGACGAAGTCGACGACGGTCTCGGCGCCGTTCCCGCCGGTCAGCGCGAGCACCTGATCCACCTGGGTGCCGTCGGCCACCACGCCGTGGTCGGCGCCGATCGCCTCGGCGAGCTTGAGCGCGTCGGGATTGCGGTCGACGACGATCAGCTCGGCAGGGGAGAGGGCCTTGAGCACCTGAATCCCGATGTGGCCCAAGCCGCCCGCGCCGATGATGACGCACTTGTCGCGCGGGGTCAGCCGCCGCGCCGCCTTGGCCGCCGCGTGATAGGCGGTCAGGCCGGCGTCGGCCAGCGCCGCAACATCTGAGGGCTCAAGTGTGTCGTCGATCTTCACGACGCTGCGCGCCGAGGTCTTCAAGTAGTCCGCATAGCCGCCGTTGGTGTCGATGCCGGGGAACGCGTTGGCCTCGCAGTGCACGTCGTCACCGGAGCGGCACGCGCGGCACAGCCCGCAGGTGATCAGCGGATGCACGATCACCTTGTCGCCTTCACGGACGTTGGACACCGCCGACCCGACGGCGTGCACCCAGCCGGCGTTCTCGTGCCCGATTGTGTACGGCAGTTGGACCTGTGACTTCTCCGCCCACTGGCCCTCGAGAATGTGCAGGTCGGTGCGGCACACGCCGGCGCCACCGATCTTTACGACGACGTCGAACGGTCCCGTCGGTGTCGGGACGGGGACCTCGTTCATCTCGAGATTCTGGTGATACCCGACCACCTGGACGGCTCGCATGGTGCTCATCGGAATGCTCCTTCCTTCGTCATCAGGGTGTTCAGTGGGATGAAGGTCTTGGCAGCGGACTCCCCGTAGCGGGTGCGCAACAAACCGCGGCAGAAGTGGGCGTTGCCGTCGATGGAGATCCGTGTCGAACGTGCCCGCCGCAGCGCCAGCGGCACGTCGCCTTGGGCGTAGCCACAGCCCAGGTGATCCACCAACACCAAAGCGTCTGGCGCCGTGGATAACCCGAGTGCGCAGCGGCGTCGAAGTAGAGCCTCCGTGGTGGCGTCGTCGGGTAGTTCGTCCAGCCGGACTTCTCCAAGCGAAGATTCGGGACGCTGCGGGTCGGCGCGAAGCAGCGCCGTCAGGCACCGCTCCATCGCCGCCGTATGGGCCTTACGCCGGAACGTTTCCCGCAGCTCGTCGAGGCTCTCCTGCGCCTCGTGCCCGAAAGTGCCCCGATAGCCGGCGTCGGCCGCCAAGCCGGCGTTGATGATCTCCGAGTCGTGATGATCATCGAGCTCGACCACCACGCGTCGCGTCCAATCTAGCTTGCTGAGAATGTCTTTCGCGTCCGACGCCATCAAGTAGGCGAAGTTCGGCGAGCAGAACGACGTCGGCAGCCGCAGGTGCACCTTGACGTTCCCGCCCGGCGACACCAGCAGCGAGCGGATGAACCCCAGCGACGTGATCGGTTCGTCGAGTTCGGGATCCATCACCGCTCCCAGTGCGGTGTAGGCCATTTCGTGTCTGCCCATATCAGGCCCCCACGAGGTTGTCGGCGCCCCGCGGACCCACAGCGGGCTCGCCCGCCGACGGCAACTGCAGCTCGGCTGGTACCGGGATGTCGTACATCTTCGCGGCGTTGAGCCCGAGGATCTTCTTCTTCTGTTCGGTCGTGATCGGCGCGTACTCGGCGAGGTCGTCGGGGATCTGGAAGTCGACGAACGCCTCGACCAACCAGCGCGGAGTCCACAGCGCGTAGTCCGACGAGAACTGGATGCGGTCCTCGCCGACCCAGTACAGCAATTCACCCATGATCTGCCCGAAGTACTTCGGCCGGGTGTGGATGAACGGCATCGCGACCGCAAGGCCGGCGTGCACGTTGGGCTCCTGGGTGGCGATCCAGCAGAAGTCCTCGAGCCGCGGCAGACCGCAGTGCTCGACCACGAAGTTGAGGTCGGTGAAGTCCGTCGCCACATGGTCGATATCGGCGACGTCGAACGCATCGCGGTCCAGTGGTCGGATGGTCGGGCCCTTGTGGACGTGGATGTTGCGGATGCCGAGTTCGCGGCACAGCTCGAAGTAGCGGTACGCCCATGGATCATCGAGCCGCCACCCTCGTGAGTCGCCGTGCCACTCGGCCGTGTAGAGCTTGACGCCCTTCAGCCCGAACCGCTCGGCGTCCGCTCGCAGCTGGTCCATGCCTGCCTCGCCGTTGCGTGGATCCCAGTTGTGGTTGTAGGTGAGCTTGTCCGGGTGCTTGGCCGCGAGCTCGGACGCCTCATCGGTCTGCCCGAACCCCCTGTAGTAGAACTCGTCGAGCTGGGCGGGCTGGAAGATCGCGTGGTCGACATACCCGTCGGTGAAGAGATCTTTCATCAGCCGGTCGCCGCCTTGGTAGAGGTACTCCTCGTAGGTCCACACCTCGGACTCCGGCGACAGATTGCGGTGGTAGTCGTAGAAGCAGTCGATGAACTGTTTGCCGTGAATGTTGCGCTGGTTATCCGGCCGGGCATCCCACAGCGCTACGTGGGCGTCGACGATGAAGTAGCTCGTGTCGTCCTTGCGGTACATGGAAAGGTCTCCCTTCGGGCTGGGCTGGCAGTGGGCAGCGTGTGACCGCTGTCACAACCTGCGGCCGACTTTAGAACCGCGCGTCCGGCCTGCCGATGGCTCTGCTGTCTCAATCTGAGACGTCGGCCGGCTGATTCGGACTGCGCGGGCTGCCACGCTGCTTGTAACGTGGATCACAGTGAGGTAGCAAGTGTCCGACAACTTCGTCGACCGAGTACGACTACACGAACTGGCGCACCGCGAGGCAGGTGGCGTCCCGCGGCGGCTGCTGGCGTCGTGGCAGCGCAGCGAGGACTACGGCGTCCCGCTCGAAGAGGTCGAACCGGCCTTCACCGGAACCGACGACCTAGGCTCGCTTTTCTTTCAGTGCGGCAACGAAGTGCTGGCGGATCTGCACAGCACGCTCGCCGGTGAGCCGGTCAGCCTGATGCTCACCGACGCCGAGGGTGTGGTGCTGTCGCGGCTGTCCGGTGACCGCAGCCTGCTCCAATCGCTCGACGACGTTCACCTCGCACCCGGATTCGCCTATTCCGAACGCGAGGTCGGCACCAACGGTCTGGGTTTGGCGCTGGCCGACCGCGCGCCAACGCTCGTGCAGGCCGATCAGCACTATGCGCTGAGTCTGTGCACATTTACCTGCGCCGCTGTGCCGGTGTTCGATCCCGCCTCGGGTCGGCTGGAAGGAAGCGTAAACCTCACCACCTGGTCGCAGTCGTCGAGCGATCTGCTGCTCGCGCTCGCCCGGTCCGCCGCCAGTAACACCACAGCGCTCATGGTTGCTCGCTCGAGCGGACGACTGCCGCGCCAGGCGTCGCGGGGACAGGTCTTTCGTGTCGAGATGCCGCGCCTCGAGCCGGGATCGGGCACCCTGCATGACCTATCGGGGGCGTGGAACAATGCGGTTGCGCGCGCCGAACACGCCATGGCAGACGGTGCCATCGTTGCCGCGGTTGGTGAGGCTGGATCCGGACGGGCCACAATGCTCGCCCAGGCCGCACGCCACACATATCCGCGGGATCGCATTCTGTCGGCGAGTGCACCCGCGCCCACGGACGTGCAGACCTGGCTGGGGTTGTGGACGCCCGAACTCGGAAAGTCCCACACCGCCGTCATCGTTCGTGACGTGGACATGTTGCCGACTTGGGTCGCGGAGCGGCTCCGCGATCTAATCCAGCGCGGCTCGGGGTCGGGTGCTGTTCCGTTCGCCGTGACGGCCGAGCGGTTCGAAGACATTCCGATGGCACTGGCCGGGCTGGTCGATACGGTCGTGCCGGTGCCGCCGCTTCGCGACCGGCCCGATGACGTTCTGCCGCTGGCCAACCACATCGCGAAGCGGGCACGCGGTCGTGAGATCGGTTTTACCGCGTCCGCGTCGCGGGCGCTCACATGCTACGACTGGCCCGGGAACGTCGACGAACTGTCCGGGTCGTCTCAACCGCCGCCGGCCGGGCGAATGTGGTCGACGTCGGCCAACTGCCGCCACAAGTGTTGGCGGGCAACACCCGTCACCTGTCACGCATCGAGGCATTCGAGCGGGGCGAGATTGTTCGGGTGCTCACCACCGACGGGCTGACGATGGCGGAGGTCGCCCGCGAGCTCGGTATGAGCCGGGCAACGCTCTACCGCAAGATTGCCCAGTACAACATCCAGGTCCCGCGCGAACGCGGCTAGCCGCGGACCGGAAATCCGTTGCTCTCCGCCAACTCCCGCAATTGCTTGAGGGCAAACCGGCGGCCGCGACCGGTTTCGGGTATCAGGATGCCTGCCCTTCCGTTTCGCGAAGGATTTTTCCGGACTACCGACTCTGCGTCAAACACGTTCGCCGGCAACCCTTTTGCGGTACGTGGACGGCGTTTCCCGACTGAACTGCGTGAAGGCGCGGGTGAACGAACTGAGGCTGTCGAAACCCACCGCTGTCGAGGTCTCCTGCACGGACTGTCCGGGCGAGGCCAGCAGTGCCATCGCCCGCAGCATGCGGGCATGCAACAGGTAGGTACGCCACGAGATGCCCAGTTCGTCGTGGAAGAGGCGTCGCAGTGTCCGCTCCGACACCGCGACGGCGCGGCTCACCTCATCGGCGGTCACCGACTGCAGATGCTCCTTGGTGTAGCGCCATCGCCGCGGCGACGATCGGATGCTCAGAGGTCGGAAGGCTCAGCGGCGCTTCGTGATCCAGCGCCTCGACTCACCAGATCGGCAAGTGTTCGGAAGAACCCGTCGGAGACGTCGTCGCCATGCGCGGCGGTCGATCGGCCACCGCAGTGCGTAGATCATCATCTCCCGAATCAGCGGTGACACCGCCAGAATTCGAGCACGGTCGCCGGCGTCGGGAATCAGCTGCGCATCGAACATCACCGCGACGGTCCTGACGCCGGGAGCCATCGTCGCCTGATGCTCCAGGCCGGCCGGAATCCACGCCGCCTGCTGAGGAGGCAGCAGATAGTGCGCCGAGGCCGTCTCGACCTCGACGACACCGCCGACCGCGTACTCGATCTGGTGCACCTCGTGCGAGTGCCAGCCGGTGATCAGCCCTTCGCCCTCGTAGAGGTAGCTCCCGCCCAGCGCCTGACCGCCGCGGCGCAGCTCGATCACCGGCCATGCTTTGGCCGATTCGGCTAAACCTCTGTCCGATAGCGCAGAGACGGTCACACCGATAGACGGTACTACTTGGATATGCAGACCGACGACCTGATCCTGGTGAGCATCGACGACCACGTCGTGGAGCCGCCGGACATGTTCCTGCGGCACGTGCCGGCCAAGTACAAGGACGAGGCACCGATCGTCGTCACCGACGACAAGGGCGTCGACCAGTGGATGTACCAGGGCAGGCCGCAGGGCGTCAGCGGCCTGAACGCCGTGGTGTCGTGGCCGCCCGAGGAGTGGGGCCGCGACCCGGCCGGCTTCGCCGAGATGCGCCCCGGCGTCTACGACGTGCACGAGCGCGTCCGCGACATGAACCGCAACGGCATCCTCGCGTCGATGTGCTTCCCGACGTTCACCGGGTTCTCCGCCCGGCACCTCAACATGCACCGCGAAGAGGTCACGCTGGTGATGGTGTCGGCCTACAACGACTGGCACATCGACGAATGGGCGGGCAGCTACCCGGACCGCTTCATCCCGATCGCCGTCCTGCCGACGTGGAATCCCGAGGCCATGTGCGCCGAGATCCGCCGTGTCGCGGCCAAGGGCTGCCGCGCGGTCACCATGCCGGAACTGCCTCACCTGGAAGGCCTTCCGAGCTATCACGACGACGAGTACTGGGGTCCGGTGTTCCGGACGCTGTCGGAGGAGAACGTGGTGATGTGCCTGCACATCGGCACCGGGTTCGGGGCGATCAGCATGGCGCCCAACGCGCCGATCGACAACCTCATCATCCTGGCGACCCAGGTGTCGGCGATGTGCGCACAGGATCTGCTGTGGGGTCCGGCGATGCGCAACTACCCGGATCTGAAGTTCGCGTTCTCCGAGGGCGGCATCGGCTGGATCCCGTTCTACCTCGACCGCAGCGACCGGCACTACACCAACCAGAAGTGGCTGCGCCGCGACTTCGGCGACAAGCTGCCCAGCGACGTGTTCCGCGAGCACTCGCTGGCCTGCTACGTCACCGACAAGACGTCGCTGAAGCTGCGCCACGAGATCGGCATCGACATCATCGCCTGGGAGTGCGACTACCCGCACTCCGACTGCTTCTGGCCCGACGCCCCCGAGCAGGTGCTCGCCGAGTTGAACGCCGCCGGCGCCGACGACACCGACATCAACAAGATCACCTGGCAGAACTCCTGCCGGTTCTTCGGCTGGGACCCGTTCGCGCGTACTCCGAAGGAGCAGGCGACGGTCGCCGCGCTGCGCGCCAAGGCCACCGACGTCGACGTGTCGATCAGGCCGCGCAAGGAGTGGGCGCGGCTCTACGAGCAGAAGCAGCTCGCCCAGACCTGAGTCACGCGGGGACGACGACGGTCAGCTCGTTGCCGTCGCGCTCGACCCGCATACCCGCGCGGCGGGCGATGGTCGCCACCTTGGCCGCGTCGTCGGGGTCTGCCCTGCTGGTGACGAGCGCTCGCGCCAGCCGTCCCTTGTGCGCCTTGTTGAAATGGCTGACCACCGTGCGGCGACCGTCAGCGTGTTCGGCGACGACGTCGACGTGCACCGCGCCTGCCAGCCGGCCCAGCGCGGCGTACGAGCCCGAACGCAGATCGACCACCAGTTCCTCGACGGCCATGTCGGCCAGCACCGGCTCCAGCACCGGCCGCCAGCGCGCCGCCAGGGTCGGTTGTCCGGGGAGCTTCGACGTCGCCGACAGCCGGTATGCGGGTATCGGGTCGTCGGCGCGCACCAGCCCGAACAACGCCGAGCCGACCGCCAGCCGGGCATGTGCTCGGGATTTCGCCATGCCCCGAAGCGATCCGATGTCCAGGGCGTCATACAGCACGCCGGTGTATCGGTTGATCGCGGGCAGCGTGGGTGCGTCGTAGAGGGCCGCGTTGCGATCGATTTCGTGATCCTGCGACGGCGAGAGACCCAGCGCCCGTCGGCAACCCGGCCGGTCCGCGGTCAGCGCCACCAGCTCGTCGACGAGCGCGGCACGCAGCGGCCGCAGCGCCGGGAAGCTCAGAGCATCCAGACGAAGCGGAGGGCCGTCGCCTCCGGCGCGCTTGGTCTCCGACGGCGGCAGCAGCACGATCACGATCGCAAAGGCTATCGGCCGTTTCTTCTCGAGCCGTATCTTTACGAAGATGCGGATCATCGACGCCGACGGCCATGTCGCCGAGGGCGCTTCCCTGGCGATCGAAGCAATGCAGCGCTGGCCGGAACACATCGTGCCGCGTACGGACACCCCGGGTTTGGTGATCGAGGGCCGCAACTATCCGGAATCCAGTGGGCCCGGCGCCGGATGCCCGACCGAGCACGGCCTTTCGGTCGCGGACGGAATCAACTGCAGAACGGCCGAGGGAGTGCTCGGCGACGCCGATCGCGACCAGATCGACACGATGGTGCTCTATCCCAGCCTCGGGCTCTGCACGCCGACGCTCGAGAACCCGGAGTTCGCCGCCGGCTTCGCGCGGCTCTACAACGAGTGGGTCGCCGACTACTGCAACTCATCGAACGGCCGACTGCGCGGCATCGCCGTCACGCCGATCGAACACGGCGATATGGCGATCGACATCATGCGCGAGGCAAAGGATCTCGGCTTGGTCGCGACCCACATTCCGCCCGCGTTGAAAACCCGCAACCTCGACCATCCCGACCTCGATCCGTTCTATGCCGCCGCCGTCGAGTTGGGGATGCCCCTCGGCATCCACGGTGCGCCCGGCGTTCACCTTCCGAAGATCGGCGTCGACCGGTTCACGAACTACATCCAGGTGCACTGCATCAGCTTTCCGTTCGACCAGATGACGGCGATGACCGCACTCGTGTCGGGCGGTGTCTTCGACCGGCATCCCGATTTGCGCGTTGCGTTCCTCGAGGCCGGAGTCGGCTGGGTGCCGTTCTTCATCGATCGGCTGCATGAGCATTTCGAGAAGCGCGGCGACTGGATCGAAGGCGGCTGGCAGCGGGATCCGGAGGAGTATCTCAAGGCAGGCAACATCTGGGCGACCTGCGAGCCCGAGGAGCCGATCCTGCCCGGGGTCATCGATGTGCTCGGCGATGACTTCATCATGTTCGCCAGCGACTACCCGCACTGGGACGGCGAATGGCCGGAAAGCACAAAGCATTTGCGCACCCGGCCAGACATCAGCGAGGAAACCCGCGCGAAGATCGGCGGCCTGAACGCGCAGCGTTTCTACGCGCTCAACTGACTCACCAGGTAACCGGCAACTCGTGGATGGTGTAGATCTCCTGCTCACCCGCGAAACTCAGTTCCTCCGCCGGAACCGCCAGCCGGAGGCCGGGTAGTCGCCGCGCCAGCGTGGAGAGGGCGACCTGCAGCTCGACACGGGCGAGGTTCTGCCCGATGCACTGGTGGACGCCGAAACCGAAGCCGAGGTGTCCGCGGGGATTTCGGTCGATATCGAGGGTGTCGGGATTGTCGAACAGATCATCGACACCGCGCTCAACACCTGGGGGCGCGTCGACATCCTCGTCAACAACGCCGGAACCGTGAGCGACTCGGCGTTCAACACCTGCTCCGCGGCGGGCATCCTTGGCGCGCCGCGGATGAGCAACTACGGCGCTGCCAAGACCGGCCTCATCGCCCTTAACCGCGTGGCTCCGGTGGTGGCTACAACCCGTCCCTGACGGTGGAGGACGTGCGCGCTCATTTCGACGAGATACGCGACCCAACCGAGCACACCGTTCCCGCCCGCCCGACGAGATGGTCGATCTGTACCAGGCGGTCATACGGCTGATCTGCCGACTTGCTATTTTTGCTAAGATAAGCACCCAGTCGCCGAGGCAGAAGGGTGAACAGATTGCCCAAAGTGGACTGGACACCGCTTCCGGTGCCATGGGCGGTCCAGGCCGTGGACAGGATCCCCAAGCAGCGGTACTACGACCCGGAGTTCTACGCGCTGGAGACCGAGCTGTTCTGGCCGCGCGTCTGGCAGATGGCGTGCCGGCTGGAGGAGATCCCCAAACCCGGCGACTTCGTGGAGTACGAGATTCTCGACCAGTCGGTCATCGTCGTCCGGGTCGACGACTCCACCGTCCGCGCCTACTACAACTCCTGTCGCCACCGGGGCATGAAGCTCGTGGAGGGCAGCGGGTCCCGGCGCAGCATCGTCTGCCCGTTCCACGGATGGTGCTGGGGACTCGACGGCAAGAACACCTTCGTGTTGCGCTCCGAGGAGTTCGACGAAAGCAACTTGTGCGCAGACGATCTCGCGCTCGCACCGGTCAGGTGTGAGCTGTGGGGTGGGTGCGCGTGGATCAACCTCGACGACAGCGCTCCGCCATTGCGCGATTGCATCGAACCATTCGCCTCCAGGCACGACGAATGGAAGGTCGGAGCGCTGCGCACGGAGTGGTGGAAGTCGTGCCTGCTGCCGGTGAACTGGAAGCTGGCGACGGCGGCCTTCATGGAGGGCTACCACGTGCCGCAGACGCACCCGCAACTGCTTCCGTCAGCGCACAGCCCGGAATCGTCGTCGGTGCACCCACTCATCCAGACGAGCCTGCACTTCATGCGGACGCTCGGCTCCGGCATGGGCGGCATGACGCACGAGAACGACATCCGGATCGCCGAAGGGCTGCAGCACATGTCGCTCCCGGACGATCCGGCCGAGGCCATGGCGACCTGGCGCGGTGCCGTCAACGAGGCGGTCACGAAGTGGCACCGGGCCCGCGACTGCGATTTTCCCGACCTGAACGACCTGGAGCGGCGCGGCGTCATCGACCCGATCGGGTTCTGCTTCCCGCACTACTTCATCCTCCCGCAGTACAGCAGCGCGTCGTCGTACCGGATTCGTCCGCTCGGTCCCGAGCAGACCCTGTTCGAGGTCTGGTCGCTCACCCGGTACCCGAACGACCAATCGCCGGGGAGACCCACCCCACCCGAGCCGCTGGCGCCGGACGACCCGAGCTGGCCGATGATTCCCGCCCAAGATTTCTCCAATCTGCCAAAACAGCAGAAAGGCCTGCACGCCAAGGGGTTCGAGTACATGCGGCTGTCGGACCAGATCGAGGGGTTGATCTCGAACTTCGAGCGGGTCATCGACGGCTTCCTCGCCGGCTTGCCGTATGAGCGGCTCGTGCCTGCGATTCAGAAGACGAACACCACCATCGACGTGCCGGTGGCGGATCTGGGTATGACCGAAACAGTTCCCGCGTCATGAAGTGGGACAAGTCGGTCGACCTTCTCATCGCGGGAAGCGGCGGCGGCGGAATGGTCGCCGCGCTGGCGGCACTCGACTCCGGGATCGAGCCGCTGGTCGTCGAGAAGCAGGCCCTCGTCGGTGGGTCCACCGGAATGTCCGGTGGCATGGTCTGGTTGCCGAACAACCCGCTGATGCGGGCCGACGGCATACCCGACTCCCACGAGGACGGCCTGGCGTACTTCGACGACGTCGTCGGCGACATCGGTGCGGCGTCGTCACCGGCCCGCCGCGAGATGTTTCTCACCGCGGGCTTCGAGATGATCAACTTCCTCACGCGCAAGGGCGTTCGCCTTGTGCGATGCCCGGGCTACAGTGACTACTACCCGAATCACAAGGGCGGCAATGCCGCCGGCCGCTCGGTCGAGGGGATCCCGTTCGATGCCGCCGAACTGGGCGACTGGAGCGAGCGGGTCCAGCCGTCGATGGCCAAGAAATCCGGATTCGTGGTCAAGACCAACGAGTTGCAGCGATCCGTGCTGTACTTCAACCGGTCACCGCGCACCTTCGCGGTCGCGCTGCGAGTAATCTTGCGCACCAAGATCGCCAAGATCCGCCGCCGCGATCTGATGACCAACGGCGCATCTCTCATCGGCCAGATGCTCAAGGTATTGATCGATGCCGGCGGTGAGCCGCCGGTGTGGATGAACACCGCCATGGAGGATCTCATCGTCTCCGAGGGTCGCGTCGTCGGCGCCCGGATCAACCGCGACGGGACCGTGTTGAACATCCAAGCGCGCAAGGGGGTTCTGCTTGCCGCCGGTGGCTTCGCCCGCAACGCCGACATGCGGCGCCGCTACAGCGGCGACCAGCCAAACGAGGGAAAGTGGTCCATCGCGAACGCCGGCGACACGGGGGAAGTGCTGCAGACGGCCATGAGCCTGGGTGCGCAGACCGATCTGCTCGACGAGGCGTGGTGGTACCCAATGGTTTTCCTCGCCGACCCGAGTGCGGCATCACTGGGTTCGGGGCGTCAGCGCCCCGGCGCCATCTACGTCGACGGGACGGGTAAGCGGTTCTGCAACGAGTCGAACTCCTATGTCGAGGTCGGCAAGGCAATGTATGCCAACAAGGCGGTGCCCTGCTGGCAGGTCTTCGACGAGGGGTACGTCGGCCGGTACGTATCGGGCGCCAACCCGTTCAAAAAGCGCACCCTGTCCGAAGCACTGATCCAGCAGGGTGCCGTCAAGCGTGCCGATACGATCGGCGACCTGGCGCGTCAGATCGACGTCCCCGCCGACGCACTGGAGGAAACGGTCGAGCGCTTCAACGGGTTTGCGGCCGAGGGTCTCGACCCCGATTTCGGACGCGGCCAATCGGCGTACAACATCTGCCTCGGCGATCCCGGGTACAAGCCCAATGCCGCGCTCGGCCCGCTCGATCGTGCGCCGTACTACGCGACCCGGGTGTTCCCCGCCGACGTCGGTACCTGCGGGGGAGTGATCACCAACGAGCACGCACAGGTGCTCGACGAGAGTGACCGGGTCATCGACGGCCTCTACGCCACCGGCAACATCACCGCGACGGTGATGGGCCGAACCTATCTGGGTGCGGGCGGAAGCATCGCCAACACGATGATCTTCGGCTACGTCGCGGCGCGCCACGCCGCAGGCCGCTAACTTTCCTTGCGCGAGCAGACGCAAATGTCCCCATTTCGTCGGCGTGTCGGGGCCATTTACGTCTGCTCGTCGACGAAATCCCTTGGGTTCAAGCCTGACTGGATGAGCTCGGTCCGGCGTGCCTGCACATCGGATGCCGCGCCGACCATGTTCGTCAGTATGTGGCTCACCTGCAGGTGCACGCGCATTCCCATCAATTCGTAGGCGCGTTTGACGTTGTTCTTCACCGCCATGGAGGTGGTCAGTGGAATCTGGCCGATCTTGCGCGCCATCTCCTCGACGGTCTCCTCGAGTTGGTCGCGCGGGACCACCTTGTTGAGCAGACCCCATTCGAGCGCCTCCTGCGCCGACAACGTGGGCGCCAGCAGCAGCCAGTCCATGGTGCGATGCCAGTTCATCATCAGCCACGGCTCGATCATGGTGTGCCCGCCGGGCTCGCCGAGGCTCTGCGCAAGCGGCATCTGGAAGTAGGCGTCCTCGGATGCCACGCTGAAGTCGGTAAGCAGCCCGAGGTAGATGCCGCCGCCCATGCAGTAACCGTGGATCTGCGAGATGGTCGGTTTCGGGAACTCCCACAGGTACAGCGTCGGCCACAGAAACAGGTCAGCAGTGCCCTTGTAGAGGTCCTCGAAGGTGTCGCCGAAGTCCGGGTAGGGGTTCTCGTCGGGACCCCACCTGGCGACGTGGCCGCCGCAGAAGCCCTTGCCGTTTGCCTTGAGGATCACGACCTTGATCTCCTTGTCGCGGTCGGCCTCGCGAAGACAGGCGTCGACCTCCTGCACCAGGCTTGCATCCTTGGTGTTGGCCTTGTCGGGCCGGTTCAGGATGATCCGCGCGATCGGCGGTTCACGCTCGTAGATGACCGATTCGAGTTCGCGCCGCTCCTTCATTGGCATCTCCTTAGAGGATCGCGCCGCTGTCCTTGGCCGCCGAGATGTCGTCCCAGTCGAGGTCGAGCTCCAACAGGATCTCCTCGGTGTGCTGTCCATGTTCGGGAGCACGCGCGGCCGCGGGTGGCGTTTCGTCGAATTGAACTGGTGCGGCGACGATCTGGTACTCGACGCCTTGGTCGTCGACGTTGTGGATGGTGTAACCGTTCGGCTCGACCTGCGGATCGTTCAGGGTCTCCTTCGGTGTGGCCAACGCCGCCCACACGCCGGGTTCGTCGGCGAGCGCGTTGCGCCAGTGGTCGAGGTCCTCGCTGGCGATCCGCTCGCCGACCAGCGCGCACGCCGCATCGGCGTTGGCGATCAGGTTGCTCGACGGGACGAAGCGTTCGTCGGTGGCCAGCTCGGGCAGGCCGATGCGCTCGCAGAAGCCGGCCCAGAAGCGGTCCGGCTGCAGGAAGACCATCTGAATCCACCTGCCGTCACGCGTCTTGTAGCGGTTCACGAGCGGGTTGATCGCCAGCCCGGGTGGCGCGCCGGGGATTCCGTCGATGTCGAAGAGGTCTGCGACCGAGATCGACGGGGCGATGGTCCACATCGCCTGCGCCAGCAGCGATGAGTCGACGATGGACGGCTCGCCGGTGCGCTCCCGGTGGAAGAGCGCGGCGCATACGCCGCCCGCGAGCGTGATCCCGCCCTGCAGGTCGCCGAAACCCGGGCCCTGCACGGCCGGTGTCTCGGTGCCGAACGGCGTCATGGTGTACGACACTCCGCCTCGCGACAGGTACGTCGCCGCGTCGAACCCACCCTTGTCGCGGTCGGGTCCGCGGACTCCGGTGCCCGTGCCGCGGGCGATGATGATGTTCGGGTTGAACGAACGGATGTCCTCGACGGTCAGCCGAGCGCGCTCGAGCGGGCCCGGCAGCCAGTTCGTCAGAAAGACGTCCGCGGTGGCGAGCAGGCGGCCGAAGTACTCACGGCCGGTTTCGGACTTGATGTCGATCGCGACGCTGCGCTTACCGCGGTTCCCGATTTCCAGGATGAAGTCGACGTCGGCCCGCGCGTTCTGCCGGGTGAAACCGCCGATGACCAGTGCCCGCCCCGGGTCACCCGCCTTGACGTCCTCCACCTTGATCACGTCGGCGCCCCAGTCCGCCAGCGCCGCGCCGGCAGACGGCACATACGTCCAGGAGGCCAGCTCGACAACCCGCACGCCACTCAGGACTTGGCTCAATGCAACACCTTTCGATCGAGATTGCTGACGAGTTGCGCGCCGACCTCCTCGAGATACCGGTCGGGTCCGCCGAGGAATGCGCTCCAGCCGAGAAGCCGCTTGAGATAGAGGTGGGCGTCGTGCTCCCAGGTGAAGCCGATTCCACCGAACACCTGGATCGCGGTGTCGCCGACGGAGGCCAGCCGGCCCGCGAACGCCTTGGCGCGCACCGCGGCACGATGGCGCTCCGCCGGCTCGGCCGAATCGGCGGCCCACAACGCGTGGATGACGCCACTGCGGGCCAGCTCGACCGCCTCGTACATGTCCACGCATAAATGCTGGACGGCCTGGAAGCTTCCGATCGGCTGGTCGAACTGCCTGCGTACCTTCGCGTACTCGATGGCGAGGTTCATCACCGCAGTCGCTGCACCGAGGGCGTCGGCGGCGCTGGCGATCATCACATCGTCGACGAGGCCGGAGATCGCATCCGCCGACGCGGAGGCGAGCCGGCGTGCGCTCACGCCGTCGAGGGCCACATCGAACAGCTTTCGCGTCTGATCCACGTGCGGCCGTGCCGTCACGGCGACGCCGTCGGACGTGGGGTCGACGGCGTACAGCCCCGCACCGTCGCGCTCCTCGGCGAGCACCAACAGCACAGTCGTCGCGGCGGCGTCGGATACGCCGGCGATCTCGCCGCACAGCGTCACGTCGTCGGCGACAGGCCGCGCACCGATCAGCGGCCCGATCGTCGCTATCGCTGTCCCGCTGGCGATCTCGGCCAATAATCCGTCGTTCGCGCCGGTGCGGGTCAGGGCTCTCGTCGCTGCGACCGCGCTCGACAACCACGGTCCGGGGTTGAGCGCGGCACCGAGCTCCTCGGCGACGACACCGGCCTCGACCATCGTCATGCCCGCGCCGTCGTAGTCCGCGGGGACGAGCACCCCCGTCGCGCCGAGGCTCGCCAGGCCACGCCACACGTCGTCGGTGGTGCCCGTTGGATCGTCCAGCATCGGCCGTACATGTGCTGCCACACTGGCCTTTTCGGCCAGAAATCGCCGCACGGTGTCGCGCAGCGCGACCTGCTCTTCGGTGAGTTCGAGGTTCATGGGCGCGGCAACCCCAGCACTCGTGTTGCCGTGATGCCCTTGTTGATCTGGGTCGTGCCGCCCGCGATGGTGAGCGAGCGCGACGACAGCCGACGATCCACCCACCGCTGGCTGGTGTGCTGCGGACCGAGCACGTCGAACGCCAGCTCCGCAAGCTCCTGGCCCAACTCCGCCCACACGCTCTTGGCCAGGCTGGCCGACCCGAGCGCATCGCCGCCGTGCAGCGTGGCCGAGATCGACCGCTTGCACAGCAGCTCGAGGTAGGAGATGCGCACCGCGAGGTCGCCAAGCCGGCGCAGCGTCGCGCTGTTCTCGAGCGCAGGCTTGCCGTCGACCGTGTGGTCGGCCAGGTCGGTCACGAGGTCCGTCAGCTGGACTCCTACCTGCGCATACAGCCGCGCCGCGCCCGCCCGTTCGTGGCTGAGCGTCGTGGTGGCGACCTGCCAGCCCGCGTTGAGCGGGCCCAGCAGCGCGTCGGCGGGCACCCGGACGTCGCTGAAGAACACCTCCGCGAAATCGGCCGCGCCGTTGATGGTGACCAGCGGGCGAGCTTTGATGCCGGGCGACCTCATATCGACGATCAGGCAGGAAATGCCCTTGTGTTTGGGTGCGTCGGGGCCGGTGCGCACGTAAAGCTGGCACCAGTCGGCCCGGTGCCCGAGCGACGTCCAGATCTTCTGGCCGTTGACCACGAAGTCGTCACCGTCGCGCACGGCGCGGGTGCGCAGCGACGCCAGGTCGGAGCCGGCCTCCGGCTCGGACATCCCCTGGCACCAGATGTCGTCAGCGCGCGCCATCCGGGGGAGAAGCTGCCGCTTCTGGGCGTCGGTCCCGTACTGCATGATCGCAGGCGCGATGTTGTTCATGCCGATCACGTTGAGCGGCACGGGAGCTCGGGCCCGTGTGGTCTCCTCGGCATAGACCAACTGCTCGAGCACCGTCGCGCCGCGCCCCCCGTATTCCCGCGGCCAAGACACCGCGCCCCACCCCGCGTCGGCCACCGCCGCATCCCACGCCCGAAGCGTGTCGAAGGCGTCAGGATCGCGTCCGCGTCGCCGGTCGGCGTCCTTCACCTCATCGGTCAGATTGGCCGTGAGCCACGTGCGGAGTTCCTTGCGGAACTGCTCCACCTCCGCCGGATATGAGAAGTCCACGGTGTCCTGTTCGGATCGGGCCGATTGGCATCTTTATAATTTTAGGTAGTATAGCTACTCTGCAAATTGGGGTTGGCAAGAATGCTGCCGCACAACTTCGTGGATAGGGCTGAATGAGCAAGTCGGCCGGCCGGTCAGCCATCGTGGGTGTCGGTTACTCGAAGATTCTCCGGGATAAGGGCATTGACGGGCGGCCGCTTGCTGTCGAGGCGTCGCGGACCGCCATCGCCGACGCGGGCCTGACCGTCAGCGATGTCGACGCGGTGTTCGAGTACGCGGGCGACGAGCAGGCGATGGACATCGCCCGGATGGTCGGAATCGACAACATCGCGGTCTACGGCGACTACACGCCGCGTGGCCCGTCCGGCCTCGCCGCGGCGCTGGGCGCCCACATGGCCGTGGTGTCCGGCGCATGTGAGGTCGCGCTGTGTGTGCGCTCGGTGACCCGGGAATGGGGACAGATGAGCGGGCGGTGGCTGCCCCCGGCGTCTGGCCCGTGGCAGTGGGAGTTCCCATACGGCGTGGCCGGCGGGATCATCCCGATCATGGGCATGAAGAAGCAGCGTCGGATGGCAACCCTCGGCACCAAAGAAGAGGACTACGGACATATCTCGCTGAACGGGCGACGCTGGTCATCCCTGAACGAACGCGCGGTCATGCGCGACATGATGACCATGGACGACTACTTCAACTCCCGGTACGTCTCCGAGCCGCTGCGGCTGCACGACTGCGACTATCCGGTGACCGGTGCCTGCGCGGTCGTCATCACGACCGCCGAGCGGGCGGCCGACGCTCCCAAGCGGCCCGTCTGGATAGACGCGATCGCGATGGGGATGGGGTGGAAGCCGGACTTCACCTACACCGACGACTTCTTGTTCGGCGGCACCCAGCAAAGCGCTTCCACGATGTGGAAGCGCTCGTCGGTGACGCCTGCCGACGTCGATGTCGCGGAGCTCTACGACGGCTTCACCCACATCGCGATGGCGTGGGTGGAGGCGATGGGGCTGTGCGGCGTCGGCGAGTTCGGCGACTGGGTCGACGGCGGCAAGACGATCGGCCCCGGCGGGGCGTTGCCGCTGAACACCAGCGGGGGCCAGCTCGCGGAGGGGCGGCTGCACGGCCTGGGTTTCCTGGCCGAGGCGACGGCTCAGCTGCGCGGCGAGTGCGGGCAGCGACAGGTGCCGGATGCGCAGGTCGCGGTCGTCGCGAACGGTTTCGGGCCGCAAACCGGCTCGTGCGTATTGACAGTCTGAGAGGCACCGGGAGCATGCCAAGGGGAATCATCTATCTGGAGACGAGGCCGGTGTCAACCGGACCGCGAAGAGGAGTACCACAAGTGGTACAACGACACTCACCTGGCGGAGATCTGCTCGGTCGACGGGATCGTCTCCGCGCGACGGTTCGCACCCACCGACGGCGAGGGCCCGTTCATCGCGATCTACGAGCTTGACTGCGACGACCTCGACGCGGTGGTGACGCGGCTGGGTGAGCTCGGCAGGAGCGGCAAGATGTCCTCACTGCAGTTCCTCAACCTGGAGACTCCGCCGATCCCGAAGGTCTACCGCGAAATCGGGTCGTGCTAGAAATGACCGCTGAGCCCGACGTCCAGCGCCGCATCTACGCGTTGATGGTGTTGATGAAGGCGGCCGACGACCGGCTGTCCAAGGGCATCGGCACCGGCGAGTTCATGTGCGTGTACTGGCCGTCGCGCGGCCAGGAAGCCATCGCCGCGGCGATGGGCGTCACACTTCGCGACGACGACCAGCTGGTGACGACCTATCGCGGGCTGCACGACCTGATCGGCAAAGGCGTTCCGCTGGAGGAGATCTACGGCGAGATGATGGGCCGCGTCGTCGGCGCAAGCCGCGGCAAGGGCGGCACCATGCACATCGCCAAACCCGAGAAGGGCGTGATGCTCTCGACGGGGATCGTCGGCGCCGGGCCGCCGGTCGCGTGTCGGGCTGGCGATGGCCGCGAAGCGCAAGGGGATCGACCGCGTCACGGTGGTCAGCTTCGGCGACGGCGCGACCAACACCGGGTCGTTCCACGAGGCGGCGAACATGGCCGCGCTGTGGGATCTTCCGGTGGTCTTCGTCTGCCAGAACAACATGTACGCGGAGATGACGCCGACGACCGACACGATGAAGCTCCAACACGTCGCCGACCGGGCGGCCGGCTACGGCATGCCGGGCGTGCGCGTCGACGGCAACGACCCGCTGGCCGTCGCGTCCGTGCTGGAGGAGGCGCTGGGCAGGGCACGCCGCGGCGACGGTCCCACCTTCATCGAGTGCGTGACCTTCCGCTTCCGCGGACATTATTTCGGCGACCGCATGCCCTACATACCGAAGGACCAGCTGGAGGCCGCGATGGCCGCCGACCCCGTGCCTGCCTTCCGCCGTCAGCTCATCGACAGCGGCGTCTGTACCGATGACGAGCTCAGCCGCATTGACGAAGGTGCGCTGACGGCGGTCGAGGACGCGTTGAAGGTGGTCCTGGCCGCCGAGGCGCCGACGGCCGACGAGCTCGACAAAGACGTGTACGCGACCCCGATCAAGTTCCCCGTCTGAGGAAGACCATGGACGAGAAAGAGATGTCGATGCGCGAGGCGTTGAACCTCGCGCTCGACCAGGCGATGGCCGCCGATGACCGGGTTTTCCTGCTCGGCGAGGACATCGCCGACCCGGGCGCATCCGGCCCAACCGCAGGTTTGTCGACGAAGTACGGCCACGACCGCGTGCTGGACACTCCGATCTCGGAGGCGGCGATCATCGGTGCCGCGATCGGTGCGGCGATCGACGGACTGCTGCCTGTCGCCGAGATCATGATCATGGACTTCATCGGCATCGCCGCGGACCAGCTCATCAACAATGCCGCCAAGCTGCGGTTCATGACCGCGGGCCGGACGACCGCGCCCATCACCGTCCGCACCCAGGTCTACGGCGGGCTTGCCACCGGTGCAACGCATTCGCAGACGCTCGAAGCGTGGTTCATGCACATTCCCGGGATGAAGGTCATCGTGCCGTCGACACCGCGCGACGGTAAGGGCCTGCTGACATCCGCGATCTTCGACGAGGATCCCTGCCTGTTCGTCGAAACCATCCGCCTGCAAGGCCAAAAGGGCTTGGTTCCAACCGATCCTGGATTCTCGATCCCGCTCGGTCAGGCCGATATCAAGCGGCCCGGGTCGGATATCAGCCTCATCAGCTACGGCCGCAGTGTGCTTGAGTGCCTGGCGCGCGGCGCAGACGCTGGAGGAGCAGGGCATCAGCGCCGAGGTCATCGATCTGCGCACGCTTGTGCCGCTGGATATCGACACCATCGTGGCGTCGGTGCGCCGCACGAGGCACGCGGTGGTCGTGCACGACGCGGTCCAATTCGCCGGTCCTGGAGCAGAAATCGTTGCCACGCTGCAGGCGGAGTGCTTCGGTGAGCTCGAGGCGCCCATTCAGAGGGTGGCGGCCAGGTTCATCCCGACCCCTGCGGCGGCGGCGCTGGAGGCGCAGATCTACCCGTCGTCGGCGCGCGTCGTCGAGGCTGCCCAGCGAACGCTGAACAAGGCGAGTGCGCGTGGCTGACTTCATCATTCGCATTCCGCGGGTCTCGGTGGCCGTCTCGGAGGCCGAGCTCACGGAGTTCCTCGTCGACGCAGGCGAGCACGTCGAGGAAGGAACTCCCATCTACGTCATCGCCACCGAGAAAGTGGAGCAGGAAATCGAGGCGGGTGCGTCCGGCACCGTGCAGTGGACGGGCACGGTCGGGACCACCTACGACATCGGCGCCGAAATCGGCGTCATCACGTCATAACGAAAGGTAGCGACGGATGGATCTCAACGAGACCCGTGAGCGAATCATCTACCAAAAAGAAGGTCCCATCGCGAAGATCACGCTGAACTGGCCCGAGAAGGCCAACGCGCAGGACCAGAAACTGGCCGAAGAGGTCGACGCCGCACTGCTGGACGCCGACCGCGACTACGACATCAAGGTGCTGGTGCTCAAGGCCAACGGCAAGGGCTTCTGCTCGGGACACGCGATCGGCGACAACGCCACCGACTATCCGGCATTCGTGGAGAACGCCATGAGGACGGGTCACCCGTGGAAAGCGCAGTCCGATCTGTTCGTCAAGCCGACCCTGAACCTCTGGGAGTTCTCCAAGCCCACCATCGCGCAGGTCCACGGATATTGCGTGGGAGGCGGCACGCATATGGGCCTGACCACCGACATCGTGATCGCCTCCGAGGACGCCTACTTCTCCTACCCGCCGCTGCAGGGGTTCGGCATGCCCTCGGGTGAATGTTCCATCGAGCCTTGGGTGTTCATGAACTGGCGCCGCGCCGCCTACTATCTTTTCACCGCCGAGGTGATCGACGCCAAGAAGGCTTTGGAGGTCGGCTTGGTCAACGAGGTGGTCAAGCGCGAGGAACTCGACGACCGGGTCGACGCGATCGCCCGCCACATCGCCCAGGCTCCGCTGACGACGCTCATGCTCACCAAGGCCAATCTCAAGCGGGCGTGGGAGCTGATGGGCATGCGGGTGCACTGGCAGAGCTCCAACGACCTCGTCGCGCTCGCGTCGATCAGCAAGGACGTGCAAGAACTGATTCAGCGGGTGTTCAAGGACAAGGTGCTGCCGTCCGAAATGGCCAAGCGCCAAGCGGCCGCGTCCACGGACGGCGCCGCTACGTAGCCGCCCCTGTGAACATCGCCGACCACGCGATCGGGGCCGCGGAATCGCCGGCCCTGATCGTCGCAGGGGACGGGACGGTCACCTACGGAGAGCTGTTCGAGAGAAGCCAACGCGTCGCGGCACTGCTGCACCAGGCGGGGCTGCGGCGCGGCGACGGCGTGGCGCTCGTCCTTCCCAATCGCCCTGAGTTCTTCGAAATCACCTGGGGCTGCCAGCTTTCCGGGCTGTACTACAGCGCGGTGAACACGCACTTCACCCCCGACGAGGTCGCCTACGTCATCGACGACTCCGAAGCCAAGGCCGTCTTCGTCGACGAGTCGATGGCCGAGCTCGCTCAGCGGATCCTGAAGATCAACGAGGGCGTCGACGTTCACATCAGCGTCGGCGGTGCGCTGCCCGGCTGGCACTCATACGAGGATGCTTTGGCCGATAGCGGGGCGCCGCCACCCATCTCGGACGGATCGGAGATGCTCTACTCGTCCGGCACCACCGGGCGGCCCAAGGCCGTTCGGCGGCCGCTACCGGAGGACGGCCAGGGCTCGTGGGCGCAGAAGGTGTTGGAGTACTCGCTCGCGCAGCGCTACGACATGACCTCGTCGAGCGTGTACCTCTCGCCAGCACCGCTGTACCACGCGGCGGGGATCAACTACACGATGGCGGTCCATCGGGTCGGTGCGGCCTCGATCCTGATGCGCAAGTTCGACGCCGAGGCCGTGTTGCGATTGATCGAGGCGCATCGCGTCACGCATGCCCAATTCGTCCCGACCATGTTCGTGCGGATGCTCAAGCTGCCCGAGGCCATCCGGGATAAGTACGACGTATCGAGTCTTCAGTGTGTCATCCACGCGGCCGCACCGTGCCCGGTCGACGTCAAGCATCGGATGATGGAGTGGTTCGGTCCGATCATCCACGAGTATTACGGGGGCACAGAGGGATTCGGCGGCGCGATCATCGGCCCCGAGGAGTGGCTCGCACATCCGGGATCGGTGGGCAGGCCCTTCAGCCCCGTGCATGTGGTCGGCGAAGACGGAACCGAGCTCGCGGTCGGCGAGTCCGGGGAGCTCTGGTTCGAAGGCGGGCCGGCGTTCGAGTACTTCAAGGACCCCGAGAAGACGGCATCGGTCGCTAACGATCGCGGCTGGCGCTCGCTGGGGGACATGGGTTACGTCGATGCGGACGGCTACCTGTACCTCACGGACCGTTCGACGTTCATGATCGTCTCGGGCGGGGTGAACATCTACCCGCAGGAGGTGGAGAACCTTCTGGTCATGCACCCCAAGCTCGTTGACGCTGCCGTCTTCGGCGTCCCGAACGACGAGTTCGGTGAGGAGGTCAAGGCCGTGGTGCAACCGGTCGATGGCGTCGAGGCCGGGTCCGCGCTGGAATCCGAGCTCATCGAGTACTGCAGGGCCAATCTCGCCACCTACAAGTGCCCGCGCACGATCGAGTTCGACCCCGAGTTGCCTCGGGACCCCAACGGCAAGCTGTACAAGCGCCGTATTCGCGAGCGCTACTGGCAGGGCCGGACATCGCGTATTGTGTGAGCGCTGTCAGTCCAGAGCGAAATCGATTACGCCGCGGATGATTTCGCCGTTCAGTAGATCGCGGTAGCCGTCGTTGATGTCGTCGAGCGGATACCGCCTTGTGATCATCTCGTCGAGTTGCAGCAGGCCGGCCTCGTACAGCCGGGCGAACCGCGGGACGTCGACCCTGGCGTTGCAGGACCCGTAGACGGTGCCGACGATGTTCTTGTTCCACAGGATGAACTCCTGCAGGTTGATCGCGATGGAACTCGTGGTCTGCTTGGTCATCCCGGTCAGCACACACGTCCCACCCTTGCGCGTCAGGCTGAGCGCTGCTTGCACGTCTTCCTCTGCGATCAGAGACGGCGAGACGACGACGCTGTCGGCCATCACCCCGCGGGTCAGATCGCGCAGCACCGCCGCCGCTTCGTCGGTGTTTGACACCGCATGGGTGGCGCCGAAGTGAAGCGCGGACTTCTGTTTGAACTCGACCGGGTCCACCGCGATGATCTGAGCGGCACCGTTGATCCGCGCGCCCTGGATCGCTGCGGTGCCGATTCCGCCCGCGCCGATGACGACGACCGTGTCACCGGTCTGGATCCTGGCGCGGTTCTCCGCCGAGCCGTAACCGGTCGGCACGGCGCAGGACAACAACGCCATCGGGACCAGCGGCAGATGCGGTTCGATCTTGACGATCGAGTTCGTCGAAACGACAGTGTGTTTCGCGAACGCACCGACCTTCGACAGGTGACCGAGGTCGCGGCCGTCGGCGGTGTGATGTCGAAACGTTCCGTCCGTCGGCATGCCGGGTACCAGCACCTGTGCGCCCATGTCGCAGATGTATTCCATGCCCGAGCTGCACCACTTGCACTCGCCGCAGACCGCGACGAAAGACGTAACGACATGGTCCCCCGGCGCGAACTCGGTGACACCCTCGCCGACCTCGACCACGACGCCCGAGCCCTCGTGGCCACCGATCATCGGGAACATCGCGGGCATGCCGAAGGACTTCATCACCTTGTTGGGTGCGGACATGTCGCCGTTGAGAATGTGCTCGTCGGAGTGGCACATGCCAGCCGCCGCCATCTCGAGCAGAACCTCGCCCGCGCGCGGCGGATCGAGCTCGAAGTCTTCGACCGACCACGGGCCGCCCACATCGTGCAGGATCGCAGCACGGCTTCTCATGACACCGGCCGGAAGGTCACGGGCAGGTGCTTAGGCGAGCGGAACGGCATACCAACGATTTTGGTGTCGTCGTCGGGCACCAGCTGGATGTCGGTCACGCGGTCGAAGAGGCTGTTCAGCATTGCCCGCGTTTCGACCCGGGCCAGGTGCATGCCAAGGCAGCTGTGTAGACCGCCCGCGAACGAGATGTGCGCCCGGCGGGGCCGGCGGATGTCGAACGAACCCGCATCGGGCCATCGTGTCTCGTCGCGATTCGCCGAGCCGATGCAGAGATTGACCTGGGCGCCGGCCGGAATCGATACGCCGTGAATCTCCACGTCCTGGTTCGTGTTGCGCGGCACCATGACCAGCGGCGTCTCGTAGCGCAGTCCCTCTTCGATGGCGGCGGGAATGAGGTCGCGGTCGCGCTGCAGCGCGTCGAGCTGTTCGGGATGGGTCAGCAACAGGTAGAGCAGATTGCTCGACGACCGATAGGTGGTTTCGAGTCCGGCGGGCAGGAGCAACCGCAGAAACGAAATGATCGCCTCGTCGGTGAGCTTCTCGCCGTCGATCTCGGCGGAGACAAGATCGCCGATGATGTCCTCGGTCATATTGCTGCGTCGCTGGTCGACCTGATCCTGGAAGTAGGTGCCCAATTCGACCGACGCCGTCAGGCCGGCCTCGATGTTCTCGGTGATCGAGATGAGGTCCAGCGACAATCGACGGAACAGCTCGAGGTCCTCCTGCGGCAGGCCGAGGAGTGCCGCGGTGACGCGAGTGGGGAACTCGAACGTGATCGCCTTGATCAGGTCGGCCTCGCCGTCGTTCTTGATCTCCTCGACCAGCTGATCGCACACCGGGTCGATCACCTCGGGTTCCCACTGCGCTAGAGCGCTCTGACGGAACGCCTTGGCGACCAGGCTGCGGTGGTCGTGATGCTGCTTGCCGTGCATTCCCAGGATCGTCGGGCCGAATACCAGTCCGATCGTCTGGTTGTACATCTCTGAGCCGTACACGTCATCGTCGCGGAACGCCGCGAAGACGCTCTCGAAGTCGAACAGGGTCCATTCGTCGGCGCCGGAGAGCTCGGGAGGCATCATCTCGTGGGTCATGAGTGTCCCGCGCCATACCGGCTCGTTCCTGCGCATGTGCTCGAAGAAGCCGTACGGGTCGGTCGCCAAGTCGGGAGCGTTCGGTTGCTCGTGCGAATCGGTATTGAGCGTCACACTTGCCTCCCGGCGGCAGCGTCTAGCGGGTCGTTCGCTCTATCTTTACTATTTTAGTATTCTAGGTCAAGGAGAACCGAAGGGACGTGGATGCAACGCCGTCCGGTATGTGCGATCGAGGACCTGCCTCCGGGGAGCATGAAGCTGGTGCAGGCCGGAAAATTCGGCGTGGGCGTCTACAACATCGACGGCTCGCTGTACGCGATCGCGAACTACTGCTCGCACGAGGGCGCGCCCCTGTGCGCCGGCTACGTGCGGGGCACCACCGAATTCTCCCCGGAGACGCCAGGCCAGGTGCGATACGTGCGCGAAGGCCGCATTGCGCGATGCCCGTGGCATAACTGGGAGTTCGACATCACGACCGGGGTCAACCTCGCCGACGCGCAGAAGCGGGTCCGCACCTACGAGGTCGACGTCACCGACGGGCAGGTGTATCTAATCGCATGAGTACTCCCGTCATCGACGCTTCGGTCCAGCCGCATTTCCGCTACAACTCGGAGATCCGGCGCTATCTGTCGCCCGCACACAAGCTGCGCGCGATACCGGACGTCGAACAGCAGTGGTATCAGGCGCCGGGCGGTGACTACCGCCAGGACCTGTACGGCGACGGCTACCCGGGCTCCGACCCCGAGACCGTGGCCCGGCACCTGTTCGACGAGGGCGGGGTCGACTACGCGATCCTCAACCCGCTGACCCGCGGCAACATCGCCGACTATCTACTCAACAGCCGGATCTGCGCGGCGGTCAACGACTGGCAGCTCGACCGCTGGCTGGAGCCCGATGCCACCGGACGCTTCCTCGGCACGATCCGGGTCAACCCCGAAGACGTCAAGGGCGCGGTCGCCGAGATCGAACGGCTCGCAGACCATCCGAAGATGGTGCAGGTCGGAGTCCCGATGCAGTCGCGGGAGCCCTACGGCAAGCCGATGTTCGAGCCGATCTGGGAAGCGGCGGCCGCGCACGGCCTGCCGGTGGCGGTACACATCAACGGCGGCAACGGCGTTGACCACGCACCGACCTTCGCGGGCCACGCCTACACCTACCCCGGCTACGCGGCGTTCATGCCGTTGAACTCGTTCGTCCATCTGGCGACACTGATCATCGAGGGGATGTTCGGCAGACACCCGGATCTGCGGTTCGTCTTCGCCGACGGCGGCTACGACCTGCTCACTCCGCTGATGTGGCGGCTCGACACGTTCTGGATGTCGATGCGGGACCAAACGCCGTGGGTCGACCGCTATCCGAGCGAATACCTGCCCGACCATGTGCGGTTCTGCACATCGGCGCTGGACGGGCCGACCGACGAGAGCAAGGCCGAGCGGTGGCTGGATTTCACCGACAAGGCGGACCTGCTCATGTACGGGTCGAGCTACCCGCACTGGTCGACCTCGAGCCCGGACGCCGCGGTCGGCGGGCTTGAACAGTGTGCAGCGGGAAAAGGTGCTGTGGCGCAATGCAAGTGACCTGTACGGGGTCGCAGCCGAAGTAGAAGGAAGTCTGACGTGACGACCATCGAACGCACGGAAGAAGTCGTCGCCCAGGACATCGCGGTGACGATCGTCGACACCGACGTGCACCCGTTGCCGGTCTCGGGCGAGGTGCTCAAGTCCTATGCGCCGCCGGAGTGGAAGGACAAGCTGTGGCCGACGGGTAACGGCGTCTCGCCGGTGTCGCACTTCTATGACACGCCGGATTCGTACAAGACGAACTCGTTGCGCGTCGACGCCAGCCCGCCCGGAGGTGGGGTCGCGGGCAGCGATCCCGATTTCGCCGCCAAACAACTGCTGGTCGACGCGGGTGTGAGCATCGCGGTGTTGGAGCCGATGTGCGACGCACAGCTGCCGCAGGCCGAACATGTCCTCAAGGCCACCCACAACGACTGGCTGGCCGACGTGTGGCTGGGTGACAACAACTGGCACGGCCGCTGGCGCGGCGCGATCAGCGTCACCGCACAGGATCCCGAGCAGGCCGCGCGGGAGATCGAGCGGTGGGCCGGCCACCCCTACATGGCCGAGGTCCTGATGACGCCGCAGACCCGCGGAATCCCGTTCGGCAGCCCGCATTTCGATCCGCTCTACGAGGCCGCGGCGCGCAACGGCCTTCCGGTCGCCACCCACCTGATGGGGCAGACGCCGTTCGAGCTGATTCCGATCTATCCGGTCGGCAACCCCGCGCACTGGCACGACTTCTTCGCGTCGTGGCCGCTGCTTTACGTCTCGCATTTGATGAGCCTGGTGTTCGACGGCGCATTCGACCGGCATCCCGAGCTGCGGGTGGTGTTCGTCGAGGGCGGTTTCACCTGGGCGATGCCGGTGATGTCGCGGATGGACCGGATCTGGGAGCACCGCAAGGCTGATCTGCCGCACGTGCGACGCCGACCGTCCGACTACGTCCGCGAACACGTGCGGTTCACCACACAGCCGCTCGAGGAGGTCAACGTCGGCGTGTACCGGGAGTACATCGAAATGATGGACCTCGGCGACAACATCATGTTCTCGACGGATTACCCGCACTGGAGCTACGACGCACCGGACTGGGCGATCAGGCGGTTCCCCGCCGATCAGCGCGAGCGGATCATGCGCGGCAACGCCACCGCACTGTACGGGCTGCCGTCGACGGTCAAGGCACTCCCCGGAGAACGGCCGGGCGCCGGTGACGCCGCGAGTCTGACGACAACGCCGTCGAGTCGGCGCTTGATCGATCTCGTCCGCGACTACGACAAGCATTGGTCGAGTCTGGACTTCGGCCGCATTGCCGATCTTTGGGTGCGCGACGAGCCCCAGCCGATCTATGTCGGCGACGAATACGCGGCGCCGCTGATCGGCACCGACGAACTGGATCGGCACTGGGCGCGGGTCGCAGGCAGGCTCAAGGCGGCGTCCGTAGTCGTCGACGCTGCACGAGTTCGACGTGGTCGACGACACCGTCGTGCGTGCCCTGTTACTGAGTCGCTGGCGTCTGACCGGCAGGGAGTCCGACGTCGAACGGACGGGCACCAGCTGGGTCACCTGGCTGCTGGTCCGGCGCGGGAAGCGATACCGAATCTTTCACCAGATGGAGTCGCAGGTGTATCTCACAGGAGACGAAGGGCAGTAAGGGAAGTCATGGAAATCAATGTGCGGCCGGTCCCGATTCCCGACCCCGTGACCCAGTTCTTCTGGGACAGCGCCAAAGAGGGCAAGCTGTCGGTGCAGGGATTCGAGGGCACCGACATTCTGCAGCACCCGCCCAGCCCAGTGCCCGAAGTCCGGGGCGGGGCGGAGGGCACTTCGATGGCGGTCGAGGTGAGCGGACGCGGGACCCTTTTCGCGTTCACGGTTCTGCACCAACCGTTCCATCCCGGCTTCGTCGACGCCGTGCCGATGATCATCGGTCTCACCGAACTCGATGACGCCCCTGGCGTCCGGATACTCACCAACATCGTCGAAGCAGATCCGGCCGAGCTGCGGTGTGGGTTGCCGATGGAGGTCGTGTTCGAACAACGAGAAGACTTCGCGCTGCCGCAGTTTCGCCCCCGCCGCGACTGACTTTGCCGAAATCGCAGGCCAGCATCTGCGCTGCCGATCGCCGTTCGTCGGGGCTGCCCTCAGCGGGCGGATCTTTCCGTCAAGCGCGGGGTGCGTGCGTTCACCTGCGCGCGGATGGGTGCTGCGGCGACCATCGTGAAGGGCAGAGCGAGCGGGAAATCGTCGTTGAGGGAATGGATTTCGGTGCGCCGGATGATGGTGGCCAGTGCGAGGGTGGCCTCGAGCATGGCGAAGTGGTCGCCGATGCAGGTGCGGGGGCCTGCGCTGAAGGGGATGTATTGCCAGCGGTCGCGGCCCGTGGCGTTTTCCGGGGTGAACCGTTCCGGGTCGAACCGCAGGGGGTCTTCCCACAGGTCGGGGTCGCGGTGCATCGCGTAAACCCCCACCGTGCACAACGTGCCTGCCTTCACGAGATAACCGTCGACCTCGATGTCGCGGGTGATCAGCCGGGGAATCGAGGGGGCTGGCGGGCATAGGCGCAGCGCCTCGTGCAGCACCTGCACTGTGTAACGCAGTCGGGGAACGTCGTCGGGGGTGAGCTCCTGGTCACCGATGGCGTCGGTTTCGGCGCGGACCTTGCCCTGCATGTCGGGGTGGTGGCCGAGCGCCCACAGCGCGTAGGTCAGGGTCGTGGCGGTGGTGTCGTGTCCGGCCGACATGAACACAACGAGTTCGTTGCGTATCTCGTCGTCGGTTAGTGGGCGGCCGGTAGCCGGGTCGGTCGCGGCGATCATCGCCCGCACCAGAGGGGCGTCGCGGGTCGGATCGTCGCGGCAGCCCTGCAGGACCTCTGCGGCTAGCCGGCGCAAGGTAGCGGCCGCGGCGCGGGCTCGCCGGCGGGCGGGAGTGGGCAGCCAGCGGGGTGGTCTGACGGGACTGGTCACCCGCGCTGTGACATAGCCGAGGGCTGTCCTCAAGGGTTCGGCGATCGCGTCGGCGCGCTCGCCGAGATCGATCCCGAGTACCGAGCGGCCGAGTGCCCGCAGGGTGAGCCGGCGGCATTCTGTGTCGAGGTCGACTTGTTGGCCGTCGCTCCAGCTCGCGGCGACCATGTCGGCGGCCTGAGCCATGTGCCCGCCGAAGGCGCGCACGTTGTGTTTGGTGAAGACCGGCTGCAGCGCGCGCCGACGGGGCAGCCAAGCGATCGTGCTTGAACGTGAAAAGGCTCGCCCCGAGCAGGGAGCGCACCTCGTCGTGGGCGGGCGTCCGCTCGGCGGCGCTGCCGGTCCCGCCGAGAATGTCGCGGGCCGCCTGTGGTGAGGTCGCGACCACCGCCTCCGGCATCAACCATGTCGGGCCGTGCTTCAAGCGGGTCACATGCCCGCCGGCGTCGCGCAGCACCTCCTGGCCGGTGTGAAATGCCTTGACCGCGTGGATCTGCTGCCGCAACGTCAGCGGATTCCTCGGCGCGGTCGGCAGCCCGGCAATGTCAGCGGGCGGAGTTGTGGGGACCACGGCGTCTCCTCCTCTGTCATAAAGTCGAGGATCCGCTATCGAGCCGCCAAAGACCAGCCGCGACCGTAGTTGAGCTTCCGCCTGGGACGCTGCTCCGGTCACATCCTCTTCCGAACCACGTCTCTTCTGCGAAGCGTCATCAATTGATGACGGCTTGCGGCCGCCGGCCGCCTGGACATCCTCGACGACGCACTCAAGCCAGTTTTCGCAGGCACGGAGGTGAATGGGCATGCGGACGCTGTTCCGCGCGGCCGACCGCGCCCTCACTTAGTTCGTGTGATGCGGCGCTCGACCTCTAGCGGCACCACCGGATTCCGCGCCGAGGGACCACGCGTGATCGCGTGCAGCCTGATCTCCGGCAGGTCGACGGACGGGTCGAGGGTGTCCAACCACGCCACCGCGTCGGCCACGTCGGCTGCCCGTATCGCATACATCTCGAACGGCACGTCGGTCAGCATGTCGGTCTCGACCGGCCCCGGTGTCACGATGTGGACGTTGATGCCGTCGCGGTCGACCTCTTGGGCCAACGCTCCCGCGAACGCATTCATACCGGCCTTCGACGCCGAATACGCAGTCCTCGCTGGCATCGGTTCGTGGGCGGCCGACGACGAGACGAACACGAAGCGCGAACCCACCTTCATCCGAGGCAGCGCAGCGGAGGTGACGACGAAACACGAGTCCAGATTGGCCGAGATCGTCGCCCGCCATTCCTCGAAAGTCTGCTTGCGGGCGTATGTTCCGCCGAGGATGCCGGACGCGTGCACAAGCAGATCGATCTCGCCGGCCGCGTCCACCGCGGGTGCGAACGTGTCCGGGTCGGTCGCGTCAGCGACCACGTAGCGCGCGCCGATGTCCTCCGCCGAAGCGCGCAGGGGCTCCTCCCGCCGGGCGGTGAGGATCACGTCATAGCCGAGCTCAGCGAGCTTGCGACCGCATGCTTTTCCAATGCCGCCGCTGCCGCCGGTGATCAAGGCCGTACGCACACAGCACCTTTCAGCGCTGGCGCCGGGCCAACGCTTGCGGCGAGAGGGCCACGATCCGCTGCTCGGGATCGCCCGCGCTGAAGTATGTCTGGGTGTCGGCGATGTGGCGGGTCGCCAGCTTACGCGTGCGCTCTGCGTCACCCGCCTCGATCGCGTCGGTCATCTTGGTGTGGATGGTCAATGCGATGCGGCGCTTGCTCATCGACGGGTATTCGCCCTTTGCCGCGGTTTCCTTGGCCCACCAGTTCAAGTGACCGGTCCAGAGCGTTTCCAGGCTGCCGACCACGGCGATCATCGTGTGATTTCCGCAGCCGCGCACGACCTCGTCGTGGAACTGGCCACCGATCTCGGTGAACTTGGCGCCGTCCTCGATGTGCTCGGCCATCGACTCGTTGATCTCTTTGAGCTTGGGGATGAGTGTCTCCCCGCGGTCGGGGCGCCGTGCTGCAAGTACCGCGCACATCGGCTCGAGCTCCTGAAGCGCGGTTCCGAGATCGGCCAGCGGGACGGTGTCGCTCTGCAGCAGCAGGCCAAGCATGTAGGCCGCGCTGGCTTTGGCGGGCGCATGGACTACGGCGCCGCCGCGGTTGCCGCGGCGGACCGACACCAGGCCCTCGGTCTCGAGGATTCGCAAGGCTTCCCGCAGCGACACCAGGCTGACGTTGAACTGCTCGACGAGCACCTCCTGGCGCGGCAACAGGTCGCCGTCGGTCAGCTCACCGTCGATGATCTGCCGCCGAAGTTCGTCGGCGACGATCTCGGCCGTCCTGCGCGCCCCCAGCCTTCGTCGAGCCTCGGGGCCGATTCCAAGTGTTGTCATTGCATGGCAATGTTAACAGTGATAGGCGCGCTACCAGGGGTCTACGGGGTCGCTATCTGACAAAAGTAACTAAGATGACAAAGAAACGACCCCGGGAGGTTGTCCGCGTGAGCGACGGAGCACCCACTCCGCTCTGTGATCTGCGCGTCGTGGAGATCAGCGACCGTATCGCGGGCAGTTACTGCGGCAAGCTGCTCGTCGACGCCGGCGCCGATGTGGTGAAGGTCGAGCCACCCGGCGGCGACCCACTGCGCCGCTTCACCGCGACCGGCGCCGAGCCGCCCGCCGGTGTGGATGCACCGCTGTTCAGCTATCTCAACGCCGGAAAGCACAGCGTGACAACCCTTTCCGCCGACCTGCTGGCCGGCGCCGACATCGTGGTGGTGACCGCGAACCGGCCCACGGCGGCCGCGCTCGGAGTCGATCCCGGGCGTCTGCTCGAGGCCCGCCCGGATTGCGTCGTCGTGTCCATCTCGGACTTCGGCTGGACCGGGCCCTGGTCGGAGCGACCGGCGACGGAGTTCACCCTGCAGGCCGACGCCGGCTGCACGGGGTTCCGTGGCGATCCGGCAGGTCCGCCCATCTCGATCGGCGGCGAGCTGGGGGAATACATGGGCGGCGTCTGGGCCGCCTACGGGGCGCTGGCGCTTCGTCGTCGCGTCGGCACCGGTGGCCCGGGAGGCCACCTGGACATGTCGATGCTCGAGGCGATGACGTTGATGCAGAGCAGCGAGTGGCTGCATTCACAGCTGCTGGCGGTGCCGCCTGTCAAACGTTCGGTCGAGGTGCCCTCGATCGAACCGGCCAAGGACGGCTACGTCGGCATCAGCATGGTGACGGGGCAGCAGTGGCTGGACTTCGCCGCGATGGTCGATTGCCCTGAGTTCACCGAGATTCCGCAACTGCGATTCCAGATCGGGCGATGGGACTACCGCGACTGGATACGCGAGCGGACCGACCCGTGGATGCGCGAGCGCACCGTCGAGGAGATCGTCGAACTCGGACAGCTGTTCCGGCTGCCGCTGGCGCCCCTCGGCAACGGCTCGACCATCCCTGACATGGATCACCTGCGGGAACGCGGCGTGTTCGTCGACAACCCCGCGGGATTCCGGCAACCGCGCGCGCCGTGGCTGATGTCCATCGCCCGGCAGGCGCCGGTGCGCAGGGCTCCCGGTGTAGGGGACGCCGATGGTGACTCTCTCTGGGAGCCAAGGGAATCGGTAACGCCGGAGCGGTCCGCAGGATCGCCGCTCGCCGGTGTGCGGGTGGTCGATTTCACGGCGTTTTGGGCCGGCCCCGCCGCGACTCATTCGTTGGCGGCGTTCGGGGCCGACGTCATCAAGATCGAGTCGGTCCAGCGTCCGGACGGCATCCGTTACTCCGGCGGGATGCGCAAGAACGTCGATGACTGGTGGGAGTACGGCTGGGTGTTCCACGCGATGAACACCAACAAGCGGTCGGTCACGCTCGACTTGCAGTCCGATGACGGTATCCGGCTGGTCAAGGAGCTCGTGCGTCAGGCGGACGTCGTCATCGAGAACTTCTCCCCGCGGGTGATGGAGCAGTTCGGGCTCGGCGCCGACGCTCTGCTCGAACTCAACCCGAGGGTCGTCGTGGTGCGGATGCCGGCGTTCGGATTGACGGGCCCGTGGCGGGACCGGGTCGGCTTCGCGCCGACGATGGAGCAGATCGCCGGCCTGGCCTGGGTGACCGGCCTGCCCGACGGTCCTCCCGTGGCGCCGCGTGGTGCGTGCGATCCGCTCGCGGGCGCACATGCGGCGTTCACGGTTCTTGCGGCGCTGGAGTTCGCCGATCGCACGGGCCGCGGCCAGCTCGTCGAGGTGCCGATGATCGAGACCGTACTCAACGTGACCGCTGTTCAGACAATGGAATTCGAGGTTTTCGGGAAGGTCTTGGAGCGCCGGGGCAATCGCGGGCATGGGGTGGCGGTGCTGCAGGACATCTATCGGTGCGCGGGGGAAGACGACTGGATCGCCGTGAGCGTACGCACCGACGACGACCTCTCTTCCCTGGCCGAACTCATCGGCGGCCGGGGCGTCGATATCGAGGAGTGGCTGGCCACGCAGGATGCCGCGGTGGTCGTGGAAAGGCTTACGGGAGCCGGGATCCCGGCGGCTGTGGTGGTATCGCCGTCCCTGGTGACCGAGAACCCGCAACTGAGGCACCGCGGATTCTTCGAGTGTCTCGAGCATCCGCGAACCGGGGCGGGCCTGTACCCGTGCCCGCCGTTCGCGCGGTTCGACGGCGCCGAGAATTGGCTACTTCGTACGCCGCCGACGCTGGGACAGCACAACGGTGAGGTGTTGACGGAGCTGTGTGGGGTCACCGACACCGAATTGGACCGGTTGGCCGCCGCAACGGTGATCGGCACGAGGCCAAAGGGTTTGTGAGCAGCGAGCGCTAGCGCGGAGTCAGGGTTACCGGCAACTCGTCGTAGATCGACATGTTGTTGGTGAGGCTGGGGTAGGTGACCTTCGGCGCACCGAGTCTGATGTCGTCGGCGCGGCAGAGTAGCTCGTCGAGCACCGCGCGGATCTCGGCTCGGGCCAGCATCGCGCCCAGGCAGTGGTGTGGTCCACCTCCGCCGAACGTGACATGCGGGTTCTCGGTGCGGCCGATGTCGAACGTGAACGGGTCGTCGAAGACCTCTTCGTCGCGATTGGCCGAACGCAACATCGCCACCACCCGATCGCCCTTCGGGATGGTGACGCCGTCCATCTCCACGTCGACCTTCGTGCTGCGCGTCCAGAACGCGACGGGGGTCGACCAGCGCAGCACTTCCTCGACCGCACTCGATCGGATCGCCTCATCGGTGCGGTAGCGCTCGATTTCGGCCGGGTTGGCGACGAACGCCTGCAGTCCCGAGGCGAGCGCGTTCTTCGTGGTGTCGCTGCCCGCGAAGGCGATCACGAAGAAGAAGATCTCCAGTTCGTTGGCGGGAATGGACAGCTGCTCACCGTTCTCGTCGGTGACCACTGCCGACGTCAGCGTGCTCCAGATGTCATCGGTGGGGTTGCGCCGCTTCTCCGCGGTGAGCTCGAGCGCATAAGTGAAGATCTTGCCGAACAGCTCCATGGCGTTCTGCTGGGCAACCGGTCGTCCGACGATGCGACCTTGAGGATGCGATCGAGCGTGTCGAAGATCTCGGGTCGGTCCTCGTCGGGGATTCCGATGATGTCGCCGATAACCGTCATCGGCAACACGTCGGCGACGTCGTCGATCCAGTCGCCGCCGCCGGCCGCAAGCAGTCGGTCGATCATCGCCGCGGCGCGCCTGCGAATACCGTCCTCGAGCTTGCCGATCGCCTTCGGCGTGAACGCGTGCGACATCACCCGTCGCCGCTTGAGCAGTTCGGGCGGATCCATGTTGATGATCGTCGGCGCGGATCCGACGACGCCTACGCCCTGGATGAGCGGCCCGTCCACGGCGGTGAAGGAGTCGGTGTCGCGGTGGATGCGCTGCGCATGCCGGTGCTTGGTGGTCATCCAGAAGTCCCGCTTGACGGTCTTGGCGACGCCGTCGGTGAGCTCGTGGTGGAAGATCGGCCGCTCGCGACGCAGCTCGGCGAAGAGTTTCATCGGGAAAACCGTTCCGCCACAAGGCGGAATCAGACAAGTCGACGGGCGTGGTCGTGGGCATGCGGGCTCCTGGTTTGGCTGTCCTTGACCTAGAATGCTTAAAATAGTAACAATAGACGACGGACAGGGTCTGACCTGCCCTGATTGTGCGCGCGGACGGAGTAGGCATGACGGAGACGATTCCTGACTCGACGGTCGACCCGTCGGAGCGCGAATTCGGGCCCAGCGGCATCAGCCTGTCGAAGTACCGGTTCCCGACCGGCTGGTTCATCGTCGGCTTCGCCTCCGAGTTGGCGCCCGGCCAGGTCAAGCGCGCCCACTACTTCGGTGAAGAACTGGTGATCTTCCGCACCAAGTCCGGCACGGTCAACGTACTCGATGCGTACTGCCAGCATCTCGGCGCGAACATGGGCGTCGGCGGCACGGTCGAGGGCGAGCACATCGTCTGCCCGTGGCACGGCTGGGAGTGGCGGGGCGACGGCACGAACGCGCTGATCCCCTACAGCAAGATCGGCTGCAAGCAGAACGTGAAGATCAAATCCTACTTCGCACAGGAGTGGTACGGATTCATCGTGGTGTGGCACGAGCGCCACGGCCGCGCGCCTTACTGGCAGCCGCCGGTGCTACCGGAGCTCGAAACCGACGAGTACTACCCGCTTCACCCACACTCGCGGATGCTGAACCGGGTCAAGGTGCATGCGCAGATGATCATCGAGAACGCGGCCGATCCGTATCACGTGCAGTTCGTCCACAAGGCCGACAGCGCCGCCAACACCACGTCGTTCAACGCCGATGGCTATCACCTGCACGCCACGGTGACCGCCAACTTCGGCGGCGGGCGCGAGTCGACATGGCTGACGCCCGACGGACCCGTCGACGCCAACATCGTCTACGACAACTACTCGCTGGGGCTCGGGATCGTGCGGTTCCCCAAGGAACTGGTCGCGACCATCGAGGTGACGGGCCAGACCCCGGTCGATGAGGACTACACGGACTACTTCTACACCCAGGCTTCGGTTCGCGAACCTGGCGACACCGGCGACAAACCGGTCGGCCGCGCTGCGAAGTTCCTTCAGTTGCAACAGGAAGTCATCAAGCAGGACTTCTTCACGTGGGAGAACATGAAGTACCTGGAGAAGCCCAACCTGGCGCCGGAGGAAGCCCGCGACTATGCCGCTCTGCGGCGGTGGGCGCATCGCTTCTATCCCGACACCGAGCCCACGCCGGACGACTTCGGCTACACCGCCACGGGTGAACCGGACCCGGCGGCAGCGAGTGCCTGAAGCCCGCCGGCGCGACGGGCCGATCGGCCCGTCGCAGTTCGGTGTCGAGCGCTTCACGGTCCCGGCCGTGCTGGATCGGCGCGCCGAGGAGTTCCCCGACCGGTTGCTGATGTCGATCGCCGGAACGCCGGTGACGTTCGCGCAGATGAGGGATCGATCGTGCGCCGCGGCGAACGCGTTGACCGACCTTGGCGTTGGCCGGGGAGACACCGTCGCTCTCTTCACCGCAACATGCCCCGAGTGGGTGTACTTCTGGTTGGGGGCCGCGCGGATCGGTGCGGTGACCGCAGCGGTGAATGTCGCCAACAAGGACGACTTTCTTGTGCATGCGCTGCGGCTGTCGCGTGCCACGGTGGTCATCACCGACGCCGAACGGCATCCTCGCCTTCGCGAGGTGGTCGACCGCGTTGAGACCGTGAAGTCAGTTCTGGTTACCGGAGATTCGCTGTCCGACGTGTTGGCGGGCGTGTCCAGCAGCCCACCGGATGCGGCGCCGAGCGAACCCGGGGAACTGGCGGCACTGTTCTTCACATCGGGCACCACCGGACCGTCAAAAGCGGTCGCGACGACATGGCACTATCTGTTCTCCGCGGCCGCCGGGGTGGCGGCGGCCTGGGAACTCGAGGCGGGCGACGTGGTGTGGAGTGCCATGCCGTTGTTCCACCTCAGCGCCGCACCGGCGGTCTTGGCGCCGATGCTCGTCGGCGGGACGACGGTGTTGTCGGCGGCCTTCCGGCCTAGTGAGGTGTGGGACGAGGTGCGCGCTTGCGGCGCAGCGGGTTTCGCGGGAGCAGGTGCCATGGTCTCGATGCTCTGGAACCAGCCGCCGGACCCACGCGACGCGCAGCTTCCGCTGAGATTCATCTCGGCGGCACCGATCTCGGCAGACATGTACCGCAAGATCGAGAAGCGGTACAGCGCCAGGATCGTGACGATGTACGGCATGACCGAAGCCTTCCCGATCGCGTTCAAGAGCGTTTCCGAAGAGGGCGTACCTGGAACTTCTGGACAGGTGAATGCCGCGTTCGAGGTGCGGATCGTCGACAGCGACGGGCGACCAGTGCCCACGGGCATCGTCGGCGAGATCACCTGCAAGCCCAGGGCGGTCCACGTGATGAGCGACGGCTACATCGATGCCACCGCGACCGACTCGCGGCTGACGATCGCACCCCACGAGGAATGGTTCCGCACAGGAGATCTCGGCTCCTTCGATGCCGACGGCAATCTGACCTACGTCGACCGGGTGAAGGACTCTCTGCGGCGCCGCGGCGAGAACGTGTCGTCGGTCGAAGTGGAGACGACGGTGATGCGTCACCCCGCCGTGCTCGAGGCCGCCGCCGTGGCGATACCCAGCGATCTCGGCGAGGACGACATCCTGGTCGTCCTCACGGTGGCGCCGGATGCGGGCCTGGACTACGCCGAGCTGTTGGATTTTTGTTCCGCGCGGATGCCGTACTTCTGTGTTCCCCGGTATCTGGAAGTGCTGGACGACATTCCGAAGAACGTGATTGGCCGGGTCCGCAAGGACCTGCTTCGAAAGAGAGGTCTCGGCGCAGGCGCATGGGACCGCGAACAACACGGCTACATCCTGAGTCGCTAGGACGGGAGAAATAACATGACGATGACCTATCAGCAGGAGTTCGTGCTCAACGGCGTGACCGGGCGCGCGGCCATTCTGAACCTGACCGCGCGCCACAACCGGCTGTTCTCCGCGGGAGATCTCGCCGGCTGGATCGCGACATTCCGGCACGCGGGCGCGACCTACATTCGCGCGGGGGAGACCTACAGCGACCTGCGTGCAGCCTTCGACGGCGGCAACGGGCAGCGACTCGTCACCGTCGACCACGAGATCGAAGTGGACGGCGTCGATGCCACCCAGCACTGTGTCGCGTTGCTGTTCGTCGGAACCGAACTCCGTGCCACCGGGACCTATGACGACCGGCTCATCTACGAGCGAGGCGGATGGTACTTCACATCGCGCGAACTCGACTGGGATGTCGTGCCGAGTAAAGCCGCACTACCGGTATGAGCCGGTGACCGCGGGTATTCGCTACGAGTTCGCGTTCGGCAGTTATGAGGACGCGTTGCGCATGGTCGGCGTGCGCAGCGAACCAAGGTTCGCGGGCACCGCGGTCAGTGCGGCGCGCATCCAGCATTTCGCCTCGTTGGTGCAGGACGGCAACCCGTCCTACTGGGACGCCGAATTCGCAACGGAGGTCTGGGGCGGACTCGTCGCGCCACCCGCGATGCTGATGGGCTGGCTCATCCCGCCGCCGTGGCTGCCGAACGGAGAACGACCGGTTCCGTCGATCGCGATCCGCGTCCCCCTGCCCGGCACCACCTTCATCAACGCGTCCAACGACGTCGAACTCGTCACGCCGATCCTCGAGGGCGACCGCCTCAGCGTCGTCGAAGAAGTGGTCTCGGTATCACCGGAGAAGCGAACCCGCGTTGGCACCGGACATTTCGTCGAGACCTGCGACAGCTACTACCGCGAAGACGGCGCACTGGTCGCGACGAACCGAAACACCCTGTTCCGGTTCACCCCTGCGGAGTCGCCATGAAGTCGTACCGCAGACTGGCGTGGAGTGAGATCACCGTGCCGACCGAGCTCGCGGAGGTCGTCGACGAGATCAGTTATCAGCGCGTGGTGATGAACCCGGGCGCCACGTGGGATTACTTCCCGGGCCACTTCGATCCGCACTACGCCGAAAGCCATGGGCATCCGACGATTTTCGTCAACACGATGCACCTCGCGGGGTTCATCGACCGGATCGCGACCGACTGGGCGGGCCCCTATAGCCGGGTGGTGCGGCGCAAGGTGTCGATGGTCGGTTCCGTCTACGCGGGGGATTCCATGGTCGGCCGTGGTCGGGTGGTCGACAAGAGATGCGACGACTCCGGTGGCGCCACGAGATACCTTGTGGACCTCGAGATCGCGATCTTCAATCAGCGCGACGAGCTGTGTTGCCCGGCCGAACTGACGCTCGAGCTGTCAGAGTGACTCTGGCAGCCCGCCCATGGTCACCGTCGACTGCAACTCGACGTACTCCGAGAGTCCCTCGGCGCCGAACTCGCGCCCGATGCCGGACTGCTTGAATCCTCCGAACGGCGCAGTGGTGTCGAGCATGTACATATTGATGCCATAAGTGCCGGTGCGGATCTCGGAGGCGATCTCCAGGCCGTGGGCGACATCGGCCGTCCACACCGAGCCGGCCAGCCCGTAGTCACTGTCGTTGGCGATCCGGATCGCGTCGGCTTCGTCGGTGTACTTCAAGACCGTCAACACCGGGCCGAAGATCTCCTCGCGGGCGATCTTCATATCGTTGGTCGCGTCGGCGAACAGGGTGGGTCGGACGTACCAGCCGCGGTCGATCGGTTTATCGGTGCCGCCGAGGACAATTCGGGCGCCTTCGTCGATTCCGGACTGAATGTAGCCCTGCACTCGTTGCTGCTGCCGTTGCGCGACAAGCGGCCCGATATCGGTGGACTCGTCGGAAGGATCGCCGACCTGCAAACCGGACATCATCGCGGCGAGCGCATCGACGAGCTCGTCATGCCTGCGCTCGCTGACCAGGATCCGGGTCTGCGCCACGCACGCCTGCCCGTTGTTCATCAGGCCCGCCATCTTGAGGCTCTTGGCTGTGTGGTCGACATCGGCGTCGTCGAGGACGATCGCCGCCGACTTGCCACCGAGTTCGAGGCTGACCCGTTTGAGTTGTTCACCGCACATCGCGGCGATCCGCCTGCCGGTGGCCGAGGATCCGGTGAACGAGATCTTGTCCACACCGGGGTGCCGAACCAATGCCTCTCCGGTCTCCCGGCCGCCGGGCACGATCGACACCACACCGTCCGGCAGGTCGATCTCCGCCAGCATCTCGGCCAACCACATCGCATCCAGTGGCGTCTCGGGGGCGGGCTTGACCACCACGGTGCAACCGGCGATCAGTGCGGGCACCAGTTTCGGCATGATCAGCACCTGGGGCA
Organism: uncultured Actinomycetota bacterium; assembly: GCA_963743225.1. Taxonomy (GTDB): domain Bacteria; phylum Actinomycetota; class Actinomycetes; order Mycobacteriales; family Mycobacteriaceae; genus Mycobacterium. The sequence goes on along the minus strand of CAVUPN010000039.1, from coordinate 485,789 downwards.
CATTCCACGGCACGATCGCACCGACGACGCCGACGGGGGCGCGGCGCACCTGGACGTCGCCGAACAGCCCCTGACGACGCTCGACCCACGGAAACTCCTTGGCGGTGGCCAGGTTCAGATGCATCTGGGAAAGGGCTCCGGTTGCCTGCCCCAACCGGCTGAAGCTGCGCGGTGACCCCATCTCCGCCGTGATGAGATCGGCCATCTCCTCGGCGTGGGCGGTGTAGACCGCGGCGAGCTTTTCGATCTTCTCCATCCGCTCGGAGACCGGGAGCCGCGGCCACGGACCGTCGTCGAATGCCCTGCGCGCAGCCGCAACTGCCCGGTCGACATCCTCCGGCGCCGCCTCGGGCGTCTCGCCGATCGGTTCCTCGGTGTGCGGGGAGATGACCGACAGCCGTTGCCCCGTCGACGGGGCCTGCCAACGGCCGCCGATGAACAGCTCGTCGTAGGACAGGGATCTCATGCCACCACCGCCCGTCGGCTAAAGTTGCTATTACTGCTAACATAGCAAAAAAGGATTTGGGAGTGCCGCGTGGGTGAGGACTGGCGTCAGTATCCGTTCGAGTTGGTGCCCGGCGACCCGCAATTGGTGTTCCCGGCCGCCGAGGCCAATCATCCGGACCAGGAGTCGGACACCTGGTTCATCGCCGGCGAACTGACCGGGGAATCCGATCGCAAGTTCGCCTTCCTGACGATCTTCAACAAGAACCGCCCGGGGCAGGCCATCGTCGCCGACTTCTACACGCTCGCGCTGTTCGACCTCGACAACGGCACATACGGCACGTACACCGATTACGACATGCCGGGTACGAACAAGAAGGATGCGTCGCACCCCAAACTGTCCTTCTCCGACGAGCACCTGGACATCTCGTACGACAGCCGCGCGGGTACTGCCGTGTGGCGGACCTGTCGCGACGGGCGGGGCGACCTGGAGCCCTACACCTACGACGTGAGCTTGTGCGGCATCGACCAGCATGGCGCTCCCATGAAGCTGGATCTGCACGTCACACCGTCGCGGGCGCCGGTGCCGCTGGGCGCCTCCGCCTACAACGGGGCCATCGAATGCTTCGGGCAGGCGAACACATACTCCTACTTCCAGACCGGCCTGGCCATGACGGGCACGTTGTCCTGGGGTGACCTGACGGAGACGGTCGCGGGGTCGGCGGGCCATGTCGATCGGCAATGGTTTCCCAAGGTCGCCAATGACGGTGGGCCGACCGGCGATATCCGGTCGCGCGCCCACGAGTGGCGCACGATCAACCTGGACAACGGCGTCGACATCAGCGTATGGCGGCAGTTCGACCGGACGAATCGCAATGCGATACAGCCGTTTTCAGGTGCGACGACGAGCTCTCCCGATTCCGATCCCGAGTACGCCGACGACATCGAGGTCACCGTCACCAGCTATGTGCGCTGGCCCGAGTCGATCCGCACCCTGGTGCCGCCTCCGGCGGCGGCGCGCTACATGCCCGATCGCCACCGGCTGACGTCACGCGAACTCGGCCTGGACCTGACAGGGGAGCCGCTGGTGCCCGCACCGGCACACGGCCTTCCGCTCGAGTACATGGAAGGTCCGTACCGATACCACGGAACATTGCGCGGAGAACCGGTCAGCGGCTTCGCATTCTACGAACGTTCGCTTGCGTTGTATCGGGACTGGGAGCTCGCCGACGTACTCGACGCAGCCGGACCGGGGGAGCGCGACGAAGTGGCGCGCGCCATCGCCGAACTCAGCGGCTGATCGCCTCGGTCCACGTCTCGTGCCGATGTTGCAGGCCTGGCTCGTTGCGGCCGAACACCAGATGGTCCCGCACCCCGGACGCGAGGTTGAACTGTAGCTTCTCGACCAGTGCGTAGTCCTCGTCGCGCACGGTGCCGTGCGCGTACTCGAACACCGCCTGCGCGCCGGCGGCGACGGATTCCTCCGAGATGTCCAACGGTGTCGAATTCTGGTGCACCGTGATCGAGCGGCCGGGGACGTCGCCGGGGTAGACCCGGAACAGCTCGCCGTTGGCGATCGTCGCCGACAGCACGATGTTGGGGAACAGCGCGTAGATGACCACCATGTTGTGCAACGGATCCCACTCGCTCTTCGGGAACGTTCTCGAGATCGAGGATGCCGTTGAGCGGGAACACCAATCGGTGGTGCGGGCCGAACGAGTCGAACACGGTGCAGTTGCTCCGCGCGATGGTCGCGAAGGTGCTCCTGTGCACGGTTGCGAAGTGGTAGTTCTCCGCGAAGGTGTCGATCGCGAGCTTCCAGTTGATCGCCGAGTCCAGCACCTTTTCGCCCAGCGGAGCCCAGTGTCCGATGCCCCACGACTCCAGCTCGTCGGCGAGTGGTCCGAGAAACTCAGGGATGTCGAGTGTGGCATCGGGGTCGAGGGACACCCATAGAAAGCCCGCGCATTCGATCGCCGGGAGTTCCGTCAATCGCGCACTGCCCGTGGAACTTTCGGGGAACCCCTCCTTGCCGGGGACGCCGACGAGATTTCCGCCGAGGTCGTAGTTCCACGCGTGGTACGGGCAGGTCAGCCGGCGCGCGCTACCGCATCCTTCGGTGATCTGGGACTGCCGGTGCAGGCAGACATTGTCGAACGCCTTGACCGATCCATCCGATGTCCGGGTCAGCAGAATGGAGCGGCCCATCACGGTCTTCGTGCAGTAGGAATTCGGTTTGGGTAGTTCGGACACATAGCCGACGAGTTGAGGGCTGGCCAGCAGCATCGCTGTGTCACGAGCAGTGACGGTCGGCCGAGGTGTAGGTGTCGGCCCTGACGGTGTGTTCGGCCGGCGCCAGGTCCGTCGTCTTGTCTCGCGCCAGTTTGAGCGCACGACGAGTGAGGTCTACGAGCTGATCGCGATCCATTGCCCTATCTTATTGTTTTTATAAAGATGGTGACAACTGGGTCAGACCCGATTTGTCGCGCTCAACTGGTCGAGGAAACGCGGGCGCGGCCTCGCCCCGCGTCGCTCGCTTTCCGGCAGATGACGAGGGCCTCGACGTAGTCCCAGCGATAGCGGTCGGGCGCCTCCGCGACGCGCTCCTCGAGCTCTCCGAGGAAGTCGGCGAGGAGACCGGCAGCGCGTGCCTCGCCCTCGTGCGCGAAGGCACGGAGGAGGAGCGGCCCTCCCCACGCGGTCACGCTTTTGACGTAGTCCCGCGCGAACACCGCGGGATTGTCGTGCCAGTAGGGGTTGTCGAGACGGAAAAGCTCGACGCTCTCGAGCTCGAGGCCGGCGAAGCTCCCGCCGCCCGCCTCGAAGGGAGCCCGGAACTCGCCGAGTGTGCGCGACCAGACCGGAACGACGGCCGCGGCGACGGTGGCACCGCCGATGCGCCCCGCGCGGCGCCAGTCGGCGAGCAGCAGGTTCATGTCCCCGACGATCTCGACGTAGAGCCCCGTCCTGTCCGGGCATGGAGCGGGGGAGGCCGGGATGGCGGCGATAAACCACCCGCCCGGCGCCAGCTCTACTGCGCGCATCTCGAGCATTCGCTCCCACTGCCGTTCCGCGGCGACGCGCCAGGCGCGTCGCTCGTCCTCGTCCACGTGGTCCGGGTAGCCGGGGAACACCGAGCCGCTCGAGGCCAGGCCGGCGGCGTCGGCGACCCAGTGCATGGTCGTCCCGGTCACCGCGAGGTGCACTGTGCCTCGCGGAAGTGAGGGCGCCTGGTGGAGTGGGATTCCGGCCATGGAGACGACCGTGGCGGGCGGCGGGTCGCGATCGAGCGCTCGCCGACAGGCCTCGCCGTGGGCCTCCGCCAAGGCGTAATGGGCGCCCGTGCCCGTGTCGGCGACCCCGGGGCCCGACTCGGCCGGCGCAGGGATCACGACTATCACGCCCTGGTCCGCCGCCGGGCCGAAGGCGTCCCGCAGGTGGGCGGCGGCGACCCGCCACGCGTTCGTCGGGAGATCAACGAGCGCGTAGATCAGCGGCCGGCCGGCGCGCTGGGCCACGAGATCGCGGATAAGGCCGTGAGAGTTCACGCCGTCGGCGGCGCCCAGATCGGCCACCCAGAGCACGGGTTCGCTCGCCAGCCGCCCCGCGGCGGCCATCACGGCTGGGTGGGTCGCCTCGAATGCGGCGCGCTGCGAGAGGGCGTGCCGCGCGTAGTCGTCCGCCATGCTCGAGAGTTCGGGGCGACGTGACGGCGTGGTGTGCTTCCCTCCCGCACAGCGCCGCCGGGGTCCGGACGGCGTGACGTGGCTTATCGTCCCACAGGGCCAGGCGTGCCCGCCGAGCGCGACAACAGAGGGTCCGCCCGGCGCGTCCGATGCCGCGATTACCCTTCTCGCATCAGAACGCGTCTCGAAAAGACCACATTCGAGACACGCATCGGCGTTACAGGGCCGGGAATTGGTGCTGGTCAGCATGACTCGAAGTTCGTCTCAGAAGTCGCCGCTCGAGGCATCTTCCCGCATATCGAACACCGTGGGAGTCTGACCACTTCACTTGAGGCTGACGGCGATGCCGCCGCCGATCATGCCCAACCCATGATCCCTGGGCGCGGTGCTGGTGGCGTCATCGTGCGGGCGAGGTGTCGAACTCGATGGGCAGAGCTGGTCGGTCCACTCAAGCCGAGCAGCGGCTTCCACGGCGCCGGTCCAACGCGGCGAGGATTCGGCAGTCGGTGAGAAAGGATCTTGAGTGCTTCCGCGAGTTCCAGCCTGGCCAGGTTGGCGCCGAGGCAATAGTGCACCCCACCGCCGAAGGTGAGGATGGGTGGTGGTTCGTCTCGGGTGATGTCGAAGCGCGTCGGATCGTCGTAGATGGCCGGATCACGATTGGCCGCATAGGTGTTGACGATGATGAAGGTGCCCGCGGGGAAGGTGTAGTCGCCGATGGCGACGTCGTCGGTGGCGCTGCGCACGGTGCTGCACATGGACGGCGAATGGCGCATGGTCTCTTCGACGGCACGCATCGCCAATTCGGGCTGGTCGGCAAGCAGCGTCCATTGCTCGGGGTGATCGCAGAGCACCTGCATGGATGCGGCGAGTTGGCTACGGGTGGTGTCGGTGCCGGCCACCAGAATGCTGAAGGCCAACATGCGCAACTCGCCGGCATCGAGGCGGTCGCCTTCGTCTTCGATGCGGATGAGCTCGGAGAGCAGATCGTCGGTCAAGCGTCGACGCCTGCTCGCGACCATATCGTCGATGTAGTCGTCGAACTCGCCCCACGCCTTGAGGACGACAGGCTCCTCCTCGGCAAGGTTGCAGTCGAAGCTGACGATCTTGAAGATGTCCTCGGCCCACCGCGAGAACTGTTGCCAGTCTTCGCGAGGCGCGCCGAACAACGCGCAGATGATGGGAATCGGATACGGCCGGGCGATGTCGGCGACGAATTCGCAACCGCCCGAGTCCACGACCTCATCGATGAGCTCGTTGACCACGATTTGGATGGTGTCGTGCATACGCGCCGTGGCCCGCGGCGTGAAGGCCTTGGACACCAGGCTGCGCAGCCGTCGGTGTTCGTCGCCTTCCATGTTCAAGATGCTGCGGGTCACCCTGTCCCACAGCGGACCGGACGTGATTCCGTGGGCAGAGAGATGAATTCCCTGAGGGACGATGAACTGCGGACCTCGAAGTACGGTCCTCGCGAGTTCATACGAGAGTACCTCGGGCCCAATGGGTCCCAGCGCGATCGGCGCAATCTGTTGCGCCGCACGGAACTGGGGATAGATCTCCTGCGGCGTGTCGGTGAGGTCGTAACTGAGAGTCGGTAGCCCTGCGTCGAAGACACTGGGCTTTGTGGTCTCGACGGTCACTTGCGCACAAGTCCTCGGGGACGGACCAGCCCGAGATCGAAATGGGTCACCCAGCCGGGCAAGGCGTCACACACGTCGGGGATGGCGTTGATCGCACCCATCGCGGTCCAGTTGTAGCCGGGGTGTGCCAAGGTTCCGTCCGGTTTCTCGACACCTTCGAGCGTGAGTTCGGTCGGCGGATCGCCTTCAATCACAATCCGGTACCGCGTCTTGCCCCAATCCCACGCCGGGTCAATGGTGTCGGGACCGCCGGTCAGGTAGATCGCGTGGAAGACGATGAGCGGTCGGCCGTTGACCCAGGCTGTCCATTCGTGATGTTGCGCGGCGACGGTTCCCCGCGCGATCGCACCCTCCTCGTGCGGTATATCTACGGTCGCCGTGGCCGCTTTCAGATCCGCGGTCACCTCCTCAATCGTCACGCCTAGGCCGTCCGCGATCATGTACATCGACTGTGCGAAGAAGGGCACGCCGAGTCCCAGAATGGTTGGCTCGGAGAGAAATTTGTCCTTGTCCTTGCCGAAACCCATCCAATCGATGTGGTCCAGCGGAGCGTCGGTGAGGACGTTGACGACCTCGTACACCTGGATCTTCTCGATCTTGCTGACCACCCGCGCAAGAGTCAGCGGCAAGATGTCACCGGCGTACCCCGGATGGATGCCGCCGCCGTGGAACGAGGTGCCGCCATCCTTGCAGGCCGCGCGGATCTGGTCTCCGGCCTCGCGGAAGTCCGCGCTCGGGTGGAAGAAACCGCTCGTCGTCACGACGTTCTTCCCCGAGCGCAGTAGTCGGCACACCGTGTCCACATCCATGATCACCGGCGTGTAGAACACACAGTCGGCGTCCGTGGCTACGATCGATTCGATGTCGTCGGTCGCGACGACGCCGATCGGTCCGATACCGGCGATCTCGCCGGCGTCCTTGCCGACCTTTTCGGGACTGTGCACCAGGACCGCTACGAGATCGAACACGGGGTTGTCCGCGAAGTGTCGCACCCCGACCTGTCCGACATCGCCCGTCATCCACTGGATGATCCGATAAGTCTTCTCAGACAACAGTTTCTACCCTTCAGCTGGTTGCCAGCACTCCGCGTGGGAGGAGCAGCGGCAGGTTGGTGTACGTCGCGATGCCGGGAGACGCCTCGACGACAGCTGGTATCGCGGTGATCGCAGGCATGGCTGTGATGGTCAGCCCGAGCATGATGAAGTCGTCGAGAGTTTCGGCCTGGAAGTCCGGTGGCGGCTCGAAGCTCAGCGTGCTCTTGATCGTCGGTCGGCCCTCGACCGTGATGGTATTGCCGAAGGCAGTCGACCACGCCGGGTCCAGCGATTGACCCTTGGTCCAGACGCCACGGACCTCGACAACCTCCCGCTCACCCAGTAACCCCTTCCACCGAACGTCGATGCCCGCAACGCATCCGGCCGCGATGGTCCAGTCACCGGGCAGTTCGAGATCCTCGGTGGTCTGGGCATACTCGGCCTCGCAGCGCACTCGTCGAGTTCGCAACCCAGGGCGTCGGCCAGCAGAAGCACGGCCTCCCGAAAGATGCCCGACCCCTTCTCTGTTATCGCATGAAGATCCGGCTGGTCGATGGGATAGCCGAAGCCCATCGGAATTTCAGTCGCCGGAGAGTTGTAGATCGTGGTGTCGAAGGATTCGACGATGGATATCCGGTCTACCCGGTCCGAGATCCCGGCAGTGACGATTGCGAAGAGCTGGATGAAGCCCGGGTTGATGCCGCTGCCGAAGATCGTCGAGCCGCCCTGTGCGCATGCCTCGGTGATGCGATCGCGGTCATCACCCAACTGGTGTCCGGTGATGAACTCCGACGTCGTCACCACGTTGATGCCTGCACCGAGAATGCGCACCACTTCGTCGATGTCGGCGAACATCGGGTTGTAGACGACGCAGTCCGGTTTGAGCGCAAGAAGTGCGTCCACATCGTCGGAGGCCGTAACCCCTAAAGGATCTATGCCGCACAGCTCGCCCACGTCGCGGCCGACCTTGTCCGGTGACCACGCGTAGCACCCGACGAGTTGGAGGTTCGGGTTCAAGGCGATCGCATGTACCGACTTCTTTCCGACATTGCCGGTCGTCCATTGGACGATTCGATAGGTCATCGGGCCGCTGCCAGCGTCGATCGCTTGCCAGGACTGAACACCACAGGAATTTGACGGTAGCCGCGTGTCACAGAGTTTCCGTGGAACGCGGCGTCGGCATCGGGTGCGACAGCGAAGTCTGGCAGTCGCGAAAGAACCTGTTCGACACCGACGTGGAACTCCAGGCGTGCGAGATTGGAGCCGAGGCACCGATGGACGCCCGCTCCGAATCCAAGATGGCGATTCGCTTGGCGATCAAGGACACAGCGATCCGGGTCGGGGAACTCCTGGGGATCACGGTTCGCGGAGGCGTAGTTGACAATGACGGATTCACCCGGACAGAAAGCGTGTCCGCTCAGCTCGACATTCTTCGCGACGGTCCGGGGGATGCCGTGAATCGATCCGGCGAAGCGGATGAACTCTTCGACGGCTCTGGGCAGGATCTCGGGTTCGCGGATGAGCCGGTCGCGTTCCGCCGGATGCGTTCCGAGATAGTGGAACGCGAAGGACATCGCGCTTGCCGTCGTCTCGAGCCCGGCCTGGACCAACAGCATGGCATTGGCGACGACGTCTTGAAACGGCAGCTTCTCGCCGTCGATCTCGGCGTTGAGAAGTACGTCGATCATGTCGTCCTGCGGCGGCTGGCTGCTTCGCGCCGTGATCGCGTCGTGCAGGTGCTGATACAGCCCGCCCCAGGCTCCCATCCGGGCTTCCTCGGTTTCGCCGTTGAGCGCGGTGTCGGTCAGCTCGATACACAAGGGGACATCGTCGACAGGCATTCCCAAGAGGTATTTGAAGAACACGATGCCGGGCTGCCGCCACGCGACCTGAGCGAGGTCCCCGGTGCCCGATTCGACGAAAGTGTCGATCAGAAGGTCGGTTTCGTCGCGGATCTGGGGGCGCAGTTGTTTCATCCGACCGGGCGAGAAGTAAGGGTTGAGCACCTGGCGGAACTTCTGCTGCCGTGGCGGGTCCAGGGTGATCACCAGGTCGCCTGCGAGCTGCTCAGCCCCTTCCGGCGTCGGGTTGCTGGAGAAGTGCTGCCAGTCCTGCAGGATCTTGTAGCACTCGGCATAGCGGGTCGCCACCCACGCGCCTCCGGGCGTCGCACTGAGAAACGGTGTGTCGGTATGAGCGAACGGCGCGTTCTGCCGCATGACGGAGTAGACGTCGTACAGGAAATCGTTGTCCTTGAAATCTTCGTGGCGAAGATCCCAGTTCTTCGCGTGTTCTTCGGCCCTCAACCGCCGAGTCCTTTCGAGAGCACGCCGCGGCCGACGATCGTTGGCAGATCGAGGAAGGTGCGGATGCCGGGAGCCGCCGCGCAGACGGGCGCAATCGCGTGCACTGAATGCATGGCAGTGCCAAGGCAGGCCTGGTCGGTGTCGTCCTCATCGTTAATGGCGATCCGTGATTCGAGCACCATCGACGGGAGGCCCTCGACCGTCACCTTCCAGCCTCGCCCATTCGGCCAGTGCGGAGCCTGGTCCGGACCGAGGCGGGTGATGTGTTCGACGGTCAGGGCCCGACGCCCCTCGATGATGGCCGTGTAGGCGAACCGCACCGCCGACACGGTGCCGGCCTCCACGCGGCCCGCCTTGACCTCGATGGGTTTGTCGGTCGTGGCGACCTGGCGTTCCCAGACGTAGTCCTCGATGGTGGCGCCGAGTCCCTCGGCGACCAGCATCAGCGGGGCCTTGAACGACAATGCGCCGATGGCGGGCTCATCCATCGGCACCCGTGCGTCGGGTGGCTTCCCGAAGCCCATGACGTCGAACAGCACGAACGACTGGTCGTAGGTGCTGTAGTCCATCAGCTCCTGCACCACCAGCGAGTCGATCCGGCGGAACAGACCCGACATCGTCAGCGGCAGCACCTCGGAGCCCCAGCCCGGCTCGATACCGGTGCCGTGAAAGGAACTTCGCCCCTCGTCGCACGCCGCTTCGAGGCGTTTCACCACGTCGTCGGTGCTGCTCTCGGGATAGATCCATGCCGTCACCGCGGTCGACACCACGTTCTTACCCGAGGCCAGGATCCGGCAGATGTCGTCGAGTGCAACCGGCGGATTCCAGTCACCCTGGGCGTGGTAGAGCACGCAGTCGGCGTCCAGCGCCAGGATCTCGTCGACGTCCTTGGTGGCGATGACGCCGATCGGGCCGATGCCGACGACCTCACCGATATCCCGTCCGGCCTTCTCGTCGCTGTACACGAGCGCCCCGACCAGTTCGAGATCGGGATGGCTGTGTACCGCCTCGACGGAGTGCTTGCCGACATTGCCGGTGCCCCACTGGATCACGCGGAGTTTCTTCGTCATGGCGTCGGTGCCCCTTCTTGTTGTTCGGCGGACTCGCGCGCCACCCGTTCGTTGTGGATGCGGACCAGTTCGCGGAACCCGAGTCGGTTGTACTTGGGTACCGGCTGGATGCCCCACTCGTCCTGCGCGGTGTCCTTACCTTCAGCGCCTTCGGGCGGTCCCAACGGTGGGTAGGGAACCTTGCACTCCAAGGTGTCGTCGGAGTACCGGACCTTGAGCAGTTCGCTGCAGATCTCGGTGAGACTCAGTGTCGGATAGCCGTAGTAGACCGCCATGAAGGGCAGCGTGAAGGCGCCTTCGATGACCAGGGCGACCAGACATACCAGGACCGCCCGTTTGATCCACTTGTGCATGTTCGCGTAATAGGGGGTGGTCCCGGGCGGGAGATCGGCGGCCGGGTCTTTCTCCTCGGTGGCGGCCGGTTCCGGCGAAGTTGACGTCACAGCTGTGCTCCTTAAACCTGTTCAGTCGGTGAAGATTTCGCGGTTCACCGTGTGCAGGTACGGGATCGCGAGGAAGGGGGTGATGTAGAAGATGTCGTAGAGCCACCAGCCGATGACGGGGAACACGACGCCGGCGTAGCGTACGTCGGCGAACATCGTCATGTTGAACACATATGCGGACCAGATCACGACGCCCATCCAGCAGGTGACGATCATCCACTGATGACCCCAACGCTTCATCTGCAGGAACCCGATCGCCGCGGCGACCCGCATCGAGAACACCGTGAAAATCAACCCCGCCACGTAGGCTTTCTCGCCGGGCCCCGCAGCGCCACCGACCCACAGCTCGTTGTAATGCCAGAAGTAGCCCGCATCGAACATGTTGCCCCAGCCGACCATCAGCACCCGGTTGATCAGGGTGTGGTTCGCGACCAGGTCCAAGGCCCAGCCAAGGCTGTTGAGCATTCCGTCGATCAAGACCAGATAACCGATCAGCGTGACGATCATGGGCCGTACCGAGAGACCCGCGCGCAGAGCCTGGCGCTGCAGCCAAACCCCGCGCATGAAGATGGGAAAGCCGATCAGACCGGGGGCCCACATCCCCATCAACGCGGCGCCGACGATCATCCACTTGTCGGCCCGGCGCTGAGCCAGGCGGGACTCGTCGTGGTGGTCCTCGAGGCCGACAGAGCCATCAGCCGGGGCAAGGGTCTTTCCCCCCGAAAGACGGCTCAGCAAAGGAAGATTCACAGTTCCCACCAGCCTCGGGCGAAGGACATGTACAGCTGAATGAGGAACATCGTCAGCAGATAGCCGTAGATGACGACTTGCAGGATGATCAGCGCCCTCTTGCGCTTCTTCTCCTTTTGATCCATGCGGGTGACTCCTTCCCTAGCGTGGCGTGCTCGAGCTGTCGGTGGCGGCCAGGCTGGCCACCGCCACTTCCCGCAAGCCGTCGGTGATCGCACCGTCGGTGGACAGCGGTGCGAGGATGCAGGCTTCGGCGGCCTCCAATTCGGTTGCGCCCGCAGCGATCAACTGCGCCGCGGTGACGAGCACTCGGGTAGACGGCGGCTCGAAGTGGAAGGCCTCGTCTGCGGTGCGGATGGCGGTGGCGCACTGAACAAGTCGCTTGGCCGTTGCCAACTCGATGCCTGCTTCGGCAACGACCACCTCGGCCTCGCGGTCGGGGGGCAGGTACCGCATCGGAAGCGTGACGAAGCGCTGACGGAAGGACGGCTTCAGCTCCTTCAGAGAGCTGCGATAGGCGGGGTTGTACGAGCACACGAGCATGAACGTCTCCGGCGCTTGAACCACCTCACCGGCCCTGTCCAGATACAGAGCGCGGCGGTGATCGGTGAGCGAATGCAGGATGGCCAGCGAGTCGTGGCGTGCTTCCACGACCTCGTCCAGATAGCAGATGGCGCCGGCCTTGACCGCTCTGGTGAGAGGCCCATCGGTCCACACCACGTCGCCGCCGGTCACCATGAAGCGGCCGACGAGATCGGAACTGGTGAGGTCGTCGTGGCAGCTGATGGTGACCACGGGTCGTCGCAGCAGTAGGCCCATGTGCTCGACCAACCGTGTCTTACCGCACCCCGTCGGGCCGGTGAGCATCACGGGTAGGCGCTGGTGATACGCCTGCTCGAACAACTGGACTTCGTTGCCGTTCGAATAATAGGTGTCGGTGGTCATCTCTTCCTCGGCTGGTTGTCGGTCATGCGGCGACGAGCTCGCGATGGACGTGGGCCAATACCCGCGGTAGCTCCTCGACTCGCCGGATGCGTTGGGACCGGCGAGATCCGAAGACCTCGGGGAGAGGGTCGACCCGGGTCGGTCCGACGCCGACGTAGTACATGCTCACTCCCGCGTCGTTGGCTTCCTCTACTGCGTGCGCGGCGTCGGCCCATGCGTAGCGTCCCTCGTAGCCCTCATCGGAGATCAGGCCGTCACCGATCACGATGAGCAGGCGCCGCTCCGACGGTTGTGCCAGGAGTCGACTTGTCAAGTGGCGCAGTGGTGCGCCCAGCCTCGTGTATCCGCCGGTGGCCAAACCGAGTCGGCTCGGCGGTACGAACCGACGGTCCTCGAAGTCCTTGAGGCAATTGACTTCGACCCGGTGTCGGGTGTTGCCGGTGAACACGAAGATGCCGTGCCGCTCGCGGGCGAGCGTCATCGCTTGGGACAGCGCGTCGGCACAGGCCAATTCCAGCTTGAATATCCTGCCGCCGTGCACGCCCAACGACGAGCTTCCGTCGAGCAGCAGCGCCGTGGTGACGTCGCGGCTGCTGGGCAGCAGTTCGCGGAAGATGCGTGGCTCGATCGCCTCGCCGGTCGTCAAGTCGATGTAGTGGCTGACGTACTGCTCGACGTCCAGATCGGAACCGTCTTCGAGGCGGTTCTTCATCGCCCGATGGGTGTGCTCCTCGAACCACTTTCGTAGATCGGCGGATCCCGACTCCGGCTGGTGGACGCGACGGCGTGTGTCGCGCGTTCGAGAACCGCGACGTGGTCCGGCATGAAACTCTTCGTCCACTCGTTCCACTCGGGATACGGAATGCCGGGCCGATGATCGGGTGTGATGTCGAGGTCGTTGTCCTGCGGTCGACTCGGCGGCGGAAGATTGGGGTTGCGCACCCCGCCGTCGCCGCCAACGGGCACGGAATACGGTCGCGGAAGCCGCTTCTGCGTTGTGGTCCAAGGCATCCTGCCGAAACTGCGTCGCAGCTTGTCCGATAGTCCCTGCGGCATCGTGTACGCCAACGGCAACCTGCCGAGCAAAGGATGAACGGTCAGCGGTTGACCTGCACGCGCCAGTGCAACTGCACGGTTGAGCATCTCTTTGGCGTCCATGTCGCCGGGCAACGTCTCGAGTTCGGGTACCAGCCGCTGCAGTTCATCCAGCAGCCCGGGCCAGTCCGACGCAATCCACCCCAGAGAAACCCCGCTCTCGACGAGGGTGAGGGCGCGGAGTTCGCGCGTCGACAGCTCATTCAATCGATACTCGACAAGACGTTCCTTCGATGGCGAACATTGAAGTGCAACACCGCATGTCAGGGTTCTGCGCGTCCAGTCACGCTCGAGCGACGGGTATGGAACGTGCACGAAGTCGAGCGTTGCACTCAAGCTGAATTCTCGATGGTCGCCGGTCACCAGGCGCACACCCTCGCGACGCTGACCGCTCAGTGCGACAGCCGTCACTGCGCAACTGCGTTCGATCGCCATTGCGTGTGCGTCGGAGAGCTCGGTCATCAAGAAATCAGAATGTGCCGAGGTTGGAGAACATCCAGTACCAGAACCAGATGATCAGACCCGTACCGCCCCAGGCTGCGACGTAGCGGAGGATCTCCCAGATCCAGTCCATTTCAGACCTCCTTGTTGATGGGTTGTTGCATGCGCGACGGAGTCATCGGACCTCCAGACCGCGTACGGCAGAAGCGACCAACTTGGCCAGCATCGTGTCGCGGGTGTCGGGGCTGTCCGTGGTGGTCAGCAATCCGTAGATGCCGAGAAGGAAGAACGTCGCGCTGTAGAACGCGTCGACTTCCGGATGGACTTCACCGTCGCCTCGTGCCCGCTCGATCTCGCGGACCAGCAACACGATCACGGGATGATCGGTCCAGTCGTCCTTGTGGGGTCGCGTCGGCGAGAAGTGCAGCGCCAGTATTTCCTTGAAAAGCAAGCGGGCCGAATCGTTGCTCCAGTCCCGTCACGAGACGGACGACCTCCGTCAACGCGGCGGTCAGGTCATGTGTTGTTTCAAGGAACCGGCCGAGTTCGGTCGCGACGCGTGCTTCCTCGCGACGCTCCAACTCCAGCAGAACGTGCTCCTTGGTAGGGAAGTGAAAGTAGAAGGTGCCGTGCGCGACGCCCGCGGCAGTCACGATCGCACCCACGTCGGCGCCGGTCATGCCCGAGCGCTTGAACTCGGCGATCGCTGCACCGAGTATGCGTTCCCTCGTCTGCAGGCGGCGCGCTTCGCGCGCCGAAGGCTTGACCTGAGGCGTCATGGTCCGCTCTTTGTAACCCATCGACTGACCTAAGTCAATGATTAGTAACTCTGCGCAATGTGGTTGTCCGGGTGATTACCACGAATCACCCTGGTAACCAGTAACTATACGAAGAACAAGTCAAGCGCAACCTGATATTTGTCAATGATCATAGTCATTGACAACGGTACAACCAGAGGCTAGAAATCTCGAGCAGAGGCCGATCTCCGGAGGGACGACAGCTCATGCTCCAAGACCGAAAGATTCTGGTGACCGGCGCGACCGGACAGATCGCCGGGTCCCATCGCCGAGAACTTCGCCAAGGACAACGAGGTGTGGTGTGCGGCACGATTCAGCGATCCGAAACGCAAGGCGGAACTCGAGGCGATCGGCGTCAAGACCTGCCTGTGGGACATGGATTCAGGTGACGCCTCCATGCTGCCCGACGACTTCACCCATGTAGTGCACTCGGCGCTGCACGTAAGCCCCGATTACGACGAGTCGATCACCAACAATGCCGAGGCATCAGCCCTCCTGATGCAGCACTGCAGGAAAGCCGAGGCGTTCCTTCATGTGTCGAGCTCCTGCGTTTACAAACGGCATGAGGACCATCCGAACCACGCCTACGCCGAGACAGACCCGCTTGGCGGTCTTGCCAGCTACGCGGAGGTGTACCCGGTCATCAAGATCACATCCGAGGGCGCCGTCCGGGCGGCCGCTCGGATGCTCGACTTGCCAACGACGATTGCCCGCATGAACGTCGGCTACAGCTGGACCGGCCACGGCGGGTTGCCCGTCATGCAGTACAACACGTTCAAGGAAGGACGACCGTGGCTCGCCCCGATCGGCTACAGCAACATGAGTTCACCGATCGGTGGAGTGGACATCGGCACACAGGCACATCTGCTCCTCGAGGTCGCCTCGGTCCCGACGACAATCGTGAACTGGGCCGGGGATGATGCGGTGTCGGACCGCGAGATGGCCGACTACGTCGCGGAACTCACCGGCGTCACGCCGAGTTTCGTCGAAGGTCCCATCAGCTTCGACTCTTTCGCATCCGACAACACCCGCCGCGAGCAGCTGATCGGTAAGTGTGCGGTGCACTGGAAGGACGGCGTCCGAGACACGTTCGAGAGGCTCGGGATCATCAGCGCGCAGCAGCCTGCCACCCGATGACTCAAGCGTTGCAACGGAATCAGTCGGAGAAGATCTCGCGGTTGACGGAGTGTAGGTAGGGGATCGCCAGGAACGGCGTGATGTAGAAGATGTCGTAGAGCCACCAGCCGACGACCGGGAACACGACGCCGGAGTAGCGGACGTCGGCGAACATGGTCATGTTGAACACGTAGACGACCCAGATCACGACGCCCATCCAGCAGGTGATGATCATCCACTGGTGACCCCACCGCTTCATCTGCAGGAACCCGATCGCGGCGGCGATGCGCATCGTGAACACGGTCAGGATGAAGCCCACTTCCATGGCCTTCTCGCCCGGCCCCGCTGCGCCACCGAGCCACAGCTCGTTGAAATGCCAGAAGTATCCCGCGTCGAACATGGCGCCCCACCCGTTCAAGAGAATTCGCGCCAGGATGGTATGGCCGGCAACGAGGTCAAGCGCCCAGCCCACCGTGTTTATCGCCGCATCGATGATGACCAGGTAGCCGATCAGGGTGACGATCATCGGCCGCACCGACAGCCCGTCGCGCTGCGCGCGCCGCAGCAACCAGACCCCGCGGAGGAAGAGCGGAAGGCCGAAGACGCCCAGCGCCGCGGTGCCGATCAGCAAGCTGCCGGAGATCAGCCACTTGTCGGCCTGCCTCTGCGCGAGGCGCGATTGCTCCATGTGGTCGTCGAAGCCCACGCCCTCGCGAACACCGTTCGCGGCGGCCGCGGGCTCCCCCTTGTTGCGACCGCGGCGCAAGTTGATCGTAGGCAGATTCATGGTTTCCTAGCGGCCAACCTTCGTCGTCGTTCTCTGTGTGTCTAACCGACAAACTGACTTTAGTCAATCACTTGGGAGGTGGAGCTTCCATGCTGCGATATGCCCTGGTCACGTAGTCGTCGAGCATGGTGTCGCGCATCGGCCAGGTGCTGGTCGTGGTCAACAGCGCATAGAGACCCAGTAGGAAGAACACCGCGCTGTTCATGGGGTTGACCTCGGGATCCACCCGACCCTGTTCTTGCGCGCGCTCGATCTCTTGAGCGACCAGGACAATCACCGGGTGATCCTTGCCCTCTTCGGCAGCAGGACGGGTCTGGGAAAAATGAAGCGCTAGAAAGTCTTTGAAGAGCAGATCACCCAGCCGACGCTCCAATCCGACTACCAATCGCACCGCCTCTTTGAGTACGGGCGCAAGGGCGTGTCCCGATTCCACGAAACGGCCGAGCTGTTTGGCAATCCGCTCCTCTTCGCGATGCTCCAGTTCCAGCAGCACATGCTCCTTGGTCGGGAAGTGGAAGAAGAAGGTGCCGTGTGCCACGCCGGCGGCCGTCACGATTGCTCCGACATCGGCGTCGGCCATTCCCGACCGTTTGAACTCGGCGATGGCCGCGCCCATCAGACGTTCCTTGGTCTGCAACCGCTTGGCCTCGCGCGCCGACGGCTTGTCCACCACTGCCATGTCCAGTTCCTCTAGTTTCTCGAAATGACGCTCAGCGACTGATTGGGCGGAACTGCTGGAACGCCAGGCGCATCCCGTTAACCTCGTCGAACAGCCCGCCGGTCAATACGAAACCTGGTGCACCGTCGACTGAATCGTTGCCACCCGTGACAACACCGTTCGGCAGCGGGACCCCTTCTATCACAGCCTCCTCCGGGTGCATCAGCTTCGAGCCGACAGACTTCATCCCGGTTTCGACGGATTCGAAGTCGTCGGTCAACAGGACTGTCGCGTACACGCCCTCACCGTGTTTGTCGAGGTGCGTCCGCACCATCGTGCCGGCCGGCCCGAGCCGGCCATGCGGTGAGATGAGCTCGACTCCGGCATCCCAGGCGAGCAGCACGCGCAGGCCGTCTGCCTCGAGGACGAAGTCGATGAGCTCGACACCGAGCCGCTGCTCCCACATCTCCTTGGCAGCGTCCATGTTCTCGGGTTCCAGACACCAGGTCACGTGGTGGACACGGTTCATTCGTCACACGATACCGTTGGGCACCGCTTTGGGCTGACTGTAGTCAACCCATTGCCCTACGTTCCTAGGCTCGAGTTGAGCGAACACTCTTGTCCGAACTTAGGAACGGACAACTAACCCGACTTAAGTGTCGTTGACTTCAGTCAATAATCATCGTTAGATGGCAGGCGACGATGTCACCGCTGAGCTAAAGGACTCGTATGACGCCGGAGCAGTTCAACGTGGAAGGCCAGGTCGCGATCGTCACCGGAACAGGGAAGGGCGCCTAACATGGTCGACGCCGACCGCGGCGCGATCGTCAACATCTCCTCCGGCATAGCCGACGAGTCTGCCGATGGAGTTCGACTGATGCCCGATGCCGCCGCACGCGAGGTCATCCCGTTCCGAGAGCGCAAGCAGGACATCGCCTTGTGGATCTTCTTTCTGGTCAACGTCATCTTCGTGACCTACCAGGCGGACATCGAGCAGCTCGTCATCCGCGACCCGGACAACTTCACCTACCCGATCTGGCCTCCGGCGTACATGATCGACTTCCTGCACTGGTATTTCGAGAATTACGACCCGCTGCTCTATGAGCGGCCCGTCTGGTACACGACGATCGTCTGGATCGACCAGGTCGTCTACGGCCCGTTCTACATCGCTGCGCTCTACGCGTTCTGGAAGGGCAAGGAGTGGATCCGCAACTGGTCGATCATCTGGGCGTCCGTGATGCTGGCCACGGTCACCGTCATTCTTGGTGAGGAGATCGCCGGGCCGTTCGCGACCGACCACCTGCCGCTCGTGCTCGCAACGAACGCGGGCTGGCTGATCGTCCCCGTATGGGTGCTCATCCGGATGTGGCGAGAGCACCCGTTCACGCGACCGGTCACAACGAAAGGCGAGGGCTAGCCATGGCAACGTTCGCAGAGCGCTACGGCCCGTGGGCGGTAGTCGCCGGGGCATCCGAAGGGCTCGGTGAGGCACTCGCACGAGGGTGCGCCAGCCGGGGGCTTAACGTCGTCCTCATCGCACGGCGCGTCGAGCTCGCACAGCAGATCGCCGAGGACATCGCCGCCACGACCGGCGTGCAGACGCGCGCGTTGCGAGCGGACCTCGCCGACCGCGACGACCTCGACCGCATCCTTTCCGACCTCGTCGACCTCGACGTCGGCCTCCTCATCTACAACGCCGCGTTCTCCGTCGTCGGACCGTTCTGGAACTTCGACATCGACACGCACCTCAAGGAGGTCGACGTCAACGTGCGCGGGCCGCTCGTGCTCGCCCACGGCTTCGGCGAGCGGTTCCGTGCAAGAGGTCGTGGCGGGATCGTCCTGCTGTCTTCGATGGGGGCGCTGCAAGGAATGGTGAGGGTCGCGAACTACTCCGCCACCAAGGCTTACAACCTGGTGCTGGCCGAAGGCCTCTGGGCCGAGCTCCGCGACGACGGGGTCGACGTCCTGGTCAGCTGTGCGGGAGCGACACGGACACCGAACTACGTGGCATCGGCGCCGGCGGACGACAACGTGCCGGTCCAAGAGCCCGAGCAGGTCGCCGCCGAGACGCTGAACGCGCTGGGAAAGAAGCCGACGGTGTTTCCTGCGCGCGTGCTGCGTTTCACGCACTTTGCGTTCCGCCATCTGATGGGACGCCGTACCGCTGTGCGGCTGATGGCCTATGCGAGCAACCGAGCCTATAAGGAGCAGCAGAGCTACAGCACCGGAGACCGCGGATGACGCGTGACACCGCTGCACCGCCTCGGCGACGTCGAGACCTCGGCCGGCTCTGCGTGTATCCGTCGACCAAAGACTGCTACGCGACCAACGCGATCTTCCACGTGGACGGCGGCATCGACTCGAACAACTCTCGGCTACAAAATCCCGGACTACTGAGCGAGGACGCCAAATGCGAAGAATAGTGCAGTTTTCCACCGGCAACGTCGGGCGCCATTCGTTGGCAGCGATCATCGGCAGGCCGGATATGGAGTTGGTCGGTGTGCATGCCGCCAGTCCCAACAAGATCGGCCGGGATGCATCGGAGCTGTGCGGGCTGGACCAACCGACCGGTGTCATCGCGACCGATGACATCGACGCGCTGATAGCGCTGAAGCCGGATTGTGTTGTCTACACCGCACAGGGTGAGACACGGCCGATGGAAGCCCTCGAGCAGATGTCGAGGTTCCTCGCCGCGGGCATCAACGTGGCGGCAACATCGATGGTCTGGCTCGTGGCCCCGCGCCAGGCGGACGACTGGCTGCGGGTACCGCTGGAACAGGGCTGCGAGAAAGGCAACGCCTCGCTGTATGTGAACGGAATCGACCCCGGCTACTCGGGTGACACCGAGGTTCACTCCGCGCTGAGTCTGGTGACTCGCGCCAGGTCGATCACCGTGCAGGAGATCTTCGACTACGGCAATTACGACGATTACGAGTTCACTGGCAAATCAATGGGTTTCGGCATGACTGCCGATGACGAGGCGCCGATGCTGTTCCTGCCCGGCGTCATTACGACGTTGTGGGGAGGTCCCGGTCCGCAATCTCGCCGAGCAGCTCGGCGTGGAACTCGACGAGGTTCGTCAACGTACCGAGCCGTGGTACACCGATCACCGGATCGAATGCAAAATGACGACGGTGGAGCCCGGTCAGATGGCAGCTGCCCGGTTCGCGGTCGAAGGTGTCCGCGACGGAGTTCCGGTGATCACCATGGAGCACATCAATCGTCTGACTCAAGCCGCGGCACCCGACTGGGACTACCCACCCGACAACAAGGTTGGCGTCCACCGTGTGGTCGTCGACGGGGATCCGCGCGTTGAGCTCAATACACATGTTTCCCACCCGGTGCTCGATCCCACCGAAGCGGGCTGTATCTCGACCGCGGCGAGGGTCGTGAATGCGATCGACTGGATCTGCCGCGCTCCCAAGGGATTGATCGCTGTCGAGGATATTCCGCAGGCCGCGATCATCCGCGGTCTGATGTGGGGCGACTAGTGTGGAGTCTGTAATTCGGATGCAGATCATTGGCCAAATCCCGTGCGGCGCCGAATGTGCGGCAGTTGCGAAAATCTGACAACTTTTTCGCCGTACCTTCACGTTGGGTGTGGTGACGCCGGATTGACCACCAACGAGCCGCGATCGAATCGCGGCCAGCATCGGCAGAAGCTCCTGCCGACGAATTAATGACTCACGTGATTAGCGCTAATCCGTCACCAGCATACGTAGCGGACGCGCCGAGGTTTCTCGCATCGTCATCACCGTCGCGAGCGTGATGATGGCCGCGACGATCACGTAGTACGCGGGCGCGAGCGTATTGCCCGTGCGATCGGTGAGCCACGTCGCAACGTACGGCGCAGTCCCACCGAAGATCGCGACCGATGTGTTGTAGCCGATTGAGTAGGCACTCGATCGCACCCGGGTGGCGAACAGCTCGGCCGCTGCCGCCAACGACGTCGAAACAAAGACGGCCTCGACCGCGGCCAGGCCGGCGTGCCCGGCGATCGCAGCGCCGAGGGAACCGGAGTTCAGCAGCAGGAAAAGGGGATAGGCGAGCACGATGAATCCAACCGAGCCCGCGATCAGCAGCGGCTTGCGTCCGATCCGGTCGGACAGGGCGCCTAGCGGCGGTATGAGTACCAAGGCCACCACGCTGGCGATGGTGATCGAGATGAACGCGTCCATCTTGGTCAGCCCGAGTGTCTTGGTGAAGTAGCTCGGCAGGAACGTGAACACCGTGTAGAAGCCGACGTTGTGGATTACCACCAGCCCGAAGATCTGGAGGATGGGCCGCCACGACGTCGTCAGGGCCTCCTTGAGCGGCGAGGCCGACACCTCGCCTTCGTCGCGCAACTCCTCGAATTCAGGGGTGTCGCGCAGGCGCAGTCGGATGTAGAGGCCGACGACGCCGAGCACGCCTGCAAGCAGGAACGGAATGCGCCAACCATACGAGTTCATGGCGCTCTCGGAGAGCACCGCCTGCAGCGCGGTGACCGTGAGGGATCCCAGCAGGAAGCCCACTACCACCGACCACACCAGGAACGAGACGACAAACCCGCGGTGCTTGTCCGGCGCATACTCGGCCAGGAAGCACGCACCACTGCCGTACTCGCCGCCCGCCGAAAAGCCTTGCAGGCAACGAAGAAGTAGAAGCAACAGCGGGGCGAACACACCGATAGTGTCGTAGCTCGGCACCAGACCGATGGCGAAGGTCGAGGCCGACATCAACAGGATCACGATCGCCAGCACCCGCTGGCGGCCGATCCGGTCTGCGAGCGGACCGAAGAAGATCCCACCAAGGGGCCGCATGAAGAATGCCGCCGCGAAGATGGCGAACGTGTTGAGCAGCGCGACCGTGTCGTCGCCGGATGGGAAGAACTTGTCCGCGATATAGGTGGCCAACACGGCGTAGATCGCGAAGTCGAACCACTCGACCGTGTTGCCGATCGCCGCGCCGCGCACCGCCTTCCGCACATCCCCGGGGTCGGCGTGACGATGTGAGACGTGCTCGTCATGGACGGTCATGGCACTACTCCTCGCAGTCGAATTCGGCGTGCGGCCGATCGGTGATGAACATGTGGCCGGGCGCGTGGAAGATCGCCAGCGACGGCTTGGCCTCGAGGACAACCGCCTGCGGTGTCACCCCGCATGCCCAGAACACGGGCACCTCGTCTTCTGCGATGCGAACAGGATCGCCGAAGTCCGCCGCGCTCAGATCGGCGATGCCCAGCTCTGCCGGGTCCCCGATATGCACCGGCCCGCCGTGCATCAACGGGAACCGAGCCGAGACTTCGGCTGCGTGATCGACGTCACCCGGCGCGAACGGTCTCATCGAGACGACCAGCGGCCCGGTGAACGGGCCGGCGCCGACGCATCGGCGATCGGTCAGGTACATCGGAACGTTGACGCCCTGCCGTTGATGCGCCAGCGGAAGACCGGCGGCGGCAAGTGCCCATTCGAACGTGAACGAGCAGCCGAGCAGGAAACTCACCAGATCGTCACGCCAATAGTCGGTCACATCTGTTGGCTCGTCGACGAGCTCGCCGTTCTCAAACACGCGGTAGCGCGGGAGGTCGGTCCGGAGGTCGGCGTCCGGCGCGAGCGTGGCTGGATGGGCTGACCCGGTGTCGGTGACCTCCAGGAGCGGGCACGGCTTCGGGTTCCTGACACAGAAGCGCAGGAAGTCGAGCGCTTGGTCCGCAGGCAGGATCACCAGGTTGGCCTGGGCGAATCCCTCCGCAAGCCCGCTTGTGGGTCCAGTGTGATCACCCGAGCGGATGCGACCGCGGGCAAGGGCAGCGTCCGACGTCATCGCATCGGCGACAGCCGGCTCGGGCCCGCGCATGCGCCTTGCATTCCCGAATACGCGGGTTAACTAACTTTCAACGCCTAACTACTCGCTCGCCGCAGGACGGCGCCAGCCGCCAGGCAGCAGGGTCACGGATACCGCAGAGACGACCGATACGGCGACGAGATAGCCGACGATCGCGTCGCTGGACTTGGTCGCGTTGTACAGCGCCGCGGCGATCGTCGGGGCGAACGCCGAGCCGACCACCTGCGAGAGGGTGTATCCGATCGATACGCCGCTGTAGCGCACGTCGGCATCGAAGACCATGGAGAACAACGCGCCGGTGACACCGGCCGCGGGTGCCATCGCAAAGCCGAACACCAGCACCAGGGCGACGAGGAACAGGACCGGCCTGCCCGTGTTGATCAACGCGAACACCGGACCGATCGTCACGGCCATCAGGACCACGCCGGTGAGGAAGAGAGCCTTGCGGCCCACCACCCGGTCGGACAGCGAGCCGAAGAGTGGATACATCACCACCGCCACCACGGCGGCGACGAACACTCCGAAAAGCGCCCAGGTGCGGTCGATCTTGGCGACCGATGTGCCGTAGGCAACGAGGTATGCCACGCAGATGTACGCGAACACACCCTGCGAGAGATAACTTCCGGCCACCAACAGGATCTGGCGCCAATGCTTGCGAAAAGCCTCCACGATCGGCATGCGGACCACGCTTGACGTAGCGCGCAGTTCGGCGAAGTCGGGGCTTTCCGACAATCTCAGCCTGATCACCAGACCGATGACGATCAGCACGGCGCTGAACAGAAAGGGGATCCGCCAGCCCCAGGACAGAAACTGGTCGTCGGGCAGTTGCGACACGAGGAAGAACGCCAGAGTCGCGGTTGCGGTCCCGGCGGGCGCACCCATCTGGGGGAACGCCCCGTAGAAGCCCTTTCGGTCCGACGACGCGTGCTCCACCGCCATCAGCGTGGCCCCACCCCATTCGCCGCCGACGGCGAAGCCCTGTGCCAGGCGCAGCAAGGTCAGCAGGATCGGCGCGGCGACGCCGATGTGTGCGTGGGTGGGCAGCAGTCCGATCAAGACCGTCGAAACACCCATGCCGACAAGTGAATACACCAGCATTCTCTTGCGCCCGAGTCGGTCGCCGAAATGACCGAACACGATGCCGCCAAGGGGACGGGCGAAGAATCCCACGCCGAACGTCGCGAACGACAAGAGCACACCGGACGCCGGTGACGCGTTGGGAAAGAACAACTTCGGGAAGACGAGCGCCGCCGCCGTCCCGTAGATGAGGAAGTCGTAGAACTCGACCGTTGTCCCGATGAAGCTGGCCACCGCGACGCGCAGCGGCGACACCCGCGCCGCCGTCGCCGCCTCAGCGGACATCGGGTCAGTCGCTGGCCGGAAGTGGCTTGGCTTCTTTCACCGTCAGCGCCGCCGTCCCGACGGACAGCGTGCCCGCCCCTGCCTTGGTCACCAGCACCTCGGCGCCGGTTTCGTCGACGTAGCGCTTACCCATCAGGTTTCCGTCGGAGAGCGCGGGATCGATCTCTAATTCGGAGGACTTCCCTGGATCTTCACTGCCGATCGGGATCATGGGAACGCCACCGGCGCGGAGGTCGTCGAGGCTGTCGGCGCTCCTGACGACGATCACCTGGGTATCGCACACCTGGCTCTGCAGACGCGTGCCGTTCTTGATCATGTTCGGCTCCTTGTTAATTCATCGATAAGCTCGCGGCGCAGCACCTTGCCGGTCGCCGTGGTGGGCAGTTCTTCACGGAATACCACGCGGTCGGGAGTCCTTGACCCGCGCAGGCTCTTGCGGACGTGCTCGCGCAGCTCGTCGGGGTCGGGAGTCGCACCGTCGTGGGGGACCACCACCGCGACGATGATCTGGCCCCACTCCGGGTCCTCGGGTCCGACGACCACGCAGGCATGCACGTCGGGATGCTCAACGAGGACATCTTCGATCTCGGCGGGTGCGATGTTCTCTCCACCACGGATGATCGTGTCGTCGGATCGACCGCCGATGAACAGGTAGCCGCTCTCATCAAGGGTGGCAACGTCTTTGGTCGGGAACCAGCCGTCGGCGTCGAGCACCGAGCCGATCTCGGCGTACCGGCCCGACACCTGGTCGCCGCGGACGAACAGCTCGCCGGTCTCGCCGGGACCGAGAACGGTGCCGTCGTCGGCGCGGATCTGGACCTCGATGCCCGGCACCGGCTGACCGACCGAACCCAGCCGCCGGGCGACCGCCGCATCCGATGACCCGAGCGCGTCGCGATGGTCGTCGGGGGTGAGCACCGCGATCGTCGAGCTCGTCTCGGTCAGGCCGTACGCGTTCACGAATCCCACCCCGGGCAGGAGCTCGAGCGCCTTGCGCACCAGCGGCAGCGCCACCTTCGATCCGCCGTAGGCAAGATTCCGCAGTGTCGACAGCTCGGTGGGCGTGCGCTCGAGTGCGGACACGATGCGGTCGAGCATCGTCGGCACCACGGTCGCGGTGGTGATGCCCTCGTCAGCCACAAGCCGAATCCATTCCTCGGGGTCGAACTTGTTCAGGTACACCATCTTTCGGCCGGCATACAGGTTGGACAGTGCCGCGCCGACGCCGGCGATGTGATAGGGCGGCACGCAGATCAGCGCCGCGTCTTCGTCGGACGCCGACGCGAACTCCACAGTGCCGGTCACGTAGCTCGTCAAGTTGTTGTGCGTCAGCTCGACGGCCTTCGGACGCGACGTGGTGCCAGAGGTGAACAGCACGACCGCGACGTCGTCGGGGTCGGGGAACTCCGCCGCAGGCTCGGCGGTGCGGGCCGACTCGACGAACTCGTCCGAGGAGATCACCTGCTTGCCTGCGCCCGTGACGACGTCGGTGTACTCGGCATCGGCGATCACCAGGGGAGTGGGCAGCCGGTCGATCAGTTCGCGCAGCCCGTCGGGGCTCAGCCGGTAGTTCAGGGGTGTGACCGCCACCCCGGCGCGGGCCGAGGAGAACAGCAGCAGCGGCAACATCGCGCCGCCGGTGCCGACATAGGCGACGTGCTGGGCGCCGGAGGCAGCGATGACCCCGGCCCCACCGTCGGCAAGCACGCTGAGTTCGTTTGCGGTCAACCGCATGTCGCCGGAGACCACTGCCGTCCGGTCCGGATCACTCGAGGCAGCCATCTCGAGCAGCAAGGAAATGCTCATGATTTGTCGACGAAGATATCAAGGATGGGGTCGTCGCCGCCCCCGTAGCGCGACATGTCGGTCACGCCGGCCTCTGCCAACAGCACCGAATCGATGTAGCACTGGCCGTTCACCTCGGTGGCCGGTCGGGAGAAGATCTCGACGGCGGCGTCGGCCATGATCTCCGGGCTGCGCGACCGGGCCGCCATCTTGTCGCCGTCGGCGAGGTTGGACACCGCCGACGTCGCGATGTAGGTCTCGGGCCACAAGCAGCTAAAACCGATGCCCGCGTCCGCATACTCGGCCGCCCAGCCCAGCGACAGCAGCGTCATCCCGTACTTCGACAGCGTGTAGGACGGATGTGCGCCCAGCCAGTGCGGGTTCATGTTCATCGGCGGCGCCAACGTCAGCACGTGTGCTTGGGGCGACTTGCGCAGGTGCGGCAGACACGCCTTGGTCAGCAGGAACGTGCCCTGCACGTTGATGTCCATCATCAGGTTGAACTTCTTGGCCGCGAGGTGCTCGGTCGGTTCGGTGGCGATGGCGCTGGCGTTGTTGACGCAGATGTCGACGCCGCCGAACTGCTCCACAGCCGTGTCCACGGTGCGCTGCACGTCTTCCTCGTTGCGCACGTCGCCGACCACGGCGACACCCTTACCGCCCGCGGCCTCGATGTCGGCGACGGCGGTGTGCACGGTGCCGGGGAGTTTCGGGTGCGGTTCGGCCGTCTTGGCCAGCAGCACGACGTTCGCACCGCGCCTTGCCGCACCGAGCGCGATCGCCAAGCCGATGCCCCGGCTGGCACCGGAGACGACGAGAGTGCGATCGGTGAACGACTGGCTGGGCTGGCGGGACATAGGCCTCCTCGACTGAGCCGGCCCTCATCCTAGCGGATTGGTAGCGGCGTTCTCATTTTAGGCAAGTGCCATATTCACTGTGTACCGGGTATTCGCCCGGCATCCGGACCTCTCGACGACCCCCGCCCAGTGCACGTTTCCGGCCTGCGGTATTGGCATTCTCATTTTTTGCAAGTACGTTATCCATTGATGACCGACCCAGTTCAGACCCCCTCCGGCATCCCGCTCGAGCCGGTTTACGGACCGGCCGATCGGGCCGGTGACCCGCCTGCCCCGGGTACCTACCCGTTCACCCGGGGCAATTTCGCGAGTGGGTACCGCGGCAAGCTGTGGACGTTCCGCCAGTATTCGGGCTTCGGAACCGCCGAAGAGTCCAATCGTCGCTACCGCTACCTGCTTGATCAGGGTGGAACGGGCTTGTCGGTCGCGCTGGACCTGCCGACGCAGTGCGGCTTCGACTCCGACGATCCCGAGGTCGGCGAGGAAGTGGGCCGGGTCGGTGTCGCGGTCGACACGCTCGCCGATGCCGAGATCCTGTTCGACGGCATTCCGCTCGACAAGATCAGCACGAGTTTCACCATCAACGGCACTGCCGCGATCCTGCTGGCGTTCTATGTCGCCGCCGCCGAGAAGAAGGGCGTGCCGCGGGAGAAGCTCACCGGCACCATCCAGAACGACATCCTCAAGGAGTACGCCTCCCGCGGTACCTGGATCTGGCCACCGGAGCCGTCGCTGCGACTCATCGCCGACACCATCGAGTTCTGCGCGGCCGAGGTGCCCAGGTTCAACGCGATCTCGGTGGCCGGCGCGCACTTCCGCGACGCGGGCGCCAACGCCGTGCAGGAGATGGCGTTCACGCTGGCCGACGGCGTCACCTACTGCGACACCGTGGTCGAGCGCGGCCGGATGACCATCGACAAGTTCGCGCCGCAGATCTCCTTCTTCTTCTATACGCACGGCGACTTCTTCGAGGAGATCGCGAAGTACCGGGCGGGTCGGCGGCGCTGGGCCACCATCGTGCGCGAACGTTACGGCGCCACCAACGACAAGGCATCGATGTTCCGGTTCGGCTGCGTGTCCGGCGGCGCCTCGTTGTACGGGCCGCAGGCGAGGAACAACGTCGTGCGCGTCGCCTACGAGGCCATGGCGTCGGTGCTCGGCGGCGTCCAGTCGATGTTCACCGCCGCCTGGGACGAGCCGTTCGCGCTGCCCAGCGAGGAATCCGCGACGCTGGCGCTGCGTACCCAGCAGATCCTCGCGTACGAAACCGGAGTGGCGGCGGTCGCCGACCCACTCGGCGGCTCCTACTTCGTCGAGGCGCTCACCGATGCGACCGAGGAGAAGATCATCGAGATCATGCACGATCTCGAGACCCACGGCGGCATGGTGCGCGCGATCGAGGACGGATATCTCCAGGGCCTGATCGCCGACGAGGCGTTCAAGATCCACCAGGAGGTCGAATCCGGCGCCCGGCCCGTCGTCGGCGTGAACAAGTTCGTTTCCGACGAGCCCGCGCCGGACGTGTCGATGTACGAGCTCGACGCCGAGGGCCGCGACGTTCAGCTGAAGCGCCTGTCGAAGGTCAAGGCCGATCGCGACTCCGCTGCGGTGGCGGCCAGCCTGGCCGCACTGTCGCGCGCGGCCGAGGGTGAGGACAACTTGATGCACCACCTGATCGACTGCGCCAACAACTACTGCACGGTGGGGGAGATGGTGGGTGCGCTGAAAGCGGTCTGGGGCGAGTTCGTGCAGCCGGTGGTGTTCTAGTGGCCACTCGAGTGCTCGTCGCCAAGCCCGGCCTGGACGGTCATGACCGTGGCGCCAAGATCGTCGCCCGCACCCTGCGTGACGCGGGGTTCGAGGTCATCTACACCGGCATCCGCCAGCGCATCGAGGACATTGTCTCGATCGCGTTGCAGGAGGACGTCGCGCTCGTCGGGTTGAGCATCCTTTCGGGCGCGCATGTCGCGCTGACCACCCGCACCGTCGAGGCGCTGCGCGCGGCCGACGCGGGCGACATCGCCGTGGTCGTCGGCGGCACCATCCCCGAGGCCGATGTGCCGAAGCTGTTGTCGGCCGGTGCGGCAGCGGTCTTTCCGACCGGCACACCACTGGACGTCCTTGTCCGTGATGTGCGCGCGTTGACGTCTGAATCTGAAAAGGTGGGCGACTGATGCGCCTTGGTGTGATGATCGGGGCCGAGCGCGGAGACATGGCGCGCAAGGTCAAGAAGCTGGTGTCCGACATCGAGTGGGCCGAGGAAGCGGGTCTCGACACCGCCTGGATGCCGCAGGTGCCCGACGACTTCGACGCGCTCACCATGGTGGCGCTGATGGCCGCGCACACGTCGCGCATCGAGCTCGGCACGGCCGTCGTTCCATTACAGGCTCAGCATCCGATCGCCCTTGCGCGCCAAGCGCTCTCGGTGCATGCGATGGCGTCCGGCCGGCTGGCGCTCGGCGTTGGCCCGTCGCACCACTGGATCGTGCGGGACATGCTCGGCATTCCCTACGAGAAGCCGGCGGCGTACACCCGCGACTACCTCGAGGTGCTCAACACCGCGATCGCCGGTCCCGGTCCGGTCGACGTCGAGAACAATTCGTTCACCGTGCACAATCCGACGGTGCTGGGCGCGGAGACGCCGATGCCGGTGCTGGTGGCCGCGCTGGGGCCGGTGATGCTGCAGATCGCGGGCGAGCACGCCGACGGCACCGTGCTGTGGATGGCCGACGAGAAGGCCATCGGAGATCACATCGCGCCGAAGATCAACAAGGCCGCCGCCGAGGCGGGCCGACCCGCGCCGCGGATCGTGGCGGGTATCCCCGTCTGCCTGTGCGCCAACTCGGAGATCGACGCGGCCAAGGATCGCGCCAACCGCATTCTCGCCGAAGCCGAAACATCACCCAACTATCAGCGGCTGCTCGATCGCGGCGATGCCCGTGACGTCGGCGATCTCTGCGCCGCCGGTGACGAGGAAGCGATCCTGGCACGGTTCCGGCAGTTCGCCGATGCCGGTGTCACCGATCTCTCGGTGCGGCTGCTGCCGATCGGGGACAACCGCGATGAGCTGATCGCGTCCAAATACCGCACCCGCGAGGTGATTTCGCAGCTCGCCGAGGTCCGATGAGGTCGCGATGAGCGCGCGGACCGCTGGCGGGCATCCGCATACTCGAGGTCGGCGTCATGCTCGCCGGGCCGTACGCCACGATGCTGCTTGCCGACCTCGGCGCCGAGGTGATCAAGATCGAGCCGCCGGGCGGCGAGATCTCCCGCCAGGTCAGCGACAGCTACTTCGCCAGCCTGAACCGCAACAAGCAGAGCGTCTGCCTGGATCTGCGGTCGGAGGCCGGCCAACAGAAGCTCGGTGAGCTGGTCGCGAAATCCCATGCGCTGCTGGTCAATATGAAGCCGTCGGCGATCCGCAGGCTCGGGCTCACCTACGAGGACTTGCGGCGCTTCAACGAGAAGATCGTCTGCGTGGCCTTGACCGGTTTCGGAATGGACGGGGGCGACGATCCGGCGTTCGACTACGTGATCCAGGCGGGGACGGGGGTGGCGGCGATGACCGGTGACCCCGATGGCCCGCCGACCTTGCCCGGCTATTCGGCGGCCGACAACTCCACCGGACTGGCTGCGGCACTTGGCCTGTTGGCCCAGATCGTGTCGGGCCGCGGCGGGCAGGTCGATGTCTCGCTGCGCGACGTGGTGATGTCGCAGTTGAACTACCGCGCCTCGGCCTACCTCAACGACGGAGTGGAGCCGCACCGCCATCCGTTCGGCGCGCATTCGTATTACGTTCCGGCGCAGCTATTCTCGACGGCCGACGGCTACCTCGCGCTTTTCATCACCCATGATGCGTTCTGGACGTCGTTTGCCGCGGAGGCCGGCATATCCGGCTTTCCGACCATGGCCGAGCGCGCGGCCCAGCGCGAGGAGGTGCTCGCCGTCGTCACCGCGGCGCTGGCCACCGACAGCGCCAAGAGCTGGGAGGCCCGGCTGCGTCCGCTCGGGATTCCGGCCGCCGCGGTACGCGCGCTGCCCGATGCCCTCGAGGCGACGCCGGAGGTGGTCGTGACGGCTGGAGAGTTCCGGTTGGTGGGCAGCCCAATCCACGTGTCCGGCTACCAGCCCGAATACCGACCGCCGCCCGGCCTAGACGAGCACGGCGCGGTTCAGTCGTACTCGACGGTCACCGACGGCGTCTCCGGCACACCCTGACAGGTGAGGATGTACCCCTCGGCCACCTCATCCTCATCCAGC
Organism: uncultured Actinomycetota bacterium; assembly: GCA_963743225.1. Classification (GTDB taxonomy): domain Bacteria; phylum Actinomycetota; class Actinomycetes; order Mycobacteriales; family Mycobacteriaceae; genus Mycobacterium. The sequence goes on along the minus strand of CAVUPN010000039.1, from coordinate 454,487 downwards.
GCGTCGTTGACGCGCATGGTCGCCTTGCCCTCGGTGAGCCGCGCCATGCAGGTGCCGCAGTTACCCGCCTCGCAACTGAACGGCGGCGACAGCCCCGCGCGCCGCGCGCTTTCCAGAAGCGTCTCGTTCTCGACGCGCGACACCGAAGCCGTTTTCCGGTCGAGCAGGATCGTCACGGTCCCCTCGACGGTCATCTTGGGTCTCCTTGTGCCATTGAGATTCTGTTTCTACGAGAATACTATTCTCGCTATAGGATAGTGTGTTCTCGGTGCGTCGTGCAACGGCTGAAAGGGCGGGTGAGCTGACGTGAGCGAGCCAACCGCCCTGGCATTCGACGAGCGCGAATACACCCTCGCGCAGCTCGACGCCCTGGCCAACGGCATGGCCACACTGTTGGAGCATCGTGGAGTGCGTGCCGGCGACCGGGTGGCGCTGATGTCGTCGAACCGACCAGAGTTCGTCGTCGCGCTGCGGGCCATCTGGCGGCTGGGTGCCGCGGCGGTCCTGCTCAGCCCGGCGTGGCGGGAAACCGAGGTCGAACACGCGCTTGCGTTGACCAAGCCCGCGCACGCCGTCGGCGACCACCCGGTGCTTGCCGGGCTGATGCCGATGCTGCAGCTGGACGACCCCGTCACTCCGGGACTGCGCGAGTTCGACGCACCGGATCCGGACGCGGACGCGCTCTTCGTGTTCAGCTCCGGCACGACCGGGATGCCCAAGGCCGTTCGGCACACCCACGGCGGGTTCGCGGTGGCCGTGCGGCACTGGCGTGACGCCCTTGGATTGTCGTCGGCCGATCGCATGCAGATCGTGACGCCGCCGTCGCACATCCTCGGCCTGCTCAACATCGTGATGGCGCTCGAAACGGGGGCGTGGATCCGGCTGCACCGGCGCTTCGACATCGACCAGATGCTGCACCACATCGAGGCCGACCGGATCACCATCGAGATGGCCGTCGCGCCGATCGCGCTGGCGCTGGCCGCGCATCCGAAGCTGGATTCCTACGACCTGTCGTCGCTGCGGTACATCATGTGGTGCGCAACGCCGGTCACTGCAAGCGTCGCCGAGGCCGTCACCGAGAGGGCCGGCGTGAACTGGGTGACCGCCTACGGCACAAGCGAATTGCCGGTGATCGCATGCAACTCGCTCGAAGGGGCCCGGTTGGACACCGTCGGACGGCCGGTGCCCGGGGTCGAAGTTCGGGTGGTCTCGCTGGCGGACGGCACGACGGTGGCGCCCGGCGAGGTCGGCGAGATTCAGGCCCGATCGGATTCCGTGATGGCCGGTTACCTGCCCGACGACGCGACCGCACAGGCGTTTTCGGACGGTTGGTATCGGACCGGGGATGTCGGCTACCTCGACACCGACGGCTGGCTTCGGATCACGGACCGGGCCAAGGAGATGATCAAGGTGCGCGGTTTCCAGGTCGCGCCTGCCGAGATCGAGGCGGTGCTGCACGGGCATCCGCAGGTCGACGACTGCGCGGTCTTCGGCGTCGACGACCGCAACGATGGCGAGGCGGTCGTCGCCGCGGTCGCGACACATGGTTCGGTGGACCCCGACGAGCTCGTCGCCCTCGTCGCGCAGCGGCTCGCGTCGTACAAGCAACTGAGCCGCGTGGTGATCGTTCCCGAGATTCCGCGATTGCCTTCTGGAAAGGTATTGCGTCGAGTGCTGAAGGAGCACCATGGACGTCCGTCTGACGGCTGAACAGCGGCAGCTGCGTGAGGCCGCCGCCGAGTTGGCCGACGACCTCGGGCCCGGGTCGGTCGCCGACCTCGACGACGCCAACCGCGTCGCCCGGCTGGAGAAAGCGATCGACGGGACGGGGTTTCGGACCCTGCGCAGCGACGGGGCCTCCGGCGTAGAGGTTGCCCTCGTCGCGGAGGAGTTCGCCAGGGGACTGGTCGACGTTCCGTTCCTCGGCCCCCTGCTCTCCGACGACCTCAAGTGTCGGCTCGGCCGTGAGCCGTCGGTGGCGAGCGACTGAGCCCGAGTCGATCGATCTCACGAAAAGCGTTGCCGGAGTGGTCGAGTCGCCACCCGAGCTCAGTGAGCTCAGCGACGAGGACGCCGGCCGCTGGCGGGCCCTCGCGCTGACGGTCACCTGTGCCGACCTCGTCGGCGCCGCCCGCGGTACGCATGCACTTGCCTGCGAGTACGCCAAGGTCCGCGAGCAGTACGGCGCCACGATCGGGTCGTACCAGGCCGTCGCGCACCTGCTGGCCGAGAGCCTGGCCCTGATCGAGGGCTCCATCAGCGTGCTGCGCCACGCCGCCTGGGCCGTCGACGAACTGCCCGCGGCCGAGGCCATCGAGGCCGCGCGGGTGGCCAAGATCTACTGTGCGCGTGCGGCCATGACGGTCTGTGAGACGTCGATCCAGGTGCACGGCGGCATCGGCAACACGTGGGAATGCCTCGCGCACGTCTATCTGCGCAGGGTGCTGGCCGCCAGCGAGACGTGGCCCGTGAAGCTGGAGGAGGTGTCCATTGGATTTTCGTGATTCGCCGGACGAGGCCGCATTCCGGGATCGGTTGCGCGGCTGGCTTTCCGAGCAGAAGGGGAAGTTCCCGACATCCGGTGACGAGTACTGGGCTGCCCAGGGCGCCTGGCATCAGGCGCTTTACGAGGCGGGCTTCTTCGGCACATCCTGGCCCAAGGAGTACGGCGGGCAGGACCTGCCGCCCGTCTACGACGTCATCGTCGACGAGGAGATCGCGAAGGCGGGCGCCCCGGCACGGCCCAGCCTCGGCTACCTGGTCGTCGCCTTCGGCCATCACGGCAGCAAGGAACTGCAGCAGCGATTCCTGCCCGGCATGATCAACGGCACCGAACGGTGGTGTCAGGGCTTCTCCGAACCCGGCGCGGGATCGGACCTCGCATCGTTGACCACCACGGCCACCCGCGAGGGCGACGAATACGTCATCCACGGCCACAAGATCTGGACCAGCTACTCCGACGTCGCCGACTGGTGTCTACTGTTGGCGCGCACCGACAAGGATGTGCCCAAGCACAAGGGCATCTCGGCGTTCGTCGTCAACATGCACCAGCCCGGTGTTGAGCAGCGACCACTGAAGATGATCAGCGGCGTCACAAAGGAATTCGGCCAGGTATCCTTCGATGGTGCCCGGGTGCCGGCCGAGAACATCGTCGGTGATACCGGTGAGGGCTGGAAGCTCGCGATGACGGTCGTCAGCCATGAACGCGAGCCGTCGACGCTGGGCTTCTCGGCCCGGTACGGAAAGCTGGTGCGCCAGTTGGCCTCCCGCGTCGACGGGCCCGCGCCCGAGGAGTTGTCGTGGGCGTGGGTGCAGACCGAGATGCTGCGATTGCATGTGCGCAGGCGGTTGTCCGAACAGCTCGACGGCCTCACTCACGGGCCGCAGGGGTCGCTCGACAAATTATTGATGACGTGGGTCGAGCAGTCGGTCGGCCACGCCGCGCTGGCCACTGTCGGCACTGGCGACCCGGAGTTGTTCGGTGCCTACATGTACAGCCGCGCGCAGAGCGTGATGGGCGGCACCTCACAGATTCAGAAGAACATCATCGCGCAGCGCATTCTTGGATTAGGAGTGTGAAATGTACGACATGCCAGACGAAATCGACGTCAAGGCCGACGGCGGCCTGCGTATCATCACGCTGAACCGGCCCGATGCGCTCAACGCGGTCAACGACAACCTGCATGTGGGGCTGGCCAAGATCTGGGAGGCGCTCAACGAGGACACCGGTGCACGGGCGGCAGTCATCACCGGTGCGGGCCGGGCATTCTCGGCCGGCGGCGACTTCAACTATCTCGACGAGCTTCGCAACAATGAGGCGCTGCGGCAGAAGACGATCAAGCACGGCCGCGACCTCGTCATCGGCATGCTGCGCTGCCGCATCCCGGTCATCGCCGCGGTGAACGGCCCGGCCGTCGGGCTCGGCTGCAGCCTGGCCGCGCTGTCCGACATCGTCTACATCGCCGAGACGGCGTTCTTCGCCGATCCGCACGTGCAGATCGGACTGGTCGCCGCTGACGGCGGCCCGCTGGTGTGGGGTTCGCAGATCAGCCTGTTGCAGGCCAAGGAATTCGCGTTGACCGGAGTGCGGATCAAGGCCCAACGCGCGGTCGAGTTGGGTCTGGCCAACCACGTCGTCGAAGATCCGCTGGCCGAGGCGATCGCGTGCGCGAAGAAGATCATGGAGCTGCCCCAGCAGGCGGTCGAGGCCACCAAGCGGCTGATGAACATCCAATTGGAGAAGGCCGTGATGGCGTCACTGGACTACGCCAACCTCGCCGAGTACGTGTCGTTCGGGACAACCGACTTCAACAAGATCGTGGACGGGCTGATCGCCAAGGACTAACGCGCCACCCGGTGGCGGAGGTAGACGACTCCTGAGCTGAAGGTGCGGGTCTCGACGAGTTCGAGATCCACCCGACGCTCGCTGTGGGGAAAGAACGGAGTGCCACCGCCAACCAGCACGGGGTAAACCCTGACACGGTAGTCGTCGATCAAACCCAAGCCGTCTGCCTCGGCGGCGAGCGTCGCGCCGCCGATCGCGATGTCACCCTCGCCCGGCTCGGCCCGCAACCGCTCGATCTCCTCTGCCAGGCTGCCTGACGCCAGGCGGGCATTGCCCTGCACCGACGACAGCGTGGTGGAGAACACCACCTTCGGGAGTGGGTTCCAGAGCGCGGCCCACTCGAGCTCTGAGTCGTCGAGCGACGGATTCTGTTCGGCGGTCTCCCAGTACAGCATCGTCTCGTACAGCCGTCGCCCCAACAGGTGAACGCCGACCTCTTGTATCTCGTCGATGGAGAAGCGAAAAACCTCGTCGTCGGGCGCCGTCCAGTCGAAGCTGCCGTCCGGGCCGACGATGTAGCCGTCAAGTGAAACGCCCATCGAATAGGTCACGCTGCGCATCAGAAGTCCTCCTCACCTAAGGGGTTCAACAGTATGACCGCCGGACGCCGCAGGACTCATCGCCGCTGATACACCTGCGTGCCCATCGCCCACGTCTGCGCGATCGCGCGGTCATCGCCCACCACCATCAGGCCGAACAGCAGGTCCGCGGCCTGCTCGATCGTCGAGAGCTTGCCGCCCTCGGCGATCAGGGACTGCCGCCAGGCCAGCGCCGGCGGGCCGCCATTGCAGTCGAGTACGACGAAGTCGGCTTCCTTGCCTGGGTCGAAGTTGCCGACCAGATCGTCGATATACAGTCCTTCGGCGCCGCCCAGCGTGATCGACCAGAAGCCGCGATAGGACGAGAGCTTGTTGCGCTCGGCCTCGGCGGATCTTTGAGCATGCCGTTGTTCATCATGCCGATCTTGTAGGCCTCGTCCAGGACGCTGAGCATGGAGAAGCGGTTGCCGCCGCCGACATCGGTGCCGAACGAGAGCCTGACGCGGTGCTCCGGATCGGTGGCGCGGCCGAGCCGGAACAGGCCGCTGCCAAGGAACAGGTTCGAGCACGGGCAGAAGGTAATCGCCCCGCCGCGATGAAGCAACCGGCACGAAGCCGCGTCGCGACTTGGTGCTACTTACCGCTTCTTGGGCAATCACCCGGAACAATCGGCATGTAGTTGACAAATTTCCGTTACTTCCTAGCCCCGCGGCACATGCTCGCGCGCGCTGAGCCTCGGGTCGCGCGATGCTTCGCGATAGTCGGCGATCCGGCCGTCGCTCGACGACCAGCGAGGCTCATGAGCGAGCGTGGACGCCGAGTCGCGCCGCGTTCACTCGTCCCGCCCGTCGTGCCGCCAAGGATCATCTGTCATTCGAGCGCGCACGCTCGAGTCGAACGTGCCGCCCGGAGTTCGTGCCGCACCTCGTCGAGCGGCTTGCACGTCCGAGCCCAAACACTTCAGCGAAGCCGATTTGCAGCGTTCCGGGTTGTGAATTCGCCGATTTAGCCAGCCGGGAATGCTATTTCGCGGTGAGTTCTTCGGAGCGCTGGATGGTTCCGGTGATGCCGCCCGCATTCTGTTGTGCCAGTACGACAGCGGCGTCGGCCATCGCCTCGGGAGGCTCGACCATCTCCGGCGGAATCTCCATGCCGCCGCCACCGGCCTGCCAGCCCTCGGTCAGCACGACCCGCGACGGGCTCAGGCAGTTGACGGCGATGTTGTCTGGCTTGAGTCGGCGGCCAAGCCCCAGGTACAGCCGTTCCACGGCGGCCTTGGACACCCAGTAGGCGTTCGAGCCGTGATCGATCATCGTGACACCGGTGGTCGTGATCGGCGATCAGTGAGCCGCCGCCGCGCGCCCGCACATGCGGGATGACCGCCTTGGTGACCAGGAAGACGCCGGTCAGGTTGACGTCCAGGCACAGTTGCCAGCGTTTGAGCGGCGTCGACTCGACCGGGCCGAGCCACAACACGCCTGCGTTGGCGACCAGAATGTCGATTCCGCCGAACTCGGCGACTGTTGCGGCCACCGCCGTCTCCACCGAATCCTCGCTGGTGACGTCGCACGGCACGGCCAGCGCACGGCCGCCCGACGACGAGATGCCCGTCGGCGACAGAATGAATCGTGCCGGGGAGCTTGCCCTCGCTGCTCGGAGCGCGCGGCGACCGCGACCGCCGCACCCTCACGGGCGAGGGCCGTGGCGACCGTCGCGCCGATGCCACGGCTGGCACCGGCGACGAAGGCCACCTTTCCGTCGAGTCCCTCCGCGTCACTTCGGCGGGAAGCGCAGCGCTCCGTCGAGGCGAATGATCTCGCCGTTGAGATAGTCGTTCTCGATGATGCTCTGCGCCAGCTGGGCGTACTCCGTCGATCGGCCCATGCGCTTCGGGAACGGCACCTGCGGCGCCCCAGTACTGCTCGAGCGCGTCGGCCGCCTTGCCGTAGGCGGGGGTGTTGATGGTGCCGGGGGCGATGGTGTTGACGCGGATGCCGAGCGGCGACAGGTCGCGGGCCGCGACCAGCGTCATGCCGAGCACGCCGCCCTTGGCCGCCGAGTAGGGGAGCTGTCCGATCTGGCCCTCGTACCCGGCGATCGACGCGGTGTTGACGATCGCGCCGCGGCCGCCCTCCTCCAGCGGCTCGGACTTGGCGATCGCGGCGGCCGACAGCCGCATCACGTTGAACACCGCGGTCAGGTAGAACTCGATCGTCTTCTTGAAGCCCTCGAGGTCCAGCGGCGAACCGTCCTTGCCGATCAGGCGCCCGCCGCTGGCCGGACCGCCGTGGGTGTCGACCGAGATCCGCAACGGGGCCAGGGACACTGCCTCGGCGATCGCGGCGTTGACGGACTCTTCCGAGGTGGCGTCGGTGCTCACATACCGCACGCCGAGCTCGCTCTCAAGCTCCTTGCCCTTGTCGTCGGCGAGGTCGGCGACGACCACCTTGGCTCCAGCAGCGTGCAGTCTGCGGACGGTCGCCTCACCCAGGCCGCCTGCGCCGCCGACCACGATCGCGGAGCTACCGGCGATTTGCATATGATTCCCCTTCTTGCAACTGGCACTCTCAATCAGAGAGAATAGCATTCTCACGTCGTCGGAAACGGAGTCCCCCCGATGTCAGAAGCAGTCATCGTGTCCGTCCAGCGAGCACCGTAGGCTCGGCCTGACGATGACCATCGACGAGCTCATCACGGCGGCGCGCAACGGGTCCACCCGAGCGGCCGGCCGGCTGTTGAGCCTTGTCGAGAGTTCGCGCCGCGACGAAGTACTGGATGCACTGGGCGCGACCACACTTCCCCGGATCGTCGGCGTCACCGGACCGCCGGGAGCCGGAAAGTCGACAACGGTCGCCGCCCTTGTCAGCGCGTACCGCGAACGCGAAATGCGGGTTGCCGTACTTGCAGTCGACCCGTCCTCGCCCTACAGCGGCGGCGCCCTGCTCGGCGACCGGATTCGGATGGCCACGCACATCAACGACGCCGACGTGCTGATCCGATCGGTGGCGACCCGCGGTCACCTGGGCGGGCTCGCCGCCGCCGTCCCCGCGGCGACCCGTCTGCTCGCCGCCCTGTCGTATGACCTGATCGTGCTGGAGACGGTCGGTGTCGGACAGTCCGAAATCGAGATCGCCGCGATCGCCGACCCGACCATCGTCCTCCTCAATCCCGGTGCGGGGGACGCGGTTCAGGCTGCCAAGGCGGGCCTGCTGGAAGTCGCGGACATCGTCGTTGTGAACAAGGCCGACCGTGACGGCGCGGACCAGACGGTGCGCGATCTTCGCGCCGAGACCAAGGCGCCGATTCTCAAACTCGTTGCCGCACAGGGTGAGGGCATCCCCGAGTTGGTGGAGGCCATCGAGACCCATCACCGTACCGACAGCCCGGAACGCCGCAGGGCGCGCGCCCGCTCGCAGATCCTGTCGCTGGCGCAGACCCGGCTGCGAAGTCATCCCGATCTGGACCGCTTGGCGGAGTTGGTCGCCGACGGCCGGTCCGATCCCTACACCGCGGCGGAGCAGCTGTTCGCCGTCCCCGTAGAGCCTTGATCTGATACAAAGTTGCGACAACGGAAACGGAGCTGAGCTGTGAGCGTATCGAGTCCAACAGTTTCGGGCGGCCCGGTCGTCTTCGATCCGTACTCAGAGGATTTCTTCTGCGCACCGTACGAGACGTACCGCCGGATGCGTGACGAGGCGCCGGTGTACTACAGCGACAAGTACGACTTCTGGGCGCTGACGCGCTATGACGACGTCGCGGCGGCGATCAAGGACCACGAGACCTTTTCGTCGGCCAAGGGCGTCACGCTCGACATCGTCAAGGCTCCCAAGGCGGTCAGCCCCATCGGGAAGATCATCATCAGCTTGGACCCGCCCGAGCATGAGCGGATGCGCAAGCTGGTGAACCGTGTCTTCACCCCGCGGGCGGTCGCGTCCCTCGAGCAAATGGTCAAAGACACCATCGATCGCTATGTGAAGCAACTCGATCCGTCGTCGTTCGACGCGGTTGCCGACTTCGCGGCGCTCTTCCCGGTCGAGATCATCACGTCGATGCTCGGCGTTCCCCCCGAAGACAGGCAGAAACTGCGGCATTGGCTCGACAAGGGTCTGGAACGCGAGCCCGGCTCGATTTCCCCCTCCCGGGAGAGCATGGACGCCATGATCCAGTCGGGCGCGTACTACTACGAGCTGATACAAGAACGTCGTGACAAACCGCAAGACGACATGATCAGCCGGCTCATCGAGACGGAAGTCGTCGAGGACGGCGAGGCCAGGCGGCTCGATGACATCGAGATCGCCGGGTTTGCAACGATGCTCGGCGGTGCGGGCGCGGAGACGGTGACCAAGCTCGTCGGAAATGCCGTCGTCGTGTTCGCCGACAATCCCGACCAATGGCAGAAGCTGAAGGATGACCGTGACAAGATACCGGCGGCGTTCGAGGAGCTACTGCGCTATGAAGGCCCCTCGCAGTACCAGATCCGCACCACCACACGCGATGTCACGCTGCACGGCACCACGATCCCCGCGGGCGATCCAGTCCTGCTCATCAACGGCGCGGCCACCCGCGACGAACGGTTCTTTCCCGATCCCGACCGCTTCGACATCGACCGTGTGCGGCCAGTCGGCTACAACCTGAACTTCGGTTACGGCATCCACAGCTGCCTGGGCGCCGCGCTGGCGCGGATGGAAGGCCGGATCGCGTTGGAAAGGCTGATCGACCTGATTCCGAGTTATGAGATCGACCGCTCCGGCGTGCAGCGGGTGCACATGACGAATGTGTGTGGCTGGGCGAACGTTCCCGTGCACGCGCTGTAGTGTCGTGAGTCAATAGTCAATCACCACACCGAACGTGCACGGAGTGCGAAAAGTTTGGTCAGTTTTCGCAGTGGACGCACTTTCGTGCCCGTTGGCTTGCGACTAGGAGACCGATTTCCCCGTCGCCGCGGCATGCCCGGCGCGGAAGCCGAAAACCATTGCGGGGCCGATTGTCCCGCCGGCACCGCCGTAGGCCTTGCCGGTCGCACCCGCCATTGCGTTGCCCGCGGCATACAGCCCCGGTATCGGCGCACCGCTGACGTGCATGACGCGGCCGTCCCGGTCGGTGCGCGGTCCACCCTTGGTGCCCATCGCGCCCACCGTGACCGGCACCGCGTAGTACGGCGCCGTGTCGACCGGGCCGAGCGTCTTGCCCGCCTGCGTCGGCGCCTTGTCGTCGCCCCAGTACCCGTCGTATGCGCTGGAGCCCCGACCGAAGTCCGGGTCGCGTTCGTCGGCGACGTTGCGGTTCCACTCCTCCAGCGTGCGGGCCAGGCCGTCGGGGTCGATGCCGGTCTTGGCGCCCAGCTCGGCGAGGTCCGCCGACTCCGAGAACCAGTCGGGCACTTCGTCACCGGGCAACACGCCGAGGAAGCCATAGCGCTTGAGGTGCTGGGAGTCGAAGACGATCCACCCGGGGTCGTTGAGGTAACCGTGGCGGGGATCGAGGTGATGGAACGGACCCGCCATCGAGTTGTACTCGCCCGCCTCGTTGAGGAATCGCTTACCGGCCCTGTTGACGATGATGCTTCTCGGCCGGGTGCGTTCGAGTCGCACGCTGCGGCTGCGCGGCTTGCCTCCGAATGTGTCGCCGGGAATCTGGATGATCGGCACCCACCACGCCTCGCCCATGTTCGCCAGGTCGGCACCGTGCGCCATCGCCATCCGCAGGCCGTCACCGGTGTTGTTCGGGGGCGACACCGGACCGTGCATCGGCCCGCGCAGAAACGCCTCGACGAGCTCCTCATCCCACTCGAACCCACCGGTGCCCAGCACGACACCGGCACGGGCACGAACGCGAATGTCCCTGCCGTCATGGAGGATTCGCACACCGACGACGGCACCCGACTCAGCGATCAGTTCGAGCGCCCTGGCGTCCGTGCGGGGAGTCACTCCCAGGTCAAGAAGACCCTTCAACAACCCGGCGATCAACGCGGTGCCCGCAACGCAGTAGTCGCCGGCGTCGTTGTCGACCGACGCGTGGATCCTGGCGCGGGTTTCGGCGTCGATGCCGACATTGCTGAAGTCGGCGGGGAACGACGTGATTCGGTCTCGCCATTCACCCAGCCGGGACAGGTCAAACGGCTTGGCGTTCAGCGAGCGACCGCCCGTCGGGCGTCCGCCCGGCAGTTCGGGCTTGTAATCCGGGAACCCCTCGGCGATTTCGAACTGCAGCTCGCTGTGCTCCTCGACGAAGTCAAGCATCTTCGGGCCGGTGTGAACGAACGTCTCGACCAGTTCGCGGTCCATCACGCCCAGCGACTGTGCCTCGAGGTAGCGCAGCGCGTCGGCCTCCGTCAGTTCGCCGTCGGGGGAGCGTCGGTGCGCGGGGATCCACACGATGCCACCGGACACCGCGGTGGTTCCGCCGACCGTCGCCGTCTTCTCGTAGACCTCCACCGATGCGCCGTTGGCCGCGGCAGTCAAGGCGGCCGTCAGTCCCGCGCCGCCACTTCCCAGCACGACGACGTCGACTTCATTGTCCCAATCGGTCACCGTTGCTCATCCCTTCGGCTGACGAATCCTCAACTGAGGATCGCGGATAATTCGTTGGCCGCCTTGATGACTGAGTCTCTCCCGCGCATGACCACGTCCTCGCGGTGGGAGATGAGGTTGATGCACGTCGGCGGAGACGGCGGACTCCGTCGGACGGGCACCGCCAGGCCGTAGGTGTTCGGCTCGACCTCGCCATGGGTGATGACCCAGCCTTGCTTGCGGGTTTGAGGAACGAGGTCCCGCTCGCCGGGGCGCGGGGGCATGCTGGCCAGCAGCGCGATTCCGGCCGCCCCACGGTCCAACGGATAGCGGCTGCCCTCGTGGAACGACAGTTGGTAGAACACGTTGGTCGGCACGATCACCGCGATGGCAACCTGCTGATCGCCCTCGGCGATGAGCAACGACACCGTGGTGCCGAGTTCGTCTGCCAGCGCGCGCAGGGTGGGCAGGCTCAGAGCACGGACATTGTTGTCGAAGGACGCGCCGAGGACCGCGAGCGTTGACGCCGGACGGTATCGGCCGTCTTCACCCTTGGCGACGAACCGGTACTGCGCGAGCGTTGAGAGCAGGCGATACGCGATCGTTCGGTGCACTCCGATGTCGTCGGCGACCTGCTGTGCGGTCATGCCGCCCGGGGCGGAGGCGACCAGTTGCAGTGCGGCGAGACCCCTGGCCAGGGTCTGCGAACCCGGCGCACCGTTAGTTCCGGTGCCGGCGCTGGCCCTAGGCATGGCGCCCTCCTTGACAGACGGAATCCCGAGAGTGATGCTCTGACTATAGTGCACACAGATGTGCGATAAATGAGCAGAGTGCTTACAAATCATGAGAATTGAGTTCTCGTCGAGAGAGGGTGACGGGGTGGCCGAGCACGAAAGCGTCTGGAGCGATCTCCAGGGCGTCGCGTTCTCACAGGGCTACCTCGACGTCGGCGGGGTTCGCACCCGGTACCTGCACGCGGGCGATACGACCAAGCCTGCGCTGGTGCTGCTGCACGGGTCGGGCGGTCATGCCGAGGCCTACGTCCGCAACCTCGAGGCGCACGCTGAGCACTTCTCCACCTGGGCCATCGACATGCTCGGCCACGGCTACACCGACAAGCCCGGCCGCCCGCTGGAGGTCAGCCACTACGTCGGGCACCTGATGGCGTTCTTCGACGCCATCGGCGCCGAGCGGGTGCACCTGAGTGGTGAGTCGCTGGGCGGGTGGGTGGCGTCGCGCGCCGCCGTCGACCACCCGGACCGGATCGACCGGTTGGTGCTCAACACGGCGGGCGGCTCGCAAGCCGATCCCGAGGTGATGAAACGAATCATCACGTTGTCGATGGCCGCGGTGGAAGCGCCGACGTGGGAGACCGTCCAGGCCCGGATCAAATGGTTGATGGCCGACAAGTCCAAGGACTACGACGACATCGTGGCCAGCAGGCAGCGGATCTATCGCCAGCCGGGCTTCGTCGCCGCCATGCGAGACATCATGGCGCTGCAGGATCCGGAGATCCGGGCGCGCAATCTCCTCGGGCCGACCGAGTACGGGGCGATCACCGCGCCGACCCTCGTCGTGTGGACGAGCGACGACCCCACCGCCGATGTGGCCGAGGGCAGGCGGATCGCCTCGATGATCCCCGGCGCGCGGTTCGAGGTGATGCCGGGCTGTGGCCACTGGCCGCAATATGAGGATCCGAAGACATTCAACCGGCTCCATCTGGACTTCCTGTTGGGACGTTGACCGTGGCTGAAAAGGCGGATGTCGTCATCGTCGGGGCGGGCCCGGTGGGGCTCACCCTGGCCAACATCCTTGGCCTGCAAGGCGTCCGCACGCTTGTGGTCGACGAGAGAGACAGCCTCATCGACTATCCGCGCGGGGTCGGCCTGGACGACGAGGCGCTGCGCACATTCCAGGGCATCGGCCTGGTGGACCAGATCCTGCCCCACACAGTGCCCAACCAGATCCTCCGATTCTTCGACGCGAAGCGGCGACTGCTCGCCGAGATGGCACCACCTGACGCCCGCTTCGGATGGCCCAAGCGCAATGGCTTCGTCCAGCCCATGGTCGACGCCGAATTGCTCACCGGCCTCGACCGATTCGACAACATCGAAGTCCGGTGGAGCCATCAAATGGAGAACTGCACCGAAACAGCGGACGGTGTTTCGGTCGAGTTCGCGGATGGTCACCAACCCGTCGGCGCTCGTTATGTCGTCGGGTGTGACGGCGGCCGCAGCGCAACCCGGCGACTGATGGGAGTGTCGTTCGACGGCACCACATCCCCGACCCGCTGGCTGGTCGTCGATTGCGCAAATGATCCGCTCGGGCACCCGAACAGTGAAGTCGGGGCGGACCCCAAGCGCCCGTATGTTTCGATCTCGATTGCGCACGGTATTCGGCGGTTCGAGTTCATGATTCACGGCGACGAGTCCGACGAAGAGGCGGACGATCCGGTGTTCGTCCGGCGCATGCTCGCCCAAATGGTTCCGGACCCGGAGCGGGTCGACATCATCCGGCACCGGGTCTACACCCATCACTCGCGGATCGCGGGCGCGTTCCGCCAGGGCCGGTTGATGATCGCGGGTGACGCCGCCCACCTGATGCCGGTGTGGCAGGGGCAGGGCTACAACAGCGGTATCAGGGATGCCGCCAACCTCGGCTGGAAGCTGGCGGCCGTGGTGAACGGCCAGGCCGACGACGCCCTCCTGGACACCTACGACGTCGAGCGGCGCAAGCACGCGAGGGCGATGATCGACCTGTCGACGATGGTCGGGCGGGTCATCTCACCGACGAATCGTCGGGTAGCTGCGCTGCGGGACAAAGTGATTCACGGCGCGTCGGCGGTACCTGCGCTCAAACGGTATGTACTCGAGATGCGGTTCAAACCGATGCCGCGCTACGAACAAGGGGCAGTCTTCCACGCGGAGCCCCGCGCCGAATCGTCGCCGACGGGAACGCTGTTCATCCAGCCCCGCGTCGACACCCGCGATCGGCAAAACGTGCTTCTCGACGAGGTGCTCGGTGCCGGCTTCGCCATGCTGTGCTGGAGCAACAATCCCCGCGCACTGCTCGGCGACGAGGTATTCGCGCGATGGAAGGCGTTGGGGGCCAGGTTCGTTGCGGTAAGGCCCATGACGCAACTGCACTGGACCGGACACGACGACCCCGACGTCGTCATCGTCGGCGATCGCACCGGTGCCCTCAAGGCATGGTTCGACACCCATACCGATTCCGTGCTCTTCGTGCGCCCCGATCGGTGTATCGCCGGGGCGTGCATCGCCCAGCAGGCACCCGAACTCAGCGCGTCACTGTTCAAGGTTCTCTATCTGACTCAGGGAGGAGGGAACGGTGCCACTGGCCCTCTGCTGTATGTCCCACAGCCCACTTCTGAATCTTCCGGGACCATCACAGGATCTCCTTGACGACATCAACGCGGCACTGGCCGACGCCCGTGAGTTCGTGCGCGCGTACGACCCGGAGCTCGTCGTCATCTTCTCCCCGGACCATTACAACGGGGTCTTCTACCGAATGATGCCGCCGTTCTGCATCAGCACCAAGGCGGTTGGCGTCGGCGACTACGGCACCCAGTCCGGCCCTCTCGATGTTCCGGAGGACATTGCCAACGACTTGGCGGAGGCGGTGCTGGCAGCGGACGTCGACGTCGCGATCTCGGCGAGCATGGACGTGGACCACGGCACGGTACAGCCGCTGCAAATCTTGTTCGGCGACGCCGCGGCACGGCCCGTGATCCCGATCTTCATCAACTCGGTCGCCACACCGCTTGGGCCGCTGCGTCGTTCGCGGGCACTGGGCACAGCGGTCGGAAACTACCTGGCAACCTTGGACAAAAGGGTCCTCGTCGTCGGGTCGGGCGGTCTGTCCCACGATCCTCCGGTCCCGACGCTCGCCACCGCACCGCCGGCCGCACTCGGCCGGATCGTTCTCGGCGAGCCGATGTCGGCAGAGCAGCGCCAGGCGCGTCAGGTCGCCGTGATGGAGGCGGCGCACAACTTCGCGCATGGAGAGAGCAAGCTGCGGCCCCTCAACCCGGAATGGGATCATCGATTCCTGGAAATCGTTGACAGCGGCCATCTTTCCGACGTCGACGGCTGGTCCACCTCATGGATGGCGCACGAGGCGGGCAACTCCGCGCATGAGGTCCGTACCTGGGTAGCGGCTTTCGCCGCACTTGCGGCACAGGGCCCGTACCGGACCGATCACCGCTTCTACCGGGCGGCGCCCGAATTGATCGCGGGATTCGCCGTACGGACGGCGGTGCCGAACCCATGACCTCCAACGTGCCGGAAGTATTCGAATTCGACGAGACGGTCGACGTGCTCATCGTCGGCTCGGGCGGCGGCGGCATGACCGCCGCGCTCACCGCCAACGCAGCCGGACTCGACACGCTCGTCGTGGAGAAGTCGGCGCACTTCGGCGGATCCACCGCGCTGTCGGGCGGAGGCATCTGGGTTCCCGGCGCGCCGTCGCAGAAGAAGGCCGGCTATGTTCCCGACCCCGACGGGGTGTTCGAATATCTACGAACGATCACCGACGGCCTCGTCAGCGACGCACGGCTGCGTCAGTACGTGGACTCGGCGCCGGAGATGATGGAGTTCCTCGAACAGCGCAGTGGGTGGTTCGAGTTCGTGTGGAAGCCGGGCTACGCCGACTACTATCCCGAGCTGCCCGGCGGGTCCGAGCTCGGCAGCACGATCAACGTGCCCGCCATCGACCTGCGCAAGCTCGGCGACGAAGAGCAGAACCTTTTGCAGCCCCTCGCGCTGGCCCCCAGGGGAATCTGGTTCGCGCCCAAGGACCTTCGGCTGTTCTACCAGGTCCGGCAGAACTGGCGCGGTAAAGCCGTTCTGCTGAAGCTGATCTGGCGGATGTTCCGGGCCCGGGTGTTCGGTGATCGGATGGCGGCGATCGGACAGTCGCTCGCCGCGCGTCTCCGGTTGGCGATGAAGGAACACGGCATCCCGCTGTGGCTGAACTCGCCGATGACGGAGTTGATCACCGACGTCGACGGTGCGGTCGTCGGCGCGGTGGTGGAGCGTGACGGCCGACCGCGACGCATCGGCGCACGCGGCGGCGTGATCCTTGCGGCGGGCGGATTCGACCACGACATGGAGTGGCGCAGGCTGCATCTTCCAGTGCTCGAGAAGGACTGGAGCTTCGGCAATCCCGCAGCCATGGGCGACGGGATCCAGGCAGGTGAGAAGGTCGGCGGCTCGACCGACCTGCTCGACGAGGCCTGGTGGTTCCCCGCCATGTGCTGGCCCGACGGCCGCCTGCAGTTCATGCTCAACGAACGGATGATGCCGTCCCAGTTCGTCGTGAACGGCGACGGCAGGCGGTTCATCAATGAAGCGGCGCCCTACATGGACTTCGCGCACGCGATGATCGACGGGCAAAACTCCGGCGTCACGCACATCCCGTGCTGGCTGGTCACCGATATCCGCTCGTTTCATCGGTACGTGGTCGGGGGCCACCTGCCGATACCGAAGGTGCCGTTCGCGCCGGTGCCCACCGGCTGGAAGATACCGAAGGCGTGGCTGGACGCCGGTGTCGTGGTGGAGGGGAACAGCTTTGAGAAACTCGCCAGCAAGATCGGCGTTCCGCCCGCACAACTCCGCCAGACCGCGGACCGGTTCAACGAATTGGCACACAACGGTCACGACGACGACTTCAACCGCGGGGATTCCGCATACGACAACTACTACGGCGACCCGACGCTGCCGAATCCCAATCTGCACCCGCTGGGCAAACCGCCGTACTACGCGTTCCAGATCATCCTCGGTGACCTCGGTACGTCCGGCGGTCTGCGTACCGACGAGCACGCTCGCGTGTTGCGCACGGATGACAGCCTCGTGAAAGGCCTTTACGCGGTCGGCAACACCTCGGCCGCAGTCATGGGCCGCAGTTATGCCGGCGCCGGCGCAACCATCGGCCCAGCCATGACCTTCGGCTACGTCGCCGCCAAGCACATCGAAGGCCAGCTGCCGGAAAACGGTGGCACCCAGACCGATTCGACACTCGATTCGCATCGAAAGGTAACTAAATGAAGATCTCGCTGTTCTATGAATTCCCGCTGCCGCGGCCGTGGAGTGACGACGACGAGCACAAGCTCTTCCAGGACGGCCTGGACGAGGTGGAGGCCGCGGACAAGGCCGGCTTCTCGACTGTCTGGCTGACCGAGCACCACTTCCTCGAGGAGTACTGTCACTCCACCGCGCCGGAGATCTTCCTGGCCGCGGCCAGCCAGCGCACCAAGGACATCCGCCTCGGGTTCGGAATCATGCACCTGCCCCCGGCGGTCAACCATCCGGCACGAGTCGCCGAGCGCGTGGCGACCCTCGACCTCATCTCCAACGGCCGCGTTGAATTCGGGACCGGTGAATCGTCGTCGGTGGGCGAACTCGGGGGATTCGGCATCGATCCCGCGGACAAGCGGAGCATGTGGGAAGAGGCGCTCGACGTGTCGATCCGCTGCATGATCGAGGAGCCGTTCACCGGCTTCAAGGGCCAGCACATCGAAATGCCGCCGCGCAACGTGGTTCCCAAGCCGCTGCAGAAGCCGCACCCGCCGGTGTGGGTCGCGTGCACCAGGCCGGCGTCCGTGGCCATGGCCGCCCAGAAGGGCCTCGGCGCCCTGAGTTTCGCCTACACCGGACCCGGCCCGCTGACAGAGCGAGTCAACGGCTACTACAAGGAGTTCGAGGAGAACGGCGCACCCGTCACGCCGCAGATGAACCCCAACATCCTCGCCATAGGCGGCGATCTGTCGATGATGGTGGCTCCCACCGACGAGCAAGCCATCGAACGGCTCGGTAAGGGCGGCGGGTTCTTCGCGTTCGGCATCATGCACTACTACATGACCGGAATGCACACGCCGGGGCGAACGGGTGTCTGGAAGCGGCATCTGGAGGAGATCGAGAAGGATCCGAGCGTCGTCTACGGTCCCGGCCGCGGTCCGATCGGCAGCCCGGCCACGGTGCGTGAGTTCCTGCGTGGCTACGAGGAGAGCGGGGTCGACGAACTGATCATTCTGCTCACGCCGCGCCGTCACGAGGAGACGATGGAGTCCATCGAGTTGATGGGCAAGGAGGTGCTCCCCGAGTTCATCGAGCGCGACGAGAAGGCGGTCGCCGAGAAGGCCAAGCGGCTGGAGCCGGTGATCGAGATGGCCGAGGCCCGCAGGCCGGAGTCGAAGGCTCCCATGTTCGACGAGACCTACGCCTTCGGTGGTCTGCCGACCGGTCGGGAGAACTACACCGCCAACGAGGTGTCCCTTGCGATGGAGGAGATGAACGCCGGTATCGAGCAGGCGGCCGCCAAACTCAAGTCGGGAGAGGGCTGGGACAGCAGAAACCCGGCCGCCGACAAGAAATAGATCATGGGACAGATCGACGACCTCTGGCGCTACGACGGCCGCCGTGCCGTGGTCACCGGCTGCTTCTCGGGCATCGGTGCCGAA
The DNA here is from genome assembly GCA_963743225.1 of uncultured Actinomycetota bacterium. Lineage (GTDB taxonomy): Bacteria > Actinomycetota > Actinomycetes > Mycobacteriales > Mycobacteriaceae > Mycobacterium. Next base: position 435,617 of record CAVUPN010000039.1, on the reverse strand, counting down.
GTTGCGCGGCAGCTGACCGAGCTCGGCGCCGAGGTCGTCGGCCTGGATCTACGGCGGCCTGCGCTGCAGCTCAAGGAGTTCCACGAAATCGACCTGTCGGACCCGGCGTCGATCGACCGGGCAGTTGCGGCTATCGACGGTCCGGTCGATGCGCTCTTCAACATCGCCGGCGTGTCATCGGGCATCGGCGACCCGCTGCGGGTAGTCACGATCAACTTCCTCGGCATGCGCCGGTTCACCGAAGCGCTCGTTCCGTCGATGCCGCCCGGATCGGCCATCGCCAACGTGTCGTCGCTGGCGGCATCGGCGTACCGGGAGAATGCCGCCGTCACCGCTGGCCTGTTGGACACCGTGACGATGACCGAGGGTGTCGACTGGTGTGAGCGCAATCCGGAGCCCGTCGCCGACGGCGGTGGCTACCGGTTGTCGAAGGAGGCGATCATCCTCTACGGCATGGCCAACGTCGCCCCGCTGGGAGCAAAAGGCATCCGGATCAACTGCACCGCACCGGGTGTCACCGACACACCCATCCTCGACCAGCTACGCACCGCGTACGGGCAGGAGTTCCTCGACTCGTTTCAGACGCCCCTCGGCCGCGTTGCGGGTCCGGACGAACAGGCGAGTGTGCTGGTGTTCCTCAACAGTGCCGCGGCGGCCTACATGACCGGTCAGGTGATCTGGGTGGACGGCGGTTCGGTGGCGGAGAGGGTGTTCGGCGACGTGTCGGATGAGAGACGAAGGGCGGAACATGGCCAGCCTGAGTGATTTTCGGCGAGTCGCCGACGACGTGCGCAACTGGGGGCGCTGGGGCGACGCCGACGAGCTGGGGACGCTGAACCTCATCACGACCGAGAAAGTTCAGCAGGCCGCCGGCCTGGTCAAGCACGGCAAGGTCTTCCCGCTGGGTGTGGACTTCGGCTCGTCGGGTCCGCAGGGCGCGTTCCACTTCCGGCAGAACCCGCTGCACGTCATGACCATCGACGGCGGCGACGCCAGCACGCTGGCCGAGTACGGCCCGCCGTGGATGAAGAACCCGGCGGCCACACAGCTCAGCGAGTACTGGACGACCGGACCGATGCGGTTCAACGACGACATCATCATCATGCCGCTGCAGGCGGCCACCCAGTGGGACGCGCTGTCCCACGTCTACTACGACGACAAGCTCTATAACGGGTTCCCGGCGAACTCGGTGACCAGCCTCGGCGCGTTTCACTGTGGCATCGACAAGGTCGACGGCAAGGGCATCACGTCGCGCGGGGTGCTGCTCGACATCGTCCGCCTGCGCGGAGTGGAGACCTTCTGCGAACTCGGCGACCCGATCACCCCGGCCGAACTCGACGAGGCCGCCCGATCTCAGGGCGTCACGGTCGAGCGCGGCGACATCGTGCTGGTCCGAACCGGTTGGTGGGCACGGTTTCTGGAGACCGGCGACGGCACCGAGCCGGGCGCCGGCCTGGACTGGACGTGCGCATCGTGGCTGCACGACCACGAGGTCGCTGCCGTCGCAGCCGACAACCTGATGGTCGAGAACCCGCAGTCGGGCATCGACGGCGTCTTCCTGCCGATGCACATGCTGTGCCTGCGCGACATGGGGCTGATGCTCGGCGAATATTGGGACCTGACCGCGTTGGCCGCCGATTGCGCGGCCGACGGCGTGTACGAGTTCCAGCTCATCGCGCCGCCGTTGCGCGTGACCGGCGCGCGTCGGATCACCGGTGAATCCTATTGCAATCAAGTAGGTACGGATGATGACCGCAACCACAACAACGGGCGGCGCGCCGCTCGTCGTCGGACTCGGCGGAACGCTGCGATCCAACTCGTCGACCGAACGGGCGCTGCGCTACTGCCTGGCATCCGTCGAGCGACAGGGCGGGCGGACGAAGTTGTTCAGCGCCGAGGACCTCGACCTGCCGATGTATGCGCCGCACGAGTTGGAACGCACGCCGAAGGCACTCGAGTTGGTCAACGCGTTGCGTGACGCCGACGCCGTCGTCGTCGGCTCGCCTGGATACCACGGTGCGGTGTCCGGTCTGGTGAAGAACGCCCTTGACTACATCGAGGATCTCCGCGAAGACCCGCGCGTCTACCTCGACAACACTCCGTGGGGCTGCATCAGCTGTGCCTACGGGTGGCAGGCGGCGGTTGGCACGCTCGGCCAGTTGCGCAGCATCGGGCATGCGCTTCGGGCCTGGCCCACCCCGCTCGGCGTGGCCATCAACTCGGCCGACGAGATCTGGGACACCGCAGGCCAACTCGTCGACTCTTCGGTGCAGAACCAACTCGACATGCTCGCCACCCAGGTGCTCACCTTCGCCCGCACCGCCTGGGAAACCGCGTGAACGAAGTCGGGCAACGACAAATTCTGGTCGACGGCCTCGTCACGAACTACCTCGAAGCGGGCGCACGGCGATCCGGTTGTCCTGCTGCACGGCGGGGAGTTCGGCGTCAGTGCGGAGCTGGGCTGGGAGCACAACATCGCCGCGCTGGCTGCGCACTACCGCGTGCTGGCGCTCGACATGCTGGGCTTCGGGCAGTCGGCGAAGGTGATCGACTTCAACGACGGCCGCGGCATGCGGATCCGCCACATCGCGCGGTTCTGCGATGCGCTGGGGATCCAGAACGCGCACTTCGTCGGCAATTCGATGGGCGCGATCAACCTGTTCGTCGACGCCACATCGGAATCCCCGCTGCTGCCGGCCCGCAGCCTGGTGATGATCTGCGGCGGCGGCGAGATCCAGCGCAACGAGCACTCGGCCGCGCTCTATGACTACGACGCAACGCTTTCCGGCATGCGGCGGATCGTCGAGGCGCTCTTCTTCGACCCGGCGTTCCCGAACGACGACGTGTACGTGCAGCGGCGCTACGAGTCGAGCATCGCGCCCGGCGCATGGGAGGCGTTGGCGGCCGCCAGGTTCCGCAGGCCCGGATTGGAGCCGCCGCCACTGCCGTCGAGCAAGCGTCCGTACGAGCGCATCGCCGTCCCGACTCTGGTGGTCGAGGGGGCGTGCGACAAACTACTCCCGGATGGCTGGGCGGCCGAGATCGCGAAGCAAATCTCGCTAGGTCGCTCGACGGTCATCGAGCGGGCCGGCCACTGCCCGCAGATCGAACAGCCCGATGCCGTCAACGAGCTGCTCTTGGAATTCCTCGGCGACGCGACTTGAGAAAGGACGGCTAGCCAGGTGAGCAACGAACTCGAGGGCAAGGTCGCGATCGTCACCGGCGGCGCATCGGGGCTGGGCGAAGGTCTGGCACGACGCTTCGCCGCCGAAGGCGCCAAGGTGCTGATCGGCGATGTCGACCGGGACGCGGGCGCAGCTCTGGCCGCCGACATCGGCGCCGGCGCACACTTCGTCGAGGCCGACGTGTCCGAGCTCGACCAGGTCAGCGGCCTGGTGGCGACGGCCGTCGAGCGCTTCGGCGGCCTGCACGTGATGGTCAACAACGCCGGGGTGTCGGGCACCATGCACCGGCGCTTCCTCGACGACGATCTCGCGGACTTCGAAAAGGTGATGGCGGTCAACCTGCGGGCTGTCATGGCCGGCACGCGTGACGCCGCACGGCACATGCGCGACCACGGCGGCGGATCGATCATCAACCTGACATCGATCGGCGGCATCCAGGCCGGCGGCGGCGTCATGACCTACCGCGCGTCGAAGGCGGCGGTCATCCAGTTCACCAAGTCAGCCGCAATCGAATTGGCGCACTACGAGATTCGCGTCAACGCCATCGCTCCGGGCAACATCCGGACGAACATCGTCCGGAAGTCGGCAGCGGGGCAGGACCTGGAAGAGTTGGAACAGTTCGAAGAGAAGATCCGCGAACAAATGCGCGCCGACCGCCCGCTCAAGCGTGAGGGCACCGTCGACGACGTCGCCGAGGCCGCCCTGTACTTCGCCACCGACCGATCGCGCTACGTAACCGGGACCGTGCTGCCGATCGACGGCGGCACGTCGGCGGGCAAGGCGATCGTCCGCTCTAAGTGACTGCATCCCGGGCTGCCGCCGAGAGGATGAATCACGCCGCTAGCTCGCCGCAGTCCTGGCGACGGGCTTGATGTGGGCGAACCCGCTGCGGGCATTCCAGGTGGGGAAGGCTCGTACCAGCCATGACGGGCCGTGGAGTTGGATGCGGCCATCGCGGACGGCTTCGGCCCAGGAGAGCTGGCCGGCGTGCCATTTGACGAAGGCTTCCGCTTCCGCGGTGACATAGAGGTTCTCGTCCAGGCCGGGGCAGGTCTTGCAGATCTCGGGCTCGCGGCGCTCGATCAGCAGCCAGTAGCGCTCGGCGCGACGGGGGCCGGTGAAGTCGAACCGGATGACGACGCGTCGGTCTGGGAGTCGGTCTCGGCGAAGCATGTTGCACATAGACCAAAGGGCCACAAAGGGATCGAGGTGCTCGGGGGCGATCTCGAGCCAGTGGGCGCCCCACTCGCCGAGCGTTCGGCAGACCGCGAACAGGTCGTGACCCGCGGGGGTGAGCTCGTAGTGGCGTCCGCGCCCGTCAAGTTTGGCTGCCGACTCGACGATGCCGAGGCGTTCGAGATGCTTCAGCCGCTGTGAGAGCAGGGTGCGGGAGAGCCCGGGCGCACCATCCAGGATCTCACTGAAGCTTCCGCAGCCCAGGTACAGGTTGCGGATGATCAGCGGCGTCCAGCGTTCGGCGAAAATCTCGGCGCCGCGGGCGATGGGGCAGTACTGGCCGTACGTCCGCACGATGCAATTATCGCACCCTGATTTCGGCTGGGAAGTCCAGATTCTTGACTTCACGGCCGCCGCTTGCGGCGGTGTGATGAGACTCGAGACGAGGAGGTAAATGCGATGGAGATCGAAGGGTTCCAGGGCCGATTGATCATCGCTGACGACCCCGACTACGACACTGCCCGAGCCGTCTGGAACGGCGCGGTCGACCGGCGCCCCCGGCTGATCGCTCGATGCAGCGGGGCCGCCGACGCGGCGATGGCCGTGCGTTTCGCCCGAGACCACGACCTGGCGATCGCCGTCCGCGGCGGTGGTCACAATGTGGCCGGTACCGCTACATGCGACGACGGCATCGTCATCGACCTGTCGTCGATGCGGGCCGTGTGGGTCGACCCTGTCGACCGCACGGCACTGGTGCAGGGAGGTGCGCTGTGGGGCGATGTCGACCACGAGACGCAGGCCCACGGTCTGGCCACCACTGGCGGCATCGTGGGCCACACCGGCGTTGCGGGGCTCACGCTCGGTGCGGGCATCGGCTTTCTCATGCGCAAGCACGGGCTCACCATCGACAACCTGCTGGCCGCCGAGGTGGTCACCGCCGAGGGCAGCATCGTCCGGGCGGCCGCCGACGAACATGCCGACCTGTTCTGGGCGCTTCGCGGCGGCGGCGGAAATTTCGGTGTCGTCACCGCATTCCAGTTCGCGCTGCACCCTATCGGCCCGACTGTGATGGCTGGACCCGTCTTCTGGGCGGCCGACGATACTACCGATGTCCTGCGCTTCTACCGGGACTTCATCGCCGAAGCGCCCGACGAGCTCGGCACCGTCGTCAGGCTCGGCACCGTCCCCCCGCTGCCGGTCATCCCCGAGGACCTGCACTGGCGGCCGGCTCTTGCCGTCGTTTGCTGCTATGCCGGCGCCGTTGAAGAGGGCGAGCGGCTGGTACGGGACCTCCGCCGGTTTGGAACCCCGCTTGTAGACCTGCTGTCGCCGACCCCGTATGCCGCGTTCCAGGGCGCCCTCGACGACACAGTCCTGCATGGGTGGCATTACTACTGGAAGTCCACGAACCTCGCCGGCCTGTCCGACGACACCATCGCCGTCGTCGCTGATCACGCGTACGCCGCCGGCTCACCCCGGTCGTACTCGGCGATGTTTCACATGGGCGGTGCCGTTGCACGAGTCCCCCACGACTCGACCGCCTACAGTGCTCGCGACGTGGCCCACAACATCATCATCGACGCGGTGTGGCTCCCCTACGAATCGGGCGAGCACGCCGCGGTCGAAACCGCTTGGGCGCGGCGGTTTCTCCAGGCGATGCACCCGCACCGCGCCGACAGCGTCTACGTCAATTTCCTTGATTCCGACGACGACACCAGCCGCGTTCGAGAGGCTTACGGTGAGCACACCTACCGGCGACTCGCCGAAGTCAAGGCCAAGTACGACCCCGACAACGCCTTCCACCACAACAAGAACATCTGCCCCGATGGGTCTGGCGACGATCCACGCGTGGCCTCTCGCTGAAGGCGAGGGTCACGGCAATCGTTTTAAATCAGTCGCTTGACTTAATCGATTCGGAGGGGTTCACTGATCGGGTGACGACGGCCAGGGCAGTGCGCGCCGATCGGGCGAGCAGCACACAAGAGGCGATCCTGAAGGCGGCCGAGCGGCTGTACGCGGAGCACGGCGTGTTCGCGGTGTCGAACAGGCAGGTCAGTGAGGCCGCCGGGCAGGGCAACAATGCCGCGGTGGGCTACCACTTCGGCACCAAGACCGACCTGGTGCGTGCGATCGAGCAGAAGCACCGCGCTTCGATCGAGCGGCTGCTCGAGCGGATGGTGGCCGGCATCGACGACTCGGCCGAACTGCGGGACTGGATCACGTGCCTGGTGTGCTCGCTGACCGAGCACCTGGCCCAGCTCGGCAACCCGACGTGGTACGCGCGCTTCGCCGCACAGGCGCTGGCCGACCCTGCCTACCAGAAGATCGTTGTCAGGGATGCGCTCGCGTCACCCTCGCTGGTTCAGGTTGTCGAGGGCATCACCGGCTGCCTGCCCGATCTGCCGATGGCGGTCGTAACGGAACGCAACATCATGGTGCGCAACCTGATGATGCACACGTGCGCAGACTTCGAACGCGCCTTCGCCGACGGCGATGGTGTGCCCCGAGCAAGTTGGACAGCAGTCGCGTCGGGTCTCATCGACGCGATCGTCGGCCTGTGGTTGGCGCCCGTCTCGGAGCATCCCTGACATGAAAGTGACTGTCGACCAAGACAAGTGCGTGTCGTCCGGCCAATGCGTGCTGAACGCGAGTGACGTGTTCGACCAGCGCGACGACGACGGCGTCGTTCTTCTGCTGACCGACAGCCCACCTTTCGAGCAAGCAGACAACGTGCGTAATGCCGCCGCAGCCTGCCCGGCCCTAGCCATCGACATCGAGGATTGAACCCGACGCCATGTCCGACACTCTGACCTCAAACGTATCCGGCGTCGCCGCCGACGTCCCCGAGTACCCGATGGACCGCGACGCCCGTTGCCCGTTCGCGCCGCCACCACGAGTCCTCGAGATGGGTGAGGCCAAACCGCTTTCCCGGGTGCGGATCTGGGACGGCAGCACGCCCTGGCTGATCACCGGTCACGCGGTGGCACGCGAGTTGTTCGCCGACGCACGGGTCAGCGTCGACGATCGGCGCGACGGTTTCCCGCACTGGAATGAACACATGCTCTCCACGGTGAACAAGCGCCCCAGGTCGGTGTTCACCTCCGACGCCGAGGAGCACACCCGGTTTCGCCGGATGCTGTCGAAGCCGTTCACCTTCAAGCGCGTTGAGGGCTTGCGCTCCGCCATCCAAGAGGTCACCGACGAGTGCATCGACGCGATCCTGGCGGGCCCGCAGCCCGCCGACATCGTCGCGAAGCTCGCGCTGCCGGTGCCCACCAGGGTGATCAGCGAGATGCTCGGCGTCCCATACGAAGACCATGAGTTCTTTCAGCACCACGCGAACGTGGGTCTGGCCCGCTACGCCTCGGCGGAGGACGGCCAGAAGGGGGCGATGAGCCTTCACAAGTACCTGATCAACCTCGTCGAGTCCAAGATGGAGAACCCGTCGGAGGATGCGGTGTCCGATCTCGCCGAGCGTGTCACCGCAGGTGAGATCAGCGTAAAGGAGGCCGCGCAGCTGGGCACCGGTCTGTTGATCGCGGGGCACGAGACGACCGCCAACATGATCGGTATCGGCGTGCTGGCCCTGCTCGAGAACCCCGAACAGGCCGCGCTGCTTCGTGACTCCGATGATCCCAAGTTCATCGCCAACGCCGCCGAAGAGTTGATGCGCTACCTGTCGATCATCCAGAACGGCCAGCGCCGGGTCGCCATCGAGGACATCGAGATCGGTGGCGAGACCATCCGCGCCGGTGAGGGCATCATTCTCGACCTGGCGCCGGCGAACTGGGACGCGGCCGCCTATCCGGAACCCGACAAACTGGATCTCACCCGAGACGCCGGACAGCAGCTCGGCTTCGGCTATGGCCGCCATCAGTGCGTCGGCCAGCAGCTCGCGCGCGCCGAGCTCCAGATCGTGTTCCACACGTTGCTCAAGCGCATTCCGACGTTGAAGCTGGCCATCCCGTTCGACGAGGTGCCCTTCAAGCACGACCGCCTCGCCTATGGCGTCTACGAACTACCCGTCACTTGGTGAATTTTCAGCTCTAACAGCCCGATTGGAGTGTCAAAGATGTCAACTCAAACTCCCACCCTGTATCCGCCAGGGGGATACGGAGCACCGAAGAATCGGCGCGGCCATGCCGGGGTCGATGTCGGGCTGCCGGCAGGGACCGAGGTGTTCTCCGCCGACAATCACATCTCGGTGGCCGAGGACATCTTCTACGAGAAGTTCCCGGATGACCTGAAGGAGAAGGCGCCGCGGATCTGGTACGAGGACGGCGCCTACATGGTCGGCCGCAAGCAGGGCCAGACCTTCCTGCCGGGTGACTTCAGCAGGGTCCTGATGCAGTACGACGACCTGGCAGGCGCCGCCACCAACAACATCGAGGCGCGCATCAAGGAGCTGCACGAGGACGGCGTCGACAAGGAGCTCGCCTTCCCGAACGCGGTGCTGGCGTTGTTCCACTATCCCGACAAGGAACTTCGCGAGCGGGTGTTCCGCATCTACAACGAGCACATGGCGGAGCTGCAGGAGAGGTCGAACGGACGCTTCTACGCAGCGGGCCTGATCAACTGGTGGGACCCGAAGGGTACCCGGCGGACGCTGACCGAGCTGAAGTCATTGGGCCTCAAGACGTTCCTGATGCCGATCAACCCCGGCAAGGACGATGACGACAACGTGATCGACTACGGCGCCGCGTCGATGAATGCGGTGTGGGACGAGATCGAAGATGCCGGACTGCCGGTGACCCACCACATCGGTGAGACGCCGCCGAAGACGCCGTGTGAGTTCAACAGCGTCGTCGTGGGCATGATGATCAACATCGACGGTTTCCGCGAGGTGTTCTCCAAGTACATCTTCAGCGGCATCCTCGATCGTCATCCCAAGCTGAAGGTCGGCTGGTTCGAGGGCGGGATCGCTTGGGTGCCATGGGCACTGCAGGACGCCGAGCACCTGCTGGCGTCATACCAGCATATGTTCAACCACAACCTCGAGCATGACATCCAGTACTACTGGGACACCCATATGAGCGCGTCGTTCATGGTCGACCCGCTGGGGCTCGAGTTGATCGACCGGATCGGGGTCGACAGGGTGTTCTGGTCGTCGGACTATCCGCACAACGAGAGCACATTCGGCTATTCGGAGAAGTCGCTCGCGTCGGTCGTCGAAGCGGTCGGGGCCGACAACGCGGCCAAGATCTGCAGCGGAAACATCAAGAAGTTCCTGGGCGTCGAATGACCACCTTTGCAAGGGATCAACTGTCCGCGCTCGGGATACCGGATGAGCCCGACCGCGGCAGGATGTTGCGTGAGATCGGCGCCCGGCTGCGGGTGGCGATGGCGGACAAGGGCGTCGACGCACTGATCCTGCTCGGCAACGGCAATGTCGTGTACGCGACGGGCGCGAGTTGGCGGCTGTTGGATGCGGGCCTGTCTCACGTCGAACGGCCGGTGGCGATCGTGCTCGCCGACGACGAGTACCCGCACCTCTATGTCCCGTTCCGCGAGGGAGCGGTCTTCGAGACCGATATACCCGCCGATCATCTTCACGGCCCGCTCTACCTCGAATTCGAGGAGGGCGTCGAACAACTTGCGGGAATCCTGGCAGACCTGCTTCGCCCCGGCGCGACGGTGGCCGTCGATGAGATGACCGGCGCGATGCGCAAGGCCGCAGGCCGGATCTTTCCGTCGGGTCCGCCGTCGGATGCCGCGCAGGTCATCGGGCCGGCCAAGCTGGTCAAGACGCCGGACCAGATCGCGTGTATCCGTCGTGCCTGCCGCATCACCGAACAGGCGATGGCCGATGTCCAGAACTCACTCAAACCCGGTGTGCGCCAGATCGATCTGTCTGCGGAGTTCGTGCGGCAGGCATTCGAGCACGGGGCGACCGCGAACATGCTCGAGGCCATCTGGCAGGTGATGCCGAACTCCAAGGCGGAGGGGACCTGGACCACCACCGGTGATCTGGCGCTGCCACTGCTGACCACCGAGCGCGAGCTTGCCGCGGGTGACGTGCTCTGGACCGATGCGAGCATCACGTACTCGGGGTACTGCTCGGATTTCGGGCGTACCTGGCTGGTTGGCGAGACCCCGACCGCGCGCCAGCAGGCTCAGTTCGACAAATGGCGGGAGATCCTCGCCGCGGTACTCAAGGTGACGAAGGCCGGGGCGACGTCCGGTGACCTGGCCCGGGCTGCGATCGCGGCCAACGGCGGCAACAAGCCATGGCTGCCGCACTTCTACCTGGGCCACGGCATCGGCACCAATGCCGCCGAGATGCCCATGATCGGAACCGATCTCGGCCGGGCGTTCGACGACAATTTCGTCTACCCGGCAGGCATGGTGCTCGTGCTCGAGCCTGTGGTCTGGGAGGACGGCACCGGAGGCTACCGAAGCGAGGAAATCATCGTGATCACCGAGGACGGCTTCGCGCCGCTGACCGACTACCCGTACACGCCCTATGGCGACTGAGATCCTGCCCGACGAGCGGGCACTGCGAAGCGGGCGGCGCGAGCGGGCGCTGGCCCAGATGGAAGAACACGACCTGGACATCCTGGTCCTGGGCAGGCAGGCGAACGTCCGCTACGTGACCGGCGCCCCGCAGTTGTGGGTGGCAGGCACGCGGCCGTTCGGCCCGATCTGCGCGGTGATCCGCGGAACGGGGGAGATCCACCTCAACAGCACCTGGGATGAGGGCATCCCCGGCGAGATCGACCATGACCACCTGTACGGGCTGGCGTGGAACCCCATGACGCTGATCGAGGTCTTGAAAGGACTGAACGGCGCGGCCACCGCACGACGCGTCGGAACCGACGCCCTGACACCGACTTTCGCGCAGCTGCTGCCGATGGCATTCCCCAACGCGGAACTCGTCGATGCAGAGCCTGCGCTGCGCGCGGCCCGGCGGATCAAAACCCCCGACGAGATCGTCGCACTGCGTGCGGCGCTTCGGGTCGCCGAGGATGCACTCGCGAAGGCGGTTGCGGGGCTCCGGCCCGGCGTCAGCGAACAGACGCTGGCCGGTGTGCTGCTCGAGGCCGAAGCCGCGGGCGGCGTGTGCACACCCGCCACCCAGGACGCCGCGTGGGTGACATCCACCGAGCATCCCTGGCGGCGGGCACGCAGCGACGGGAGTCTTGCCTCCGGTGACCTGGTGGCGCTCTCTGCTGGCGTACTCGCCGGCGGGTATGTCGGCGAGGTGGGCCGCACCTGGCCGGTCGGCGACCCGGATGAAGGTCCGACCCGCAAGCTGTATCAGCGCGCGAATGAGTTGTGGGAGAGGCTGATCGACGCCTGTCGACCCGGAGTGGCGGCCAGCGACTTGTTCTCCGCGTACGAAGCCTCGGGCGAAGCACTCCCTCCGATGCCGGTGGCTCACGGCCTCGGCCTGGGCTTCGATCCGCCCGTTGTCTCGCCGCAGCTGCCGGCAACCGCTGCCGCCGAGCGGCTCGACCCTGGCATGGTGCTGGCTGTCACCGGCTACGTCTGGGAAAAGGGTGTTGGCGCCGTGTTCCGGCGCGATGCGGTGCTGATCAACGACGACGGGGCCGAGGTTCTCACGTCGAGCCCGACCTGGGACTGATCGGCCGCCCATGGTCGATGAGGCTCGTCCGAGTCCAGAGGAGATCATCCTCTACGACAAGGATCCCGCAACCAAGATCGCGACGATCACGTTCAACCGGCCCGAGTTTCTGAACGCGCCGACCTCCGCGGCCAGGTTGCGCTACGCCGACCTGTTGCGTGGTGCGACGGTCGACGACGATGTCAAGGTCGTCGTGATCCGCGGTGTTGGTGACGATCTCGGCAGTGGGGCGGATCTGCCGGAGTTCATGGAGGGCGACGAGGAGGCGCGGCTGGCCGAGTTGCGGTTGCAGGACGCCGACGTCAAGTATCCGCCGGAAGGGACCTTCCGCCGAGGCGCGACGATGGGCCAGTGGTACGCCAACGTGTCGGCGGGCAACCGTGCCCTGCAGGAGCTCAAGAAGATCAGCATCGTCGAGGCCAAGGGCTACTGCTACGGCTGGCACTTCTATCAGTGCGCCGATGCCGACCTCGTGATCTCCTCGGACGACGCACTTTTCGGCCACCCGTCGTTCCGGTACTACGGCTGGGGACCGCGGATGTGGACCTGGGTGCTGACGATGGGCCTGCGTCCGTTCCAGGAGATGGTGTTCACCGGACGGCCGTTCACCGCCGCCGAGATGCTGGCGTGCAACTTCCTCAACAAGGTCGTCGCGCGCGACGAACTCGAGGACGAGGTCCAGAAGTACGCACGGGCGTGCGCGCGTAACCGCCCCGTCGACACCGTGTTTCAGCAGAAGATGTTCTTCGAGGTGGTGAAGCAGTTCCAGGGTGAGTACATGGGCAGCCTGTTGTCCGCGATGTTCGAGTCGATGGGGGGCACGGTCCGCCCCGACCCCGGCGACTTCATGCTCGGCGACGCGATCGATGCGGGACTCGCCGATTCGGTCAACGACAACGACGCGAAGTTCCCGCCCGAGTTCCGGTTGAGCAAGTCGAACCGAAAAAAGAAGGACTAGCGTGCTCCCGCTCGACGGTTACACCGTGATCGACCTGTCCGTCGGCATCGCCGGCGCCTACTGCACCAAGCTGCTCGCCGACGGCGGTGCCGAGGTCATCAAAGTGGAGCCGCCAGAAGGAGATCCGCTGCGGCTGTGGTCGGCATCTGGAGCCGAAATCAAGGCCGGCGACGACGGCGCACTGTTCAGCTTCCTGGCGTGTTCGAAGCACAGCGTCGTCGTCGATCCGGCGAATGCCGATGACGTGAGCCTGTTGCGCGACTTGCTGACGACCGCGGATGCAGTGGTGTGGTCGCGCGGGTCTGCGATCGTCGCGCTCGATGAGTTTTCGCCCGCAGCACTGGCCGACGCTCATGCCCACCTGACCGTCACGTCGATAACTCCTTTCGGTCTCGAGGGGCCGTGGGCGGACAAGCCGGCAACCGAGTTCACCGTGCAAGCATGGTCGGGCGGCGTGATCGGTCTCGGTCGGGGTGCGCAGGATCGCGCGCCGCTGTTCGTCGCCGGGCAGATCGGGGAGTGGCTGGCGGGCGCGTTTGCCGCTGCTGGCACGATGGCGGTGCAATCCGGGCTCGTGGACGTTTCGATGCTCGAAGCGCAGATTCTCTGTCTCACTTACTATTCGGTGTCGTTCAATGACGCACTGGGCCGACCGTTTCGCGACCGTCGTCGCCTCACCATCCCCGGCGTGGCAACGGCGGCCGACGGCCTGGTGGCGCTGGGATGTGGCACCGCACAACAATGGTTCGACCTGTGCGCCATGGTCGGTCACGAAGAGTGGATCGACGAAGAGTCGGAACTTTCCATCACCGAGCAGGCCAACATCCACGCCGAACAGATCTATGAGTGGGTGCGCGAGAACAGCGTCGACGACATTCTTGACTTGTCCACCGCCTTCCGCATCCCGAACGCGCCGGTCGGGCAACGGCGCCAACGTCACATCGTTCGACCAATTCGTCGAACGAGGTACGTTCGTCTCCAATCCCCGCGATGGGTTCACGCAGCCGGGACCGCCCTACCGCACGACTCCGTCGTTGGTGCGTGCACCGCAACCGGCTCCCCGGCTCGGCGAGCACACCGACCACTACCGCTCGCGAGCGAGAAGCCAGGGTCGCGAATCGCAGCCATCTACGACCGGGAATGCTATTTCGCGGGTGGGCCCCCAGCTTGCTAGGGGATTGCCGTTCGAGGGGCTGCGGGTCCTCGACATGACGAGCTTCTGGGCCGGGCCGTCGTGCACACACGTTTTGGCGCAGCTGGGAGCCGAGGTCATCCACGTGGAGTCGACGGCACGTCCCGACGGCACCCGCTTGATCGCAGGCGTGCCCGTCACCGAGGACCAGTGGTGGGAGCGGTCACCGATCTTCTCGGGCTTGAACACCAACAAGAAGAGCGTGACGCTGGACATCCGTAGGGAACGCGGCGTCGAGCTACTGCGCAGCCTCGTGAAGACGTGTGACGTCATCGTCGAGAACTACACACCTCGAGTGCTCGACCAGATCGGGCTCGACTTCGACGCGGTGCACAAGTTGCGTCCCGACGCGATCATGATGCGCATGCCCGGCTTCGGGCTCGACGGCCCGTGGCGGGACAAACCGGCGTTCGCGTACGTGATCGAGGACGCCTCCGGCATCACCTGGCTGACCGGCCATCCCGACCAGAATCCGGTGGAACCGTATGCGGTCGGCGACCCGAACGCCGGTGTGCACGGCCTCAACGCGTTGATGCTCGCCCTGGCGCATCGGCGGCGCACGGGGGATGGCGTCCGGATCGAGGCCGCGATGGTCGACGCCGCGCTCAACGTCGCCGCCGAGCAGGTCATCGAGCACTCGGCGTACGGCAACCTGCTGCAACGCGAGGGTAACCGCGGCCCGACCGCGGCACCGCAAAACCTTTACCGCACCAGCGAACTCGACGAGTTCGGACGTCCCGACGATTGGGTGGCGATCGCGGTAGCGTCCGACGAGCAGTGGGCGAACCTGGTCGCCTGCCTCGGCCATCCCGCATGGGCATCTGACGACGAGCTGGTGAGCGTCGCCGGACGACGGCGACACCACGACGAGGTCGACGAACACTTGAGCCGGTGGTGTGCCGCGCGAACGGGTGACGAGATCGTTCAGACCCTCTGGGACGCAGGCGTGCCCGTAGCCAAGGTGATGCAGCCGCATCGGGTCGGCGACCTGCCGCAACTTACCCATCGCGGCTTCTACGAGCAGGTTGACCACCCCGTGAATCCCACCGCCAGGCACAGCACGATTCCTATGCGCATCTCGCCGGGACCAGGGCGCTTCCATCGGACCGCCGCACCGCTCCTCGGACAGCACAACCGCGAGGTGCTCTCCGGACTGGGACTTGGGGAGGACGAGATCGCCGAGCTCGAAGCCCAGGGGATCATCGGGGGGTCCCCGGCGATGCATGGCATTCGCACCACCAAGACTGGTTAACTCACAACAGTGACCATCGATCCGTCGAACATCCTGCTGACCGGGCGGGTCGCGGTCGTCACCGGCGGGGGAGAGGGCATCGGGCGCGGCATCGCAGAGGGACTCGCCGCGTTCGGCGCAAAGGTAGCCATCTGGGAACGCAACGCGGAAACGTGCGCGTCGGCGGCCGAAGGTATCGGGGCGCTGGGCATCGTGACCGACGTCCGCGACGGCGAGCAGGTCGACGCCGCGCTGGAGCGGACGGCGAACGAGCTTGGCACAGTGAGCATCCTGGTCAACAACGCAGGCGGCGTATTCGCCTCACCGCTGCTGGAGACCACCGAGAACGGTTGGGATGCGCTGTACAAATCGAATCTGCGCCATGTGCTTCTGTGTACGCAGCGGGTGTCACAGCGTTTGGTGAGGGCGGGCGTGGCGGGAAGCATCATCAACGTGACGTCCATCGAGGGCGTTCGGGCGGCTCCCGGCTATGCGGCGTACGCGGCCGCCAAGGCCGGCGTCATCAACTACACCAAGACGGCGGCCCTCGAATTGGCTACCCAGGGAATACGGGTCAATGCGCTGGCCCCCGACCTGACGGTGACTGAAGGGCTGTTGCGGGTGGCGCCAGACGGGCTGCCCGCCGGTGCAGGCCACATGATCCCGATGGGACGGCCGGGACACGTCGACGAAATGGCCAGTGCAGCGGTCTTTCTCGCCTCCGACATGTCCAGCTACATCACCGGGCAGACGATCCATGTGGACGGTGGAACGCATGCCGCCAGCGGGTGGTACCACAACCCGCAGACCGGCGACTACCAGCTGGGCCCTGGCTAGCTGGTCGGCCGTCGCTGGCTGTCCAGGCAGGGATCGCCCAGCCTGGCTGCGACTGCTCCCCACAAATCGGCATAGGAGGTCAGCGAGCAACCCGGGGCCGTCGGCAAGGAGCCGCTTGACGGTCGGACTTCCGCGCTGGAAATGATATTCTCAAAAAGAGAGAGTACCATATCCGCAGGTAGTTGAGCTTAGTGGGTACATGCCGTCACCGCGGGTACACAGTATCCGCCATCACTTCGAAGGGACGTCATGGGCGACAACGACGTTGAGGACATCGAGAAACTTGACCACGAAGAAGCCGCGAAGTGGGATCCGTCCTTCACTGCGCAGGTGAAAAATGTCGTGGGGCCGCTCATCAAGCGGTACTTCCGAGCCGAGGTGCGCGGCATGGACGCCATGCCCGCCGCAGGCGGCGCGTTGGTGGTGTCGAATCACTCCGGCGGCATGATGACCCCCGACGTGCTCGTCTTCGCACCGGAGTTCTACGACCGGTTCGGCTACGATCGTCCGCTCTACACCCTCGGCCATTACGGGATATTCATCGGCCCGTTGTCCGGGTGGCTGCGCCGCGCCGGCGTCATCGAGGCCAGCCGCGAGAACGCCGCGAAGGCGTTGCGCTCCGGGGCGGTCGTGCTGGTGTTCCCGGGTGGTGATTACGACTCGTACCGGTCGACGTTCTCGGAGAACAAGATCGACTTCGGTGGGCGGACCGGATACGTCAGGACCGCGATCGAGACCGGTGTTCCGATCGTGCCGGTGGTGTCGATCGGTGCACAGGAGACGCAGCTGTTCCTCATCCGCGGCGATTCCATCGCCAGGCGGCTCGGCCTCAAGCGGGCTCGGTTGGAGATCCTGCCGGTCACCTTCGGATTCCCATTCGGGCTCAGCGTGATCATGCCGCCAAACCTGCCCCTCCCGACCAAGATCGTTACGCAGGTGCTGAAACCGATCGATGTCTTGAAGGAGTTCGGCGAGGACCCCGACGTCGCCGCCGTCGACACCCATGTCCGCGAGGTGATGCAGACCGCGCTCGACCGGCTGGCCAAGAAGCGCCGCTTCCCGATACTCGGCTGACGCTAGGCGACGGGCTTGACCGGCGCCATCGCCGTGTCGACAGTCGTCAGTTCCGCTGGCAGGCCTGCGGCACGCCGGATCTCGGCCAGTCCGTGCAGCATCGCGTCGGTGGCCTCGTGGACGTCGTCGAAGGTTTGGTCGTCGGAAAGTATCGAAATATCCACCTGGTCAACATAACTCCACACAGTCATGTTGAAAGCGCTGCCCGCGGACAGTATCCCGATCGAATAGATCTCGGTGACCGGAGCACCGCCGACGTTTCCCCGTTCCCGAGGTCCGGGCACGTTGGAAACGGCTACGTTCATCAACTTATTATGTGCGGCGCGCTTTGACTGCCATCGAAACATCGTCGGCGCCACCGGAGGCGGCAGATATTCCATCATCTTGCCCTGCAGCTCGGGACCCATCAGCTCGTAGTCTTCCTTGGCCCGAGAAGTCGCCAAAGACGTCAGCCGGACCCGCTCCAGCGGATCGTCGATGTGCACCGGCAGCGACACTGACAATCCGCCTATCTCGTTGCCGGTGATGCGGTCTGCTGACCTGTTGGTGCTGACCGGCACCGACGCCATGATCGGCCGGTCGGCCCGTCCGTCATAGCGCAGCAATAGTTCTCGTAGACCGCCAGCGGCTATCGCCAGAATGATGTCGTTGAATGTCACCCCGAGTTGCTTGGCGGTCTCCTTGACCTCGGCCAGTGACACGGACGCCGTGGCGAACGTTCGGACCGGGGACACCACGTGGTTGAGGAACGTGGGCGGGGCCTTGAACATCTTGGCCAGGTCGGGATGATCGCTTCGCTCCTTCGACCGGCGCCGCACTCGCGCAACACCGCGGACGGCGTCTCTGACCAGTCGCGGCACCGCGGCCATCTGATGGAAGTGGTCGACTTGTGCCTCCCAGAGCAACGCCGGCTTGGTCGGCGGGTCGCAGGTGACGTAGTCATTGTCATCCTGTCCGTCCTGAGCAGACCCCGCCAGGTCCATCAGCCGTGCGAGCAGGTTGGCCGACGCGACACCGTCGGCCAGCGTGTGGTGCACCTTGCCGATCAGGGCGAACCGGTCGTCGGCCATCCCTTCGGCGAAGTGGAACTCCCACAGCGGGCGGTCGCGGTCGAGGGGTGTGCTGGCGATCTCGCCGATGACCTGGTCGAGTTCGCGCCTGCCGCCGGGGCTCGGGATCTGCACGCGACGCAGGTGGTAGTCGAGGTCGACATCGCAGTTCTCCAACCACATCGGGTGGTGCAGCTTCCACGGGATCTCGACGAGCCGGTAGCGCAGCGGTTCGAGCAGGTGCAGGCGACGCTGGATCGTTCGGCGGAACACCTCGAACGTGAACTCGCCGTCGAATTCGGCGGCGTTGATGACTGCCACCTTCATCGTGTGCGTATGAAGGTTAGGCGTCTCGCTGTACAGCAGCATGGCGTCCATGCCGTTGAGTCTCTTCACGCTCCACCCCGTTCTGCTGTCGAACGGTTCCATGCAACCACTCGGGTGCTCGCCGGCTGGCGGGTTTCGCCGATGAAGTTTCGGCCGTGTCAGTGGGTCCAGCCCTCGGCGGCCTGCTCGTCGAAGGTCCGGTCGATGCGCTCGAACCGCCGCCGGATCGAGTCCCGCGACGCGCGGTGCGGCAGGATGTAGAGGCGGTTGGCGAGGACGGCGTCGGCCGTCAGGCGGGCCACGTCGTCGGCTTGCACGCTGTCGTCGGTCGGCGTGATTACCGCCGCAAGTCCCTGCACGGCTTCTTCGGTCTGGATGGTGCGGGCACCGTAGTCGTTGCTTCTGGTGCGTTCGGAGTTGGCGATGATCGGGGTGTCGACGATCATCGGGCAGAGCACCGAGACGCCGATGCCCTCGCCTTTCAATTCACGCGACAAGCTCTCGGCGAGCGCGACGACACCGAATTTGGCGACGCAGTAGGGGCCGAGCCCGGCGTTGCCCACCATGCCCGCGAACGACGAGGTGAACATGATGTGGCGATCCCCGCCCTGCTCGATCATGCGCGGCAGGAATGCCTCGACGCCGTGTATCGGGCCCCACAGGTCGACGTCGATCACCCAGCGCCAGTCGCCGTGGGTGACGTCAGCGATCGGGCCTCCATAGGCGATGCCTGCGTTGTTGAAGACCAGGTTGACCTCGCCGAGCAGGCGGAAGGACTCGTCGGCGAGGTGCTGGACGGCGGCAAGCTCGCGGACGTCACATAGCACACCGTGTGCTTCCGCGCCGTCGGCCTGCAACTGCTCGACGGCCCCGTCCAGGGCGTTCTGATCGATATCGGCCAGCACGACCCGAGCGCCGCGGCGGGTGAACTCCCGTGCCGTCGCCAAACCGATGCCGCTCGCACCGCCGGTGATTACCGCTCCGCGTCCCTCGAATGTCTCCACGGCGCGAAGACTATCGGGCCGCCGGGCGACGATCTAGCGGCGATACGCCGCGTTGAGGAGCCCGGCCATTGGGCTAGTCGATGGCGTCGATCGCCGCACGGGTGTCGAGGTCGATGAAGGCGGCCGCGTACCGCTGCGCCAACGCGAGGCAGATATCCGGCCGCTGCCAGGCGTCGCCTCCCGACAGTGTCGCCATCCAGATCGCCAGCCCGTGCGCCACGGACGCGCGGTAGCGGAGCAACACCTCTTCGTGGCTCGGCAGCTCGGCGGCGGGCAATGTCAGTGCGGCGCGGTACTCCTCGAGGAGTTCGCGCTCGCTGCGACGCCTTTCCTCGATGGTCAGGGCACCCTGCAGGAAGTAGCCGAGATCGAGTGACCAGTTGCCCCGGCGCACCATCTGCCAGTCGAGGAATCCGACGTCGTCGTCGGGCAGCACGTAGGTGTTGCCGATGTGCGGGTCGCCGTGCAGCAGAGTCTGACGGGCTTTCGTCAGGGTTCCGATGTAGCGGGCCCAGATGTCGACGAACAGCTCTTCCCCGCTCAGCGCCAGGATCTCGGCCGGCACGGTGTCGCCCAACCGCTCGTGGGCGATGTGCAGAGGCGCGTATTGCATTCCCTCGAAGGCGACGAATGGCTCGACCCAGCCGAGCGCCGGGTTGCCCGTCAGTCGGTCACCCCAATACGCGCTGTGCAAACGGGCCAACCCGCGTACTCCGTTGGCCACCTGGTCGACGGTCATCGGCCGGGTGGAGTCGCGAGGGTCGGCGCCCCGCCCGACGACGTCCTCCATGATCATCAGGAAGTCGGAGCGCTCCTCGTCGATGAGTGCCACGTATACCGTCGGATGGTCAAGCGGCAGAACGACTCCCGATGCGAACAACCGGGGTTCGTGGAACAGTCCGCTGGTGAGCGCGACGAGCTCGGCGTGGGCGGGATCGACGGCCTTGGCGAATACCGTTGCGGGCCCTGAGCCGGCCGAGTAGGTCAGCTCAAGGCGGGCCCGCCGGTTTGTGCCGTCGTCGCGAAGCGCGACCCGGACGTCGTCCACCACCGCGCCCGGATGGTGAGCGGCGAGCGCTGCCGTCATCCAGTCCGGGGTGATCGCCTCCCATCCCTGTGGGATCGACAACTCCGCAAGAGTCACTTCAGGCAGCTGCCCGCGTCGATCGGCAGAGTCACGCCGGTGAGGTAGCGCGCTTCGTCGGAGGCGAAGAACAGCACCGCGTTGCTGATGTCGATCGGGTCAACCCAGGGGATGGGCAGTGCGTGGAACATCTGGCAGATCGGCGCCATGTCGTCAGGACCCGGGTTCTCCAGGTCTGGGCGGAACATCTTCCAGGTGCCCTCGTTCATGATCATCGGCGTGCTGACGTGCGTGGGGTGCACAGAGTTCACCCGGATGTTCTGTCGCACCGAGCTCCACCGCGAAGGTCCGCATGAGACCGACGACGCCGTGTTTGGCCGCCACGTAGTGACCGCAGTGCGGGTAGGCCTTCATACCGCCGACCGAGCTGGTCAGGATGATCGATCCGCCTCGGCCGCCCGCGATGAGGTGCGGGACACCGGCTTTCACGGTCTTCCACACACCGCTCAGGTTGATGTCGATCATGTCGGTCCAGTCTTCTTCGCTGGTCTTGTCCAGCGTCTCCCCGCCGTTGCCGATGCCCGCGTTGGCGACGATGATGTCCAGCCGGCCCAACTGCTCGACACCGGCGTCGACCGCCGCCTTGAGTGCGCCGTAGTCGCGCACGTCCACCTCGGCGGTGTAGATGCGGCGGTTGTGACCCTTGACCAGATCGGCGGTCTCGGCCAAATCCTCCGGTGTGGATGGCGGAATCCCGCCTTCGGCGACAACCGGTTTACAGACGTCGATGGCGATGATGTCGGCGCCCTCTTCTGCCAAGCGCACCGCGTGGCTGCGGCCTTGTCCGCGCGCCGCACCGGAGATGAAAGCGACCTTGCCTTCAACACGTCCCGTCATTTTCTAACCTCAATTCGTCGTTATTGGAAGGGGTTTCACTCAAAGAACAGCGGGCATGGAATCCCAGCCACGGACAGTTGACGTCGGTGAGAGTGCGGCATTGGCCATGTCGACATCCCATTCGGGGAAGCGCTTGAGGATCTCCTCCAGAGCGACGCGCCCCTCGAGCCGGGCCAACGCCGAGCCAAGGCAATAGTGCGTGCCGACGCTGAATGCGAGATGCTGGCGCACCTCCCGGTGAATGTCGAAAACATCGCCGTCCGGGGGGAACTGGCGATGGTCGCGCACTGCGGCGCCGATCAGCATCATCATCACGCTGCCCTCGGGCACGGTCTGACCGTAGAACTCGACATCGCGGGTCACGTACCGGGCGACGTGCGGCGCGGGCGGTTCGAAGCGCAGCAACTCCTCGACCGCCTGGGGGATCAGTGCCGGGTTCTCGACGAGCTCGCGGCGCTGGTCGGGGTGCTCGGCCAACACCTTGCCCGCCCAACCGATCAGCCGCGTGGTGGTTTCGTTGCCCGCGCCTGCCACCACGTTGAGATAGGTCAGCAGCTCCTGGCGCGTCAGGTGACGCGTGGTGCCCGTCTCGTCGACGAACTCCGCGTTGAGCAGTTCGGTCATGATGTCGTCCGACGGGTGGTCGGCACGCCAGTCGATGTAGGCCTCGAAGATCTCGCCCGTAACGAAGCCGCCCTCCGCCTGCTTCATGGGCTTGCCCGCCTCGGTGCGCATCTGCGCATTGGCGTGGTCGCGGATCATTTCCTGGTCGTTTTCCGGGATACCCAGAAGCGCGCTGATCACCTTCATCGGCATCTGCGCACCGAAGTCGGCGACGAAGTCGAATCGGTCCGCCCCGATCAGCGGGTCGAGGCTTTGTGCGCAGTACTCGCGGATCTTGGGTTCCAGTGCGTTGACCTTGCGCGGCGTGAACATCCGGGCCAGTAGCTTGCGGTGGATGTCGTGAATCGGCGGGTCCTCGAAAATGACTGTGCCAGGCGGGATGTCGATGTTGGCCTTGATCAGTTCGATGATCGCGCCGCGCGCCGAGCTGAACGTCTCGTGATCGACCAACGCCTTGTTGACATCGGCGAACCGGCTGAGCGCATAGAAGTCGTGCTGCGTGTTGTAGTACAGCGGCGACTCGTCCCGGAGCCGTCGGAACGTCGGGTACGGATCGGCGTTGATGTCGACGTCGTACGGATCGAAGTAGACGTCGCTGGTGGCAGCTTCGGTGGCGCTGGCGGTCACGGTGTCGCCTTTCGAGGAGACCAGGGCGGCATAAGACAGATGAATGGCAACTGTCTCACAAACTCTGGCACCAGCGGGGCGCGGGTGTCAATGGGACCTTCATTTTTTGCGATTTATACTCTCCGCTTAGTAGAACGTACTTCTCATGGTTGCCCGGGCGTCAGGTCGGCACCCGCAGGAGGGCTTCCTGGGCGTAGGAGGCGACCAGCACGCCGCTCTCGGTGAGGACATCGCCCCGCCCGAAGCAGCGGCCGTGGGCAAGCAGTGGGCTGTGTTGGCGGAGCATGAGCCATTCGTCGGTGCGAAACGGCCGGTGGAACCACAGCGTGTGAGAGGTGACGGCCGAGGTGAACTGGGTGCCGTTACCGCGCTGGCCCAGTCCGTCCATCGGCCGCAGCGCGGTGCCGATCAGCGTGAGATCGGTGGCATACGCCGCGAGAGCGGGGGCCAGGCCGGGGTCGACCGCCGGTGTGCGCATCCAGAATTCGAACTCGCGGCGGGCCCGAGGTGGTGGCGTTGAGGTCGTCCACCGCGCGGATCTCCCAGGGAATGAGGTCGAGCGCAATGCGGTGCTCTGCGCCGAGCACAGGCGCAACGTCGTCGACGGCCTGGTGCTCGGGTCCGTCCTCGACCACGTGCATGCAGATCGAACTGGTGGCCAGCACTCCGCGGCTCTGCCGCGCGGTGATCGTCAGGGTCGCGAACGAGCGGCCCTCGTGGTGCCGAATCGCCTCGTATGAGACGGGTTCGTCGGCGCGGCCCTCGCGGGCGAAAACCGCATGCAGCGACTTGACGGCCTTATCGGGGCAAACCAGGCGGGCGGCCTGGATGAACTGGCCGAGTAGCTGGCCCCCGAACAACCGGTGGTACTCCAGCTGCTGGTTGCGGCCTACGAACGCCGCGATATCCGATTGCCCATCGGTGCCGCCCGACGGCCCGGACCCGAGCTCAAGGCACTCGAGCAGATCGGTCCACAGATCGGGCATGCCCGTCAGTGTAAGCCGAGTTCTTCTGCCAAGAGAACCTAGTTCTCAGGCTAGGCGGCGAAGCCGTTGGCGCAGAAGTCCCACACCTCGTCGGCGGAGATGGGGTGGGTCGTGTCCTCGTCGGTGTCGCCGCTGGACTGCGCGACGAACATCACGGTCTGCATCGTCATCGCCGCCATCCGCTTCGGATTGATGGTGGCACGCAGCTGGCCGGCCGCCGCTGCGTCCTCCATCAACTCTGTGAGCAGGGCAAGCAGGGGTGCGTGAGCGACCTTGACCTCGGACGGATGCGACACCAGCAGGCGCGGCGCGAAGTCGGTGAACAGCGGCCGTTTGGCGGCCGGATCGGGTCGCGAGGACTCGAACAGCAGCTGGATCGCGACCTTCAGTCGCTCCATCGGGTCTTCGTGGCTCCCGGTGGCGGCGCGGATCTGGTCGGCGGAGCGGCTCAGCGCGTCCTCGAACAGCGCGAGCAGAAGCTCGTGCTTACCGTCGAACTGCAGGTAGAAGCTTCGCAGCGACTGGCGGGAGCGGTCGACGACCTCCTGCACGGTGAAGTCGGTGCTGCCCTTTTCGATGATGATGGCCTGGGCGGCGTCCAGGAATCGCTGGACTCGCTGTGCGGCCCGAAGCTTCGCTGTCTTGATCGAGCGTTCGACCGCGCGCTGCTTCCAGGCGGGCTCTTCGCTGGGGCTTGTCACCGGCGGCTCAGATGCTTGCCGATTGGTGAGAACATGAACTGACTGTACCGGAGAACGCCTTGCCATTGCGGTCCTCGACCCCCTCGCGGCCAACGTGTCGGAGATTGTAACTTTCTCACCATGAGAATACTATTCTCATTCTGGTGATAATAGAAGTCCTTCAAAAATTTGCGGAGCGGCCGGGAGTGCAGTGCAGCTGACGTTTGACGCCGACGTCGAGGCCTTCCGCGCCGAGTTCGTCGCATTTCTCGACCAGAATTTGCCATCCGAGGCCGAAGCGCTCGATCGTTCGGGGTCGAGTAGTCACGTCCCGGACTGGGCGCGTCGCTGGCAACGGTTGATGTTCGACAATGGCTGGCTGATCCCGGGGAACCCACCCGAGTTCGGTGGTCGCAACGCCACCATCCTGCAGCAGTACGCCTATCAGCTGGAGCTGTCGCGGCGGCGTGTCTACCAGAGCTACAACCCTCAGGGTGTCGGCATCATCGCCGCGTCGCTGATCTCGTACGGCACCCGTGAGCAGCAGGAGAAGTGGGCCGTGCCGATCCTGCGGGCGGAGATCACCGCGTCGCTCGGGATGAGCGAGCCGGGCGCCGGATCCGACCTGGCGTCCCTGCGAACCAGGGCCACTGCGGACGGCGACCATTTCGTGGTGAACGGCCAGAAGGTGTGGACGTCGGGTGCACACGACGCGGATGTGCTGCTGGCCTTCGTGCGAACCGACCCGGATGCCCCGAAGCACAAGGGGATCAGCGCGATGATCATTCCCACCGACCTGCCCGGTGTGGTGCGCCGACCGTTCGCGTCGGCGTGTGACCGCGATGACCTCGACTTCAACGAGGTGTTCTTCAACGATGCGCGGGTGCCTGCCGAGAATCTCGTCGGTCCGCCGGGGGAGGGCTGGCGGGTCGCCAACGGATCGCTCGGTCACGAACGGAACATGTTGTGGCTCAGCTATGCCGACCGATTGCAGGAACTGGTCGAGGACTACCGCTGTCGGACCCAATTGGACCGGGACCGCTACGCCCAGCTGGTGATGGACAACCAGGCGCTGCGGCTGCTCGGCTCGATCGCGCTGGCGCGGGCCGCCCGCGGCGACGAGGACGCGGCGGCGCTGTCGGTGCTGAAGCTGTTCGGGTCGGAGGCATCGCAACTGGCGACCGAATATGCGCTGACGGCGGCCGGGCCCGAAGCGCTGGCCAGCCCGAGTATCTCCGGCACGTACTCCGCGTATCACCTGGATCTCTATCGGGCCGGCTGGTTCGAGCGCTACCTCCGGTCCTTCGGCGGCACCATCGCCGGTGGCACCTCCGAAATTCAACGCAACATCATCGCCCAGCGACTGCTCGGGCTGCCCCGCAACTAAAAGGATCCACCGTGTACATCGACTACGAGGTCCGCGACCGCATCGCGACGATCACGCTCAACCGGCCGGAGGCGGCCAATGCCCAGAACCCGGAGCTGCTCGACGAACTCGACGCTGCGTGGACCCGTGCCGCCGAGGACAACGAGGTGGCGGTGATCGTGTTGCGGGCCAACGGGAAACACTTCTCCGCCGGCCACGACCTGCGGGGCGGCGGGCCGGTGCCCGACAAGATCACCCTCGAGTTCGTCATTCAGCACGAGGCCAAGCGCTACCTCGAGTACACCCTGCGGTGGCGCAACGTCCCCAAGCCGTCCATCGCCGCGGTCCAGGGCAGGTGCATCTCCGGCGGGCTGCTGTTGTGCTGGCCGTGTGACCTGATCATCGCCGCCGACGACGCGCAGTTCTCCGATCCGGTCGTGCTGATGGGCATCGGCGGCGTCGAATACCACGGCCACACTTGGGAACTCGGGCCCCGCAAGGCCAAGGAGATCCTGTTCACGGGCCGGGCGATGACCGCCGAGGAGGTGGCTGGCACCGGCATGGTCAACAAAGTCGTGCCCCGCGAGGCGCTCGACAGTGAGACGAGGGCGCTGGCCGAACAGATCGCCAAGATGCCGCCGTTCGCTCTACGGCAGGCCAAGCGCGCCGTCAACCAGACCCTCGACGTGCAGGGGTTCTACGCAGCGATCCAGTCGGTCTTCGATATCCACCAGACCGGCCACGGCAACGCGCTCAGCGTCGGCGGTTGGCCCGTGCTGGTGAACCTCGACGAGATGAAGGCCAACATCAAGTAGCGGGGCCACCTTATTCTGCGCGAGCAGACGCAAAAGTACCCGACACGCCGAGAAAAACGGGACTTTTGCGTCTGCTCGCGGAGGGTGGGTTACAGATCGGCGAGGCGCGGCGCCGAGCCGCGGGCCCGCAGCCCCGCTCCGGCCTTCCGGGTGAGTTCCCTTGAGCTGCCGAGCAATCCGTCGAGCACTAGCACCCGCTTCACATGGTGGTGGAGTTCGTGCTCGGCGGTGAAGCCGATGCCGCCGAGCACCTGCTGACAGTGTCTGGCCGCGGTCAGCGCGGCCTTGCCCGCGGCGGCCTTGGCCAGCAGCGCGGTCAGATCGGCGTTGTCCGCGCCGGGCAGGCTCAGCGTCGCCTCGGCGCCTTCGATGGCCACCAGCGTCTCGGCCAGCCGGTGCCGGACCGCCTGGAACGCCGCGATCGGCCGGCCGAATTGGACCCGGTCCAGCGCATGCTGACGGGCCAGGGTCAGCATCGCCCTGGACGAACCGACCAGCCACCAGCCCAGTGCCCGGCGGGCATCGGCCAGCCGTAGCAGGCCGCCGTCGTCCACCCGGCGCAGCGGTAGCCCCCCAAGAGCTGGGTGCGCCAGGTCCGTGTTGTCACCGCGGTCCCAGACCACCCATCCGCCGCCGGCATACGGCAGTTCCGGGGTAGCACCGAGCTCGCGGTCGGCGGCCTGTTGCACCACGTCATTGAGAACCGATGCGTGCGAACCTGTTTCGCCCAGCAGCCGGAACACCAGCGGTATCGCCAGATCGGGCATGTCGGACAGCATGTCCGCCCAGCCCAGATCTGTCAGTGCCGCGTCCAGCTCGGCGCCGGAGCACGACAGCATGGTCTTGCGCAGTCCGTCTTCGAGCAACTCGAGCGACTCGGTATCCATCGTCACTCCTTCCCGAGGTCCAGCAGCCGACGGGCGATGATGTTGCGTTGCACCTCGGCGGTGCCGCCGTAGATGCTGGCCGCGCGCGAGTACAGATACTCGGTGCGCCAAGTGGACTCGTCGAGTTCGACGGCGCCAGGCAGCAGATCGCGGACGGTGTCGTAGAGCTTCTGTTCGGCGCCGGCCAGCAGCACCTTGTCGATCGACGTGTCCGCACCCAGCTTGTGCCCCTCGGCCAGCCGGTGCTGGGTGGCACGGGAGCGGCAGCGCAGCGTGTGCAGGGCCAGATATGCCTCGCCCAGATCCGAATCCGAGGCAGTGCCGAGTCCTCTGACTTCACCGATCAGTGCGTCGAATCGCGAGTAGAGGTAGGCGATGCGCTGCCAGAAGCACGTCGAGCGTTCGTAGGGCAGCAGATCCATCGCCAGCTGCCAGCCGTCGCCGGGCTTGCCGAGCATGCGATCGGCGGGAACCACCACATCGTCGAAGTAGACCTCGCAGAACTCGTCGACGTCGTGCATGGTGCGCAGCGGGCGCACGGTGATTCCAGGCGTGTCCAAGTCGACGAAAAAGGCCGTGATGGCTTCGTGATTCGGGGTTCCCGGCGCTCCGGTCCGGGTGAGCAGCACGCAACGCGTCGCGTACTGCGCGAAGCTGGTCCACACCTTCTGGCCGTTGACCACCCAGTCGTCGCCCCGCTGCTCGGCGCGGGTTGCCAAGGACGCAAGATCGCTGCCCGAGCCGGGTTCGGAGAAGCCCTGGCACCACGACTCGCGGCCCGACAGCAGCCTCGGCACCATCTCCGCGGCGAGTTCGGGTCGCGCGTAATCGATCATCGTCGGGGCCAGCACCTCGAGCATCGAGTACGGCCCGGGATGGTCGAGCCCGCGGCCGACGATCTCCTCCCCGACGACGGCACGCAGGATCGCGGGCCCGCCCAGCCCGCCCGCCGATTCCGGCCACCCGTAGCGCATCCAGCCCGCGTCGTACAGCGCGCTCAGCACGCGCAAGTGCTGCGCCTGGTGGGCGTCCATCGTGTGGTCGTCGGGCGGCGGCGTCAGGTCGTTCTCGTCGAGCCAGGCTATGAGTCGCGACCGAAACTCGGCAGTACTGGGGATTTCGGCAGCCGCAGTCATCCGGCTTCGGGCCTGCCGATCGCGTGCGGACGGCCGGAGTCGTGCTCGCCGCTGCGCCGAATGAACGTCATGGCGCGGGTTTTCAGTCGCCAGCCGTCGTCGGTGCGCACGTAGGTGTCGTTGTAGTAGCCGATGCGCATGTCGTGCTTCGAGTGCTCGATGAAGCACAGCGGCTGCGTGCCGGTGGCCTTGTCCGGGTCGTCGCCGTCGAGGTGCACCAGCGACGTGCCCGTCATGAACAGTCCCTTGGGCGCCGCGTCGACCAACTCGGGGAAGCGCGCCAATGTATACGTGGAGCCGAAGGCGCTATAGGTGCCGTCGGGGGTGAACACCGAGATCAGCCCGTCGAGGTCGCCCTGGGTGATGGTGACGGCGTACTTCGCGAGAAGCTGCTGGATCTCGACGAGATCCTCAGTTCGTGACTGTGTCATGTCGGTAGACCTTACCCCCCTTCATTACAAAGTTGACTTTTTTTGTAACGCTGATGTCAGCCAACGGGTCGCCCGGCACCGCGATGATGTCGGCGAGGTAGCCCTCGGCGATGCGGCCGAGGTCGGGCTTGTCGATCAGATCTGCTGCGACGACGGTGGCCGCGCGCAGCACCGCGTCCGCCGGCATGCCCCAATCCACCAGCGTGACGAGCTCGTCGGCGTTGCGGCCGTGCGGGATCGCCGGAGCATCGGTGCCGACGGCGATCTTCACCCCGGCCTCGTAGGCCGCCTTGATCGACGTGCGCGCCTTGGGGAACATCTCGGCGGCCTTGTCCTGCAACTCTTTCGGCGCCCTCGACACGTCCATCGCCTCGGCGAGCCGCCGGGTGGTCACCAGCCACCGGTCGTTGTCCACCATCATCTGGATGGCCTCGTCGTCCATCAGGAAGCCGTGTTCGATGCAGTCGATTCCGCAGTCGACGGCGTGCTTGACCGCCTCGGCACCGTGCGTGTGCGCCGCCACCCGCAGCCCGCGCCGGTGTGCCTCGTCAACGATTGCCCGCAGCTCTTCGTCCGAATAATGTTGTGCGCCAGCCTCTCCGGTCAGCGACATCACGCCGCCCGAAACACACACCTTGATCAGTTGCGCGCCGTGCTTGATCTGGTAGCGCACCGCCTTGCGGATCTCGTCGACACCGTTGGCGATGCCCTCCTCGACGGTCAGCTCCAGCACACCCGGCATGAACGCGGCGAACATCGTCGGGTCGAGGTGCCCGCCGGTCGGGGTGATCGCGTGGCCCGCAGGCACTATCCGCGGCCCCTCGATCCAGCCCGCGTCGATCGCCTTGCCCAACGCGACGTCGAGCAGGTAACCGCCTGTCTTGACGAACAATCCGAGGTTGCGGACGGTGGTGAAGCCGGCGCGCAGCGTGCGTCGGGCGTTGCCGACCGCCCGCAGCATCCGGGTAGGCGGATCGTCCTGAACCTGTGACAGGCCGGGGTTCTCACCCCGGCCGCCCATCAGGAGGTTGACCTCCATGTCCATCAGGCCCGGAAGCAGGATGGCGTCGCCGAGGTCGATCACCTCACCTTCGGCGGCACCGCCGACGGCGACGATGCGGTCGTCGTCGACACGGATGATCCCCGGCCGGACGATCTCGCCGGCATCGACGTCAAGCAGTCCTGCTGCCCGCAGCGTCAGCACGCTCAGACCACCGGCTCCTTGATGAGCTCGATGTAGGAAGCGCCGCTGTCGAGCACGCGCGGCTGCTTCCACACCTCGACGGGGAAGCTCACCATGACGATCGACTGTCCCAGATGCACCAGCGCCTTGGCGTCGTCCGGCATCCCCTTGAGCGGGAAGCGCGCGTCGACGTAGACCATGATGTCCTCGAGACGCGCCATGCCGGCGTCGTAGAACTCCTGCATCTCGGCCATGGTCGAGTTGAGGCGCTTTTGGTAGCGCTCCTCCTCGGTGGGCAGGCACCAGTCGGTGAACCGTTCCAGGTCGGCGAACTCTTCCGGCAACTTAGACATGTGCTGCATCCTTCTCGGTCGCCGCGTCAGTGGACTTCGCTTTGGCGGAACCGTTTCCGTTGGCTTGCGCCGCCTTGTACGCGTTCACATAGCTGTGCGCGGTGTGGTGCAGGTGGCGCAGCAGGATCTCCTGATCACACAGCGGGAAGTCGGTGACGACCCTGGTGCCGATCTGCGTCTGAGTGGCCTCCAGGGTGTTGGCGTCCTGGAACGCGTACTCCTTGAACGTCACCGCGGCCAGTTCCTGGGAGAGGCGCTGGCGGGTGTTCGTCGGCGGCACGAAGTACAGGTCGGCCTCGAAGATGTGCGTGTCGACCCCCGTCGGCCAGTAGTGGTAGGTCAGATACCAACCCGGCGCCCAGAACAGCAGCGTGAAGTTGGGGAAGAACTCGAACGAGTCTGTGCCCCAAGTGGGTTGGCGGGACGGGTTGATTGCCGGCGGCAATTCGTCGGGAAGAATTCCCTTGATGTCGGGGCGGTCCCACGGGCCGAACAGCCCGCTGTGCAGGATCCGCTCGATGGGCTTGACCATGCTCAGGTCCTTCGGCGGCGACATGCCGCCCCACGACGACACCATGGAGTGGTCGCCCTTGATGTCGTAGGCCAGCGCCTCGAAGCCGAACTTGGCCAGCTTCTCGGCCTCCTCCTTCTCCGCCTGCTTCATGTGCAGGATCGGCGCGTGGTAGAACTCGGTGAACGCGTCGATGAACAACTTCCAATTGGCGTTGATCTCCGAGCGGTAGCTGTAGTGCTCGGTCATCTCGTGGAACGGGTAGCCCTCGAGACCCTTGGCGAAATCGCCCAGGTAGTCCCTCAGCGGCATCGCGTCGTTGTCGAAGTTGATGAAGATGAAGCCTTCCCACACCTCGCAGCGCACCGGCACCAGCCCGTACTTGCGACTTGTCCAGGTCGAAGAACTCACCCTCCTGCTGCACGAAGGTGAGATCGCCGTTGAGTCCGTAGCGCCAGGCGTGGTACTTGCAGGTGAACTGGCGGCACGTGCCCGACACCTCTTCGCCCGGGTAGTCGTTCCACACGAGTTTGTTTCCGCGATGCCGGCACATGTTGTAGAAGCACCGGATGGTCTCGACACCATCTTTGACGTCCTTCACTACGATCACCGACGTGCCGGGGCCGACGGACGGCATCTCGCGCGAGAAGTAGCTGCCCTTGCGTGGCAACCGCTCGACGCGGCCGACGTTGAGCCAGGTCTTCTTGAAGATCGCCTGTTGCTCCAGCTTGAAGTGCTCCGGATCAATGGAGTCCTCATAGTTGACCGGCGCGGTGCCCAGTTCTGGCCAGTTCTCGGTCCAGCTGCCGGCCGCCGGCTTGGGGAAAAATGCCACGGTTCTTACCCTTCCTTTTCGAGCTCGACGCCAAAGGTTTTCAGAGCCATCGACACGGTGACGTAGCAGCCGACCGTGAAAACGAAGTCCATCCGCTGTCGTTCGTCGAGGCGCTCGCCCAGCGCCGACCACGTCGCGTCGGATAGTTCATAGGTGTCGAGGAGTTCGTCGGTGGCGGCCAGCACCGTGCGGTCGAACGCGTCGGCCGCTTCGCCGCGCTGCACGCCGGCGATCTCGGACTCGGTGAGCCCCTCGCGCATACCGAGCTTCACGTGCTGCACCCATTCGTACTTGGAATCGGTGTGGTGTGCGACCCGCAGGATGGCCAGTTCGCGCAGCCGGGGCGGCAATGTCGAGCTGAACAGCAGGTGCACGTTGAATCGCAGAAACGCCTTCGTCAGGTCGGGATGGTTGACGAACGTCGAGAGGATGTTGCTCGCCTGTTCCGGGTTGCGCCGCTCTTCGGGAAGCATCACGGCGAGCGCGCTGTTGACGGCGTCGTCCCACTGATCCGCGGGTAGCGGGGGCACTCGCACGGGCTTCTCCTCTCGGCTGTGAGAATCATGTTCTCATTTCCGACTAATACATTTCCATCTTTTGCCCCGATGGTCAATGGGCAGTAGTCAGGCGCTTCGTCGAGGCGCCCCGTCCACCTGCGCTATCGTGGGAAGATCGGGTTCGGACATTGATTCTCTTACCGCGAGAAGATAGTTTCCCTAGATAGAGAACAGTGCGGATACTACGGTGAGGCTAAGAGGGAAGGGAGCCCCATGAACAAAGAAGACATGATCCTGATCAGCGTCGATGACCACATCGTCGAGCCGCCCGACATGTTCAAGAACCACCTGGCCAAGAAGTATCAGGACGACGCTCCCCGGCTTGTGCACAACCCCGACGGCTCGGACACCTGGCAGTTCCGCGACATCGTCATCCCCAACGTCGCGCTGAACGCGGTGGCCGGCAGGCCCAAGGAGGAATACGGCCTTGAACCGCAGGGTCTCGACGAGATCCGGCCCGGCTGCTACAAGGTCGACGAGCGCGTCAAGGACATGAACGCCGGCGGCATCCTTGGCTCGATGTGCTTCCCCTCGTTCCCCGGCTTCGCGGGACGGCTGTTCGCCACCGAGGATCAGGAGTTCTCGCTGGCGCTGGTGCAGGCCTACAACGACTGGCATGTCGAGGAATGGTGCGGGGCCTACCCGGCGCGCTTCATCCCGATGACGCTGCCGGTGATCTGGGACGCCGAGGCGTGCGCCAACGAGATCCGCCGCAACGCCAAGCGGGGCGTGCACTCACTGACCTTCACCGAGAACCCGTCGGCGATGGGATACCCCAGCTTCCACGACTTCGATTACTGGAAGCCGATGTGGGACGCGCTCGTCGACACCGACACCGTGCTCAACGTGCACATCGGGTCGTCGGGCCGGTTGGCGATCACCGCCCCGGATGCACCGATGGACGTGATGATCACGCTGCAGCCGATGAACATCGTGCAGGCCGCCGCGGATCTGTTGTGGTCCAAGCCGATCAAGGAGTATCCCGACCTCAAGATCGCCCTGTCCGAGGGCGGCACCGGTTGGATTCCGTACTTCCTCGAGCGCGCCGACCGCACCTACGAGATGCACTCCACCTGGACGGGGCAGGACTTCGGCAAGCAGATCCCCAGCGAGGTGTTCCGCGATCACTTCCTGACCTGTTTCATCTCCGATCACGTGGGCGTGCAGCTGCGCAACGACGTCGGTATCGACAACATCTGCTGGGAGGCGGACTACCCGCACAGCGACTCGATGTGGCCCGGCGCGCCCGAGCAGCTGGACGAGGTGCTCAAGGAGCACAACGTCACCGACGTCGAGATCAACAAGATGACATACGAGAACGCGATGCGCTGGTACCACTGGGACCCGTTCACCCACATCAGCAAGGAGCAGGCCACCGTCGGCGCACTGCGCAAGGCGGCCGAGGGCCACGACGTCTCGATCCAGGCCCTGTCCAAGCATGAGCACGGCGGCGCCAACTTCGCGGACTTCGCCGCGAACGCGAAGGAGCTCACGGGCAACAAGGACTAGTAGCCCGCAGGCCGACGATGCGCCGGTGCGGAGAAATACGTCAGCGCACCGGCGTATTTGGCTGTGCATCATTGGTTTTCGACGTGTAGGAGTATGAAGTGTCCGGTGGAATGAGCTTCGAACTGAGCGAGGATCAGGAGCTGATCCGCAAGTCGGTCGCCGAACTGGCGGGCAAGTTCGACGACCACTACTGGATGGAGAAGGACCAGGCGCACGAGTTCCCCCAGGAGTTCTACGACGCCATCGCCAAGGGCGGCTGGCTCGGCATGACCATCCCGGAGGAGTACGGCGGCCACGGTCTGGGCATCACCGAGGCAACCCTGCTTCTCGAGGAGATCTCGCGCTCCGGGGCTGCGATGAACGGCGCCAGCGCCATCCACCTGTCGATCTTCGGCATGCAGCCCGTCGTCAAACACGGCTCCGACGAACTCAAGGCCGCGACGCTGCCCCGGATCGTCAACGGAGACCTTCATGTCTGCTTCGGGGTCACCGAACCCGGCGCGGGACTGGACACCTCGCGCATCACGACGTTCGCCAAGCGTGAGGGCGACACGTACCGCATCAACGGCCGAAAGGTGTGGATCTCCAAGGCGCTCGAGTCCGAGAAGATCCTGCTGCTGACGCGCACCACGCCGTACGACGAGGTCACCAAGAAGACCGACGGCATGACGCTGTTCATGACCGACCTGAACCGTGACCACGTCGACATCCGGCCGATCAAGAAGATGGGCCGCAACGCCGTCAGCTCCAACGAGTTGTTCATCGACGATCTGATCGTGCCGGTCGAGGATCGGGTCGGCGAGGAGGGCAAGGGCTTCAAGTACATCCTCGACGGCCTGAACCCCGAACGGATGCTGATCGCCGCCGAGGCGCTGGGCATCGGGCGGGTCGCGCTGGAGAAGGCCGTCAAGTACGGCAACGAGCGCGTCGTCTTCAACCGGCCGATCGGCATGAACCAGGGCCTGCAGTTTCCGCTCGCCGACTCGCTGGCCCGGCTGGACGCCGCCGAACTGGTGCTGCGCAAGGCCACCTGGCTGTATGACCACGGCAAACCCTGTGGGCGCGAGGCGAACACGGCAAAGTACCTGTGCGCCGACGCCGGTTTCGGTGCCGCCGACCGAGCCCTGCAGTTGCACGGCGGGATGGGTTACTCCGAGGAGTACCACGTGTCGCGCTACTTCCGCGAGTCGCGGCTGATGAAGATCGCGCCGGTCAGCCAGGAGATGATCCTGAACTTCCTGGGCGAGCACGTTCTGGGCCTGCCGAGGAGCTACTGATGGGGTATTTCGACCTGACCGGGCGCTCGGCGCTGGTGACGGGTGCCGGTGCCGGCGGGGGTATCGGCGCGGCCGTTGCCGCCGCCCTGGCCGAAGCGGGCGCCGCAGTGCTCGTCACCGACATCGACGGAGATGCGGCCGCTGCCGTTGCTCAACGCATTCGAAGCGACGGTGGCAAGGCAGACTCGTGTGCCCTGGACGTGGGCGACCGCGCCGCCGCCGACGCCGCGGCCGCGCAGGCCGCCGGGCTGGGCGGGGGAGCGCTGCACATCCTCGTCAACAACGCAGGCGTCACGTCGCCCGCCATGTTCGGAAAGCTGACGGACGAGACGTTCCGGCTGACCTTCGACGTGCACGTCATGGGTACGTTTCACTGCACGCAGGCAGCGCTTCCGTTCATTCCGACCGACGGCACGGGCCGTATCATCAACGTGACCTCGGCGGCCGGGCTCACCGGAACGCTCGGCCAGGTCAACTATTCCGCGGCCAAGGCGGGTCTGATCGGCTTCACCAAATCGCTCGCGCGCGAACTCGCGTCCAAGAACATCATGGTGAATGCCCTTGCACCGCTTGCTGCCACACCGATGACCGAGACCATCCGCACCAATGAGAAGTTCGCAGCCAACATGATGCAGCGCATCCCATTGAAGCGTTGGGCCGAACCGTCGGAGGTCGCGGGTGCGTTCGTGTTCATGGCGTCGGACGCGGCGTCCTACATCACCGGGCAGGTGCTGCCGGTGGACGGCGGAATGGTGATTTGATGACGGAGGGCTCGGCATCGCGGGCACCGCTGGCAGGCATCACGGTGGTGGCCATGGAGCAGGCGGTGGCCGCCCCGATGTGCACCAGGGTGCTCGCCGACTTCGGTGCACGCGTGATCAAGGTCGAGAACCCCAACGGCGGTGACTTCGCCCGCGACTACGACGACGTCGTCAACGGACCCGGAGGGCTCGCCGCGCACTTCGTCTGGTGCAACCGCGGCAAGGAATCGGTCACCCTGAACCTGAAGTCGCCCGCGGGCATCGACGTCCTGCACCGGATACTCGACCACGCTGATGCGCTCGTCTCCAACCTCGCCCCGGGATCCACCGCGCGCCTTGGCCTTTCGCCCGACGACCTCGCCGAAAGCCATCCGAATCTCATCCCCGTCGAGATCGACGGCTACGGGCCGGGCGGCCCGATCTCGCACAAACGCGCATACGACCTGCTGATCCAGGCCGAAGGGGGATCGTGCGCCGTCACGGGGTATCCGGGCATGCCCGCCAAGCCCGGCCCCGCGGTCGCGGACTTCACCACCGGGCTCTACGCCGCATTGTCGATCCTCGCGCTGCTGTTCTCACGTGACCGCCGCGAGGGACCCGCGCCCGCGGTGGGGCTGAGCCTGTTCGACGTGTTGACCGACATCATGGGCTACCAGCTGACCTACACCCAGCACTCCGGCATCGACCAGCAGCCGCTCGGCGTCGGCTCACCCGCCGTCGCGCCCTACGGAGCCTTTCCGACCCGTGACGGGCAGACCGTGGTGTTGGGCACCACCAACGACCGGGAGTGGCAGCGGCTGGCCAGGGAGATCATCGACCGCCCCGACCTGGCCGACGACGCGCGTTTCGCCACCAACACCGGCCGGTGCGCGCACCGCGACATCCTCGACGAAGCGATCGAATCCTGGTGCGCACAGCACGATCTCGCGCACATCCAGAAGACCGCGGATGCCGCGGGCATCGGCAACTCGCGCTACAACGTGCCAAGCGAGGTCGTGGTGCACCCACAGCTCAAGGCACGCGACCGCTGGCGGGAGGTCGGCACGTCCGCGGGCCCGATCCAGGCGCTGCTGCCTCCGCCGGTCATCGCCGGTTACGATCCGCCGATGGGCGCGGTGCCCGGGCTGGGTCAACACACCGACTCGGTACTGGCAGAGCTCGGCTACGGACAAGACGACATCGCGGCGCTGCGTGAGCAGGGCGTCATCGGACCTGCTTTTCGATGATGCTGCGGGATAGACGAAATGGAGTGAAATATGCGTGAAACGGTCATCGTCGAGGCGGTCCGTACCCCGGTCGGCAAGCGCAACGGCGGGCTGTCCGAGATGCACGCCGCCGACCTGTCCGCCCTCGTCCTCACCGCGCTGGTGGAGCGCGCGGGAATCGACCCCGAGATCGTCGACGACGTCATCTGGGGCTGCGTCTCGCAGGTCGGAGACCAGTCCAGCAATATCGGACGGTACTCGGTGCTCGCGGCCGGGTGGCCGGAGACCATTCCCGGCACGACGATCAACCGAGCCTGCGGCTCGAGCCAGCAGGCGCTGGACTTCGCCGTGCAGGCCGTGATGTCGGGCCAGCAGGACGTCGTCGTCGCGGGCGGTGTCGAGGTGATGAGCCGGGTACCGCTCGGCGCCGCCCGCGCCACCGGCATGCCGTATGGGCCCAAAGTGCTTGCACGCTATGGCGACTTCTCGTTCAACCAGGGCATCTCCGCCGAGATGATCGCGCAGAAGTGGGGCTTCTCCCGCACCCGCCTCGACGAGTACTCGGCGTCCTCGCACGAGCGGGCGGCCGCCGCGCAGGACAGCGGGGCGTTCGAAACCCAGATGATCCCGGTCTTCACCGACGGTGAACCCGTCGTCGCCGACGAGGGTGTGCGGCGAGGCACCAGCGTCGAGAAGCTCGCAGGACTGAAGCCGGCGTTCAAGGACGACGGCGTCATCCACGCGGGCAACTCGTCGCAGATCTCCGACGGCGCGGCCGCGCTGTTGGTGATGGCGGCCGAGAACGCCGTCGCACTCGGACTCACCCCGATCGCGACGTACCGCGCAGGCGCCGTCACCGGAGCGGATCCGGTGCTCATGCTGACCGGTCCGATTCCGGCCACCGAGAAGGTGCTGCACAAGGCGGGGGTCGGCCTCGACGAGGTGGGCGTGTTCGAGGTGAACGAGGCCTTCGCTCCGGTGCCGCTGGCGTGGCTCGAGGAGACCGGTGCCGACGAGAAACGGCTCAACCCGCTGGGCGGAGCGATCGCGCTCGGACATCCGCTCGGTGCGTCGGGTGCGGTGCTGATGACCCGGATGCTCAATCACATGCGCGACAACGGGATTCGCTACGGGTTGCAGACGATGTGCGAAGGCGGCGGCACGGCCAACGCCACTCTGGTCGAACTCATCGCCTAGAGACGAACGACAGGAGGACGCCACGTGCGTCGAGATCTATTCACCGAAGACCACGAGGCGTTCCGGGAACTGTGCCGCGACTTCGTGGAAAAGGAAGTGGCGCCGCACTATCCGGAGTGGGAGAAGGCCGGCCGGATACCCCGCGAGGTCTTCGAGCAGATGGGGTCGCTCGGGATGCTGGGCATGGCGATTCCGGAGGAGTACGGCGGCGGCAGGCGTCGCGGACTATCGCTACAACGTGGTGATGCAGGAGGAGGCGGCGCGGGCGCTGGTCACGCTGTCGACCGTGCGCACCCAGCTCGAAGTGATCCTGCCGTACTTCCTGCACTACGCGAACGCCGAACAGCGCGACCGGTGGTTCCCCGGTCTGGCGGCGGGCAAGCTGCTGACCGCCGTCGCGATGACCGAGCCCGGTACGGGATCGGACCTCGCGGGCATGCGGACCACCGCCGTGCGTGACGGCGACGACTACATCGTCAACGGCGCGAAGACGTTCATCACCGGCGGCATGCAGGCCGACCTGGTCATCGTTGTCGCCCGCACCTCGACGGACCCTGACAACCGGCGACGGGGGCTCACGCTGCTCGTCGTCGAGGACGGAATGCCCGGATTCACCCGTGGCCGCGAGCTGGACAAGATGGGCTGCAAGGTGCAGGACACGGCCGAGCTGTCCTTCGAAGACGTGCGCGTTCCGGCGGCCAATCGTGCTGGGGGAGGAGGGCGAGGCGTTCAGCTACCTCGGCCACAACCTGCCGCAGGAGCGACTCACCGTTGCGGTCGGGTCGGTCGCCCAGGCGCGGTCGGCGATCGCCGCGGCGATCGACTACACCAAGGAGCGCAAGGCGTTCGGGACGCCGGTCGCGTCGTTCCAGAACACCAAGTTCGAACTCGCCGCATGTTCGACGGAGGTCGAGGCCGCGCAGGCGATGCTGGACCGGGCGGTGACCGACCACGTCGACGGCGAGTTGTCGGGCGCGGACGCCGCGCGGGTGAAGCTGTTCTGCACCGAGATGCAGGCCCGCGTGGTCGATCGGTGCCTGCAGCTGTTCGGCGGCTACGGCTACATGATGGAGTACCCGATC
Source organism: uncultured Actinomycetota bacterium (assembly GCA_963743225.1). Classification (GTDB taxonomy): domain Bacteria; phylum Actinomycetota; class Actinomycetes; order Mycobacteriales; family Mycobacteriaceae; genus Mycobacterium. The sequence goes on along the minus strand of CAVUPN010000039.1, from coordinate 395,996 downwards.
GCCCGGCTGTACACGGATGCCCGGGTGGCCCGGATCTATGCCGGAACCAGCGAGGTGATGAAGGTGATCATCGCCAAGTCGCTCGGCCTCTAGTGCTATTGGCCTGACAAAGCCGCTGACCAGCGGCGTGCTCGCGCCCTCGTTCTTTTTTCGCTGAGACCCTTGTCACAGCGGGCAAACCTACCTACTGTGTGTTCACTAGGTTGGTTGAAGAAGGAGTTCCGTGGCAGCCCCGCAGGCCCAGAGGCCGTCTGATCGGCCCTACGCGACCCTCCTCGCCAAGGGCGAGGACCGCAGGCAGCGGATTCTCGGCGTGGCCGAACGGCTGCTCGCGCGGAACGGCTGGCGCAGCACCTCGCTGGCTCAGATCGCCAAGGAGGCCGGGGTGACCCCCGCCGGGCTTCTGCATCACTTCGAGTCCAAGGAGCAATTGCTCAACGCGGTGCTCGATGCCCGCGACGCCGACGATGACGCCCACGCGGACTACCGATCCGGAGATCTGATCACCGAGCTCAGCCGCGTGCCCGAGCGGTTCGACCGCGCCCCCGAACTGGTCGGCACATTCACGGTGCTGCTGGTCGAGAACATCGCCCCCGACGCTCCACTGCACGACCGGCTGCACAAGCGGTACCGCGCCGCCATCGACATCATCACGAACATCATCGCGCGGGGCCAGCGGCACGGGCTGTACCGCTCGGATTTTGATGCGGCCACGAAGGCCGTGGAGATACTCGCCTTCATCAACGGAATGGAGACCCTATGGTTACTCGATCCTTCAATACCCCTCACCGAGGTGTTCAAGGGGTACGCGGAGTCGTTGGGTCGCGAGCTGACGCCCGGGACCTCGACATGAGGTACCGGCTGGACGTGGTGGCAGCCGACGTCGCCGACGTCGTCAGGTTCGCAGGCGGTTGGATGTACGACCGCGTGATGGCCGGCTGGGACGTCACCGTGCTGCTCGCCAAGGACGTGGACGAGCGGCCGTTGCAGGTTCTCGGTGTGGACACCGCCGACCTCGACTCGGCGCTGGCGTTGTGGGCCGAGCGTCCGCACCCGCAAACGGTCGCCGTCGCCGCGGACCTTTTCGCCAGCGACGAGCGGGTGCGCCGCGGCGTGCTGGGCGCTCTCGAGCAGGGCCTCACCGAGGTGACGCTGTGGGGTGACAGCGCGCCCGCCGAGCTCGACGACAACGTCGGACCCGTGCGGCATCACCTCAGCGCGGCCGCCCGCGCGTTCAAGGCCCAGGCGTTGACCGCCGCGGCCGATCCCGACGCCGACATCCGTCGGTGACTCGGAGATCTTCCGCTGCGGTGTGATGGCAACCCCGTCGGTCGCCTCGGACCTCGTCCCCGCGATTTGATCGCGCGCGGAGTCAGCCCACTCCGCCGACATCGATGAGAACCTTGCCGACGGCTTTCCCGTCGGCGACGTGACGCAAGGCTCGCGACGTTTCGGCAAGCGGATAGACCGCGCCGATGTGCGGTAACACCCGGTGGCTGGCAAAGAGGACCCGAAGCTCGTACTCGTTGCGCTGGAACTCATCTGGCGATATGTCCTGGAACTGGAAGCCGACGATCTCAATGCCTTTCACCAGCACGAGGTTGAGTGGGATGCGGGGGATCACGCCGGAGGCGTAGCCGACGGTGACGAACCGACCGCCCCGGCGCAGTGAGCGCAGCGCGGGTTCCGACAGGGCGCCACCAACCGGATCGATGACGGCGCCGGCACCATCGGGCAGCGCTTGGCGCAGCGCGGCGCGCAGATCATCGGAGCGGTGATTGATGAGATGCTGCGCACCGTATGACGCTGCGGTTTCGAGTTTTTCGGGCGACGAAGCCACAGCGGTGACAATGGCGCCCAGTTGCACGCCGAGTTGGACGGCGGCCAGACCGACCCCGCCGCCCGCGCCAAGCACGATCAACGGATCGCCCGGCTGCACACGCGCCACGGAGCGCAGCGCGTGATACGCGGTTCGGTAGGCCACGCCGAAGGCCGCCGCCGTGCGCTCCTCGATCCCGTCGGGGATCCGGGTCAGTCCTTTGGCGGCAGCCACCACCTCTTCGGCGAAGGCGCCATACATCCCGGTGCCCGTCACGCGATCACCGACGGCGAGATCACCTGCACCATCGGTGACTTCGGCCACCACTCCGGCGAACTCGCTGCCAACGACGAACGGCGCAGGCACGCTGACCTGATAGTGGTTGGCGACAAGCAGGACGTCGGGATAGTTGACCGCGGCGGCACCGACCCGTACCCGAGCCTGTCCGGGTTCGAGCGGCGGCGACGGCCGATCTTCGATACGAACCACTTCCGGCGGCCCGTAGTCCGGGCAGACAGCTGCGCGCATCGCTAGCCCGTCACCGGTAGTCGGACGACTCGGCCAGGTCGGCGGCCGATCGCATCAGCGTTGTGATGACGGGCCCGTAGGCCAGCAGCTTCTCGTTGTCGCCCGCCCGTTGAAAGCCCTGCTCCAGCACGATCGCGAGCTTCCACTTGGCCAGCACCAGGTAGTAGTCGAGGTCGTCGACCTGCCGCCCGGAGACCTTCGCGTAGTGGTCGATCACCTCTGTGCGAGAGGGCATTCCACGCATGTCGACGTAGCTCATCTCCGACGAGTCCGGTGCATCGGTGTTCTCCGGCCAGCTCTGCACCATCCACCCGAGGTCCAGTTTCGGGTCGCCGACCGTTCCCATCTCCCAGTCGACGATCGCGGCCAACTCCGCCGGCGCCCCGTTGCGATACATCACGTTGGCGAACTGGTAGTCGCCGTGCATCAATCCGGGGATGAAATCGAGCGGGCGGCGGGTGCGCAGCCATTCGGTGGCCACGTCCAGGCCGTCGATTTCCCGGCCCTTGATCCGCTCGAAGAAGCCGATCCACCGGTCGACTTGACGTTCGTGAAAGCCATCGGGCCGACCGAGATCGTCGAGGCCCTTCGCCTTCCAGTCCACCTTCGACAACAACGCGATGCCCTCGGCGAGTTGATACGCCAGGCCTTGGCGCGCGCCGAGGTCGGTGTCGAACGGGTCCGGCCATCGCCGTTGGTCCAGGTCCATCGGTGACCAGCCGTCGACGAAACCCATCAGGTAGAACGGGCGGCCGAGGACCGAGGCGTCGGAGCAGACGCCGATCGCGGCGGTGTGCGGCACTTCGGTGCCGTCGAGCGCCTCGATGATCCGCCATTCCCGCAGGATGCCCTTGTCCCGATCGGGCGGGGCGCCCGGCGGCGGCATCCGGAGAACGCAGACGTCCTCACCGCGGCCGATCCGGTAGATCACGTTCTGCGTGCCGCCGGACAGAAAATCGGCTTCGAGGGGTTCACCCTTGCCGGGCAGTCCCGCGCCGTCCATCCAATCGGCAAGACGCTCAGTGTCTATCTTGTCCTCTTCGATCACTGATTCCCCACTTCGTGCTCGAGATAGTCAGCGTACTTCGCCTGTGCCGCTTCGCGTTTACGGGGTGTCCACTCGGTGGGCCAGATGTCGTCGCTCGGCTGGTAGTCGCGCAGCACCTGCTTGGCCACCGTCGCCTTGTGCACCTCGGTCGGGCCGTCGGCGAGGCCCATCACCGCGGCACCCGTCACCATCCCCATGAACGGCATCTCGTTGGTGACACCGAGCGCGCCGTGCACTTGCATGGCCCGCCAGGCGATGTCGTGCAGCACCGTCGGCATGACGACCTTCACCGCGGCAATGTCCTTGCGTACCTTCTTGTAGTCGTTGTATTTGTCGATCTCCCACGCGGCGTAGAGCACCATCAGCCGGAACTGCAGCAACTGCGCGTAGGAGTCGGCGATATAGCCCTGCACGAACTGCTTTTCGGACAGCCGGCTGCCCTGCGTTTCGCGGCTCAGTGCGCGTTCGCACATCATGTCCAGCGCCTTGCGGGACAGCCCGATGGTGCGCATCGCGTGGTGAATCCGGCCACCGCCGAGGCGGGTCTGTGCGATGACGAACGCCTGACCCTCGCCACCGAGCAGCGCCTCGGCGGGCACGCGCACGTTGTCGTAGTGGATCAGTGCGTGTGAGCCCTCGCCGTCGGGCTCGCCGTGCAACCCGATGTTGCGGACGATGTTCACGCCAGGCGTGTCGGTTGGCACCAGGAACATCGACATGCCTTGGTAAGCACTGACTTCGGGATTTGTCACCACCATCACGATCAAGAAGGAAGAAGACTTTGCATTGGAGGAAAAGAACTTCCAGCCGTTGATCACCCAGTCATCGCCGTCGCGCACGGCTTGCGTCTTGAACAAGGTCGGGTCCGCGCCTGCGTGCGGCTCGGTCATCGAGTAGCAGGAGAACAGCTCCCCGTCGAGCAGCGGGCGCAGGTAGCGCTTCTTCTGCTCGTCGGTGCCGTAGTGGGCGATGATCTCGGCATTGCCGGTGTCTGGGGCCTGGCAGCCGAACACGATTGGCGCCCACTGCGAACGGCCGAGGATTTCGTTCAGCAGGGCGAGCTTGAGCTGTCCGTAGCCCTGACCGCCCATGTCGGGTCCAAGGTGCGTCGCCCACAGTCCCCGGCTCCTGACCTCTTCCTTGAGCGGGTCGACCACCTTGCGACGGTTGTCGTCCAGCGGCATGAACTGCTGGTGGGGAAACGCAAGATCGAGCGGCTCGACCTCCTCGCGGACGAACTCGTCGGCCCAATCGAGGACCTTCTGGTATTCGGGATCGGTTTCGAAATCCCACGCCATTGTGCGTCTCCCTTCGATCTATTCCAGCTCTTGGTTGAACCCGGCGATCAGTGCGGCGATGTCACGGGCCACCGACTCGACGAACGAGCGTTCGCCGAGGCCGCCCGAGGCCCAGTGCCGAACACCCTCGCTGACATGCATCTGAGCCAATCTCGACAGATGGGCCACGTCAATGTGCCGCGCCAACTTGCCATCCTGCTGCGCCCTGGTGAACAGCTCGCCGAACATGTCGGCATCGGCATCGGCCAACCGGTCACCGGCGATGATGCGGTGCTCCTGGCGGTAGCCCTCCAGGATCGTCTCGATGATCAGCTCGCGCGGGTTGCGGGCCATCGACCGCTCCAGGCTGCGCAGGGCTTTGGCGATGACCGACTCCAAGTCGTAGTCACCGGCCAGCAGCTCGCGCACCGTTTTCTGTGCGGAGCGGGTGGACAGCAGGCCGACCTCGAAGAGCACGTCCTCCTTGGCCGGAAAGTAGAAGTAGAACAACGCCCTGGACACGCCTGCGGCCCGACAGATGTCGGCCACCGTCGTCTTCGCGTAACCGTTCGTGCGCCACAACGCCATCGCCGCCTGCACCAGGGCGCGCTTGGTCGCGTGTGACCGCGCCCGCTGGTAGGACGCCCGACGTCGACTACCGTCAGCGACGGTAGCCGCGCTGTTCTTGGGCACAAGCGCACTGTAACAGGCAAATTAGCTCTTGCAAATAGTTGACGTTTGTCTAACTATCTAGGTGTGCCAAAGCAACTGCATCACGTCGTCATGCGAAGTCATTCGGCGAAGACATTCATCGCGTTCCTCACCGAGGTCGTCGGAATGGAGGTCCAGTTCCAATTGCGGGTTCCCGGCCACGTGTTGGAGGCGACGCTGGGCTGGCCGGCGTCCGACGGGGCGGACGTCACCATGCTCGGTAGTGGCGACTCCGGCCTGATCGAGGTGCTCGATGTTCCCGAGCACCTGCGCGACATCGCGCCGGAGGGCCTCGCCGCGTTGTCGTTTCTGACCGACGACTTCGCCGGCGCCCACGACAAGGCGAAGGCCTACGCGAACGACGTCACTGTGTTCGACGCCGGCGCGCCGGGCGTGAACCTGTTCTTCTGCACGATGGGCGGTGTGCCCGTCGAGTTCATGGGTGCCTACGACCCGGAGTCGAACTCGGGGATCAGTGACGCGACGAACTCCTGAGTGCGCCGCCGCGACGCGCTTCGTCGGCCGGCGTCGTCGCCGAGCGGAACCACCCGGACGGCGAGATCGGTGACACCGGCATCGCGGTAGCGGCGTAGTCGGGCAAGGACGGCGGACTCGTCGCCCGCGGCCATGGTGTCTCCGACGTCTTCGGCATCGCCGTGCTCGAGCAGCCGAACGTAGTTGGGGGAGAAGTCGGCATGTCCGAGCACCTCGCTGGCGTACCCGCGCGCGTCGTCCACCTCGCGGTCCGAACAGAGTGCGACCGGGACACCTGCGACGACGCGAATCTCCGGTGCGCCCGACCGCGTTTGCCGCCTCGGTGATGCGCGGGACCACGTAGTCGCCGATCGCGCGCTCGTCTGCCATCCACAGGATGGTGCCGCCGGTGCGCTCGCCGGCAATCCGAAGCATCGTCGGCCCGAGGGCGGCGAGAAGCGTTGGCATCTCGAATGAATCGGTGACGTCCACCGGGCTGTGCACGCTGTAGGTGCGGTTGTCGATCGCCACCGTGCCCGGGCCGGCGAACGCCGCGTCCAGCACGTCGACGTAGTCCCGGACCAGCCGCGCCGGTTGCTCGTAGGGCAGCCCGAGCTGATCGGAGATGATCCAGTGGTGCGACGGGCCGATGCCGAGTGTGAACCGGCCGGAGCACGCGACCTGCGTCGTCAGTGCCTGCTGCGCCATGATCATCGGATGGCGCGTCTGGATGGGGACGACCGCTGTTCCGATCTCGATGCTCTCGGTGGCCTGACCGAGCAGCGCGACCGCGGTCATGGCATCGAGGTATCCGGGCACCTGCGGTACCCAGAACGACGCAAACCCCTGGGCTTCTGCGGCGCAACCGTCGGCGACCAGCCCGGCCAACCGGTCGGCTCGCGGGCGTTCCTTGTCCGAGCCGACCATCAAGCCGATGCGCATTCAAACCCCTTACGGCACATAGCGATCCCACTCATACGGCACGACGGGATGAAACGGCGCGGCCAGCAGCGGTTCGACACCGGCTTGTTCCCATCGCTTCGCCAGGACAGGCGCTAACCGCTCCGCCGTGGCGACCGGGTCGTCGTCGAGGAAGCAGTACGTGAGCAACTGACCCGGCGGCGCACTCGCCATGCGCGCGTCGACCTGCTGCGAGGCCACCGACCAGACGCCGGCCACACCGTCGACATCGACCAGCTCCGCCGGTGCTGTCGAGTCCGGCTCCAACAGCAGGTACACGCCGCGGATCGGCCACCAGGGCAGCACGTCGGCACCGATTTTGATCCGGGGCGCTGCCACCTTGTTCTGCACCGCGTAGACACCACGCTGCACCGGTGGCAGCAGAGGCAACTTCCGGTCCGCGCCGCCCAAAGCCTTTGAGAGTTCGTTGAATCCCGTCAGCCCACTTTGGTCGGTGAAGAAGTACGTCATCACGTGGTCGATCGCGTCGAAGCGCTCATCGCTCGACGCACGTGCGGCCCGGCAGGCCGGTGTCGACACCAACCGCAGGGAAGCCCGAACGGCCGCCAGCCGATGCTGCTCCGGCCGGTGGTCGAGGGTGTGCCAGCGCAGGTACTCGGCGTCGCGCCCCTCGGGGTGACGCCTCGCCATGGAGACGAAAAGCGTGGTCGATCTCGCCGCGCCCTGCGGCGAGGACATCGGCGACTTCGTCCGACGGGGTTCCCGGCAGCATCATTGCGCTCCTCGAGGCAAGTCGATTTCAGGGTGACGAGCCGCGATCATGCGCCGAAAGCCGTCGCGCCAGGGCACTTTCGTCCTACCGAGGACCTCGTGCATATGAGTGACGTCGGGCCACAGCGGAGTGTGCGCGTCGGGCGTGTACTCGAAGATGGGCTCGACGCCGACGAGCTCGCCCATGTACGTGCAGTAGTCCTCGACGCTGACGGTCTCGCTGCCCGCCCAGTTGACGACGACCGGGGGAGTCGCGGCGACTTCCATCGCCCGGATGCCGAGGGCGACGTAGTCGTCCTCGTAGATCGGGTTGTAGTTGTTCGGCTTGTCGGGGTGGAGCCGAATCGGCCTGCCCGCCAACATCGCATCGAGGCGGTCGGCCGGTGCTCCGCCCTCCGGGCCGTAGGTGGAGCAGATCCGGATGATGGTGAGCGGAATGTCGTAGTGGCCGGCGACCCAGGTGCATACGGCTTCGGCCGCGATCTTGCTGAAGCTGTAGTTCGGCCGCAGCGGCACTCCCGGCGGATCGGTTTCGCGCAGCGGACGCCTGCCCTGGTAGCCGTAGATCGAGCCGGTCGAGCAGAAGACGAAACCCTTGGCGGTCCGGCAATGCGCAAGCAGCTCGCCCGAGTTGTGCGCATTCGTCTCGACGCACCGGGTCCAGTCGTCGGTGCCTGCGTCGACCGCGGCATGGAAGACGTAGTCGAAATCGGCGGGCAGATTCGACAGGTCGGGGCCGGCCATGTCGAGCACAACCGGTGTGATTCCGGCCGCCGCCAGCTTGTCCCGGTCTGCCGGGTTCTTCAGGCGCGCCGCGCCCCATACTTCGTTTCGCTCCGCGAGCGCGCGGGCGATCGGAAAGGCGATCTTGCCGGTCGCGCCGGTGATCAGGACCTTCTCTCCGTCGAGCACCCACTAGTCATAGCGCATCGCCGCCCAAATGTTAAGTACTTGATATGTTGGGCCTGTGCAACTGCGGTTCGATGACGAGGTCGAGGCCTTCCGCGCCGAGTTCGTCGCGTTCCTCGACGAGCATCTGCCCGCCGAGGCCGAGGCGGCCGCGGAGCGATCGCGCTCGACGTCGCACGTGCCGGAATGGTCGCGGCGCTGGCAGCGGCTGCAGTTCGACCACGGTTGGCTGCTGCCGGGAAACCCGCCGGAATTCGGCGGCCGCAACGCGAACATCCTGGAGCAGTTCGTGCACCGCGAGGAGCTTTCGCGGCGACGCATCTATCACTCGTTCAACCCCCAGGGCGTCGGGATCATCGCGGCGTCGCTGCTGTCGTTCGGCACCGAGGAACAGAAGCAGCGATGGGCGGTGCCCATCCTGCGCGCCGAGATCACCGCGTCGCTGGGCATGAGTGAACCGGGCGCGGGTTCCGACCTTGCGGGCCTGACCACACGTGCAGTCCTGGACGGTGATCACTTTGTCGTCAACGGTCAAAAGGTCTGGACGTCCGGTGCGCACGACGCCGACGTGATGCTCACCTTCGTCCGCACCGATCCCGACGCACCCAAGCACAAGGGGATCAGCGCACTGCTGATTCCCACCGACACCGCGGGCGTGACCTGCCGGCCGTTCGCCTGCGTATACGACCGCAACGACCTTGACTTCAACGAGGTCTTCCTGACCGATGTCGTGGTGCCCGCCGAGAATCTGGTCGGGCCGCTGAACGGTGGCTGGAAGGTGGCCAACGGATCCCTCGGCCACGAGCGCACGTTGATGTGGATGGCTTTCGCCAACCGGTTGGGCCAGTTGGTCGACGGCCACCGCCCCGCAGGCGTCGTGGACCGCGACGCCTACGCGACCATCGTCATGGACTATCAGGCGCTGCGGCTGCTGGGGTCGGCCGCGCTGGCGCGCGCGGCGCGCGGCGAGGGCGACGTCGCCGCGCTTTCGGTGCTCAAGGTGTTCGGGTCGGAAGCGGAGCAGAACGCCTACCGACAGGTCTTGGAGGCGGCGGGGGTCGACGGTCTGGCCGATCCCTCGATGACCGCCCCGTACAACCCGTACAGCCCCGGTCAGTTCACCGCCGGGCTGTTCGCGCGCTACATCGGCAGTTTCGCGGGAACCATCGCGGGGGGCACGTCGGAGATCCAGCGCAACATCATCGCCCAGCACGTCCTGAAACTGCCGTCGACCACCAGTACTCAATGAACGGCTGCATGGCCCTGCTCACGAGCTCGATCCGTGGTCCTGCCGGTCCCTTGCAATACGCCCACAGAAGCTTGCCGGAACAAGACTGTTGAGGTGATGCAACAAAGCTGGGGCGAGGGGAAGTCTTCAGTGACTCGGCGGGCTTACCGCGCTCCGCCCTCACGCATTGTCGCCAGTGTCGTCGTCATGTGCCGCCGCTGAGCGCCTGCTTCAAGCTGTCGGAAACCTTTGTGACGACCTTCGTGATACCAGTGCTGGCGTTCTTGACCGCATCCCGCACCGGCGTCTTGCGCGCAGGGCTGGCGGTGGCGGGGTTCGAGCCGTTGTCACCGCGGGCGGACCGCACGATCGTGCGCCCGTCTCCGATGACCGACTTCACCGTGCCGATGGCCGCGTTGAGCCGGTCCCTGGTCGTCGCCAGCTCTCCACCGACCGCGCGCTGGGGTGCCGCGAGATCGTCGTGGGTGACCGCGGGCGGCTTGGGCGCGCCGATGAGGGCCGCGGCGTTGGTGATGCCCTCGCCGACTGCGTCGACGAGATCGCCGGCCACCGTCACCGGGTTGAGTCGGCGGGATCAGCCGTGCCGGGGTGGGCTCCCCCGGTGGGATGGTGCGGTCGTAGCCCAGCTCCACGATCTCCTTGAAGACCGGCTCGAACACGTCGATCACCGGCTCCGGCACTCCCACACTGTCGCAGCGGAGCCGAACAGCGGCAGGTCGTCGGTGGGGTGGAAGTAGTAGTCGGTGTCGCCGTACTCGGTGTGGATGGTGTCCTGGGTCGTCCACGCTGGGGTCCAGGTCGTAGGGATGCACGTAGAGGACGCCCAGCAGCGCGTTCCCGGTGGCGAAGAGGTTGAGCGGGTACAGCGGGAAATCGGAGAACCCGTCGTACTGGCTGACGATCCTCGACCGTGTCGAACTGGGTGTCGGTCGGCGCGGGACCGTTGAAAGACACGTCGAGGATCGGAATGTAGAGTCCCGCGAACCGGCTGGTAAGGCCACCGTTGGGCAGATTGATGTCACCGCTGAGCACAAAGTCGATGTCGGGCGCATCGGTCCCTTCTGGGTATTGATCGGCGAGCTTCTGCTTCTCGATGTTCGCGATGATCGCGCCCTGCGAGTAACCGTAGATCACCAGCGCCTCGTTGGGGTGATCGGCAATCGCTGTGTCCAGAGCAGTGACCCCGCCCCGCACCGACTGGTCGAAGGTGGGATCGAAGAAGCCCGAGAGCTTCCACAGTGGCTCATCCGGCCACGCCGGTCCACCCGGTCCCCAGACGGCCTGAGAACCGGTTATGAACCACATGACGCGGCCTATCCCCGTAACGGGCCAGGCCGTCATCGGTGCCGTCACCGCGACGTACTCGATGGTCTCGTCCGGATGGGTCGGCCCGACGAAGTGGTCCCTGCACGGCGTCGAGGTAGACCTGATCGGGCGTCGGGACGGTGGTCCCGCCCAGGATCAAGGCGCACGTTACGTCGGTGTCCGTACACGGCGGGCTCGAGGCCGACAGCCGCACCTCCGGCGCCACCGTCGCGCCGGCACGACCTGGCCATCACCACCAGGGCTGCGACGCCGACCGACACCGCCATCCGCGTGGCGACTGCCAAGGCGCTGATCCGTACCTGCGTACCCCATCGTCGTTCCCTTCCCAGCCGCGCCCCCGGTTGACGCCTGGGACATCGCTCAGAGCGAGCTGAGCAAGCTCTTGCCGAAGCGTTCGCATCTGGTAATGCTCGGAAATTTCGTTATTCGGATAGTGTTTAGCAAAGTATTTTCGTTGGCAAACACAGACAGTTCGCAAATTTGCGTTGCCGTCAGTAAGTGGGCAGGTACAGACAGTTCGCGCGCAGTAAACCAGGACGAAACGCTGCCCAAGATCGGGCGATTTCAGGCGCTAACGAGGGATCGACACACCCGAGACAAAGAAGCCCGGCTATCTACAGCGGGGCGACGTTGGACAAAATCAACTACGACCTCATCGACAACGACACGATCTGGGCCATTAGGGACGGCGGGTTGGTCCACCCTGAACTGCAGTGAGAAGCCAGACGTCTTAGACTTCACACGCCCGGTCACGCCGGAATCGCCGCAAATCCTGTTGAATCCCAACGGTTTTCGGCTGAGATTTACACCGAATCGTGTTGGTGCGCAACAGACGTCGCTTTTCGGAAATCGCTATAGATCGATCGCCCGGCCACGTTCGTGGCCGCGCCTCTGACCCGCTTAAAAATGGAAACGTGGCCGATTGGTTTGCCACTGACCTGCGGATGAGCGCCTGTGCCGCAGCGCATCTCGGGCCGCAAGGCAAGGGCTCAGCCGGCAGCGCGGTGCTTTCCAAACCCACCACCATTCCCGCCGTCCGCGTTGTTGGCACGCGCAATCGACATCTGGAGATGACGACGCTGAGCGCTTGCGACATTGCCTTGGGCAGCGGCGACGGCTGCGCCAACGTCGGCACTCGACCGCACGACCCTCCTTACTCGGGACGCTGTCGACGAAGGCTACGCCGCGGCCGGACTGCGCCCGGCGGCGAATGGCCGCACCCCGTCCTGCGATGCCCGATCCGCCATCGCGACCACGCGCAACCGCACAACCGCGGTAGCCGACCATGCCGAACGGTCCGGTGAAAGTGAACGCTGCAGCTACGCGACGGCGTGCCACCGGCGGATCGGTGTCCCGACGGCGAGCAATGACCGATCGACTGCGCCGATCGGTGCTCGCGCGTTGCCGCGTTCACCGCCGGTGAACAGCTCATTCTGAGGTCAGTGCGGACGCCATCGCTCGAGCGATGACGCGCCTAGCCACGCCGGGCAATATCAACTACTTGTGATTGTGGCCGTAAGCAGATACCGTCAGCGCTGCAGGCTCCCGCCCGAGTCGACAGGAGTGGCAATGGCTCGATTCCCCAAACCGCCCGAAGGCAGCTGGACGCAGCACTACCCGCAGCTGGGCACCGAGCCGGTGTCGTACGAGGACTCGATCAGCCCCGAGTTCTACGAGATCGAACGCAAAGCGGTGTTCAAGCGCGCGTGGCTGAATGTCGGTCGCGTCGAACAACTTCCGCGCAAGGGCAGCTACTTCACCAAAGAGCTGAAGGTCGCCAACACGTCGATCATCGTGGTGCGCACCACCGCGGGCGAGGTCAAGGCCTACCACAACATCTGTCGGCACCGCGGCAACAAGCTGGTGTGGAACGACATGCCACTGGAGGAGACCAGCGGCGTCTGCAGGCAGTTCACCTGCAAATACCACGCGTGGCGCTACGACCTCGACGGCAACCTGACCTTCGTGCAGCAGGAGGGCGAGTTCTTCGACCTCGACAAGAGCCGCTACGGCCTGGTCAGCGTGCACTGCGACGTCTGGGAGGGGTTCATCTTCGTCAACCTCGCCGACGAACCCGAGCAGCCGCTTCGCGACTTCCTCGGCCCGATGATCCTCGGTCTTGAGGGATATCCGTTCGGAGAGATGACGTCGCGGTGGTACTACCGCTCCGAGGTCAAGGCGAACTGGAAGCTCTACATGGACGCGTTCCAGGAGTTCTATCACGCACCCGTGCTGCACGCGAACCAGTCGCCGGCGAAGTACTCGAAGGCCGCCGCGGAGGCCGGTTTCGAGGCGCCCGCACTACCGCATCGACGGGCCGCACCGGCTGGTCAGCACGTCGGGAATCCGCGCATGGGAGATGGACTCCGAGATGCGCAAGCCGATGGAGGACATCTGCCAGAGCGGGCTCTTCGGACCGTGGGACAAGCCGGACCTGGGCGAGATGCCCGCCGGGCTCAACCCGGCGAAATGTGATCCCTGGGGCCTGGATTCGTTCCAGTTGTTCCCGAACTTCGTGATCCTGATCTGGGGCCAGGGCTGGTATCTGACCTACCACTACTGGCCGACGTCGTTTAACTCGCACATCTTCGAGGGCACGCTGTACTTCCCGCAGCCGCGCACGCCGAGGGAGCGCATCGCCCAGGAGCTGGCGGCCGTCTCGTTCAAGGAGTACGGCCTGCAGGACGCCAACACCCTGGAGGCGACCCAGACAATGGTCGAATCCCAGGTGGTCGACAGGTTCCTGCTGTGCGACCAGGAGGTGCTCATCCGTCACCTGCATCAGGAGACCGCCGCATGGGTGGACGACTACCAGCGCAAGACTGCGGAGGTGGGATCGCGATGACCGCCATGCTGCCGACCGAATTCGCCGATTTGGAACGGTTTTCGGACTGGTGCCTCGCGAGCGAGCAGGAACGCTTCGCGAAACGGCTGGCCAGTTCGATGGCCGAGATGCAGGCCTTCTATGACGCCATCACGCCGCGCGCAGAGGAGGCGATCTCCTATTGCGACAAGTTTCCCCTCGACGACATGCCGGAGGACGTCCTCAATCTGATGCACCTGCTGTACTCGATGATCATGGTGTCCTTCCCGGTCGAGTGCTGGAAACAGCCGCGCGTGCCCGATTCCGGTGCCGCGGCACTGGATTGCCTGTCCGAACCGGTTCCGTGAGCAACTTGACCATCCTGCGCGCCGAGCGCTGGGCCGACGTCGACGCCGGCGAGGTGCACTCGCCTGCGGTGGTGGTCGTCGACGGCGAGCGCATCCAGGCGGTGAATCCGGCTGAGCTGCCCGCTGATTCGACGGACATCGATCTCGGCGACGTCACCCTGCTGCCGGGCCTGATGGACATGGAGCTCAACCTGCTGATCGGTGGGCCGGGCGGCCCGGAGGGCCTGCCCAATCCCATGCACGGCGTGCAGGACGACCCCGCCTATCGCACCCTGCGCGGCGCGGTGAACGCGCGCACCACCCTCGAAGCCGGCTTCACGACCGTGCGCAACCTCGGTCTCATGGTGAAGACCGGTGGCTACCTGCTCGACGTTGCATTGCAGCGCGCAATCGATCAGGGCTGGCACGTCGGTCCCCGAATCGTTCCGGCCGGACATGCGGTCACGCCCTACGGCGGACACCTCGACCCGACCGTGTTTCAGCGACTCGCACCGGGCATCATGCCGCTTTCGGTCGCCGAGGGCATCGCCAACGGTGTCGACGACGTGCGGGCGTGCGTGCGCTACCAGGTGCGCCACGGCGCCAAGCTGATCAAGGTGTCCGCGTCGGGCGGCGTGATGTCGCACAGCACCGCACCCGGCGCCCAGCAGTACTCCGACGAGGAGTTCGCCGCGATCGCCGACGAGGCCCACCGGGCGGGCGTGCGCGTCGCGGCGCATGCCGTGGGGGACAGCGCCATCCGCGCCTGCATCCGGGCCGGCATCGACTGCATCGAACACGGCTTCCTCGCCACCGACGAGACCATTCAGATGATGGTCGACCACGGCACATTCCTGGTGTCGACCACCTATCTCACCGAAGCGATGGCCGTCGACCGCATCGCCCCGGAGCTGCGCAAGAAGGCCGAAGAGGTCTTTCCGCGGGCACAGGCGATGCTGCCCAAGGCGATTGCCGCAGGCGTCCGGATCGCGTGCGGAACCGACGCCCCGGCGATCCCGCACGGGCAGAACGCCAAAGAGCTGTGCGCGCTGGTCGATCGGGGAATGACGCCGATGGAGGCGATCCGGGCCGCGACCGTAACCAGCGCGGAGCTGATCGAGGCCGACGACGAGCTCGGCCGCATCGCGCCGGGCTATCTCGCCGACATCATCGCCGTCCCCGGGGATGTGTCGCGCGACATCGCCACCACACTCGACGTGCGGTTCGTGATGAAAAACGGCCTGGTCTACAAGAGCTGGGGAGGCGAGTGTGGAACAAACCGACAACATCCTCTGGCTGCTGAAGCAGGCCTGGTACTTCTCGTTGACGACGGTGAACGAAGCGGTCAGCGAACACGGCGTCAGCACCGCACAGATCGGCATGCTCCGCCAACTGGCCACCGAGCCCGGTCTGTCCGGTGCCGACCTGGCGCGTCGCCTGCTCATCAGCCCGCAGGGCGTGCAGCTGGCGCTGAAGGAGCTCGAGCGTCGCGGGCTGGTGCAGCGCAAGCAGGACCCACAGCACGGCCGGATTCTCCAGGCCTTCCTCACCGACCAGGGGCGCAAGGTCGCCGAAGCCGTTGTCAGCGATGCGATCGCCGCGCATGCGAAGGTCTTCGGCGTGCTCAGCAGCGCCGAGCAGAAAACGCTGCGTGAACTGCTCGGTCGCGTAATCGAACAGGGCACCGGCCACGAGCTCTACACCGACCACATCGGTCCCGAATGAGCGAGGACACCGGACAGCCGATGTCGTCATCGAACTGGACCGCCGGACCACGAACGCGGCCTACCGGACCGGCGACACTCTGCTGCAGACCGCGCGCTCAGCCGGATTGCAGGCGCCGTATTCGTGTGAAACCGGTTCCTGCGGAACGTGTATGGCGCGCATCGTCAAGGGCAGCGCTCGGATGGTGAACAACGACGCGCTCGAGGATGACGAGGTCGCCGAGGGGTGGGTGCTGACCTGCCAAGCCCTGCCGACCAGCCGAACAGTCCATGTGGTCTACGAGTAGGAAGACAAGGGACTCGTGATGGGGCAAAGCCGATGACCCGCGTGGCGGTGGTGACCGGTGGCGCGTCCGGCATGGGTGAGGCGACGTGCCACGAGCTGGGCAGGCGCGGGCACAAGGTGGCCGTACTGGATCTCGACGGCCAAGCCGCGCAACGGGTTTGCGACGAGTTGCGCGCCGAAGGCGTGACGGCCCTGGCGGTCGCGGCCGACGTCAGCGACCGTTCGGCCGTCGAGGAGGCGTTCGCGAAGGTACGCAGCGAGCTCGGGCCGGTGCACATCCTGGTGACCAGTGCGGGCCTGGTGGATTTCGCGCCCTTCATCGACATCACCACGGCCGCGTGGGAGCGCCTGATCGCGGTGAACCTGACCGGCACCTTCCACTGTTGTCAGGTCGCCGTGCCGGACATGATCGAGGCGGGATGGGGTCGGATCGTGATGATCTCGTCGTCGAGCGCCCAACGTGGCTCACCGAAGATGGCGCACTATGCCGCTTCCAAGGGTGCGCTGCTCTCCCTGACGAAATCGCTTGCCCGCGAATACGGGCCGGTGGGCATCACGGTCAACAACGTTCCGCCGTCCGGCATCGAGACGCCGATGCAGCACCAGTCGCAGGCCGCCGGCTACTTGCCCTCCAATGAGCAGATGGCCGCGAGCATTCCGGTCGGTCACCTGGGTACCGGCGACGACATCGCCGCCGCGGTCGGCTTTCTGTGTTCGGAACAGGCCGGCTTCATCACCGGTCAGATCTTGGGCGTCAACGGCGGGTCGGTGCTGTGACGACATCACCCTTACGAGAGAGAGGTTCGCATGGGGCGCTTTCCTAAACCGGCGGAGGGCAGCTGGACGGAGCACTATCCGGAGCTCGGTACCGGGCCGATCTCCTTCCGAGACTCGACCTCGCCGGAGTTCTATGAGATGGAGCGCGAGGCGATCTTCAAGCGTGCTTGGCTGAATGTCGGCCGCGTGGAGGAAGTGCCCCGTGTCGGCAGCTACTTCACCAAGGAGATCGATGCCGCCAAGGTGTCGGTGATCGTGGTGAAGGGCAAGGATCAGGAGATCCGCGCCTTCTACAACATCTGCCGCCACCGCGGAAACAAGCTGGTGTGGAACGACTTTCCGAATGAAGAGGTCAAAGGCGCCTGCCGCCAGTTCACCTGCAAGTATCACGGCTGGCGCTACGACCTCGACGGTGCGCTGACCTTCGTGCAGCAGCCTGGCGAGTTCTTCGACCTCGACAGCGATCAGTACGGGCTGAGCCCGGTGCACTGCGACGTCTGGAACGGCTTCATCTTCATCAACCTCGATCCCGAGCCTCGCCAAAGCCTGCGCGAGTTTCTCGGACCGATGATCACCGGACTGGACGACTATCCGTTCGAAAAGCTCACCGAGCGATACGATTTCGTCGCCCACAACAACAGCAACTGGAAGATCTTCGCCGACGCCTTTCAGGAGTACTACCACGTCCCGTCGCTGCATCCGCAGCAGGTGCCGTCGCAGGTCCGAGAGCCGGGACGCGGGGTTCGAATGTGCGCACTTCCAGATCGACGGGCCCCATCGCCTGGTCTCGACGGCCGGTACCCGTCGCTGGCTGATGGCGCCGGAGTACATGTATCCGATCGAACGGGTGACGCGTAGCGGCCTGGTCGGTCCGTGGCGCACGCCGGAGACCCATCTGCCCGCCGGACTCAACCCGGGAGGCATCGAGTCGTGGGGGATCAGCAATTTCCAGATCTTCCCGAACCTCGAGATCCTCATCTACGGCGGCTGGTACCTGCTCTACCGGTACTGGCCGACCTCGCACAACACCCACAAGTTCGAGGCCTACACCGCATTTCACCCTGCACGCGGTGTGCGCGAGCGCATCGAACACGAAGTGGCCGCGGTGGTGCTCAAGGAGTTCGCGCTGCAGGACGCAGGCATGCTCGGCGGCACGCAGGCGGCGCTGGAGACCGGCATCGTCGACGAGTTCCCCCTCAACGACCAGGAAATCCTGGTCCGGCACCTGCACAAGGTGGTCGTCGACTGGGTCGACGACTACCAGGCGCAGCGCGTGCCTGCGGGGGTGTGACGATGTCGCAGGCCCGACTCCCCAGCGCGTTCGCCGAACTCGAGCCATACGCGGAAAAGTGGTGCCTGGCAACCGAAGCCGAACGCTGGGACATGCGGATGGCCACCCCCATGCTGGTGATGCGCGAGTTCTACGAGGCGTTCTCACCGCGGCTCGAGGAGGCGATCGACTACTGCGACAAGTTCCCCCTCGACGACGTTCCTGACGACGCCTTGCAACTACTGCACCTCATCTACTCGATGATCATGGTTTCGATGGCCATCGAGGTTTTCGGCCAACAGAAACCCACCGACTCCGCCGACGCCGTCATCGACCGCATCGGTGAACCGGTGCCGTGACGGATAGGACACCTTCATGACTCTGCTGACCATCAACAAACTCACAGACTCTGTCGGCGCGGAGGTTCTCGGTGTTGACTCCGACCGGCTCGCAAGCGACGAGGCATTCGGTGCCGCGGTCCTCGAGGCGCTCGAGGACAACGGCGTGCTGGTGTTTCCAGGGCTCGATCTCGATCCGCACGCGCAGGTGGCGTTCTGCCGCCGACTCGGCGACATCGACCACTCCTCCGACGGGCATCACCCGGTTGCCGGCATCTACCCGGTCACCCTCGACAAGTCGAAGAACGCCTCGGCGGACTATCTGCGCGCCACGTTCGACTGGCATATCGACGGCTGCACCCCGATCGAGGACACGTTTCCCCAGATGGCCACCGTGCTCTCCGCCTTTCAGGTCGCCGACCGCGGCGGGGAGACCGAGTTCGCGAGCTCCTATGCGGCCTATGACGCGTTGAGCGACGACGAGAAGGACCGGTACGGGTCGTTGCGGGTCGTGCACTCGCTGGAGGCCTCCCAGCGCCGGGTCACCCCGGACCCCTCGCCCGAGGTGCTGGCGAAATGGCGGGCCAGGCGCACACACGAGCATCCGCTGGTGTGGACGCACCGCAGCGGGCGCAAGTCCCTGGTGCTCGGGGCGTCGGCCGACTACATCGTCGGCATGGACCGCGACGAGGGCAGGGCGCTGCTGGCCGAGCTGCTCGACCGCGCCACCGGGTCCGACATGGTGTACAGCCACCACTGGTCGGTCGGCGACACCGTCATCTGGGACAACCGCGGCGTCCTGCACCGCGCGGCGCCCTACGACCCCGACTCACCCCGCGAGATGCTCCGCACGACCGTGCTGGGTGACGAGCCGATCCAGTAGCCCGAACGTGGCCGCTGACCTCTGTCGTTGACGGCGGCGGGCCACTATGGAAATCTAATAGCCGTAGATGAGAATCACATTCTCTTCATCCGAGATCATGGAGTAGCAATGGCGGAGGACCTCACCTCGGTCGACTTCTTCCGGGATGGCCGTCTGACGGACGACCCCTACCGGTTCTACGAGGCACTTCGCAGCAAGTGCCCGGTCAGCCGCGAGGATCATTACGGCGTCACCATGGTGACGGGCTGGCAGGAGGCCGTCGACGTCTACAACGATGCGGAGACGTTCTCGTCCTGTATCTCGGTGACCGGCCCGTTTCCCGGCTTCCCTGTTCCGCTCGAAGGTGACGACGTCACCGATCTGATCGAAAAGCATCGCGACGAGATTCCGTTCAGCGACCAGCTGCCGACACTCGACCCGCCGACGCACACCAATCACCGCGCCTTGCTGATGCGGCTGATCACGCCCAAGCGCCTCAAGGAGAACGAGGACGCGATGTGGCAGCTCGCCGACGACATCCTCGATGACTTCCTTGCCCCGGGTGAGGGCGAGTTCATCTCGGGGTTCGCGGGTCCGTTCACGCTGCGCGTCATCGCCGACCTGCTGGGCGTGCCCGAAGAAGACCGCCCCGAGCTGCTCGAGCGGCTGGCACGCGGTACCCACGGCGGCGGACTCGGCAACGCCGAGAAGACGCTGACGAAGACCCCGCTGGAATACCTGTACGAGGTCTTCGCGACCTACGTCGAGGACCGCAGGCGTGAGCCCCGCGACGACGTGCTGACCGGCCTGGCGACGGCCACCTTCCCCGACGGGACTATGCCCGAGGTCGGCGATGTCGTGCGGGTGGCCACGAACGTGTTCTCGGCCGGCCAGGAAACGACGGTGCGGCTGCTGTCCACCGCGTTGAAGGTGATGGGGGACCGTCCCGACATCCAGAGCAAATTGCGCGACGACCGCAGCCTGCTGCCGAACTTCATCGAGGAATGCCTGCGCATCGAGAGCCCGGTCAAGGGCGACTTTCGGCTGTCGCGCACGCCGACAACCGTCGGCGAGGAAGCCGTCGCCGCCGGTTGCACGGTGATGGTGGTCAACGGGGCCGCCAACCGCGACCCGCGCCGATTCGAGGATCCGGATTCGTTCGACCCTGAGCGCAAGAACGCGCGCCAGCACCTCGCCTTCGGGCGTGGCATCCACAGCTGCCCCGGTGCACCGCTGGCCCGCGCGGAGACCCGGGTCGGCCTGGAACGGCTGCTGGACCGGACCACCGACATCCGGATCAGCGAGGCGCATCACGGCCCGGCCGGAAGCCGTCGCTACCAATACATTCCGACGTACATCCTGCGCGGCCTCACCGAACTGCATCTCGAATTCGACCTCGTCGAGGAGGGTTGATGAAGGTCACGGTCGACGAGGACCGCTGCCGTGGCCACGGCATGTGCCTGACGCTGTGCCCGGACGTGTTCCACATGACCGACGACGGCTACGCCGTCGCCGACCCGTCGGATGTGCCCGCCGGCCTCGAGGGTGCGGCCAAAGACGCCATCGAAAACTGTCCGGAACAAGCCATCGTCGAAATCGACGACTAGTCAAGGAGATTCGAGTGCCCAAGGGTTACGTCATCCTCACCGAGGACGTCAAGGATCCGGCCGGAATGGCGGAGTACGCCAAGCTTGCAGGCAAGGCGATGGCGGGCGCGACGATCCTCGCGTTCGACCAGAACGCCGAGCAGATCGAGGGTGAGTGGCACGGCACGCCAGACCGTGCTGCTGGAGTTCGAGTCGGTGGAAGCCGCCCGCGAGTGGTATCAGTCGGACGCCTACCAGGAAGCGGCCAAGCTGAGGCAGGGGGCCGCTGACTGCAACGGCGCCATCGTCTCCGGTCTGTAACTTTCTAGCGCGAGCTGGGCTCTCTCTCGAAAGTGGACGAATGCCCTGGTCGGCGGTCCCCGCCCAATCGCGGCATCCGCGAGTGTGCGGAATCGGACGCCTCACCGGCGTGTCCCGTACGACACCGCACACTCGGCGCAATTTTCAGTTAGCCGGGCGTCACGCGGTTCAGCGGGCCGTCGTGATCGGGTCCCACACCCGCGAGAAGCCAAAATCTGGAAAGTCGTTGACATTTCTAGTCGCGAACTCATCGACACCGTGGTGGCGCAATGTCAATGCCAGACGCGCATCGAACAAGCGCCGGCGAGCAATTCCGGGCGTGGCCGCCAGCACCCACACATCATTCATCACTGGAGCATTCTCGATGAGCGCCCACCGGCGGTTACGACGAAACGTCTGACAGACCTCCGCCGCCTCGGGAGCCTCGAGCGGTCGCGTCACGACCGCAGGATTCCGAAGTAATTGATACAGCTCCAATAGCACGAGCTCGCAGATCGCGACGTCGTCGCGGTCGGCGCAGCCCACGAGGAATGCGACCGCAGCATCGTGTTCAGGGCAATCCTGATTCTGGGCATACAGCAGCACGTTTGTATCGATCGACAGCATCGGGCGACTCACGCCTCGTTGGCGAGCTCGCGCCACGCGTCTTCGGATACACCGAACTGACCGAGCCGACGCGGCGTCGGCGGTTGCCAGCTGTCGGCCACAGCGTCCCGCCTCGGGTAGACCCGCACCATGTGCTCCAGCCCGCGACGAACGACCTCGGCGAGTGTCATTTCGTGCTCCTCCGCGATGCGCTTCGCGTCCCGGTAAAGCTCATTGGGCAACTGAACCTGCGTCCGAATCATACATCAAATATACATCTACATCTTATCGACACAGGGATCGACGACAGAATGGAAAGCGGCGAAACCACCGTTGAGCAGGGTTTGGAGGAGGTTAAACGCGGTTCAGTCAGGCACGAGGGAGCCCGTCGGCTTCGTCGTCGTGGCGTGCACGAGCAGCTCGGCCAGCTCCCGCGGACGGCTGAGGAACGGCGAGTGTGACGTGTCGATGGTCAACTGCTCGACGCCGAGCCTGCGCGTGACGGTGTCGGCCAGCCAGCGCGGCATCGAGCGGTCCTGCAGACACCGGATGAAGCTGCGAGGCAGGTCGGCCGCCCAGAAGTTCGGGATGGACACCGGCGTCACCGTGGTGTCGCCGAACCGTTCGGGGCCGAGCCGGTCGAACGCCCAGCGGGCCGTCGCTTCGTCGCAGTCGTGGTAGAAGTACTTCCACGCGCCGTCGAAGTCGGCGAACGTCATGGCGCCGTCGTCGTCGAACTTCAAGTAGCCCAACATCTCTCCGACGTCGGCTTCGAACTCGCCCTCCTCGGAGTCGCGCATCGCCATCGCCTCCGGGTAGGTGCGCCCTTCCCGCGGCAGCGCGGCGGCGAGGTAGATGATGTGGCCGACGTGTTCGGGGACGGCGTCCGCGGCGAGCGTCGCGTCGAACCCTCCGCCGGAATGGCCGACGAGGACGTCGCCCGGTTGCACCGCGGAGACGATCGCGTCCCGACGATTGGCGAGCGTCGACTCCTCGTCGACCCGCGCGCCGTGTCCGGGCAGGTCGACCGCGACGCCTTCATGGCCGAGCGTTTCCAGTTCGGCAATCGTGCGGTCCCAGCACCACGCGGCGTGAAAACCGCCGTGCACGAAGACGAATCGCATCTAGCGCCGCGTCACTCTTCGCGAATCGAGATGGCCTGCCGCGGGCACTGGCGCACGGCTTCCTTGATCTGGTCCTCGTTCTCCGGGGTCACCTCGTCCTGCAGGACGTGCAGGTAGTCCTCGTCGTCGAGGTCGAACACCTCCGGGATGATGCCCATGCATATCCCGTTGCTTTCACACAAGCCGAAGTCGACTTCCACCTTGCTCATCGCAACACCTTCACGGGAACGTGCTTCCACCCGACCACATTCTGCATCTGGACGCGCTTGCAGTTGTCGAAATCGACCTCGAAACGCGGCATGAAATCGAGCAGCTTGTCCAATGCGATCGTGCTTTCCAGGCGCGCCAGTGCGGCGCCAAGGCAGCTGTGAATGCCGTAACCCATGCCGAGGTTCTGCGCCTCCGTGCGGTCGCGGTCGATGTCGAACTTGTCGGCGTCCGTCCACGCCCGCTCGTCGCGGTTGGCGGAGCCGCCGATCAGGAACACCGGCATTCCCTCGGGGATCGTGGTGCCGTGCAGGTGAACTTCCTTCATGTTGCGGCGCACGTTGTACTGCGAGGGCGCCTCGTAACGCAGCAACTCCTCGACGGCGGCGGGAATCTTGCTGCGGTCCTCCTGCAGCTTCTGCCACTGGTCCGGGTGCTTGGCGAACATATACACCGCGTTACCGACCAGCTTGGTGACTGTCTCCGCGCCGGCTCCGCCGAGAAGGCTTGCGAAAGCCGCGATTTCGAGATCGTCGAGCTTGTCCATCTCGCCGTTCTCGCGCTCCAGCTCGGCCGCAACGAGCTTGCTGAAGAGGTCGTCCTGTGGGTCGGCACGCCGTTTGGCCACCAGGTCGTAGTAGAACATCGCCTGGTCGATGTTGGCCTGCATCGCCCGTTCGCCGACCTCGACCTCGCCGACCTCGCGATGCAGCGAATCGTCGATCCAGTGCCGGACCTGCTGGGCCTGCTCCTCTGGCACCCCGAGCATCGTGGTGATCACTTCGACGGGGAACGGCGCGGTGAACTCCTGCACGGCGTCGAAACCGTCAGGGTCGAGGCGGCTCAGGTACTTGTCGACCTTCTCGTTCACGTTGTCTGTCTGCGCCTGGATCGCCCGCGGCGTGAACACCTTGTTGAGCAGGCTGCGCATGTTGCGGTGCGCAGGGGGGTCCATGAAGATGATCATTCGGGGCCCCGCGTCGGTCGGCAGCCCGTTCCTGATCGAGGCCAGGTCGACGCCGTAGGCCGACGAGTACGTCTCGAAGTCCTTGAATGCGGGTGCGACGTCCTCGTGCCGGGTCAGCGCGTAGAAGTCGTGCTGTTCGTTGTAGTAGACCGGCGCTTCGTCGCGCATGCGGCGGTACGTCTCGTAGGCCCCGTTGAAGAAGTCCAGGGAAAACGGGTCGAAAACGAGTTTCGCCTTGGTCATTACATACTCCTGAGCTGTGCGGAAAGATGGGGATCCGTTACGAAAGGCTGCTTGACTGTAACTCTAGCGGTAATGGCGTTTCCACAGAAGAGGACGTGGGAGACGATCGTCATGCCTCACCCGCCAGCCCGGCGCTGACCATGTCGTCCAGCGCACCGAGGTCGCCGCCCAGCTCGGCCACTATCTTGCGGGCCACCGCGACGTCCTTGCCGATGAAGTCGCCGACCGCTGTCGATGAACGCCGCCGCAGGAACCCGCTCATCGCGATCTTGTCCAGTGCGCAACTGCCGGCGCTGCCGTGCGTCAGCGCTCCGAGCAGCGCGGATTCGTCGATGCCCAGCCGACCGCCCAGCCGCACGCCCTCGGCGACCACCCCGATCTGCGCCGCGAAGAGCGTGTTGTTGACCAGCTTCACCAGCTGACCCGCACCGGTGCGCCCGACGTGCAGGATCGGGTCTCCGTAGGCGCTCAGCACGGGTTTGACGCGCCCCACGACGTCGTCGTCGCCACCGACGAACAGCGTCACGTGGCCCGCGGCGATGTCGTGTGGACCTCCGCTGACCGGAGCGTCCACGACGTCGATCCCGCGGGCGGCGATCGCCTCGGCGGTGCGCGGGCTTCCGGTGGTGTGGATGACGAGCACGGCACCGGGTGTCATGGCGGCACCGAGGTCGCTTTCCAGGCAGACCTGCCGCACCTGCTCGTCGGTGAACACACAGACGATGACCGCCTCGGCCCCCTCGGCGACGCCGGCCAGATCCGCCACCGCCTGCGCACCCAACTCCTGGACCGCTGCGCGCTTCTCCGGCGAACGACCGAGCGCCCGCACGTCGTGACCGGCATCGACCAGCCGGCGGACCATGGGCCCGCCCATGCGCCCCGCCCCGACGAAGCCGACTCGCGTCATCGCTGAAAGCCCATCGACCGCAATGCGGCATCCGCGGCGTCGAACGCCACACCCGTGGGGGCTGACGCGCCTTCGGCGATGCTCGCGGCGTGCCGGACGTCCTTCTGCAGCAATGCCCCTGCGATGGACGCCAATTGGTCCAGGGTGCCTCCGAAACCGGCGATGCTGCCCAGCGCCTTGCTTGTCGCCGACCCGCCGGTGAGCACCTCGCAGAGCCGGACGCGGTCGACCCCAAGGGATTCGCCCAATTCGATGGTGCTCATCGCGCTGCCCAGGTTGGCCGTGAACAACAGGTTGTTCAGGATCTTGGTGACCTGGCCGCTACCCAGCGGGCCGAGGTGGACGATACGGTCGGCATAGGTCGCGAACACCGGGCGGCAGCGCTGGGCTATCTCATCGTCGCCGCCGACCATGACCAGCAGCTTGCCCTCTTCAACGGCTTGCCCGCCGCCGCTGACCGGGGCGTCGATCACCGAAACACCCTGTTCGGCAGCCGACTTGGCGAGCTCCCTGCAGGTGTCGGGATGCACGGTGCTGTGAATGGCGATGATCCCGCCGGACGCCAACCCGGCCAGCACCCCGGTGTCACCGTTGAGCACTTCTCTGACGTCGTCGTCGCCGACGACGCATAGGCACACCAGGTCGCTGGCCGCCGCCAGCTCGGCGGGCGACCCCGCGGTCTTTGCGGCGGTGTCCGCGAACGATTCCAAGGTGGCCGGCCTACGTGCCCACAGCGTCAGGTCGTAACCGCCTTCGACGATCCGCCGCGCCATGGGACCGCCCTGGCTACCCAGCCCGATGAATCCGACGCGCATCAACCCGCCTCCAAATCCTCGATTGCGTTGTCCCGCACGGCAACACATTCCTCGACGAACGACAACACCCGCTGGTGATAGGCATCGGCACTCAGACCGACGCTGAGATTGTGTCCGCTGTCGGGCATTTCGTTGACGACCACCCGGGGCGACGACGTGAACAACGCGGCGATGTCGGTGATCGCCTCCGGTGTCGACTCCCAGACGCGCTCGTGATCGGCCACGCTGAACTCGACCGGCACGGATACCCGAGCGGCGACGTCGACGAAGTCGCGGCGCGGCCAGTTCGCCGTGACATCGGCTTCGTAGGGCGCGCCCGGTGCCGAGAGGCCACCGGTCAGCACCTCGGGGGGATAGAGGTCGGTTGGCTCCCACAGCAGATCCCTCAGCCCCGCAGGGCGGGAGGTCGCGGTGGCCTGGCCGATGACGGCCTTCGCCTCGGCGCTGTACCGCAGGCCGGTGCCCGCCAGTTCGACGCCCAGCACGTCGGTGGCTCTCTCGTCGACCGCCATGCGCAGTCCAAGCTCACACCCTGCGGAGTGCGCGAGCAGGAAAAGACCTGCGCCGCGGGCACTCTCGCCGAGGATCTTGTCCACGGCGCCCAACGCGTAGCCAACGCGCCTGCCGGTCTCGGCCATATCTTCGTGGTAGTACGCCGACGCGCCGTAACCCGGGCGGTCCAGGGCGATCGCGGTGCAGCCATTGGCGGCGGCCGAACGCAGTAAGGACAGTCTCGGATGACCGGGACAGTCGAAATACGCCGCCGACGTGGCACCGCCGTGGATCGCGACGATCACCGCCCTCGGCTCCGGCACGGACGCGACCAACGCCGACATCGGCACGCCGTCGACGAGGACGACGCGGGGGCGCGGTGCGTGCTCACGCGTTCGGTCCGTAGCAGGATCGCTCCGCTCGGCGTGAGACCGCCGCTGCTGACCACCCCGACGCGGGCGCCGGGGACCTGCCGGTCGCCCGCTTCACCCCGCAGCTGGACGACGGCCTCGTGGATCAGGCCCATCCCGTGGGTGCGCCCGTGGGAGAGCTGACCGCCGTGGGTGTTCACCGGAATCACGCCGTCGCGGGCGATGGCCTTGCCGCCGTCGAGGAACTCCTTGGCCTCGCCGATTCCGCAGAAGCCGAGCCCCTCCAACCACGACAGGCAGTTGAACGAGAAGCCGTCGTACAGCTCGGCAACGTCGACGTCCTTGGGCCGCAGTGATGTTCGCGTCCACATGTGTGCGGACTGACCCAGCACCTGGGGTTCGTGGGTCATCGTGGTCTGGTCCCAGTCGGTGCGTTCGATGATCTGGGTGCCCACGGCCTCGAACAGCACCGGCTTCTTGGGCATGTCCTTGGCGGCGTCGACGGCCGACACGATCACCGCGATGGCGCCGTCGCACGGCACGTCGCAGTCGTAGAGCCCGAACGGAGTGGTGATCATCCGGGCGTTCAGGTAGTCGTCCATCGTCATCGGATCGCGGTAGATCGCCGTCGGATTCAGCGCGGCATTCGCGCGCTGGTTCAACGCGATCCAGCCGAGGGTCTCCCTGGTGGTGCCGTACCGGTCGAAGTGGCGTTGTGCGTTCAGCGCGAGCGTGTGGGCCGCAGACGTGGCGCCGAACGGCATCTGCCAGCTCGAGCTGCGGGCGCCCCCGGGCGGGGACATCTTGCCGTCCTTCATCAACTGCTGGAACGTCGCCTCCCACAGCGTGCGGAAGCACAGCACGTGGCGGGCCATGCCGGTGGCGATGGCCATCACCGCCGCGATGAGCGAGCCGCCGGGGCCGAAGGTGTCCATCCCGCCGTTGATCCACGTCGGGCGCAGGCCCAGCGCGCCCTCCAATGCGGTGACACCGCCTTCGCCCATGCCCGCGATGTCGAGCCCGGGATAGGTTGACAGCCCGTCGATGTCGTCGAACGTCAGACCCGCATCGGCAACCGCGGCTTCGCAGGCGTCGATGGTCAACGACAGCGGAGGGACCATCTGCCGTCGGCCGATCTTCGACATGCCGATCCCGGTGATCGCCGCGCTGTCTTCGAACTTGTCCTTGGTCAGCATCGGCCGAACATGCTTGCCGAAGTCCGCAGGTGCGATCTCGTCGACGGGCTGCGGTCCGATCTTCTTCTCTGCCGTCGGCTTGAACACCGGCAGCCAGACGGCGCCGGCCTTGTCTTCGGCCTTCTCGAACAGAACCTCGACGGTCTGACCGAGTTCGAGGTCGTCGGGATCGCACTCAACGATGTTGGTGGTCAACCGAACCCGGGGGTCCTCGGCGATGGCGACCTGTGCGACCACATAGGGCGGCGGAAGGTCGGGAAAGCCGAAGCGATGGTTGACGGTGAAGGCCGACAGGGTGGCTTCGCCGGAGACATCGCGCACGCCCATGTTGCGACTGCGGCAGTACCGGCACACCGGCGCCGGGGGATGGATCAGCGCGTTGCAGTCCTGGCACTCTTGGATCCGAAGCACGCCGTCGGCGCCAGCGGTCCAGAAGAATTCGTTCTGGGCGTTGACTTCTGGCAGCGGTCTGGTCAACGGACGAAACCCCAAATCGCTTCACTGTCATCGGACTTCGGGTCGGGCTCCGGCGTTTCGCGTGCCTCGCCGGACGATGTGCCGTCGTCGGACGGCCGGTGCTCGCCCATGTAGATGATCGCGTGCACGGGGCAGTCCATCAATGCCCTCATCACCGCATCGCGGTCCTCCTCGGGCACTGTTCCGTCGCCGATGAGCGATGCATAGCCCCAGTCGTCGAGTGAGAAGTAGTCCGGCGCGTGCTTGGCGCAGATGCCGAACCCGTCGCAGACTGTTCGATCGAGACGAATTCTCACGCTGTCGCCACCGCCTCGACTTCGTAGGGGCGCACCGCTGTGAATGCGCTGACTCGGCAGGAATCACAAGCGTTTTGCAGGTGGCGATCGACCACTTGCGGGAACGCCGACAGCAGGCTTGAAGCCACATTCGTCGCGGCGTCCAGCGTCGCGCAGGCGCCGCGGCCGCGGAGCACCACAGACCAGCGTTCCAACCGGGCCAGATCCTCGCCGGTGGCCACCCCGTCGCGGAGCGCCTCGGTCACCGCCGACATCGCCGCCGTGCCGTTGAAGCACGACCCGCACTGGTCGGCGTTCTCGCGGTCGAAGTACGCCATCACCGACGCCGCAACCGCCACCGGGCAGTCCTCGGTGAGGATCGTGATCGCGCCACAGCCCAACCCACTGTCGAGGCGGCGCAGCGACTCGTGGTCGAGCGTGACGTCGAGAATGTCGCGGTTCAGCAGACCGGCGAAGTAGCCGCCCATCAGCACGCCGTGCACCTGATCGGCAGGCACACCGTGGAAGTCGAGCAACTCGGTGAATGCCAGGCCGTGCGGAATCTCGTACAGCGCCGGTGGCCTGCCCGCGCCGGTGATCGTCGCAAGAAACGTCCCCGGCGACGTCGACGTGCCCTGGCTGCGGAAGGCCTCTGCGCCGTGCCGGTGCAGGAACGGGATGAGCGCAAGCGTCTCGACATTGCTGACCATCGTCGGCAGCCGGCCGACGCCCTCTTCGAACGGGCGCGGCGGCTTGTCCGTCGGCTTGGCCGGCCCTCCGTTGAGGGCGCGCACCGCAGCCGTCTCCTCGCCTGCGACGTAGCCCGGGTCGACCGTCATCATCGTGATGGACAGGCCGCCGAGTGCCTCCCGGTCGATCTCGGCGAGCGCGCTCCGAACCGCTTCGGCGGCACCCGGATCGGATACATAGACGTGCGCGTGCTCGGCCGAAACCATCCGCGCCGCCAGCCGCAGCCCGTCGAGCACCAGATGCGGGCGATGCCGCAGCAGCCATCGGTCCTTGATCGACGCCGGTTCGCCCTCTTCACCATTGGCGACCACCACCGCTGCACCGGCGTGACGGCCGTTGTCGCGGACGGCCTTCAGCTTCACGGCCAGGGGGAACGCCGCGCCGCCGCGGCCGAGGACGCCGGACAGGTCGACCTGGCTGAGCAGGTGATCCACATCGTCGAGAGGTTGGTAGCCGCCGGAGTCGCGGTAGTCGGCAAAATCCTCGGCCCCCTTGCATAGCAGCCGCGGCTCGATACCCGGCCACACCGCGACAGCGAGATTGGTTGTGGCGGTCATGGCATCCTCCTGCCCGCGGATAGGGTTGCGGACATGAGAACCGCGGTGGTGCGCGTCCAGGTGGACCCCACCGGCCGGCTCACGCCGGAGCAGTTAACCGACGGCATGACGGCCCTCCGCGGACTCGCCGACGCGGCGGACATCGAGGTGCTCGACAACAACATCGCCGCAATGCCTGCCGGGCGTCGAGAAGTGGAGATGCTGATGGCGGGCGGCGATACCGATCAACTGAAGCGGGACGCGGTCGCGTTGTGCGCCAAGGCGTTCGGCACAACGCCCACCCCGGGTGTGGTGACCTTTGTCAGCAGGGGCACCGACGAGGACGCCCACGGCGTGCTTGCGGGTTTCGGGCTCACCGGCGAAATCACCCGCACGCCGGGAGACGACGGTCTGGACATCGTCCACGTGACCCTGCGCAGGGCCGACCTCGAGCGCATTCCGGAAAGCCGCATCCACACCGCGCTCGAGGCGTCCCTCAACTGCGAAGTGCAGATTCGAACCACGTAGCTGCTCAGCGCTGTCACTTGCAAGCGCTCATCAGGCATCCAGGAACTTCAGGATCTCGGGCGCGGCCTGCACCCATGTGTCGAACCTGTTGAAGCGCTTGACCTTGCCTTGCGCCATCTCCTCGCCCGAGCGCTCCCACGCATCCTCGGGCCACGGTGGCTCGACCAATTGGGATCCCTTGATCAGGCAGTTCACCTCGAGTGACGTCCGCTTCGGATGGTCGTAGTCGTTCTCGCCGCCTCGGATGATCAGCGTGGGCACCTTGATGTTGTCGAACAGGTCATCATCGACACCGGGAATCGTCTGGCCCGCCTTGGGCACGTATGCGTTGAGCCAGCGCAGCATCACTTTGAGGAACTCGTCGGCATCGAAATCGAGGAACCGCTGCTTGTTGGCCGGGTTCTCGGCGGTGCGCTCTGTCCATTCGCGGATGTTGGCGACGGCCTCCATCCCATTGCCGCGAAACGCGAGAAGGGTCGGCACGACGTAGTGGGATCCCAGGACGAACGACCCGTACATCCCGCCGACGATGTTCCACACCACAAGCTTCTGCACCATCTCCGGATAGAGGATGGTGGTCAGGATCGAGTCGCGCGCTCCGCCGGAGCCGCCGGCGATGATGCACGGTCCGATGTCGAGGCTGGTGATCAGCTTATGCAGTGTCTCAGCGCGCATGTGGGATTCGCTCTGCCCGTAGAACTGGACGTCAGACTTTCCGCAATTGGGCCGGTCCCACAGCAGGACGCGATAGCCGCCCTTCACAAGTTCCTCCGCCAGAGGTCGTAGCCCCTCGATGTCCTTGCTGAATCGGCCGCCGGGCGTCAAGACGATGAAGTCGCCTGTCTTGCCGAGGATTTCGTAGACGACGTTGCCGCCGTTGATCTCGAGTGTCTTCTCGCCGCGCTTGAGCTTCGGGCCGGTTGATGTCGTGGTCATGCCTGCACCAGCACATCGTTGCCGACCACCCGCACCGGGTAGGTTCGGATGCTCCACTCGGGCTTGACCGCGGTGGTTCCGGTGGCGAGTTCGAATCCCCACTGATGCCACGGGCAGAAGATGAACTCGAGGTCGCGCACCATCACGGCGTCGCCCGGCACGTTCTCGTCCACGACGGTGCGGCCGCGCGCCCGGCCCGAACACAGCGGGCCCCCTTCGTGCGGGCAGTAGTTCGCGATCGCGTAGAACGTTCCGTTGACGTTGTACACGCCGACACCATGCCTGCCCGATCGGCACCAATTTGTGTGTGCCCGGCGGAATTTCGTCGACCGTGGCTACGACGTGCTCACGCCCCTGCGCCAGCCGGGGCGGTTTCGAATCCTCTGGCACTAGTCAGAACACCCGTATCTGGCCCTCGAGGGCCGGAACCGTCTCTGGAAGGTGGTAGGTCGCAATGCCGTTGCGGAACATGATCGCCTCACGGGCGTGCTCCGGAAGGTGCTTCACCAGCCAGCGCGGGTCGTCGAACGTCCAGTGCGGGTAGTCCGAGGAGAACAACAGGATCTTCTCGCACTCCATCCACTCGAACGCCCGCGTGAGCTCGGTCTTGTCCTCGGGATAGTCCAGCGGCTGAGTGGTGAACTTGATGTGGTCCTTGACGTACTCCGACGGCTTGCGCTTGATGTCCACCCACGACTTGCGGGCCTCGTAGATGGCGTCCATCCGCCACATCAGCGGCAGGATCCAGGTGAAGGCGTGCTCCACCAACACGATTCGCAGATTCGGGAACCGGTCGAAAACCCCGTCGAAGATCAGGCTCATCACCTGGTTCGCCGCGAGCAGCGAGTAGGTGACCATGAAGTCGTGGTTGTAGCTGGGGAACCCGACCGGCGGGATCGGCAGTTCCTCGTGGTGGCCGCGGGACAGGTGGCAGCTCACCGTGATGTCGTGCTTGGTGGCGGCCGCCCAGATCGGGTCGTACTTCGGGTCGCCCCATGACGGGCGCGGCTCGGCCTTGATCAGGATCTGACCCATGTAGGGGTGGCCCGCCCAGCGCTCGATCTCCTGCGCGCCTGCCTCGGGCTCCTCGACCGCGACGCAGATCGAACCGCGCCACCGCTCGTGCCAGTTGTTGTGGCTGTCCAGCCAGTGATTGGCCTGCCAGTCGTTCAACGCAACATTCATCGCGTGGTTCGGCTCGCGGAATCTGGCCGGATAGGCGGCGGGCTCCAGGATCGCGATGTCGGCGCCCGCCTCCATGATCAGCTGTTTGAATGCCAGGTCCGGGGAGCTGCCGGGGAACTGGCCGTCGGCGGGGAACGTATCGGCGCGCATCGCGTACGCATGGGCGTAGTCGGGAGCGTCGTAGTAGATCTGATCGCCGATCTTGCGCGTCAGGAAGTACTTGCTGCGCCACGGCTCGGGGATGTACTCCGTCAGCTCACCAGCCCTTGGCACCGGGTGGACGTCGGAATCGACGCAGCGGACAGCGATGCGCTCGGCCGCCGGCTTGCGCTCTGTGGTTGACGTGACCGTTGATGTCATCTTCATCTTCCCTTGCTCGAAGCCTCTATTAACTACTGTGCGCCGACACCGGCCCCGACGTCTATCCCGTAGAGCTGCGCGGCGTTGCGCCAGCACAGCTTGTCGCGCTGTTCGGCAGAGAACGCGCTCGGCACCTTGAGCTGGTTGTGCTGCCAGTGGGGATAGCTGGACCCGTACATCACCATGTCCTCCTTGCCGGTGAAGCCGAACCACTCACCGGCGAAGTCGGTGTCCCCAGGGCCGTCCATCGCACCCTCGACGAAGAAGACGTGGCCCGGCAGGTAGTCGCTCGGCATCTTCGGTGCCCATGGCGTTTGTTCCAGGTGCGGGCGCCCGAAGCAGTCCATCCGCCAGATGAACGGCGTCAGCATGTCGGCCGCACCGTCGGCCCAGACGAACTTCAGATCGGGCATTCGTTCGAATACCCCTTCGGCGATCATGTTCATCAGGTGATACAGGTAGTTCAGCGCCATGAAGCTGACGTACTGCTCGTAAGTCCTGGTGGTCCCCGACGGCGTCGGCCCGAACTGGATGCCCGCACCCACCTCGATGTGCACCGCCACCGGCAGGTTCGCGTCGACCGCCGCCTCCCACAGCGGCCAGAACTGCGGCTTGCCGTAGACCTCGCGCGACTGCAGCGGGACGCCGATCTGCACCACTCGCGGGTGGTCCTTGTATCTCTCGATCTCGCGGAGCGCGCCGGTGATGTCGTCCGGATTCACGCGGATCGTGCCGCGGAACCTGTCGCCGTAGGTGCTGTCCTCCAGCCAGCGCTTCACCATCATGTCGTTGTGTGCGGACGCGATCGCGGTACCGAGGTGGCGGTCCGGCATGATGCCGCGATTCATCGGGTGCAGGATCGCGACATCCACCCCACGCTCTTCGAACAGGTGGCGGCCGACGATTTGCGGGTCCGAGCCGGGGTACTCGCGGTCGGGGCCCTCGGTGCCGTTCGCGTACTCGCCTCCCGGCGCGCCGTACCAGTCCATCTCGTAGTCGGGGAACCCGCGACTGCGGTACGGCTCCTGCATGAAGTTCTGGCGGAGGTCCTTGTTCGACTGGGCGAAGATATGCACGCTGGCGTCGATGACGGGGGTCTTGGTCCCGTCACTGTGTTCGATCACGAAAGTCGCCTCCGATACTCATCCCGACGACCCGTCGGCACACACGCGTCGGTCAGGGGCGCACCCGGCGCCACTCATACCCTCAGTGTAAAGGGAAGTTCTTCAAAGGCAAGAATTAGGTTCTCAAGCGGTACGCTTACTTCTGTGCAGGTCAGGGTGTGCGCTGGTCAACTGCACGGCAGCTACCTACCGAAACGTGGTAGTCGCTTTCGGAGAACAATTACAACGTCTAAGGAGAATGTTATTCTCGTCCTCGAAGCGATATCGCACCAGGAGGCGGCGGATGCTACTCGAGTTCGATGCTGATCAGCGGCTGTGGCAGGACACCGTCCGCGACGCGGTCGGCAAGCAGTGCCCGGCGTCGCTGGTCCGCGAGGTGGCCGAGAACGGGGTCGACCCGGCGCCGCTGTGGCAGGCCTACATCGACGCCGGCTGGACCGAGCTGACCGATCCGGAGAATGCCGTCGAGCTTGCGATCGTGCTCGAGGAACTCGGCCGCGCCACCGATCCGACGCCGTTTTTGGCGACGTTGACGCAGTTCGCGCCGCTTGTCGGCGACCGCTTCGACCCGCAGAAAGCGGGTGCGGCGATCTATGACGGCATCACCGCCTACCGCGACGCCGACGGCTGGGTGCTCGACGGAACCGCACGACACGTCCTCGACGCCGACCGGGCCGATCGGCTTGCGGTGGTCACCGAGGGCGGGGTCTTCCTCGTCGACGCCGGCGAGGTCGCCATCCGGCGCAGCCAGGTGTTCGATCCGGTGTTGCACATTGCCGACGTGTCCTTTGCCGGCGTCCGGCTGCCCGACACCGACCGGTTGCACACCGATGCCGAAAAGGCCCGCCATCTCGCCCTCACCGGGATGGCGATCACAACGGTCGGTGCCTGCCAGCGCGTTCTCGACCTGGTGCTGGAGCACGTCAAACAGCGCCAGCAGTTCGGCGTCGCCATCGGAACGTTCCAGGCCGTGCAGCACAAGGCCGTCGACATGCACGTCGCCACCGAACGCGCCCGCGCGCTGTCGTACTTCGCGGCGCTGACCATTTCGGCCGACGATCCCCGTCGGCGGCTGGCGGCGGCGATGGCGAAGGCGGCCGCGGGGGAGTGCCAGGCGGTGGTGTTCCGGCACGGCCTGCAGCTGTTCGGCGCCATGGGATTCACCTGGGAGAACGACCTGCAGTTCGCGCTGAAGCGTGCCAAGGCCGGCGAGCTCTTGCTCGGCGGTGCGGCCGAACATCGCGCGATGATCGCGGAGGAATTCACGATGCAGCTGACTTTTGATTCCGACGTCGAGGAGTTTCGCGCCGAGTTCTCGGCATTTCTCGACGAGCATCTGCCGCCGGAGGCCGAGACGCTGGAGCGGCCGAAGTCGGTGTCGCACATGCCGCAGTGGGCGCGCAAATGGCAGCGGCTGCTGTTCGACAACGGCTGGCTGCTTCCCGCCCAGCCGCCGGAGTTCGGCGGTCGCAACGCGACGGTGGTGCAGCAGTTCGTGCATCTCGACGAACTGTGCCGCCGCCGCATCTACCACAGCTTGAACCCGCAGGGCGTCAACATCATTGCCGCATCGCTGATTTCGTTCGGGTCGGACGAGCAGAAGCAGCGCTGGGCGGTACCGGTGCTGAAGGCCGAGCTCACCGCATCGCTGGGGATGAGCGAGCCCAGCGCCGGGTCCGACCTCGCGTCGCTGCGCACCCGAGCGGTGCTTGACGGGGACCACTTCGTGGTCAACGGCCAGAAGGTGTGGACCTCCGGTGCCCATGACGCCGACTTCCTGTTGGCGTTCGTGCGCACCGACCCGGACGCCCCCAGGCACAAGGGAATCAGCGCGCTGATCATCCCCACCGATACGCCGGGTGTGGTGTGCCGCCCGTTCGCCGACATGTGCGGTGAGGAAAACCTGGACTTCAACGAGGTGTTCTTCACCGACGCCCGGGTTCCCGCGGAGAACCTCGTCGGCCCGCTGAACGGTGGCTGGGGTGTGGCCAACGGGTCACTCGGGCATGAGCGCACGATGATGTGGCTGGGCTTCGCCGACCGGATCGACAACATGATCGCCGACTTCCGGCCGCGGGGCGAGCTGCAGCGCGACCAGTACGCCACCACGATCATGGACTACCTGGCGCTGCGGGCGATGGGTTCCGCGGCACTGGCCAGGGCCGCCCGCGGTGAGATGGACACCGCCTCGGTGTCGGTGCTCAAGCTGTTCGGGTCCGAAGCCGAGCGGCAGGCGCTCGAGAACGCGCTGACCGCCGCGGGGCCCGACGGGCTCATTCATCCGTCGACGACGGGTCCCTACGAGCACATGAACCTCGACCACTACTTCGCCAGCTGGTTCGAGCGCTACGCCCGCAGCTTCGGCGGCACGATCGCCGGCGGCACGTCGGAAATCCAGCGCAACATCATCGCCCAGCAGGTGCTCGGCTTGCCCCGCCGCTGAGTCCGGTGACCGAGACGCTGATCGTCGAACGGCCGCACGCCGGCGTCGTTGTGGTGGCGCTGAACCGGCCGAACCAGCTCAACGCGATCAACGACGTCATGCGGCGCGAACTCACCGAGACGCTCGCATCGGTGGCCGACGACGCATCGGTGAATGCCGTCGTCCTGACCGGCACCGGCCGTGGTTTCTGCTCCGGCATCGACATGCGCGATTTCGGGCCGGGGGTACCCGGCGCGGAAGATCCGGCCATCGACCGGCTGCGGTTCCAGGAGGCGATGGCGGCGCTGCCGCAAGCGATCTGGAATCTGCCGCAACCCGTCGTCGCCGCGGTCAACGGACCGTGTGTCGGCGGAGGGCTCGCGCTGTGCCTGGCGGCCGACATCCGGATCTGCTCCACGGCAGCGACATTCGGCAATGCCGCCATCCTGCTCGGCTTGTCCGGAGCGGAGATGGGCATGAGCTATCACCTCCCGAGGATCGTCGGAACCAGCGTCGCCGCCGACTGGATGCTGACCGGTCGCACCGTCTCGGCAGACGAAGCCGACCGGCGGGGGCTGGTCAGCGAGCTCGTCGAGCCCGACCGTCTCACGGCGCGTGCGGTCGAGATCGCGTCCCGGATCGCCGAGCTGTCGCCGCTCGGGGTGCGGCTGACGAAGCGTGCACTGCAAGTCAATACCGACGCCGCGGGACTCGACGCGGCGCTGGAGCTGGAGAACCGCAACCAAGTGCTCAGCCACGCCACCGACGACGCCGCAGCGCGACGGCAGAAGTGGTCGCAGTGAGCGGACTGAACATCGACGGAAGGACGACCGATGGCGTGGGACTTCTCGACCGACCCCGAATGGGCTGAGCAGCTCGCCTGGGTCGATCGGTTCGTGCGGTCGGAATGCGAGCCGATCGATCTGATCGTCAAGGAGTCGCACGACCTGGGCGACCCGGTCCGCCAGGCACTGATTCCGCCGCTGCAGCAGGTCGTCAAGGAGCGCGGCCTGTGGGCCACCCACCTCGGCCCGCATCTGGGCGGACCCGGCTACGGACAGGTGAAGCTGGCGTTGCTC
Source organism: uncultured Actinomycetota bacterium (assembly GCA_963743225.1). GTDB lineage: Bacteria > Actinomycetota > Actinomycetes > Mycobacteriales > Mycobacteriaceae > Mycobacterium. The sequence goes on along the minus strand of CAVUPN010000039.1, from coordinate 358,070 downwards.
AACGAGATTCTTGGCCGCTCCGAATGCGCACCGATCGTTTTCGGTTCTCAGGCACCCGATTCCGGCAACAGCGAGATCCTCGCCCACTACGGAACACCGGAGCTCAAGGAGCGTTATCTCGAGCCGCTTCTGGACAACCGGATCGTGTCCTGCTTCTCGATGACCGAACCGCAGGGCGGCGCCGACCCGAAGGTGTTCACCACCACCGCGGTGCAGGACGGCGATCACTGGGTGATCAACGGCGAGAAGTGGTTCTCGTCGTTCGCATCGATGGCGTCGTTCATCATCGTGATGGCGATGACCGACCCGGAAGCCCCTCCGTACGAACGCTATTCGATGTTCGTCGTCCCCGGCGACACCCCCGGCATCAACGTGCTGCGCGATGTCGGCCTTGGCTACCAGCCGCTCGGCGGCGGGCGCGAGGGCTACGTCCGCTACGAGAACGTCCGCGTGCCCGACGACCACATGCTCGGACCGCGTGGCGGCGCATTCGTCGTCGCGCAGACCCGGCTCGGCGGCGGGCGGATCCACCACGCCATGCGCACCGTCGGGCTGGTGCGGCGGATCTTCGACATGATCTGCGAGCGCGCCGTATCCCGATACACCCAGGGCGAGATGCTGTCCAACAAGCAGCTGGTGCAGGAGATGGTCGCGGACTCGTGGATGGAGATCGAGGCGTTCCGCCTGCTCACCTTGCAGACCGCGTGGAAGATCGACCAGCACAACGACTACAAGGCCGTCCGCGCCGACATCTCGGCGGTCAAGGCGATGATGCAGAAGGTGCTTCACGACGTGTCGGCCCGGGCGCTGCAGCTGCACGGGTCGCTGGGCACTACCCATGAAATGCCCTTCGTTCAGTACCTGGTGGAGTCGTTCGTGCTCGGGCTCGCCGACGGGCCGACCGAGGTGCACAAGGTCACGCTGGCCCGCCTCCTGCTCAAGGAGCACAAGCCGGCGCCCGATGTCTTTCCGTCCGAGCACCTGCTGCGGCTGCAGGGAAGCCGCCGAGGCGAAGTTCGCCGACAAGCTTGCGGGGATTCCGCGCACCTGACCCAGGGAGGTTTTCAATTGCCCGCACCATGTGACGGCAAGGTGGCCCTGGTGACCGGCACCAGCCGGGGCCTCGGCAAGGCGATCGCGCAGCGACTGGCAGGCGAGGGCGCGACGGTCGCGCTCACCGCGCGCACCTTGGACCCCGACCCGAGATATCAAGGCTCCCTTCGTCAGACGCTCGAGGAGATCGAGGCCTCCGGTGGGTCGGCGATCGCGGTCCAGGCGGATCTTTCCAAGGTCGAAGACCGCGAGCGTCTCTTCGGCGAGGTCGTCGACCGTGTCGGCGCACCCGACATTCTGGTCAACAACGCCGCCGTCACGTTCCTGCGGCCACTCGACGAGTTCCCGGACCGGCGGGTGCGCCTGATGATGGAGATGCATGTGCTGGCGCCGCTGCACCTGACCCAGATGGCGATCCCGGCCATGCGCGAGCGCGGCCGCGGGTGGGTGCTCAACGTGACGTCGGTCGGTGGCGATCTGCCCGGCGGCCCGCCGTTCTCCGACTTCGACCGCGCGGCCGGCTTCGGTGTCTACGGCACGGTCAAGGCCGCACTCAACCGGCTGACGAAAAGCCTTGCGGCCGAGTTGTACGACGACGGAATCGCCGTCAACGCCGCGGCGCCGACGAACCCGGTCGCCACACCGGGGGCGGGCGCGCTGGACCTCGCAAAGACCGACACCGAGGACATCGAGCTGATCACCGAGACCGCCTTGCGGCTGTGCACCGGTGACCCGAAATCGCTGACCGGTCGCATCGCGCACACCCAGGCGTTCCTGCGCGAGGTCGGCTGGCTGACCTGAGTGAACGTCAGGGCTTCTTGCGCCCCGAACGGCTCAGGCGCCACTCCGGCGGGAAGTTCATGTCGTTGTCCTTCACCACGTTGTTGAGGCCCTTCTCGAAGGTGCCCTCGGTGAGGTCGACATCGTTCTCCTGGTCGTTCTGGATCAACGGCAGCATTCCCTCGACCATGCCGGTCAGCAGGCTGCCGAAGTACTCACCCTTGTGTTGCTTGTACAACTCGAGGAAGGTCTTCTGCACCGCGACCGTGTCGGTGGGACGGGAGCGTGAGCACGCCATCGCGTACTTCAGCGTCTCCGCCTCCAGCTTCTCGCGGGGCACGACACTGTTGATGAAGCCACACTCGTACATCTCCTTGCGCGCTGAACGGCCTTCCGGTGAACAGCATCTCGGAGAACTTGCGCAGGCCCATGGTCTCGGCCCACCACCACAGCCGCGGTCCCCACCCGACGTATCGGAACGCGGGATGGCCGAACAACGCGTCGTCGGAGGAGACGACCAGATCGGCGTCGCCGGCCTGGTAGAAGTGCCAGCCGTAGCAATAGCCCTTCGCCTCGATGATGCTGATCTTCCGCAGCTCCTGCAGTGGCCGGTTGCCCGCACGGGCCTTGGCGTAGAAATCGGTGACCGTCGACAGATAGCGATACGAGCCGCCGGGCGGGTACTTGACGTCGTCGTCGTTGATCGCCAGCTCGTGCAGCAGCGGCATGCCTGGGTTCTCCAGCATGTCGCGCTGCTCGGGGAGGTCGCCGCCGCTGCCGAAATCCTCACCCTCGCCGCGGATCACGACCACCTTGACGTCGTCGTCCACGTTGCACTTGTGGATCAGGTCGGCGTAGTTCTGCCGCATCCCGAGCGTGGTGGAGTTCTGCGCATCCGGCCGGTCGAAGGTGATGTAGGCGATGCGGTTCTTGACGTCCTTCTCGAACTTGATGAACTGTTCGGCTTCCTTCTTCATCTCTTCGTAGTCGTAATCAGGCATGCTCAACTCCATCTATTTCGTGTCTATTTGAGTAGGCTGCCCGCGTCGATGGGCAGCTGAACGCCTGTGACATAGCGAGATTCGTCAGAGGCGAGGAACAATACCGCGTTGCTGATGTCCTCGGGTTCGACCCATGGCACCGGCAGCGTGTGCATCATCTGTGAGGCTGGGGCGAAGTCCTCCGGTCCTGGATTCTCCTTGTGCGGAGCGAACATTCGAAACGTCACGTCGTTCATCGTCATCGGGGTGTTGACCTGGGTCGGGTGCACCGAGTTGACCCGAATCATGTACTGCCCAAGCTCGACTGCGAACGTTCGCATCAGCCCGGCGACGCCGTGCTTGGCGGCGATGTAGTGACCGGTGTAGGCGAGCGCCTTCATGCCGCCGACCGAGCTGGTCATGATGATCGATCCACCTCGACCGCCCGAAATCAAATGCGGTACCCCGGCTTTGACCGTCTTCCATACGCCCGTGAGGTTGACGTCGATCATGTCCCGCCAGATGTTCTCCGTGATCTTGTGCAGCCTGTTGCCCAGGTTGCCGATGCCCGCATTGGCGACGACGATGTCGAGCCGGCCCAGTTGTTCGACGCCACGATCGACCGCTGCCGCCAGCGCGTCGTAGTCACGGACGTCAACCTCCGCGGTCACGATCCGGCGATTGTGCCGCTTGACCCGCTCGGCGGTCTCGGCCAGGTCGGCCGGTGTCGCCGCCGGATACACCACGTTCTCGATCGGCTTGCAGATGTCGATGGCGATGATGTCTGCGCCCTCCTGTGCCAATCGAACGGCGTGGCTGCGCCCCTGCCCACGGGCCGCGCCCGTGACGAAAGCGACCTTGCCTGCGACTCGACCGGCCATGTCAGCGCCTTTCCCTCCGAACTTCGGCCAGTCTGTCAGCGTCGGAAGACGTTCGGGCAGTTTGTACTCTTTGCTTAAAGAAAGGCCAGTGCACCCATGTCTGAGATCGCGTTGTTGCCCGCTCATGCGTTGGCCGAGGCCATCCGGCACCGCGAGGTCTCGAGTCGCGAACTGCTGGAGCACTACCTGGCCCGGGTCGAACGGCTGAACCCGCCGCTGAACGCCGTCGTCACGTTGGACCCCGACGGCGCGCGCCGAGCCGCGGATGAGGCGGATGCCGCGACCGTGCGAGGCGAGAGCGACGCCCCGCTGCACGGGGTGCCGATGACGATCAAGGACACCTACCAGACCGCGGGCATGCGGACCACGTGCGGACTGGCGGCATGGGACCACGTACCGCAGCACGACGCCGAGGCGGTCCGACGGCTGCGCGGCGCGGGCGCGGTGATCTTCGGCAAGACCAACACGCCGACCCTGGCGGGCGACTGGCAGTCCTACAACCCGATCTTCGGCACGACCAACAATCCGTGGGACACCACGCGCACCGCAGGCGGGTCGTCCGGCGGGGCCGCGGCCGCGGTCGCCGCAGGCCTGACGGCGTTCGAGCTCGGCAGCGACATCGCGGGCTCGATCCGTGTCCCGTCGAGCTGGTGCGGAGTCTGTGGCCACAAGCCGACATGGGGAGTGGTGCCGCAACAGGGGCATCTGCCGCCCGCGCCGGGAATCCTGTCGAGCACGGACCTCAATGTCATCGGGCCGATCGCGCGCGACGTCGACGACCTCGAACTCGCCCTCGGTGTGCTCGCCGGTCCGGCGGGGCAGGCGGCCGTCGGGTGGCGCCTCGAGCTTCCGGCTCCGCGGGGCACGACGCTGGGTGATTTCCGGCTCGCGCTGTGGCTCGACGATCCGGCGTATCCCGTCGACCCCGAGGTCGGGGATGTCCTGGCGTCGGCCGCCGCGGCGTTGCGCGCCGGCGGGGCCCGGTTGCACGACAAAGCGCCCGACGTCGTGTTGTCCGACGTGGTCCGCACGTATCAGCAGCTGCTCTATCCGATTCTGCTGTCCACCGTCGCCCAACCACGATTCGACAAGCTGGTGGCGGTGGCGGGCTCGCTGCCCGCCGAGGATGACGGCCCGCTGGCCCGCACCACCCGCTTCGCCACCCAGCGCTACCGCGATTGGGTGTTCGCCAACGAGAAGCGCGAGCGATTGCGTGCGCTGATGGCGGAGTACTTCTGCGACGTCGACGCCCTGCTCATGCCGGTCGCGGTGGTGCCCGCCATCCCGCACGACCAGAGCGAGCCGTTCGCCGACCGGGTGATTCGGTCGAACGGCGGCAGCCGGCCATACACCGACATGATGGGTTGGATGGCGCTGGCGACGCTGACCCACCTTCCCGCGACCGTCGTCCCGGTTGGTCACACCGCAGCCGGACTGCCGGTGGGCGTCCAGATCGTCGGACCGCATCTAGAGGACCGCACCACGCTCGCCGTCGCGCGGCAGGTCGAAGAATTGCTGGGCGGCTTCACCCCGCCGCCAGGCGTGTGAAACTACAGCCGTTGTAGCGCGAAGGTCCAGAACTGCGTTCCGGGCGGGCCGCCGAAGCAGCCGACGTCGTAGGTGGAGTGGATCTCCCCGGCCAGCGTGACCTGGTTCCAGGTGTAGGTGTCGCGCGAGGGCAGGACCTGGCCGGGGCAGCGCAGCCCGTCGGGCACGTCGACCACCAACGTGTACGTGTCGCCGGAAAGGTGCGCCTTGCCGCCGTATTCGTAGTAGTACTTGAGCCGCGCTATTCCGGTGACGTCGACGCAATCCAGCGACTTCTCCGGGATACACGCCGCAATGCCCCACACCCACGACGCCATGTTGTACCTGTTGGTGAGCACGTCGTAGTTCCCCAGCATCATCATCGCGTTGGCGGGCGGGGCGACCGCCGTGCCAGCCGCGGTGAGCAGGGCCGCCGCAATCGCAGCCTTCAAAGGCTTCATCAGCGTCTCTCCGTTCCCTGTCGCGTACTGGCTGCTTATCAAACCATCCGGCCCGAAGGCTGGGTTGGCATTTAGTCGATAACGGCGGCTTCCTTGCGCTCGGTGATCGGCCGGGCGAGCTCCTGCTCGGTGCAGATCCGCTGCAGTTTCTCCAGTGTCTCGTCCAACCCTGGACCCAGTCGCTTACCGGGCGTGAACGTGGCGGGTAGGTGCTTCATGCCCTGGATGACGCCGATCGTCTCGTAGTGCTCGGTGCCTTCGGGGTCGCACACGTAGTCGGGCATCCGGTCGAGCACGGCGGTCAACATCGACTTGAACACCGTCCTGGCGACGTTGGAACCGACGCAGCGGTGCACGCCGATGCCGAAGCTGAAGTGCCGGTTGCCCTTTCGGTCCATGATGAGCTCGTTGGGCTTTTCGAACACCGCGGGGTCACGATTGGCCATCGCCCACGAGATCCACAGTCGCTCACCCTCTTTGAATTTGGTGCCCTCGACCTCGACGTCTTCGGAGAAGGTGCGACCGTCACCCGGCGCGGGAGTGTAGAAGCGCAGGAACTCCTCTGTGGCGGGGTTCAGCAGGGTGTCACGTTCGCGGCTGAGCAGCTCGCGCTGATCCGGATGTTCCGACAGCCACTCCAACGAGTGCGCGGTCAGGGCGGTGGTGGTGTCGAACCCGCCACCGATGATCAGCCCGAGGTTGCCCAGGATCTCCAGATCGGGAGCCGGCTCACCGTCGATGCGCACTTGCAGCAGCGCGTTGATCAGGCCGGGTCGCGGATTCTCGCGGACCTCGATCATCGTGTTGATCATGTCGATGCCCATCTGCCGGTTCATCTCGGCGACGCGGGCGGCGTCGGGCGAGTGCTCCGGGGTGGACACCGAAAGGTGCGCGGGCTCGCTGTAGACCGGCCACTTCTGCAGCTCGATGCCCATCATCGCCAGCGTGAGCACCGCGGGCACGATGTTCGCGAGGTCGTCGACGAAGTCGATTCGGCCCGACTCGATCTTCTCGTCGAGGGCCGCGCGCACGATCTCGTCGACGAACGGCTGCCACCGCTTGATGGCGGCGGGGGAGAGGTACGGGTTCAGCGCACCGCGGTAGAGGCTGTGCTCGGGCTCGTCCATCTCCAGGATGCCGCCGCGCACGACGGTGGCCCGCTGCGCCTTCGGAATCGTGATGCCCTGGTACCCGCTGCGCTCTCCGTTGATGTCGTGATCGTTGGACACGGCCGGACAGCGCGCCAATTCGAAGACGTGCTTACTGTCCGCGGCGACCCAGTGCCCGTTGTAGACGTCGGTCCAGGCCATCGGGCACTTGGACTGCATCTCCTCGGTGATCTCGTCGAACTGCTCGCGGTACTCCGGCGTATGCCGATCGAAGTGGTAGCGGTTCTTTTTGCGGGCGTTGTCGGCGGCGCTTATGTCGTCGACGCTCAAGGTGTTGTCTCCCTCACTCTTCGATCGTGATGGCCTGCTCCGGGCAGGAGTGCACGGCCTCGCGCACCGCGTCTTCCTGGTCGGGCGGGACCACTTCGTTCACCGGCGACGAGGTGCCGTCAATGTCGCTGAGCTCGAACGAATCCGGCGCGATCATCGCGCACAGCGTGTGGCCCTGGCAGCGCCCGGAATCAACGAAAACCTTCACAGTGACCTCCGTTAGACGTGGTAGTCGTACCACTTCAGGTAGCCGCCGGCGTCGACGCGCTGCTGCGTGCCGGTGATGTACCGGGCCTCATCCGATGCCAGGAAGAGGACCATGTTGCTGATGTCCTCGGGCTCGACCCACGGGACCTTCATCGCCTGCTGCACGTAGAACACCGGCTCGGCGTCGGCCTGGGTCGGGTTCTCCAGGTCCGGCCGGAAGGACTTGTACATCGGCCCGCTCTGCAGCATCGGGGTGTTGGTGTTGGTCGGGTGCACGACGTTGGCGCGGATACCCAGCGGCGCGAGCTCGGCCGCCAGGTTGTGGACGTACTGCGACAGCAGCCTCTTCGAATGCAGGTAAGCGGCACCGCCCGGGTCGGCGCCGGGATTGTCGTTCTTGGCGACGTCCATCAACGCCGCGGTGGAACCGGTGGCGATGATCGAGGCGCCTTCGGACAGGTGCGGCAGCGCGACCTGGATGGCGTTGATGGTGCCGATCAGGTTGGTGTTGATGACGTCGATCCAAGCCGCCATGTTCGCGGAGCCCTTCATGCCCGCGATTCCGGCCGCCGTGACGACGATGTCGAGCCTGCCCAGCTCCGCGATGCCGTTTTCGAGCGCCGCCTTCAGCTGGCCGCCGTCAGCGACGTCGACCTTGGCCGTGACAACGCGCTGGCCCGTCTTTTCGACGAAACGCGCGGTCTCTTCGAGGTCCTCCGGCGTCGCCATCGGGTAGCCGACCGTCTCGAAGTCCTCACAACGATCGACCGCGATGATGTCGGCGCCCTCCTCGGCAAGCCGAATCGCGTGGCTGCGGCCCTGCCCGCGTGCTGCGCCGGTGACGAAGGCAACTTTTCCTTTTACGCGTCCCACTCCAGATGTCCTTTCGGTGCTTTCTCTTGAGATGTCAGGTGTTTCGTCCGCCGTTGACACCGAGGATCTGGCCGGTGATGTAGCCGGCCTCCTCGGAGATCAGAAATGCACAGGCGGCGGCGATGTCTTCGGGCTTGCCAACCCGGCGCACCGGTGTCCGCGCGATATGTTCGGAGACGGTCGCCCCGAGCAGCCCGCGTTCCTCGGATTTGCGCAGCATCGGTGTGTCGATGAAACCCGGTGGCACCGCGTTGACGGTGATGCCCATCGGCCCGTACTCGAGGGCCAGCGACTTCGTCAGGCCGTTCACCGCGGACTTGGCCGCCACATACGCCGACATGAAGGGCTGCCCGGAATGTGCGCTGGACGACGAGATGTTCACGATCCGTCCCCAGCCGGCCTCGACCATGTCCGGAAGCACCGCCTGCACGCAATGGAACACGCCGTTCAGGTTGACGTCGATGACGTGTTGCCAAGCGTCGAACGTGAGGTCGGTGAACCGCTTGAAACGCTCAATCCCCGCCGCGTTCACCAGGACGGTGACCGGGCCGAGCTGCTCCCGCACGGCAGACAGCGCGGAGTCGACGGCGGCGCGGTCGGTCACGTCGGCGGTGTGCGCGAACTTGTCGTCGGACGATATGAGGTCGAGCGTGGCGACGTGGTACCCGTCGGAGCGCAGCCGATTCGCGACGGCCTGGCCGATGCCAGAGCCGCCTCCGGTGACGACGGCGGTCTTCACGAGGCCGCTCCCGCCTCAAACATCAAGAATCTTCCTTCCGAATATGAGAACCGTACTCTCGCTCACTGCGGTCTCGCAAGACAAATCAACCCCCATTGTCGCATCCTATTTCTCCTCATCGCGGTCATCAGGGCACATGACTAGGTGATCTAGGTTTTCTTGAGTTCTCGTGGTGCGAATGTATGATTCGCCGAGGATGAGAATGAAGTTTCCATAACATTGACCACTTCTGAGGGAGGCTGGATGCCGGAAGCGTCGACGATCTCGGGTGACGGGCCGGGCACCGCTGCGGACACATCCGAGCGGCGCGCCGATCGGCGGATGCTCATCGACGGGACGCTGGTCGAGACGAAACAGACGTTTTCTTCTCTCAATCCCGCCACCGGAGAGGTGCTCGGCCACGCTCCGGACGCCACCGTGGCCGACGCCGAAGCCGCCGTTGCAGCGGCGCGCCGTGCGTTCGACACCACCGACTGGTCGACCAATACCGAGCTGCGGGTTCGCTGCCTCGAGCAGTTGCACCAAGCGCTGATCGACCACCGCGACGAGCTCGCCGAGCTGACCATCGCGGAAGTCGGCGCCACCCCAGCGCTGTGTCAGGGCGCGCAGCTCGACTCGCCGATCGCGATCGTGCGCTACTACGCCGATCTGCTGAAGAGCTATCCGATGACCGAGGATCTCGGCAACATCGAGAGCCGCGGCATGCAGCACCACCGCTGGGTGGAGAAAGAGGCCGCGGGCGTGGTCGCGGCGATCATCGCCTACAACTACCCGAACCAGCTCGCGCTGGCCAAGCTGGCGCCGGCGCTGGCCGCCGGCTGCACGGTGGTCCTCAAGGGGGCTCCGGACACCCCGCTGGTCTCCCTCGCGCTCGGTGAGCTGATCGCCAACCACACCGACATCCCCGCCGGCGTGGTGAACGTGCTCACCGGTGCGGACCCCGAAGTCGGTGCCGTGCTGACCACGAGCCCGGACGTCGACATGGTGACCTTCACCGGATCGACGCCGACAGGCCGCCGGATCATGGCCGCCGCCAGCGAGACGCTGAAGAAGGTCTTCCTGGAACTCGGCGGCAAGTCGGCCGCCATCGTGCTCGATGACGCCGACTTCAACACCGCGGCATTGTTCACCGCGTTCGCGATGGTGACCCACGCCGGTCAGGGCTGTGCACTCACGTCGCGAATGCTGGTGCCCAAGAAGCACAAAGACGAGATCGTCGAGCTGGTCAAGAACAACTTCGGTCTGGTCCGCCACGGTGACCCGACCGATCCGGGCACCTACATGGGTCCACTGATCAGCGAGAAGCAGCGCGACAAGGTGGACGCGATGGTCAAGCGCGCGGTCGAGGCTGGCGCGAGGCTGGTGACCGGTGGCGAGAAGGTCGATCCTGGCTACTTCTATACCCCGACGTTGCTCACCGACGTCGATCCGGACAGCGAGATCGCCCAGGAAGAGGTATTCGGACCGGTCCTGGTGGTGATCACCTACGACGATGACGATGACGCCGTGCGGATTGCCAACAACTCCATCTACGGGCTGTCCGGGTCGGTGTTCGGCAGCGAGGACCGCGCCGTCGCGGTGGCGCGCCGGATCCGCACCGGCACGTTGTCGATCAACGGCGGCATGTACTTCAGCCCCGACAGTCCGTTCGGCGGATACAAGCAGTCGGGCATCGGCAGGGAGATGGGGAAGGCCGGCTTCGAGGAGTTCCTGGAGTCGCAAGACATTCGCGACGGTCGTCTCGAGTCCCGAAGACGAGCGCGAGTGAGGATCGCAGCGAGGAACGAGCGAGGACCGGAGCGAGTGGGAGTCGAGCATGAGCCCCTCGAGGGGATCCGCGTTCTCGAAGTCGCCATGTACGGCTTCGTCCCCTCGGCCGGCGCGGTGCTGACCGAGTGGGGCGCCGACGTCATCAAGGTCGAGCACGCGATCACCGGCGACCCGCAGCGCGGGCTGCGGCAGACGGGGTTGCTTCGCGTCGAGGGCGATCCCAACCCCAACATCGAGCACGCCAACCGCAACAAGCGCAGCATCGGGCTGGACATGTCGGTGCCCGAAGGCAAGGAAGTGTTGTACGAACTCGCCCGGCGCAGCGATGTTTTCCTCACCAGCTTTCTGCCCGGACACCGCAAGAAGTTCGGCATCGACGTCGACGACATCCGGGCGGTGAACCCCAAGATCGTCTACGCCAGGGGCAGCGCACTGGGACCCCGCGGCGAGGAGTCGGTGAAGGGCGGCTACGACATGACCGCCTTCTGGTGTCGTGCGGGTACCGCGGCCACCATCACCCCGCCGGGCATGCCGGGGATGATCGGTCCTCCCGGCCCGGCCTACGGCGACACCATCTCCGGCACCAACCTCGCCGGTGGAATCGCCGCCGCGCTGCTCAAGCGGGAGCGCACCGGCGAGCCGTCGATCGTGGACGTATCACTGCTGGGCAGCGGGTTCTGGTCGATGGGCCACACCGTTGCGCTGACCAAGCACCTCGGCCAGCGCATGGAGGCCTTCCCGCCCGGTGTGCACGGGTCGCCGATCAACCCGCTGGTGGGGTTGTACCCGACCGCCGATGACCGCTACATCTCGTTCGTGATGATGCAGCCCACCAAGTTCTGGGCCGACGTGTGCAAGCACATGGACCTCGACGAACTCGCCGACGATCCGCGGTTCGCCACCGTCGAGTCGATCGCCGAGAACACCGCCGCGGCGGCGGAGATCCTCACCGAGGCGATGTCCAAGCGGCCACTTGCCGAGTGGAGCGAGCGGTTCTCGACGCTGCTCGGGCCGTGGGCCCCGGTGCAGGACACCCTTCAGGCCGTCGAGGACAGCCAGATCCGCGCCAACGAGTACCTCGTGCAGGCGGGGGAGCTGGAGCTGGTCGCCAACCCGGTGCAGTTCGACGTCACCGCCCCGCAGAGCGGCCCCGCACCGGCCTTTGCGGAGCAAACCGACGAAATATTGTTGGAACTGGGCTTTGATTGGGACCGCATCATCGAGTTCAAGACGGCCGGCGCCGTCACCTAGATCGCGAAAGGTCTCAATGCCATACGTCGCTTCGATCGGCACGTACCTGCCGTGTTGGGGAACTCCCCAACGCCGGGTGGCCGGTGACGACGAGGACGCGATCACCATGGCCGTGGAGGCCGGCCGCGCCGCGTTGATTTCGGGCGGTGCGGTGGAGCGCGTCGTCCTGGTCAGCCGCGATCTGCCGCTGCTGGAGAGCAGTAACGCAGCGGTGCTGCTGGCCGGCCTCGGGCTCGACCCCGAACTCGAGGTGGACGAACGGCTGGGCGGTGCGCCCGCGACACTGGACGCGGTCAGTTCCGCGCGACCGAGAACGATGATCATCGGGGCGGACCTGGAACCGGCGGGCGCCGCGGCCATCATCACCGCCGACCGGGGGCTGCAGATCCGCACCGCCGCCCGCGTCGCGCGGAGCCTGCCGGTGAGAACCCGCAAGGCCACCGGCGACGTGCATGACTACGGCGACCCGCGACTGCTGCACGAGCGTGGGCTGATCGCCTCACTGGAGGCCGCCTGGCTGGACACCCCGGCGGCGGTGGCGGGAGTGGATCACCACCGCGCCGCGGGCCTGTGCAGAGGAAATCCACCGTCCCTGCCGACGACGGGCGCCAGTTCGAGCCTGTTCGCGCTGGCGGGCATGAGCGAGCAGGGGGCTACCGGGCCGTTGGTCGCGGTCGAGCAGGCCATCCTGTCCGGGATCACGGTCACCAGCGGCACCGCACCGATCCATCGCCGGGAGCCTGCCGCGCGACCTGTGCCTGATGGCAGGTACGTCGCCGATGCCGACATACCGATCTCGCTGGCCGCATACGAACGGGCCTTCGAGGCCAAAGTTCGTTGGGAGGCAGGGCATTTCGCCGACTCCGAGCAACTGGACTTCCCGCCGCGGTACCGGGTCGGTGCCGACGGCAGCCTGGCCACCGATTACGAATTGGTGCCGCTGCCGCGCACGGGCACCGTGTACACGGAGACGACCGTGCACATGCAGGTGCCCGGATTGAAAACGCCGTACTCTCTCGTGATCGTCGAGCTGGACGGGGTTGGCGTCCGCGCCCTGGTGAAAGTCACCGGGGCGCAGCCAGGCACCGTCGGCATCGGCGACCGCGGCCGGATGGCGCTTCGCCGTGTCGCGGTCCGGTCCGGAGTGCCGGACTATGGTTACGCCTTCGAGCCGGAGGCGGAGGGGGTCGCCGCATGAGGACCCGAAGGCGAGCGGGAGCCGAGGCATGAGGAACGTCGCGATCGTCGGCGCGGGCATGACGCCGTTCGGTGAACACTTCGCGCTTGGCATCAAGGACCTGCTGCCGATGGCGTTCGCTGACTGTGCGCGCAGCGTGGACAAGGGCTTGCGCAAAGCGGACCTGCAAGCGGCCTGGTTCGGCGCGATGGGCACCACCGATGGCTTTCCGTCCGGTATCCTCGCCGACTCACTCGGACTGCCCGACCTGCCCGTCACCCGGGTGGAGAACTCGTGTGCCACCGGCAATGACGCGGTCCGCAACGCGTTGTTCGGGGTCGCATCGGGGGCATTCGACGTCGCCCTCGTCATGGGTGCCGACAAGCTGCGCGACACCACGTCGGCGGACATGTTGTGGGAGTGGGAGGCGATGGCCCGAGACATGGCCTGGGACTACCCGCTCGGCCTGGTTTCTCCTGCCGGGTTCGCGCTCCACGTTCAGCGGTATCTGCACGAGTCGCCGGCCACGGAGGAACACCTGGCGATGGTGGCGGTGAAGAACCACCGGCACGGCGTCAACAACCCCAAGGCCCGGTTGCGCTTCGAGATCACCATGGAGCAGGCCATGACGGCGCCGACCGTGGTGACACCGTTCCGGCTCTACGACTGCGCCCCTCAGAGCGACGGGGCCGCCGCGCTGGTGCTGGCAGCCGAAGACGTGGTGGACCGCTTCACCGACCGGCCGGTGTGGATCCGCGGTGTGGGCATCGGGTTGGACTCCGTCATGCACCAGCACAAGCCGGACATGACCACGTTCACCGCGACGGTGCGGGCCGCCAAGCAGGCGTTCACCATGGCTGGTATGACACCATCTGATATCGATGTCGCCGAAGTTCACGATTTCTTCACCGGCATCGAGTTGATCAGCTATGAAGATCTAGGCTTCGCAGAGCGGTACGGGGCCTACAAGCTGATGGAGGCGGAGGTCACGACTATCGGCGGTGGATTGCCGGTGAACACCAGCGGCGGGTTGAAGGCCAAGGGCCATCCGCCGGGTGCGACGGGTGTCGCGCAATGTGTTGAACTCTTTGCACAGTTGCGGGGCGATGCCGTGAATCAGGTCGACGGCGCGCGAATCGGCCTCGCCCACAACATCGGTGGCCCGACTGCGGTATCTGCGGTCACGATTCTGGAAGGACCGGTTGCCCATGGCCACTGAACTAAAGGGCCGGAACGGTGGTCGTCGGGGCTTACGCCGATCCGCAACTTGTCCGGGCCGATGCAGGCCATCGGTGGACTCTTCGCGATGTCGGCGGACGCGGTCAAGTTCGTCTTCCGCCGGCCGTTTGAGTGGCGGGAGTTCCTCGAGCAGTCGTGGTTCGTCGCGCGGGTGTCGTTGGCGCCGACCGCTGTTGGTGGCGATTCCGTTCACGGTGCTGGTGAGCTTCACCCTGAACATTCTGTTGCGCGAGCTGGGTGCGGCCGACCTGAGCGGGGCGGGCGCGGCGTTCGGAGCGGTGACTCAGGTCGGTCCGCTGGTGACGGTGTTGATCGTGGCCGGTGCGGGTGCGACGGCGATGTGCGCAGATCTCGGTTCACGGACGATCCGCGACGAGATCGACGCGCTGGAGGTGCTGGGCATCAACCCGGTGCAACGGCTGGTGACGCCGCGCATGCTGGCGTCGGGCCTGGTTGCGCTCCTGCTCAACAGCCTCGTGGTCATCATCGGCATCCTCGGCGGCTATGTGTTCTCGATATTCATTCAGGACGTCAATCCCGGGGCGTTCGCCGCGGGTATCACCCTGTTGACCGGGGTGCCCGAGGTGATCATCTCGTGTGTGAAGGCCGCGCTGTTCGGTCTGATCGCCGGTCTGGTGGCGTGCTATCGCGGGTTGACGATCAGGGGTGGCGGCGCCAAGGCCGTCGGCAACGCCGTCAACGAGACGGTGGTGTATTCGTTCATTGCGCTGTTCGTGATCAACGTGGTTGTGACGGCCATCGGCATCCGGATGACGGAGTGATAACGCGATGGCACTGAAAGCGACTTATCCACGACTGTTCCGGGGAGCACGGCGACCGGTCGACTTCTTGAGCCGGGTCGGCGACCAGGTCCTGTTCTACGGCAAGGCGTTTGGCGGCGTGCCGCACGCGGCATTCCATTTCCGCCGCGAGATCATCCGCCTGATCGCCGAAATCAGCATGGGTGCCGGCACGTTGGCGATGATCGGCGGCACCGTGGTGATCGTCGGCTTCCTGACCCTCGCCGCAGGCGGCACCCTTGCCGTCCAGGGGTACAGCTCGCTGGGCGACATCGGCATCGAGGCCCTGACCGGGTTCCTGGCCGCGTTCATCAACGTGCGCATTTCGGCCCCGGTGGTCGCGGGCATCGGCCTGGCGGCCACTTTCGGCGCGGGTGTGACGGCTCAGCTGGGTGCGATGCGGATCAACGAAGAGATCGACGCGCTGGAGTCGATGGCCATTCCGCCCGGTCGAGTACCTGGTGTCCACCCGGATCGTCGCGGGGATGATCGCGATCACCCCGCTGTACTCGATCGCGGTCATCCTGTCCTTCGTCGCCAGCCAGTTCACCACCGTGGTGCTGTTCGGCCAGTCCGCAGGCCTGTACGACCACTACTTCGACACGTTCTTGAACCCGATCGACCTGCTGTGGTCGTTCCTTCAAGCGATTTTGATGGCGATCACCATCCTGTTGATCCATACCTATTACGGCTATTTCGCCACCGGCGGACCTGCGGGCGTCGGCGTTGCGGTGGGCAACGCGGTGCGTACGTCACTGGTTGTCGTGGTGTCGGTGACACTGCTCGTGTCCCTGTCCGTCTACGGTTCCAACGGCAACTTCAACCTGTCGGGATAAGGGGGAGACGAGTCGATGAACGGTAGTGCGGTGCGCCCGCTGGCGGGCCTGGGCCTCATTGTTGCGGTCGTGTTGATATTCGCGCTCGCCGTCGGCCTTTTCCGCGGCAGCTTCACCGAAACCAAACCGGTCACCGTTATTTCGGACCGTGCCGGCCTGGTGATGAACCCCGATGCCAAGGTGAAGATGCGCGGTGTGCAGGTGGGCAAGGTCAAGACAATCGAGCCGCGGGCCGACGGGACAGCGGCGCTGCACCTGGCCATGGATCCGAAGCAGATGCACCTCATTCCCGTCCAACGTCCTCGTCGACATCACGTCCTCGACGGTCTTCGGCGCAAAGTTCGTTCAGCTCGTGCCGCCGCCGGATCCGTCGCCGCAGAAGTTGCACGAGGGCCAGGTGATTCAGAGCCAGCACGTGACCGTCGAGATCAACACCGTCTTCCAGCGGCTGGTCAACGTGCTGGACAAGATCGACCCCGCGAAGCTCAACGAGACCCTCGGCGCGATCGCGACGGCGTTCGACGGCCGCGGCGAGAAGTTCGGCCAGACGTTGGTCGACTTCAACGCGCTGCTGGCCAAGATCGAGCCGAGCCTGCCGAATCTGTCGCATGACATCGAGGCGTCCGTGCCGACGTTAAACGCCTACGCCGACGCGGCGCCGGATCTCGTCTCGACAATCAAGAACACCACAACATTGAGCAACTCCATCGTCGATCAGCAGCAGAACCTCGACGAGTTCCTGGTCAGCGCAATCGGTCTCGCCGACCTCGGCAACGAGGTGGTCGGCGCCAACCGCCAGGGACTCACCGATGTGGCCCGCCTGCTCGTGCCCACCACCGGCACGCTCGCCGAGTACCACGACGCGCTGCGGTGCGGCACTCGGGGGTCTTGTCCCGTTCGCGAAGTCTCCGCCGCAATATAATTCGATCATTCTTACTGCCGGCCTGCAACTGGGGGTCGAGCGGTACCGCTATCCGGGGGACCTGCCGAAGGTCGCCGCCAAGAGCGGGGGTGCCAATTACTGCGAGGTACTCGGCCTGCCCGAGCTGCCCGCCAACTTCACGCCGCCGTTCGTCGTCGGTGATGTCGGCTCCAACCCGGCGCAGTACGGGAACCAGGGCATCCTGCTGAACTCCGATGCCCTCAAGAACTGGTTGTTCGGGCCGATCGACGGCCCACCGCGCAACACCGCACAGATCGGACAGCCGGGATGACGCGCTCAACCGGCACGCTCATCAAGTTCACCGCCTTCGGGGTGGTGATGCTGTTGCTGACCGCCTTCCTGTTCTTTGTTTTCAATGAGACGAGAACCGGTGCGTCGAACGGATATTCGGCAGTCTTCGCCGATGCGTCGCGGCTGGAAGCCGGGGACACCGTGCGGATCGCCGGCATCCGCGTCGGCACCGTGGGGGACGTGGAACTCCAGGCCGACAGGAAGGTTCTCGTCAAGTTCGACACCGACCGCAACATCAAGCTGACGACCGGCACCCAGGCTGCGATCCGCTATCTCAACCTCGTCGGGGACCGCTACATGGAACTCGTCGACAGTCCCGATTCGACGAAGATCCTGCCGACGGGTGCGCAGATACCGGTGGACCGCACCGCGCCGGCGCTCGACCTCGACCTGCTGCTCGGTGGTCTCAAACCCGTTATCCAGGGCCTGAATCCAGAGGACGTCAACGCACTCACCGGGTCACTGGTCCAAATACTGCAGGGCCAAGGGGGGACCCTCGAATCGCTGTTCTCGAAGACGTCGTCGTTCACGAACTCGCTTGCGGACAACAATCAGGTGATCGAGCAGTTGATCGACGATCTGCGCACGGTGCTGGACACCCTGTCCAAGGACGGCGACGACTTCTCCGGCGCGATCGACCGGCTCGAGAAACTGATTTCCGGACTGTCCCAAGACCGCGACCCCATCGGCACGGCCATCGAGTCGTTGAACAACGGAACGACGTCGCTGGCGGACCTGCTCGGCCGGGCGCGGCCACCGTTGGGCGGCACGATCGACCAGCTGAACAAGCTCGCGCCGATACTGGATAACGACAAGGACCGCCTCGAGGCCACCCTCCAGCGCCTGCCGGGCATCTACAAGAAGCTCGCGCGGGTGGGTTCCTACGGCGCCTTCTTCCCGTACTACATCTGTGCGGTCACCTTCCGCGCGAGCGATCTTGAGGGCCGCACCGTGGTCTTCCCCTGGATCAAGCAAGAAGCGGGAAGGTGCAGGGAAGAGTAGATGCAGAAGTACTTCGGAGCCTCTCTGGTCAGGGCAGGCATCATAGGCGTTGTCCTGGCCATCCTCGTCATCGTCATTGGGCTACAGCCGGAACGGCTGGTGCAGTGGGCGACGGCGCTGCGTTACCAGGCGATGTTCTCCGAGGCCGGTGGCCTTGTCGTCGGCAACGACGTGACGGTGTCCGGGATCGAGGTCGGCTCGGTCTCGTCGGTCGAACTCGACAACGGCGACGCGCTGGTCGGTTTCACCATCAACGGTAAGTACGCGCTCGGCTCCGACACCACCGCGCATATCCGCACCGGAACCCTGCTCGGCGAGCGGGTGCTCGCGCTGGAGTCGGCGGGCAGCGGCACGCTGGCGCCCAACACGGTCATTCCAGTCTCGCGGACTTCCTCACCGTATTCGTTGACGGATGCGGTCAGCGAACTCACCACCAACGCCGCGGGCACCAACACCGAGTCGCTCAACCAGTCGTTGGACACCTTGTCGGAGACGCTGGACCAGATCGCTCCGCAGTTGGGCCCGACCTTCGATGGCGTGTCGCGGCTGTCGCGGTCCCTGAACAACCGCAACGAAAGCCTGGCCGAGCTGCTCAAGACCGCAGGCGATGTCACCGGGATATTTTCCGAACGCAGCAAACAGGTCAACGCGCTGATCCTCAACGCCAACGACCTGCTCGGGGTGCTCAACGACCGCAGGCAGGCGATCGTCAGCCTGCTCTCCTCCACGTCGGCGGTATCCCGGGAACTCACCGGCGTGGTTGCCGACAACGAGCAAGAGCTGGCGCCAACGCTGGAGCGGCTGAACTCGGTCACCGCGATGCTCGAGAAGAACCGTGACGACCTGGCCAAGGTCCTGCCCGGTGCGGCCAAATACTATCTGACACAAGGCGAAATCGTGGCGAACGGCGCCTACTACAACGCGCTGGTGCCCAACCTCGTGTTCGGTCAGCTTCTGCAGCCGTTCCTGGATTACGCGTTCGGGTTCAGGCGCGGCGTCAATGCCGGCCAGCCGCCGGACAACGCGGGGCCGCGGGCCGAGCTACCGTTCCCGGTCAACAGCATTCCTCAGCCAGGTGACCTTCCCAATGATGGAGACCCCGGTGAACCCCAACCGTAAGCGGCTCGTCACGATCGCGGCCATCGCCCTGGCGGTCGCCCTGGTCGCAGGCGCGGCGTTCCTGGTGCGGCAGGTGTTCTTCGCGCCCAACACCATCACGGCGTACTTTCCGACCGCGACGGCCATCTATCCCGGCGACGAGGTGCGGGTATCGGGGGTGAAGGTCGGCACGATCGATGCGATCACGGCGGAGGGCACGCAGGCGAAGATGACCCTGAAGGTCGACCGCGACGTGCCCGTCCCGGCCGATGCCAAGGCCGTGATCGTCGCCCAGAATCTGGTCGCGGCCCGCTACGTCCAGCTCACGCCGGCCTACCGCAACGGCAACGGACCGAAGATGGGTGACGGTGGGGTGATTCCCGCCGACCGCACCGCTGTGCCCGTCGAGTGGGATGACGTCAAGACCCAGTTGATGCGGCTGGCAACCGAATTGGGGCCGAAGGAGGGCGCGGAAGGTGGACTCTCGGATACCTCCGTGTCCCGGGCCATCGACAGTGCCGCGAACGCCTTGGGCGGCAACGGCGACAAGCTGCGGCAGACCCTGGCTCAGGTGTCCAGCGTGGCGCGAGTCTTCGCCGAAGGCAGCGGCAACATCGTCGACGTCATCAAGAACCTGCAGATCTTCGTCACCGCGCTGCGCGACAGCAAGCAGCAGATCGTTCTCTTCGGGAATCGACTCGCCACGCTGTCCAGCGTCCTCAACGACAACAGGTCTGAACTGGACGCGGCGCTGTCCGATCTGTCCGTCGCGGTGGGCGAGGTGCAGCGCTTCGTCGCGGGCAGCCGCAACCAGGCCGCCGAGTCGATTCAGCGGCTGGGCAACGTGACCCAGATCCTGGTCGACAACAAGATGGCCTTCGAGAACGTGCTCCACATCACGCCCAACGCGATCGCCAACTTCAACAACATCTACTACCCGAACGGCGGGGCGGTGACCGGAGCGTTCTCGCTCGTCAACTTCGCGAATCCGCTACAGATCATCTGCGGCATGATCGGCGCCGTCGAGAACACCACCGCAGCGGAAACGGCGAAGCTCTGCGCGCAGTACCTCGGTCCCGCGTTGCGACTTTTGAACTTCAACAACATTCCGTTGCCGATCAACGCCTACCTGCGGCCGGCGATCAACCCGGACCGGATCGTCTACAGCGACCCGAAGCTGGCGCCGGGCGGCGCGGGCCCGGGCGACCCGCCCGAACCACCGCCGACGGTGTCGGCCTACACCGGCGCGGGTGACATACCGCCGCCGCCGGGCTGGAACGGTCCGCCGAACACCTGGCAGGGAATTCATACGCCCGACGACGACGCCCCCGCCATTCCGTCGCCTGCGGTGATCCCCAACGCGCCGCCTTTCGCGCCGCCTCGCATCATCTCCAATGTGCCTGCGGGGCCGCCGACCGTCGAGGGGATGCTGCTTCCGGGAAGCCCGGCGCCGCCGGCAGACGCCAATGCACCTTTGTTGCCGGCGGAAGGGACGCCGCCATCATGATTCGCGGAATGAAGTCAATGGCCGTCGTCGGGTCGTGCGTTGCGCTGACGCTGACGGGCTGTGCCTTCCAAGGGTTGAACTCACTGCCGCTCCCCGGGGCGGTGGGACGGGGACCGGGTGCCGTCACCTACCACGTCGAGGTCGGGAGTGTTGCGACGCTGGAGTCGAATTCGCCGGTGCTGATCAGCGATGTCGTCGTCGGCAGCGTTGGCAATATGACTGTCGACAACTGGCACGCCGACGTGGAGATCTCGGTCAAGCCCGACGTGGTGGTGCCCGCCAACGCCGTGGCAACGGTCGGGCAGACCAGCCTGCTGGGATCGATGCATCTGGCGCTCAACCCTCCACTCGGCGAAAAGCCAAGCGGCCGACTGGAACCCGGTGCCACCATCCCGTTGAAAGCGTCATCGACATATCCGTCCACCGAACGGACGCTGTCCTCGTTGTCGGCCCTCGTCAACGGAGGCGGGCTGGGACAGATCAGTGACATCATCCACAACGCCAGTGCCGCGGTGTCTGGACGAGAACCCGAAATCCGCGAACTGCTCACCCGGCTGGACGATTTCGTCGGCGTCCTCGATGCGCAACACGACAACATCATCGCGTCGATCCAGCAACTGAACCGAGTCGCCGGGACCTTCGCCGGGCAACGCGACGTGATCGATCGCGCGCTCAAGGACATTCCGCCTGCGTTGGAGGTGTTGGTCAGAGAGCGGCCCCAACTGACCACCGCGCTGGAGAAACTCGGTCAGTTCGGTGATACTGCAGCGGGGCTGGTCAACGATGCCGGTGACGACCTGGTGACCGATCTGAAGAATCTGGAACCGGCCCTCAAGGCGCTTGCCGACATCGGGCCGGAGATCAACGATGCCCTGATTTGGGCGACGGCCTTCCCGTACGGACCGGCGTTCGCCGACACGATCACCCGCGGTGACTACATCAACCTGACCGCCATTTTCGACCTCACCTATCCGCGACTGAAGAAGACGCTGCTGCTCGGCACTCGGTGGGGCGACCCGAACGCCAAGCTCATCCCGGCGCCGGGCGATCCCTATTACCTGAACTACTCGTACAACCCGATTTCGCTCGGTGTCGCGCCGCCGCCTGCTGAGGCGCTGCCTGCGCCGGGGCCGGGCGCGCCGCCCCCGATCCCGGGGCCGGTGTTGCCGGTGGCTCCGCCGCCGACGATGCCGCAAAGTGTTCAAACGCAGGCGGGGCCGTCATCGCAGATCTTCGCGGGGCCGTACGGTGCGGAAGCGCCACCGCCCGCCCCCGTCGAACCGCCGACCGAAGTACCGCTCGCACCGGGAGGTGGTGGCTGATGCTGACGCGCTTCGTCCGAAGGCAGTTGATCATCTTCACGATCGCGTCGATCGTGGGCATGGCCGTGATGGTGTTCACCTATATGCAGGTGCCGACCCTGTTGGGTCTGGGCCGCATAAACGTGAAGCTGCAGCTGCCGGCCACCGGCGGCCTGTACAAGTTCTCCAACGTGACCTACCGCGGCGTGCAGGTCGGAAAGGTCACCGCCATCGGGCTGAAGGAGAACGGGGCGGAGGCGACGCTGACCATCGACACGTCACCGAAGATTCCCGCAGACCTGCAGGCCGAGGTCCTCAGCGTCTCCGCGGTGGGCGAGCAGTACGTGGATCTGCGTCCTCGCACCGACTCCGGTCCGTACCTGGGCGACGGCTCGGTCATCGAGATGGAGAACTCGACGATCCCGCAGCCGGTCGGACCGATACTGGATCAGCTGAGCGCACTCGTGGACAGCATTCCCGGCGACAGGATGTCGGACCTGCTGGACGAGTCGTTCAAGGCGTTCAACGGCGCAGGCCCCGATTTCCAGTCACTGCTCGACTCCGCTTCCACGCTGGCCGGCGACATGAACAGTGTCTCGGATCAGGCGCGGGGGCTGATCGATGACATTGGGCCCCTTCTGGATTCGCAGGCCGAGACCGCTGACCAGATTCGGACGTGGGCGCGCAGCCTGGCCGGAGTCACCGAGCAGGTTGCGCAGAACGACCCGGAAGTGCGTACGATTCTGCAACGCGGACCCGGCTTCGCGCAGGAGGTTTCGTCGCTCTTAGATCAAGTGAAGCCGACGCTTCCGATCCTGCTGGCGAACCTCACCACACTCGGTCAGATCCTCGTCACCTATAACCCCGCGCTGGAACAGCTTCTGGTGGTCTTCCCGGCAATCATCTCGGCACAGCAGTCATTCGGGCTGCCGAAGAACAACCCGACGGGCCTCCCAGCCGGCGACTTCGCGCTGACCATCAACGATCCACCGGCGTGCACCGTCGGCTTCCTGCCGCCGTCGCAATGGCGAAACCCGGCCGACGAGACCGTGATCGACACGCCGGACGGCTTGTACTGCAAGCTGCCGCAGGACTCCCCGATCGCGGTACGTGGTGCCCGCAACTACCCCTGTATGGCCCATCCAGGAAAGCGGGCGCCCACCGTCGAACTCTGCAACGACCCGAAGGGCTACCAACCGTCGGCGATCCGTCAACACACTCTGGGTCCGTACCCGTTCGACCCGAACCTGGTCTCGCAGGGCGTCCCACTCGATGACCGCGTTGACTTCAACGAACGAATCTATGCGCCCGTCGAGGGCACGCCGCTGCCGCCCGGTGCCCCTCCGGCCGGAACGCCTCCCGATGCACCTCCGCCCGGCGCGCCACCTCTCGGGCCGCTGCCCGGGCCCGCGCCGGCAGCGCAGGCCCCGGTCGCGCCGCCGCCGCCGGCAGGCAACTCGATCAATGGGACACCGATACCGCCGCCACCAGCGGCCGATTCGCCTCCCGGCGACGGTGCCGTCCCCGCTGCGCCAAGTGCGTTCGGCGGCAACGGTTCTGGCGGACCGTCGGTAGCGGTTGCGCACTATGACCCACGCACGGGCGAGTACATGACGCCCGACGGTCAGTTGGAGCAGCAGAAGAATCTGGCCGCCGGAGGAGCGCCCACGTCGTGGAAGGATCTGCTCCCGATCTGATCGCGTTCAGCGACGGCTAGGACAGCCTTTCCATCCGTACGGGCACCTCGATGTCGAGTGGTTTGTTGATGCCGCACGCACCGCTGTCGGTCTCCGTGATGACATGGCCCGCGAGAAGGTCCGTGATGCTCAGGTCACGCTCACTGAGGGTGGGGTTGATTCCCCAGACGGTGAATTTCTGGTGGCCGGGGGCGAAGGTGCCGTCGGGACACGGCGCCCAGTTGGGTATGTCTCGGTTGACGATCCAGTAAACCTTGACCATGTTGATCGGAGCGGTCCAGCCCTGGTCGCTCGTCACCTGTCCGGTGCATTCGAGGGGACTCACGCAGCTCGAGGAGATGGTCCAATTCTCGATGATCGTCTTCTCGTCGATGAGAACCTGGTTGGTCCTCGCCCACTCACCGATCTGTATCACCCGCCAGGTCCCGTTGAGCTCAATCCCGAAATTCGAGGCGTGCGCCGACGGCGCAGCGCTTAGGCTTCCGAGCACGGTCATTGCTGTCGCCGCCACGGCGCCGATGACACCTACTGCGCGCATAGCGTCAGCCTAGCGAACGTCGGAGCAATGCTCTCCAAAAGGAAGAGTTTCGTTCCCACTTTATGTGAGAATGCTGGCGTGCGATCTATCGTCGTCGCGATGCTTGCTGCATTGGTGAGTGCTGGCCTGATGACCGCTGCGCCCACGGCCGCCGAACCCGTTCCACCGCCTCCACCGGAGTGCAACTATCCCGATTGCACGCCGGGCATCCTGCCGAACGTCGTGCTGGGTTCGTACTGCAACAACTTCACCCACTACGCATTCGGCGTCACCAACTGGGGCCGGCTGGTGTTCTGCGGGTCGCCACGCAGATATGAACCCCGCTGGTTCCGCTCGCCCGAAATGCACGGCATCAAGAACGAGGGGGAGTTCTGTCCCGGGCAGGACGGCGACGTCGCTCAGGCGCCCGATGGTCTGTTCCTCACGTGCGTCTCCCGGGCCGGCTCCACCCATTGGGAGCGCGGCGACATCTAGTGGCTCACGCCGTCGGGGTGAACTTGATGTTGATCTCGGTGAGGCCGCGCAGGATGAACGTGGGCTCGTAGTTGTACGCCCGTGAGCCGGCGGGGCCGTGCTTGTCCTCGTCGATCGTGATGTCGCTCAACCGGTCGAGAATTCGCTCGATGCTGACCCGGCCCTCCACGCGGGCGAGCGGCGCACCGGGGCAGGAGTGGATGCCGCGGCTGAACGCGATGTGCTCGCGGACGTTCTTTCGGTCGAGCTGGAACTCGTGCGGGCATTCGAACCGGTTCGGATCGCGGTTGGCGGCGCCCGGGCTGACCATCACCGTGGTGCCCGCGGGGACGGCGGTGTCGCCAAGCGTCGTGGATTTGCGCGCCATCCGGAACACGCTCTTCACCGGGCTGTCCATGCGCAGGCATTCCTCGATAAAAATCGGAATGAGACTGCGGTCATCCCGCAACTGTCGCTGAATGTCGGGCCGGTCGCCGAGCACCCTCAACGCGGAGCTGAGCAGCTTGGCGGTGGTTTCCTGGCCGGCCCCGAACAGGAAGGTGGCGGTGCGGACCACGTCGACCACCTCGGGCGTCGAACCGTCCGGGTAGAGCGCCGTGGCCAATCCGGTCAGCACATCGTCGCGGGGATTCTTCCGGCGGTCCTCGATGTAGTGGCTGAACTTCTCGTCCGCCCAAGCGAGCGGGTTCGTCGAAATCGGCTCGTGGTCGAGTCCGCCGATATCTTCCCTCTCTGCTCCGAACGCTTCCCGGAACTGCTCGTGGTCTTCCTCCGGCACGCCGAGCAGGTCGGCGACGACCAGCAGGGAGAACGGCCTGGCATAGGCGGCCAGGAACTCGCACTTGCCGTCGTTGATGAACTCGTCGAGATGGCGGTCGGCCAGCCGCCACATGAAGTCCTCGTTCTCCTTCAGCCGCTTCGGCGTCAACAGCCGGCTCAGCAACGACCGGGCATCCGTGTGGTACGGCGGATCCATCGTGACCATGTGCTCGTGCATCGGGATCTCGGCGCGGTGCTCCACGAGCTGCGCGCAGATGTCGTCGCCCTCGGGTACGAAGGGAATCGGGGTGAACGGGCCCGCGACCGCCACGCAGGACGAGTAGTTCTCGGTGTCCTTATATACGGCGTTGGCCGCTTCCCACCCGGTGACGGCCAACACCCCGTTGTTGATCGGGCAGCCTGTCGGGTTCTTCGTCCGCAGGTGGTCGAAGTAGGGGTGGGGATCGGGCACGAGCGACGGGTCGGTGAAATAGTCGACCGTGTCGAAGTCAGTCATGGGTCGTGTGCCTCCCGGGCCGCGGGGTGAGTCAGTCGAATCGACGAATATGCTGAGCACCTGCTTAGCATGGGGTTAAGGTCACGGTCAAGGCGACAGGCTCGGAAAGGCAGAGAACAGACATGGCATCGGACCGCAGAATCGGGGCGCCGGACGCGAAGAATCGCGTCGTGCTGCTCGACGCCGCCGAGCGGTTGATGTTCGAAGAGGGCTATGCCGCGGTGACCTCGCGACGCGTCGCCGACAAGGCGGGGCTGAAGCCCCAGCTGGTGCACTACTACTTCCGCACGATGGAGGATCTGTACCTGGCCGTGTTTCGTCGGCGAGCCGAACAGGGACTCGAGGCGCAGGCCCAAGCGCTGCAGTCGCCGCAGCCACTCTGGGCGCTGTGGCGATACAGCTCGGATCCGAGAATCACCGCCTTCACCGTGGAGTTCATGGCCTTGGCCAGCCACCGCAACGAGCTGAGAGCCGAGTTCGCCCGCTACGGCGAGTTGTTCCGTGACAGGGAACGCCAGGCGTTGGCCGAGGCGCTGCGGCGCTACGGTATCGACACATCCGAGGTGCCGCCCGTCGTCTGGGCGGTGTTCGCCACCAGTCTGTCCCGCGTGCTCGTGATGGAGACGGCGCTGGGGATGTCGGCCGGACACTCCGAGACGCTGGAGTTCGTCGAGGCCTGGCTGCGGCAACTGGAGGGTGAACCAGTCGCGACTGCGTCGGGCGTGACAGCGAGGAGTGGCTGAACTCCTCACCAGACGCGGATCGAGCAGAGCGCCCCCTTGGGGCCTTGCGCAGTCTTGACGACCACGCCGTCGACCGCGAGCACGCAGTGGAAGTTGGGCGTCGCCGTCGAGTCCGTGGCGATGCCGGCGGTGA
Organism: uncultured Actinomycetota bacterium; assembly: GCA_963743225.1. Lineage (GTDB taxonomy): Bacteria > Actinomycetota > Actinomycetes > Mycobacteriales > Mycobacteriaceae > Mycobacterium. The sequence continues at coordinate 331,054 of CAVUPN010000039.1, read as the reverse complement.
CCATGGCCCACGCGTCGGGGTTCGCCAGCCAGACGTCGAGGTTCCACTGCTGGTCCGGACCCACGGTGGCTTCGATATTGGGGCTGTAGAGGTACGGGTTGTGGCTGTATTCGGCCCAGTTCGGGGGGTCGGTGTCCCGGAAGTAGATCTCGGCGCCGGTGTACGGCTGCTCGGTCCAAACCGTGTACTTGACGTGGCGCAGCGGCGGGGCAGGTGGCTCCGCCTGCGAGACCCCGCTGGGGAGCAGGACGGCGGTCGCCACCAGCATCAGTGCCGCCAGTCCAGCCTGCAGATGGGCGCGCTGCGTCGGGCTTCCTCCCGGAAACATCATTTCCGGATTTTAGAACAAGACTTCCACCGGGGACAGGGAATCACTGATCCCCATCACTCGGTGAGTCCGATCATCCGGCGCGTCATCTCCTTCAGGTACGCGCGCAGAGTGTCACCGTCGACGTCGGCGATCAACGGATGCATGACGGCGACGCTTATCGCGCTCGACAGCATCGCCGCGTGTAAGCGCGCCTCGACGCCGGCCTCGGTGCCGAGCAACGCTGCATAGAGGCGTTCGATGAAGCGCTGAAACGGTTCGTACTCCGCTTGAAGGCGAATGATGACGGGGTCAAATATGGGAATGCTGAAGGCGCCGCGACGGTCGATGGCTTGTTCGATCATCCGGTCGAGCAGGACTTCCCGCGCCCGCAAGGGATGCCCCTGGGCCTCGGCGGCCTCGAGCGCATCCTCCAGTCGGCCCATCTCACGCTCGGTGATGGCGATGACGATCTCTTCCTTCGTCTTGAACTGCCGGTAGACGGCCGCCTTCGTCACCCCCATGGCGTCGGCGATCATCTGCAACGACGTTCCACTGACACCGTGTTCGGCGATCAGTTCCAACGCTGCGTCGAGTACGCGGGTTTGGGCAGCGGTGCGTGTGATCGCGCTGAACCTACGGTCCTCCTGTGTGAACGGCACAACGACGAGAGTAGCCGGGCATTGACCGCGAGGTAGCCGATCGGCTACCGTCCACGTTGCCGATCGGCAACCAAACGCACGCACGATGAGGATTAGACGATGAGACGACCTGACGGTGAGTTGATCCTCTTCTGGACACTGCCCGTGGTGGCGATCATCTGGATCTCCGCTTTCTTTCTTTTTCCCGGCTTCGTACACCCGATGTCGCCCAACTTGTCCGCTGAGGAGGTCGCGATCTTCTATCGCGACGAGACGGCGCGGATCCGCTACAGCATGATCTTGTTCAACTGGTTCGGCGTAGGTCTGATCCCGATCGTGATCCTGTTGGCGATGCAGATACGCCGGATGGCATTCCGGACGCCGATCTTGACTTACAGCCTGATCGCCTGTGCCGGCGGTCCGCCCACACTCTTCCTGATCGCCAACATTTTCTGGCTCCTCGGCTCCTTCCGCCCGGATCGCGCACCCGAACTGACCCAGTTGCTGAACGATCTCGCCTGGCTCACCTTCACGACCCTGGTGCCTTATTTGATCGCGCAATGCCTTCTGCTCGCTCTCGCGATCTTCTGGGACCGGCAGGACCAACCGGTCTTCAGACCGTGGGTGGCGATTTTCAACCTGCTCGTCGCCGCGGCACTGGCGCCCGCCGCGTTCACCGCGCTGGCGTCCGCGGGGCCACTTGCCTGGGACGGCGTGTTGTCCTTCTGGCTCAAGAATGTCGCCATCGCCGTATGGATCGTCGTCATGGGAGTCGTTCTCGGCCAATCGATTCGGCAACAGCGGGCGCTGGACAGGGTGGCCGCATGAGCATGGCTACGGGACAACCGTGCATAGTGCCTGACCCGCCCGCCGGCTCACGGATGATCAGGCTCAGGTGGAACTTCCGTCACCATCCCAAACGCGAGTTGTGGTTCGCGTGGTGGGTGATGGTGATCTTCTACCAGCTCTACGGTGTGCTGTTCTTCTTCGTCACTCGCGTGCAGCCTCCGCCGAGCCCCGCGTGGGATACCCCGACGGTAGTGCGATGGTTCGATGACCACGGCTCGGGCATTCTCGCCGGCTTCGCCGTCGTGTTTCTCGTCGCCGGAATGTGCGCGCCGATGAACGCACTCCTCGCGTACTCGATGCGGCGGATGTCGGTGAGTCGGGTGTTCGCCTACTCGTACCTGATCATCTATTCCCTCGCGGCAGTTCCCGGCATGCTGGTGATGGCCATCGCGATGACTACCGCGGCTCTTCGGCCGGATCGCGACCCCCAATTGATCCAGTGGCTCTACGATTTCGCGTTCTTGTCGTTCAGCGGGACGATGGGTGTATTCATGATCGGCTCCCTGGTCTGGCTGGTGGCCGTCCTGCTCGACAAGAACCGCGTGTTCCCGAAGTGGTTCGGCTACCTGAGTCTGTGCAACGCGCTGACGGAAGTCGTCGTCGCGCCGGCGTGGATCTTCCAGCGCGGCGCCTTCGCCTGGAACGGTGCGATCGCTTGGTGGATCAACATGGTGGTGTTCGTTCTCTACACAGGCGTATTCATCGTGTTGTTGCGGAAGATGATTGAACGCGAGGATTTCGGTACCGGCCCACTGCCGGATCTTCCGGGCAAGGGCGAAGCCGCACAGTCGGATTCACTGGAGGCGGTTCGATGACGAACGTCGCCGGTGCGGATTCCCTGCAGCAGCAGGTCGAAGGCAAGCCGGCGAAATTCGTGCCGGGTCAGCCCGACATGTGGATGTTCGTTCTCTTCGAGACGCTGCTCTTCACCGGGTACTTCTCGGTCTATCTCGTCTCGCGAACCCAGGATCGGGAACTGTACCTACAGTCTCAAGCCGACCTGGATCTGCGCATAGGCGTCTTCAACACGATCGCCCTGCTGCTCAGCTCATGGGCAATCGCGCGCTGCGTCCAAGCCGCGCGGACAGGCGCGTACCGGTCGGCGATGCTCAATGCCTACCTGACGATCTCCTTTGGGCTGGCGTTCCTCGTGTCGAAGATCCTGGAGTGGATCAAAGAGATCCACATGGGAAACACGTTCACCAGCAACGAATTCTTCCAGCACTACTTCTTCTTGACCTCGATCCACTGCATACACGTCCTGATCGGGTTCGTCGTGCTGGGCGTTCTCGTCTATCAATTGTCAAGTCCGCATCGGCGATCCCAGCAGCTGGTCGAAACGTGCGCCACCTATTGGCACACAGTCGATTTTCTGTGGGTCCTGATCTTCGCGTTGCTCTACGTGGTGAGGTGATTCGTGAGCACCACATTCAATAAGCGGCTGCTGATCGTATGGGCGATCCTTACGTCGATGACGCTGGTGTACGTCTGGCTGGATCACTCGGTCGATCAAAGCGGAACACTCAAGGCAAGCACCGTCGTCACCGTGAGCGTGATCGTGATCGCACTCATCAAGGTGCGCATCATCTTCAGGGAATTCATGGAGGTGCGCCATGCTCCCACTTTGCTGCGGGTACTCACCGACGGGTGGGTCGTCCTCATCGGTGTCTGCCTGCTGACCAGCTACTTCGTCGGCTCGGCGATCGCCGGCTAGATTTCTGGCACCGACCAGAACGCCCGCATCGACGTGATCCTGGCCTGGTCGTCGAATGTCATCACGTCGATCCCGTCGATCCTGGTCCGGCTGTCCCCGGCGATAACCGTCAGCCGCGCCAGGAACGCCGCCTCGCTGCCGTTGACGTGCACCGACAGCAGTTCGACTGTGCGGTCCTGCTTTTCGATGCGGTCGTACAGCTCGCGGATTTCGTCGCGGCCACGTCGCACAACGCTGCCGACCGGGTCCTCCACCGTGGCATCCGGCGTATAGAGCGCCGCCAGTTCGTCGGCGCTGCCCGAACCGAGCAGCTCTACGTATCGGTCGACGGTGTCGGCGACACTTGGCACGTTCTCGGCCGATCGATGCCGCGGTCAGACCGACAGGATCGTCGCGGAGGCCGTGCCCGGCGCGCCGTAGACCTGGGCCAGGCCGACCTTCGGCTCTCCCGGCACCTGACGTTCGCCCGCCTCGCCGCGCAGCTGGCGCACCAGCTCGTGCACCTGCCGCAGACCTGAGGCGCCGATCGGCTCCCCGTTGGCGATCAACCCGCCGTCGGTGTTGACGGGCATGCTGCCGTGGATCTCGGTGGCGCCGTCGGCCACCAGCTTCTCCTGATCACCGTCGGCGCACAGCCCGGTCTCGGCCATGTGGATGACCTCCGCGCCTGCGTCGGTGTCCTGCAGCTGGGCCACGTCGATGTCCTCGGGACCGATGCCTGCGGCCTCGTATGCGGCGCGCGCGGCGTACACCGTCGGCGACGAATCCTCTTCCAGTGGTGCGAAAGTGGCATGCACCTCGTACGCGCCGAAACGGCGGGTACGGATTTCGGTGGCTTTCACGTAGACCGGCTTGTCGGTGAAGCGATGCGCGATGTCGCCCCGGCACATGATCACGGCCGCTGCGCCTTCATCGGGCGCGCAGAACATGTACTGCGTCAGCGGGTAGTTCAGCACCGCCGAGTTGAGGATCTCCTCCTCGGAAATCGGCTTGCGCCGGAACGCATTCGGGTTCAACGCGCCGTTGCGGAAGTTCTTGGCGGCCACCTTGGCCAGCGTCTCCTGCGAGATGCCGTGCTTGTTGAGGTAGTGATTGGCCTTTATCCCGAAGAACTTCGTGGTGACGAACTGTCCGTTCTCGGCATACCACTGGGGCAGCGCCAGCTTGGCCGGATCGTCGGTGAACGCGCCGCGCGGATGCTTGTCCAGCCCGATGGCGATGCCGATGTCGTACTTGCCGAGCCGGATGGTGTCGGCGGTCTGCTGAATGGCCGACGCCGAGGTGGCGCACGCGTTGAAGACGTTGGTGAAGGTGATGCCGGTGAGCCCGACCAGCCGGGTCACCGCGTCCGGGTTGGAAACCTCATAGCTGCCGCCGAAGCCGAACTGGATGTCCTTCCAGTCGACGCCCGCGTCGGCGAGTGCGGACTGGATCGCTTCGGCGCCCATCTCCATGGCGGTCTTGTCGAACCGGCCGAAGGGATGTAGCCCCACGCCGATGATGGCGACGTCGTTCATGCTCGACAGTCCTTTCTGGCTCAGACCGGCTGGAAGGCGAACGTCACGAGCTCGTTGCCTTCCTCATCGGTGGTCAAGGGCACCATGGTCAGCTCGACGTCCATGCCGAACTGCAATTTCTTCGGGTCGTTCTCGGTGAGCCGGCCCTCGACCCGGATCACGTCGTCGAGTTGGACCAACCCGACTCCGAAGGGAACAAAGTCCTTACCGGTGGGCCCCTTGTACGGCGCCCCCGGCGGGAAGCCCTGGGTGGTCCACGCCACCAGGGTGCCGCGCCGCGGCAGCTTCACCTCGGACATCTGGCTGGCGCTGCACTTCGGGCAGTGCTGCTGGACGGGAAAGGTGGTGGCACCGCACGCGCCGCACCGGCTTCCGATCAGCTGCGGGTTCTCGTCGGGCCAGGTAGAGATCTCGGGCGCGAGCGCCTTCTGCTGTGTCGACACCCGGTTGACAGTAATCGGAAATGGCATTCTCGTCTAGAGAGAACCTGCGGTCCTCAATCGAGGTGTGTGCTGTAGCCGGCGACGAGGGCGGCGATGTCGCGGCCCTAACTTATCGGCTAGCCTTCCCGGGTGGATGCCGACAAAGAGCAGATCACCGAGGTGCTGATCCGCTACGCCACGGGCATCGACTCCAAGGACTGGCCACTGTTTCGCAGCTGCTGGGCCGACGAAGTCGACCTCGATTACGGCGAGCTCGGAGAGTTCACCGACCCCGACGCCTTCACCGACCTCTTCGCCCAGGTGCACAACCCGATGGGCAACACCTACCACCGGCTGTCGAACTTCGTCGTCGACGTCAGCGGCGACACCGCAACCGCGCGGACCTATGTGCATGCCGTGCTCATGGTGACGCCCGACGACGACGCTCCCTGGGTCGACGTCACCGGCCACTACGACGACGAACTGGTGCGCGGCGCCGACGGATGGCGGATCCGCAAGCGGGTCACCTGCACCCCGCGGATGCTCACCGGTGGCGGCAGTTCCGAGAGAGCGGGTCAGCAAGCATGACAGACGGCTTCGCGCATAAGTACGGACCGTGGGCCGTCATCGCCGGCGCGTCGGAGGGAGTCGGCGCCAGCCTGGCCGACCAATTGGCCGGGCGCGGACTGGATCTCGTGCTGATCGCGCGCAACGGGACCAAGCTGGACGAGCTTGCGGCCGACGTGCGCGAGCGCCATGGCGTCGAGGTACGGCCGGTGGTGTTGGACCTGACCATCCCGGACGTTTCAGAACGCGTAGCCGAGGCGACCGACGGGCTCGAGGTCGGACTGCTGATCTACAACGCCGGCGCGGCGAACCGCACGACGGAGTTTCTCGACGACTCGTTCGAGGACTCGCTGCAGCAGATCAAGCTGGCGTGCATCGGTCCGGTCGCGCTGGCCAGACACTTCGCACCGGCCATGCGCGAGCGCGGGCGCGGCGGCATTGTGTTCGTGGGATCTCTCGCCTGCCTGGCCGGATCGTCTCTGCTGGCCGTGTATTCCGCGGTGAAGGCGTTCAACGTCAACCTCGCCGAAGGCCTATGGGCGGAGTTGCGGCCGCACGGAGTCGACGTGTGCTGCACTCCGCTGGGTATGACATGGACGGAGGCGTTGCAGCGGATGGGTTACGCCTACGACCCGGAGACGGTCATGCTTTCAGAAGACGTTGCAAAAGAGATCATCGACAACATCGGCAACGGGCCGACATACCCTGTTGGAGAAAAGAATCGAGCCATGGCATCAATGGTGTGGACGGCTGACCGGCGCACACTGGTCGAGCTCATGAGCGCCGCTTCCCTCGACTCCGCGAGCAAGCATGGAGGGGCGGGCTGATGCGCGCGGTGGTGCTTCGCGACGGGAAGCTCGAGGTGCGCGAGACGGCCGACCCGGTGCCCGGGCCCGGCGAACTGCTCATCAAGCCGCTCAGCGCGGCGATCTGCGCGTCGGATGTGCACTACATGGACCATCCGAACTCGGCCGACCGGTTCGTGTGGGACTCGGATCGCGACACGATCATGGGCCATGAGTTCATCGGCGAGGTGGTGGGCCACGGGTCGGACTGCTCGGGCGACTTCCCCGTCGGCACGCGTGTCACCAGCCTGCCGATCATGATCCGGCACGGCCAGGAGCCGCTCGTCATCGGGCACAACCCCGATGCGCCCGGCGCGTTCGGCGGGCTGATGCTGGTGTCGGAGGTGATGTCGCGGAAGGTGCCCGACGGCGTCCCGAACGACTCGGTCGCGCTGGTGGACGCATTCGCGGTGGGGGAGTACTACGTTCGCTGCTCGGGGATCAAGCCCGGCGAGCTGCCGCTGGTCGTCGGGGCGGGTGCCATCGGCCTTTCCACGGTGGCCGCGCTGGCCGCGCGTGGCGTCAGCCCGATCGTGGTGTCCGACTACAGCGACGACCGGCTCGCGTACGCCAAGACCTTCGGCGCCGACGTCCTGGTCAACCCGTCGTCCCGCGATCCCTATGAAGTATGGCGAGAGATATTCCGGGCCAATAACTTTCAAACCACGCAGGTCATCTTCGAGTGTGTCGGCAAGAACGGCTTGCTGCAGAACATCGTCGACTCGTGCGAATTCCTGGCGCGTGTGCACGCCGCGGGCGGCTGGTACGACGCGGGAACGATCGACTGCACCGCTGCCACGCACAAGGGCATGACGATGCAGTTCGGTGGCGGTCCGCATCCGCAGGACTGGTACGGCACGCTCGACGCGGTGGTCGACGGCCGGCTGGACCCGTCGCCCAGCATCGGCAGGACCATCGGCCTCGACGAAGTGCCCGAGGCCATCGACCAGGTGCGCAGGGGCCAGGGCCCGCCGCGCGTCGTCGTGCATCCGACCGCCTCATGACGGTGCTTCCCGGCCCGATTCGCCAGATCGGTTATGTCGTCACCGATCTCGACCGTGCGATCGCCGGCTGGCTGGAACTTGGCGTCGGTCCGTGGTTCGTGCTGCGCGGTCTGACGATTCCTGCGCGCTATCGTGGCGAACCCTGCGAAGTGACGCAGTCGCTGGCCATGACCAACAGCGGCGCGATGCAATTCGAGTTGATTCAACAAACTGATGACACGCCGAGCATCTTCACCGAGTTCCTGTCGTCCAACGGTCCGGGTTATCACCAGGTGGCTTATTGGGCAGAGGACTTCGAAGCCACTATGCGAAACATTGAACAGGTGGGTTGGCCCGTTGTGTGGCAAGGCGGTGAGGGGCTCGGCGTCCGATTCGCGTACGTCGAATCGCCCGATGCGCCGGCGACCGTGATCGAGATCAGCGAGCTGACTGAAGGAATCGCGGGCATGGCGTCCTACGTCCGCGAAGCAGCCGAGAACTGGGACGGCAGCGACCCGATCCGCAACCTGCTCGGGTAGTTGACTATGCGCTGACGGCACGGGTTTGTCGACCTTCGTCGCCGTACATGCAGAGTCAAAGGTTGTCGGTGCGTGATGGCAGCGTGCAGGCATGGGGGAGAGGCGGCCGTTCATCGGCAGCGAGGCGCTGGCCGCGGGCATCGTGACCCGACATGGATTGCGCAGGGACTACCGGACGGTGATGCCGAACATCTATCTCGACAAGCGGCTACAGCCGTCGTTGCGGGATCGGACGCTCGCCGCCTGGCTGTGGTCCCGGCGGCAGGCAGTGGTAGCTGGGCTCAGTGCGTCGGCTCTGCACGGCGCGAAGTGGGTCGACGGCGACGCGCCGGTCGAGTTGATCTGGAAAAACGCGCGAGCGCCGCATGGCGTGACGACTCGCGACGACCTGCTACTCGACGAGGAAATTCAGCGGCTCGACGGAATGGCGGTGACGACACCGGAGCGGACGGCATTCGATCTCGGCAGACGCGACCGCATCGGCCGTGCAGTCGAACGCCTCGATGCGCTGGCGCGAGCTACCGATTTCAAGGTGCCCGCAGTCGAGGAGTTGGCGGACAGGCATCGACATACGCGGGGTCTGTGCCAGCTGTCCGACGCACTCGACCTGGTCGATTCCGGTGCTGCGTCGCCAAGGGAAACCGCGTTGCGGCTCTTGCTGATTCGCGAGGGATACCCGCGACCGCACACCCAGATACCTGTGTGGAGCGCCGACGGCTCCCGCCAGTATTTCCTCGATATGGGCTGGAAGGAACTGATGCTGGCGGTCGAGTACGACGGCGACCATCATCGGGTGGGCCGTGCTCGATGGGCCTACGAGATTCAACGATCCGAGGACATCGACGAGGTGGGTTGGCTGGTGGTGAAGGTGGTGGCACGCCATCGGCGGGCCGATATCCTTCGCCGGGTTCAGCGCGCTTGGGACGTCCGCATACGTTGATTCTGCGCTGAAGGCGGCCGCTACTCGCACTTCGCCGCCATGGGCGCAGAGTCAACGCGAAAAGCTACTTGTCGCGCTTCATCACCTTGTCCGCGGCGGCCCAGTGCTCGTCCGAGACCCACAGCCGGGCGAAGGCGGCGACGGCTTCGGTGGTGGTGGCGCCATCGATCACGCGCTTGATCTCGCCCGCGGGTCGGGTGGCCAGCGCGCGGGCAATCGCGCGCCAGTCCGCGTCGAACGACGCCCGTGGCAACACGCGGTCGATCAGGCCGATGCGCTCGGCCTCGGCCGCGCCGAGCACGGTGCCGGTGCCCGCCAGTAGCAGTGCCTTACCCCTGCCGACCAGCTTCGTCGAGCCGCTCGGCGCCGCCCCACGCAGGCATGATCGCCAGCGCCACCTGGTTGAAGCCGATCCTGATGTCGTCGGCGGCCAGCCGGATGTCGGCTGCCACCGCGAATTCGGCACCGCCCCCGAGCGCATGCCCGTTCAGTGCGGCGACGCTCGGCGTCGGAAACCCGGCGATCCGGTCGCAGATGGACCGCATCCGCCACGCCATGGCGCCGGCCTCTTGTTCGGTCCGCAGGGCGCCGAGTTCCTTCAGGTCGCCGCCGGAGACGAACGCCCGGTCGCCCGCGCCGGTGATGACGAGCGCGGCGGCACCCTCGGCGCCGTCGAGCGCCTTCTCCAGCTGGTCCATCGTCTCCAGCGAGATGGCGTTGCGGGCGTGCGGACGGTCGATGGTGATGACCGCCAAACCGTCATCGAACTCCAGGTCGACCATCAAGCATTCTCCGTGTGCGGTATTGGCATTCTCTGTATCGGAGAATAGCATCACGACCGAACGGAGGTGCGGCGGCGCACAATGCGAAAAATCCCTGTAGAGCTGATAAAACGCTACGAGGACGAGGGGTGGTGGAAGCCCGAAACCCTCGGCGATCTCGTCGCAGACGGCCTACAGGCGAATCCCGACACCGGCTTCTGGGTGCACTCCGCCGTCAGGCCGTTCGAGGGCACCTTCGCCGACGTCGAACTGCAGGCCCGCCGGCTGGCCGCGGGTCTACGCAAACGCGGAGTCGGCCCGGGCGACGTGGTGGCACTGCAACTGCCGAACTGGGTGGAGGCCGCCGCGTCGTTCTGGGCGTCGGCATTCCTCGGCGCGGTCGTGGTGCCGATCGTGCACTTCTACGGACGCAAAGAGCTGACCCACATCCTGGCCACCGCGCGGCCGAAGGTGTTCATCACGGCCAGAGAGTTCGGGCGGATGAAGTACCAGCCGGACCTGTGCGCGGACGTGCCCATCGTCGGCCTCGTCGGCGCCGACGAGCGCTCGCGCGAGGAGCATGTGCACCGCTTCGAGGACCTGCTCGACGACGAACCGCTGGCGGGCACGATCCCGGCCGATCCCGCGAGCCCGGCATTGATCGCCTTCACGTCGGGCACCACCAGCAACCCGAAGGGCGTCGTCCACAGCCACCAGACGCTTGGGTTCGAGACGCGGCAACTTCTCGAGAACTACCCGCCCGACCGCGGCCGGCAGTTGACCGCCACCCCGGTAGGGCATTTCATCGGCATGCTCGGCGCCTTTCTGATTCCGGTGCTGGAGGGAGCCCCGATCGACCTGTGTGACGTGTGGGATCCGGGACGGGTGCTCGAGTTGATCGAAAGCGACGGGCTGTCGATCGGCGGAGGGCCGCCCTACTTCGTCACCAGTGTGCTGGATCACCCGAACTGCACGGCTGAGCACGTGCGCCACTTCACGACCGTCGGTCTGGGCGGCTCGACTGTTCCCGCAGCGGTCACTCAGCGGCTGGCGGACCTTGGCATGTTCGTATTCCGTTCGTACGGCAGCACCGAACACCCGTCGATCACCGGTTCGCGCCGCAGCGCACCCGAGGACAAGCGGCTGTTCACCGACGGAGACGTCAGGCCGGGAGTGGAGATCCGGTTGGGACCCGACGGCGAGATCTTCAGTCGCGGACCCGATCTCTGCCTGGGCTACACCGATGACGAGATGACCGCGCGGGCCTTCGACGACGACGGCTGGTATCGCACGGGTGACGTCGGCGTGCTCGACGACGACGGCTACCTGACCATCACCGACCGCAAGGCCGACGTCATCATTCGTGGCGGCGAGAACATCAGCGCGCTCGAGGTCGAGGAGGTGCTGTTGAGCATGCCCGCGGTGGTGGAGGCGGTCGTGGTCGCCGTCCCCGACGACCGTCTCGGTGAGCGCGCGGCCGCCGCGCTGCGCATCAGGGAGGGTCACGACATGCCGACCATCGACGAGGTTCGGGACCACTTCAGGGCGGCCGGTGTTGCCACCCAGAAGTGGCCGGAGGAGCTGCACGAAGTCGACGACTTCCCGCGCACCGCGAGCGGCAAGGTGCAGAAGTTTCTGGTGAGGAAGCGCATTGCGTTGGGCAGTTAGTGAGAATAGGATTCTCCCAAGAGGAAAAGGAGTGTTCCAATGGGCCAGCTTTCACATCGGGTCGACGTACCGTTTCCGATCTTCGATGCGGACAACCACCTGTACGAGCCACCGGAGGCGATGACCAAGTACCTGCCCGAGGAGTACAAGGACGTCGTCCAGTACGTGGAGGTCAACGGCCGCACCAAGATCGCGCTGAAGGGTCAGATCAGCAACTACATCCCGAACCCCACCTTCTCGGTGGTTGCCAAACCGGGCGCCTGGGAGGAGTACTTCAAGTTCGGCAACCCCGACGGCAAGAGCAAGCGCGAACTCTTCGGCGAGCCGATGAGGGCCATCCCGGCGTTCTTCGAGCCCGGTCCGCGCCTGGAGAAGATGGACGAGCTGGGCGTCGACCGCAGCCTGATGTTCCCGACGCTGGCCAGCCTGATCGAGGAGCGTCTGAGTGACGACCCGGTCGCCATCCACGTCCTCATCCACGCGCTCAACGAGTGGCTCCACGAGGTGTGGGGCTTCAACTATCAGAACCGCATCTTCACCACCCCGGTGATCACGCTGCCCATCGTCGAGAAGGCCATCGAGGAGCTGGACTGGGCGGTGAAGCGCGGAGCCCGCGCCATCCTGATCCGCCCGGCACCTGTGCCCGGATTCCGCGGCCCCCGGTCGTTCGCTCTGCCCGAGTTCGACCCGTTCTGGCAGAAGTGCGTGGAGTACGACGTGTTCGTCGGAATGCACTCCAGCGACAGCGGTTACTCCCGCTACACCTCCGAGTGGGACGGCGCCGCCCAGGAGATGCTGCCGTTCCAGACCAACGCCATGTCGATCCTCAACGAGTGGCGTCCGATCCAGGATGCGGTGGCCTCGTGGGTGATCCACGGCGCGCTGTTCCGGTTCCCGGAGCTGAAGGTGGGAATCGTCGAGGCGGGGTCGAAGTGGATGTTCCCGCTGCTTGACTGCATGGCCGAGGTCTGGAAGAAGGCGCCTGAGGCCTTCCCCGGCAACCCGATCGAGGAGATCAAGAACCGCATCTTCGTCAGCCCGTTCTACGAGGAGGGCATCGACGATCTGATCAACCTGATCGGCGTGGACCAGGTGCTCTACGGCTCCGACTGGCCGCACCCGGAAGGGCTCGCAGAGCCGACGCACTACGTGACGGCACTCGAGCATCTCTCCCTCGAGGACCAGGCGAAGATCATGGGTGGCAACCTGTCCCGGCTCGTCACGGTGTGACGACCCCTCAACCTTGGCGGACCATCCCCGAGATGGTCTTGAGCGCGGCGGACCGCTTCGGCGATGCGGAAGCGGTTGTCGACGGTCCGCTGCGTCTCACCTTCACCCAGGTCGTTGAGCGGATTCGTTGTGCCGCAGGCGCATTCGGCGACCTTGGCATCGAAAAGGGCGATCGGGTGGCGGTCTGGGCGCCCAACTCCGCGGAGTGGATGATCGCGGCGTTCGGCCTGCTCACCGCGGGCGGTGTACTCGTTCCGGTCAACACCCGGTTCAAGACGGAGGAGGCGGCCGACATCATCGGCCGCAGCGGGGCCAAGGCGGTCCTGATCGAAAAGGGGTTCCTCGGCCTGGACTACATCGCGCCCGCCGGCGTCCCGGTGATCGACCTGAAGTCCGACTTCCTGTCCAGCGGTTCGCCATTCTCACGTGAGGTCGACGGCACCGACATCTCCGACATCATCTATACGTCGGGCACCACCGGCAGGCCCAAGGGCGTGATGATGAATCACGTCCAGAACCTTCGCCTGTACGCCGAGTGGTGTGAGCTGGCCGACCTGCGTGAGGGCGACCGCTACCTCATGGTGAATCCGTACTTCCACACCTTCGGGTTCAAGGCCGGATTGATCGCCTCGTTCACCCGGGGTGCGACGATGGTGCCGGTGCGGGTGTTCGACATCGACCGCGTGGTGGAACTCATTGCGGCCGAACGGATCACCATGCTGCCCGGCCCGCCGACGCTGTATCACTCGCTGCTGGCGGTCAAGGACAAGAGCAAGCTGGCGACGCTACGGGCCGGGGTGACCGGCTCGGCGGACATCCCCGTCGAGCTGATCCGGCGAGTGCACGAGGAACTCCCGTTCCAGACGTTGGCGACCGGCTACGGCCTGACCGAGGCGGGCACCGTCACCATATCCCGGCCCGGAGACTCGTTCGAGGACATCGCCACGACCGCGGGCGTGCCGTGCGACGGGGTCGAGGTGCGCATCGCCGACGACAGCGAGGTGCTGGTCCGCGGGTACAGCGTCATGCAGGGCTACCTGGACGACCCGGTCGCGACCGCCGAGGCGATCGACGATGACGGCTGGCTGCACACCGGCGACCTCGGCCACTTCAACGACGACGGCCGGCTGTTGATCGTGGGCCGCAAGAAGGACATGTTCATCGTCGGCGGCTTCAACGCCTACCCCGCCGAGATCGAAGGCTTTCTGCTCGAGCATCCCGCCATCGCGCAGGCGGCGGTCATCGGTGTGCCCGACGACCGCCTCGGACAGGTCGGCAAGGCATTTGTCGTGCTCAAGGGCGATTCACAGGGTGAAGCGAGCGCCGAAGAACTGATCTCGTGGAGTCGGGACCGGATGGCTGGTTTCAAGGTGCCGCGATACGTAGAGTTTCTGGACGAGCTGCCGCTGAACGCGACAGGCAAAGTGATGAAGGACCAGTTGGTCGACAGGTAGCGCTAAGCGCCTGCATAGCGCGTAAATAGCATTTCCGCAGGACATGCTTTCATTTCAGCGGATTTGTGCATCCTGTATCGTCGCGGCGATACCGAAAATAGAAAATGCCATTCTCATTGAGCACAGTGCTTACCGGACAGGAGGTTGCATGCGGTCCCGGAAGCAAACTCCGCCAGAACTGAACGGCGACCACGTCGACGACGTGTCCACGAAGGCAGATTCGGCCGCCGTCGACGCGCTGGCCGAGGAGGCGGAGGCCGAGGCGGCCGAAGCCGAAGCGGTCGCCGCCGCCGCCAGGGCGAGGGCGAAGGCTCTGCGCCTGCGCAGGGAAGCCGAGGCGGCGAAGGCAACGGAAGCCGCCGACGAGCCCGTCGATGAGGACGATGTCGAGGACGCCGAGAAGAGCGTCGAGGACAGCACCGGCGTGACCGAGCCCGAAGCGGCGCAGGTCGTCGGCGACGAAGCCGAGACGTCCGACGTTGAACCCGCGCAAGAGCGGCGACGGCCACGGATTCCGCTGCCGTCGTGGAAGGCTGTCGCGGCCACCGTGACGGTGCTCGTTATCGCCGCCCTGCTCGCGGGCAGCGGCTATATGTAGTGGAACCACCGGCAGGTGCAAGCCGAACAGCAGCGCAGAGCCGAATTCTCCGCGGCGGCCCGCCAGGGCGTCGTGACACTGATGTCGCTGGACTACAACAAGGCCAAAGAAGACGTGCAGCGCATCATCGACAATTCGACCGGTCAGTTCAAGACGGACTTCGAGAGCACCTCGGAGGATTTCGTCTCGGTGGCGATCGATTCAAAGGCGGTCACCGAGACCACGGTGACCGCAACGGCCGTCGAGTCGATGACCGACGACACCGCGACCGTCCTCGTCGCGGCCACGTCGCGGGTCTCCAATGCGGCCGGCGCCAAGCAGGAGCCGCGCGCGTGGCGACTCAGCGTGAACCTGGCCCGAGACGGCGGGCAGCTGAAGCTGGCGAAAGTTGAGTTCGTACCGTGACCGCAACGAACGACATCCCCGAAATTGATGTGACCGACGGCGACGAGCCCACCGCGACCGGTACCGAGGCCGATGCCATCGAATCCCAGGCGTCGACCAAACCGAAGCGCGATGTGGTCGGTGGGGCGTGGCGGGGTGCCCGGAAGCAGTGGGCCGCAATCGCGCTGGCGTTAGCGCTCGTCGCGGCCGCCGCACTGGCATCGTGGATGTTCTTCTTCGTGTATCAGCCGGATCGGGAGACCGACGACGCTGCGGCCCAGTCGGCGATCAGGTCCGCGTCCGATGGCACCGTCTCGTTGCTGTCGTACTCGCCGGAAAGCCTCGATCAGGACTTCGCGGCGGCCAAGAGCAAGCTCACCGGCAGCTTCCTGTCGTACTACACGCAGTTCACCGAGCAGATCGTCGCGCCCGCGGCCAAGCAGAAATCTGTCAAGACCCAAGCGTCGGTGGTCCGGGCCGCGCTGTCTGAAATCCATCCCGGTTCGGCTGTGGTGCTGGTGTTCATCAACCAGACCACCGAAAGCAAAGACCGGCCCGACGCAAGCTTCATCAACAGCGCCGTGCGGGTGACCATGCAGAGGATCGACGGCGGCTGGCTCATCTCGTCCTTCGACCCGGTGTAGGGCCGTGCCCGGCCGTGCGCGTTGTTGACCTCGGCGACCTGCCGACCTGTCCGCCGGCGCAGACCGGGGTGCTCCTGGCGGTCGGGACGGCCGCCGACATCGCGTCGCCACCCGCGCAACCGTGGTTGCAGCACGCCACCCTCACGCTGACCGAAGACCCGACGGATGACCGCCGCGCCGTCACCGTCGAGTCGACTGCGGTCGCGATCGCCGAGCTGACCACCCGTGTCGAGTCCTGGCCGCAGGCGGCCACCGTGTGTGACGACGTATTGCGCGCGGTCGATCCCGCCGCGCCCGCGCTGGCCGGGGTGATCACCGAGTCGCTCGCGTACTCGACGCTGCAGTCGGGCGGGGAGTTCGCCGCATGGCTGCAGCGACGGGGACCCGCCGCGGCGCCCATGCTGCCGGATCCGGTGATCGCCGACCGTGACGGCAACACGCTGCACATCCGGTTCAACCGGCCGGCGCGGCACAACGCGTTCTCCAACGATGCCCGCGCCGCGCTCCTCGAGGCCCTCGACGTGGTCCGCCACGATCCATCGGTCGAGGACGTGATCCTCACCGGTAACGGTCCGTCCTTTTGCAGCGGTGGCGACCTCGCCGAATTCGGCTCGTTCGCCGACCCGGCGAGCGCGCACGTCGCACGTGTCCGGCACAGCCCCGCACTGGTGCTCGACGAGCTCACCACCCGGCTGGGCAAGCGCTGCCGAGCGCACGTGCACGGCCAGGTGCTTGGCAGCGGACTGGAGATGGCGGCATTCTGCGGATGGGTTGAGGCGCATCGTGATTCGGTGCTCGGCCTGCCCGAACTGGCGCTCGGACTGATCCCCGGGGCGGGCGGCACGGTCAGCGTGACGCGGCGCATCGGCCGGTGGCGCACGGCGTATCTGGTGCTGTCGGGTCGCACGATCGATCCGGCGACCGCACTCGACTGGGGTTTGGTAGACGCGATTGAGTCGGCGTCGTGACGTGCAGAATGTGCTGATGGGTTCGTTGGGCATCCCCGATGCCGTGCTCGCCCGGGCGCGGCGGGTGACCCACGACATCAGCCGCAGCGCGGCCGACCTCGGTGGCAGCCTGAGCGTCGACGCCGACGAAATCCTGGCCGGGCGGGCGGGACTGCTCGGGATCGCACCGGCCGGGCTGATCTCGGCCGGCGGCGCGACACGGCTGTTGGCCACCCGGGACGGCTGGTGCGCGCTGACGCTGTCGCGCGTCGACGACGTCGAGGCGGTTCCTGCGCTTCTCGAGGTGACCGGACAGCCGGCGGACCCGTGGGGCGCGCTGGCCGCCGCGGCCGCCGACCGCGATGCCGCTGAGTTCGTCGCACGGGCCCGGCTGCTCGACCTGCCCGCCGCGGTGCTCGGTGAAGTCCCGCCCGCGTCACCGCGATTCGTCGCCAGCGGGCACCGCGCGGCCAGGGCACTATCCCAACTGTTGGTCGTCGACCTGTCGTCGATGTGGGCCGGACCGCTGTGCGGGCATCTGCTCGCCGCCGCCGGAGCGACCGTCGTCAAGGTCGAAGGCCGCGGCAGGCCCGACGGCACGCGTCGGGGTGATCCGAGGTTCTTCGACTGGATGAATTCGTCAAAGCTGTCCTACGCCATCGATTTCCGCGACGACGACCTGCGTCCGCTACTCGAGGTCGCCGACGTGGTGATCGAAGGTTCGCGGCCTGCCGCGCTGACCCGCCGCGGCCTCGGTCCCGATCAGGTGCGGGGTCGCCCCGGCCGGGTCTGGTTGCGCGTCACCGGTTATGGCGCAGAGGGCGACCGCGCCGACCGTGTCGCCTTCGGTGACGATGCCGCGGTCGCGGGCGGTCTCGTCGGCGCCGGTCCGGTGTTCGTCGGTGACGCGATCGCCGACCCGCTGACCGGGTTGGCCGCCACACGGAGCCGTGCTCGACGCGCTCGGGCGCGGCGGCGGCGAGATCGTCGAGATAGCCCTCGCGGAAGTGGCGGCAAGCTACGCCACGCTGCCGCTCGCGTCCGCCCCGAAATTCGATGAGCCACCCAAGCTTCCGGCACCGGTACGGCGTGCGCCCGCGCTCGGTGCCGACAACCAACGTGTGCGCGAGTTGGTCGAAACCAGGCTCGCGACATGCTGATTCGCCGCGGCACGTTGCCCGATGGGCGCGTCGCCGACATCCGGGTCGAGGAGTGCATCCGCGAAATCGCCGAGCACCTTGACCCACTGGACTCCGAGCAGGTGCTCGATGCAGCGGCCGGTGCGGTGCTGCCGGGACTGCACGACCATCACCTGCACCTTCGGGCGATGGCCGCGGCGCTGGACTCCCTCGCGGTCGGGCCGCCGCAGGTTCGGACCAAAGCGCAACTGGCCCAGGCACTTGCGACCGCCGTTCCCGGGCCGGACGGGTGGATCCGGGCCGTTGGCTACCACGCGTCGGTCGCGGGCGAGCTCGACCGTGAACAGCTGGACGCGCTGATCGCGGACACACCCCTGCGGATCCAGCACCGCAGCGGAGCGATGTGGATCCTGAACTCGCCGGGCCTGGCCCGCGTCGGACTGGCCGACCATCCGGACGGCCGGTTGCACAGCGCCGACGAATGGTCGGATGCGTTGCCGCGCCGCGCAACAGCGCTCGCCGACATCACTCACCGCCTGGCCGGCTTCGGGGTCACCGGTCTCACCGACGCCACTCCCGATCTCACCGCCGATGACGTGGTGACGCTGTCGGTGGCCCATCGGCGCGGTGAAATCCCGCAGCGACTGCACTTTCTCGCGCCCGGCAAGCGGATCCTGCACGACGACCGGCTCGACGTCGACGAGCTGACCGGCTGGGTGGTCGACCACCACGACGACGACCTCCCCGTCGCGCTGCACTGCGTCACCCACGCCCAGCTCGTCGTCGCGCTCGCCGCGCTGCGAGCGGCGGGCGGCCATCCCCGCGATCGCATCGAACACGCCGCGGTCGTCCCCGACGACATGGTCGCCGACCTGGTCGACCTCGGGGTCACCGTCGTCACCCAGCCCAACTTCGTCGCCGAACGCGGCGAGCACTACCTGCGCGACGTGCCCGCCGACGAACACCCCTGGTTGTGGCGGCTCGCGTCGCTGCTGCGGGCCGGTATCCCGATGGCGGCCAGCACCGATGCCCCGTTCGGCGGGATGGACCCGTGGGCGGCGATGCGGGCCGCTGTTCAGCGGACTACCGCGGGGGGAGACGTCATCGGTCCCGACGAGCGCATCTCACCCGACGAGGCGCTGCGACTGTTCCTCGGCCACCCGGACCGCCCGTCGGTGCCGCGCACGGTCGAGGTCGGTCAGCCGGGCGACCTGATGGTGCTCACTCCGACGGCCGTGTTGGAGACACTCGCGTCCGACATGGTCGCCACGACCATCGTCGGCGGACGGGTCAGCTAGCGTCGGCCGGTTGCGGCGGCCGGTAGAAGAGCACGAGTTGGCCGATGCCACCGGCGAGCCCGAGTCCGGCCGCGATCAACAGACCGGCCCAGCCGTCGAGCCAGTTGTGTCCGAAGATCAGCCAGTCCAGGCTGAACCGGCCCGCGCCGAGCGTGGCGATGCCGACCGCGGTGACCGCGAGCACCAGGTTGTATTCCCAGCCCTCCTTGACGATGAAGAAGCCGTTCGGCCGGTGCACCGTCCACGCCGCCACCAGCATCAGTGCGACGAAGCCCGCCGCCGGGATCGGGGTGAGCAGGCCGACCGCCAGGCCGAGGCCCGCCGACATCTCGGTGGTCGCGGCGATGCGGGCGTGCAACGTGCCCGGCTTCATCCCGATGCTCTCGAACCACTTCGCGGTGCCGGGTATCCGGCCGCCGCCGAAGAACTTGTTGTAGCCGTGTGCCGCCATGGTGAGGCCGAGGCACACGCGCAGAATCAACAGCGCGGTGTCGTAGGCGTAGCCGTCCATAACTGGCAAACCTAGTTCATCCTCATGTCTGTGGCGCCAGCCACCGTCCTGATCTCGGGTCTCGGCATTGCCGACCCGCATTGGCCTACTGGCTGGTGCGCCGCGGCCACCGGCCGATCCTGGTCGAACGCACCGACGGACTGCGGACCGGCGGGCACGCCGTCGACATCCGCGGCACCGCGCTGGAGGTCGTCGAGCGGATGGGGCTGGAGGCGCAGGTCCGCGACGCGCGCACGCACGTGATGACATTGTCCGCGGTCCGGCCGGACGGCAGGCGCACCTACGACGTGGCCCTGCGATCCCTGCATGACATGCGCGGCGACCGCGAGGTCGAGATCATGCGCGACGACCTGGTGCGCATTCTGTACCGCGCCGTCGCCGACGACGTGGAGGTCAGGTTCGGCGACTCCGTGCGCGCGCTGCATCCCGGCGATGCGGCGGTGGGCGTCGAGTTCGAGCACGGCCCGTCGCAAGAGGTCGGCCTCGTCGTCGGCGCGGACGGCCATCACTCCAACATTCGTGACCTCGCGTTCGGTCCGGAAGACCGGTTCACGCATCACCTGGGCGCATACCTGTCGATCTTCACCGTCGACAACCTGCTCGGGCTCACCGACCAGGCGGTGCTCTACAACGAGCCGGGCCGGGCCGTGGGCATGTTCACCGTGCGCGGCAATCAGCGCGCCAAGGCGGTGCTGATGTTCCGCAGTGCACCGATGGAAATCGACTTCCGTGACCAGGCCGCCCAGCAGGCGCTGCTGCAGGATCGCTACGCCGGAATGGGTTGGCAGACCAAGCGTTTGGTGGAGGCGACGCGCGACGCCTACGACTTCTATTTCGACGAGATGAGCCAGGTCAAAATGCCGAGCTGGTCGGCGGGACGGGTCGCGCTGCTGGGCGACGCCGGCTTCGGGCCATCGCCGATGTCGGGGCAGGGCACCTCGCTCGCACTCATCGGGGCCTACCTGCTCGCCCACCACATCAGCACGTCAC
This sequence comes from uncultured Actinomycetota bacterium, assembly GCA_963743225.1. Lineage (GTDB taxonomy): Bacteria > Actinomycetota > Actinomycetes > Mycobacteriales > Mycobacteriaceae > Mycobacterium. Next base: position 310,106 of record CAVUPN010000039.1, on the reverse strand, counting down.
CGGACATCGGACGGGCACTTGCGCTGTGGGAGCGTGGTTTTCGTTCCAACGTGGAGCAGAACCAGCGACTGGCCACCCACGGCATGGCCACGCTTCTGCCTGCATCGCGGTTCGCCATCTTCGCGCGCAACCAGACGATGCGGGTGCTTCCCGTGCTGGCGCGACTTGGGCGAGGCTTCGGCGGTCGGATCGAACGGGCGTCTCGGGCGGTCACGCTGCCGCCGGAGCCGTGAGCGGTGCGCTATTCGGCCAGGTCGAAGGCCTTGAGCACCTTGGTCGGCCGCAGCCGGACCACCAGCTCGCCCGGCACGCCGTTGCGGCGGCCGTACTCGTCGGCCCGGTCGGGACCCATGTACCGGGCGCCCGTACGGGTGGCGATGTCGAGAAGATCGTCCGGATCTTCACTGATCGACGCGATTCCCTGGACCTGCACGAACGAGTAGGGCGGCCGCTGGTCGTCCACGCAGATCACCGCGCGGGAGTCGCGGGCCAGCGCACGGCCTTTGGCGGTGTTCTTGCCGGTGTTGAATGCCAGCTCGCCGTTGTCCACGACAAACCAGATGGGTGCCACCAGCGGTCTGCCGTCCGATGCGGTGTACCCGAGCTTCCCGGTGCGGGTGCCCTCGGAGATGAAAGCGATTACGTCGTCGGTGAGTTCGTCCACCCGACTCACCGTAGAGCGATCGACGAGTTGCGGGCTAGTCCTCTGCGTGCCGCTCGTAGTCCCAGCGCTCGAGCCGCACCTGCAAGTCGTGCACGCCGAGCGCGGCGAGCGGTGCCGCCAGGCTCAGGCAGGTCACGAATAGGGTGTTCATGGCTCTCACTTCCATCGTCGGTACATCTATTTGACGATATGAGAGTAGAAATCGTTCACAGCGACACGCACGCGTAGTGCACTACCCGTTTTGTGCGTAGGCACCCGCGACTTCGTCCAGGGCATCCATCCGCAGCTCGTGGTAGGTGTTCCGCGAGTTTTCATTCCAGTCGTCTGTCCAGCCTTCGAGCAGCCCGCCCGCCCGCAGCAGGGGAAGCAGCTCGGCGGTGATGTCTCGATCGGCGTCCACCGGTTCGGCGTGACCCAGCAGCAGCCCGCACAGGTCCACCGCGTCATACCAGTCCACCCACACGTCGGGCCCGACGCCGATCCACTGCGGACTCACGGTCAGCAGAGCCTCGGCGCCCAGTGGGCGCAGCCGCCACAGCGTGGTGCGCAGCCTGGCCGTCGCCCGGTCGAGCCGGGTAGTCGGCCAGAGCGTCCGGCACATCCACCCGCGGGGCACCGCCCGGCGTTTCAGCGCTGCCAGCGCCACCACTCGCTGGCATGACGGCGGCAAGTCCAAAAGCTGGTCGTCGCGGTATACCCCGAAACCACCCAGCAGGGTGATCGCGAACTGTTCTGACATTGCGCCACCGCTTTCAGCTGAGTCCGGCATCTGTGGTCGATGATCCGAACCGCGCGGCGCGACGGCATGCGTAGTCGACTACCTGTTTCTGCGTTGCCTGGACAGTGCCGCGCCGGCTGGGCACACTCTGCAGGTCATGAGTGAGGTTGGGTCGCCACCGGACCGCAATGCCGTCCAGGTGCATCGCATCCGCCGGATGTCCGGGCGCGACCCGTATGAGCCGCACCGGACGGCGACGCCGCTGGAGTTGTTGTTCGACCTGACGTTTGTGGTCGCGTTCGGCATCGCGGCGTCCGAGTTCGCCCATCAACTCGCCGAGGACCATGTCGGGTCGGGGCTGGCCTCGTTCGCCTTTGCGACGTTCGCCATCTGCTGGGCGTGGATCAACTTCAGCTGGTTCGCGTCGGCATACGACACCGACGACTGGATCTACCGCCTGCTGACCATGCTGCAGATGGTCGGCGTCATCATCCTCGCGCTCGGTTTTCCGGCGATGTTCGCCTCGATCGAGGAAGGTCACCACGTCGACAACCGCGTGATGGTGGCCGGCTACGTGGTGATGCGCATCGCCTTGGTGGCGCAGTGGTTACGCGCGGCCAAGCAGGACCCGCAGCGACGCTCGGCATGCCTGACCTACGCCACGGTCGTCACCGTCGCGCAGATCGGCTGGATCGTGATGATCGTGGTGAACACGTCGGTCGCCGCGACGTTTCTGGGGGCGGCGGTACTGGTGTGCTTCGAGATGTTCGGGCCGTGGCTGGCCGAGCGGCGCATGGGCGGCACCCCGTGGCACGCCCACCACATCTCCGAGCGCTATGCGCTGCTCACCATCATCGCGCTCGGCGAGGGTGTCGTCGGAACCGTCGCCTCACTGTCCGCGGTCGTCGCCGCGCAGGGCTGGACCGTGGACGCCGTCCTGGTTGCGGTGGCGGGAACCGGCCTGACGTTCGGCATGTGGTGGGTGTACTTCGTCGTGCCGCAGTCGGAGGTGCTGCACGCCCATCGCGACCTGTCCTTCCGGTTCGGCTATCTGCACCTCGTGGTGTTCGGGGCGATCGTCGGAACCGGCGCCGGGTTGCATGCCGCCGCCTATTACATCGAGCACCACTCGAAGCTCAGCGCGGTGGGCACCGTGCTGTCGGTGGCGATACCGGTGGCGATCTACATCGCGGCGGTCTATGTCCTCTACATGTGGCTGGTGCGGACCTGGGACGCGTTCCACCTGCTCCTCCTGGTGCTCACCGCCGCCGTGTTGGTGGCCGCGGTACTTCTCGTCGACAACGGCATGTCGATGGCGAACTCGCTGCTGATCGTCATGCTGGCACCCGCGGTGACGGTGGTCGGTTACGAAGTCCTCGGCTACCGGCATGCCGAGGAGGCCATCGCCAAGCGTTTAACCGAAGGGGACGTGGGTACCTCCACTACCTAGCCGACCGAAGTCGCGCAGTGATGTGAGCGGCACCACAGCCTCGCGATGGCGAGTGCCCGAGGGGAAGGTCAAGAAGCGGCCGCCGCTCTCTGGGGACCGGCGAGCATCACCCGTCGCGGCTTCGGCGGCTCTTTCTGGCTTCAGTAGGACAGAGGAGCGCATCATGCCGAAGACGACGAAACAGGGCACGGCCAAGAAGAGCGAGCTGCCTAGCACGCTGAAGAAATCGCCCGCCAAGGCGCAGCGCACCTTCGCCAAGGTGCACGACGCGGCCGCCGAGCAGTACGGCGAGGGCGAGCGTGCGCACCGCGCCGCCTATGACGCGCTGAAGCACAGCTTCGAGAAGGTGGGCGATCACTGGGAGGCGAAGGCCAAGAAGGGTCCGTCAGACTCGCGGGCCCGAAGTGGTGGCCCGAATCCCAAGGGCACCTCAGCCGAAGGCGTCGACGCCAACGCATCCAAGGCACATCTGATGGATGTTGCACGGCGGCTCGATATCTCGGGCCGTTCCACCATGACCAAGACCCAGCTCGTCAACGCGATCAAGAAGGCCAACCGTAGGGCGAGCAGCCGCGCCAGGTAGCGGTTACCTCGCCGCTGCGGCCTCTCCCGGGTGAGCGTCGAAGCCCTCCAACAGGTTTCGTTCTTCCTGCCTACCCCGACTCTTACATCCTGGCTGATCCGGTCACGACTTCGCTCGAAGTCACGACCGCCGTACTACAGTGCCCGGATGCGAGGTACCGTGCCGGCTCATTCAGGCCTATCGCGATCTCGGCATCGCGGTCGTCACGCACCAGCTAGACAAGGCACTGCAGCGGCACATGGTGTCGGCCGTTTCCGACTACACCGCCGGCATGGTGGCCAGCGGACATTGGAAAGCCAGCTCACACCCGGGTAGTCGCGGGATCGCCGCCGAACCGCTGGGCCAGCCACACCGGGATGACCGCAGCCAGGGTCAGGGCCGCCGCGACCACGTTGATGACCGGCGCCTGATTGGGCCGGAACAGGTTTCCGAAGATCCAGATCGGCAACGTCTGCACCGTGGGCCCGGCGGTGAACGTCGTCACTACGATCTCGTCGAAGCTGAGCGCGAACGCAAGGATCGCGCCCGCGACGAGTGCGCCACGCAGCATCGGAAACGTCACGAACCGGAACGTCTGCCACGGCGATGCGCCGAGGTCGGCGGAGGCGTCCTCCAGGCTGGCGCCCAACCTGCGCAGCCGCGCCTGCGTGTTGTTGAAGACGATGACGATGCAGAACGTGGCATGGCCGATGATCACCGTGGCCATGCCCAGCGTGATGCCGAGGGCGGAGGTGAACGTCGCGTTCAGCGCGATGCCGGTGACGATGCCCGGCAGCGTGATCGGCAGCACCACAAGCAGACTCACCACCTCGCGGCCGAAGAACCGATACCGCTGCACCGCGAACGCAGCCATGGTGCCGAGCACCAGCGCGATCGCCGTCGCGCCGAGGCCGACGACCACCGAATTGGCCAGCGACTTCCACATGCCCTCGCTGTTCCACGCGTCGACCCACCAGTCCGTCGTGAAGCCGGTCGGCGGGAAGGCGAATGTGCGCGACGAGTTGAAGGCATTGACCAGTACGAGAGCCAAAGGAACATAGAGGAATAGCAGAATCAACACGGTCCATGCCCGGACCGCGCGCCGCGCACCGCCGGACAGCATCAGACATTCTCCAACGCGCCGGTGCGGCGCATGGCCAACAGGTACAGGATGATCGCCGCCAGCGGAATCAGCGAGAGCGCCGCGGCAAGGGGCTGATTGTTCGCGGTCACCAGCTGGCCGTAGATGACATTGCCGAGCAGCTGTGTCTTGCCACCCACAATGGTCACCGCGATGTAGTCACCCAGCGACAGCGAGAACGTGAAGATCGATCCCGCCGCGATTCCGGGGAACACCAACGGCGCCACCACCATCCGCATTGTGGCGAAGTCTGAGGCGCCGAGGTCTGAACTGGCGTCGATGAATGAGTCGGGCACCCGGTCGAATGCCGCGAACACCGGAATGATCATGTACGGCAACCACAGATAGGTCAGCGTGATGACGGTGGCCACCACGCCGTAGCCCGGCGTGTAGCCGCTCGCCCAGGACAGCGGACCTTCCGGGGAGAGCAGCATCCGCCATGCGTACGCCTTGACCAGATAGCTGGCCCACAACGGAGTCGTCACCGCAATCACCAGCAGCACACGCACCCGCGGAGACGCCACCTTGGCCATGTACAACGCCAGCGGCACCGCGAGCACGATGCAAATCACGGTGACCAGCAGCGCAACCGAGACGGTGCGCACCGTGACCGCTCGGAAGACCGCGTCGGTGAACACCCGCACGACGTTGTCGGTTGTGAATTTGTGAACCACCGCACCGGTGAAGCTGTTGGTGCTCCAGAACGCCGAAACAAGGAGCACCGCAAGCGATCCCAGATAGGCAACCACGAGCCAGGCCAGCGGTGGAACCAGGAGGAAGACAAGGCCAGCCCGGCGCTGGAGCCGCTTGGCCGGCGACATTGAACTGGGCTCGGGCACGGAGATCGTCGCTGCTTTCTGCTCTTCGCGCAAGCGCTCATCGCCGCCCGGCGTTACCCCTTGATCTGCTGCCACTTGTCGACCCACTCGTCGTAGGCCGTGCAGTTGTCGCCACTGCCGTCGACACACTGCTTCTGTGGCGTGATCCAGTAGTGGATCTGCGAGGCGTAGTCAGCGTCGGTGGCGTGATAGATCTCGCAGAAGTCCTTCTCGGTGGTGTGCTCGCAGGCCTTCGTCTGCGCCGGCGCTTCGCCGAAGTATTCGGCCACCTGCGCGTTGATCTCTGGCGAGCTGATCCAGTTCATCCACTTGTACATGCAGTTCGGATGCGCGGCCTTCGCCGAGACCATCCAGCTGTCCGACCATCCGGTGGAACCCTCCTTCGGCAGCACCGTGTTGACCTGGACCTTGTTCGCGGAGCCGATCGTGTTCGCAATCACCTGCCAGGTGGTGCCGATCACCGATGTCCCGGATTCGAACGCCTGCACCTCTTTGGTGTAGTCCGACCAGTACTCGCCGATGTTCTCCCGCTGCGCCTTGAGCAACTCGGTGGCGGCGTCGAGCTGTTCGGAGGTCAGCGAATACGGGTCCTTGATGCCCAACTCCGGCTTGGTCTTCGACAGATACAGTGCCGCGTCGGCGATGTAGATGGGGGAGTCGTAGGCGGTCACCTTGCCCTTGTACTTGTCCGCCGCCGTCGAACACCGCGCCCCAGGAGTTCGGCGCATCACGCACGACGTCGAGGTTGTACATCAACAGGTTGGCGCCCCAGCCGTGCGGAACGCCGTACATCTGCCCGTCGATGGAGTTCCACGGCTTGTCCTTCAGGAAGTCCGAGATCGTCGCGTAGTTGGGCACCAGGTCGGTGTTGACCGGAGCGACATCTCCGGAATAGATCAGCCGCAGCGTCGCGTCGCCGGACGCTGACACCCCGTCGTACTGGCCGGTGCGCATCAACTGGACCATCTCGTCGGATGTGTTGCCCAGCTTGACGTTAACCTGGCAGCCGGTCTCCTTCTCGAAAGGTGTCACCCAGTCGACCGTCTTGTCGTTGGAGCCGTCCTCTGCGTAGCCGGCCCACGCGATGAGGTTGAGCTCACCCTCGCCGTCGCCGACGGCCGACATTGGCTCGAGCTTCGGCGGCGCCTCGCCCGTCTCGCCGGATTCCTCGGAACTCGAGCACGCGACGACCAGGGCGGCGCATGCGCCGAGGATCAGGCCGAGTCGCGCGGCAGTTCGTTTCATGGTTACTCCTCGATTGACAGTTGGTGAAGGGCTTTTTCCGGCCATGCCAAGGTGATTGGGGTGCCGTGGTGCAGGTCGTGTGGCAGCCAGGTGCTGGCCGTCAGGACGGTGGCGGTCAGCGCAACCCCCTGCGCAGTGACCGCGGCGACCTTCGTGGTGGGGCCGGCATAGATGATTTCCGACACCGTTGCGTCCACTGTTCGAACGCCAGGCACGGCGTCGGTTCCCGGCGCGAAGACCGCGATGCGTTCCGGTCGCACAACGAACGTTCCCGGCCGGCCGACGAGAGCCTCGGCAGCGGACCCGTCGAGCACGTTGGAGCTTCCGACGAAGTCGGCCACGAACCGGTTCGCCGGGCTCTCGTAGACATCGCGGGCCTCGCCGACCTGTTCGATGCGGCCGTCGTTGAACACCGCGAGCCGGTCGCAGAGGGTCAGTGCTTCGTCCTGGTCATGGGTGACGATGATGAAGGTGATGCCGACCTCGCGCTGGATCTCCTTCAGCTCGATCTGCATCTGCTCGCGCAGCTTGAGATCCAGTGCGCCCAGCGGCTCGTCGAGCAGCAGCACCCGAGGACGACCGACCAGCGCGCGCGCCAACGCCACCCGCTGACGCTGGCCGCCGGACAGCTGCGCGGGCTTGCGCGACGCCTCGCCGCTCAGCCGGACCATGTCGAGCGCGTCGGAGGTCCGCGTGCGGCGCTCGTCGCGCGGCACGCCGCGGACCTTCAGTCCGTACTCCACGTTCTGGGCGACGGTCATGTGCGGGAACAGGGCGTATTCCTGGAAGACGGTGTTGACGTCGCGACGCCGCGCGGGCAGTGCGGTGACGTCGACACCGCCGAGGCGGATCACCCCTGCCGTCGGCTGCTCGAACCCGGCGACCATGCGAAGCACCGTGGTCTTGCCCGATCCGGACGGGCCGAGGATGGCGAACAGCTCACCGTCGCCGACGGCGAGGTCGGCGCCCTCGACGGCAACCACCTTGTGCCGGGAGTCGCCGAATTCCTTTCGGACGCCGATCAACTCGATCTGCGGATCGTCAACGGCGGCACTCGGATTAGGGCGCTGCGCGCTGACCATCCCCGACGGCATTGCCAAATGGTATGGATTCCTCGGTATACCCGCAGCTTCATCGCGGATTTCGTTCCGAGGACGCGCGGTCAGGTACTGGTTCCGTTCCTCACGTCACCGTCGCGAAGAACGTCCGGATGTCGTCGACGAGCAACTGCGGCGTCTCCATCGCGGCAAAATGACCACCGCTGTCGAAGTCGCTCCAGTGCACGATGTTGTGCCATTTCTCGCCGTATCGCCGGATGGCGAGATCCGCGGCGAACACCGCGACGCCGGTAGGCACATCCGACGGTGTCATGAGCGAACCGGCATGGGTGGTTTCGTAATAGAGGTTGGCAGACGATCCGGCGGTTCCGGTGAACCAGTACACCGAGACGTTCGCGAGCAGCCGGTCGCGGTTCACCGCATCGTCGGGAAGGGCCTTGGCGAAGTCCGTCCACTCCTTGAACTTCTCGACGATCCACGCCAGCTGCCCGGCCGGCGAGTCGGTCAGGCCGTAACTCAGGGTCTGCGGCCGGGTGCCCTGAATTTTGAAATAGCCGGTCCTTTCGGCGCCCCAGTCCCGTCCCCGCGCCACCCGGTCGCGCTCGAGCTCGGTCAGCGACGCCAGCTCGTCCTCGCTCACGTCCCTGCCGGGCATGTGGCCGAAGGCGGGGCCATTGATGTGCACGCCGACGACGCGGTCTGGGACGAGGCTGCCCATCGCCGGGCCGATGACGGAGCCGTAGTCGCCGCCCTGCACGCAGAATCGGTCATAGCCCAGCGCGGCCATCAGCTCGGTGAAGGCCGCCGCCATCCGGTTGACCGTCCAGCCCGCCCCGGACAACGGGGTCGAGAAGCCGAAGCCGACGAGCGACGGGATGACGAGATGAAACGCCTGCGCGGCATCGAGGCCGTGGGCGCGCGGATTGCTCAGCGGGCCGATGATGTCGAGAAACTCCACCACCGAACCCGGCCAGCCGTGCAGCAGGATCAGCGGCCGCGCGGTTGGCTCGGGCGATTCGACGTGCAGGAAATGCACCGTCTGGCCGTCGATCTGGGTGCGGAACTGCGGGTAGGAGTTGAGCTCGGCCTCCTGGGCGCGCCAGTCGAACTCACTGGCCCAGTAGTCGGCCAGTTGCCGGAGGTAATCAACGGGAACCCCGCGCTGCCAGGGTGTGCCGGGCAACTGCTCGGGCCAGCGGGTCGCGGCCAGCCGGGCCTTCAGGTCGGCCAGGTCGGCGTCGGGAATCGCGATACGGAACGGCTCGAGTGTCAGCTGCGCGGTCACCCCGCGATCATCCTGCAACCCCGGCCGAACGTTCCTTACCAGTCGAGAATTTGCCGAAATTTCGACCGGTACGGAACGTTCGCGGGCGCTAGCTTGGGAATCTTGATACAGATGTGACCAGTGGCGTTAGAGTGAAACACAAGGTGTTTGTCGTACTCTGTGGCACGTGTCCATGTCCCGGCGGGACCTGTTGAAGTGTGCGGCCGCGGCCCCGGCCGTGGTGAGCCTGTCGTCGTTGTTAGCGGCGCAGGCGAATGCGGCGCCCCTCGGGATCCTGCTCGACTACGCGGCCGGCGTGATCAGCGCAGCCGATATCCGGGCCTCGGGGGCACACGGAGCAATCCGGTACGTGTCGGACCGCAGGCCCGGCGGCGAGTGGATGCTCGGCAAGCCGATCCTGCTCCCGGAAGCCCGCGACCTCTATCAGAACGGCCTGAAGATCGTCTCCTGCTACCAGTACGGCAAGCAGGACACCGCGGACTGGCTGGGCGGGCAGAATGCGGGAGTCCATCACGCGAAGCGGGGTTGGCAGCTACACGTCGCCGCGGGCGGTTCGTACGGCGCCCCGATCTATGCCTCGATCGATGACGATCCGTCATTTGAGCAGTACAAACAGCAGGTTGCGCCCTATCTGCGTGGCTGGGAAGCGGTGCTGGGGCATCAGCGGGTGGGCGTGTACGCCAATTCCAAGACGATCGACTGGGCGCTTCAGGACGGCCTCGGCTCGTACTTCTGGCAGCACAACTGGGGGTCGCCGAAGGGCTTCACGCATCCGGCCGCCCACCTCCACCAGGTCGAGATCGACAAGCGCAGCGTCGGCGGTATCGGCGTGGACATCAACCATGTTCTGAAGCCCCGGTTCGGGCAATGGGACTAAGACTTACCGATCAGTAAGTAGCTACAGCAAACTTTTTCTGTTGGCTGACGCCAGCGACAAGACAAAATTCGTGAATTTGTCGCGTCTGAGCCGGCGCAGCGGGCGCCGAAGACGCGGCGAAATTTTTACATAACGATTTGATAACAGTCATGCTTTGATCTGCACTGTTTCGCCTACTCGACCGTAACCACTTACATGCAGGACGTTTGTCCCGGATACCTTCTGCCGGTTTTGAACCGGGTGTTACCGAACGTGTGGTTACCCGAGCGTAGAACTCGCCAGTAACCATTTAAGGGTGAGAAATGATGCTTGCTCTTATGACACTCTTAGTGCAGCTGGAGTGTCCGCTGGACGTATCCATAGCCAGTCGGGATTCGACGCCGAATCGTAGGTGACCGCGCAGGGGAGCGCAGGTCACACCGCCGAGACACGACAGCCCACAGACGACGAAGCACGACGAGCGAAACGTGCGACTGCAATACCGAGGAGATAACGCGACGTGACGATCAATGAACATGACAGAGTTTCCACCGGCCGCGACGACGAGTCCGGGTCGCCTCAGTCCAGCCATGCCCTTGTCGATCGTCTGACCGCCGGCGAGCCCTACGCCGTCGCCTTCGGCGGCCAGGGCAGCGCCTGGCTGGAGACGTTGGAGGAACTGGTGTCCTCGGCCGGTATCGAGGCCGAGCTTTCGACGCTGGTGGGGGAAGCCGAGCTACTGCTGGAGCCGGTGGCCCGTGAGCTGATCGTGGTGCGTCCGATCGGGTTCCAGCCGATGCAGTGGGTCCGCGCGCTGGCCGCCGAAGAGACCGTGCCCAGCGGCAAGCACCTGACGTCGGCCGCCGTGTCCGTGCCCGGCGTGCTGCTGACCCAGATGGCCGCCGTGCGGGCGCTGAGCCGCCAGGGCATGGATCTGGCCGAAACACCCCCCGTCGCCGTCGCCGGGCACTCGCAGGGCGTGCTGGCCGTCGAGGCACTCGCCGCCAAGGGGGCCAAGGACGTCGAGCTGCTGGCGCTGGCCCAGCTGATCGGCACCGCGGGCACGCTGGTGGCCCGTCGCCGCGGCATCTCTGTGCTCGGTGACCACCCGCCGATGGTGTCGGTCACCAATGCCGATCCCGAGCGCATCTCCGAGCTGCTGGAAGAGTTCGCGCAGGACGTCCGCACTGTCCTGCCGCCGGTGCTGTCGATCCGCAACGGCAGGCGCTCGGTTGTCATCACCGGAACACCCGAGCAGCTGTCCCGCTTCGAGCTCTACTGCGAGCAGATCGCCGAGAAGGAAGAAGCCGAGCGCAAGAACAAGATTCGCGGCGGCGCGGTGTTCCGCCCGATGTTCGATCCGGTGCAGGTCGAGGTCGGCTTCCACACCCCGCGGCTCTCGGACGCCATCGACATGGTCGGCGACTGGGCCGAGACCGTCGGGCTCGACGTCAACCTCGCCCGTGAGATGGCCGAGGCCATCCTGGTGCGCCGGGTGGACTGGGTCAGCGAGATCAACGGCCTTCACGAGGCAGGCGCGCGCTGGATCCTCGACCTCGGCCCCGGCGACATCCTGACCCGGCTGACGGCCCCGGTCATCCGCGGCCTCGGCGTGGGCATCGTGCCCGCCGCCACCCGCGGCGGTCAGCGCAACCTGTTCACGGTCGGCGCTGTGCCCGAGGTGGCCCGGCCCTGGTCCAGCTATGCCCCCGGTGTGGTCACCCTGCCCGACGGATCGGTGAAGCTGTCGACGAAGTTCACCCGGCTGACCGGCCGGTCGCCGATTCTGCTCGCGGGCATGACCCCGACCACCGTCGACGCCCATATCGTCGCGGCCGCCGCGAACGCGGGCCACTGGTCCGAGCTGGCCGGCGGTGGACAGGTCACCGAGGAGATCTTCGACAACCGCATCGCCGAACTGACTTCTCTGCTCGAGCCGGGCCGCGCCGTCCAGTTCAACTCGCTGTTCCTCGACCCGTACCTGTGGAAGCTTCAGGTCGGCGGCAAGCGGCTGGTGCAGAAGGCGCGCCAGTCCGGCGCCCCGATCGACGGCGTCGTCGTCAGTGCGGGCATCCCCGAACTCGAAGAGGCCGTCGCGCTGATCGACGAGCTGAACGACGTCGGCATCAGCCACGTGGTGTTCAAGCCCGGCACGATCGAGCAGATCCGCTCCGTCATCCGGATCGCCGCAGAGGTGCCGACCAAGCCGGTCATCATGCACGTCGAGGGCGGCCGCGCCGGCGGCCACCACTCCTGGGAGGACCTCGACGACCTCCTGCTGGCCACCTACTCCGAACTGCGGTCGCGGTCCAACATCACCGTGTGCGTCGGCGGCGGCATCGGCACCCCGGAGCGGGCCGCCGAGTACCTGTCCGGTCGTTGGGCACAGGCCTACGGCTTCCCGCTGATGCCCGTCGACGGCATTCTCGTCGGCACCGCGGCGATGGCGACCAAGGAGTCGACCACCTCGCCGTCGGTCAAGCAGATGCTGGTCGACATCGGTGGCACCGACGACTGGATCAGTGCCGGAAAAGCCCAGGGCGGCATGGCTTCCAGCCGTAGCCAGCTCGGTGCGGACATTCACGAGATCGACAACACCGCGTCGCGGTGCGGACGGCTGCTCGACGAGGTGGCCGGTGACGCAGAGGCGGTCGCCGCTCGCCGCGACGAGATCATCGCCGCGATGGCCGACACCTGCAAGCCGTACTTCGGCGACGTCGCCGAGATGACCTACTCCGCAGTGGCTGCAGCGCTACGTCGACCTGGCCATCGGCGACGGCACCAGCACCGCCGACACGGCATCGCCCGGCAGCCCGTGGCTGGCCGACACGTGGCGCGACCGGTTCGCCGAGATGCTTAAGCGCGCCGAGGCCCGGCTGCATCCGAAGGACTTCGGCCCGATCGAGACGCTCTTCGATGATTCCCCCGAAGGCACTGCGCTGCTGGAGAAGCCGCAGCAGGCGGTCACCGCGCTGCTGGGCCGCTACCCCGACGCCAACACCATCAAGCTGCACCCGGCCGACGTGCCGTTCTTCATTCAGCTGTGCAAGACGCTGGGCAAGCCGGTCAACTTCGTGCCGGTCATCGACAAGGATGTCCGGCGCTGGTGGCGCAGCGACTCGCTGTGGCAGGCCCACGACGCCCGCTACGAGGCCGACCAGGTGTGCATCATTCCCGGCACCCAATCCGTCGCAGGCATCACCAGGGTCGACGAGCCGGTCGGCGAGCTGCTGGACCGCTTCGAACAGGCCTCGATCGACGATGTGCTGGCGGCCGGTGCAGAGCCGGTCTCCGTCGTCACCCGACGTCAGGCGCGCGCCGACGTCACCGGCCCGCTGGCCGTTGTGCTCGACTCGCCCGACGTGCTGTGGGCTGGCCGCACCTCCATCAACCCGGTCCATCGCATCGGCGCACCCGCGAAGTGGCAGGTCAACGAAAACCGAAGCGCCACACACCCTTCCACCGGCGCACGGCTGGAGGTGGCGGAGGATGAGACCGTCACGCTGAGCGTTCCGCTCTCCGACACCTGGATTCAGATCCGGTTCACGCTGCCGTCCTGCACGGTCGACGGCGGGATGCCCGTGGTCACCGTCGAGGACGCGTCGAACGCGATGCGCTCGGTGCTGGCGATCGCCGCGGGCGCCGACGGTCCCGACAGTCTGCCCGCGGTGCATGACAACACCGCAGAGGTCACCGTCGCGTGGAACCCGGAGAAGGTCGCCGACCACACGGGTGTGACCGCGACGTTCGGTGCCCCGCTCGCTCCCGGTCTCACCCTGGTGCCCGACGCGCTGGTGGGCCTCTGCTGGCCCGCGGTGTTCGCCGCCATCGGCTCGGCCGTCACCGACGAGGGCTTCCCCGTCGTCGAGGGTCTGCTGAGCCTGGTTCACCTGGATCACGCCGCGCACCTGCTGGCGGCAGATGCCGAAGACGCAAGCCGAATTGACCGTCACCGCAACGGCTTCGGCGGCCACCGACACCGAGTACGGCCGCGTTGTGCCGGTTACGGCCACCATCAAGAGCGCCGACGGCACCACACTGGCCACCCTCGAGGAGCGGTTCGCGATCCGCGGCCGCACGGGCGCCATCGAGCTCACCGATCCGCCGCGCGCGGGCGGGGCGATGACCGACAACGCGACCGATACGCCGCGGCGTCGGCGTCGTGATGTCACCGTCACCGCGCCGACGGACATGAGCGCGTTCGCGGTGGTCTCCGGTGACCACAACCCGATCCACACCGACCGCGCGGCCGCGCTGCTGGCCGGACTGGAATCGCCCATCGTGCACGGCATGTGGCTGTCGGCCGCCGCACAGCAGGTCGTCACCGCCACCGACGGCAAGGCCGTCCCGCCTGCCCGGCTGGTCGGTTGGACCGCCCGCTTCCTGGGCATGGTGCTACCCGGTGACGAGGTCGACTTCCGCGTCGACCGCGTCGGAATCGACCGTGGCGCAGAGATTATCGAGGTCGCCGCGCGCGTGGGATCCGATCTGGTGATGTCGGCGACCGCACAGCTCGCCGCGCCGAAGACCGTGTACGCCTTCCCGGGCCAGGGCATTCAGCACAAGGGCATGGGCATGGACGTCCGCGCCCGCTCCAAGGCGGCCCGCAAGGTGTGGGACTCCGCGGACAAGTTCACCCGCGAGACGCTCGGCTTCTCGGTGCTGCACGTCGTGCGCGACAACCCGACCAGCCTCATCGCCAGCGGCGTGCACTATCAGCACCCCGAGGGGGTGCTGTACCTGACGCAGTTCACCCAGGTCGCCATGGCGACCGTGGCCGCCGCGCAGGTCGCCGAGATGCGTGAGCAAGGTGCGTTCGTCGAGGGCGCCATCGCGTGCGGCCACTCGGTCGGCGAGTACACCGCGCTGGCGTGTGTCAGCGGTGTCTACGAACTCGAGGCGCTGCTCGAGGTGGTGTTCCACCGCGGTTCGAAGATGCACGACATCGTGCCGCGCGACGAGCTGGGCCGGTCCAACTACCGGCTCGCCGCGATCCGTCCGTCGCAGATCGACCTCGACGACTCCGATGTCGTCGACTTCGTCGCCGAGATCTCCGAGCGCACAGGTGAATTCCTGCAGATCGTGAACTTCAACCTGCGCGGCTCGCAGTACGCGATCGCGGGCACGGTCCGCGGCCTGGAGGTGCTGGAGGAAGAGGTCGAGAAGCGCCGTGAGATCAGCGGCGGGAAGCGGTCCTTCATTCTGGTGCCCGGCATCGACGTGCCGTTCCACTCCTCGGTGCTGCGGGTCGGTGTCGCCGACTTCCGCCGCTCGCTGGAGCGCGTCATGCCGCGCGATGCGGACCCCGACCTGATCGTCGGCAAGTACATCCCGAACCTGGTGCCCAGGCCGTTCACCTTGGACCGCGACTTCATCCAGGAGATCCGCGATCTGGTGCCCGCCGAGCCTCTCGACGAGATCCTCGCCGACTACGACACCTGGCGGAACGAGAAGCCGACCGAACTGTGCCGCAAGGTCGTCATCGAGCTGCTGGCATGGCAGTTCGCCAGCCCGGTGCGCTGGATCGAGACGCAGGACCTGCTGTTCATCGAGGAGGCCGCGGGCGGGCTCGGTATCGAGCGGTTCGTCGAGATCGGTGTGAAGTCCGCGCCGACCGTCGCCGGCCTGGCCACCAACACGCTCAAGCTGCCCGAGTATTCGCACAACACAACCGAAGTGCTCAACTCCGAGCGTGATGCTGCGGTGCTGTTCGCCAATGACGCCGACCCCGAGCCCGACCACGAGGACGACGTCGACGAGTCGCCGGCACCTGCGCCCGAGGCAGCGGCCGAACCCGCCGCCGCTGAAGCCGCGGTGCCGGCTCCTGCTCCGATTTGTCGACGGGCGCACCCAGCCCCAATGTCGCGCCCGTGGGCGCTCCTAGGCCCGACGACATTGCGTTCGACGCATCGGATGCGACGCTGGCATTGATCGCACTGTCGGCGAAGATGCGGATGGATCAGATCGAGGTGCTGGATTCCATCGAGTCCATCACCGACGGTGCGTCGTCGCGACGCAACCAGCTGCTGGTCGACCTCGGCTCGGAGCTGGACCTCGGCGCCATCGACGGTGCCGCCGAGGCCGACCTGGCCGGGCTGAAGTCACAGGTGACCAAGCTCGCGCGCACCTACAAGCCTTACGGCCCAGTGCTTTCCGATGCGATCAACGACCAGTTGCGCACAGTGCTCGGCCCGTCGGGCAAGCGGCCCGCCGCGATCGCCGAGCGGGTCAAGAAGACCTGGGAGCTCGGTGACGGCTGGGCCAAGCACGTCACCGTCGAGGTTGCGCTGGGCACCCGCGAGGGCAACAGCGTCCGCGGCGGCAGCCTCGGCGGGCTGCACGACGGTGCGCTGGCCGACGCCGCGACGGTGGACAAGGTCATCGATGCCGCTGTGACGGCGGTGGCCGGCCGGCGCGGTATCGCGGTGGCGCTGCCGTCCGCGGGCGGCGGTGCGGGTGGTGGCGTGGTGGACTCTGCCGCGCTCACCGAGTTCGCGGAGCAGGTCACCGGGCGAGACGGCGTGCTGGCCTCGGCCGCCCGGCTGGTGCTCAACCAGTTGGGTCTTGACAACGCAGTTTCTGCGCCGGAGAAGGCGACCGACGCCGAGCTGATCGACTTGGTCAGCGCCGAACTCGGTTCGGACTGGCCGCGTTTGGTGGCGCCGGTGTTCGACGGCCGCAAGGCGGTGCTGTTCGACGACCGGTGGGCCAGCGCGCGCGAGGACCTGGTGAAGCTCTGGCTGATGGACGAGGGCGAGATCGACGCCAACTGGCCGCGGCTCTCGGAGCGGTTCGAGGGTGCGGGCCACGTCGTCGGCACCCAGGCCAGCTGGTGGCAGGGCAGGGCCCTGGCCGCCGGACGCAACGTGCATGCGTCGTTGTTCGGCCGTGCTGCGGCTGGTGCGGAGAACCCGGGCAAGGGTCGCTACAGCGACGAGATCGCTGTGGTCACCGGTGCGTCGAAGGGATCGATCGCGGCCTCGGTGGTCGCAGGGTTGCTCGACGGCGGCGCGACCGTCATCGCCACCACGTCCAAGCTCGACGACAACCGGCTTGCGTTCTACCGCAACCTGTATCGCGACAACGCCCGTTTCGGCGCGGCGCTGTGGGTGGTGCCTGCCAACATGGCCTCCTACTCCGACATCGACGCGCTGGTGGAGTGGGTCGGCAACGAGCAGACCGAAAGCCTTGGGCCGCAGTCCATTCACCTGAAGGACGCGCAAACACCGACCCTGCTGTTCCCGTTCGCGGCGCCGCGGGTCGCGGGCGACCTGTCCGAGGCGGGCTCTCGCTCCGAGATGGAGATGAAGGTGCTGCTGTGGGCCGTGCAGCGGTTGATCGGCGGCCTGTCGCACATCGGCTCCGAGCGCGACATCGCGTCGCGGCTGCATGTGGTGCTGCCCGGCTCACCGAACCGCGGCATGTTCGGCGGCGACGGTGCCTACGGCGAATCCAAGTCGGCGCTCGACGCCGTCGTGGCGCGGTGGAAGGCCGAGTCGTCGTGGGCGCAGCGAGTCAGCCTGGCGCACGCGCTGATCGGCTGGACACGCGGCACCGGGCTGATGGGTGCCAACGACGCGATCGTCAGCGCGGTCGAAGAGGCGGGCGTCACCACCTACTCGACCGAGCAGATGGCCGCGATGCTTCTGCAGCTGTGCAACATCGAGTCGAAGGTCGCCGCCGCGCAGGAGCCGCTGAAGGCCGACCTGACCGGCGGGCTTGGCGACATCGATCTCGACATGTCCGAGCTGGCCGCCAAGGCCCGCGAGGAGATGGCCCAAAAGGACGAAGCAGTCGCCTCCGAAGCCGAGCAGGACGGCACCATCGCCGCACTGCCCTCACCGCCGCGTGGCTTCACCTCTGTGCCTCCGCCGGCGTGGGACGACCTCGACGTCGACCCCGCCGACCTGGTGGTGATTGTCGGCGGTGCCGAACTCGGCCCGTACGGTTCGTCGCGGACCCGCTTCGAGATGGAGGTCGACGACGAGTTGTCGGCCGCAGGCGTGCTCGAGCTGGCCTGGACCACCGGCCTGATCAAGTGGGAAGACGACCCGAAGCCGGGTTGGTATGACACCGAATCCGGCGACCTGGTGGACGAATCGGAGTTGGTGGAGCGCTACCACGACGCGGTGGTGGAGAAGACCGGCATCCGGGAATTCGTCGACGACGGCGCGATCGACCCCGATCACGCGTCACCGCTTCTGGTGTCGGTGTTCCTCGACAAGGACTTCACCTTCGTGGTGTCGTCGGAGGCCGACGCGCGCGCGTTCGTTCAGTTCGATCCGGAGCACACCGTTGCCACGCCGGTGCCCGACAGCGCCGACTGGCAGGTCACCCGCAAGGCGGGCACCGAGATCCGGGTTCCGCGCAAGACCAAGCTGTCGCGGACCGTCGGCGGGCAGATTCCCACCGGGTTCGACCCGACGGTGTACGGCATCAGTCAGGACATGAACACCTCACTGGACCGGGTGGCGGTGTGGAACATCGTCGCGACCGTCGACGCGTTCCTGGCCGCCGGCTTCACCCCGGACGAGCTGATGCGCTGGGTGCACCCCGCCATGGTGGCCAGCACGCAGGGCACCGGCATGGGTGGCATGACGTCGATGCAGACGATGTACCACGGCAACCTGCTCGGCCGGAACAAGCCGAACGACATCCTGCAGGAGGTCCTGCCGAATGTTGTTGCGGCCCATGTCATCCAGTCCTACGTCGGCAGCTACGGCTCGATGATCCATCCGGTCGGCGCCTGCGCTACCGCGGCGGTGTCGGTCGAGGAAGGCGTCGACAAGATCAAGCTCGGCAAGGCCGAACTGGTGGTCGCAGGCGGCTTCGACGACCTGACGCTGGAGGCGATCATCGGATTCGGTGACATGGCGGCCACCGCCGACACCGAGATGATGCGCGCCAAGGGCATCAGCGACTCGAAGTTCTCCCGCGCCAACGATCGTCGGCGGCTGGGCTTCGTCGAGTCGCAGGGCGGCGGCACGATTCTGCTGGCCCGCGGTGACCTCGCGTTGAAGATGGGCCTGCCGGTGCTGGCCGTCGTCGGCTACGCGCAGTCGTTCGCGGACGGCGTGCACACCTCGATTCCGGCTCCCGGGCTCGGCGCGCTGAGCGCGGGACGCGGTGGCAAGGACTCCCTGCTGGCCCGCTCGCTGGCCAAGCTGGGCGTCGGCGCCGACGACATCGCGGTGGTGTCCAAGCACGACACGTCAACGCTCGCCAACGACCCGAACGAGACGGAGCTGCACGAGCGGCTCGCCACGTCGATGGGTCGCGCGGACGGCGCACCGCTGTTCATCGTGTCGCAGAAGAGCCTGACCGGTCACGCCAAGGGTGGCGCGGCGGTGTTCCAGATGATGGGCATGTGCCAGATGCTGCGCGACGGGGTCATTCCGCCCAACCGCAGCCTGGACTGTGTCGACGACGAGCTGGCCGGCTCCGAGCACTTCGTGTGGGTGCGCGAGACGCTGCGGCTGGGCGAGAAGTTCCCGCTCAAGGCGGGGCTGATCACCAGCCTCGGGCTTCGGGCACGTGTCGGGCGTCATCGCGCTGGTCCATCCGCAGGCGTTCGTCGCCGCGCTGGATGCCGAGCAGCGCCAGGCCTACCAGGAGAAGTCCAACGCGCGGGTGTTCGCCGGACAGCGACGGCTGGCCTCGGCGATCGCCGGCGGCGCTCCGCTCTACCAGCGGCCCGCAACCAACCGTCGGCTGGACGACGAGGCGCCGGAGAACCGCGAAGAGGCCGAGATGCTGTTGGATCCGGCATCGAGGCTTGGCGAAGACGGCGTCTACGTGCGATGAGCGCTTGCGCGAAGAGCAAATAGCTGGGGCTAATGTTCCTCCTATGAGCATCGTCGGCATCGGCATCGACCTGGTATCGATCCCCGAGTTCGCCGAACAGGTCGACCAGCCGGGAACGGTGTTCGCCGAGACGTTCACGCCGGGTGAGCGCCGCGACGCCGCGGACAAGAGTTCGTCGGCGGCGCGGCATCTCGCGGCCCGCTGGGCGGCCAAGGAGGCGGTGATCAAGGCCTGGTCGGGATCGCGGTTTTCAAAGCGACCGGTCCTGCCCGAGGGCATCCATCGCGACATCGAGGTGGTCACGGACATGTGGGGTCGGCCGCGGGTGCGGCTGACCGGTGCGATCGCCGAACACCTGGAGAAGGTGACGATCCACCTGTCGCTGACCCACGAGGGGGACACCGCAGCAGCGGTCGCCGTGCTGGAGGAGCGCTAGGAGCGCTGAGGGCTAACCCTTTGCGGCGAGCAGACGCAAAAGTACCCGACACGCCGAGGTTTTCGGTACTTTTGCGTCTGCTCGCGCAGGGGGTGAGCGGCTAGTCTCGACCCATGAGCGATCTGGTGGAGCGGGTGCGTGACGTGCTGCCGTCGGTGCGGCGCGACCTGGAAGACCTGGTGCGCATCGAGTCCGTGTGGGCCGATCCGGCCCGCCGGGGTGAGGTGCAGCGCAGTGCCGAGGCGGTGGCAAAGCTGTTGTCGCAGGCCGGGTTCGGCGATGTGCAGATCGTCAGCGAGGGTGGCGCGCCGGCCGTCATCGCCAGGCATCCGGCGCCGCCGGGCGCGCCGACGGTGCTGCTGTATGCCCATCACGATGTGCAGCCCGAGGGCGATCCCGACCAGTGGGTGTCGCCGCCGTTTCAGCCGACCGAACGCGACGGCCGCCTGTACGGCCGCGGTAGCGCCGACGACAAGGCAGGCATCGCAACGCATCTGGCCGCATTCCTGGCGCATGACGGTCAGCCGCCGGTCGGTGTGACGGTGTTCGTCGAGGGCGAGGAGGAGTCGGGTTCGCCGTCGCTGGGTCGGCTGCTGGCCGCCCACAAGGAGGCTCTGGCCGCCGACGTCATCGTCATCGCCGACTCCGACAACTGGAGCACCGACGTGCCCGCCCTGACGGTGTCGCTGCGCGGGCTGGCCGACTGCGTGGTCGACGTCGCCACGCTCGACCACGGCCTGCACTCCGGTCTGTGGGGTGGTGTGGTGCCCGACGCGCTGAGCGTGCTGGTGCGACTGCTGGCGTCGTTGCACGACGACGACGGCAATGTCGCGGTGGAGGGTCTGCACGAGGCGACCGCCGCCGACGTCGACTACCCGCAGGAGCGGGTGCGCGACGAGTCCGGGATGCTCGACGGTGTGTCCGAGATCGGTTCCGGATCAGTGCCACAACGGCTTTGGGCCAAACCCGCGATCACGGTCATCGGGATCGACACGACATCGATCGCGTCGTCGTCGAACACGCTGATCCCGAGGGCGCGGGCGAAGATCAGTATGAGAGTGGCACCGGGCGGCGACGCGCGGGCTCACCTCGAGGCGCTCACCCGCCACCTGGAAAAGCACGTACCGTGGGGTGCTCAGGTCACCGTCACGCCCGGCGACATCGGCCAGCCGTACGCGATCGATGCGAGCGGACCGGTCTACGACGCGGCAAGGGCCGCCTTCCGGCAGGCGTGGGGCAACGAACCGGTGGACTTGGGCGTAGGTGGTTCGATTCCGTTCATCGCCGAGTTCGCCGATGCGTTTCCGTCGGCCAAGATCTTGGTGACCGGAGTGGAAGACCCTGGGACACAAGCCCATAGCATCAACGAGAGCCTGCACCTCGGCGTGCTGGAACGTGCGGCGACGGCCGAGGCGCTGCTGCTGGCGAACCTGGCGTCAGACGGATAGGTCGCGTCTCAGCTTGGCGACGTGGCCGGTGGCCCTGATGTTGTACTGCGCGACGGCGATCTTGCCCTTCTCGTCGACGACGAACGTGGAGCGGATGACGCCCTGCACCGTCTTGCCGTACATCATCTTCTCGCCGTAAGCACCCCAGGCGGTCAGCACATTGCGGTCGGGATCGGACAGCAGCGGAAAGGTCAGCTTCTCTTCGTCGCGGAACTTGGCCAGCTTGGCCGGCTTGTCGGGGGAGATGCCGACGACATCGAAGCCGGCCTTGTTCAGCTCACGCAGGTTGTCGCGAAAGTCACACGCCTCCTTGCTACATCCGGGTGTCGATGCCGCCGGGTAGAAGTAGACGATGACCCTGCGGCCGCGATAGTCGGCCAGCGACACCTTGTTGTCGTCGGCGTCGGCCAGGCTGAACGCGGGGGCTTTGTCGCCCACCTCCAGGCGTGGGGTCTGTGCCACCAGTGATCCCTTTCTTCTCCACCGGCGCGTCAGGGTTGGCGCCGGCTGATCTAGGGTAGTTCGGCAAGGCAGGGCGGACGCGAGGAGCACAAGAGGTCCGCGGCCGACGCGGACGATGGAGGACGACAGTGGCGGACCGAGATCCCGACAAAATCAGGCAGGACATCGATCAGGCCCGCGACCAGTTGGCCGTGACCGTGGATTCGCTTGCCGAGCGCGCCAATCCGCGCAGAATCGCCGACGACGTGAAGTCGGGGATCGTTCGATTGGTCAAGAAACCGGCGGTGGCGATGTCGCTGGCCGGGCTGGGGGCCGTGCTTGTTGTGCTCTTCGTCCGCAAGATCAGGCGCTGAATCAGCCTGCGCTCAGCGAGTACGCCTGTCACGTAGCCAGTCGGAGAAGGAGAAGCCGGGTGGGTTGGCGATGAGACCGAGTCGGCGGCAGTTGCGGATAAACGCAGGCTCGAGCCCGTCGGGCAGTTGCACAGCAACGCTATCCACGGCAGGTTGGGTCGACGAATCTGGCGAGCGCGTCGCGTCGAACGCTACCATCAGCTAAGCCTCCCTTCCCACCGTTGAGCCAAATGATGTTGCTTCTGCAATGACCTTCAGCTAACAGCAACCTAACACGTCTCCGCGCCTTTACGCAGCTTAACTGGCTACAGATGATTTCCCCGATGCGGCCCGTTACTTAAACAGCTTTCGTAAGCTCGACTGTCCGACTCGCCAACAGGTGATGTGCAGCACATATTGACGGTTATGGAACGAAAAGTCGGGCAGAAACGGCCGTCTAGGTCGCGTGGCAACAGATGGACTTTGCTGAAGATGGCAACGGGGCGCTCGTGTGTGCTATGCGGGTACGGAGGTGACGCCCGCGTGGCGGGCAGGGTAAATCTCTCAATTCAACGTTTGCCAGGCCTTTCCCAGGTAGCTTTCAATGTGTTCCACATAACGCGCGCTAAGGGGGCCGGCATGCGAGCAGCTCTTCGTCCATACGTCAGCGCCGGTGTCGCACTCGTCGGGGCCAGTGCAATTGCTGTCGCGCCGATCGCAGCCACACCGCCCGACGTCAAGATCGCCAACCCGGACGTCCAGCTTGCCGCGAACCCGTTCGACGCTTATGTGGAGGCGTTGATGAGAGTCCGCACCAACATCGGAATCCTGTTCCTCCAGGCTCTCGAGGACCCGGCAGTTCCTTTGACTCTCGAGGACCTGGTCGACGGCTTGCTCGCCGATCCTTCTGCCAATTTTCAAGAGTTCGTCGACGGCATCGAGGGTCTCGGACCCTTCGTGCAACTGAACCTGCCGGCTCTGCTGGGCGATG
Organism: uncultured Actinomycetota bacterium; assembly: GCA_963743225.1. Taxonomy (GTDB): domain Bacteria; phylum Actinomycetota; class Actinomycetes; order Mycobacteriales; family Mycobacteriaceae; genus Mycobacterium. Next base: position 286,815 of record CAVUPN010000039.1, on the reverse strand, counting down.
CGGCCGACAGGGTTCAAGCTGCGATCGACAGGGCCGCTGAGGGCAATCTCGACTTGGTCGTCGTCGAGCTGATCTTTGCTTACCTGTCGCTGACGCCGATTGTGGCTGAGGCGATATCCATTCCGTTGCCCCTGTTGGGCCCTGGCTTGGAGCAAGTAACAAACCTTGTGCTCGCCAAAACCCTCAACGCCGCGATTGGCCCCGTGATCAGTGGCACCGGTAAAGCCGGCGTCGCGATCCAGAACATAGTCAACATGCTGAATGACGAAGACCCCGACCCCGCAGCGCTACTGAGCGCCCTCGTCGGTGCGCCCGGCACAATCGCGGACGGCGTGCTCAACGGATTCCCCATCGTGCCCAGCCCGATAGCGTTCCCGGGGATTCTTACTCCAGGCGATGTCTTTGATCCGACTAAACCAAACCCCGGCCCTGTTTCCCTGGCGATTGGACTGGCTCAGGGCCTCGGGGCGCTCCTGACTCCGCAGGCCGACATGTTGACGAGCGTGAGCCGATTCCCTGAGGGCAGCGAGCGGGTCAAGACGTTCGACCTCAACGTCAGTCCGGGCCTGCAACAGGGCGCCGTGCTCTCTGGTGGTTCCGGACCGGTCGTCGAGGAAAAGCACGTGACGGTGGACGCCGACGACGGCACCAACAAGGACGTGAAGGCGGATACCGGCGGAGCCGATCTGCCCGACAACAACAAGCCGCGTTCCCGGTTCTTCGGCGGAAACGCCGCGGGCCAGAACGCCGGCGGTACGGGAATGAGCAACCTGCGCGAGGGCATCCGCGACGGGATCCAGGGGTTCCGTGAGGGTGTCCGCGACGCGGTGAAGAGTTTCACCGGCCGTGGCGACGACGGTCACAGCGACGAAACCGGCGAAGCTCCGTAACTAGTCCGACATATCGACCAGTCCGAGGGGATACGAAAACACCCGATTTTCTCGGAGTTCGAGAACGGTGGCATTCAGTCAGTGACAGTTCCCGTGCTCTGCTGTCGAGCAGCGAGAATGTGCGAATTAAGCGATTAATTTTCCTACGCGACAATTCGAAGCCGGCGCAGACGCGCAACCAAAACGACCGCCGTTGGGCAATCGCGTTGGAGGCCGGCTGGCCAATCACCAGCCGAGGTAATACCGGAATGTGGTGCGCCGTCAGGGTTTCGAACCCCGAACCCGCTGATTATCAATCGGTCGATCTCGTCGAGCCCTAAACCTTCGCGTTTGCGCTGGTCCAGCGCAAATTTGAAAGTCGATCGGATCGCGCTGATGCCTCCCGTTTCCGGCCGATTCTCGTTCATACTCGACGCATAAACGGCAACTCATCGTCGGCCCCCATGGGTGCCCGGTTTGGGACCACGGCGAAGCCAAGTTTAGGTTGCCGCGTCTCCCGAAAGGCTGTTCGTCTGGTCGTAGAGCGTGACCCAGCCGTACATGCGCGCCGCTTAGCTGCGCGCCGCAAGGCCCGCGGCCCGCGCGAGATCCCCGCATCACCGCGCACCGCGCGGTCTTGCCGCGCGCTCAAGACTGAGAGCGCACATGTGCGCCGCGCGGTTCGACGCAAGTCATTCACAACAAAGGACTGAAATCAGGTAGTGGATTACTCGTGACACGCGCGTGGCTCGGCGGTGACAATGGGAAGGGCTATTCCGGCACGCGGGGTCTGGCTCGGTATGGCCGATGACACATGTTTTCCCTCCCTGGAGGAGTCATGCCTTTGACGCTGGGAATTGATCAGCGACAGCCAGCCGACGATGTTGCCGACGACCCCACAGGTCGTGCGATAAAGGTGCTCATCGTTGATGACAGTGCCATGTACCGTGAGGGGCTTGCCACGACCTTGGCAGGGGAGTGGGGTGCGTCCGCGGTGCATACCGCGGAAGACCAGGCGTCGATGAGGAAAGCGATCGATCGTCAGATTCCGAATGTCATCCTGTTGAATCTGGCGTCGGCGGACAGTCGCACGTTACTGCTGGCAGCGCGGGAAGCCAGCTCGACAAGTCGTGTGGTGGTGATTGGCGTTCGTGAGCACGACGAGGACGAGATTATTGCGTGCGCGGACCTGGGTGTTGTCGGTTATCACCTACGTTCGGAGCCGTTGGAGCGGCTGATCAAGCTGATCGTTTCAGTCGATGCCGGTGAAACGTTGTGTTCGCCGCGAGTCACGGCGATCATCATGGCTCGTTTGTCCTCCTTGGCCGCTAATCAGGCGCCGACCGCGAGAGTCCTGGGTCTGACACCGCGGGAGGTCCAAATCCTCGGGCTGATCGATCTAGGCCTTTCGAACAAGCAGATTGCGGAGCGGTTGTGCATAGAGGTCCACACGGTGAAGAACCACGTGCACAACATGCTGACCAAGTGCAGCGTACGGAGTCGCGCCGACGCCGCTGCGATCTTGCATCGCCGTGGCGGATTGTCCGATTGCGGCTGAGGCGTCGGCAGGGAACTAGGTAGTTCTCCTTCGCTAGATGGCTCCGAGGATCCATTCACTACCGATGCGCGTTTCGACATGCTGGATGAATGGCTGTCCGCGTGGCTCTGATTCAGCTTCCGCAGTTGCTCGCTGACCTGATCGGCTCTGCGTTCACCAGTGACGATGGTGTAGTCGTCGAAGAGCTCACCGATGAGCTTGGGGACTTGCGAGCCGGCGACAGCCAGCGCCGCCATGATGTCGTGATTGCTGGGGTGGACGACCCTTGGGACGACGAGTTGCGCGCCCAGATCGCTCGAATCGACGCAGTCGTCCTCGGTCTCCGCCCCGACGGGCGGCTGACGTGGATGTACGAAATGCAGCCCTGCCCCAGAGCTCTGGGAGCTCTCGACCCTGCGCAACTGCGTCGCGTCGTGCTGGATTCGTCGAGGTTAGGAATGCGTTGACCGCATCGCTGCGGTGGCAGGAGATTCAAGATGACTGTGACGATCAAGAACGTGCTCGTGTCGGGTCCTGTCGCGATACCGCTCACCACTGGTCAGTGGTTGCGGCTGTCTGTCGGCGAGGAGTCCCCGGAATTGCCCGATGTCGAGGCGACCGGCAACGCGAAGGTCGACAAACTCCGCAGACAACGGTTGATCGAGATCGTAGTGACGGACTCGTCTACTGGCGATTCCGACGCCGTAGCCGGGGAGGCGGCTGAGGCCGCGACCGAGGCCTCGGCCAAACCTCGAAAATCCACGCGCCCCCGATCGACCGAGTGATTCGGGCCGGCGTCGACCGCTGCTGAGGAGGTATTCGTGCCCATATTGAGTTATCCAGGCGTGTACGTCGAGGAAGTATCGAGCGGGGTCAGGCCCCTCGACATCGCAAGCACGTCGACGGCCGCGTTTGTCGGCCTGGCCGAGATGGGGCCGGAAGAGACCACCCGGGTGACCAACTGGACGGAATTCCAGCGGCATTATGGCTATTTCTTCGCCGACGGTTTCCTTGCGCAGAGCGTGTTCCAGTACTTCAACAACGGGGGCCGTCAATGCTACGTCGTGCGAGTTACTCGCTCGGATGCCGGGGTCGCGCGCGTGACCGTCAACAATCGTGCCACCAACGCGGTGCCCGGTCTGACGTTCTCGGCCAAGAACAAGGGCGCTTGGGGTAATTCGCTGCTACTTCAGATCGAGGACGCAACATCGGCCCCTGGCGACGAGTTCAAAGTGAGCATTCGCCGGCAGGCCGACCCTGCGCTGGTCCCCGCCGATGTCAACGACCTCACGCCGTTGGAGGTATTCGACGATCTCAGCGTCGACAAGACTGCGCCCAATTATGTTGTCGCCGTGCTCAGCCGGGACTCCGCCTTCATCGACGCTGAGGTGCTGTCGGGCAATACGAGCGTGCAACGCGGGGTGCATCGCGGAGGCTTTGGGCCCACCCTGCCGCTGGCGGGCAATCTGAGCATGCAGATCAATCTGGACGGCGATGGTTTCCAGGTTGTGACGCTGCCGGCGGCGGCCGGCCAGACCGATAAGCTTGCCGATGTCGCGTCAGCGGTACAGACGGCGGTCCGCGGACTGACCAAGAAGAAGGCCTCTACGGACGCGGCCGCATTCACCGGTTTCACCTGCAAAGCAGACACCGTGGGCGAGAAGTCCAGGCTGGTGCTGGAGTCCGGGGCGGCTGCCGCATCATCGTCGGTGCTTGCGCAACCCGCAGGGATCAACGATGCCACGTACGCGCTCAGGCTGGGTATCGGCAACGGCGGGCGGTCCGAGGCCGGATTGTCGGTGCGCCGCCCGGCGAACGCCGACGTCGTACAGATCGGTGACGCCGCAGCCGCCCCGCCGGTCTCGGCCGCCGAATTGGGCAAAGACGGCGACGCGACCGTGAACGAACAGACCTTCGCCGCGGCGTTCCGCCGGCTGGACAACATCACCGACTTCAGCCTGCTTGCGGTGCCGGGGGAGGGCACCCCCACGATGCTCGATCTGGGCATGGCCTACTGTGCCAACCGGGCGCTGCAGGACGTCTTCTATGTCGGCGAAACCGCATCGCACGACGACACCCCGGCCGAGGCGGCCGCCTTCCGCAACCAGCTCACCACCGCCAACTCCTATGGGGCGCTTTACTTTCCGTGGGTCAAGGCACTTGATCCGACCGGTCGGTCCCGCGAACCGATCCTCCTACCACCATCGGGCTACGTGGCTGGGCTGTACGCGCGCATCGACGCCTCTCGCGGCGTATGGAAGGCGCCCGCCGGCGTCGAGGCCAGCCTCAACGGCGTGGTCGGACTGGCCGTCGAGCTCAGCGACGTGGAGCAGGGCAACCTGAATCCGATCGGCGTAAACGTCATCCGGCGCTTCCCGGGCACGGGTGTGGTCGTCTTCGGGGCCCGCACGATCACCTCCGATCCGGAGTGGCGTTACGTCCCGGTGCGCCGGACCGCGATCATGCTGCGTATCAGCATCTACTACGGCATCCAGTGGGCGGTGTTCGAACCGAACGACGAGCCGCTCTGGTCGCAGCTGCGGCTCAATATCGGTTCGTTCATGACGACACTCTTCCGTCAGGGTGCATTCCAGGGTGCGACGCCTGCCGCAGGCGTTCTTCGTCAAGTGCGACGCCGAGACGACCACCCAAGCCGACATCGACGCTGGGGTCGTCAACATCCTGGTGGGCTTCGCGCCGCTGAAGCCGGCCGAATTCGTGGTCGTCAAGATCAGCCAAAAGGCGGGGCTGGCGTCCGGTTAGCCGAGACGCCCGTCGAAAGGAGAGCGGCCGATGGCCAAGTTCACCGTCAACGCGACGCGGTTCGATCCCTACCTCGGATTCCGGTTCAAGATCAAGGTCGACGGCCAGTACGTGGCCGGGCTCAACAAATGTAGTGCGCTGAAGCGCACGACGGAGGTCACGCCCTGGTACGAGGGCGGCGACTCCAGCGGACCGCACCAGATTCCCGGAAAAACGAAGTACGACGCGATAACGCTCGAGGCCGGGGTCACCCACGACACCACCTTCGAGAACTGGGCCAACAAGGTCAACAACTTCCAGGGCGACGCCGGCGATGTCACTGGCAACGTTCCGCAAGGACATCACGCATCGAGGTGTACAACCACCAGGGTCAGAAGGTCCTGGCGTACAACGTCTTCCGCTGCTGGGTCTCGGAATATCAGGCCCTGCCCCAGCTCGATGCCAGCACCAACGCGGTGATGATCAGCACCATCAAGCTGGAGAACGAGGGGTGGGTTCGGGACGCCTCGGTGGTTGAGCCCAAAGAAACGTAGAGGTATTTCTCGTGGGCGAGCTGCCGGGCGGATACTGGGACACCGACGGGCAGCTGCACCGTGAGTTCGAACTGGCGGCCCTGAACGGCCGCGACGAGGAGGAGCTTGCTGCCGCGACCGCAGCGCAGTCGGCCACGGTGGTCACCGAGGTGCTCAGCCGCTGCGTCCGTCGGATCGGCGACATCAGCCCCGTTTCACCCGAGGTCGCGCGGCAACTGCTCGTGGCCGATCGGCACTACCTTTTGCTTGGACTGCGCCAGGCGACCTTCGGGGATCGAGTGACGGCGAACCTGTTCTGTCCGTGGCCGGACTGCGGTGAGCGCGTGTCCGTCGACTTCTCGATCGCTGACGTGCCGGTCGAACAGGCGCGGCACCGGGCACCCCTGCACACCGTGACGCTGCCCGCCTGCGAGGACGGGCCGCCGATCGATGTCACCTTCCGGCTACCCAACGGCGCCGACCAGGAGGAGGTATCGGGATCGCTGGCAAGCAACGAAGCGGCGGCACTGACCCTGCTGTTGTCTCGCTGCATCAAACGGATCGGGCCGCACGAATCACCGGACGAGCACCGGATCGCAGCGCTGTCCGCGGCTGAGAGGTCCGAAATCGAGCAGCGCATGGAAGAGCTGGCGCCAAAGGTCAGCCAGGCCATGGACACCACGTGCGCCGAGTGCGGCCGCCCCTTCACCGCACCGTTCGACATCCACCGGTTCTTCTTCGGAGAGCTTCGCACCGATGATGAGGTGCTCTACCACGAGGTGCACTACCTCGCCTACCACTACCACTGGAGCGAGCGCGAGATCATGCAATTGCCTCGCGACAAGCGGCAGAAGTACATCGAGGTACTCGCCGACGCGATCGAGGTGCTCAACAGTGGCGCCTGAGGGTTATCTGCATCGAGTACTGGCGGACGGGGCGCAGCCCTTCCGGTATCGGTGCCGGGTTCGCGAATTGCTCGGTCTGACGTTCGAGACCGGGATTCGAGTCGAATTTGCACCCACGACATGGCGTTCAGGGTTCGTCTACCTTGCCCGCTTACCTGGCGCCGGCGAGTCCCCGGGCACCACATCGTCATGGCTCGACGTGCCTGCGACCACACCGGTTCGAGCCGACTCCGGGACGCCAACATCATCTCTGGGCGTGCGGACGTCGTCGAGCACCCAAGGCATGCCGCGCGCACCGGAGAAAACCGCGCTGAATTACGTCGACGTACCTGCGCACAACGGACCTGGCGCGCCTCAGCGTCCTCTCGGCGCGGCCGTGGCTGCCGACCCCGTGACCGATAGGAGGACCAACACCGACCGTGCCGGTGCACCGAGTGCGCTGGCCGACCTTGCCGTCCCTCGGCCCACAACGACACCGAGCACAGCACCGGTACGGTTGGGCACGCCCGCGCCGGTCGGCCCAGAGTCCGGCACTGGTAGCGCCTCTCGGCCGCACGGGGCGGTTCCCGCCGCCGCACCGACGTCGTCGAGTCCGAGAGTGTTCGTTCCCGGCCGCACCACGCAGGCATCGAGACCGGGCGAGGTCGCGCTGCCCCACGATACGACCGCTGTCCACAACGGACCGTCGCCGACGTCCACAGGTGCGCGCCCTATTCCGGTTGCGGCGGCTGCCGGCCCGGGGTTCGATAGGACCGCCAACGCCGAAGGCTCCAGTGCGCCGACCGCATTCGGCGACCGAGCCGTCCGCCTGGCTGAAACGCATCGTCGCGAACCCGTCCCCTCCGGTGATCACCCTGGTAAGCGCGCTCCTGGATCGATGGGTCGCTCGCAGGCTCGCTCATGGGCTGCCACCAGGCCGATCGTGGAAAGTGTCCACCCCACAACCGAATCCCGGCGCAGCGCCGCCGTGGCAGACCCGCCGACCGGTCCGGAGCCCGCACCCGGCGATCACCGCCATGTGGTCATTGTCGCAAACACCGGCACCGAAAGTATCGGCGTCGCTGCCTTTTGGGAACGTAGGCATATCAATTGGCTTCGATTGCGATCCTTGCGATGAGCGCGTCCACCGCTCTCGGCATGGCGAGCGCGTCGTTGCGAAACCTGCTGGTGGCCGAAATGCAACTGCAACCGGGGGTGGACGTCACGATTCTCGCCCCGGACGAGCCGGCCGGCGGCCGACGCATCAACTTGTTCCTTTACCGGATCACCGAAAACCCGTACTTGAAGAATCAGGACTTCACGGTCAACGCGAAGATGCCGAATCAGCTTGTACCAGCGCCGTTGTCGCTGAACCTGTTCTACTTGCTGACACCCTACGCACCCAATGACCAAGTCAACGGCAATGCAGCGGCGCATCAGATTCTTGGCGAGGCCATGCGCGTATTCTACGAGAACCCCGTGGTTCCGACCGCTCATCTCGACCCCGGATTGGCAGCGGCCCGGGAGCTCTTGCAGATCGCCATGCACACGCCGGATCCGGAGGAATTGAGCCGAATCTGGACCACGTTCGCGAAGCCGTTCCGAACTTCTGTGCTTTATCAGATTTCCACCGTCCAACTCGACCAGCTCCCGGCGACACAGCGACCGCTGTCCAAGCGGGTCCGCCGGGTCAGCGTTCCCGACGTCCGTGCGCCTTTCCATCCGCCCACGATCACCGCAATGTCGCCGGCCGATGGGCCGCCGGGCGCGGCGCTCACTTTTTCCGGGGTGCGCCTCACCGGCTGGCAGGCAACCGTGGTCGTTGCCGGCAAGTCCGTGCTCTCCGAGCTGCCGCTGACCGACGACACCTTTACCGCCTCTGTACCGACGGGCCTGTTGCCCGGTTTCTACGACGTGCAAGTCGATGTATCTGATCTGTTTCGCCGCACGTTTCTCTTCGAGGTGACTCCGTGAGCGACGACGTATACCGGGACAACCTCGAGCACATCGCCGACGAATTGCGGCGCCTCGACTTGTTGATTCGGCTTCGCATCCGCTCACTTCGGTTGCGGAACAAGGAATTCGCCGAAGAGCAGGTCTCGCGAACGGTATATATCAGCGAGCAGGAAGTGGAATGGCTGTTGACAGCCGAAGCGGATGGGCCCGTAGCCGACACCATGGCCGACGATGCGGACGCGCAACTCGTCGCGCTCTCGGCGGAGATCGACGGTCGGGTTGAACGCAGTCTGCGCCAAGGGATCTGGTTAGCCCTGCCAGCGCTCGGCCAGCTCTTTGGATTGTCCAAGGTCGAGCTGCAGATCGTGCTCATGTGTTTGGCACCGGAGTTGCGTCGCAGGTACGACCGGCTGTACGCGTACCTTCAGGACGACATCACACGCACCCGGCCAAGCATCCATTTGGTCGTGGAGCTGCTGAGTTCCGACGAGAAGCTGAGGTGGCAGGCCTCCGCTTATCTTTCAGAGTCGGCGCCGTTGCTGCGGACCGGCCTCCTGCGCAGGATCGACGATCCGAACAGTCCGTCGGGGTCGACCCGGCTCGCCCAGTTCATCGCTTTGGACCCGCGGATCTGTGAGTTCCTGCTCGGCATGGGCGTGGCGCGGCAGAGCATGCCGTCCGGTACAGCCGCAGCACCGGTCGCCGACCCCGTCCTGGTCGACGGTCTCGTGCGGCTGGCCAAGCATCATCGGGGAACCAACGCGTGCGACCGCAAGCTGGTGCTCTATCTGCACGGTGCGGCGGGAGTCGGCAAGCGGGAACTCGCGCGTGAGGTGTGCAACAGACTGGGTGTATCGCTGCTCAGCCTGAGCGCCGACTCGCTCGGCTCGGAGCCGGAGAGGACGCTAAGGCTCCATCTGCGCGAGGGCCTGCTGCAGCATGCGGCGGTGCAGGTAGTCGATGCAGATGTGTTGGCGCGCGGCGAGAATCACACTCTGCTCACTGTGCTGTCGACCGCCGTCGCCGACTTTGGGTGGCTGGTGTTTCTCATCGGCGAGTCGGACTGGAGCGGTGGCGACGAGCTGGCCGGAATCGTTGTTCACTCGGTCGAGGTGATGCTGCCGGACGTGCCGCGCAGCGCCGCCATCTGGCGATACAGCCTCGCCGGGCACGCCGCGGATCCCGAGGGATGGGCCGACGAGCTGGCCGGCCGGTTCCGCCTGCCGGCGGCGAGGATCACCGCCGCCGTCGAGCTCGCCGACAATTACCGGGTGATCCGGCACGAGACACAAACGTTGACTCTTGCCGATGTCGCCGCGGCTTGTCGCCAACAGTCCAATCAAAAACTGGGTGAGCGAGCCGTCAAGGTGCAGCCGGTGTGCGGCTGGGACGACCTGGTCCTGCCCGAGGACCGGGTGGCCCAGTTACGTGACATCTGCGCACAGGTTCGCCACCACTACCGGGTCTACGTCGGTTGGGGATTCGGCGCGAAACTCAGTCGTGGCAAGGGAATCAGCGCGCTCTTCAGCGGCCCCTCGGGCACCGGGAAGACGATGGCGGCCGAGGTGCTCGCCCACGATCTCCAACTCGATCTGTACAAGGTGGATCTCTCGGGAGTGGTCAGCAAGTACATCGGAGAAACGGAGAAGAACCTTGCGAAGATCTTCGCCGAGGCCGAGACCGGCAACGCCATATTGTTCTTCGACGAAGCGGACGCGCTGTTCGGTAAGCGCACGGAGGTATCCGACGCGCACGACCGGTACGCCAACATCGAAACCAGCTACCTACTGCAACGGATCGAGCATTACGAGGGCGTCGTCATCTTGGCGACCAACCTCCGGCAGAACATGGACGAGGCATTCACCAGGCGCATCCGGTTCATCGTGGAGTTCCCGTTCCCCGAGGCCGACAGTCGGCTGAGGATCTGGCGGACCCTGTTCCCCCCGCAGGCGCCGGTGTCGGCCGACATCGACCTCGGGTTGCTCGCTCGTCAGCTTCCGGTGGCTGGCGGAAGTATCAAAAACATCGTATTGCACGCCGCCTTTCTGGCGGCGGCCGACGGCGGCGTCATCGACCGGCGACACGTTCTGCGAGGCGCGCGGCTGGAATTCGAGAAGATAGGCAAGCTCTGGAATGACTTCTCCGCCCTCGGCGACCACGCGGGAATCGGCTGAGGGACAACGATGCGCGACGTTCACGAGCACCGAATGGAAATTTCGAGAGCCGGGCAGGTTAGCGGAGGCGGGCAATGACTGACGGTTTTCCCAACAAGCCGAAAATCCTCCGCGGTGCATTTGTGGAATTCGGGCTGACCCTGCCGCCTTTACTTGTGGTGTTTCAGTTCAACCCGGTCCAGCTCACGCGCAATCGGGGCCTGACGTTCAGCGTTCCCGGGTCGGCGGGCACCGAATCCTCGTCGGTGTCCGCACGTACTCTGCGCGAGGTTCACCGCGACGTCTCGAACCTGCTCGAGCTGCAGAACCAACAGTTGGTCACCGTCGAGGAGCAGACGATCGGGTTCGACATCCGGCTCGATGCCACCGACAAGCTGGACGACGGCAGCACCGTCACCGAGGAGTTCGGCATCGCACCACAGATCGCCACTCTGGAGCTGATGGCTACGCCTAAGGAAGAGAGCCTCGTCGGCGCCGCTGTCAGCAGCGCTCTTGGGCAAGCGCAATGGGTTCAGCTTCACCCGCGGCGCCAACCCACCCCTGGTGTTGTTCATCTTCGGCCGCAGGCGTGTCCTTCCGGTGAACATCAACAGCTTGAACATCACCGAAACGGAGTTCAGCACCGACCTCTATCCGATCAGGGCCACCGTGGCGGTGAGCCTCACCGTCATCGAGGGCAAGAACGTGCCGTACCGCTACTCGACAGCTCTGACCGAGTCCATGTCGGTTCTCAACCTCGCCAACACCACCGACGTCAAAGACGTCGTCCTACCAGGATGAGGGGACATGTTCAGCACGGGCTCGCGCTACCGGAAGGTGCCTGATGTGGCGGTGCCGGACGCCTCGGGCCGGGTGTTGCCCGCGAAAGGTGCCCGGCCGCTGCCCGAGGTAACTGGAACGTTCACCCATACCGTAGTCTCCGGCGACCGGCTCGACCAACTGGCGTTCACGTATTACGGCCGGCCCCTGGACTACTGGCACATCTGCGATGCAAACCCGTCATTTCTCTCCCCGTTGGATTTGTTGGGGACGGAACCCGTTGGCACAGCCCTATTTCCGGTGACAAAGCCCGACAGTGACCCGCCATGGTCCACGCTGCTCGCAGCCCTGAACGGCACTGTCGGGGTCGAGCGGGTGACTGTCGAGGAGACTGTGACGCTCTTGCGCGAAGTGCAGACGGTGAACGGGCAACAGGTCGACGTAGTCGTGGAGCGCCACCACCGATCCGTCGCCGTGACGCACAACAGGATCATCGCCGGCGTGCAGGCAGTGGCGGCGGTCTTCGAGCAGGCCGGTTTCACCGTCGGACCGCCGGTGGAAACCGGCGGACTCGGCCGGCCGATCATCATCCCGGCGCCGGCGGAATAGGCGGCCGCGATGAAACACGACAGCCTGCGGATCGAGATCGACGGCGCCGAGGTCGACGAGTTGTACACGGACCTCGTCAGCCTGGAAGTTGAACTCGACGATCAACTTGCCGCGATGTTCCGGATCACCGTGGCGTTGTTGCCGCGCTCCGACGGCTCGTGGCCGTACCTGGACGACGACCGGTTCTCCCTGTGGCGACGGGTGGTCGTCACGGCTGGACTCGAGGACGACGTGGCACAGCTGATCACCGGATACATCACCCACCTCCGCCCGGAATTCGGCGTCGGCCTCGAGCGGTGCCGCCTGGACATCTGGGGGATGGATGCCAGTGTCCTGATGGACCGGGTCGACAGACTGAAGGAATGGCCGAACAAGAAAGACAGCGACATTGCGGCCGAGATCTTCCAATCCTACGGTCTGACTCCGCGCGTGACCGGCACCGGGGTGATCCACGACGAGGAGATCTCCACCATCATCCAGCGAGAGACCGATATCCAGCTGCTCCGAAGGCTCGCGGCGCGCAACGGTTTCGAGTGCTTCGTGGACGGCGATACTGGATACTTCCGTGCGCCGGAAACCGATTCGCCGCCGCAACCGGTTCTCGCCGTACTGTTCGGCGACGCTACCAACGTCAATCGCTTCAGCCTGGAAGCCAATGCGCTGACGCCGTCCGACGTGGCGATGTGCCAACTCGATCACGCCAGCGGCGATGTGCTCAACGCGACGGCGAAGCAGGGCAGACAGCTCAGCCTCGGCGCGAAGCCGGTGGGCGACTACCTGCGTGCCGGGATGGAGCCAGGACTGGTCCGCATCGGGCGTACGGTGACCACGGGCAGCCCGGAGATGTCCGCGCTGTGCGAGGGCCTGTTCGACCAGGGCGAATGGTTCGTGACCGGGCAGGGTGAGGTGGCCGCCAACGAGTACGGCAACATCCTGAAACCGCGGGGCACCGTGACCATCAAGGGCATCGGCGAGACGCACAGCGGTGTCTATTACGTCACACATGTGACGCATCGGTTCACCGTGGGCGGCTACACCCAAGCGTTCATGGTCAAGCGAAACGCATTGATGTCCAATGGCAAAGAGAATTTCGCCGGTGAAAGCGCGCTGCTCGACGCGGTGGGCGGAGTCGTGTGATGGCCGACCTGGAGCGCGTCGTCGCCGACCTGGTGGACAAGGCCGAGCGCCGTTTCTACGGCAAGTACCGAGGAACCGTGGTCGACAACGACGACCCTGCCCGACTAGGCAGGCTCAAGGTCTCGGTGCCCAGTGTGCTTGGCCAGGACGTCGTGACGGGCTGGGCGACGCCGTGCGTTCCCTATGGCGGCGCGGCGGATCAAGGATTCCTGTTCGTTCCGGAGCGCGGGGCCGGGGTGTGGGTCGAGTTCGAGGAAGGCGACCTGGAGTTCCCGATCTGGGTCGGCACCTTCTGGTGCAAGCCGGGCGGACAGAGCCAGGCGCCGAAGCCGAATGCGGACGCGGGTACCGAGACGAGCGACGTGCAGAAACCGCCCACGCGCAAGATCATCAAGACGGCCAAGGGCCACACGATCCAGTTCGAGGACGCCGACGAAGCGGAGACGATCCTAGTTCGTGAAGGCAGCAAGGGGCACCTCATCACGATGGACAAGAACGGCATCAGGATCGTCGACGGTACCGGCAATTCGATCGAAATGACCGAGGTTGCAATGACGTTGACCGCGAAGGTCGCGTTCACCATCGACGCCTCCGGGCAGTCGGTGACCGTCGTCGCGGACACCATCGATCTCCAGAAAGGGTGAGTTCATGGGCAAGCTTGTCATCGTCGAGAACGATCCGGTACGGGGCACCGACACGCATAACGTGGCGGGCTCCGACACGAGCGCTCCGCCCAATCCCTACACCGGCACCGGCGATTTCGATTACGACGGCGCGATGACCGAGCGGCTCGTCGACTTCGTCAGGATCGCCGGCACAGCGGTAGCTGTCATATCGAGCGGGAGCATGCTCAACACCGGGCAGGACGCGGCGCCTGTAGGGAAACACTCGGGTCCGATGGGCAGCAATTTCACGCCGCCTTCGCCACCGCCGAACGCCGTCACGTTGGCGATTACCGACGCGCCGCTCGGGGCCGGCGAGCCCAACGCCGGTGCCGGCAGCGCGCTGCTGACCGTCGACGGCGTGAAGGTGCTGCTGGACGGGGACGAGATCGACACGTGCAGCGGAGTCGGCGGCAAGGCCGGCTCGACGGTGACCGCCACGGCTCAGGACTTCGTGGCCTGTTCGTCCTGACCAACAGCCGAGAACGGAAGTACGACATGGCAACTGGCATTGACTTTCCCTTCGCCGTCAGCCCGGCGGGGCGGATCGCAACCGAGGCAGACGAGAACGAGGTCCTGTGCGGCAAGATCATCCAGGTGCTGTTCACCACCGCAGGCGAGCGCGTCAACCAACCCGACTTCGGCTGCGGCCTGTTCAATCTGGTCTTCGACCCGAACAACACGATCATGGCCGCGGCGGCCGAATTCACCGTCGGACAGGCGCTCACCCGGTGGCTGGGCGAGGAGATCGTGGTTGGTGGGGTCGACGTGCGGGCGTTCGACGAGGCGCTGACGGTCGAGGTTGCCTACATTCGGCGCAGCGACCTGTCTCGGCAGGGCATCCGAGTTCGGTTGAGGTAGGGACACATCATGGCTGAGATCAAGCAAGTGAGCGGTTCGCCGGTCATCGACTACATGGCCCGGGACTACGAGAGCCTGCTGCGTGCGATGCGCGACCAGATCCCGCAAAAGCTACCGGAGTGGCGGGATTTCGCTAATGAGGCCGACTTCGGCAATGTCCTGCTGGAACTGTTCGCGCACATCGGCGACATCCTCAGCTACTACCAGGACCGCGTCGCCAACGAGAGTTTTCTGGGCACCGCGCGCACACGGCGCAGCGTCATCGAGCACCTCCGCCTGATCGGCTACGAGCTGGGTACCGCCGCCCCAGCGGCGGCGGCGCTGAACCTGACCGTGCCCGACACGGTGGCCGCCACGGTGACCGTCGGCAAAGGCGACGCCTTCGCCACCAAGAGCCTGCAAGATCGGCCAAGCGTGCGCTTCGAGTACGCCCGTGATGTTCCGCTGACGATCGACTTCGACGCGATAGCTCCGATGGATGGCAAGCGAACGTTCGCCGGACTCCCGGTCGAGGAGGGGCGCCTGATCCGCGACGAGGTGATCGGCACGTCCACCGGCAGGCCCGGTCAGCGTTTCGCACTCGTTCACCCGCGTGTGCTGTTGCGCCCGGTGGGACCCACGCAGGGTGGTGGCCACGACGTCATCCTCGTGTCGCTACTCGGTGGAACGACGGACGTGTGGACGCGCAGTGACACGCTGGCCTTCAGCCGGGCCGACCAGCGCGACTTCGTCGTCGAGATCGACGACGACGACCGCGCAACGGTTGTGTTCGGTGACGGCTTGCTCGGTGCCATCCCGCAGGGAGGCGCGCTCATCAAAGCGTCCTACCGAGTCGGCGGCGGGCAGGTGGGCAATGTCCCCGCGGGAGCGATCCAAACTCTCGTCGGCGCAGCACAACTCGCCCTGCTCGGCGCCACGGTCGTCAACCCCGAACCAGCGACCGGCGGTGCCGAACGGGAGAGCATCGAACACGCGGTCCAGCACGCCCCCGGGGTGTTTCGATCCCTGGGACGCGCCGTCACGGCCGGCGACTACGAGGCGCTGGCACGCAACTTCAAAGGCGTGGCGAAGGTCCGCGCAGTCGCCACCGGTTGGAACACCGTGACCCTGTTCGTCGCACCGGACGGGAAAGGCAAGGTCAGCGATGTGCTCGAGGCGGGTCTGAAGAGCTATTTCGAGGACAAGCGGATGCTCACCCAGATCGTGGAGATCACCGACGTCGACTACGTCGCGATCTACGTGACCGCGGAGGTCGCCGTGCAGGGCTTCTACGTCCGCGCCGATGTCGTGGCGGCCGTCCAGCAGGCTGCCGCGGACCTGCTCCGGTTCGACCGGGTGGACTTCGGTCAGACCGTCTACCTGAGCAAGTTCTACGAGGAGAGCCAGGACGTGCCGGGAGTCGAGTTCGTCAACATCACCGAGTTCGGGCGGGATCGACCCGGCCTGACCATCGACCCCCGGGGCAAGATCGAACTGCGCCCCGACGAAGTGCCGGTGATCCCGGCCGACGCCGATTACGCCGCGGGGATGCGCGTCCTCGTCATCGATCAGGACGGGCAATGACATGCGCCTGACCGATATCGCCGCGGTCGCCGACCCTGCCGGTAACCGGATCAACCTGAGCTGGAACTATCCGGCGTCGACGCCGCCGACCGCCGGAGTACGGGTGGTGCGCGGGGTGACGGAGCATCCACAGACACCCGAGGACGGCGTCGAAGTCGACGAGGGCGTCGGACTGCTTGCCGCGACCGACTCCGACCTGCACGGCGAGAAGGTGTACTACTACACGCTGTTCCCGTTCACCGGCACCCCCGCGCGTTTCGAGCCGGACCCGCACAATCGGATAAGTGCGATGGCGACCGCTCGCTACGATTTCGCCGGCCGGATGTACGACCTCCTGCCCGCCGTTTATCGCCGCTACGACGCCGACCGCGGGCAGCTGCGCCGCTTCCTCGACCTTCCCGGTTCCCAGTTCGATCAGCTCTACAGCCTCGCCCGTGCGGCGCTGCATTTGTTGGATGTGGACCAGGTGGACGGTGCCCTCCTCCCATTGCTGGCGGAATGGATCGGCTGGCGGACCGACCCCGGGCTGTCTGTCGACCGGCAGCGCACCGAAATCCGCCACGCTCCAAGGCTTTACCAGACGATCGGCCCCATTCCGGCGTTGGATGCCACCGTCACCCGCGTCACCGGCTGGCCCAGCCGCACCAAGGAGTTCGTGCACGCCGTGGCTCGCACCAACCAGCCGGAGCGGCTGAACCTCTGGTCCATATCGCGAGATGGCGCGGGAGCGTGGACGACGGCGGTGCTCACGTCGGTGAACGATTCCTACGAGGGGCGCCCCGCCGTGGTGCGCCTCGGGGATGACTCGTTGCTTCTCACCTACCACACATTTCGCCGTCACGGCTGGGACATCTGGGGTAAGCGATTCGCCGACGGCGACTGGCAGCCGAGCGAGCCGATCGTGGACCGGCCGGGCGTCGACAAGCACCCCACGGTCGCACTGCAGGGCAGCCGTCTGTGGCTGTTCTGGGAGAGCTACGCCGCCGACAGTGCCTGGCACATCGCCTCGCGCACCCGGACCAGCGGCGAATGGTCAGCGGTGGAGATTTTCGGTGACGAGGCCACCGAGCGCAGATTGCCCGCCGCCACGGTCGACGATACCGGGGGGCTATGGCTCTTCTGGCTGGAACGAATCGGCGACGCGTGGCAGGTGAGATACAACCGGCACGACGGAACGCATTGGCAATTGCCCCAACCCGCGACACTGCCGCCCGTCGGCGGCGAGGCGCCGCAGGTCGAGGACGATCTGATACTGACCTTCCACCCATCGAGCACGGCGGGGCGGTTGTTCCTGTTCTGTGCGCGTCACGAGCAAGACGATCCGGGGGGCCAGACACGCTGGACCGTGGCCTATCGGGTCAAGCAGGGGACGGACCCGGACGTGTCGGACTGGTCACCGATCCACGTCCTACCGAGGCCGGGTGGCAGCCTCTTCCACGACCGCGAGCCGTTTCCATTACCGTTGGCAGGCAACGGGATCGAGCTGTTCTGGAGTTCGACGCGCAGTGGAGGCTGGACTATCTTCGGCAGCACGCTGGATACCGGCAGCTTCACGTGGACGCCGATCGCGCAGGTCGTCGCAGGCCCCTTCTCGGGGCGTGCGCCGGTTGCGGTGAACACCGGCCCCGACACGTTGCTGGTGTATCGCTCGAACGCGAGCATTCGTAGGGCTGTCGCGCGCACCGTCGACGAGCGCTATGCCGGCACCACCACCGTCGATTCCGGCAACACCGCGAAGCTGGCGCTCATGGGCACCGTCGACGACTTCCAGACCTATACCAACGATGCCGGGCGCAATGGGGTACGGACGGACGCCGACCGCATCGGCCGAGACACGGTCGGGCTCTACCCGGCACCGGGCGCAACGGAACCCGATCAGATGCGTGCGTCCGTTTCCCGGCTCCGCGGTGTGCTCCCCGAATTCATGCCGATCACGACGCGAGCGGTAATTGTGGCACCCACAGCGGGAATTCCCGAACGAGCGAAGGAGGGGCCATGAGCGATTTCTCCAGATCACCGCTCGAACTGCTGCAGGCCAGTCTGCAACGGGGCTACGTAGGCCTGCACGTCGAGCAGGGCGTTCCGATCCTGGACCGGGATCTCAACCTGCAGCACGACCTGCTGGCCGCCAGCGCGCGTTCGCTGTTCACCCGGTACGTCGGCGACGGGCTCGCCGCTTCTGCGGACGGATTCGCCATAACCGCCTTACCTTCCGGGCCAGAACAAACAGGACTTTCGCATCGCGGCCGCAGACCGTGGCCCCGGCTCGTTTCTCGTCGGCGGGATCGAGGTGACCATCCCCGCGCCCGTCAACTACAGCGGCCAAGCGGGCGTAGTCGCCTTGACGACACCGGCCGCGCCACAGCCGGACCCGAGGGTCGATACGGTGTACCTCGATGTGTTTCTGGTCGACGTGGACAGCGTCGAAGACCCGGAGCTGACCAACGCGCTGGACGTGGGAATGCAGACCTCGATTCGCCTCAGACCGGCGTGGGTGGTCCGCGTGGCCGAGGGTGCCAACCTACCGGAACCTCCTGCGGGACATAATTTCTCCGTATTGGCCGAGCTGCGGCGGCCACGGGGTGCGGACACCGTCGAGCAATCGATGATCACGGATTTGCGCCAGCGAGGGCTGACGATGTCCGACCTCATACGCCGCATCGCGGTGATCGAGCGCGTGCTGCTGCTGCCGGCATTCGCCACGACACCATTCAGCCCGCCGAGGGGGATAGTCGGACAGCTGATCACGATCAACGGCACCAACTTCACCGTCGGCGGCTCGGCCACCACTGTGCTGTTCGGCGACCGCCCGGCCCCTCTGGCCGGAACACCATCGGCGACTCAACTACAGGCGAGGGTCCCAGCCGACCTGGTGCCGAGCGGAACAGCATTCGTCGACGTCAAAGTCACTGTACGCAATGCCGGCGGGGCGGTCGTCAGCGACGACACGTTCCGTGCGGCCCGGGTGGTTCCGGCGCCCGCGTTCGCCAGCCCGCCCTTCCCCCCGAACGGGCCGGCCGGCCAGACGATTCGACTGAATGGCACCAACTTCGGGTGGCCGCCGGTGGCGGTCAGATTCGAAGGAGCCAGCACCGATTCGCCCCCCGTCGGCACGCCGACCGACACCCGCATCGACGTAACCGTGCCGACGAACCTCGCATCACCAGGGCAGACGAAGGACGTCCACATAACGGTGACAACGGTCGGCGGGAGCGTCACCAGCACCCAGTTGTTCCGGATCATAGGCCCCTAGCGACGGTTTCGCAGAAGGCAGGCACAAAACGAACTACAGGCAAACGTCTGGTTGGACCATCGAGTGCATGAGGAGCGAACATGGCATCACTGATCGGATTGGATTCGACGAGCAGTGGTTTCGATCCCGGGTCTGCAGGTTCCCCCGATAACGTTCGGAGTATGGGGGGACAGCGGAGACGCGGACGGGGTCATCGGTAGCAGCAATACCGGAGTCGGGGTCTTCGGCCGATCGATCGACGCCGCTGCCGCCGCGGTGAAGGGCTCCAGCGAGAATGGCACCGGTGTCGAAGCGACCAGCGCCGGTGGTGCCGCGTTGCACGCCCGACGCGACCCCGGCGGCGGAGCTGCGGTGACGGAAGCGTTTCTGGCCACGCCCAGCTTGGCCGCGGAGTTTCGCGGTGACATTGCGACCACGGGTGGGGTCAGTGTCGGCGGACGCCTCGGCGCCGGTTCGACTGCGCCGCGCGCCGCCGTTGGAATCCGCGGAGTCGGCGCGACTGAGGAGTTGCTCAGCTTCGAGGACAATTCGGGGGTCACCCGTTGGCACGTCAACCAGCGGCTCGCCGGTCAGTCGGGTCTGAACTTCGCAGAGGCTGAGGTCGCCGACGGGGACGGGAGGTTGTACCTGCAAGCCGGTGGAAACGTGGGCATT
Organism: uncultured Actinomycetota bacterium; assembly: GCA_963743225.1. GTDB lineage: Bacteria > Actinomycetota > Actinomycetes > Mycobacteriales > Mycobacteriaceae > Mycobacterium. The sequence continues at coordinate 266,622 of CAVUPN010000039.1, read as the reverse complement.
GGAACGACTGCGCCGACCCATCCGCTTCACGTCGCGAAGGTGCTGGGTATTCGCCAGAACGAGCTCTACCTCAGCGGCGGGGTGGGCTGGAGCAGCTTGAGCTACAACGCTTTTCACAACGAAACCAACAGCGACTGGGTATTTCCCGATCCGTCGCGTCCCGCCGTCACCGTCGAGATGGACGACAGCGGCGGCAACGCGAGATTCCAGGTGTGGAGCACTACGAGGGAGAATCCGACGGGCTGGGTGCAGCGATTGGCGATCGACGGCCAAGGTGGCGGTGTCAGCATTCCTAGTGGCGGCGTAGGTATTTCGCACGGACAGCTCTCGGTCACCAATGACCTGCCTGTTCGACCCGGTCCGTTCGGCAACGTTCCCGCCAACGCGGTGTGCGCTCAGAGCACCAACGGCGTAGCTGTATTCGCGAGCGGCAAGACGGCCGTGAACGCCATCGGCCCGTCGCAATTTACCGGCGATGTGGACGTGAGTGGAATCATCACCGGAAGGGAAAAGCGCTGTCTTGTCGACCATCCCTCCGACCCGGAGAACAAAACGCTCACCCACGCGTGCGTCGAATCCGATGAGCGATTCAACGTCTACTCAGGCAATATCGTGCTCGACACGAACGGTGAAGCCCGGGTGACCTTGCCGGAGTGGGTAGCCAAGTTCAACAGGGATTTTCGATATCAGCTGACATGCATTGGGCAGGCGGCTCCGGTCTATGTGGCTCAAGAGGTTTCCAAAGACTCGTTTTCGATCGCCGGCGGAGCCGCCGGCATGAAGGTCTCCTGGCAACTGACCGGAATCCGCGACGACGCATGGGCGCAGGCGAACCCGCTTGCGGTCGAACAGGAAAAACCGGACGACGAAAAGGGATTCTTCTTGAGTCCGGAGGTCTTCGGGCACGACCTCACCCGCCACACCCAGTACAAGCGGCTCGAGCAGTCCATCCGCGCTTATCCACGCCAGGCCGAACAGGTGATGCGCACCTACGACGCGGTGCGCAAAGCTCGATCGGGGCCGGGCTAGCGAAAGGTAGCTGACAATGCGCACTTTCGCGCAGACACCAACGACAACTCAGCAGACTCGGTGGGCGAAGCCTCCGGTACCCGGACCGACGCAGTTCGGGCCACGCCCCGACGTGAACTCGGCCCAACAGATACGGCGCGCTATCGGCAATCAAGCGGCGTCGCGTATGTGGCAGACGACAGTGCCGATCAGCAAGCCCGGCGACGAACACGGGCACGACGCGCCGCGCGCCGCAGAACAGGTGACGCCCACGCCTGAATCGCGACTCCAGCGCGCTTGCACCTGCGGTGGAGCCTGCCCCACGTGCCAGACCGAGGAACATCTAGGTCACCGCGCCGCGGTACAGACCGCAGACCCGCCCAGCCTGGGCGCGACGCTGCAGCGCAAGTGCGCGTGCGGTGGCGGCGACCCAGTGCCGGCGGAGTGCGGGGAGTGCGGACAGCACAAGCAGGTGGGACTGCAAGCGAAACTTCAGATCGGCGAAGCCGGCGACATCGACGAGCAGGAGGCGAATCGGGTTGCCGACCAGATGATGTCAACGTCGCCGCACTTCGCCGTCACCGGGTCTGCACCGCGCATCCAGCGCTTGGCGGGGGAATCAACCGGGCGGGCGAACGCGGCTGCGCCCTCGAGCGTCGCGCACGCCCTTGCCAGTCCGAGCAGGCCGCTGGAGCGGGCATTACGGCAGGACATGGAGCAGCGCTTCGGCTACGACTTTTCCAGCGTCCAGGTGCATCTCGGTGCGGCCGCCGAGCAATCGGCCCGGGACGTGAACGCTGACGCCTACACCGTAGGACACGACATCATGTTCGCTCCAGGCCGGTTCGCTCCAGGGACGCACGAGGGACGGCGGTTGATTGCTCATGAGCTGACGCATGTCGTGCAGCAGGCCGGGGCAGAGGGAATTCGGCTGGGGCAGAGCAAAGAATTATCTGGTGTGTCACCAGTCATTCCGCTTTCAGCCGTCGAGGGTGGCGTCGTCCAACGCGCGCCGCTCAGTCATACCGAGGCTGATTACACGAGGCTGGTCAAGCAAGGCAAGTGGTGCCGCGATTCAGAGAAATCGGGGGAGCTACATCCGGGCCTGCAGTGCTACCGCGAGATTCCCCCGGCCCGAGGTTACCCGCCTGGCGACCAGGTTTGTTTCGACAAGAAAACTGGCAAGTTCGTCGAGGAAAGCCCGGACTTCATCTCAGCCGTCTCCGGACAGAAGAAAGACGGGACCTGCGATATACCGATGGAGATCACCGATCCTCCTCAGCCGTTTACGCAACGAGGCCGCCGTCCCCTGGGTCATGGCGTCGCCGACATTGCCACCGAAGATCCCGACATGATCGGTCGACACTTCGGCCGACTTTCGGGTGTGGCGATGGGAATTGCCTTACCCAATCTCGACTCCCGCATTGGCAATGCGGCTGTCCCCTTCATACTGGGATGGCTGGGCGGGAAGCTTGGCGAACGGGGGCTGCCCTTGTTGACCGGCTTGACAAAAAAGTATGGCTTTCTGCCGACCATCAGTCTTGGCGCCGGCAGCAATGTAGCCCTCGGTGCGGGCGTAGGCTTCGAGAAGAGAGATCGCCCCCTACCCCTGGTACCCATAAACACTTATCTCACGCTCGGTCTCGATTCGAGTTTGGCGGATGAACCCGGCGGCGATTACACCTTCCTGGCAAAAGTTGGTGTCCGCGTCGACCCGGGCAAGCAAGGAGGGCTTTTCGCAGTGGGCTCGGTCGGGGCCGGAGCGGTGGTGGGAAAGGATGTTTTCGGTGCGACATCGAAAGAGGTAGGCGTGGGATACCGGGCGACGGATTTCCTCGATATTCAGGTGGTGCACGAGACAGTCAGTGGCGGTGATGGCACTTATTGGCTGACTTTGAAATTAGTCGCTCCCCAGTCCGTTCTGAAGGGGCATTGATAGGCCAATCCGTCATTTCACGGGAAGATACTTGTCGCTCTTCGTGGCAGGCATGCACCGGTTCACCAGGTTGATTGCGGCAGAGTCAACCGCGCACGGCAGAGCTATGTTGCAAACCGCGTCGAACGCCAGGTAGTCGATGAATTCGCTGGCGCAGCCGCAGTCGTGATAACACTTGCGGTGATGGTCCCAAATCATCGGACAGGCGATGGCGATGTCCATCGGCGGGTCGCTGGGCTTGCGGTCGCGACTTGCGTTCGCCAACAGACCCCACATCTTGTCCTGCAAACAGTGGCGCACGCAGTTGTTGTGCGGCTCATCCGGGGTGACCCGGCAGGAACAATGCGCATTGTTCGTATAGACCGGCCCGAGAATGCGACGCGCCAGATCGGATGAGTAGGCCGCGCAGTGCGCATCGCTCGGTCCGAATTTCGGGTTATAGGGAAAGACCTGATTTTGCTCCTCGAACCCCACTGTTGCGGCGACCCGCCGGACCAGGATGCTGCGGTTCTGTGCCCTGTCCGCGCGCGTCGTGTTCGAGCCCACGTATTGGTCTGCCACCGCGGGTTCGCAGGAGCGGATCAACTTGGGGTAGGTCTTCGGCGTGGAGGAGTAGTAATCCTTAACCCCGGCGCAGAACCCGGCTGCTCGAAGCCGGCGAAAGACGTGATTGTCCACCCGAGGCCCAGCGAAACAATCCGAGTAGCCGAGCACCTCCAGCGGATCCTGGCCCGTTACGTAGACGAAGTGGCCTTGCATCAGGCTCTTGACGATGGAGGAAATGAATCTGCCCGCTTCAGCCCCTGAGATCTCGCTGCCGCCGATCGGGAACCCGTAGATCAGCCACTCCTGTTGCGGGATCCTCTCGACCAAGCGAAGCTGCGCCTTGGCTGCCTCCTCTTTCTCGCCGCGTTCCATGGGCGGGCAGGCCTCCGTCTTTGGTGAATCCTTGCCGCCCTTCGGCTGCCGCTGCAGCCACCCCGACGCGGAAACGTGTGATGTCCGGAGGTCTCCCGCCTCCGCCGCGCCCTCGCTCGGCGCCTCCGCCGGTGAGTGCGTCGCTGCCGCCGGTGCCGCTCCCTGTTGCACGACGTGCGTCAGTTCGTGCGCCAGTAGCTTCTGTCCTGCTGGCGTAGATGGCGCGAATTGGCCGCTGCCGAAGACGATATCGCCGCCAACGGTGAAGGCTTGCGCCTGCACCGCATCCGCAGCGCGGGACGCGCCGGGATCGGCATGAATGCGCACCTGACCGAAATCGCGTCCGAAATGCCATCCCATGAACGCGCGCGTCTGGGGATCGAGCGACCTAGCAGGCGAACGCAATACGTCGTACACGATGGGAGGCGCCAAACCGCCCGCGGCCGGGCTGGCGACATCCACGCTCATGCGTTGCAGCGACGGCGGATTCTTCCCGCATTCTTCACATTCCTCCGGGCCACCGCAGGCGCATGTGCGCTGCACGCGTGGCTCCGGCATGCGCATAACCTGTTCGGAGACGCGGTCCGCTTCTTGTTCGTAGCTGTCTCCAGGCTCGTTGATTGCCAGCTTCGTCTGGAGGGCTTTTCCCCGAGAAGTGGCGGCAAATTCGGCTCCGACTCCTGCGCCATCGGTCTGCCACAACCGCTGCACCGCTTTGTTTCCGATCGTGCGCTGCAAGTGAGGGATCGAGCCCACGTCAGCGCATTGTCCTAAATATGTCGAAGTGAGTGCCGTAGGCGCTACCGATGTCTGCTGAGCTGCTTTCGGTTTCGGTGAGAAAGTGCGCATGGCTCATCTCCTCGTTAGCTTGGAAGCCTAGCCAGTGCCGGTCGGATTATCCATCGGCGACATCGACCGATGGAGTGTGGATACGGTGCGGGACGTTGCCGGGCACAGATCTCGCGGGCCAAACCCGTGAGCAGCGCAAGTAGATCGGCTCGCCAGAGTCGTCACCGCGGTGCTGGTGACCGGTGTCGGCATCCGCGTCGGACTCCTGGCGATCCAGGCCCACGAGCCGCGCCGGTGCCCCTTGCTGCCGACCCCGGCAGGGCGCCACTCCGGATAGACTGTTATTCATCAGCCTTCGGAGGGGAACGGAAGATTGATGATGCGCATTTTCTTACCGAAACCGAAAGCAGCTCAGCAGACATCGGTAGCGCCTACGGCACTCACTTCGACATATTTAGGACAATGCGCTGACGTGGGCTCGATTCTGCACTTGCAGCACACAATTGGGAATCAAGCAGTCCAAAGGCTGTTGCGTACGGCTCCACCTCTCTTTGGGCCTCATCCTGGCCGGATCCCCAAACCCACCCACGTCGTACAGCAAAGCAAGGGGAGTCGGGTTGTACAGAGACAACCGAAGAAAGACGAACCCAAGAAAGGCAGGGTTGTCAGAGTAGAACGTCCACGTAAAGCCAGGCCCGTGCCTCCAGGTCCGGGTGCCTACACCGAAGAGGAGTTGCGGAACTGGTATACGTCGCACCCCGATGCAAAAATGAAGTATGTGGACAAGGTCAATGGTAAACGCACTCAAGACGACGCATACACACCTGACACATTGTGGGTGCGAGGATACACCTACGCCCTCACCAACGTTTTCGGTGACTCGGGTACCGAAGTTTGGCTCAACGATGACGGTAAGGGCAAGGTGATTGGTATAGAACGCGAAATTCCATGAGTTACCTCTACGCTAGCGGACTCATTAGCCGGAAACGACAATCTCAATTGCTCCAAGCCGCGTCAATGCACGCCAGGCGGAACAGGTAATGCCCAAAGCTCGGTCGGGCCCAGGCTGGCGAAAGGTAGCTGACGATGCGCACTTTCGCGCAGACACCGACGACAACGCAGCAGATTCCGTGTGCGAAGCCTTCGGTACCCGGTCCGTTGCGACGCCCCGACGTGAACTCGGCCCAACAGATCAGCAAGCCCGGCCGCGAACATGTCTGCGGCAAGGGCCTGGTGCGTGACGACGAGACCAAGATCGCGGCCGGTCACCGCACCATCGCGTTGCCGCGATTCGCCATCGACGTACTGGCCTCGCGGCGCGAGCTGCCGTACTTGGGGGAGCACCCGACGATCATGCACCTGGCGCGACCCGAATAACTTCGGTCGGGACTGGCGCAGGGTCCGCGACCAGCTTGGGGTGCCCGAGGTCACCACACATAGCTTCCGCAAGTCGTTGGCGACGCTGATTGACGACCGGGGCCTGTCGGCGCGCATCGGCGCCGATCAACTGGGCCACGCGAGGCCGTCGATGACGCAGGATGTCTACATGTCACGCGGCAAAACTCACACGCAGGTGGCCGAGGCGCTGGACGACGCAATAAACGGCGCATAAGCGGCGCGCTGTCCTGAAATCGACCTTGAAAAGGGCTTTTGTGGTGCGCCGTCAGGGTTTCGAACCCCGGACCCGCTGATTAAGAGTCCGCGGCCCAGTTAAGTGCTGACCTGCGGCGCCGCTCGGCAGACGACTATAAATCCAGTCTTCACCTGCGGCTATCGGCGACCTCCGCTGACTTGCGTTTCACTTCCGGAGGGTTTCAGTTACCTGTGACCGCCCCGAGCTTGGAGGGTTCGTGGAGGGTTCACGCTGTTTGCCAGCCCGGTGCAGCTGTTCACCGCGTGTGCATGCTGGCGGGGTTTCGTGCCTGCTGCGCGCATACCGCGCCCCGGTCACGACAACCCGCCTCGCAGTGTTGCCAGTCGGCACGCGTCACGGCATCGGAGTAGCCGTAGAGGAGGTCCTGGATCGCGAGTCGATCCAGGCGGGCGCAGTTCGGTTTCCATTTTTCGCCACCCCGAGGACCCCTGTGATCAGGAGGGTTTGATTCTCTCACCCACTGTGGCGAGGCAACAGGACCATCATGATTCCGTACGCCAAGCGCTCGGCGATGACACGATATTGACGTGCGCGACCACAGGCCTGTGCAGCACGGCGATACCGCCGGTGATCGCCGCGCGTCGATCGACGATCTACTTGATCGCGCCGTGTTCGCGATCAACAGCGGTGATCGGGCGGCGGCTACCGCGCTGGCGGGTGAGGTGTTGGCCATCGACGGCGCGAACACCGACGCCGAGGACCTGCTCGCAGCCCCGGACGACACCGGTGAAATGCGAAGACTCACGATCATGTACATCGATCTCGTCGAGTCGACGCAGCTGTCCACCCGCTTGGAACCCGAGCTGTACCGAGTGCTGGTTGGCAGGTACCGCGAATTGGTGACACGCACGATCGAGCGCTACGAAGGCCACGTCGCGTCGACCAAAGGGGATGGGCTCCTCGTGGTGTTCGGGCACCCCGTCGCCCACGAAAACGATGTCCACCGTGCCGTGCGGGCGGGGCTGGACATCACGCGTGAAGTGCGCGGGCTGAGCGAACAGGCCCAGCGGCGGTTCGGTGTCGGCGTCGACGTTCGGGTGGGCGTGCACCGCGGGCTGGTGTACCTCGACGTCGCCCAGGACGACGTTTACGGGCTGGGCGCGAATCTCGCCGCGCGGGTCTGCTCGCTGGCGTCGCCCGGGTCCGTGGTGGTTTCCGATGTCGTGGTGTCGCTCATCGGCGATGCGTTCGACATGGAGCGCCGTGAACCTGCGTCGGTCAAGGGGATCGCGGAGCCGGTCGCCCACTGGCGGGTAGTCGGTGAGCGTGTCGAGACGTCCAGGGTCAAGCGAGGTCCGCTGATCGGCCGCGACCGTGAACTCGCGCGGCTCGAGAAGACCTGGGCGCGAGCGCAGTCGGGCAGCCTGACCACGCCGGGCGTGGTCTTCCGGGGCGAGGCCGGAATCGGTAAGAGCCGACTCGTTGCCGCGGCGACAGAGTTTGCCGAACGCAACAGCGGTGCGGTGCTGGAGCTGAACGGGTCGCCGTTTCACACCGACGTCGGCCTGTATCCATTTCGCATGTTGATCGAAAGCCGCTGCGGCATTGATCGTTCCACCGACGCCGACGAGCGGCTCAGAATGCTGGCAGCCGAAATACGTTCCGTGGGGCTCGATCCCGCGGAAATGGTCCCGTTTTTGGCGCGGGTCGTGGGCGTTCCGGCCGACCACGGTTATCGACCGGTCGTCGCCGAAGGCCCTGAACTGCACGAGATGATCGTTTCGGCCGTCGGTGACTACTTGGCGGCGTGCGGCGGCGACAAGGCCGCACTCCTGGTAGCCGAGGACGTCCATTGGTTCGACCCGTCGAGCCTGGAGGTGCTCGGCACAGTGCTCCGCGGCGGGACCGGCCGCGTGATGGTGGTGGCGACCGGCCGTGCCGAGGGATGGCTTCCGACCGATTGGCCCGTCAAGTTGTTCGATCTGGCACCGTTGACCGATGAGCAGACCGATGCGCTGACCGCAGCACTCGGCCCCGGTCTGACGGCCGAGCAGCGGGCTGCGGTGCGCGCGCGTTGCGACGGGATCCCGTTCTACATCGAACAGATCACCGCGGAGCTGCGAGCCGCGCGCGAGCCGGGCGAAGCCCGTGTTCCGGAGACCTTGTACGAGCCGCTCTTCGCCCGGCTTCGGGCCAGCGCACACGCGGTTCCCGTGGTTCGCGCGGCGGCGATCATCGGAAGGCAGGGAGACCGCAGCGAGCTTTGCGCAGTGCTGGATCTCACCGAGGCCGATATCGACGACGCGATCGACGAACTGGAAGACGCGCAGGTTTTCGAGCCGTGGGGCGTTGACGGTTGGCGCTTCCGCCACGAGCTGTTGCGGGAGGTCGCCGCGGAGTTCGCGCCACCTAGCGTGGCCCGCAGCCTGCACGCGCGAGTCGCAGACGCGATGGTCGAGCGCGGCGGTGACGAGGCGGATTGGCCGTTGGTCGGCGCCCATTACCAACAGGGCGAGCGGTTCGCCGACGCGGTCTCGGCCTATCGAACCGCGGGCGCCCAGGCACGTCGGCGCGGCGCACTCGCCGAGGCCCGGGCACACCTCAGCAAGGCACTCGACCAACTGGCGGAAACTCCTGCCGGTGCCGAGCGTGACCGAATTGAATGCGGCCTGAGGCTGGAGCGCGGCCATCTCGCCGGTATGGTCGACGGCTACCAAAGGCCAGCTGCTGCAGGCGATTTCGAACGCTGCGTGCAGTTGCTCGGAGCGCACCCCAGAGACGATCAGCTGCTGTCGGCCCTTACCGCGATCATCAGCTATCACAGTGTGCGTTCAGATATGAACGCGATGGCTCAAGTCGTCGAGATGCTGCGCGGAAGCACCGATGAGCAGCGTCCCTGGCTGCGATACATCGTCGAGTCGACATCAGCATGGGTGGCCTTCTCTCGCGGCGACCGGGAATCCGCTCGTCGGCACCTGGCGGAATGGGAAGCGATGCTGACCGGCGACGGCGAGCAATTCGCTCACACAATCGAATTCGTGGGGCTCGACGGGTTCATCGATCTGGCCAGCCTGCGGATGCTCGACTTCGTTCTCACCGGCGATTTCGTGGACGCCGATGCCGTGGTGACACGGGCGGAACGCCGGATCGAGCAAATCAGTCCGGACCGTCAAGTGATGAACACCTGCCAAGTCGATTCGCTTAGGTTCTGGGCCCTGCTCGAGCAGGGCGATATCCAGGGTGCTGCGACGCTAGCGCGTCAGGTCCACGATCTGGCTGCATCACACGGCATCGACACGATCAGGCTGAACGCCGCTACCGCGCGCGCTGCGGCCGATGCGTTGTTGGTCGCGCACGGTGCCAACCGTGACCGCGATGAGTTACTGGCACGGATCGCACGGCTTACCAAACTGCTTGACATGTGGCGGCGTATTGGGCTGGAGGTGGGTCGATATCTCTTCGATGGTGTAGTCGGGCGACTGCTTCTGATTGCTGGTGACCCCGACAGCGCGCGCGCCTGGCTGGACACCTCGCTCGAGGTCACCGCCAGAATTGGTCAGCTCCTCTACGATGCGGAAATTATGCGCCTCCGCGCCCACACGGCAACCGATGCGGGTCAGCGCCACGAGGAACTCGTTGTGGCACGCGACCTTGCCCGGCGCCAAGGTTTCACGTTGCTGGAATTGCGCGCAGCGCTCGACGATTTCCAGCTGCACGGCCAACCCGCGCGTGCTGCACTTGTCGACGTGGTCGGCCGCATGCCGGCCGAGGGTGGTGCGCCGGAACTGGCGCGCGCTCAGGAGTTGTTGGCTGAGCAGGCGTGACCCGGGCCTGCGCCAAACTCGATGGGCAGCGTCGGCCGCCGCTGATGCGGACCATCCGCTTCCTCTCCTCCAGAGCGACACCATCGAGGTTCGTGGACGACGATCACGTCATACGCCGCATAGCCGGCCCCCGGGTCTGTTCTGTAGCCCGGCTGTAGGCCTGATGGCGAGCGGCGGATCAGCCGTCACCCACGCGACTGCGAGCACAACGAGATAGCAGAGGTAAGGACCACATGGGGGCGTGGTGTTTTCCGTGAGAATTGACTGTTGCCGCGGACGGCTGCTTGCCTGCGTCAGTCTCCACCGCCGCCACAGCCTCCGCCGCCACAGCCTCCGCCGTCGCCGCCGTCGTCTCCACCGCCCGAGCCGCCTGCCCAGCCGAGATGCCCGACGCCGTAGCCCGTGCGGCGCCTTCTGGCACGCCGCAGACGACGGTGATTCCCGAAGACCTCGCGTTCCGGAGCGTCCTGCACGGCGCGCTGAACAAGGGCGGCGAGATCATCGACCCCGACGACCGGGTGCGGGGCTTCCGCGGCGTCGCGATGGCCGCCCTGCGAAGTCTGGCTGCTTCGAAGGTCCGGGAGCTCGCGCCGGTATCGGTCAACCGGGCTCTCATCACGTTGACGGCGGACCCGATCACGTTGACGGCGGACCGAATTGCGCCGCACTCGCATGACCACCGCGGTGATCCCGAGAATGACCACCAGCGAGACGCCGACCACAACCGCCGCGGCACTCATACAGCAAAGGCTACGCCGGTTTGCTTTTGCCGCATACAGCGACATTTGACGAGGAAGTTGGTGACCGGGAGGTCCACCGGCCCTGGCGCGTACGCCACCGTCTACGCGACCGCGAACGCCCCGTCCACACCGGCAGCGGCCCCCATCGCCCTCGGTGACGGCGGGCGCTGCGGGGGTCAAAACTCGTCGTCGTCCTCGTCGATGAACTCAGTCGGATCGAAGGGATCGTCCTCATCGTCAGCTAAGAGGCGTGAAGCGGGAACAAGCCTATCGGCTCATTCGTCGACGACGTCGAGGGCATCGTGGTCCTCGATGCGCTTTGTGGGGACAGTCGGCCGCGTCGCGCGCCGCGACCGCCGCCGCGGAATGCGGTCTGTGATGCCACTCAGCGAGTTGACCACCCTGTTGAGCGCATCGACAGCATCCTGCAGGGTGTCGGCGGTGGGCGTCAACGTCTCCACTGCGGGCGACAGCCGACTCAGGATTTCGGCGGCTTCGGTTAATTGTTCGAGCGGTCCATTCTTCGCCGTCAGCTTATCGATAAGGCCGTCCTCGGCAAACATTCGCTCGATCGGGCCGTCCTCGGCAAACATCCGCTCGACCGGCCCGTCCTCGCCGAGCAGCCGATCTGCGAGCCCACCGGGCGCCAGGGCCCGCTCTAGCGCGCTACCTTCAACGGATACCCGATTGAGTAAACCGCCGGGCGCGGTCAACAGGTCGACAACCCCACCCGGCCGCATCAGCTGGTCCGCCGGCCCGCCGCGGGCCAGAGCGCGCCCCATCGCCCTGTCGTCTTCGGTTAACTCGGCAACCCGGTTGGCGCCTACGATTGCGCCGCGCAGCGGCAGAATGTCGGTAATCGGGTCCACGGTCTGCGCGCCCTCCTCGCCCAAGGATTGCTTCACAAGCCCGAGTGCGATGGCCGCAACGCCGAGTCCGGTGTCGGCCGCCGCGATGCCGACCCGGACAGGGGCTGTCGCTACGCCCGCGATGACTTTGCCGAGGTTCATGCGATAAGTGTATGGATAACGCGCGCGGTATTCCTTGCCGCTCGGATTCCCAGAGGATCTCGCCTCCCTTGTGCCACTGTGGGTGGTCTTCGTGGCCCAGGCGGTCGGCCCCGGTCACGGTGCTGCGAACTGCGATCCACTGATCGACCCAGGGTCCAAGCAGAGAGATTTGGGGGCACACATGGATGGTGGCGGGTTCCTCGTCCTAATGCCATTGGCGGTACAGAGTCAGCCGCCACGTTGAGCATGTACAAGAACCATCCGGTTCGTACACGGCGGGAATGTCGGGCTCAGATCGTCGCTGAACTGTTGATGTCGGCAGTCCTGTTGCATGAGAAGTGCTTTGGCGCACTGGTGGGGCCGCCCGTCTCGGTGCGAGCCGTGATCCCTTCGCTAACCTACAGGTCCGGCGTTCATCCGTTGACGTCGATCGCGGAGTCGATGGGGCTGGCGGACGAACCCGTGCTGACACCGGGCTCCGAGGCTCGCTGTGACCGCAACGTGAACGCCGGCAAGTTCATGGTGGACCTGGCGGCGGATGTGGCTGGACGCGATGTGCTCGTGATTGATGATGTTTGGACGACCGGCTCCCGATCACATCAGAGCCGATGCCGGACTGCTGGCCAACTAGCGACCGCACATCGGGTTGATCGTTGCCGGGCCGATGTTGGGGCGCGACCCGACGCGCCGGCGTTACCCCGCGCCCGACAGACTGCTCGGTTCGTCGACACCGTAGGAGTCGGTTCCGCGGATTGCGCGCCCGACCCGCGGCCGCCTGCATAGCGGCCACTCCTCGCGGACTCGGCGAGCGATCTGAGCCTCCAGTGGTGCGGAAATGTAAGTCGAGGTCCAAATCACTCCGGATCGATGCTGATAGGCGATCTCAGGCGCACTCAGGGGCCAAAGACACGCCTTCAAATATGAGTGCAGCAGCATCTGTATGCTGTAAGATTGTTGCTGCAGGCCGGGGTGCGCGTCGCGCGCGTCTGGCGCCGAAAATCCCTGAGGAGACGTTGCGATGGTGGCTGCCCAAAACAAGAAGGTCTACAACGAAGATTCTATCAAGATCCTCGAAGGTTTGGAGGCTGTCCGCAAACGACCGGGCATGTACATCGGCTCCACGGATCAACACGGTTTACATCATCTGATCTGGGAGGTCGTCGACAACTCCGTCGACGAGGCGCTGGGCGGCCACGCGAGCACAGTTACCGTCAGACTACTGCCCGATGGCGGAGCGGAAATCAGTGATGACGGTCGCGGCATCCCCGTCGCGATGCACGCCAGCGGCATCCCGACCGTCGACGTGGTGATGACCGTGCTGCACGCCGGCGGAAAATTCAACGACGACTCCGGCGCGCCGCCCAGCAGAGGGCTGCACGGCGTCGGAGTGTCGGTGGTCAATGCTCTATCCATTCGACTGGAGGTCGACGTCTGCCGCGACGGCCACCAGTGGTTTCAGACCTACGACCGCGGCGTGCCGGGGACGTTGCGCAGAGGCGTCAAGACCAAGAAGACGGGTACGACGGTGCGATTCTGGGCCGATTCCGCCATCCTTGAGACCACTCGGTATGACTTCGAGGCCGTCGCAGAGCGTCTGCAGCAGACTGCGTTCCTGAACAAGGGACTGACCCTCACCCTGGTCGACGAACGTCTCGACACCGACGCAGCAGACCCGGCAGACCTTGGCCGGACCTATTGCTACGGCGGCGGGTTGGTGGACTTCGTGCGGAACATGAACGCGGACCGTGGGATTCATCCCAGCGTGATCGCCTTTGACGCCACTGCGGCGAAGCACGAAGTCGACGTCGCCATGCAGTGGAACAGTGGCTACATCGAATCCGTGCTCACCTTCGCCAACACCGTCGAAACCCCTCAAGGCGGCACCCACGAAGAAGGCTTCCGCACCGCCGTCACGCTCGCCGTCAACAAGTACGCCAAGGACAAGAACCTCCTGAAGGCGCGAGGTCCCGTCCCGATCGGCGAAGACATCAGGGAAGGCCTGGCCGCCGTGGTCTCGGTCAGATTGGCCGCACCGCAGTTCGGGGGGCAGGTCAAGGCCAAGCTCAACAACAGCGAGATCAAGTCGTTCGTGCAGAAGGTCTGCTACGAGCGGCTGCTGTACTGGCTGGAATCCAACCCTGCTGAAGCCAGGGCCATCGTGAACAAAGCCGCCTCCGCCGCGCACGCCCGGCACGCGGCCACGACCATCAAGGGCACGATCAGACGCAAGAACGCGTCGAGTGTCGGTGGGCTTCCCGGAAAGCTCGCCGACTGCCGCTCGACCGATCCCCGACGATCAGAACTCTATGTCGTAGAAGGTGATTCGGCCGGCGGCTCCGCAAAGAGCGGCCGAGACTCGCAGTTCCAGGCGATCCTGCCGCTGCGCGGCAAGATCATCAACGTGGAAAAGGCGCGTATCGACCGGGTGCTCAAGAACACCGAAGTCCAGGCGATCATCACCGCGCTCGGCACCGGTATCCACGACGAGTTCGACATCGCCAAACTGCGCTATCACAAGATCGTGCTGATGGCCGACGCCGACGTCGACGGGCAGCACATCTCGACGCTGCTGTTGACATTGTTGTTCCGGTTCATGCGCCCGCTGATCGAGAACGGACACGTATTTCTTGCGAAGCCGCCGCTCTACAAACTGAAATGGCAGCGTTCTACCCCCGAGTTCGCCTACTCCGACCGGGAACGCGACGGGTTGCTCCACGCTGGCCAGGCGGAAGGCAAGAAGATTGCCAAGGACGACGGCATCCAGCGGTACAAGGGCCTTGGCGAGATGGACGCCAAGGAACTCTGGGAAACCACCATGGACCCATCCGTGCGCGTGCTGCGCCGCATCACCGTCGACGACGCCGCAGCGGCCGACATCCTGTTCTCGATCATCATGGGCGAAGACGTCGACGCGCGGCGCGCGTTCATCACCCGAAACGCCAAAGACGTTCGCTTCCTTGACATGTGATGCCGGTGCCATCGCGCGGCCCGCCGGCATCGTCGGCAGCACCACGCTCGACCTGGAGTAGCAGGACGTTCGCGACGGCGCCCGGCGGCGCGCCGGGGACACCAAGACAGCGCCGGAGACACCGAGACAGGGAGGAACCTATGTCCAGCGAAACCCAGCACCGCGAGGAAATCCTGACGCTGCTCCGCGGCGCGGACTGCCACTACGGCAACACACTGCGCGACGAAGAGGCAGGCTGGAGCGCCGAGCGCGTAAGCCGTGCGGGCACTTGGCGCGACCCGAATAACTTCGGTCGGGACTGGCGCAGGGTGCGCGATCAACTCGGAGTTCCCGACGTCACCACACACAGCTTCCGCAAGTCGGTCGCCACGCTGATTGATGATTCGGGCCTGTCGGCGCGCATCGGCGCCGATCAACTCGGACACGCCAGACCGTCGATGACGCAGGACGTTTATATGGCGCGTGGCAAGGTTCACACACAGGTAGCTGATGCGCTAGACGCAGCCATAAACGTCGAATAAACGTCGACCTGTGGCGGCTCGGGCACCAAAAAACGCCTTTGAAGTGCGCCGTCAGGGTTTCGAACCCCGGACCCGCTGATTAAGAGTCAGCTGCTCTACCAACTGAGCTAACGGCGCGCGTGTGCGACAATAACAGGCCCTACCGTGCGGGGTGAAATCCCTTTCCGCCGTCGCCGGAGGAGTCCGATGCCTAGGTCGCGCCCGGACACAGGTTGCCCTTAGACTATTGCCAAGAATTCCGTCGAGTGAACCCAGTAACGAGTTGGAGCAAAGTATGTGGCAGGTCCGTTCCGTGACCCGTCCGCGTCGTTTTCATGCGAGTTTGATGGCCATCGCGATGGTTTCTGCCCTGGTGTTCGGCCTCAGCGCCTGCAGCGGCAACTCGGCTCCGCCTCAGCCTCAGGTGATCGACGACAAGGGCACGCCGTTCGGCGACCTGCTGGTGCCCAAGCTCACCGCGTCGGTGAAGGACGGTGCCGTCGGCGTGCCGGTGGACTCGCCGGTCACCGTCAGCGCCGAAGACGGCGTCCTCGGTGCGGTCACGATGGTCAACGACGAGGAGGGCATCCCGGTCGCCGGCGAGCTCAGCCCCGATGGCCTGACCTGGCGCACCACCGAGCCGCTTGGCTACAACACGCGCTACACGCTCAACGCGCAGTCACTGGGCCTTGGCGGCGCCACCGGCCAGCAGATGACCTTCCAGACCCACTCTCCCGAGAACCTGACGATGCCGTACGTGCTGCCCAACGACGGCGAGGCCGTGGGCATCGGTCAGCCCGTCGCGGTCCGCTTCGACGAGAACATCCCGAACCGGCTCGCGGCGCAGCGGGCGATCACCGTCACCACCAACCCACCGGTCGAGGGTGCCTTCTACTGGCTCAGCAACCGCGAAGTGCGTTGGCGCCCAGCCCAATACTGGAAGCCGGGCACGACCGTGGACGTCGCCGTCAACACCTACGGTGTCGATCTCGGCGACGGCCTGTTCGGTCAGGAGAACGTCACCACTCACTTCACGATCGGTGACGCGGTGATCGCGACCGTCGACGACAACACCAAGACGTTGACCGTCCGGCGCAACGGCGAGGTCATCAAGACCATGCCGGTATCGATGGGGAAGAACAGCACGCCCACGAATAACGGCACCTTCATTGTCGGTGACCGGTTCGGGCACCTGGTCATGGACTCGTCGACCTATGGCGTGCCGTCGAACTCACCGAACGGCTACCGCACCGAGGTGGACTACGCCACCCAGATCTCATACAGCGGCATCTACGTGCACGCCGCGCCGTGGTCGGTGGGAAGCCAGGGCTACAGCAATGTCAGTCACGGCTGCCTGAACGTCAATACGAGCAATGCGCAGTGGTTCTTCAACAACACGAAGCGCGGCGACATCGTCGAGATCACAAACACGGTGGGTTCGATACTTCCGGGCGTCGATGGTCTGGGCGACTGGAACATCCCCTGGGATCAGTGGCTGGCGGGCAACGCCAACATCTGACGCCGAAAAAGAAATGCCCCCTGGTGATTCGCAGGGGGCATTTCTTGCGGGGTGGCTGACGGGACTCGAACCCGCGACAGCCAGGATCACAACCTGGTGCTCTACCAACTGAACTACAGCCACCATCGCCGCCGACCCGATGGGCACCGCGGCGTCGTCGATATTAGCCGCTCGGACGCTCGGCAGCCGAATCGATTTGGTCGCCGTCGGACGCTGCCGGGCTCAATTCCGCGGAGATCGCGGCGATATCGCTGGTCGACGGCCCGGGCGGGGTCACGAACGCGGTGCGGCGGTAGTACTGCAGCTCACGGATCGATTCGTGGATGTCGGCCAGCGCGCGATGCGCCAGACCCTTCTCGGGCTGGCCGAAGTAGATGCGCGGATACCAGCGCCGACACAGCTCCTTGATCGAGCTGACGTCGATCATCCGGTAGTGCAGAAAGTCATCCAGCGCCGGCATGTCGCGGGCGATGAAACCGCGGTCGGTGGCGATCGAGTTGCCGGCAAGGGGAGCCGTCTTGGCCTGCTTCACCTGGCTGCGGATGTAGTCCAGCACCAGCTCCTCGGCGGCGGGCACGTCGATGGTCGATGCCCGCACTTCCTCCACCAGACCGGAACGACTGTGCATCTGGGCGACCACGTCGATCATCCCGGACAGCGCATCGTCGGGAGCGTGGATGACCACGTCGATGCCTTCTCCCAGGATATTGAGCTCGGCGTCGGTCACCAGCACCGCGATTTCGATGAGCCGGTCGGCCTTGAGGTCCAGGCCGGTCATCTCACAGTCGATCCACACCAGTTCGTCCCGCACAGCGATCAACATTAAGCCCACCCCCCGTCTAGTGGCCCACCACACCTACCGTGGGAAGCCTGCACAGTAATGTTTCGACCCATGACGACCGAGTCGACTGCCACCCCCGCACAGCGGATTGCCGCCGGATACGCCGTCGAGGGACAGGCGCTGGAACTGGGCACCGTCGTCGTTGACGGTGCCGCCGATTCCACAGCGCAGGTCCGCATCCCGCTAGCCACCGTCAACCGGCACGGGCTGGTTGCCGGCGCAACCGGCACCGGTAAGACGAAGTCGCTGCAGGTGATCGCCGAGCAGCTGTCCGCCGCCGGGGTTCCGGTGATGATGGCCGACGTCAAGGGCGACCTGTCGGGACTGTCACGGTCCGGTGAGTCGGACGACAAGACGCAGCAGCGCGCCAAGGACACCGGCGACGACTGGACGCCGACCGCGTTTCCGGTCGAGTTCCTGTCGCTGGGCACTTCGGGGATCGGGGTACCGGTGCGCGCCACGATTACCAGCTTCGGGCCGATCCTGCTGTCGAAGGTCTTGGGGCTCAACGCTACTCAGGAGTCGACGCTTGGGCTGATTTTTCACTTCGCCGACCAGAAGGGCATGTCGCTGCTGGACCTCAAGGATCTGCGGGCGGTGATCCAGTTCCTCACCAGCGACGAGGGCAAGCCCGAGCTGAAGGCGCTTGGCGCGGTATCGGCCACGACCGCGGGCGTCATCCTGCGCGCGCTGGTCAACCTCGAAGCCGAGGGCGCCGACACCTTCTTCGGCGAGCCCGAGCTGGAGCCCAAGGATCTGTTGCGCGTCGACACGCAGGGACGCGGCATCATCAGCCTTCTCGAACTGGGCGATCAGGCCGCCCGGCCGGTGATGTTCTCGACGTTCCTGATGTGGGTGCTCGCCGATCTGTTCACCACGCTGCCGGAGGTCGGCGACGTCGACAAGCCCAAGCTGGTGTTCTTCTTCGACGAGGCGCATCTGCTGTTCACCGACGCCTCGAAGGCGTTCCTCGAGCAGGTCGAGCAGACCGTGAAGCTGATCAGGTCCAAGGGCGTCGGCGTCTTCTTCTGCACGCAGCTGCCGACCGACGTGCCCAACGATGTGCTGAGCCAGCTCGGTGCCCGAATCCAGCACGCGCTGCGGGCGTTCACCCCGGACGACCAGAAGGCGCTCTCCAAGACCGTTCGCACTTACCCGAAAACCGATGTGTACGAACTGGAGTCGGCGTTGACGTCGCTGGGCATCGGTGAGGCGATCGTGACCGTGTTGTCGGAGAAGGGTGCGCCGACGCCGGTGGCGTGGACCAGAATGCGTGCTCCGCGGTCGCTGATGGACACCATCGGGCCGGAGGCGATCGCCGCAGCCGCTAAGGCCAGCCCGCTGCAGGCCGAGTACGGCCAGACGATCGATCGCGAGTCCGCCTATGAGCGACTGAATGCGAGGCTCGCGCCGCCGGAGCAGGTGCCGGCCGACCCGTCCTTGCCGCCGCCGGTGTACGTGCCACCGCAGGGTGAGGCGAGCGCCGAAGGCACTGCCACGTCGAAGCGCGCGACGGAGCCGGGATTGTTCGACAAGATGATGAACAGCCCGGCATTCAAGAGCGCGATGCGATCGGCGGGCACGGTTATCGGCCGGGAGATCACCCGCAGCATCTTCGGCACCGGCCGCCGCCGCTGACCCATCGCTCCGCGAAATAGCATTCCCGGTCGTGATTTCGCACGATCAACAGCTGCCGGAATGCTATTTCGCGGGAAGGTGACTAGTTCGCGCGAAAGCGCTAGCCGCCGCCGAGTTTCTTGTAGACGGCGCCGACGATCGGGGTGACGATCGCGCGCGGCGCGTAGCCACTGGCCACCGACATGGCCTTGGACGTCACACCCGGGACGATGCGCATCTTGTTGCGCTCCAAGGCATCCAGCGACTGCTTGGCGGTGTACTCGGTGGAGATCCACAAGAAGTCGGGTATCAGCTTCTCCACCAGCGTCTGCTCATGCGCGGCGGGCAACGTTTCGCGCACGGGCCCTGGGGCCAGCACCGTCACATGCACGCCTGCCCGCTTCAGCTCACCCCGCAATGACTCGCTGAACGTGTTGACGAACGCCTTGGTGGCCGCATAGGTGGCATTGTTCGGGATCGGTGAATTGCCCGCCGCTGAACCGGAAATCAGTATTCCGCCGGCCTTGCGCTCGACCATTCCCGGCAGCACGGCGAGGACGAGGTCGTGCACCCCAAGGACATTCAGCTGGACCTGTGCCTTCTCGTCGGCGACATCCAGCCCGGCGACCGGGCCGAATGTCGCGGTGCCCGCGTTCGCGCACAGGATCGAGATGTTGCGCCCGGCCAGCTCGTCGGCCAGTTTCGTGCGTTCGGTCGGGTCGGCGAGGTCCACCGGGCGCACCTCGACGACGACTCCGTACTCGTCGGTGAGCCGGTCGGCGAGCGCCCTCAGCACGTCCTCCCGGCGCGCTGTGACGATCAGGTGATGCCCTCGCGCGGCGAGCTCGGTGGCCAGCGCTTCGCCGATGTTCTGCGAAGCACCTGTGACCACCGCACGGGCATCCGGGCTGGGAGCGGGTACTGGCATGGGCCGGACTATATCGTGGGCGACCATGGACCATCCGCGGCCGCCTGGGCACGCTGGGCGGTCGCGAGTGCTGGCCTGGGCGCTGTGGGACGTCGGTTCGACGGGCGTGAACGCGATCGTCGTGACGTTCGTGTTCTCGGTCTACCTGACCGGCACCGTCGGCGACGACCTACCGAGCGCGACCACGCCGCAGAGTTGGCTGTTCCGGGCGCTGGCGCTGTCGGGTCTCGTGGTGGCCTTCCTCGCCCCGGTCACCGGGATCTGGGTCAACGCGCCCTGGCGGCGGCGTCGGGTGCTGGCCGCACTGACCGGGATGGTGGTGCTGCTGACCTCGGCGATGAGCCTGATCCGCGACGACTACCACTATCTATGGCCCGGTCTGGCGCTGCTCGCCTGCGCGGCCGCGTGCAGCGAGCTGGCCACCGTGCCCTACAACGCCATGCTGCGGCAGCTCTCCACCCCGGAGACGTCGGGCCGGATATCCGGATTCGGCTGGGGAATGGGCTATTTGGGCAGTGTCGTGCTGCTGCTCCTCGTGTATCTCAGCTTCATGTCCGGCGACGGCGACACCCGCGGGCTGCTGGGCCTGCCGGTTGCGGACGGCCAGAATGTCCGGGCCGCCATGCTGTTGGCCGCCGCCTGGTTCGCGCTGTTCGCCCTGCCCGTGTTCATCGTGGTGCCTCACCCGAAGCCCGCGCCGGGACCGGCGGAAGGCCGTCGGCTTCTTCGGCGCCTACCGCGAACTGTGGGCCGAGGTCGTCGGCGAATGGCGCCGGGACCGCAACATCATCTACTACCTGCTCGCCAGCGCGGTGTTTCGGGACGGCCTGGCGGGCGTCTTCGCGTTCGGCGCGGTACTCGGTGTCAGCGCGTACGGCATTTCGACTGCCGACGTGCTGTTGTTCGGCGTGAGCGCAAGCGTGATCGCAGCCATCGGCGCCTTGCTTGGCGGGCTGGTCGATGACCGGTTGGGGTCCAAACCGGTCATCGTCGGCTCACTGGTGTCGATGATCGCCGCCGGGCTGACCCTGATGATGCTGTCCGGACCGGTCGCCTTCTGGATCTGCGGGCTGCTGCTGTGCCTGTTCATCGGGCCGACGCAGTCCTCGGCGCGGACGCTGATGCTGCGAATGTCGGTCGACGGCAAGGAGGGCGTCGCGTTCGGCCTCTACACCACGACCGGACGCGCGGTGTCCTTCCTTGCGCCGTCGCTCATTTCTCTGTTCATCGACTGGTTCGACTCCGTGCGGGCCGGCGTCGCCGGCTTGTTGGTGGTGCTCGCCATCGGTCTGGCGGCCATGGTGGCGGTACACGCACCGCACCGGATACCGGTGCGCTAGCGAACCGCGGTGCAGATCGTCAGGCCGTTGCCGGTGCTCGCCTCTACCTGGACACCGTTGATCGTCACCGAGCAGGTGACCTCGCGACCCACATTGATGATCGTCAGGCTCGCCGAATCATCTGCCGGACTGGGCAATTCCACTTCCTTGCGCCACGGCAGCACGACATTGAATTCGGTCTGCAGCACGCTGCCGGTGTCGACGTAGGTGATGTTGATCGCCCGGCCGTCGCCGTTGACCTCGTAGACCACCGTCTCGGTTGCACCCGGGGTCACCGACTCGCTGGGCGGGGTGGTGGTCGGCACCGGGACGATCGGCGGCAGCGGCCGCAGGCTCGTTGTCGTTGGCGTACGAGTGGTGGTCGGCGTGGTCGGTTCCGGCATCGGCGGCGGTGCCACCACCGTGTCCTGTTTCGAGCTGTTGGCGACCACCAACGCGATCACCAGGCCGACAACGAGAAGCACGGCCAACGCGGCCACCACCCACAGCCAGCGTGGCGACTTGGGCGACGGAGGTCCCTCCGGCGGCTCGCCCGGTGGGTACGGCGGCCCGTATTGGCCGGTGGCGTACGGGTCGTAGCCATAGGGGGAGTACGGCGGCAGTTGCTGGGTGGGATCCGGGACCTGTGGGGCCTGGTAAGTGGGTCCGTACGGGGACTGGCCTGCATATGCCGGATCCGAGTACGGCGGGTAGCTGGGGCCCAACGGTTGAGTCGGCTCCGGGCCGTCGCCTCGCGGTGTGTTGGTCATACCCACCTCATGGCTGCAGGGTACCTGCGTCGCGCATGCGGCTTTCTTGACTGCCTGCCGGAGCGGGCGTAACGGCGCATGGCCTCGTTTACTAGCCGCGAACTGGGTAACACTGACGTAACCGCGCGTCAATTACCGTGGCCGGATGCGAGGCGCTATGCCGCGAACGTTGGGTGTCGAGGAGGAGTTTCACCTCGTCGACCTGAAGACCCGCCGCCTGACGGCTCGCGCGCCCGAGCTGCTCAACGAGTTGTCCGATAGCTACGTGGCGGAGTTGCAGCGCTGCGTGGTCGAAATGAACAGCGGCGTCGTCGAGACCCTCGACGGCCTGCGCGCCGACTTGCAGGGTCACCGCGGGGTCTTGGTCGACGCAGCCACTCGGCTGGGCATGGGCGTGGTCGCTGCGGGTGCGGTGCCGCTGTCGGTGCCAGCCGAAATGCAGGTCACCCAGACCGCCCGTTACCGGCAGATGCTCGCCGATTACCAGTTGCTCGCCCGCGAGCAGCTGATTTGCGGCACTCAGGTGCACATCGGCGTCGAGGACCGCGATGAGTCGGTTGTCGTGGCCAATCGGGTGGCACCGTATCTCCCCACGCTGCTGGCGCTGAGTGCCAGCTCCCCGTTCTGGGCGGACGGGTCCGACACGGGCTATTCCAGTGGGCGCACCCTGGTGTGGCAGCGCTGGCCGACGACGGGGCTTGCCGCGCCGGTATCGTCGGCCGCCGAGTACGACAAGCTCGTCTCCGAGTTGGTTGCCAGCGGGGTGATCGCCGACGCCGGGATGGTCTACTTCGACGTCCGGCCCGCACTCGCCGCCCCAACGTTGGAGCTACGGATATGCGACAGCTGTCCGTCGGTGGACACCATCGTGCTGATCGCCGGGCTGTTCCGGGCACTGGTGGAGCGCGAGGTCGAAGGGCTGCGGGCCGGCGTGCCAGCATTCGAGGTCTCGCCGCCGCTGGGTCGGGCCGCGCTGTGGCGGGCGGCGCGATCCGGGCTGGAGGGCGAACTCGTCGATATCGATGGTCCAGTGAGCCGGCCTGCGGCCGATGTCGTCTCCGAACTCGTCCGGTCGCTGCGCCCGCAGCTCGAAGCCGCGGGTGACTGGCAGATAATCAGCGACCTGACTCGGAAGGTTCTCATCGCCGGGACGTCGGCCGGCCGCCAGCGCCGCGCTTTGCGCCGCCGCGGTCGCCTGACCGACGTCGTCGACCAGCTGATCGCCGAGACCGCGGGCAGTTGGCCGAGCACCGTGGCCGCGGTGATGGAGGACCCGACGCTGCTGTTCGGCTATCACCCCGATCGCGAGTACGACAGCACCGACAAGACCGCCGCCGTGAGCTACGACGAAGCCGTCGACCCCACCGGCGGTCCGCGGCCCCACTACGAAAAGGTCCTGCACACCGTCGCCAAACTGGGAGTGTCGGTGCTGCGCTCCCGGGAAGGCGCCATCGAGCAGGACCAGCGCGCCGACAACATCATGTTCCGGGTCAGTGGACAGAGCCGCGCGCAGGTATTCCCGCTCGACCTGATGCCACGGCTGGTTTCAGCCGGGGAATGGCACCAACTCGTCGTGGGGCTGGGTCAGCGGGCCAGGGCACTCAATGCGTTCCTCCGTGACATCTATTCCGAGCAAGCCATCGTCAATGACGGCGTCATCGGGCTGCACGCGCTGGACCGGGCACCCGGATTCCGCTCGACGGGGCGGCTGCCCTGCAGCCCGGTCCGTGCGCACATCAGCGGCACCGATGTGGTCTGCGACCGGGCCGGAAACTGGATGGTGCTCGAGGACAACCTGCGTATCCCATCGGGTACCGCGTACGCGGTCGTCAACCGGCGGCTGCTGTCCAAGCATCTGCCCGAACTCGACCGGCCGGCCGACACCGGTGACGTGGATGAGGTGCCCCGATTGCTGCTCGATACGTTGCGCGCCGCGGCGCCGCCGGAGGCCGCCGATGAGGTCACGGTGGCTCTGTTGTCCGCAGGCTGGGACGATTCCGCCTGGTTCGAGCACACGTTTCTCGCCGAGGAGATGGGCATCGCGCTTGTGCAATCCTCGGACCTGTCGGTGCACGGCGGAAGATTGTTGCGCCACATCGGTTCTGGCACTTACCCGATCGACGTGTTGTACGCGCGGATGGACGAGGACATGCTGTTGTCGTCCACCGGCTACGACGGTGCGCCGCTGCGGTCGGGTCTGCTGGAGGCGGTGGCAGGCGGAACATTGACCATCGCCAATTCGCTGGGGAACGGAGTCGCCGACGACAAGGCCATCTATGCCTACGTCCCGGCGATGATCGAGTACTACCTCGGTGAGGCGCCCGCCCTGGCCCAGGTATCGACCTGGGTCTGCGCCGAACGCGAACAACGTGATTACGTGCTGGACAACATCGGTGGCCTGGTGACCAAGCCGATCGACGGGCTCGGCGGCAGCGGCGTGGTGATCGGGCCCGAGGCTTCGAACGAGATTTTGGATGCCCGTGTGCGCGAATTGCGCGCGCAGCCCGAGCGCTACATTGCACAGGAAGTGATCGCGCTGTCCACGCACCCCACGTTCGACGGTGAAGGGATGTACCCGCACCACGTCGACCTGCGGACGTTCGTGCACCTTCGTGCCGGACCAGGCGATTCGGTGTCGGCGCATGTCATGCCTGCCGCGCTGACTCGGGTGGCGGCGCGCGGTTCCCGGATCGTCAACTCGTCGTCCGGCGGTGGCAGCAAGGACACTTGGATACGGACGGGCAACCAAGACGACCGCGGTTCGGCGTAGGGAGTACAAGGACATGTGTGGCATCTGCGGAGAAATCCGCACCGACGGTGAGTCGGCGGACGTCGCCGCGGTAACCCGGATGACCGGAGCCATGGTGTCACGTGGCCCCGACTCCAACGGTGTGTTCGCGCACGGGCCGATCGCTCTCGGTCACCGGCGGCTGTCGATCATCGACCTGTCCGCCCGCGGCGCGCAGCCGATGGTCGACAGCGACCTCGGGCTGACGCTGGTGTTCAACGGCTGCATCTACAACTACCAGGATCTGCGCAAGGACCTCGAAGCCGCGGGCTACCGATTCTTTTCGACCGCTGACAGCGAGGTCGTCATTAAGGCCTTCCACCGGTGGGGAACCCACTGCGTGGACCACTTCAAGGGCATGTTCGCGTTCGCGATCGCCGACCGCGAAACCGGAGTCGTCACCCTGGCGCGGGACCGACTCGGTATCAAACCTCTGTACTTGGCCGAGACACCGGGGCGGCTGCGGTTCGCTTCTACCGTCGGGGCGCTGCTCGACGCCGGTGACGTCAACACCGAGCTGGACCGCTATGCCCTACACCACTACATGAGTTTTCATTCAGTGGTACCCGCGCCGCGCACCATCTACTGTGGCGTGCGCAAGCTGCCGCCCGCCACCGTGCGGGTGATTCAGCCCGACGGCTCCTATGACGACACCCTGTTCTGGACACCGGTGTTCGAGCGGGACTCCACGCGTGCCCGTTGGTCTGTTCGGGACTGGCAGGACGCACTGATGGATGGGCTGCGTATCGCGGTGGAACGACGGATGGTCGCCGACGTCCCGGTCGGTGTGCTGCTGTCCGGTGGCATCGACTCGTCGCTCGTGGTGGCGCTGCTGGCCGAGCAGGGCCAGCACGGCCTGGCCACGTTCAGCATCGGCTTCGACTCTGTAGGCGACGAGTCCGGCGACGAGTACTTCTACTCCGACCTGATCGCTAAGACCTTCGATACCGAACATCACCGCATCCACATCGACAGCTCGCGGCTCCTGCCTGCGGTGCCGAAAACCATTGCGGCCATGAGCGAACCGATGGTAAGTCATGATTGTGTTGCGTTCTACCTGCTCTCCGAGGAGGTGAGCAAATCGGTCAAGGTGGTGCAGTCAGGCCAAGGGGCTGACGAGATCCTTGCCGGATACGACTGGTACCCGCCGCTTGCAAATGTGGCGCGGGAGGCGACCACTGAGGCGTACGCGAAGGTTTTCTTCGACCGTGATCACGCCGACGTGTTGGCGATCTTCGCCCCGGACTACGGGTTGGCGGCCGAAGATCCCAGTCGCGACTTCGTGATGGCGCATCAGTCCGCGCCAGGCGCGGAGACGGCGGTCGACGCCGCGCTGCGGCTGGACACTCAGGTGATGTTGGTCGACGACCCCGTGAAACGGGTCGACACCATGACGATGGCCTGGGGCCTGGAGGCCCGGGTGCCGTTCCTCGACCACGACTTCGTGGAATTGTCCGCCACCTGCCCGGCCGAGCTAAAGCTGGCCTCCGGCGGCAAAGGTGTATTGAAGGACGCATCGCGTGCGTTATTGCCGGCCGACGTAATCGACCGGACCAAGGGCTATTTCCCGGTTCCCGGCATCCGGCATCTACACGGTGATGTGTTGGATATGGTTCGTGACGCGCTGACCAATGACGCGGCCCGGACTCGCGGTCTATACCGCAAGGAAACCGTCGATGCGTTACTTGCGGCTCCCAACGAGACTCGGACCACGCTGGGCGCCAACACGCTATGGCAGTTAGCGGTGCTCGAAATGTGGTTGCAGAGCATGGAGCATTAGCAGCATGAGACAGCAGGTGCGCACCAACTACGGCGCCTCGCTGTCGCCGGACGCGACGGCGTTCGCGCACCTCGTTGACGACGGCGGTTACCCGCGGGCTGTTCAGCGATTCCTGCGGGGCTGGCGCGCCAGCTCATCACGGGATGTCGAACTGCCCGTTGAGGGTCCGGTCATCCGGGTCATGCATTCGGCCGACGGTCACTGGCTGGCCTGCGAGGTCGCCCCGGAGGGCGGCACTCGTCGTCAGATCTGGGTGGTTACCACCGATCCCGACGACCGCGCCGCGCGTCGGATCGATATGTGGCCCGCCGGGCTGCCGGAGGGTACCGCCGAGCTGATCGGTTGGGACGGTACACAAGTCGCGGCCATCCTCACCGGAGACGACGGTGTCGGCAGTTCTTGCCTCATCGAACCGGCGGACGGATCCACGACGATCTTGGATCGCCGGTCGGGCGGCCGGCTCGTCGACGCATGGGCGGGCGCGGCACTGGTGCGGGTCGGGCCGCGCGGCTACCGCGACTTGATAATGCTGCGCGGACTGACCGAAATAGCCTTGCTGCCATACGATCCGGGTTCGACCACCGACGCCGGTGTGATCCTCGACGACCAGACCCCCCGCCGCCTGCGGTCGGGACCGGAGGGGGAGCACTTCGAGCTCTATCACCCGGCGAAGGTCTACGGGCTGAACAGCACCAACGGCTACGTGCGTGCCCTGGTCCGGAGCGAGAACGGCGCCGAGCACGCCCTCCTCCTCGAGGTGACGACGACCGCCGACGGCGTGTCCTACCAAGTGCTGGCCGAGCGTCCGGGTTACGAGCTGGACGAGTTCGCCGTCAGCGATGACCTCTCTACGGTCGCCCTGCTATGGAATATCAATGGCGCCAGTGAGTTGCAGATCCTCGAATACGCCGACTACACGCTGCATGAGCCGATTCCGCTGCCCGGCATGGTGGCCAGTGAGCTCAGCGTCAGCGCCGGCGGGGCGATGGTGGCGATGACCGTCGAAGGCCCGGACAAGCCGCGCACCGTCGAGCTCGTTGACCCAAGGACGCGGGAGTGGGAGCGGATCGACCGTGAGCCCAGCAGCGGGCCCCTATCAGCGGCCCCAACGTTGGAAACCATCACAGCCCGCGACGGGTTGCAGTTCACCGGCTGGCTATTCCGCCCACCGGCAGGCGTGGAGTCCATCGGGGCGATGATGTTCCTGCACGGTGGCCCCGAGGGGCAGGGCAGGCCGGGATACAACGAGTTCTTCCCGCCGTTGCTGGAGGCGGGCATCACTGTCTTCCTTCCAAATGTGCGCGGTTCCGGTGGATTTGGCCGCTCATTCATGCACGCCGACGACGGAGAGCAACGGTTCGCGGCAATCGACGACGTCGCCGATGCAGCCCTGTTTCTGGTCGAGCGTGGTCTGGTGCCGGCCGACCGCATCGCCTGCTGCGGTTGGTCATACGGCGGATACCTGACCCAGGCGGCGCTCACCTTTCATCCACAGGTCTTCGCGGCAGGCATCAGCATCTGCGGAATGAGCGACTTGAACACCTGGTATCGCAACACCGAACCATGGATCGCGGCGGCGGCCTACTCCAAGTACGGCCACCCGGTGAGCGACCGGGAACTCCTCGACCAGCTGTCACCTTTGCTCCGTGCGCACGCACTGACCGCACCGCTGCTGCTCGTCCACGGGCTCAACGACACCAATGTGCCGCCGAGCGAGTCGCAGCAGATGTTCGACGCTTTGCGGGCGCTGGGCCGCACGGTCGAACAATTGCTGTTCGATGACGACGGCCACGAGCTCGACAAGCGCGAGAACCGAGCCGTGCTGGTCAAAGCCATGAGTGAGTGGCTTACCACCGCGTTCGTACCCGGACCGAACTCCTGAACCGTTCAAGATCGGCGGTACGCGTTTACTGAAATTGTCCGCGGGGTAAAACTGACCTGCGCCAAGTCGGCGCTCAACAGGAGGAGGCCAGCATGCGTGGTGGCGGAATTCTCGGCGTAATTGTGTTGGTTTGGTTAGTGATCGGTGTGCTCGCGGCATACCAGCGCGATTACTTCAAGACCGAGGCAAACAATTGCGCCACAGCGGGCACCATCGCGTCTGACGGTCGTTGCTGGGCCGTTGAACTACGCGGGGGCGAACCCGAAGGTGACCAATTGCAACCTGCCCGAGCCCAGCCAGTAACCAACGGGCTCAGACCAATTCATCATTGATCGAACGGAGTAAGCCATGATCGTCCTTGGTGTCATCCTCCTGATACTGGGATTCCTTTTCGGTATCAACATCCTGTGGACAATCGGCATCGTGCTGATCGTCATCGGCGCGGTCTTCTGGATTCTGGGGTCCACCGGTCGCGCAGTCGGCGGCCGGCCGACGCTGGTACTAACGCCTAGCCGCCGCGTCGGCCGGCCGAGGACAGGGCCGCGATCGTCATCTCCCGTAAGATCGCCCGCGACCCGGAATTCGTTCCTTGGCCGGCCGATTTGGCTGTGCCGGGCCTGACGCTGTGCGGCGTCGAGTTCAGCAGGCCGAAGACGGCGTGCGCCATCAACCGCGCATCGGCTTCGCTGTCCGCGCGATCCAGCCGTCGAAGCACATCGACCCAGACCTCGACATACTGTCGTTGTGCCTTGCGAACCTGACGCTTCGCGGGCTCGGGCAGGTGCTCCAGATCGCGGTCCTGGATGCGGATCAGATCGGACTCGCCGAGCGCGAAATCGAGATGGAAGTCGATCAACCCGTCCAGCGCGGTCGCGGCGTCGGGCGCGTCGGCCACCACTTTGGTCGCGCCGGCGAGCAGCCGGGTGCTGATCCCCACCAGGAGTTCGACGAGCAGCGCTTCCTTGTTGGGGAAGTGCCGGTAGATCGCGGGTCCGCTGACCCCCACCGCGGCACCGATGTCCTCGAGCCGCACGGCGAGATACCCGCGTTCGGCGACCAGTCGTTCGGCCGCGGCGATGAGCTGGTCGCGACGGTCGGACTTCGCCCTGCTGCGGCTGGTCGCGGCCGAATCAGAAGTCGATAGAGTCATCTCGCTACCCCCATCCCGCTGGTGGACAATTCAGTTAATCGTGACTAACATACTACGAGTTAGTCGTCATTAACTCAACCGAAACGGGCAGTACCGATGACAACAGCGCTCCAGTCCAGCCGCGACCAGCATGTGGCGCTCGTCGCGCAGCTGCGGGAGAAGATGGCCGCTGCCGCGCTCGGCGGATCCGCCCAGTCCCGCGAGCGTCATGTCAGCCGGGGCAAGCTGCTGCCGAGGGAGCGCGTGGACGGGCTGCTGGACCCCGGTAGCCCGCTGCTCGAAGTGTCGCCGCTGGCCGCCGACGGCATGTACGACGACGAGTGCCCCGGCGCGGGAATGATCACGGGCATCGGCCGGGTATCCGGGCGCGAATGCATGATCGTGGCCAACGACGCCACCGTGAAAGGCGGGACGTACTACCCCATTACGGTCAAGAAACATCTGCGGGCCCAGGAGATCGCACTGCAGAACCGGCTGCCCTGTATCTATTTGGTCGACTCGGGCGGCGCGTTCCTGCCGCGGCAGGACGAAGTGTTTCCCGACCGTGAGCATTTCGGCCGCATCTTCTACAACCAGGCAACCATGAGCGCCAAGGGCATTGCCCAGATCGCCGCCGTGCTCGGTTCGTGCACCGCGGGCGGCGCATATGTTCCCGCGATGAGTGACGAGGCCGTGATCGTCCGCAACCAGGGCACGATCTTCCTCGGCGGCCCGCCGCTGGTGAAGGCCGCGACCGGTGAAGTCGTGACCGCCGAAGACCTTGGCGGCGGCGACCTGCATTCGAAGATCTCCGGTGTCACAGACCATCTGGCCCATGACGACCGAGACGCGCTGCGCATCGTGCGGCGCATCGTCTCGACGCTCGGGCCGCGAGCGGAGCCGCCATGGGAGGTGGCCCCGACGGTCGATGCGGTGGCCGACCAGGCGGAGCTTTACGACGTCGTTCCTGTCGACGCCCGGGTGCCCTACGACGTACACGAGGTCATCACGCGCATCGTCGACGGCGGCGAGTTCGCCGAGTTCAAGGCCGAGTACGGCGCGACGTTGGTCACCGGCTTCGCCCGCGTCCATGGTCACCCGGTCGGAATCATCGCCAACAACGGCGTGCTGTTCTCCGAATCGGCGTTGAAGGGCGCACATTTCATCGAGCTGTGCGACAAGCGCATGGTGCCGCTGCTGTTCCTGCAGAACATCTCCGGCTTCATGGTGGGGCGCGACTACGAGGCGGGTGGCATCGCCAAACACGGCGCCAAGATGGTGACAGCCGTCGCGTGCGCCCGGGTGCCCAAGCTGACCATCGTGATCGGCGGTTCGTACGGCGCGGGCAACTACTCGATGTGCGGCCGGGCGTACTCGCCACGCTTCCTGTGGATGTGGCCGAACGCCAGGATCTCTGTGATGGGCGGAGAGCAGGCCGCATCGGTGCTGGCCACCGTGCGCGGCGAGATGACGCCTGAGCAGGAGGAAGAGTTCAAGGCGCCGATCCGCGAACAGTACGAAAGCCAGGGCAATCCCTACTATTCGACGGCACGGCTATGGGACGACGGCGTGATCGACCCCGCAGACACCAGAACCGTTCTCGGGCTGGCCCTTTCGGTCGTCGGCCAGGCTCCCGTCGAGCCGGTCTCCTACGGCGTTTTCCGGATGTGATCACGTGACCTTCAACACCGTCCTGGTCGCCAACCGTGGCGAGATCGCCGTGCGCGTCATCCGCACGCTGCGCGCGATGGGTATCCGCTCGGTCGCCGTGTTCAGCGACGCCGACGCTAACGCCCGTCACGTCGCCGAGGCGGACGTCGCGGTCGCCATCGGCCCCGCCCCCGCGCGGCAGAGCTATCTCAACATCGACGCCGTCGTCGCAGCCGCCCGCCGCACCGAGGCGCAGGCAATTCACCCCGGCTACGGATTCCTCTCGGAGAACGCCGAATTCGCCGCCGTGCTGGAGGCGGCGGGGATCGTGTTCATCGGCCCTCCGGTCAAGGCGATTCAGACCATGGGCGACAAGATCGCGGCCAAGACTACGGTGTCCGCGTTCGGCGTGCCCGTCGTCCCGGGGATCGCCCGCCCGGGCTTGACCGACGCCGACCTGATCGACGCGGCCGGCGAAGTCGGCTACCCGGTGTTGGTGAAGCCGTCGGCCGGTGGCGGCGGCAAGGGTATGCGGGTCGTGCATGAACCGTCGGAACTGCAGGCCGCCCTGACCAGCGCGCGACGCGAGGCGGGCGCGGCATTCGGGGACGACACGTTGTTTCTCGAGCGATTTGTGTTGAACCCCCGACACATCGAGGTGCAGGTGCTCGCCGACGGCTACGGCAACGTCGTGCACCTCGGCGAGCGCGAATGCAGCCTGCAGCGGCGCCACCAGAAGGTGATCGAGGAGGCCCCGTCACCGTTGCTGGACGAGGCGACTAGGACGCGCATCGGCGCCGCGGCCTGCGATACCGCGCGCAGCGTGGACTACACCGGCGCGGGCACAGTCGAATTCATCGTGTCCGCCGACCGGCCCGACGAGTTCTTCTTCATGGAGATGAACACCCGACTTCAGGTCGAGCACCCGGTCACCGAAATGGTCACCGGAATCGACCTTGTCGAGCTTCAGGTGCGTATCGCCGCGGGTGACAAGCTGCCGATCAAGCAGGACGACATCACCATGACCGGGCATGCCATCGAGGCCCGCATCTACGCCGAGGACCCGGCGCGCGGCTTCCTGCCGACCGGCGGCGACGTGCTCGATCTCGCCGAGCCGCAGGGTCCCGGTGTCCGGGTTGACTCCGGCCTGGCACGCGGCACCGTCGTCGGCAGCGACTACGACCCGATGCTGGCCAAGGTGATCGCTCATGCCGACGATCGGCCCGCGGCGCTGCGTGCGCTCGACCGCGCACTCGCAGATACCGCCGTGTTGGGCGTTGCGACCAACATCGAGTTTCTGCGCTTCCTGCTGGCCGACCCGGATGTCGTCGCCGGTCGGCTGGACACCGGGCTGTTGGACCGCCGGACAACGGATTTCGCAGCGGCCCAACCGGGTGACGACGAGCTCATCGCCGCTGCGGCGTACAAGTGGCTGCGCAGCTGGCCGGTGCCCGCGGGCAACCTGTGGGAGGTGCCGTCCGGCTGGCGGATGGGGGAGCGCGCACCGGCAACCATTCGGCTGCATGCCGGTGAACGCACCGACCACGTGTACCTGACCGGCACCCCGCAAGCCGCGAGCGCGACGGTGGAGGACGGAGCCGCTCGGCCGGCGACATCGGACGCCAGTGAACGGCGTTCGCTCACAGCCACTCTCGACGGTGACCGGCTCGCGGTGACGCTGGATGGGCTGCGTACCGACTACCTCGTCGCCGCAGCAGACGGGCAGATCTGGCTGGCGGGAGGAGGCCGCACGGCGGTCGTGGACGAGCTTCGGGAACCACCCGTCCGCCCCGATGACGAGCACAGCGGGGACGCCGAACTCGTCAGCCCGATGCCGGGATCGGTGGTCGCCGTCGGCATTGACGATGGGGGGACGGTGACAGCCGGATCGGTCGTCGTCGCGGTCGAGGCGATGAAGATGGAGCACGCGCTTACCGCGCCGGTCGACGGCGTGGTCGAACTACTCGTCGCCGTCGGCGACCAGGTCAAGGTGGGCCAGCCGCTGGCCCGAATCACAGTTACCGAGAAAGCAGAGCAGCCATGAGCGATTTTCTGGCCACCGGCATGCTGCCCGATCACTACGAGCAGCTCGCCAAGACGGTGCGCGACTTCGCGCAGAGCGTGGTGGCACCCGTCTCCGCCAAACACGACGAAGAGCACTCGTTCCCCTACGAAGTGGTGTCGGGGATGGCCGACATGGGACTGTTCGGCCTGCCGTTCCCCGAGGAGTACGGCGGCATGGGCGGCGACTACTTCGCGCTGTGCCTGGCCCTCGAGGAACTCGGCAAGGTCGACCAGAGCGTGGCGATCACGTTGGAGGCCGGCGTGTCGCTTGGCGCGATGCCGGTGTACCGCTTCGGCAACGAGGACCAGAAGCAGGAATGGTTGCCGCTGTTGGCAAGTGGCAAGGCGCTGGGCGCATTCGGGCTGACCGAGGCGGGCGGCGGAACCGATGCGGGCGCCACCAAGACGACGGCGCGCCTGGACGACGGGCACTGGGTCATCAACGGGAGCAAGCAGTTCATCACCAACTCGGGCACCGACATCACCAAACTGGTGACGGTCACCGCGGTCACCGGGGAGGCCGGCGGCAAGAAGGAGATCTCGTCGATCCTGGTGCCCGTGCCCATCGACGGGTTCACCGCCGAACCGGCGTACAGCAAGGTCGGCTGGAACGCCTCCGACACCCACCCGTTGAGCTTCGACGACGTGCGAGTGCCCGCCGAGAACCTGCTCGGCGAGCGTGGCCGCGGCTACGCCAACTTCCTGCGCATCCTCGACGAGGGCCGCATCGCCATCGCCGCGCTGTCGGTCGGCGCCGCGCAAGGCTGCGTCGACGAATGCGTGAAGTACGCCAAGGAGCGCGAGGCCTTCGGCGCGGCCATCGGCACCTACCAGGCCATCGCATTCAAGATCGCGCGCATGGAGGCCCGAGCGCACACCGCCCGAACCGCCTATTACGACGCGGCCGCACTCATGTTGGCGGGCAAGCCGTTCAAGAAGGCCGCCGCGATCGCCAAGCTCGTCGCCAGCGAGGCCGCGATGGACAACTCCCGCGACGCCACCCAGGTGTTCGGCGGCTACGGCTTCATGAACGAATACCCCGTCGCGCGCCACTACCGCGACAGCAAGATCCTCGAAATCGGCGAAGGGACAACGGAAGTGCAGCTGATGCTGATCGCGCGCGAGGCCGGCCTGTGACGGGACAAGAAGGATCGAAAAAAGTCATAGTCCAGCGCGGGTTGTGGTTCGAGGAGTTCGAGACCGGCATTCTGTACCAGCACCGGCCCGGCCGCACCATCACAGAGGCCGACAATGTCCTGTTCACCACCCTGACGATGAACACTCAAGCGCTGCATCTGGATGCCGCGTTCTCCGATGCGCTGCCGCCGTTCAACCAGCGGCTGGTGAACTCGATGTTCACCCTCTCGACGCTCGTCGGACTGTCGGTGGCGCAGCTGACGCAGGGCACGATCGTCGGCAACCTCGGCTTCGGCGAGGTGGCTTTCCCGAAACCGCTTTTCCACGGCGACACCCTGTACGCCGAGACCGAGGTGACGGACAAGCGCGAGTCCAAGAGCCGCCCGGGGGAGGGCATCGTCACGTTGTCTCACGTCGGTCGCAACCAGCACGGCGACGTCGTGGCCACGGCGTCGCGAAAAACCATGGTGCGCAAGCGCCCCGCCGAGGAGGCCTGATGCCGCTGACGCAGACCGGGCCCGCCTGGCTGTTCTGCCCGGCCGACCGCCCGGAACGATTCGAAAAGGCGGCGGCGGCAGCCGATGTGGTGATCCTTGACCTCGAGGACGGTGTCGCGGCGAAAGACAGGGAGGCGGCCCGCGCAGCGCTGATCGCCACCCCGCTGAACCCCGACCGCACCGTCGTGCGGATCAATCCCAGTGTTACCGAAGACCATCAGCACGATCTCGAGGCGCTGTCGCGCACCAAATACACCACGGTGATGCTGGCGAAGACCGAAGATCCGCAGCAGGTGCGTGACCTGGCGCCGCTGGACGTGGTGGTGCTGATCGAAACGCCGCTGGGCGCGGTGGTGGTCAACGAGCTAGCCCGGATGGACAACGCGATGGCCCTGATGTGGGGCGCCGAGGACCTGTTCGCGTCGACGGGCGGCACCGCCAACCGATGGCCCGACGGCAGCTACCGAGAGGTCGCCAAGCACGTCCGCTCGCAGTCGTTGCTGGCGGCCAAGGCGTACGGGCGAATGGCCCTGGATTCGGTGTACATCGACATCAAGGATCTCGACGGCCTGCGGGGCGAGGTCGACGACGCGGTCGCCGTCGGGTTCGACGCCAAGGTCGCCATCCACCCGTCGCAGGTCGCGGTGATCCGCGCGGGCTATGAACCGACGGCCGACCAGGTCGAATGGGCGCGACACGTGCTCGCGGCGGCCCGCGATGAGAGGGGCGTCTTCCAATTCGAAGGCATAATGGTAGATGCCCCAGTGCTGCGGCGAGCAGAGCGCATCGTCCAGCTAGCGCCTCACCCTGGCAACTAGCCGGCGACCTCTCACCAGGGGTCTTGCTCTGATCGCCTCCGTGCTGAGCACCTCAGTCGCCTGACGGCGCGATCCGCCGTCAGTGACCCTAGGAGGCGGTATGGCAGGGTCCGTTCGGAGCGCGTCGTGGTCTGGAAAAAATCAGGCCGTCGAGCTGGAGCCGATTCAACTGGTCGCCCCGGACGGGACGCCGACCACCGAGACCCGGTATCGCCGAGATCTTCCACCCGAGACGCTGGGCTGGCTGTACGAGATGATGGCCGTCACCCGTGCGCTCGACGGGGAGTTCGTCAACCTGCAGCGACAGGGCGAGCTGGCGTTGTTCGCGTCGTGCCGCGGCCAGGAGGCCGCGCAGATCGGCGCGACCGCGTGTCTGCGCAAGACCGACTGGCTGTTTCCGCAGTACCGAGAGATCGGCGCGTTCCTGTTGCGCGGCATCACGCCGGGGCAGATGGGCGCGGTCTGGCGGGGCCGGTGGCACGGTGGGCTGGGGTTCACCGAGAAATGCGTCGCGCCGATAGCGATCCCGATCGGCACCCACGGGTTGCATGCGGTCGGGGCGGCGATGGCCGCGCAACGCCTCGGCGAGGATTCGGTGACGGTGGCCTATATCGGCGACGGCGCGACGAGCGAGGGCGACGCGCACGAAGCGCTGAACCTCGCCGCCGTGTTCAAGGCGCCGTGCGTGTTCTTCGTGCAGAACAACCAGTGGGCGATCTCGGTGCCGGTCAGCCGCCAGCAGGCGGGACCGTCGATCGCGCACCGTGCGATCGGCTATGGGATGCCCGGCATCCGGGTCGACGGCAACGACGTGCTGGCCTGTTACGCGGTGATGGCCGACGCCGCACAGCGCGCCCGTGAGGGCGGCGGCCCGACGCTGATCGAAGCCGTCACCTATCGGCTGGGCCCGCACACCACCTCCGACGACCCGACCCGCTACCGGTCGCAGGAGGAGGTCGACCACTGGACCGCGCGGGACCCGATTCCGCGCTACCGCACCTACTTGCAGAGCATCGGCGTGTGGACCGAGAGGCTGGAGCACCGCGTCGAAACGCGGTCGGCACGGCTGTGCGCGGAGTTGCGCGACGCGATCGTCAACACGCCCGACATGGACGTCGGCGAACTGTTCGACACGGTGTATGCGGACATCACCCCGAACCTGGAGTCCCAGCGCGACCAGCTGCTGGCCGAGTTGGCGAAGGAGGCATGAGATGACGCAAATCATCGAGCGGCCCCCCAGTTTCGGGGACGACTGCACACGAGCCGCCGATCTTCACCCCGGTGCCGACCGCCACGAATCTGACCATGGTGCAGGCGATCAACCGCGCGCTGCACGACGCGATGGCCGCCGACGACCGTGTCCTGGTGTTCGGCGAGGACGTGGCGAAGCTCGGCGGCGTGTTCCGAGTCACCGAGGGCCTTTCCGAAACCTTCGGCGACGGAAGGTGTTTCGACACGCCGCTGGCCGAGTCGGCCATCATCGGCATCGCCATCGGGTTGGCCATCCGGGGCTTCGTCCCGGTTCCCGAGATCCAGTTCGACGGGTTCTCCTACCCGGCGTTCGACCAGATGGTCAGCCACCTGGCGAAGTACCGGATGCGCACCCACGGCGACGTGGACATGCCGGTCACCGTGCGGATACCGTCGTTCGGCGGAATCGGTGCGGTCGAACACCATTCGGAGTCCACCGAAACCTACTGGGCGCACACCGCAGGCCTGAAAGTGGTGGTGCCGTCGACTCCCTCGGATGCGTACTGGCTGCTGCGGCATTCGATCGCCAGCCGGGATCCGGTCATCTACCTGGAGCCCAAGCGGCGGTACTGGTCGCGCGAGGACGTCGACACCAGCGAGCCCGGATTGCCGATCGGCCGCGCGGCGATACGGCGCATCGGCGACGACGTCACCGTGCTCACGTACGGCGGGCTGGTCCAGACGGCGCTGGCCGCCGCGGATTTGGCGGCCGACCAGTACGGCTGGAATCTGGAAGTGGTCGACCTGCGTTCGCTCAACCCGCTCGACTTCGACACCGTCGCGGCGTCGGTGCGCAAGACCGGGCGAGCCGTGGTTCTGCACGAAGGTGCCCGCACGCTCGGGTTCGGTGCCGAGTTGGCCGCCCGCATCCAGGAGGAGCTGTTCTACGACCTGGAGTCGCCGGTGTTGCGCGCCACCGGTTTTGACACCCCGTACCCGCCCGCACGACTGGAAAAGCTGTGGCTGCCCGGCGTCGACCGGCTGATCGACTGCGTCGAGAAAGCGATGCACTCGATGAGCGCACCGAGGGCGTGCGGGACTTCCTGGTTCCCGATCTGGGCGAGGGCCTCGAGGACGCCACGATCACCGGGTGGAGTGTCGCGGTCGGCGACGACGTCGAACTCAACCAAACGCTGTGCACCGTGGAAACCAACAAGGCCGAGGTGGAGATACCGAGCCCCTATGCGGGCCGGATCGTCGAACTCGGTGGCGCAGAAGGCGACACGCTGGCCGTCGGCGCGGTGTTGGTGCGCATCGCGACCGACGCGCCCGCTCCCGCTTCACAGAACGGCGGGGGACCGAAGCGCAAGCCGGTGCTGGTGGGATATGGCGCCGACGACGAGATGGACACCAGCAGGCGCGCACCCGTCGAGGGCACACGACCGCGCGCAAAACCGCCGGTGCGCAAGCTGGCCGCCGAGTTGCAGGTGGACCTGGCCGCGCTGGCACCCGGATCGGGCCCGGACGGAATCGTCACCCGTGAGGATGTGCTTGCCGCCGCGGGGAAGGCGGGCGAGGACAGGCACGGCGCTGACACGGTCGGTGTGCACGGGGTGCAGGCCACGATGGCGCAGCGAATGGCGTTGTCGCGTAGCCAGATCCCCGATGCGCACGCCAGTGTTCAGGTCGACTGCTCGGCGCTGCTGCGGGTGCGTGACCGGCTGCGCGAGGCGGTGGGCGACGACGGGCCGCAGATCACCCCGTTCGTGTTGACGTTGCGCCTGCTGACGATCGCGCTGACGCATCACCCGATGTTCAACTCGACATGGGTGGACACCGCGGGAGGACCGCACATCCACGTCCACTCCGCGGTGCACCTGGGGTTCGGGGTGGCGGCGCCGCGCGGCCTGTTGGTGCCCGTGGTCAAGGATGCGCAGGACAAGACGACGCGGGAGCTGGCCGCGACGGTATCGCGTCTGATCGATGAAGCACGGGCAGGCACCGTGAAACCGACTGAGCTGCAGGGCTCCACGTTCACGGTGTCGAACTTCGGCGCCCTCGGTCTGGACGAGGGAGTGCCCGTCATCAACTACCCGGAGGCCGCCATCCTCGGCATGGGCTCGCTGAAACCTCGGCCGGTCGTGGTCTACGACGAGGTGGTCGTCCGGCCGACGATGACGTTGACGTGCGCCTTCGACCATCGCATCGCCGACGGCGCGCAGGTGGCCGGCTTCCTCGGCGAGGTGCGCCAACTGATCGAATCACCGGAGCTGGCGCTGCTCGACGGCTAGCTATTTGCGTTTCGCGGCGGCCAGCCGTTCGGCGAATTCCGGCGACAGGATCGACGCCGCTTGCGGTTTCAGCTCCGTGTCGACGGCGATGCTGTGTTGGTCGACGTCGAGTGCGCCGGGGTTGGCGGTGGCCCGCATCGACGCCTTGGTGGCGAGCACGACGTCACGCGGCGCCGCCGCGGGCCCGGCAGCCAGCTCCCGGGCGGCCGCGACCGGATCGTCGGCAACCTGCAGCGCCAACCCGTATCGCACCGCGGCCTCGGCGTCGAAGCGCATACCGAACAGCAGCGAGGCGCGGGCCGCCTGCACGCCGACGGCGCGCTGCAGCATCCAGGTCGCACCGCCGCCGGGGTGAATCCCGAGCTTTTGGAAGCGTGGGTCGAACAGCGCCGCCGGGCCGGCGATGCGCACGTCGGCCGCCAGGGCAAGGTTCAACCCGGCGCCGACGGCGGCCCCGTTGACGGCAGCGATCGTCGGCAGCGCGCAGTTGGCCACCGCGAGGAAGCCGTCATAGATCGAGCGCAGGCCGTCCTCGGTGGCGGCGCCGAGCGCCGACAGGTCGGCGCCCGCGCAGAACGCCTTGCCTGCCCCGGTGACGATGAGCGCGTGCACGTCGGTGTTCGCCTCGGCCGCATCGACCGCTGCCCGCAGGCCGGCCGAGATCTCTGCGGTGACGGCGTTGCGGCGATCGGGATCGTTGACGGTGATGAGGGCGACGTGGTTTTCGACCTGTACAAGGACGCGATCAGACATCGCTTCAGGCTAGTTGCTCTCCGTGGGCGTTTCGTCACCAGCGGCCGGCGGTTTTGTCCTTGTGGAGTTGTCGAATGCGCCCGCGAGCGAGTGGACCAGGTCTCTGACGCGGTGCGGTCTCGACCCGAACGGCTCGCGAATGGTCGGCGACGTGGGCTTCGTCGTCGCCCTCGTGGACAAGGCCGACAGAATTTCGGTCGGCCTGGTGATCAAACGGCGCGTGCCGGGTGTGGCACCCTGCGGTTCGACACCCTCATCGCTCTTGGACAACGTGTCGACGTTCGTTGGTGTGTCGACGTCCGGTGTGTCGTTGTCGTCGACATCGTTGTCCGGCATTGGATCCGCTGCCACTAGGGTCTCAGCCTCGAATTGCGACGGCGTATTCACCGCCGCGTACGGGGTGGGCCCGGCAGCACAGTTCGGCCCGACGCACCCGGCGTTGACAGGCGGGCCGCCGACCCCATACGGACCCGGAATTTCCGTTCCGAACGGCCGGTCACCCGTGAAGTAGCTGATTCCGTTGTCCAATCCCGTTGGAACGGCGATCGCCAAGTTGTGCACGGTTTTGATCGGGTCGGGGTGGTAGAGCCATTGAACGGGCGTCGGCTGCCCGGGGTTGATCGTCCGGTTGTAGCCGGCTTCTGCGAGAACGCGAAAGAACGGGTCAAGAGTCACCGCCAGCGGCGGCCCGATGAACG
This sequence comes from uncultured Actinomycetota bacterium, assembly GCA_963743225.1. GTDB lineage: Bacteria > Actinomycetota > Actinomycetes > Mycobacteriales > Mycobacteriaceae > Mycobacterium. The sequence continues at coordinate 225,663 of CAVUPN010000039.1, read as the reverse complement.
GAACCCACTCAACCGGCATGAGCAGCGGAAGGACCGGAGTAGGAAAGAGGTAGTACGTCGTATCGCCGTACTGGCCCTGGAGTTCCGGTTCGCCAAGCCCGTGGTAATTGGGGTGCAGGAGGACGGCTCCCAGCGCCCCATTGAGCAGGGCTACCAGGTTCAGTGGATTAGTGGGGACTTCAGCTGTGGGGTCGTACTGACGAGCGACGTCGACGGTGAGCATGTCCGTATCCGTCGGCATTGCTCCGTTGAACGTCACACCGAGGAATGGGATGTGCAAGCCGGGGAAACTTGACAAGGCGCCACCGTGGGGACGGTTGGGATTGGCCGCCACGATGAAGAAGACTTCCGTGCCCGCCGGCGGCGGGTTGGCGATGAGGTGGCGCTTTTCTACCGTCGCCACGGTGCCGCTCTGCGAATAGCCGTACACGACATAGGTTGTGTCGCTGACATTTTCGGTGTTGTTCGTTTGCGTGTATGGATCCTTTGTCGCGATACAGCTGCCCGCCCGAATGCAGCTGTCGAGGTTTTGCCGTCCTACCTCCACCGACTGGTCGAACGTCATCTGGTTGAGACCCGTGAGAGGGAACTGCTCTGGGGTGTATGCCGCCACCAAGGTGCAGGTACCTCCGCCACACAATCCACTGTTCGCGATGAAGCTGTCGTTCGCGCCGTTCACGTAACTCTCGATGAAGTCGGGGGTGTCCTCCGGGACGCTCAGGGGGTGCCCGGTGCCGCCCATGATGAGGGCGGTCGCCGCGAGCATCACCGACGTCATGGTCGTGGAGATGGCTAACAGAACCGCGGCAACGGTTGTCGCGAGAGCAACTGCTGTCGAACGGACGACGAGGCGCATATCCATGAGCAAACCCGATTGAGTTGGTGGCGCGCCGGGTCAGCGACCGGCTACAGAGTCGCTTGGTTCGGCCCGAGGATCTGGCAGTTGTCGGCGGGCAGGGTCGGGACGATGATGCCGCAGCCCCGTCCTCTGGAGATGTACGTCGCGCCCGGCGTATAGGGCTCGAAAAACGCCTGTGCGGTATCGACGCCTTGCATGCACGAACTGCGCTGCTGGCCCAGGAGCTCGACGCACGCCACGGCCTTGTACGGGCTGGCGGCGTGTCCGCAGACCGTCGAGGTCACCGTGGCGGTCACCTTGGCGACGCCGCCGACGTCCACCACCTGCGGTGGTGAGATGGAGAATCCGCAGGGCGACGGCGGCCACGGGTCGGCGCCCGCGACACCCGGGACCGCGATGCCTGCCAGCGCCAGGATCGTTGCCACCCATAGAGCGTTGACGGCGCGAATCATGCCTGGATGGTAGCCCTAATCAGCGTCGTCATCGGCATTGTCGTCGTTCTCGAGTCCTGGTGCGGCTGCGCCAATGGACCACGTCAGGGCGACAGCAGAACTACGATGAGCCATGGCCTGGGAGTGGGTCACGAACAAGGCGCGAAGAGCGGTCGAGCTTGACGCCGAGTACAAGACCCACTCCAGCATCATCGATCGACTGAGCGAGCTCCCTGAAGACACCTCTTACCCGGAGGTCGAGCGCACCTGGGCTACTCTCGACGATCGCGCGCGCGCCGGCTTCAAGATGACGCTGGGCGCACTGATCCTCAAGCAACAGGCAGTCCGAACGCCCGCCGGCAAGGCTCGGCTCGAGAAGTTGGTCGCACTGCGGAACGGCATCGATCGCGCGGCGGGAGCCACCACCGCGACGGATGCGGCACCTCAAACAAAGTCGCGGAGCCAACTAATCGGTGCGACCCGGGATCGGTTCACGGCACTCGTCGAGCGGGCGGGCGCGATCCCGCGGGGAGAAATAGTCACCGCGCTTCGGCGAGAGCTCGATGCGAGTCGTCCGCAGATCGAGGCGAAGGGCGCAGCCACGTGGAACGCGCTGTCGACCAGGTTGAATGCGCTGGCGGCTCGTGCAGAGGCGATGGCGAACGAACCCGAGACCAGAGCCGCACTTGTCGCATTTCGCGATGCGGTGATCGCTGCACTCGCTGCACAGGCTGCGGAGTCCAGCCCGCTGGAAGCAGCGCGCGCCGCGCTTGACGCGTGTGTCGGGCAACCCTCGCCGGACGTTGACACGCTGGTGACGATTGGACGCAGCCTCCGCGACGCCCGGTATGAAGCCGGTGAGCTGACGAGTGACGAACTCGAGCGCCTCACTGCTCTTGACGCAGAGTTCGCCGCGAGCGAGTCGATTGTTCTTGAGCGCCGTCGTGCGGCTGTCCAGCGCCGTGTTGCGATCGAGTTCGTGAATGCGGCGGCCGGCCATGATGCGGTGACTCCCTCGCCGTCGCACGACGATCGGGTTGAGTCCTTAATGGTGGGCGCCGGTGCGCTCGGATCGCTCGGCGTCTCTCCCTCGGATCTCCTTCAGAACATGGTCGACGCCGCGCTCAGGCAAGAACGCGAGGACGGCACGCTTACCGCAGCGCGGCAGAAGTCATATGCGGATCTATCGGTCTCGCTTATGGACGCCGCACGGATCACCGATGTATCCGCCCTGACGGATCGCTGCTGGGAGCTCGCCGATGAGCTGCTGACCATGACGGACGACGGCCCGACCGAGCCCGTGTCGACGAGCGAGCTGCCGCCCTCCACCGACGATGACACAGCAAAGCGGCTGGCCTGGCTCGAGCAATATGAACAAGAACTCGAACAGGCCGTGGAGGACGGCAGCATGACGCCCGCGCGCGCCGCCACCTTTAGAGCCCAGATCGCTGAAGCTCGGTCGGTGATGCGCATGTCGCAGACAACCGATGGTGACAAGACTCTCTACAGATCACGGCTCAGTGCGCTTCTGGATCGGCAGCTCGAAAGCATGGACCGCACCGCCTGGCAGGCCGGCGGGTCGCGTGCGCATGTACTTCAACGCGTCACGGGCAACTGGCGGACACTGCTGCTGAAAGAGCGTACCAAGATGGCTACGACGGCCGGCGAGGACGAAGCGCTCGAGGCCCTCGGCGTACGCGTCATCGAAGCGCGACGCATCGCCGATGAGCTGACAGATGATGCCAGCGCTTACGAACTGGAGGTTGAGACGCTGCGGCGGGTGGCCTCGGAAGTGCGCGAGTTTCAGCGGCGCCATCATTTGACTCTGATCAGCCCGCCCTGGGCGTCCCCCGAGGCCAGAACCGAAGCGAGCGGAGTCTTTTGCGCGGTTGGACCAGATCTGCTGCCTACGCTGAAAACTCTGGCTGCGGAGCGGCGGCTCAAGCTGCTATTGGCCGCAACCTCGGCCAAGGATCCCGCGCAGCACGCATGGGATCGGTTGCGCGCTGCAGCCGTCGCGATCTTCGATTTGCGCGAACACGACCCGATCGAGTCGCATCAAGATCTCGCGCGAGCGGCGCGCGTTGGGGAAATCTGTTACCAGCTCGGAATCGCCTATTGCCTCGGCGTACCGGCCATCATCGTCACCCGAGCTGGCCAGACGATCCCCTTCGACGTGGATCTGACGCCCGTCGAACTCACCGGCGATCAGTCGTCCGACCTCACCAATATCGGTGGCGCAGTTGACGAGGCGCTCTACAGCAGCCAACGTTTCAACGCCGGTGATTCGGTCCCGGCGACGTGGGACTACTTCTTGCAGACGTTTGGGCACGGTGCGCAAGCCGAGGAGAATCGCGCAGCCGTGGCGGAAATGAGAAAAGAGACCGCGGCCGACGCGATCACCACGGCCGCGCTGATCCGCTACGGCCTGTCCTTGCTTCGAGGTAATCCTCCGTATATGGCCTACCCTGCTCTTCCCGGCCGCTATCCCGATCCGGAGCCGCGTTGTTTCATCGTGATGCCATACCGGGACCACGTGGACGCGGGCTATCGGCTGGTCGCAAAAGGGTGCAAAAAGGCGCGCGTCAAGGCGGTGCGTGGTGATGTCACCGACGACCAGCAGATCCTCCGCTCGATCTGGGATGAACTGGGGCGCTGCTCGTACGTCACTGTGGATCTGACGGACTTCAATCCCAATGTCTGTCTGGAGCTTGGGATCGCCGACACTCTCGGCCGCCAAACAATCTTGATCGGCCGTCCCGGCACGGAGAAGGCGCTTTTCCCGTCGATCGCCAAGCGGCGTGTACACATCTATACGGGGAAGGCCGCGGACGACCAGGCAATCCGCGAGGCGCTCGCTCAATTCCTCAGCAGCACGCCCGTTCCGGCGGTCGCACAAGGGTCGCCGGCGCCGCAACCCGCCGCTCCGCCAGAGCCGGCGGCGCCATCTCTTACATCGGTGCCGACCTTAAGCGGAGTGTGGAGCGGCCTGCTTCACGGCGACGGCGAGACGATGGAGACGTCCGTACTTATATCGTCGGCCGGCCGGACGACATACTGCTACCAGGACAGTGTGGGTTCCGAGGAAGTCGAGCTCACCCACCGCGGTCAGCAGATTGAGTATGTGCCAGCGGGCGGCGGTGTCATCACCGTCCGAGTGCTTGACGTCGCCGGTTCCACCGACAAGTGCGCCCACCTCATCTCTTGGTCATTCGAGCGCGCCGCCGACGGCTACATGGATCAGCAGTACAAACGCATCGCGATGCAATGCGAGCTGCGTGGCGATAAGCTGGCCGTGACCTATGCCGAAACCGGCGAAACCTACATGAGTGACACCTACCCGAGCAACCTCTCGATGATGCTGGGCGGCAGCAACACCCGCCAGTTCACCGGCCTGCTTGAGAAAGAACCAGGCTCCTAGCGGCGCACGCAGCCCATCGCAGACCGCGCGGGTGCGTTCACAGGCCACCCGACGGGCACAGACAGACATCCGGGAATGGTCATCAATTCCGGTCAGTGCGTTGGCGCAGGTGGGCCGCGACTCCGAGGGCACCGGATTCACCCGCCGTTTGGACACTTCGAACACCAACCGCCGCGGACCCCAATATGGCCGGGAACGCCGCAACTCCAACAACGCCGCCTCCACCTGCGCGGGCATCTGATGCGGACAGCTCACCGGACGATGCGACCGATCCGCCAGCCCGTCGAGGCCCTCAGCCTCATAGCGGGCCAACCAGGAGTGCAGCGTCTGGCGCGACACCCCCACCTTCGAGGCGACCTGCGATACCGACAATCCATCGCTGATCACCGCCAACACGGCCTGATACCTCTGCTCGGCCACGCTCAACTCCCTCATCTCGGGAGTGTCAAGGATCAGCCGAAGTAGGTGTAAAGCATCAGCCGAGGTAATACACCCGCTGAAGTGCCCCCGGCAGGACTCGAACCTGCGACCAACCGCTTAGAAGGCGGTTGCTCTATCCGCTGAGCTACGGGGGCAGCGCACTCACACTAGCGAATTTGCGGACCGGTGGACGGGTCATCCCTTACTCTGGAACCGATGGTGAGACACCACACGAAGGACAAAGGCGATCTGGGCGTCGCCAAAGTTCATGCCGACTTGGTTAGCAAAGGGTTTACGGTCCTGTTTCCGGCAACGGAGCACGCGCCGTTCGATCTGGTCGCATATGACGCTGGAGTGTTCCACCGCCTCCAGGTGAAGTACCGGTCGGCGCACGCGGGTGCCATCAAGGTCCAGTTCCGATCCATGTGGGCGGACCGCAATGGGACCCACGTCACTCCGATGGACAAGAGCACAATCGATGCCGTGTGCATCTATTGTCCCGAGACCGACGACTGCTACTACGTCAAGCCCGCGGAACATGGCGCGTCGGTCACGCTCCGAATCACGCCCAGCAAGAACGGCCAGCAACAAGGTGTGCTGGATGCTGTCGCATTCCGCGAGCTGGTATGCACAATTCCCCGCTGAGATCTGCGAAAGCGCATTCGTGAACCGTCTCGTGAGTCCGGCGACTGGATCGAGGAACACCGCTTCAGCACCGCTACTAAAAGCCCCTCCGCCGTTTCGGCCGCGGACTAGCGTGGGTAGTGGAAGCTTCGAGCCGATGGGAGGGGCAGCAACGATGTCAGGGTGGCCGCAGCCATGAGCGACGGGCCGGAACGGGACGCGGCCGGACCCCCGGAGGAACTCAGCCCCGTCGACCAGATACTGCACCGCGGCGAAGCCAACCCGCGCACGCGCTCGGGGATCATGACGTTGGAGATTCTCGACACCACACCGGACTGGCAGCGGTTCCGCACGCGATTCGATAATGCCTCGCGGAAGGTGTTGCGGCTGCGTCAGAAGGTGGTGATGCCGACGCTGCCGACGGCGGCGCCCCGCTGGGTCATCGACCCGGACTTCAACCTCGACTTTCATGTGCGGCGGGTACGCGTCGCGGAGCCCGGCACCCTTCGTGAGGTGATGGACCTGGCCGAGGTCGCGCTGCAGTCGCCGCTGGATATCTCGCGCCCGCTGTGGACGGCGACGCTCATCGAGGGGCTCGCAGGCGGGCGGGCCGCCCTGATGGTCCATCTCAGCCACGCCGTGACCGACGGCGTCGGCGGCGTGGAGATGTTCGCCAACTTCTACGACCTCGACCGCGAGCCGCCGCCGCAAGACATTCCGCCGCTGCCGATTCCGCAGGACTTGTCGCCCAACGATTTGATGCGGCAGGGATTCAACAGGCTGCCCGGCGCGATCGCCGGTGGCGTGCGCGACGCCCTGTTCGGTGCGGCCCAGGCGGTGGGAAGCGTGATCCGCGACCCGATCTCGTCGGTGGGCAGCGCTGTCGACTACGCGATGTCGGGTGCCCGGGTGATGGGGGCGGCCGCCGAACCGTCGCCGGTGCTGCGACGCCGGAGCCTGTCGTCCCGGAGCGACGCCATCGACATCGAGTTCGGCGACCTGCACAGGGCGGCCAAGGCCGCCGGTGGCTCGATCAACGACGCGTATCTTGCCGGTCTGTGCGGCGCATTGCGGCGCTACCACGAGGCGATGGGCGTGCCGATCGACACCTTGTCGATGGCGATACCGGTCAACATGCGATCCGACAACGACCCCGCCGGTGGAAACCGGTTCGCCGGAGTCAACCTCGCCGCACCGATCGGCCTCGTCGACCCCGAGAAGCGGATCAAGAGCATTCGGTCCCAGATGACCCGCAAGCGCGACGAACGCGCCATGAACATGGTCGGCGTGATCGCACCGGTGGTGAGCCTGCTGCCGGACAGCGTGCTGGAGGGGATCGCCGGGTCGATCGTGAACTCCGACGTCCAAGCCAGCAATGTTCCGGTATACCCCGGCGACACCTTCATCGCGGGCGCGAAGATCCTCCGGCAGTACGGACTCGGCCCGCTGCCGGGAGTGGCGATGATGGTGGTGCTGGTGTCGCGGGCGGGCTTCATCACGGTCACCACGCGCTACGACCGCGCGGCGGTGACGGACGGGGACTTGTTCGCCCGCTGCCTGCAAGCCGGGTTCGACGAAGTGCTTGCACTCGGCGGCGAAGGGCGTTCCGCCCCTGCCTCATTCATATCCGACCCCGACGAGCAGCCGAGTGCGCCATCGCCGAACGGAAGTAGCGCCCAATGACGTCAGGAGACGGCCCGACGACCCGACGCACCAATCCGCGCACCATGCGGTTGCCCGGCTCGGTCGCCGAGATCGAGGGCAGCCCGGCTGGTCCCAAGATCGGCGCGTTCTTCGACCTCGACGGCACGCTCGTCGCCGGGTTCACCGGCGTGATCATGACGCGGGATCGGTTGCGCCGCGGGCAGATGGGCGTCGGTGAGTTCATCGGCATGGTGCAGGCCGGTCTCAACCATCAGCTCGGTCGGTCGGAGTTCGAGGACCTCATCGGCAAGGGCGCCCGCATGCTGCGCGGCAGTTCGCTCGGCGACATCGATGAGCTCGCCGAGCGGCTCTTCGTGCAGAAGATCATGGGCCGCATCTATCCGGAGATGCGAGATCTGGTGCACGCCCACATGGCTCGCGGCCACAGCGTCGTCCTCAGTTCTTCGGCGTTGACGGTGCAAGTCGAGCCTGTTGCTCGGTTCCTGGGTATCAAGGACGTGCTGAGCAACAAGTTCGAGACGGACGACAACGGCCTGATCACCGGCGACGTGCAGACGCCGATCATCTGGGGTCCGGGCAAAGCCAGGGCCGTGCAGGCCTTCGCCGCCGAGAACGGCATCGATCTCTCGAAGAGCTATTTCTACGCCGACGGCGACGAGGACGTCGCGTTGATGTATCTGGTCGGAAATCCGCGGCCCACCAACCCGGCGGGAAAGCTGGCCGCCGTTGCGGCCAAACGTGGTTGGCCGGTGTTGCGGTTCTCCAGCCGCAGCGGCAACAACCCGATCTCCCAACTGCGCACCGTTGCGGGCGTGGCATCGATGGTGCCGATTGCGGCCGGCGCCGTTGGCCTTGGATTGCTGACCCGCAACAAGCGCACCGGAGTCAACTTCTTCACGTCGTTGTTCGGTCGCGCGCTGCTGACCGCGACGGGCGTGAACATCAATCTGCTGGGCAAGGAGAATCTGACCGCCAAACGGCCCGCGGTGTTCATTTTCAACCACCGCAACCAGGTCGACCCGATCATCGCGGGCAGGCTGGTCAACGTCAACTTCACGTCGGTGGGCAAGAAGGAGCTGGAGAGCGATCCGATCGCCGGCACCCTCGGCAAGGTGATGGACGTTGCGTTCATCGACCGGGACAACGCGAAGGCCGCGGTGGAAGGCCTGAAGAAGGTCGAAGAGCTTGCGCGCAAAGGCCTGTCCGTTCTGATCGCGCCGGAGGGAACCCGGCTGGACACCACCGAAGTGGGCCCGTTCAAGAAGGGGCCGTTCCGCATCGCGATGTCGGCCGGAATCCCCATCGTGCCGATCGTGATCCGCAACGCGGAGGTCATCTCGGCCCGCGATTCGACCACCTTCAATCCCGGCACCGTGGACGTTGTGGTCTACCCGCCGATCCCGACTGACGACTGGACTGTGCAGAACCTGCCGGACCGCATCGCCGAGGTGCGTCAGCTCTACCTCGACACGCTGAAAGACTGGCCGCACGAGTCGGTTCCGAAGATCGGGCCGTACAAGCGGTCGAAGCGCCCGGCCAAGAAAGCGGCGCCGAAGAAGGCGCCGACGAAGGCGACGGCCAAGAAGGCAGCGGCCAAGAAGACGACGGCCAAGAAGACAGTGGCCAACAAGACAGCAGCCAGAAAGGCGACGGCAAAGAAGGGACGGCCGTGACCGCCGCCGACCCGATGGCCAGTTTTTCCACAACCGACGACGCGCTGGTGCTGGCTTCGGTGTCATCGCCCGCCGAACGAGAGTTGTTGAGCGACTGGCTGCAACGTCAGCGGCGTGAGCATCCCGACTCCACGGTCGAGGTGCTCGAGCTTCCGGAAGGGGATCCGCCACCGGGAGTGTTGGCACGGCTCGTCGAGGAACTGGAGGGCGACGAGGACCGCGCGGTGGTCCCGGTGCGCGTCTTCTGGATGCCCGGCGGCCTGCCCACCCGCTCGAAGGTGGCCGCGCTGATTTCCGGCCGCGACACCTACCGGCCTCCGGAGATCCTGCAACGCCGCATTCTCAAGAGGGACCCGTCACGCGCGCGGGTGGTGGCGGGCGAGCCCGCAAAGGTTTCCGAGCTTCGCCAGCAGTGGAACGACACCACCGTCGGCGAAAACCCACGCGATTTCGCACATTTCGTGATCCGACGCGCGATCCTCGCCATCGAGCGTGTCGAATTGCGGTTGCTTGGACCGGAGTACAAGTCGCCCAAGCTGCTCAAGCCGGAGATGCTGGCGTCGTCGCGCTTCAGGGAGGGGTTGGAGCAGATTCCCGGCGCCACCCTCGAAAAGGCCGGCGAGATGCTCGACGAACTGTCAACCGGGTGGAGCCGGTTCTCCGTCGACCTCATCCCGTCAATGGGCAGGGCGATCTTCAGCCGGGGCTTCGACCCCAACATCGACTACGACCGCGCCGAGATCGAATCGATGCGGCATGCGCTGGAAACTCACCCGGCGGTGCTGCTGTTCTCGCACAGGTCCTATCTCGACGGCGTCATCGTGCCGGTCGCGATGCAGGAGAACAGGCTGCCCCCCGTGTACACGTTCGCGGGTATCAATCTGTCTTTCGGGTTCATGGGGCCGCTGATGCGGCGCTCCGGCGTCATCTTCATCCGGCGCAGGCTCGACGACCCGCTGTACAAGTACGTGCTGAGGCAATTCGTCGGCTACATCGTCGAGAAGCGGTTCAACCTCACCTGGTCGATCGAGGGCACGAGGTCTCGCACCGGAAAGATGTTGCCGCCCAAGCTCGGTCTGATGGCGTATGTCGCCGATGCCTACCTCGAGGGGCGCAGCGACGACATCCTTCTGCAGCCGGTGTCGATCAGCTTCGACCAGCTGCACGAAACGGCCGAATACGCCGCATACGCCCGCGGCGGCGAGAAGACACCCGAGGGGTTGTCCTGGCTGTACAACTTCATCAAGGCGCAGGGCGAGCGGAACTACGGCAAGATCTACGTCCGTTTCCCGGAAGCCGTGTCCATGCGCGAGTATCTGGGCGAGCCGGGTGGACCGATCGCCAAGGACGACGCCGCCAAACGCCTTGCGATGCAGAAGATGGCGATCGAGGTGTCGTGGCGGATCCTGCGGGCCACGCCGGTCAACGCGACGGGGTTGGTGTCGGCGCTGCTGTTGACCACTCGCGGCACCGCGCTGACGCTGGACCAACTACACCACACGTTGCAGGACTCGCTGGACTACCTGGAGCGCAAGCAGACCCCGATGACCAACAGCGCGTTGCGGTTACGCACCGCCGACGGCGTGCGGGCCGCGCTCGACGCATTGTCCAACGAACACCCCATCACGTGCGTCGACGGCGGGCGGGAGCCGGTCTGGCGAATCGCGCCCGAGCAGGAGCACGAGGCCGCGTTCTACCGCAACACGATCATCGACGCGTTCCTGGAAACCGCGATCGTCGAGATGGCGCTCGCCTACGCCGCACGCGCCGAGGGAGATCGGTTGGAGGCGTTCTGGACTCAGGTGATGCGGCTTCGGGACTTGTTGAAGTTCGACTTCTACTTCGCCGACTCGGCGGGGTTCCGTGAGCACATCGCCGAGGAGATGGCCTGGAACGACGATTGGGAGTCGTGCGTTGCCGCGGGCGGAGACCAGATCGACGCGATACTGCGAACCAAGCGGCCGCTGATCGCGCAGGCCGTGCTGCGGCCGTACATCGAGGCCTACGAGATCGTGGCCGACGTGTTGCGGGATTCACCCGCCGAGATCGGCGAGAAGGAGTTGACGAAAAAGGCTTTGGGCGTCGGCAACCAGTACGTCGCACAGAACCGGGTTCGCAGCACCGAGGCGGCGTCGGCGCTGTTGTTCGCGACTGCGCGTCAGGTGGCGGCCGACCAGCATCTGCTGGAGCCCGCGGCGGATCTGGTCGAGCGGCGGGCCGCGTTTCGCGACGAGCTCCGGGACGTGCTGCGCGACATGGACAGGGTCGAGGCGATCTCTCGCGAGCAGTTCTATGTCCGCGAGATGGGGCGACGCGCCCTGCGCGACGCCGCCGAGTAGCCCACAGGGCAGGGCCATACGCTGGATACATGACGACCACGGCCACGCTTAGCGCGCGCAACAGTGCGGTGTGGCCCGTGTTGTTCGGCGTCGCGCTGCTCGCCGGCGTGACCGGCGCGGGTCTCGGGGCGATGACGCTGGCCGACGCGCTGACCGCCACGGGGCTGCCCGATCCGGGTCCGATCACCACCTACGGTCTGCCCTTCGTTCGGGCCGCAGGCGAGATCGCCGCCGTCGTCGCGGTGGGGTCGTTCATGTTCGCGGCCTTCCTGGTGCCGCCGCAGCAGAACGGGGTGCTCGACGCCGACGGGTACCGGGCGCTGCGCGTCGGCACCGTCGCGTCGGCGATATGGACGGTGTGCGCGGCGCTGCTGGTACCGCTGACCGTTTCGGATGTCACCGGACAGCCCCTGTCGTCCCGGCTCAGCCCGTCGGACATCTGGGCGGTGGCCAGCCTGGTCGAAACCGCCGGCGCATGGCGGTGGACGGCGTTCCTGGCGGCGATCGTCACCGTCGCGAGCATCCCGGTGCTGCGCTGGTCGCCGACGCCGCTGCTGTTCGCCGGATCGCTGGTCACGCTGATCCCGCTGGCGCTCACCGGCCACTCGTCGTCGGGCGGCTCGCACGACCTGGCCACCAACAGCCTGCTCATCCACCTGATCGCCGCCGCGCTGTGGGCCGGCGGTCTGCTGGCGCTCCTTGTTCACGCGCTGCGCGGCGGCGGGCACGCCGGTCTGGCCGCGCGACGGTTCTCCGCCGTCGCCCTGTGGTGCTTCATGGCGATGGCGCTGAGCGGCGCCGTCAACGCCGTGGTGCGGATCCGCCCGGCCGATCTGTTCGACGACGGGTACGGCTGGCTGGTCGTCGCCAAGGCCTCGGCGCTCTGCGCGCTCGGCGTCCTCGGATGGCGACAGCGGCGCAGCGGCGTCGCCGCACTGCAGTCCGATCCCGATGCGCGCGGCCCGCTGATCAGGCTGGCGCTGACCGAGGCGGTGATCTTCGGGCTGACGTTCGGTGTGGCGGTCGCACTGAGCCGGACCCCTCCGCCGCCGCCACCGATTTTCAATCCGTCCATCCCCGCGATCGAGATCGGCTACGACTTCGCCGGTCCGCCGACGGTGGCCCGGGTGCTGTTCGACTGGCGGTTCGACCTCGTGTTCGGCACCGCGGCGATCGTCATGGCGATGCTGTATCTGGCCGGGGTGCGACGGCTGCGGCGGCGCGGGGACCCGTGGCCGACGGGCCGGATCGTCGCGTGGCTGCTGGGCTGCCTGGTGCTGTTGTTCGCGACGTCATCGGGTGTCGGCCGGTACATGCCGGCGATGTTCAGCATGCACATGGCCGCGCACATGCTGCTGTCGATGCTCACGCCGGTCCTGCTGGTGCTCGGGGCTCCCGTCACGCTCGCGCTGCGGGCGCTGCCGACCGCGGGAAAGGGCGATCCGCCGGGCCCGCGGGAGTGGCTGCTGGCGGCGCTGCACTCGCGGGTGTCGCGGTTCTTCACCAACCCGGTCGTCGCGACGGTGTTGTTCGTCGCCGGCTTCTACGGCCTGTACTTCGGCGGCATCTTCGACGCGGCCGTCGACAACCACGCGGCGCACCTCGCGATGAACCTGCACTTCCTGCTCACCGGATACCTGTTCTATTGGGTGGTCATCGGCGTCGACCCCACACCGCGGCCGATACCGCCGCTGGGCAAGGTGGCGATGGTGTTCGCGTCGCTGCCGTTGCACGCGTTCTTCGGCGTGGTGTTGATGAGCACCAAATCCGTTCTGGGGGAGAGCTTCTACGAGTCCCTGCAGCTGTACTGGCACACCGACCTGCTCGGTGACCAGCGGCTGGGCGGTGGAATCGCTTGGGCAGCAGGCGAAGTCCCGCTTGTCGTGGTGATGATCGCACTGGTGGTGCAATGGACGCGCAGCGATCGGCGCACCGCCAAGAGGCTGGATCGTGCGGCCGACCGCGACGACGACGCCGACCTGGCCGCATACAACGCCATGCTGGCCGAGCTCGCCCGCCGCGACGCGCGATAGCGGGGACTCGGCCTGCGAGGGTGTCGTCCGGCGAGCGTCAACAACTGTTGACGCCTATCCACAGTGCGCGATTCATCCACAGCCTTTGCCTGAGCCCGGCCGCGTCAGCGCGGCTGCGTCGGTCGGTACCGGGTCAATGGTGTCGTACGGCAGAAGCCTGATGAATCGAAAGGATGAACAATGTTCGAGACACCAATTCACGTAGTCGGCACCATCATCACGGATCCGATCCGCCGCCGGGTCGGCGACCAGGAGGTCTACAAGTTCCGGGTGGCCAGCAATTCGCGGCGGCGCACCGCCGAGGGCAACTGGGAGCCCGGCAACTCGTTGTACGTGTCGGTCAACTGCTGGGGCAACAGGCTGGTGAAGGGCGTCGGCGCCTCGCTCGGGAAGGGTGACCCGGTCATCGTTGTTGGATACGTGTACACCAGCGAGTACGAGGACCGTGACGGCAACCGACGTTCGTCGCTGGAAGTGCGGGCCACCGCGGTGGGACCGGACCTGGCGCGAAGCATCGCAACCGTCGAGCGGCCCAAATCCACCGGCGGGAACAGCGACGATGCCGTCGCGACCAAGGACGACGAATCCGATGGCGAGGCCGAGACGGCCGAGGCAGACGACACTGTCGGCGGAACGGCGCTGCCGGTGTCGGCGTGAGTGGGCGTCGCCGCTGACGGCGCGGTCGGGACGGCCAGTGTCTACGCCTACGATGGTCCGCGAGCAATACCGAAACCAGAGAGGCATTACAACACCGCATGGCCGATTTCATCTACACGATGCGGAAGGTCCGCAAGGCGCACGGCGACAAGGTGATCCTTGACGACGTCACCTTGAACTTCCTTCCCGGCGCGAAGATCGGCGTGGTCGGTCCGAACGGGGCAGGCAAGTCGAGCGTCCTGCGGATCATGGCCGGCCTGGACCAGCCGAACAACGGCGACGCGTTCATTCAGCCCGGCGCCACCGTCGGGATCCTGCAGCAGGAGCCCGCGCTGAACGAGGAGAAGACGGTCCGCGGCAACGTCGAGGAGGGCCTGGGAGACATCAAGGTCAAGCTCGACCGGTTCAACGAGGTGGCCGAGCTGATGGCCACCGACTACTCCGATGAGCTGATGGAGGAGATGGGCCGGCTCCAGGAGGACCTGGACCACGCCGACGCGTGGGACCTCGACTCGCAGCTCGAGCAGGCGATGGATGCGCTGCGCTGCCCGCCGCCCGACGAGCCGGTGACCCACCTGTCCGGCGGTGAACGACGCCGGGTCGCGCTGTGCAAGCTGCTGCTGTCCAAGCCCGACCTGCTGCTGCTCGACGAACCGACCAACCACCTCGACGCCGAAAGCGTGCAGTGGCTCGAGCAGCATCTGGCCGAGTACAAGGGCGCAATCCTCGCCGTCACCCACGACAGGTACTTCCTGGACAACGTCGCCGAGTGGATCCTCGAGCTCGACCGCGGACGGGCCTACCCCTACGAGGGCAACTACTCGACCTATCTGGAGAAGAAGGCCGAGCGCGTCGCCGTACAGGGCCGCAAGGACGCCAAGCTGCAGAAGCGGCTGCAGGACGAGCTGGCGTGGGTGCGCTCAGGGGCCAAGGCGCGTCAGGCCAAGAGCAAGGCGCGGCTGGGTCGCTACGAGGAGATGGCCGCCGAGGCGGAGAAGACCCGCAAGCTCGACTTCGAGGAGATCCAGATCCCGACCGGCCCGCGGCTGGGCAGCCTCGTGGTCGAGGTCGAGCACCTGGACAAGGGGTTCGACGGCAGGCCGCTGATCAAGGATCTGTCGTTCACGCTGCCGCGGAACGGCATCGTCGGCGTCATCGGCCCCAATGGCGTCGGCAAGACCACCCTGTTCAAGACGATCGTCGGGCTCGAACAACCCGACAGCGGCATCGTCAAGGTCGGTGAGACCGTCAAGCTCAGCTACGTCGACCAGTCGCGCGCGGGCATCGACCCGAAGAAGAACGTGTGGCAGGTGGTCTCCGACGGCCTGGACTACATCGAGGTGGGCCAGAACGAGATCCCGTCGCGGGCGTACGTCTCCGCGTTCGGGTTCAAGGGTCCCGACCAGCAGAAACCGGCGGGCGTGCTGTCCGGCGGCGAGCGAAACCGGCTCAACCTGGCGCTCACGCTGAAAGAGGGCGGCAACCTGATCCTGCTCGACGAGCCGACCAACGATCTCGACGTGGAAACGCTGAGCTCGCTGGAGAACGCGCTGGAGAACTTCCCGGGCTGTGCCGTGGTGATCTCCCACGACCGCTGGTTCCTCGACCGCACCTGCACGCACATTCTGGCGTGGGAGGGCGACGACGACAACGAGGCCAAGTGGTTCTGGTTCGAGGGCAACTTCGCCGCCTACGAAGAGAACAAAGTGGAACGACTCGGTATCGAAGCGGCCCGTCCGCACAGGGTTACCCACCGCAGGCTCACACGCGACTAAAGTCGCAGCTGCGTACCAAGGAGCCGCTGTCCTCATTGGGCTGGCGGCGACATCCAACGACGGCCGGTGCGCAGCTGTGAGTCAGGAGCTAGCGGCATGACGATCAATCCGCGGGCGGGGACAGCCGAGGGGCCAACCGAACCGACAATCGCCCCGGCCACTCTCGACAAGCTCGCCAGGGCTTACATCGCGACCTACCACGGGCCGCACGGCGATGCGGCGCCCACCGATGCGGTCACCGCCCCCGTGGACATGTCGGCGGCCGGAAAGATGATGTCGGCCGCGCTGCTTTCCGCGCACTACCGGCTCGGCAGGCAGCGAAAGGTCGACGAGACGCTCGTCGAGCTCTACGCACAAGACGACCCGGCCGGTTTCGGTCCGGCGATGCAGATCGTCACCGACTACGCGTCGATGTTGATGGACTCCGTGACAGTGCTGCTGCACCGGCTCGGCGTGGCATACACGGCGATCATGAACCCGATATTGCGGGTGCGGCGCAGCCCGACCGGGGAGATGCTGGACATCCGGCCTGCCTTGGAGGCCGACAACTCCCACGAAGGCGTCGACGAGGCTTGGATCCACATTCAGCTGGCGGGGTCGGTCGACCCGAAGGCGCTCGCGGAGGTCAAGCGCCTGCTGCCGAGCGTGCTCGCCGACGCCCGCCAGGTTGCGCTCGACTCGCGGGCGTTGACCGGGACGCTGCTTGGTCTGGCCAACGAACTCGACAACGACCCGGAGGGGCGCTTCCCCGGCCCTGACCGCAGGGACGTCGCGGCGCTGCTGCGCTGGCTTGCCGACGGCAATTTCGTGCTGCTGGGCTATCAGCGTTGCCCGGTGAGCGACGGGCAGGCGTCGGTCGACCCGTCGAGTCGCCTTGGCGTGCTGCGGCTTCGGCAGGAGATCCTTCCGCAGCTCACCGACAGCGACGACCTGCTGGTGCTTGCCCAGGCCACGATTCCCAGCTTCCTGCGCTACGGCGCCTACCCCTACATCGTCGTCATCCGCGAGCACCCGGGGCGTCAGGCCGTCGAGCACCGCTTCGTCGGGCTGTTCACCGTCGCCGCCATGAACGCCAATGTGATGGACATTCCGCTGATTTCGCGCCGGGTCAGCGAGGCGATCGCGATGGCCCAGCGTGATCCCAGCCATCCAGCCCAGCTACTGCTCGACATCATCCAGACCATTCCGCGTTCGGAGCTGTTCGCTCTTAGCTCGCGGCAGCTGTTGGACATGGCGATGGCCGTGGTCGACCTGGGATCCCGGCGCCGAACGTTGTTGTTCCTGCGCGCCGACCAGCTCGCACACTTCGTTTCGTGCCTGGTGTATCTCCCGCGCGACCGGTATACCACCGCCGTCCGGCTCGAGATGCAGGACATCCTGGTCCGTGAGCTCGGTGGCGAGAGTATCGATTACGCCGCTCGGGTCAGCGAATCACCTTGGGCTGTCGTACATTTCACGGTACGGCTACCCGATGGATCACGCCCCGGAGACGTCGACGTTTCGATCGAGAACGAGACCCGTGTTCAGGACTTGCTGACCGAGGCGGCACGAACCTGGGGCGATCGGCTGCTCGGTGCCGTCAAGACCGGATCGATCGACCAGGCCAGGGCAGGCCACTACTCGACCGCGTTCAACGAGGACTACAAGCAGGCCGTCACGCCCGAGGACGCGATCAAGGACATCGCGATCATCGAAGAGCTGCAGGACAATTCGGTCAAGCTGGTGTTCTCGGACATGGGCGACGATCATGCAGGCACAGCACAGCTGACCTGGTACCTCGGCGGGCGATCGGCATCGCTGAGCCAGCTCCTGCCGATGCTGCAATGCATGGGTGTGATCGTGCTCGAAGAGCGCCCGTTCACGGTTACCCGGGCCGACGGACTTCCGGTGTGGATCTACCAGTTCAAGATCTCGGTGTTAGCCGACATTCCCGAAGAGCCCGAAGGGCCCGAGCGGGATGCGACCGCGGTGCGGTTCGCCGACGCCGTGACCGCGATCTGGCACGGCCGCGCCGAGATCGACCGGTTCAACGAGTTGGTGCTGCGCGCGGGCCTGACATGGCAGCAGGTGGTCATTCTGCGCACGTACGCGAAGTACCTGCGGCAGGCGGGTTTTCCGTACAGTCAGGCCCACATCGAGGCGGTGCTCAACGGCAATCCGGGTACCTCTCGGTCGCTGGTCGAGCTCTTCGAAGCCCTGTTCGATCCGGCGGGTGACCCTGATCGCCGTGCCGCGCAGGCCGCCGCCGCATCGGTATCCGCCGACATCGACGCGCTGACCAGTCTGGACACCGACCGGGTGCTGCGCGGCTTCGCGTCGATGATTCAGGCCACGTTGCGCACCAACTACTTTGTCAGCCGGCAGGATTCGGCCCGCGCGCAAAACGTGCTATCGGTCAAGCTGAATCCTCAGCTGATCGACGAACTTCCACTGCCGCGGCCGAAGTTCGAGATCTTCGTGTATTCGCCTCGGGTCGAGGGCGTGCACCTGCGGTTCGGGTTCGTCGCCCGTGGCGGGCTGCGGTGGTCGGATCGACTGGAGGACTTCCGCACCGAGATCCTCGGTCTGGTCAAGGCGCAGGCGGTGAAGAACGCCGTCATCGTGCCCGTCGGCGCCAAGGGCGGATTCGTCGTCAAGCAGCCTCCACAGCGCACCGGCGACGCCGCCGCCGACCGCGACGCGCAGCGCAACGAGGGCATCGCCTGCTACAAGCTGTTCATCTCGGGTCTGCTCGACCTCACCGACAACGTCGACCAGACCACCGGCAAGGTTGTCACCCCGCTCGATGTCGTGCGCCGTGACGGGGACGACGCGTACCTCGTCGTGGCGGCCGACAAGGGCACCGCGACCTTCTCCGACATCGCCAACGAAGTCGCGAAGTCCTACGGGTTCTGGCTCGGTGACGCGTTCGCCTCGGGCGGGTCGGTGGGCTACGACCACAAGGAGATGGGCATCACCGCCAAGGGCGCGTGGGAGAGCGTCAAGCGGCACTTCCGCGAAATGGGCGTGGACACCCAGTCGCAGGACTTCACCGTCGTCGGAGTCGGGGACATGAGCGGTGACGTGTTCGGCAACGGGATGCTGCTGTCCAAACACATTCGGCTGCTGGCCGCGTTCGACCATCGTCACGTCTTCCTCGACCCGAACCCCGACGCGGCGACGTCGTGGGAGGAACGCCGGCGCATGTTCGAGCTGCCGCGGTCCACTTGGGACGACTACGACAAGTCGCTGATCAGCGAGGGCGGAGGGGTTTACAGTCGCGAGCAGAAGTCGATCCCGATCAGCCCGCAGGTCCGCACCGCCCTCGGTATCGAGGACGGCGTCACCGAGCTGCCGCCCCCCGACCTGCTGCGCACGATCCTGAAAGCACCGGTGGACCTGCTGTTCAACGGCGGCATCGGCACCTACATCAAGGCGGAGACGGAGTCCGACGCCGAGGTCGGCGACCGCGCCAACGACATGGTGCGGGTGAACGGAAACCAGGTGCGCGCCAAGGTGGTTGGCGAAGGCGGCAACCTGGGCGTCACGTCGCTGGGCCGCGTCGAGTTCGATCTGGCCGGCGGTCGGATCAACACCGACGCGTTGGACAATTCCGCCGGGGTGGACTGCTCCGACCACGAGGTCAACATCAAGATCCTGATCGACGCGCTGGTGACCACCGGGAAGGTGCGGCCCGAGGACCGGACGGATCTGCTGCTGTCGATGACGGACGAAGTGGGCCGGCTGGTGCTCGTCGACAACGCCGACCAGAACGACCTGATGGGCACCAGCCGAGCCAACGCGGCCAGCCTGCTGCCCGTGCACGCCCGGCAGATCAAGCAGCTTGTCGCCGAGCGCGCGACTGAACCGGGAACTCGAAGCGCTGCCGTCGGAGAAGGAGATCCGCCGGCGCACCGAAGTCGGGATCGGCCTGACCTCACCGGAACTCGCGACGCTGATGGCGCACGTCAAGCTGGAGCTCAAGGACCAGGTGCTGGCCAGCGACCTACCGGATCAGGAGGTCTTCGCCGCCCGGCTGCCGCGTTACTTCCCGACTCGGCTGCGCGACCAGTTCGGCACCGAGATCCGGTCGCACCAGCTGCGCCGCGAGATCATCACCACGATGCTGGTCAACGATCTCGTCGACGCCGCAGGCATCACGTACGTGTACCGGGTGATGGAGGACGTCGGCGTCGGACCGGTGGATGCGGTGCGGTCCTATGTCGCCACCGATGCGATCTTCCGCATCGAGGAAGTGTGGCGCTGGATCCGTGCCGTCGACTTGCCGGTGAACGTATCGGACCGGCTGACGCTTGATCTGCGCCGGCAGATCGACCGTGCCGGCCGCTGGCTGCTCAACTATCGCCCGCAGCCGCTGGCCGTCGGCGCCGAAATCAACCGGTTCGCCAAGAAGGTGGCCGAGCTGACGCCGCCCATGAGGGAGTGGCTGCGCGGCGACGACCGCGCCATCGTCGAGAAGGAGGTCGGGCAGTTCTCCTCGCACGGCGTGCCGGAAGACCTGGCCTACATCATCGCGTCCGGTCTGTACCAGTACAGCCTGCTCGACATCATCGACATCGCCGACATCGTCGACCGGGACGCGGCGGAAGTGGCCGACACGTACTTCGCGCTGATGGACTTCCTCGGCACCGACGGGTTGCTGACCGCGGTGTCTGGGCTGCCCCGCGACGACCGCTGGCATTCGTTGGCGCGGTTGGCGATTCGTGACGACATCTACGGGTCACTGCGCTCGCTGTGCTTCGACGTGCTGGCCGTCGGCGAGCCCGAGGAGCGCGGCGAGCAGAAGATCGAGGAGTGGGAGCTGATCAACGGCTCCCGCGTGCAGCGGGCGCGGCGCACGTTGAACGAGATCTACGAGTCCGACCAGCGTGACCTCGCGACGTTGTCGGTGGCGGCGCGTCAGATCCGCAGCATGACACGCACGAGTGGAACGGGGTCTTCTGGGTGAGCGATGAGCGTCTTCTTGCGCGAAGAGCAGACAGCAGCGCGTTTGTAGCCTCAGTTCCCGTGCGCTGGTCGGACATCGACATGTACCAGCACATCAACCACGCCACCATGGTCACACTGCTCGAAGAGGCCCGAATCCCTTTCCTGCGTGAGCCGTTCGAGGCCGTCATCGACGAGATCGGGCTGTTGATTCACGAGGTCAACATTCTCTACAAGGGCCAACTGCGACTACGGGATTCACCGCTGCAGGTGACGATGTGGTCCAAGCGGGTACGTGCCGTCGACTTCACGATCGGCTACGAGGTGCGGTCGATCAGGGCCCCCGCAGACTCCAAGGCATCGGTGATCGCCGAAACGCAGCTGGCCGCGGTGCACATCAAAGAGCGACGGCTGCAACGACTTACGCCCGAGCAGCAAGAGTATCTGCGGCGCTGGACGCGATGAGCAGTCCCGAGCGGGGCATCTGGCTGGAGGACGCCACCCATCGCGAGGATCTCACCACGTTCGTCGAGCGGGCGGTGCGGCTCGACGACGCCGCGGTGATCCGGTTGCGGGAGCGTCCGGGCGGTTTGGTGGTGGCGTGGGTCGCGACGGGTTTCGACGTGCTGGCCAGCCGGGTGGTCGCAGGCCGGGTGCGACCGGCGGACCTGAGCGCGGGCGCCGACGCGCTCGCCCGGGGCTTGGGTGCGATGGACCGCAGCGGTCATGTCGACCCGGGGTTTCCGATGGACTCGGCGTGGCGCGGCGCGCTGCCGCCCGAGACCGGCTTCACACACATAGATGACGTGCCGGCGCGGGTGGTGCTGGACCTTGCCCAGCGCGGGGTCACGCTGGCGAAGGAGCACGGCAGCTCGCACGGTCCGCCGGTGTCGCTGCTGGACCAGGAGGTGCTTGCGGTCAGCTCCGAACACGGTGACGTCGACATCCCGATGCGCTGCGTATTCGCCCTGACCGCAATGGGTTTCCTGCCGCAGACCTCGGCGGCGAGCCAGGGCATGGGCCTGGATCCCGAGTCGGTGGCCGCCGACGAGATCGTGCGGGTGCGAGCGCTGCCCGCATGGCTGCGAATCGACGCGCGGTTCGGCTCGGTGTACCGCCGCCGCGGCGACCCCGCGCTCGTTCTGCGCTGACTTTCCTGCGCGCTAACCTTTCCTGCGCTGACTTTCCTGCGCGAGCAGACGCAAAAGTACCTTCTACTACAGGTTTTGGGGTACTTTTGCGTCTGCTCGCCAGAAGGTCTAGACCAGCCAGGCGGCGGTGTTGGGCGGCAGCTTGCCGTCGACCAGCCTCGCCGCTGGCCAGCAGCACCTCGCCGGCGGGCAGGGCGATCGGCTTAGCGCTGGCGTTCAACGCGCACACCAGCCCGCCATCGACGAGCCGAAACACCAGGCTGTCGTCGGGCGAGTCCAGCCATTCGATCGCGGTGGCGTCGAATTCGCTTCGGCCACGGCGCAATCGGAGCGCCTCCCGATAGAACGACAGCGTGGAATCGGGGTCGCGCAGCTGCTTCTCGACCGTGAGCGACGACCACGCAGCCGGCATCGGCAGCCAGGTATCCGGATTGTCGGAGAAGCCGAACGGGGGAGCCTCACCTTGCCACGGCATCGGCACGCGGGAGCCGTCACGTCCGCGTTGCTTATGCCCGGATCGCTCCCACACCGGGTCGCGCAACGCCTCGTCGGGCAGTTCCACGTTGGCCAGGCCGAGTTCCTCGCCGTTGTAGATGAACACGGCGCCGGGCAGCGCGAGCGTCACCAACGCCATCGCCCACGCGCGAGCAAGGCCGACACTGCCGTCGCCGTACCGGGTGACTTCGCGGTCGACGTCGTGGTTGGACAGCGTCCACGTCGGCGTCGCGTTCTCGATCGCGGCGGCCTCCAACGAGTTCTCGATCGCACCGCGGATGTCGGCCGCGTCGAACTCGGCCCGCAGCAGCCGGAAATTGAAGCTCAGGTGCAGCTCGTCGGCGCGCAGATACCGGGAGAACTGTTCGTTGTCGTACACCCACACCTCGCCGATCGCGACCGCATGCGGGTAATCGTCGAGCACGGTGCGAATGTGGCGATGGATGTCGTGCACGCCGTCGTGGTTGAACCGCGGGTCGGCGTCCATCTCCTCGAGCAGCAGCGCCCGTCCGCTGATGATCTCCATGTCGGGCAGACCGGGCGGCTTGGCCATGCCGTGCGCGACATCGATGCGGAAACCGTCGACGCCGCGTTCCAGCCAGAACCGCAGCGTCTTCTCGAGATCGTCGTAGACCTCGCGGTTCTCCCAGTTGAGGTCGGGCTGCTCGGCGTCGAACAGGTGCAGGTACCACTGCCCGGGGTTGCCGTCCGGCTCGGTGATCCGGGTCCATGCGGGCCCACCGAAGACCGACTCCCAGTTGTTGGGCGGATGCACGCCGCCGGGCCCGGTGCCCTCGCGGAAGATGTAGCGCTCCCGCGCGTCGGTGCCGGGGCCGGCGGCCAGGGCCGCCTGAAACCAGGGATGTGCCGAACTGGTGTGGTTGGGCACCAGATCCATCGTCACCTTGATGCCCCGCGCGTGGGCGGCCTCGATCAGCCGGTCAAGCGCCTCCATCCCGCCGAACAGCGGGTCGACGTCGCGTGGATCGGACACGTCGTAGCCGTGGTCTGCCATCGGCGACACCATCACCGGGTTGAGCCAGATCGCGTCGA
Source organism: uncultured Actinomycetota bacterium (assembly GCA_963743225.1). Taxonomy (GTDB): domain Bacteria; phylum Actinomycetota; class Actinomycetes; order Mycobacteriales; family Mycobacteriaceae; genus Mycobacterium. Next base: position 202,141 of record CAVUPN010000039.1, on the reverse strand, counting down.
TGCCCAGCGTCTCGAGGTAATCCAGCTTGGCCACCACACCGTCGAGGTCGCCGACGCCGTCGCCGCTCTTGTCGCAGAAGGACCGCGGATACACCTGGTAGAACACGGCATGCGACCACCACGGTGCGGCGTTCGGATCAGTCACGAGCCTCAATTGTGCCGAAAACGAGCGGAATTACCCACACCACCAACACATTCCGAGCTGTTCACCTGCCGGTCGGTGGCCGGGGCGAGGCGGGCCATCCCGCGCAGGATCCGCGGTGTCCGCCTGGCCATCACCGCCATGGCGCGGTCCGAGCGGCGCATCGCGGTCCGAGGGCCCGGGGTGGGTGCTGACACCAGTTCCGCCTCGGCCGATCCCGCCTGCGGGCCGTGGCGATCGATCGCCAACAGTTGCCAGGTGCCGGGCACGCCGCGCAACTCGACGCTGCCGCGGTCCTCGAAACCAGTGCCCGAGCCGACGACCAGATCACGCACGGTGTTGGAGACCAGGATCTCGCCGGCGCCGGCCTGCCCGAGGATCCGCGCCGCAATGTGTACGGCGATCCCCCCGATGTCGGCGTCGAGCAGTTCGCACTCGCCGGTGTGGATGCCGGCGCGGATCTCGATGCCCAGTGTTTCGGCGTCGGCGCGCACAGCTTCGGTGCAGCGGATGGCCTGCGTCGGGCCGTCGAACGTGCTGAGGTGGCCGTCGCCGGTGCTCTTGACCACCGTGCCGCCGAATCGTCGCGTCAGTTCGGCGGTGATGTCACCGAAGCGGTGGAGCACCGCACGCCACCGCTCGTCGCCCGTCACCGCGGCGTGTTGCGTCGAGGCGACAATGTCGGTGAACACCACTGTGCGCAGGGCGCGATGTGACTGCGCCGGTGCCGCATGGCTGCCGGTGAGGAAGTCCTCGATCTCGGTCATGACCCTGTCGGGGTCGGTGAACCAGGGCGCGTGGTCCGTGGCGTCGATTTCAAGCATCCGCGCACCGGGGATGTGGTCGGCCAGATACCGGCCGCCCTGCACCGGAATGACGTCGTTTCGGGAATGAATGACGAGCGTTGGTGCGGTGATGGTCGGCAGGATCGGCCGGACGTCGAGCCTGAACACCGCTTCGATTGTCGCTCGCGCCATCCCCGGGCTGGCGCTCATGCGCTCCAACATTGCGAGCTGGCGTATCGACGGGACCGACGGCAGCAGAGCTTGGAGTGCCGCACCGCTACCCCACCGGGAGCGGATGGCACGGGGGAATTCCATCCAGCGGGCGAGCTGCTCCGTCGACGGCGTGTAGTCCTCACCCACCTCGGGTAACAGGCGCGCCCGCAGCTCGGCGGGGTCGCGATCGACGTCGTCCCACCCGTCGCAGAAGCCGGTGAACGATCCCGTGCCGGTAAGGATCAACGCCCGCGTTCGCTCCGGTCGCGTTGCCGCGAACACGATGGCGGCCGGGCCGCCCTCGCTGATACCGAAAAGGACGGCCTTTTCGAAGCCGACGGCGTCCATGACGGCCTCGATCTCGGCCGCCCGATCATCCAGCGTGCGAACTTGCGGGACCGGGTCCGACAGCCCGACCCCGGCCTTGTCGAACAGCAGCGACGCGACAGAACGTGGAGAGGTGCTCCATGAAGGCCTCGAATTCGGGCATGGTCCAGAACAGCTCGACGTTGCTGACGAACGACCCGGCGTAGACGAGGTCGATGGGCCCGTCGCCGAACACCTGATACGCGATACTGAGATCTCCGCAGGATGCGTACGAGGTTTCCGGCACGGCATCTGAGCGTAATTGACGCTCGCGCAACGACTGCCCACTTTGGTGCAGAGCCTGTTAGAAGGGCGAATTAACCATCGAGTGCGCGGCCATCTCCAGATAGGCCAACAACTCCTTGCGATGCTCGTCGTCGAGGGTGTCGGAGTCGATCGACGCGACCGCGGTGTGCATGCAGCGCAGCCAGGCGTCGCGCTCGATGAACCCGATCTTGAACGGGGCATGGCGCATCCGCAGCCGGGGATGCCCGCGTTGGTCGGAGTAGGTGCGCGGGCCGCCCCAGTACTGCTCGAGGAACATCCGCAGCCGCTCCTCGGCGGCGTCGAGTTCGTCCTCGGGGTAGATCGGACGCAGGATTTCGTCCTCGCGGACCAGCGCGTAGAACCGCGACACGATGGCATGGAACGTGTCGTGGCCACCGATTTCGTCGTAGAACGACCGCTGCGCCTGTGTCACGACCCCCATTGTTCCTTGCCGGTGCGACCCGGCTGCGGGCCGGTGACGTCACTGGAAGTTCATTCGGGTGACCAGCGGACACGGAGCAATTTGTTATGCGATCGACCCGAATCCATGGTGGACTGTCCGTCGGAGGACGAATGGCGCATCGCAAGAAGAGCCGCGGCCACCGGCATTCCGGGGTCGCGGCGGGCTTATCCGGGGCCGCGCATACCCCGACGCTGCTGCACAGCGTCGACATCCGCCCCTCCACTACCTCTCGCTCTCGCGACGGCTCGATCTGGGGCCGTCGCCGCGTGTTGCTGCTGAACTCCACCTACGAACCGCTGACGGCCCTGCCGATGCGCCGGGCGGTGGTCATGCTGATGTGCGGCAAGGCCGACGTCGTGCACGACGACCCGAACGGGCCGGTGATCCACTCGGCCACCCGAACGATCGTGGTGCCGTCGGTGATCCGGCTGCGGTCCTATGTGCGGGTGCCGTACCGGGCCCGCATCCCGATGACCAGGGCCGCGCTCATGCACCGCGACCGGTTCCGCTGCGCCTACTGCGGCAGCAAGGCCGACACCGTCGACCACGTGGTGCCCCGCAGCCGCGGCGGCGATCACACCTGGGAGAACTGCGTGGCCGCCTGCTCGACGTGCAACCACCGCAAGGCCGACCACCTGCTGGGCGAGCTCGGCTGGACGCTGCGCTCGACGCCGGCCCGGCCCAAGGGGCAGCACTGGCGACTGCTGTCCACCGTCAAGGAACTCGATCCCGCGTGGATGCGATACCTGGGTGAGGGCGCGGCGTAGCCGCCTGCTGCGATACGGTTTGCTCGTGAGCACCGCACTTACGCATTCGCTACTCATCGGGGTGCCGTTGGGCATCACGTTGGTGTTGATCGCGCTGATCTGGGGCGTCGGCAAGAACCGCAAGGGCCCGCACCCGACGACCTACAAGCTGTCCGAGCCATGGACGCATCCACCCATCCTGTGGGCCGCCGATGAGCCCGCTGACCATTCCCACGGGCATCCGCACCCGCTGACGATAGGAGGCGGCGCCAGTGGCAAGTGGTGAAGTCGCGACGCGTGAACCCGCCGAACTGCCCCGCGGTTTCGTCGTCACCTCCAGTGGCCGGATCTCCGGAGTCACCGAGCCGGGAGAGGCGTCGCTTGACTATCCGTTCCCGGCCGACGACCTGGTGCGGCTCGACGACGCGTTGAAGTACGGGTCGCGGGCGGCGAAGGTCGCGCTTCGCGGTGTATGTCGGCGATCTGGGCTCTGACACGGCAGCGACCGCCAGGGAAGTTTTGGCGAAGGTGCCGACGCCCGACAACGCGGTGCTGCTGGCGGTGTCGCCGAACCAGAACGCCATCGAGGTGGTCTACGGCTCGGCGGTGCAGGGCCGCGGCATCGAGGAGGCCGCTCCGCTGGGAATCAAAGCCGCGGCGGCGTCCTTCAACTACGACAATCTGATGGGCGGCCTCGTCAGCGCGGTGAAGGTGATGAGCGCCGGCGTCTCCCCGCCAAGCTGACGTCGCGCGAAAACCCTTCTCGCGAAATAGCATTCCCGGTCGTTGATTCGCGATTTTTACAGCCAGGAATGCTATTTCGGCGCAATCGGGTTACGTGACGTCGAAGGCCCGGGCGCGCAGCGCGCGTTCGACGCCTGCGCGGCCCTCGAGCACGAGCCGCCGCAGCGACGGCGGCAGCTCGCCGGCGAGGAACCTGTCGGCGGCATCCAGACCGTCCTGGCTGATGTCCCACGACGGGTACAGGCCGATGACGACCGTCTGCGCGACCTCGCTGGACCGTCGCTCCCACACACCCGCGATGGCGTCGAGGTACTTCGCCGTGAAGGGCTGCAGCAGCGCCTGCTGACCGGGCTGCACGAAGCCGTCGATGACCGCCCGCCCGACGATGTTGGGCAGCGTGTCGTCCTCGATGACCAGCTGCCACGCGGTCTCCTTGACCGCGAGCTGCGGGCGCGCGGCAGCCGCGCGCGCCGCGTTGCGCTTCCCCGCGGCGGTCGGATCGCGCTCGGCCTCGGCGTCGATGAACGGGGTTGCCTCTCCGCCGTTGTCGATGTCGCCGGCGGCGGCCAGCGCGGTGACGATGCGCCACCGCAGGTCGGTGTCGACGGTCAACCCGGTCAGCCCGTGTTCGGCGGGATCGGAGTCCAGCAGCGCGGCCAGCACGGCGACGTGCCGCAACGCCAGCACCGACGTGCACAGCGCGTTGACGTAGGCCAGCTGGTGGTCGGATCCGGGCTCGGCGGCGCGGGCCAGCTCCAGCAGCCGGTCGGCGAACGGCGGCCAGCCCTCCGCGCGGGCCCAGTCCGGGTCGGCGTACGAGCGCAGCGCAGTCTGCGCCTGCAGCAGCAGTCGCTGCGCCACGCCGACCTCGGTCTCGGCGCCCACGCCCGCGGCGACCAGTGCGACGAAGTCGCGTGCCTTCAGCTCGGCCTCCCGCGTCATCTCCCATGCCGCCGACCAGGCCAGCGTGCGGGGGAGCGGTTCGGCGATGTCGGCGATGCGGGTCAGCACGGTCTCCAACGACTCCGGGTCGAGCCGCAGCGAGCAGTAGGTCAGGTCGTCGTCGTTGACCAGGATCAGCTTGCCGCGGGAAACGCCTTGCAGCGCAGGAACTTCGGTGAGATCGCCTTCGATGTCGAGCTCCTCGCGATGCACCCGCACCAGCTTGCCGGAGCCGTCGTCGTCGTAGATGCCGACCGCCAGCCGGTGTACGCGGGTTTCGCCTGCGCCGGGCTCCGCGCCGCTCTGGCTGACGGCGAAGCGGCTGAACCGGCCGTCGGCGTCGACGTCGAAGTCGGCGCGCAGCGTGTTGAGCCCGGTGGTCTTCAGCCACTGCCGGCCCCAGTGCGACAGGTCGCGGCCGGAGGCCTTCTCCAGCGCGCCGAGCAGGTCGCCGAAGGTGGCGTTGTCGAACGCGTGCGCGCGGAAGTAGTCGCGCAGCCCGGCCAGGAAGTGGTCGAGGCCGACGTAGGCCACCAACTGCTTGAGCACGCTGGCGCCCTTGGCGTAGGTGATGCCGTCGAAGTTGACCTCGACGGCGGCCAGGTCGGGGATGTCGGCGGCCACCGGGTGCGTGGAGGGCAGCTGGTCCTGCCGGTACGCCCACGATTTCTCCGCGTTGGCGAACGTCGTCCACGCCTCGGTGTACTCGGTGGCTTCGCTCTGGCACAGCACCGACGCGAAGGTGGCGAACGACTCGTTGAGCCATAGGTCGTCCCACCACTTCATGGTCACCAGGTCGCCGAACCACATGTGCGCCATCTCGTGCAGCACCGTCTCGGCGCGGCGCTCGTAGGACGCCCGGGTGACCTTGCTGCGGAAGACGTAGTCCTCCAAAAACGTTACGGCGCCAGCGTTTTCCATCGCGCCGGCGTTGAACTCCGGCACGAACAGCTGGTCGTACTTGCCGAACGCGTACGGCTCACCGAAGTTGCGATGGTAGAAACCGAACCCCTGCTTGGTCTCGGTGAACAGCTTGTCGGCGTCCATGAACTCGGCCAGCGACGTGCGGCAGAACAGTCCGAGCGGGATATCGCCGTGCTCGTCGCTGTAGGTGTCGACCCAGCGGGCATACGGTCCGGCGATCAGCGCGACGAGGTAGGTGCTCATCCGCGGGGTGGTTGCGAACGTGTGCTTCTTGGCGTCGCCGACGGCGTCGACGTGGGCCGGTGCGCCGTTGGAGATCAGCTCCCAGTGCGCGGGAGCGGTGACGGCGATGTCGAACGACCCCTTGAGATCGGGCTGGTCGAAACACGCGAACATCCTTTTGGCGTCGGCGGTTTCGAACTGCGAGTAGAGGTAGACCTCGCTGTCGACGGGGTCGACGAAGCGGTGCAGGCCTTCACCGGTGTTGGAGTAGCGGCACACGGCGTCGACGACGAGGACGTTGCGCTCCTGCAGCCCGGGCAGGGCGATGCCGGTGGACTCGTCGTAGCCGGAGACGTCCAGCTCGATCCCGTTGAGAGTGGCGCTGTTGACGGTGTCGGCGGCGATGTCGATGTAGGTGTTGGCGCCGGCCAGTGCCTCGAACTGCACGGTCGTCACGGAGCGGAAGGTCTTGTCGCCGGGGGCGCCGGCGCCGTCGGTCAGGTCGAGGTCGATGCCGTAGCGGTCGACGGTGACGAGCGCGGCTCGCTCGATGGCCTGGTCGCGGGTCAGATTCGGAAGTACCACACGTCTAACCTAGTGGCCCCGCTCGCGGCGGGGGCCAGAGGCGGTTGGCTACTGTCCGGGGATGCGGGGCAGTCCTACCAGTCCGGACAAACCCTGATTGTCGTGCAGCATTCCGGACAAACCCTGATCGTCCTGCAGCATGTTGAGGAAGGTGCCGTTGCCGATCGAGCCCATCATCTGCGGGCAGTACATCGATAATCGCGATGCCGGTGAAGAACGACGCCACGCCGGGGGAGATGCCGTTGTCGGCGACGGTCGTCGCGACCTCCGCGAACGACTTGCCCGGTTCAACCAACATGGGGCACACCCGCTCGCCCAACTGCGCGGTGAGGTCGGGGTTGTCGCCCGCGAGGTCGATGCCGTTGCGGGTCAGCGCGGATAGGAAGGCGTCGCGGTCGGGGTCTGGGACTGGGTCGGCGGGGGCAGGTGCAGCCAGCGAGATGCCCGCTGCGACCATGGTGGCCGTGGCGGCCACCGTGCTAGCTCGATGAAATCGTTTCACTCGTGTAACAGTGGTTCACCCGGGTCACATTGACAACACGCTTCGGTAAAGGTTTGGAACACCTCCGCGCGGCGCGTGGTTGCGCTTTGAGAGCCCTGTTCCACGACACGAGAGGACGCACCATGCCCAAAAAGTCCGTCGCCGATTTCTGGTTCGATCCGCTGTGCCCCTGGTGCTGGATCACGTCGCGATGGATTCTCGAGGTCGAGAAGGTTCGCGATATCGAGGTGAACTTTCACGTGATGAGCCTGGCGGTGCTCAACGAGGGGCGTGACCTGCCCGAGGAGTACAAGGAAGGCCTCAAGCAGGCGTGGGCGCCGGTGCGGGTGGCCATCGCCGCCGAGCAGGCCAAGGGCCCGGAGATCCTCGCGCCGCTGTACACCGCGATGGGCACGCGCATCCACAACGAGGGCAACAAGGACTTCGCGGACGTCATCGCCAAGTCGCTCGACGAGGTCGGGCTGCCCGCCGAGCTGGCGGAGGCCGCCACCAGCGACAAATACGACGAGGCGCTGCGCAAGAGCCACCACGAGGGCATGGATCCGGTCGGCGACGACGTCGGCACGCCGACCATCCACGTCAACGGCGTCGCGTTCTTCGGGCCGGTGCTGTCGAAGATCCCGCGCGGCGAGGAAGCCGGCAAGCTGTGGGACGCGTCGGTGACGTTCGCGTCGTACCCGCACTTCTGGGAGCTCAAGCGCACCCGCACCGAGCCGCCGACGTTCGACTGAGTGGCTAGACGCGAGATTGCACTCAGGGCTGCGGTCGGCGTCGCGCCGAGTTCTGCGTGATGGTCGTGCTTCGGCTCCAATCACGACCCTGATGCAGAACTCGGCGACGGGCGCTAAGCATGCTCTGCCAGAATGACCGCCATGCGCGTCTACCTGGGCTCTGACCACGCGGGCTTCGAACTCAAGCAAGAGATCATCGAGCACCTCAAGAAGAACGGGCATGAGCCCATCGACTGCGGCGCCTACACCTATGACGCCGAGGACGACTATCCGGCGTTCTGCATCGCGGCCGCGCTGAAGACCGTCGGCGACAACGAGAGTCTCGGCATCGTGCTCGGCGGCTCGGGCAACGGCGAACAGATCGCCGCGAACAAGGTGCCCGGCGCGCGCTGCGCGCTGGCGTGGAGCGTGGAGACCGCGACGCTGGCCCGTCAGCACAACAACGCCCAGCTGATCGGGATCGGCGGCCGGATGCACACGGTGCCCGAGGCGCTGGAGATCGTCGACGCGTTCCTGGATGCGGAGTGGTCGAAAGCCGAACGGCACCAACGTCGTATCGACATGCTGGCCAAGTACGAAGAGACGCACATCCCGCCGCGCGTGCCGAGCCCGCCGGACTGAGGGATGCCCGAAGGTCACACGCTGCACCGGCTGGCGCGGCTCCACCAGCGCAAGTTCGGGCGCGCGCCCGTCATCGTGTCCAGCCCGCAGGGCCGCTTCGCCGACGGCGCCGCCGCCGTCAACGGCCGGGTGCTGAAGAAGGCGAGCGCGTGGGGCAAGCACCTGTTCCACCACTACGAGGGCGGCCGCGTCGTGCACGTGCACCTCGGTCTGTACGGCAGCTTCAGCGAAGCCGAGGTGCCGATGCCGCTGCCGGTGGGGCAGGTGCGGATGCGGATGGTCGGTACCGAGTTCGGCACCGACCTGCGCGGCCCGACGGTGTGCGAGGTGATCGACGAGCCGGACGTCGTCGACGTGGTGGCCAAGCTCGGCCCGGACCCGTTGCGCCGTGACGCCGACGGCGGGCTGGCGTGGGCGCGAATCACCAAGTCCCGCAGGCCGATCGGTGCGCTGCTGATGGATCAGACGGTGATCGCCGGGGTCGGCAACGTGTATCGCAACGAACTGCTGTTCCGTCACCGCATCGACCCGTACCGGCCGGGCGTGATGATCGGCGCCGACGAATTCGACGCGATGTGGACCGATCTGGTCGAGCTGATGAAGGTCGGGTTGCGGCGCGGCAAGATCATCGTGGTCGAGCCCGAGCACGACATCGGCCTGCCGTCGTACGGGCAAGGGCGTCCCCGCACCTACGTCTACCGGCGCGCCGGCGACCCGTGCCGGGTGTGCGGGACGACGGTGCGCACCGCGGTGCTGGAAGGGCGCAACCTGTTCTGGTGCCCGAACTGCCAGAAGTAAGGGCAGCAGCCGCGACCGTTTGATGCGAGCATCGGGCGCGCTCGCTTTCTTGCATCTGCCCTGTTGACTCTGCGCACACGGCGACAAAGTGCGAGGAGACCGCGCCACCACCGCAGAGTCAACGGAAATCGCGCTCCTCGGAGAGAATCAGCGGGTGGAACTCATCCTCGTCGTCGTCGGAGCCATCGTCGTCACCGCCATCGCGCATCGGCGCGGCCTGGAACCCGCGCTGATCATCGTCGTGATCGGCATCGCAGTGTCGTTCCTGCCGGGCTTCGAGGCACCCGAACTGGATTCGCACATCCTGTTGTCGTTGGTCTTGCCGCCGCTGTTGTATTCGGCGGCGCTGGATTTCTCGTTCCCGACGTTCCTGCGCAACATCCGGCCGATCCTGGGTCTGGGCGTCGGCCTCGTCGTGGTCACCGCGTTCACCGTGGCTCTGGTGTCGTCCTGGCTGGTGGTCGTGCCGTTGACGTTCGGCACCGCGCTGGTGCTCGGAGCGATCGTGGCTCCACCCGACGCCGTCACCGCCGTGGCGGTGGGTCGCAAACTCGGACTGCCCAAACGCGTGATGGCCATCCTGACCGGAGAGAGTCTGATCAACGACGCCGCGGCGTTGACATTGTTTTCCATTGCGGTGGCGCAGGTCGCGGGCGGCCACACGTTCATCGAAAACCCTTTCCTGCTATTCGGATACAGCGCCATCGTCGGGCCTGCGGTGGGTGCTGCGCTCGGCTACGTGACTCTGTGGATTCGACGGCGGCTGGCCAACCCCGGCCTCGAGACGGTGCAAGGGCTGGTGGTGCCGTTCGCGGCATTCATTTGCGCCGAGGAACTGCACGCCTCGGGAGTGCTGGCGGTCGTGGTCGCCGGGTTTCGTGGTCGGCAACGGAACGCTTGGCGCCGGATATCAGACGCGGCTGCAGGAACGGTACGTGTGGAACTCGGTCGACGTGCTGCTTGAAGCGTTTGTGTTCGCCTACATCGGGCTGCACCTGCGGTTCGTGCTGGAGGACCTGCGCGAGGCCCATGACTCGCTGACGCAGGTGGCCGTCGCGTCGGTGATCGTGCTGCTGATCGTCCTGGTGATCCGGCCGTTGTCGGTGTTCGCAATGTTCGGCCGCAGCAAGTTGTCGTCACACGTGGAAAGTCGGTTCAGCGTGCCCGTCCCGGCTGCTGGTGGCCGTGGGGCGCTGGGCACGCGGCGGCGTGCGAGCCCGCCAGGCAAGTGGCGTTCACGGATCGACCGCCGAACGTTGAGCTGGCAGGAAAACGTCGTGGTGTCCTGGACCGGAATGCGCGGTGTGGTGACGCTCGCCGCGGCCGCGGCGATCCCCGCGACCACCGTCGCCGGGGAGCCCTTTCCCGAGCGCGCGACGATTCAGGCGATCGCGTTCGTGGTGAGCGTCGGCACCCTGTTGATCCAGGGCTGGACCCTGCCGCTGCTGATCAAGCGGCTCCACCTGTCGAGGTTCACCGATGACCATGCCGCCGACCGCGAGGAGGAACTCAAGGCCGAACGCGTGGTGCACGACGCCGCCGACGAAGTGCTGGCCGAGTTTCGGGCGAACCCGCCGGAGGGGATGGACCCACGCGTGCTCGCCGAGATCAGCACCACCATCGCACGGCACTCGCAGGATGCCGACGAGATGCCCGATCCCGAGGCGCACACGAAGCGATCCGAGGTGTTCTCGGCGCTCTACCGCGACGTGTTGGCGGCGCAGCGGGCGGCATTGATCGAGGAACGCGACGCCGGCCGCATCGAGGACGAAGCGGCACGCGCGATGCTGGAACGGCTCGACCTACAGGAGGCCGGCGTATCAGCGCGGCTGGAGAGCCGGTTCTAGAACCCGCCGAAGTCGCCGCCGCCGAAATCGCCGCCGCCCCAGCCGCCGCCGTCGCCGCCGCCCCAGCTGTCGCCGCCCCAGCCGCCGCCGTCGCCGCCGCCATCGAAGTCGCCGCCGTCGCCGCCGCCTCGCGTCGGCGCCGCCGTAGTCGCCGCCGTCGGCGCCGAAATCAGCCGCCTTCGCCCTGCCCGCTCTCGAAACCCTGGGCGTCGTAGCCGACCCCGCCCATGCCCGAGAACAACGCGCTGAACAGGAAGCACCGAGCCCACGCCCCAGGCTCCCGCGACGAGCGCGGGCTTCCACCACGGCTCGGAATACCAGCCCGCGGGAACTGGTCGGCCGGCGACGCGACCGCCGGGGTAGTAGTTCGGGGTGCGCTCCGACGGGTTCGGTGAGGCCTCGATCTCGCGGCCTTCGAAGTTGACCCGCCGATCCTCGGTGACGGTGCCCGCCGACTTCTGCCCGGCGAGCGTTTCGAGCTCGGGTCCGGGGTCCATGCCCATCACGGTGCGGGCTGCGCGCACGTAGTACAGCCCCTCCAGGGCGCTTTCCTTGGCGAGCAGCGCCTGCTTGGCGGTGGTGGCCTGGTCGATCTGCGAACCGGCCGCGGTGTACCGCTCGGCTGCGTCGGCGAGGGCCTGCTTCGACGCGTCGTCGGTGCCGGTCAGGTTGAGGACCTGGCCGCCGAGGCGTTCGATGACTCTGCGGGCGTCGGCCTTCGCGTCGGCCAGGGAGGTCGCCGACCGGTTGGCTGAACTGCGCGACGCGCGCCAGACCATCAGGCCGATCAAGGCGACAACGACAATGATGAGCACGAGCAAGAAGCCGTCCATGCGACCAGCGTACTCACAGGAAAACGCTGATTTGGGGTTGCGAACTAATCGCTGATTACGCCCAGAGCGGAGTAGACCTCGTCGGAGATTGCCACGCTGCGCGGGTCGGCGTTGCACTTCGTTGCGTCGAAGTTGTTCATCACGTAGGCGTAGCCGATGCGGTGCTCGAGGTCGACGAATCCGAACGAGCCGCCGGAGCCGCCGTGGCCGAAGATCCGCTTGTTGGGGCCGTTCAGGCCGCGTTGGTTCAGCATGTAGCCAAGGCCCCAGCCGTGGTCGGCCACCCGCTGGCCGAGAACGAGGTCGGTGTCGAAGCCGCCCTGCGAAATGCGGCACTGCTCCATGTGTTCGTAGCTGAGGATCTTGCCCTGGGCGAGTGCGTTATAGAAGGTCGCCAGGCCGAGCGCGGTGACGTGGGCGTTGGTGGCCGGGAACTCGGCCGACCGCCAGGCGGTCGATGTCGTCGCGAGCCGAGCTCGTCGTCGGGCACGAAGCCCATCGCGATCGAGAATGCCGCCAACGGGTGCTCGGCCAGGCTGGTCGGGTAGCCCGGGGCGCCGCCGTCGGCGAGCACGTCGCGGATGTGGGGCTTGTTGACCATCTCGGCGCAGCGGTGATGTTCGGCGGCCGGCAGGCCGATGTGCACGTCGATGCCGAGCGGTTCGGCGATCTCTTTGCGGAGGTACTCGCCGAGTGTGCGGCCGGTGACGCGGCGGGTGATCTCGCCGAGGATGAAGCCGAAGGTGACCATGTGATAGCCCTGCGCGGTGCCGGGCTCCCACCACGGTTCGGCTTTTGCGAGGTGAGCGCAGACGGCGTCCCAGTCGAGGGTTTCGGTTGGCGTGAGGCGGGTTTCGGGGCCCGATGACGCCGGAGCGATGGCCCATCACCATGGCGACGGTGATGTCTTGCTTTCCGGCTTGGGCGAATTCGGGCCAGTACTCGGCGACGGGGGAGTGCAGGTCGAGTTCGCCGCGATCGGCCAGCAGGTGAATGCAGGTGCTGGTCAAGGCTTTTGAGCCGGAGAAGATGCTGGCGAGGGTGTCTTCGCTGCCAGGGTCTTTGGCCGGCGGCGTCGGCCGAGCCGCCCCAGAGGTTGACGGCCAGGTCGCCGTCCACCCAGACGGCGACGGCGGCGCCGATCTCGTCGCGTTCGAGGAAGTTCTTTTCGAAGGCGTCGCGGACGCGCTCGAAGCCCGGGGCGCAGGAACCGTTGACGGTGACGCCGAAGTGGTCGCTCAACGAGCCTCCTGACGACGAACGCCTTTGCTGATCTTGGAGGTTCGATCGTACGGATTGCGGCCTGATCAGACCGGCCGTCAGCGGCTGAGAGTTCGTTGCGGTTGCATTGCGATTCGGCTGGCGCGTTGCTGCTACAGCACGGCTCGCTCCGCATGGGCTTGTGCTTGCGTTCTGCACACGGCTACAGACGTGCGGTGCTTAGGCGAACTGCGCCGCGTTCGACCTCGTGCGTCGCGGAGTAAAGCTGAACACGAGCATCCCGGTTCCGGGTGGGCCAGAAGACGTCGTGGGGACCCTTGCAGTGGGGGCGAACGCTCGCCTCTCAGCGTACGTCGGGGGTCTGTATCTACTCGACCGACTGGACCCCGCGACACCCAAGGAGTTGGCGGACGAGGTTCGCGGATTCGCAAATCTCCTAACGGATATCGGTGCCACGGCGACGGCCGGAGCTTCGGACGCCGACCCCGACCAGGCCGCGCGACTGAAGTCAGCGGACGCCGCCAACACCAAGATCGGTGAGGCGTGCGCCAAGTAAGGCTAAGGCACGACTTGGACGTGCCTATGTCCGGACCAAGACAAGGCTGAGACGTAAGAGAGCGCCCCAGGATGAGTGGCAACCGGATTCGAGCCACCAGACGGGTGTCGATAAGCCTGGAGGAGCGCCCGTGGGCGACAAATCACGTGGGATGACGTCTTTGGACCCGGCTCTGCGCTTCAATGGCAGCGGGTCAGGGGCCACCTACTTCACAGGGGAGCGGTAATGGACGACGCCGTCGAACAACTGCGTGCCGCATACGACGCGGTGCCGTACGAGTCGCATGCGTTCCCGCAGACGGCGCCCGGACATCTGGCGGCGATCGCTTATCTCTTCGGGATGGACGCAATGGATGTGTCCACTGCGCGCGTACTGGAAATCGGCTGCGCGGCCGGAGGCAACCTGATCCCGTTCGCCATCGTTGCATCCTCAGGCGCGGGTTGTCGGCATCGATCTGTCGTCATGTCCAGGTCGATCAAGGGCGTCGACGCGTGCAGGCGCTCGGTCTTGCGAATCTGGAGCTGCTCCAGGGCGATGTCGCCGCCATGGACCTGGCGGCGCTCGGGCCAGTTCGATTTCATCATCTGCCACGGCGTGTACAGCTGGGTGCCGCCGAACGTGCAGGAGGCGATCTTGTCCGCCTTCGACACGATGCTGGCTCCCGACGGTGTCGCCTACATCAGCTACAACGTGTATCCCGGCTGGAAGTCCAAGGAGATCGTGCGCGACGCCATGCTGCTGCGCGGTGGCGACCGAACGACGCCCGACGAGAAGCTGAGCTACGCGCGCGGCATGATCGATTTCCTCGAGGAGGTCGCGCCGGCCGACAGTGTCGTTGGCCAAGGCCTTGGCCGATTTCAGGGCAGATCAGCGATAACCTCGCAGGGACTCCTACGTACTGCACGAGTACCTGGAGCCGTTCAATTCGCCGTGCTACTTCCTCGACTTCGGGAAGCGCACCGAACCCTATCGGCTGACCTATCTGGCCGACGCGAACGATCCAGACCATGTTCGCCAAGAACTACGGCGAGAAGATCTCGGTGCCGTTGCTCAAGGAGTGCGGGCACAGTCAGGTGCTGGTGGAGCAGTACCTGGATTTCTTCATAAACCGCGCCTTCCGGCAATCGCTGCTCGTGCACGGCGAACGCGCACCGCAGATCAGCCTACAAGCTCTGACCGCACGCGGTTTGGCCGCCTGCATTTCGCCGCGTCCCTGCCGCCTGCCGGATGGCGAGACTCCGGCTGGACGGCTCGACACAGGAATACGGCTCAGCCGAATCTCACCACGCAGAGATCCGGCAGTCAAGGCAGCGGTGGCTGCGCTCACTGCCCGCTGGCCGTGGACGCTGTCACGGCTTGAGCTGCTGGATCTGGTATCGCGCGCGACTTCGATGCCGCTCGATGTCGAGGTTGCCGCCGACCTGGAGTCGACGGTCGACGAGCTGCTGGAGCAGTCTGATCGTCGCGCGGCGCTGGCACGGTTCCGGCTCGATCCCGTGTTCCCGGCGCCGACGGAGCACACCGCTGCGGCTGGACGAAGCCGACGAGGCGCATGGCCGAAGTGGCGCGCGCTGAAGGTCGACCCGCTACATCTTCAATCTTTGGCACGAAACGGTGTCGCTGTCGCCGGTGGACCGCCATCTGCTGCCGCTGCTGACGGCACGCGGGACCGCGACGCGCTGGTGGAGGAACTGCTGTCCACTCGCGCACGCCGGGGGTCGATCCGGTTCGCGCGCGACGGCCAGCAGTCTGTCGAGTGAGGCGGAACTGCGCGCCGCGGCCGCCGAGTACGTCGACGCGCTGCCGAAGCGCCTGACGGAGATGAAGCTGATGCGCCTTAGTGACAGCGAACGCACGTTCAACGCCGACATCAGCCGCCTCGCGGCGACGGCAGCCTTTCAGAGCGGGCGACGGGAATCGAACCCGCGTAGCTAGTTTGGAAGACTAGGGCTCTACCATTGAGCTACGCCCGCGAGTGCAGCACATCAGACTGTACCGGCGGCTATCTAACCAGATCCAATTGAAAGTTTCCCGTGGCCAGGCCGTAGTATCGCCGGTGGTCAACGTCGCGGCGCGGATCGCTTGCGTGAAGAGCAGACACCCTGCGATCAGCGCATGCGCGCAGCGCGACAGACCGGGGTGTAGCGCAGCTTGGTAGCGCATCCGCTTTGGGAGCGGAAGGCCGCAGGTTCAAATCCTGTCACCCCGACCAGCAGTACCGCCCGACCCGCCAACGAGATCTACCGAGGAGCACGACCGTGAAGAGCACCGTCGAGCAGTTGAGCCCCACCCGGGTTCGCATCAATGTGGAGGTGCCCTTCGCCGAGCTGGAGCCCGACTTCGACCGGGCCTTCAAGCAGCTCGCCAAGCAGGTGCGGCTGCCCGGCTTCCGGCCCGGTAAGGCGCCGCGCAAGCTGCTGGAGGCCCGCATCGGTCGCGGCGCCGTGCTCGAGCAGGTCGTCAACGACGCGCTGCCCAGCCGCTACAGCGAGGCGGTGACGACCTCCGAGGTGCGCCCGCTGGGGCAGCCCGACATCGAGATCACCAAGCTCGAAGACAACGAAGAGCTCGTCTTCACCGCCGAGGTCGACATCCGCCCCGACATCACCATCCCCGACCTCGAGGCGCTGAAGATCGAAGTCGACCCCATCGAGGTCACCGACGACGACATCGACGCCGAGCTGCAGTCGCTGCGCGCCCGCTTCGGCACGCTCAAGGGCGTCGAGCGTGGCGCCGAGGACGGCGACTTCGTCTCGATCGATCTGTCCGCGTCCGTCGACGGCGAGGACGTGCCCGGACGCCAAGACCGAGGGGCTGTCCCACGAGGTCGGCTCCGGTCAGCTCATCGAGGGTCTCGACGACGCGCTCGTCGGCATGAAGGAGGAGGAGACCAAGGTCTTCACCACCACGCTGGCCGCCGGCGAGCACGCCGGCGAAGAGGCGCAGGTGACCGTCACCGTCAAGTCGGTCAAGGAGCGCGAGCTGCCCGAGCCCGACGACGAATTCGCCCAACTGGCAAGCGAATTCGACACCATCGACGAACTGCAAGGCGAGCCTGAAGGATCAGGTCGAGCGGGTGAAGCGCATCCAGCAGGCCGAGCAGATCCGCGACAAGGCGCTCGAGACGCTGCTCGAGCAGACCGAGGTCCCGCTGCCGGAGAAGATCGTGCAGGCCCAGATCGACGACACCGTGCACAACGCGATCCACGACCTCGACCACGACGAGGAGCGCCTTCGCCGAGGCGCTGGAGGAACAGGGCAGCAGCCGCGAAGAGTTCGACGCCGACAACAAAACCAACGCCGAGCGCGCCGTCAAGACCCAGCTGGTGATGGACGCCATCGCCGACCAGCTCAACGTCCAGGTCGGCCAGAACGACCTGACCGAGCGGCTGGTGCTGATGTCGCGGCAGTACGGGCTCGAGCCGCAGCAGCTCCTGCAGTACCTCCAGGAGAACAACCAGCTGCCGGTGATGTTCGCCGACGTCCGTCGTGGGCTGGCCGTCGCCGCCGTCGTGCACGGCGCCACCGTCGTCGACACCGACGGCACTGTGATCGACACCACCGAGTTCTTCGGCCCGCCCGCCGGCGCGGAAGCAGGCGCAGAAGCCGCGGAGGCCCCGGCCGCACCAGCGGCCGAGGTCGTCGACGCCCCCGAAGCCAGCCCTGAACCCGCCGACGCCGAACCCGAGCAGGCGGACGATGAGGCGTCCGACGACACGAAGTGACGCTGAGAGCGAACGCGCGCCCGTCAGGGAGTGCGCGGCCGCGCAGGTTGGTTAGTGTCAGGTGAGTACTGAATCTCAGAAAGCAGGTATCCAGTCGTGACTGACATGCGTTCGAACGGGCAGGGGTTCAACCTCGTCGACTCCGTCTATGAACGCTTGCTCGCCGAGCGCATCATCTTCCTGGGGTCACAGGTGGACGACGACATCGCGAACAAGCTCTGCGCCCAGATACTGCTGCTGTCTGCGGAGGATGCGACCAAGGACATCCACCTCTACATCAACTCGCCGGGCGGCTCGATCAGCGCCGGCATGGCCGTCTACGACACCATGGTGCTGGCCCCGTGCGACATCGCGACCTACGCGATGGGCATGGCTGCCTCGATGGGCGAGTTCCTGCTCGCCGCCGGAACCAAGGGCAAGCGCTACGCGCTGCCGCACGCCCGGATCCTGATGCACCAGCCGCTGGGCGGCATCACCGGTGGCGCCGCGGACATCGCGATCCAGGCCGAGCAGTTCGCGGTCATCAAGAAGGAGATGTTCCGCCTCAACGCGGAGTTCACCGGACAGAGCATCGAGCGCATCGAAGCCGACTCCGACCGCGACCGCTGGTTCACCGCGCCAGAAGCCCTCGACTACGGCTTCGTCGACCACATCATCACCAGCGCGAGCGTCAACGGCGCAGGACCAGGAGCAGGACTAGACAAATGAACCCCGACATGCAGCCGCAGGCCCGCTACATCCTTCCGTCGTTCATCGAGCACTCCAGCTTCGGCGTCAAGGAGTCCAACCCGTACAACAAGCTGTTCGAGGAGCGCATCATCTTCCTCGGCGTGCAGGTCGACGACGCGTCGGCCAACGACATCATGGCGCAGCTGCTGGTGCTGGAGTCGCTGGATCCCGACCGCGACATCACCATGTACATCAACTCGCCCGGCGGCTCGTTCACGTCGCTGATGGCGATCTACGACACCATGCAGTACGTGCGCGCCGACATCCAGACGGTGTGCCTCGGCCAGGCCGCGTCGGCCGCCGCGGTGCTGCTCGCCGCGGGCACCCCCGGCAAGCGGATGGCGCTGCCGAACGCCCGCATCCTGATCCACCAGCCCGCGCTCGCCGGCGTCATCCAGGGCCAGTTCTCCGACCTGGAGATCCAGGCCAAGGAGATCGAGCGGATGCGCACGCTGATGGAGACGACGCTGGCCCACCACACCGGCAGGGACGCCGCGCAGATCCGCAAGGACACCGACCGCGACAAGATCCTGACGGCCGAGGAGGCCAAGGATTACGGCGTGATCGACACCGTGCTGGAGTACCGCAAGCTGTCGGCTCAGACGGCCTAGCCTTAGCCGCCCTGCGCGGCGATCTTCGCCGCGATGTGGTCGAGGACGTGTCCGTGTTCCGCCTGTGAGCTGAACATCGCCAATTCCGCGTCTTTGACCACTCGCACCGTGTGTCCCGCCGGCCAGTGGTACAGGTCACCGCCGTAGCAGGTCTCGGTGCTGCCGTCGCCGTAGGTGACGACCACCTCGCCCTCGATCAGGTAACCCCAATGCGGTGCCTGGCACAGGTTGCCCTCCAAGCCTTCGAGCAACGGCGATATGTCAGTGCCTGCTCCAAGGCTGAAGTACTCCGCGCTGAGCACGGCGTCCGCTGTTCCGAAATCCGGCATCTGCCGGGCCTTCGCGCCGGGTATGTCAAGCGTGACTGGAATGTTGTCCTTGGCGATCCGCATGGCGAGGCCTCCTCAGTGGTGCGGGTTCCTATCCATCCTTGCGGGCCGCGCGGTGTCACATGGCGACAATCGCAGTTGAAAGTTCGCCGATGTCTGCGGGCCGGACCCGGCAGCAGCCGCCGACGATGCGCGCGCCTGCGGCGACCCACTGCGGCGCCAGCTCCGACGACCACGCCGCCTTGCCGATCCACGACCGGTGCGGCCCGTCCCACTGCTCTCCGCTGTTCGGGTAGACGATGACCGGCTTGTCGATCACCTTGCGCGCGATCTGAATCGCCGGCAACACATCGGCGGGCGCGCAACAGTTCACGCCCACCGCGACGATCTCCGGAACATCCGCGGCGACGGCGAACGCCTCGGCCAGCGGCTGACCCGCGCGGGTCAGCGGCCCGCTGATCGTGTAGCTCAGCCACGCGGGCACACCGAGCCGACGGACCAGGCCCACCAGCGCTTCGGCCTCATCGATGTCGGGCACGGTTTCGATGGCCAGCACGTCGGCGCCCGCGTCGGCCAGAACCTCCATCCGGGGCAGATGCCAGTCGGCCAGCTGCGCGACCGTCAGCCCGTATCGCCCGACGTACTCCTCGCCGTTGGCCAGCGCCGCGCCGTACGGCCCGACCGACGCGGCCACCCACCGGCCGTCGCCGCCGGCCTCCTCGCGGGCCGCCGCAGCGAGTTCGACGCTGCGTCGCATCAGCCGCTCGGCGTCGTCGCGGCCGATTCCGCCAGCCGCGAAACCCTCGAAGGATGCCTGGTAGCTGGACGTCGTCGCGATCGCCGCGCCCGCGCGATAAAACGCGAGGTGAGCGGCCATGATCTCGTCTGGAGCGTCGAACAATAAGCGGGCCGACCACAGATCGTCGGACAGGTCGTGGCCGCGGGCCTCCAGTTCGGTCGCCAGGCCACCGTCGCTGATCAGCACTGTATCGTTGGGGGCTGCGAACTCCACTGCGCAACTCTACGATCAGCCGGGGACGCGCTCTCGGTCCGGTAACGGCGGCGACACGCCAAAGACACAGTGGCGCGTTCATGGGGGTTGTGGGACGCGTGAGGCGATATGTTCTGCAAACACAGCTAAATACCACCGACGCGATTCGGCTTTATCGGTCGCACCGCGCCGGAATGAGCGGGTAGCGTCGGGAACTACGCACGAGGCGACCCGCTCAGCCCGACTATTACCGACTGCGAACAGGAAAGTAGGACCCCACCACCATGGCACGCATTGGAGACGGCGGTGACCTGCTGAAGTGCTCGTTCTGCGGAAAGAGTCAGAAGCAGGTCAAAAAGCTCATTGCGGGCCCTGGCGTATATATCTGTGACGAGTGCATCGATCTCTGCAACGAGATCATCGAAGAGGAACTCGCCGACGCCGACGACGTCAAACTCGACGAATTGCCCAAGCCCGTGGAGATCCGCGATTTCCTCGAGGGCTATGTCATTGGGCAGGACACCGCCAAGCGCACGCTGGCCGTGGCCGTCTACAACCATTACAAGCGCATTCAGGCCGGCGAGAAAATGCGCGATTCCCGCACCGAGCCCGTCGAGCTGTCCAAGTCCAACATCCTGATGCTCGGGCCCACCGGCTGCGGCAAGACCTACCTCGCGCAGACGCTGGCCAAGATGCTCAACGTCCCGTTCGCGATCGCCGACGCCACCGCGCTGACCGAGGCCGGCTATGTCGGCGAGGACGTCGAGAACATTCTGCTCAAGCTGATCCAGGCCGCCGACTACGACGTCAAGCGCGCCGAGACCGGCATCATCTACATCGACGAGGTCGACAAGATCGCCCGCAAGAGCGAGAACCCGTCGATCACCCGCGACGTGTCCGGCGAGGGCGTGCAGCAGGCGCTGCTGAAGATCCTCGAGGGCACGCAGGCGTCGGTGCCCCCGCAGGGCGGCCGCAAGCATCCGCACCAGGAGTTCATCCAGATCGACACCACCAACGTGCTGTTCATCGTGGCGGGCGCGTTCTCGGGTCTGGAGAAGATCGTCTCCGACCGGGTCGGCAAGCGCGGGATCGGCTTCGGCGCCGAGGTGCACTCCAAGGCCGAGATCGACACCCAGGATCACTTCGCCGAAGTCATGCCCGAGGACCTGATCAAGTTCGGGCTGATCCCCGAGTTCATCGGCCGGCTTCCCGTCGTCGCGTCGGTGACGAACCTGGACAAGGAATCGCTCGTCAAGATCCTCTCCGAGCCGAAGAACGCGTTGGTGAAGCAGTACACCCGGCTGTTCGAGATGGACGGCGTCGAACTGGAATTCACCGAGGAGTCGCTGGACTCGATCGCCGATCAGGCCATCCACCGCGGCACCGGCGCCCGTGGCCTGCGCGCGATCATGGAGGAAGTGCTGCTGCCGGTGATGTACGACATCCCCAGCCGCGACGACGTCGCCAAGGTCGTCGTCACCAAGGAGACCGTCGAGGACAACGTGCTCCCGACGATCGTGCCGCGCAAGCCTTCTCGGCCCGAGCGTCGCGAGAAGAGCGCCTAACTTTCTCGCGCGAGCAGACGCAAATGTCCCAATTTTCGCGGCGTGTCGGGGACATTTGCGTCTGCTCGCGCAGAGACTAGACCGCGGCGGGAACCTTCGCATTCGCCGGTTTTTGCAAGAAGTGATCGGGAAGCGCGAGCTTGAGAATCGTGCGGAACGTGAGCCAGTACTGACGGGGTAGCGACCCGGTGGTGTAGGGCAGGTTGTACTTGTCGCACAATTCCCGCACATTCCGCGCGATTTCGGGCAGTCGATTGCTGGGAAGGTCGGGGAACAAATGATGTTCGATCTGGTAGCACAGGTGCCCACTGAGAAACGCCAGGACACGGCCCGCGTTGAAGTTCGCGCTGCCGAGCATCTGCCGCAGATACCAGTCTGATTTCGTCTCGTTCTCGAGTACGGCCGGGTCGAACTTCTCTGCGCCGTCGGGAAAGTGACCGCAGAAGATGACCAGATAGGCCCACACGTTTCTGATCACATTCGCGGTGGCGTTGGCGGTCAACGTACGCCGCCAGCGGCGTCTGCTGAGAGCGGGAAATAACAGATAGTCCTTGGACAGTTGGCGGGCGACCTTGACGGCAAGCGCCCTGCGTTCGGCGGATCGGCCGGCCTTGGTCGACGCACGTTCCGTACTGGAGTGCAGGCCGTGTAGCGCGATGCCCCATTCGAATATCAAGGCCAGCAAAAGATTTCGAAGTGGCTGCAGTAGGTGTTCCGGTTTCCAGGGTTGGTCGCGGGTGACCCGGATGACCCCGAAGCCGATGTCGTCATCCACACCGAGGACATTGGCGAACACGTGGTGGGTGTAGTTGTGCGAATAGCGCCACTGGGATGACAGTCCTGCCATGTCCCATTCCCAGGTATTGGAATGGACCTCCGGGTCGTTCATCCAATTCCATTGCCCGTGACCGACGTTGTGTGCGATCTCCATGTTCTCGATGCTCTTCGCGATAGCCAGCGCCACCGTGCCCAGCAGCCAACCCGACTTCGAGCGGCTTCGGTGGATCGCGATCCGCGCCGCAATGTCCAACGTCCGTTGCAGGAAGATCGTGCGATGGATGTAGGCCGCGTCTCTCGCGCCAAGCGATTCCTCGACGTCGGTGCGAATCCGGTCGAGTTCGCTTCCGAGTGTCTCGACATCCGCTTCGCTGAGATGTGCGTAGGTGGCGACGTGGCTGATAGCCAATGAGTTTGTCCTTAGGTTGACGGGATGAGCGCGCACGCCAGGTGAGGGCTCAATCAGACCGAGGCGGGCACCTTCGCGTTCGCCGGGAAAGTCGTTGGCACCGTGGCGATCAGAGCCAGGCACTCGACGAAGAAGTAGATCGCCTTGAAGAACTCCAGGAGGTCGCCCTCCTCGAGCAACAGCTTGCGATACATCACGGTCCGGAGCGCGTCGTACCCCTCGAACAATGCCTTCCAGTCGTGATAATCAGCCGCCAGCACGTAGGTGGCGTCCACCGGCTCGGACGCGTCGAGGACGCGGCACTCGGTGACGTTCCCGTCGCTCCACCTGACGACGAGATAGCGTGTGCCGCCGCCCAACTCGGCCGGCAGGCCGCGGACACCCAGCGCCCATGACGACGGGTACGTGAAGCGGACCAGGTTGTAGAAGTCCCAATACTCCTGCAGCTTTTTCGCGAGGGCTTCCTCGTCCGGGCCGGCGTTCAGCACGTCGCGAACCCCGTCGGCCCACTGCTGGCTGAAGAACATCGACACGATCACCCTCCCGCCAGCACCGGCGTGATCTGCACAAGCAAGTCCTCCAGATCCTGGGAGAGCGAAATGCCGACGTCGTTGCACTTCCGCCGGAGCTGCTGCATGAGCAGGATGCGAACCTCTTCCTCCGTCCAGCCCAGCGGCTCGTAGTACACGTTGCGGCTGGAAACCCCGCTGATCATCAGGATGGTGCGCAGGGTGTCGTGAATCTCCTTGAGCATCGTCGGGTCACGCCGCACCGCGTCCTGCAGATAGCGCATGCCGCCCTGCACGTGCCGTGACTCGTCGCGGCACGTCGCGGTGAACCCGGTGTAGTACGCGGGCAGGAAACCCCGCCAGCGCGCGTACGACAGCGTCACCTTCATGACCGACAGCGCGAGCACACCCTCGATCCACAGGAAGTACGTCGTCCCGTACCGGACGCGCGCGCGCTGGTCGTAGGGATTCCTGCGCAACTCGTCGGCCTGGTAGGCGAGCAAGCCGAACGGGCCGACGAAGGTCTCCTGCACCCAATGGAAGGTGTTGTCGAGCACCCCCATGATGTCGTCGCCCTCGATCCCGACGACCTCGCGATAGAACCGGTCGAAGAAAACGGTGTGCCGCGCCTCGTCCTCGATCTGCGCGGCGATGTGGAGCTTCTCCTCCTCGGTCGCGCCGATCATGAAGACGGGCAGCTCGATCTCCACCTGCCGCTCGCCGTGATGGAACCCGGACGCGATGCCCATGAAGGACTCCCGCTCGTCCTCGGTCATCTTCTCGGTCCAGTCGATGCGGTCCTGGGTGAAGTCCAGCTCGTAGACGTCCCACCGCTGCTTGAGGTACTTCTTGTAGAGGGTGACGAAGTCGGGCAGCTTCCGCAGGCCCTGATGGACGTACTCGATCACGTCGTCGATGTCGACGTCGCGGATTTCCTTGAGATCACGCCGCTCGATCTCGGCGGTTTCATCCGCGGAGAGGCTGCGCGGCCCCTCGTGGAGCACTGCGGTCGGCGACTTGAGGTCGGTCATCGGACTCCTTTCGGCCCCCGCGACCATGCTGCACCCCCGCGCTACCCGGCAGTAGCGATTCTATCGTTTCTATCGGTTTCGCAAATATCGGGTTCGGCGTCTTCCTGGTCGGGACCGAGCACGCCGCTCAGCGAGCTGAACAGACACCACAACAGGTAGGCCGCGACGGCGGCGAACTGGAGTTCGGTAACCATGGGTCCACGCTTTCTCGAAAAGGTTCCGCGGGCACGAGTAGTTCGCTACTCGAATCCGGTGGCCGGCCGAACGGATCGGCGCACGTCACGCCCTCACCGCCGTACTGCGTTCGCTGACCACCTCGTCGATCAGCGCCGCGATCTCCGCGACGCCGTCGCGCTGGGCGTACGCCGCCTCCAGGTCACGGGCCCGACGCAGATAGCGGTCGTCGTTGAGCACCTCGCGCACGGCGGTCCGGATGGCCTTCGCCGTGGGTGTACCGGTCCGCAGGTCGATGCCCGCGCCCGACCACGCCACGCGTGCGGCGACCTCGGGCTTGTCCTCGGTGTTGCCCGCAACCACCAGCGGCACACCGGTCGCCAGGGCGCGCTGCACGGCCCCGTATCCGCCGTTGGTCACCATCACGTCGACTTTCGGCAGCAATAGGTCATGCGGAATGTATTCGGCGACATAGGTATTGAGTGGCACTCCGAACTTCAACTCCGAGACGTGGCGTCCGCCGGTGCTGGCGACCACGACGACGTCCTCGTCCGCCAGTGCCTCGATGGTGGGCTCCAGTAGCCGGCCGAGGTCGGTGTTGTCGACGGTGCCCTGGGTGACGTGTACGACGGGGCGGTCACCGTCGATTTCCCGCCACCACGCGGGTGCCAAATACTTCTGCGTCGGGGCCGGGTGCGCTGCGCCGACATAGCGGACATTGGCAGGCAGGTCGGTCCGCGGATAGTCGAACTCCGGCACAGTGGGCACGATGAGGCGGTCGGCCAGTACGCCGGAATCCAGAAGGAACGTCGGTAGCGCGCGCGAATTGAGCCGGTCCAACTGGTAGTTGGCGGCCTTCTGCGATTGACGCAGCAACACCTTCTGCGACAACTGATTCAGGGTGCGATTGCGCAGCCGGCCCAGTGGGGTGGTCGACGGGGGCAGGCCCAGCCCGCCCGGGGCGGTGTCACGGCTGCTGAGCATCAACGGCGTGGTGGAGTACAGCAAGATCGGCGGGCGCGCGGCCCGGTCGCCGAGCAGGAACGGCATGATCCCGAAGAAGGCGTTGTCGGCGAGAATGGCGTCGAAACGCTTCTGCGCCATCAGTTCGGTGAGTGCCTTCGCCTGGTGGGGCATCGGCGCGACGAAGAGCCGGACGATGTCGAAGTTGAGCCGCTTGATCCCCGAGGTCTCGGCCCGGGCGGGGTGGTCGGCTTCCGACTCGGCCCAAGTCGAGATCGGCCTCGCGCGGTAGCGCCGTGGGCGTGGCCCCGACCGCGCGGACCATGTCTGCGCGATTGGCCGCCGTCAGGACGGTGACCCGATCCCCGCGGTCCACCAGCCCCCGTGCGACGTTCAGCAGTGGGCCGAGATGCCCGATGGGCGACAGCGCCGCGACCAAGATCTCCGCCATCGTGTGTGCTCCTTCGATCGTTGATTTCCGACCGACTGATCGTCGGCGATCGCGGGGTGCGGGAGCTTGGAGGTTTTGTGGAGATCGGGTGGAGATTGCAGGTAGACGGGCATTTGCCCGCCTCTCCGCGCGAATTTTTCGCTCGGAGCGTTCATGGGGCTGCGCCCCGGTGTGGGGAGATGAAAATGCGGTCGAATGCGCCCGTCGTCGAAGCCTGCGAGCTGGGCATTCGGCCTATTTCCGAGTGAGATCGTCACCCGGCTGGCCGGAATCGCCGAACGATTCGCGACCGCGCTGGACTGTGTGGACACTGGCTTTCTCGCCGGCGGCGTGCTCAACGAATTGCCGGCTCGTTGCCACCGCGCATCGGCGGCGTCGACCTGAACAAACAACCGATGCGCGACGCCCTGTCGGCGGTGCTGGCCCTCGCCCCGGCACCGCACCGCTTCACCCTCAGCGAGTTCGCCGCGAAGGTCCACGCGAGAACCGGCACATCCGACGCCGAGTGCACCATCCGCCAAGCGGCCTACGACCTGCGCAAACTTTGCGGCAAAGAGCTCGTCGACAAGCCCGCACGGACGCGCCGCTACCGGGTTCCGGCGCTGGCCGCGGGCACCATCGCCGCGCTGCTCAAGGTCATCGCGCCCATTCTCGCCGGCATCCGCAGCCCACGGACAGGCCGGAAACCCAAGGGCTGCACCAGCACTTACGCGGCTAGGTCGTGGAGACACCGCCGCGTTGCCGATGCTTCGGTTCGACCGGATGGGCGATCTCGGCGGCAGGGGTGATAGGGCCGAGAGAGTTGGCCGAGCTGGACCGAGTGGCGACCGGGAACTTGGTAGCTCGCGGGAGCACGGCGCTGAGGGCGGGTTCGAACACCACCCGCGCGGTGTCACCGGGCGATGGCGCCGGGCAGCCGATCGGCAGCTGAGCGAGCAGCGACACCGCGCCCTCGAGCGCGAGCACGCGATGACCGGGTCCGGGGGTGACGCGCACGACCCGCACCGGAAGGCCGGTGCGATCGGTGTCGATCAGGCGCACGCCGCAGGCGAACACCGCCACCGTTGCCGCACCGGCCGGTCCCCGGTGCACGAGCCCGGTCGGGGCGCCGTCTACCAGCACCGCTCCGTCTGGTCGCACCGTCGCGTCCACCAGATTGTCGTAGCCGACCAGCGCGGCGACACTCGCGTCGGCGGGCCGCAGGGTCAAGGCGTCGGGCGTGCCGACCTGGTGCACGCTCCCGTCCACGAGTACGACGACCCGGTCGGCGAACCGCAGCGCCTCCTCCGCCCGGTGCGACACGTGCACCACCGTGGCGGCGCGGTCGGCCAGCGCCTGCTCGAGATCGGCGAAGAAGGCCGATCGGGTCTGCGGGTCCAGGCCGGCGGCCGGTTCATCGAGCAGCAGCACCGACGGATCGAGCGCCAGCGCGCGGGCGAGATTGACCCGCTGCTGCTCGCCTCCAGACAGTTCATGCGCGCGGCGATCGGCCAGATGCGCGACCCGAAGCCGCTCCAGGGCCGCCGTCGCCACCCGGGCGCGTTCCTTGCGCGGCACCTTCCGCCAGCGCAGCGGCAGCTCGACGTTGCGCCGCACCGAGGTGCTCAGCAGTCCGGGCTGCTGGGTCGCGTAGGCCACCTGCCGGCGCAGCTCCACCCCGCCGCGGGCCGTGCTGACGCCGTCCAGCGTGACCGTGCCGGAGGCCGGGCGGTCCACACCGGCCAGCAGCCGCAGCAAGGTGGTCTTGCCCGCGCCGTTGGGGCCGAGCACCGACACATGCTCACCGTCGCAGACGTCGAGGTCATCGACCCGAAGGATCTCGCGGCCGCCGCGGATCTGTCGCACTTGCCGCAGGCTCAGGTCCGCGCCCACGACGCCCCCCGATGCTGCACCGAGGCCAGCAGGCCGTTGACCAGGAACGCCAGCGTGACCAAGATTGCGCCGTAGAAGAGCGCGGGCGCGAACTCCCCACGGCCGACGTGCTCCACGATCGCGGTCGTCATCACCTGGGTGTGTCGGTGGATGTTGCCGCCGACGATGGTCGCCGCGCCGACCTCCGAGATCGCCTGTCCGAACCCGGCCATCGCCGCCGCGAGCAGCGGGACTCGGGCTTCGATCCACATCCGTAGCACCAGCTGGGCCCGGTTCGCTCCGAGTGCGCGCAGCTGGTCGGGAAGGGCCGGCGGAAGCAACTGCATCGCGGCCATCGTGATCCCGGTGATCAACGGGGTGGCGATCAGCACCTGGGCGACGATCATGCCCTCCACCGTGTAGATCAGGCCGAGGTCACCGAGGGGGCCACTGCGCCAGAGCAGCAGCGCGACGATGAGCCCGACAACGACCGTCGGCAGAGCCATTCCGGTGTTGACGACCGCCGTCATCAGCCGCCGCCCCGGCAGTCGGGCGAGGGCGAGCGCGGTGCCCAGCCCGATGCCGATCACCGCCGCGATCAGCGTCGCCGTGACCGACACGAACGCCGACCGCGCCAGCACTTCGTAGAGGGGCTCGACCATCGGCTCATGACCTCAGCTCGGCGCGTCGGGGAAGAACAGCGGCTGACCGTACTTCTCGACACCGAAGTCGGCGATCGTCTGCTGCACCGGTTCCGACCGGATCCAGCGCGAGAACTCCTCGGCACAGGCGACGTTGGTGGCACCGCCCTCATCGACGACGATCACGTGGTAGGGGTTCTGCAGGTCCGCGGACCCCTCGAACGCAATCTTGGAGTCCAGGTTGCTGGTCGCCAAGAAGGTGCCGCGGTCGGTGAGCGTGTAGGCCTGCGTCTGGCTGGCGATGGTCAACGTCTCGCCCATCCCCTGTCCCGTCTCGACGTACCAGGACCCCGACGGCTTGATGCCGGCCTGCTCCCACAGGCTCATCTCCTTCGCGTGCGTGCCGGAGTCGTCGGCCCGGGACGCGAAGGGCGCCTGCTGCTGCGCGATGAGCCTCATCGCCGCTGCGGCGTCGGCGGCCGCGCCAATGCCAGCACGATCGTTCGGCGGCCCGACCAGCACGAAGTCGTTGTGCATGACCGGTTCCCGGCTGGAGCCGTATCCCTCGGCCATGAACGCCTCCTCGACCTTCGGTGAGTGCACCAGCAGCACGTCGGCGTCGCCGCTTTCGCCCATGGCCATCGCCTTCCCGGAGCCGACCGCGACCGTCTTCGGCACGCAGTCCGAGCTCTGCTCGAACGAGGGCAGGATTGCGTCGAGCAGTCCGGAGTCCTGGGTGCTCGTCGTGGTGGCCAGGATCATGTCCCCGGTGGCGTCGGCCGCCCCCTCCGCGCCACGAGGCTGCTCGCTGCCGCACCCAGCTGTGAGCAGCAGGCCCATCGCGACGAGCAGACCCGCTTTCCGCAGCTGTGCAGGCCGGCTCACGCCGCCACCCGGGACTCGCCGCTGCGGCTCAGCTCGTAGCCGCTGAGCCGGGACACCCGCTGGTGCACCGAGGTGGAGGCGAGTACGTCGAGCAAGGGGCCGAGCAGCCCCACCGCCCGCGGGCTCACCGCGAGCTCGAAGTCCTCCCATTCCACCGGGAGGAAGTCCGCGTCGACCGCCTCGGCCACCGCGCGAACGGCCAGCCCCGCGTCGACCGCGCCGACGGCCACCGCCACAGCGACCCCGAAGTGGGATTCGCACAGCTCGCCCTTCGGTGCGGGGACGGCACCAGCCTCCAGCAGCAGCCGGTTTAGCAGCAGCCGCGACCCGGTACCGGGCGGGCGCCAGGCCAGCCGAACGCCCTCGAGGTCGGCCATGCCGCGGATGCTCAAAGGGTTACCTTTCGGCACCACGATGCCCTGCTCGCGGCTCCACAGGTGCACCAGCCGGGCAGGCTCGCCACCGAGCACCCGGCGGGCGAACACGTCGTTGTACCGGCCGGTGCGGGTGTCACGCAGGTGTACCGCCGCGGCGTCGACCGCCCCCTGGGCGAGCATTCCCAGCCCGGCCACGCTGCCGCGCCCCCCGACGGCCCGCTCGACGCCCCCGCCGGCCGCGGACAGCAGCAGGTCGAGAGCGGGGTCATCGCTGCCCGACAGCCGAAGCACGCCGGCGTGTGCGCCCATCATCAGGGCTGCGGCAACACCGTCGGCAGCCACTACCGCGCGCGACCTGGGCGCACCGCCGATCACCCCGGCATCGCGCAGGATGCCGTGTGCCCGCGCGGCGGTGCCGGGCGCACAGCCCAGCTGCCGGGCGAGCGCGCGGACGGTGGGCACTGGGTCGCCGGGATCCAGCCGGCCGGCGAGGACGTCGGCCGCGATCGCCTCGGCGACCTCCTGTGCCCTCTGTAGCATCTGCATAGGGTACAGATCACCGGATCCGGCGACCAGTCTCCTCCGTGCCGTAGCCGCCGAGCCGGCGCACCGAGGCTTGGAAGTCCGCGGAATCCAGCAGCTCCCACAGCGGGGCGAGCAGTGGGTCGGTCAGGCTGGCCGCCTCGACCACGAGGTCGTAGGGCTCCTGCACCATCGGCACGAAGTCCAGCCCGAACGCCCGCGCGGCCGCGAGGATGCCTAGGCCGCAGTCGGCGCGCCCAGCCGCGACCGCCGCGGCGACCGCCAGGTGGGTGGGCTCCTCGCGCTCGTAGCCGTGGACCGTGATCGGGTCGATCCCGAGCCGCCGCAGCTCCTGGTCGAGCAGCATCCGGGTGCCGGCGCCACGCTGCCGGTTGACGTAGGAGAGTTCGCCACTCGCCAGGTCCTCGAGCCCGGTCACGCCGCGCGGGTTCCCCGAAGGGATGATCAGGCCCTGGTCGCGATGCACCAGCCGCACCACGGCCAGGTCCCGGTCGCCCATCATCTCGTCGAGGTAGGGAAGGGTGTACTCCCCGGTTGCCGGGTGTAGCAGGTGCGAGCCGGCGAGGTGGCACAGCCCGTCGCGCAACGCCACCAGCCCGCCGAGCGAGCCGACGTTGGTCGAGACCAGGCTTAGTGTCGGATCGGACGACCGCAGCGCCGTGGCCGCCAGGTCGAGAACCAGGTCGTGCGACCCGATCGCGACGATCGTGCGCTCGATCTCCGGCAACCGCCGCAGCAGCTGCACCGACACCTGCTCACCCGCATGGTGCCCCTCCACGCCGGCCGGGACCAGCAGCAGCCCGTCCGCGCGCACCAGCGAGGTCAGCACCCCGGCACCGCGGGGCAGCGGCGACGCCACCACCTGACCGCCCACCGATCCGAGCCGCACCCGCACCCAGTCGTCCATCCCCACGACGGAGGGAAGCTTGCGCGCGAGCCGGGCAAGTGCCTCCGGCCGGTGCGGCGGTGCCGCACCCTCGAGCCCCGCGAGCAGCGGCGCGAGGAAAATGTCGAACGTCAGGGCGGCCGAGACCGGGTAGCCGGGTGCCCCCACCACCGGAGTCGCGTCGACGGCACCCAACACCACCGGGTGGCCGGGTCGGACCGCGACCCCGTGTACCGCGAGCACGCCGAGCTCCGCCACGATGCGGGCCGTGTAGTCGTCGCGTCCGGCGCTGGAACCGGCGACCACGATCACCAGGTCCGCGCCCGCGGCCGCCTTCCGCACCGCAGCACTGATCTCGCTCACCACGTCGGGCTGGATCGGCGTCGCCCACGCCTCGCACCCTGCCTCTTGGGCCTGCGCGACCAGCATCAGCGAGTTGGTGTCGAGGATCTCGCCCAGCTGCGGCGGCGACCCGACCGGCACGATCTCGTCCCCGGTGGGGATCACGACCACCCGCGGTTTCCGACGTACCTGCAGCTCGGTTGCGCCCGCAGCGGCTGCGGCGGCGACGTCGACGGGGCGCAGCCGATGCCCCTCCGGCAGCAGCAGCTCGCCGGCGCTGACATCCTCGCCGATCGAACGCACGTGCTGGTATGGCGGGACCGCGGCTTGGATCTCCGCGGCCACTGCGCCTGATGTCGCCGGCCCTGCGGCTCCGGTCACGTAGTGCACGTTCTCGCGCATCACCACCGCGTCGAAC
Source organism: uncultured Actinomycetota bacterium (assembly GCA_963743225.1). Taxonomy (GTDB): domain Bacteria; phylum Actinomycetota; class Actinomycetes; order Mycobacteriales; family Mycobacteriaceae; genus Mycobacterium. The sequence continues at coordinate 170,426 of CAVUPN010000039.1, read as the reverse complement.
CCATCCGGCATGGGGTCGCCGGTGTCGACCACTTTGTAGTTGCCGGGTTCGAGCCGCAGCGGTGTGGTGGGAGAGGCGCCAGCGGTGTCCCGGGCGACTACGGCGATGCCGTCCATCGCGGCAACGTCACCGACCGGCGAGGAACGGGTCGCCCAGACCGGCTCGGCGGTGACCCGGCCGACCGCCTCAGCCAGCGGCACGGTGACGGCCCCCACCCGCTCGGGACAGCCGGCGGCTGCGCAGGCGTCCAGCCACGACCGGATTGCGGTGTCGGCGGGTACGTCGCTGATGAAGGGGCTGTTGTCCGGCGCGGCCGGACTCGACGGGTCGTGCACGGGTGGCCAACCTACCTGTACATCGTCACGGTTACGGTCGACGCCGCGTCGAGGCCGGTGGCGGCCTCGGGGATCACGACGTAACCGTCGGCGCTGGTAAGCAGGGACAGCAGCGCGGAGAACCCGAACAGCGGTGTCGCGATGCGCTCGGGCCCGTCGCTCAGCTGCACCTGCACCACGTCGAGGCGGCCCGCGGCCGAGGCGACCTCGCGGGACAGCGCCGCCGTGGTGGTCGGCTCCGGGGGAGTGACGGTGATGCCGGCGACGCGGCGCAGCACCGGCAGCCCGACCATGCGGAACACCACCAGGGCCGACAGCGGGTTGCCGGGCAGCCCGATCACCGGCACTCCGTCGCACTCCGCCAGCAACGTCGGCTTGCCCGGCTTGATCGCCAGCCCGTGGCAGTAGACGCCGGGCGCACCCAACGACTCCACCGCCTCGGCGGTCTGGTCGCGGGCGCCGACCGACGACCCGGCCGAGACCACCACCAGGTCGCAGTCGTGCAGCGCGGCCTGCAGGGTCTTGGCGAGCGCCTCGGCTTCGTCGGTCACGATCCCGCGCGGCGATGGCTCGCCGCCGGCCTCGGTGACCATCGCGGCCAGCGCCGAGGCGGTGGCGTCGCGCACCTGACCGGGGCTCAGGCGCACGGTATCGGGCGGCACCACCTCGTCGCCGGTGGACACGATCGCCACCCGTGGGCGGGCGTGGACCGCCACCTCGGTGACGCCGGCAGCGGCGAGCATGCCGAGGTCCTGGGCGCGCAGCGGCCGGCCGGCGGGCGCGATCTCGGCGCCGACCGCGACGTCCTCGTCGGCTCGCACGACACCCTCGCCCACCGCGACCGCCCGGGTCACCTCGATCACGCCGGGCATGGTGACCTGTGTGTACTCCACCATGACAACCGCGTCGGCATCGGTGGGGATCACCGCTCCGGTCGGGATCTGCACCGCCGTTCCGGAGCGCACGGCGATGTCGGCGGCGGCACCCATCCGCACCGCCCCGGCGAGGTCGAGGTACGCCGGAAGGGAGTCGCTGGCGCCGTAGGTGTCGGCGGCGCTCACCGCGTAGCCGTCCACGGTCGACCGGGCGAAGCCGGGCAGCGCAGAACCCGACACAACCGGCGAGGCCGGCACCCGGCCGAGGGCCGCTTCGCGGGGAACCGTCTCTATGCGGGTCCGTCGCGACGGCCGGAACCCGGCCAGCGCCTGCGACACCGATTGGGCCGTGAAGAACTCCCGACCGGTCACCCGAACCTCACTGATCCGGTGTCTGCCGCGGCTGCGGGCGCGCCACGGCGCCACCTCGCTGCCGTCCCATCACGCTGGCCACCGGGCCCAGCGCCACCTGGCCGAGACCGCAGATCGAGGTCTTGCGCATGGTCAGCTCCAGCTCCAGCAGCCGGGCCCGTCGACCCTCGTCGAGCTCGCCTCCGGCCCGCAGGGTATCGGTGAGCAGGTCGTGGGCCTTGGCGGAGCCGACCCGGCACGGCACGCACTTGCCGCACGACTCGTCGCGGAAGAAGCGCAGCACATTCGTGGCCGCCGCGAGCGAGTCGGTGCCCTCGGCGATCACCACCACCGCGCCCGAGCCCAGCATCGAGCCGGCCTCGGCGAGCGTGCCGAAGTCGAGCGGCACGTCGAGGTGTTCCGGGCCGAGGAAGTTCGACGAGGCGCCGCCGGGCTGCACCGCGTCGAGCGCCGCCCCGCCGGCCACCCCGCCGGCGAGGTAGAGCAGGTCGCGGATGGTGGTGCCCATCGGCACGCAGTAAACGCCGGGTCGCTCCACGTGACCGGACACGGCGAAGAACTTCAAACCGTCGCTGTCGCCCAAGCCCTGGTCCTGCCACCACTGCGCACCGCGGGAGACGATGATGGGTACGTCGGCGAAGGTTTCGACGGAGTTCATCAGCGTCGGTCGACCCCACAAGCCCCAGACGCCGGGGAACGGCGGCTTGTTGCGCGGCTCGCCCCGATGCCCCTCCATGCACTCGATCAGCGCGGTCTCCTCGCCGAGGATGTAGCCACCCGGCGAGGTGAAGATGTCGAGGCTCAGTCGGCGGCCGCTGCCCAGCACGTCGTCTCCGATCAGGCCCTGCTCGCGCAGATTCTCGATCTCGGCGTGCAGCACCGCCTCCTCCGGGCCGTACTCGTGCCGGATGAAGACCCAGCCCTCCTCGGCGCCGGTGACGACCATGCCCATCAGCAGGCCCTCGAGCACCAGGTGCGGCTGCTCGGCGAGCAGCTGGCGGTCCTTGAAGGTTCCCGGTTCGGACTCGTCGGCGTTGCAGATGGCGTACTTGGTGCCGCTGCCGTCGACGGCCTCTTCGCCGCGCACCAGCTCCCACTTCTTGCCGGTCGGGAAGCCCGCTCCGCCCATCCCGCGCAGGCCGGAGGCCTGGAGGTTGTCGATCACCTGCTGCGGGGTGATCTCCCCGGACAGCAGGGCACGCAGGGCCTGGTAGCGCGGCTCGCCGGGGCCATAGGGGTCGTTGGGCCAGCCGCCCTCCGGGCCATAGGCCACCACGGAGCCGAGGTCGTTGTCGCCGCTGCGCTTGGCGTCGACCAGCGTGTCGACGTCGTCGAGCCGGGCAGGCTGTTCGTCGACGGTGGCCGCTGGCGCGATGTCGCACCGGCCGGGGCAGGAGATCTCCACCACCTTCACGTCACCGGCATCGTCGTACTGCTCGTGCAACTGCGCGACCCGGTCCTCCGCTCCGTTCAGCCAGCAGGTGAGGTCGTGGCAGACCCGGACGGTGACGCCTGTGGGCGGCTCGGTGCGGAAGTGCGGATAGAAGGACACCAGACCCTGGATCTCGTAGAGCGGCCGTTTCTGCTCCCACGCCAGCGCCTCCAGTTCCTCGCGCGGCAGCCAGCCGAGCCGCCCCTGGATCTCCATCAGCATCGGGATCAGGCTCGGACCCCGGAACTTGCCCGCACGCGCTTCGACGCCCGGGACGGCCGGCTGCTGGTTAGCCGTCACTGTCACTGCGCGGAACCTCCGACTAACGCGCTCCCGCGGTCGCCCGCCGGGGCGATGCTGACCGCGCAGAACTTGAACTCTGGAATCTTGCCGAACGGGTCGATCTCGTCGATCGTGAGCAGGTTGGCCGCGGCCTCCCGGAAGTGGAACGGGATAAACACGTTCCCCCGCGCTTCGCGGTGGGAGACCTTCACATGCAGCACGATCGTGCCCCGACGGGAGGAGACTCGGGCCAGCTCGCCGTCGACGAGCCCTCGCTCGGCCGCGTCGTCAGGGTTGACGTAGACCTCCGCGCGCGGCGCGATCGAGTCCAGCGCGAAGGAGCGGCGGGTCATCGACCCGGTGTGCCAGTGCTCCAGCAGACGTCCGGTATTGAGCACGAACGGGAACTCCTCGCTGGGCAGCTCCTTGCCCGGCAACCACTCCGCCGGCACCAGGTGGGCGAGCCCGTCGGCAGTGTTGAACCGCTCGTCGAACAGCACCACGGTGCCGTCGCTCTGGTCCGGGTCCTCGATCGGGTACAGCTTGCCGTAAGGGCCGAGGTTGTCGTGGGTGAGGTTGGCGTAGTCCGGCATCAACGGCACCATCTCGTCGAAGATCTCGCTCGGCGAGGAGTAGTTCCAGTCCAGCCCCAGCCGGCGGGCGATGTCCTGGACGACCTCCCAGTCGACCCGGGCATCACCGGGCGGGTCGAACACCTTGCGGCCGAGCTGCACCCGCCGGTCGGTGTTGGTGTAGGTGCCGTCCTTCTCCAGATACGACGAGGCCGGCAGGACCACGTCGGCGAACTCCGCGGTCTCGGTGAGGAAGATGTCCTGCACTACCAGGAAGTCCAGCTTGGACAGCGCCTTGCGGACCTTGTTGATGTTGGGGTCGGACAGGAACGGGTTCTCGCCGAGCATGTACATCCCGCGGACGCCACCGTCGAGGATCGACTTGATCACCTCGGTGACGGTCAGCCCGGTGTCGGGATTGAGCTCGGTGCCCCACGCCCGCTCGAACCGCGCCCGGACCTTGCTGAAAGACACCGACTGGTAGTCCGGGTAGAACATCGGGATGAGCCCCGCGTCGGATGCGCCCTGCACGTTGTTCTGACCGCGCAGCGGATGCAGTCCGGTGCCCGGCCGGCCGACGTTGCCGGTGATCGCGCACATCGCGATCAGGCAGCGGCAGTTGTCGGTACCGGTGGTGTGCTGGGAGATGCCCATGCCCCAGTAGATGACGCCGGCACCGGTCTCTCCCCACAGCCTGGCGACCTCGCGGATCTGCTCGACGTCGAGGCCGGTGATCTGCGCGGCCAGCTCCGGCGGGTAGGCCTGCACGGTCTTGGCCAGCTGGTCGTAGTTGGAGGTGCGGTTCGCGATGAAGTCGCGGTCGATCAGGCCGAGGCGGATCACCTCGTGCATGATCGCGTTGTAGAGCGCCACATCGGTGCCGGGTTTGAGTTGGCAGAAGATGTCGGCGTGCTCGGCGACCGTGCCGGCCCGCGGGTCGATGTAGATGATCTTGGTGCCGCGGCGCCGCGCCTGCTTGAAGAACGACGACGCCACCGGGTGGTTGGCGGTCGCGTTACTGCCGGTGATGATCGCGACGTCGGCGTTCGCGATGTCGCCGTAGGTGGTCGAGACCGCGCCAGAGCCGACACCCTCGAACAGCGCCGCGACACTGGACGCGTGGCACAGCCGGGTGCAATGGTCGACGTTGTTGGTGCGGAAGCCGGTGCGGATCAGCTTTTGGAAGAGGTAGGCCTCCTCGTTGGAGCACTTGGCCGACCCGAAGCCGGCGATGCCGTCGGAGCCGCTCTCGGCGTAGATCTCACCGAGCCGGCGCGCGACGAGGTCGAGCGCCTCCTCCCAGCTCGCCTCCCGGAAGTGCGGCATCACCTCTTCGTAGGGCACCAGGCCGCCGGGCTTGCGGCCACGCTTGTCACTGCGTCCCTGTCCGCCGTCCGCCTTCACATCCGACGACAGCGGCCCCTTGGGGTAGGACTCAGCGATGCGGATCAGCGGCTTGGTGAGCCGCTGGGGTGAGGCCGCGTAGTCCCAGCCGTAGCGGCCCTTCACACACAGCCGGCCCTGATTGCCGGGTTGGTCGCGACCCTCGGCGAACGAGATGGCGCCGCGCTCGCGGTCGACGTAGTAGGTCAGTGCGCAGCCCACGCCGCAGTACGGGCACACCGTGTCGACCGCGTCGAGCGTTGCGCGGGGCTGGATCGGGATGTTGTTGATCGCCTTGTTGGTCAGCGCGCCGGTGGGGCAGGCCGCCACGCACTCACCGCACGTGACGCAGGACGACGCCCCCATCGGGTCGTTGAGGTCGAACGCGATGCGGGTGGAGTAGCCCTTGCCGCTGCGGCCGATGACGTTGTTGCCCTGGATGTCGTCGCAGGCGCGCACGCAGCGGTCGCACAGGATGCAGGAGTCGTGGTCGACCGCGATCACGGGATTGGACATGTCGGCGCCGCGGGCGGGTCCCGGTAGCAGGTCTGTCACGCCGGTGATGGTGAAGCCGTCCGCGACCGCGATCAGCTCGTTGTCGGCGGTCGTGGTCTGCTTCGGGTCTTCCTCGCGCGGCGGCTGGTCGACGACCAGCAGTTCGGTGAGCACCCTGCGCCGGTTCCGGATCTCCGGCGTCGCGGTGGCGACAGTCATGCCCTCCTCGCACGGCCGGATGCACGCCGCCGCGTCGACCCGCCCGCCGACGTCGACCACGCACATCCGGCACACGCCAACCGGGTCGTAGCGCACGTCGTGGCACAGCGTCGGGATGTCGATTCCCACGTCACGGGCCGCCTGCCAGATCGTCGTACCCTCAGCGACGGTGAGGCTTCGGCCGTCGATGGTGAGCGACACGGTGCGCTGCTGCACGTCGGTCGTGCCGGGACGGGTGATGGTCATATCGTCTGCTCCGTTCCTGCAGCGGTCTGTGCGAGGCGCTGGGCGAGCGGCCGGCCCTGCGGGTCCAGGCCGCGTTCGGCGTAGTAGGTGTCGATCATGGTGCGCAGCCGGGCGGCGGGCAGTGTCGCCGTACGACCGGACCCGAGCTCGAGCGGGCTGTCGAGGAACCGCTCGGGAAGCCAGTCGTCGGCGGGGGTCCAGCCCTCCCGGAGGTTGAAGGCGCGCTTGGCCAGCACGATGCGTCGTGCGGTCTCGTGCAGTTCGTCAGCGTCGACGTCCCAGCCGGTGACCTTCGACAGCAGCTGTGCCCACTCCGCGAACGGCTCGGTGAACACCCCGCGCAGGAACTTGCACAGGATCAGCGAGTCCATGACGGCGGCGCGGTCCTCGGTCTCGATCGCCGCGCGTACGTGCTCGGTGCTGCCACGGATGCGGTCCAGACCGCCCTTGAGGTCGGCCTCGTAGGCGCCGGACCGATTGTGGTCGGCTCCCCTGGCGTTGACCGCCAGACCCAGGGCCATGGACTGCATGGTGCGTGGCTCGTAGCCGGGCATCTCCATGCCCTTGACGTGCGGGGCGAACGCGGCCGAGCCCTGACCGACCACCTCAGCGGCCCGGCGGGAGCCCTCGGCGAGCAGCTCGCCGAGGCCGGTGCGGGAACCGATCTCGTCCAGCACCCGCAGCAGGGCCGCGCCGTCACCGAATCGCAGCCATGGCGCGTCGAGTAGCCCGCGGTCGACGCACTCCATCGCCCAGGCGATGGTGCCGCCGGCGGAGATGGTGTCGAGCCCGAGCGCGTCGCAGCGCGCACTGGCCTCGAGCACCTGGTCAGGGTCGGATATCCCGCACATCGGCCCGAGCGCGAAGACGTTCTCGTACTCCACCCTCGCCGTCTTGCCGCCCTTGGCGGCATAGATGTGCTCGCAACCGATGGTGCAGGAGGCGCAACTGTTCCTGGCGACCTCCCGGCTCTGCGCCAGATCCTCGGCGGACAGCATGGGTGCCTCGGCGAAAGTGGCGGACTGGAAGTTGCGGGTGGGCAGGGTGTTGATCGCGTTGAACGCCAGCAGGTTTGCCAGTGTGCCGAGCTCGCGGTACTTCGCGGTGGCCGGGCCAAAGGACCGCTCGCGCAGGTCCTTGGCCGCCGCCAGCACCGCCTCGCGGTCGGCCACCGTGGGCCGGGTGCGGCCCTGCACGGCGACCGCCTTGATGTTCTTCGCTCCCATCACCGCGCCCAGACCGCCTCGCCCGGCGTGCCGGCCGTCGTGAGAGATCGTGGCGTAGCGCACGCCGCGCTCGCCCGCCGGGCCGATGCAGGCCGCACGCCAGCGCCGGCCGTACTGCGCGCGCAGCGACTCCTCGGCGTCCGACGCCGACATGCCCCACTGCGGCGCCGCGTCGACGAGTCGGACGCCGTCGGCGTCGATCAACAGATGGGCCGGCGCCTGTGCCCGACCGGTGAGCACGATCGCGTCGTGGCCGGTGAACTTGCCCGAGATCGCGAAGTGGCTGGAGGCCAGCGCGTCGGTGAGCAGACCGGTCAGCGGCGACTTGGCCACCACCGCGAACTTCGCGCTGGTCGTCAGCGGGGTGCCCACCAACGGCGAGAATACAAAGGCGAGCGGCGCGCCGGGACCTAGCGGCTCGACGCCTGGCGGCGCCAGCTCGGTCATCAACCAGACTCCCAGGCCTGCTCCGCCGAGGTAGTCGCGGAGCACCCGCTCGGGCAATGCCAGGGTCGTGGTGGAGCCGTCGGTGACGTCGACCACCAGGGCGTTGCCGAAGTAGCCGGCGGGTGCGCCGAGGTGGTCGTTGCGAACGCCGTTGTACACGTCGGCCATAGCTTTCATCCGCCCACGTCTGCGGAGATGAACGACACGGTGTCGCCTGTTTGCAGCGGCGACTGCGCGTCCCCCCGGATCTGGTCGCCGTTGATCGCGGCCCGGACATGCCGGTTCAAGGCCAGCCCGAGCTGCTCGGCGGCCGCACCGATGGTGGCGGCCCGGACCCGCCGCGGCCCACGGACGCCGCCCTTGGTGGCCAGCACGCCGTAGCACTCGACGACGACCGCGGGCGCTGGTCGGGCACGCGCCGCGCGGTAGTCGTCGGGGGTGTTGACGTTGAGCACGGAGTCCAGCTCGGGGTCGGCACGGGCCAGCCGGGTGTCAGCGAGCAGCGTGGCCTCGTCAAGCTGGCGCACGTCGACTTCCTCGAAAAGGTGCGCGGGGCGCATCCGCTGCGCCTCGATCAGCTTCTCGACCCGCGGAGCGAGGTCGGTGCGGTAGCCGGCGGCCATCGGCTGCCGGTAGCCGCCGACAACGGGCAGCACCACGTCCGGGGATGCCTCCGGCTCACCCGCCGCGGGTGCGGGGTCGAAGCCGCGGAGCACTGCGGTCACGAAGGCAGAGTGCAGGAAGGGCAGGTCGGTGGAGCAGACGAAGGCCACGGGGGCGTACCCGGCCGCGGTGGCCAATCCGACAGCCAGGCCCTGCATCGGCCCCCGGCCTTCCTCCGGGTCGGTGTGGACCAGCACCTGCGGGTCGAGGGTGGGCAGCTGCTGTCCCGGGGCACGCACGACGATCACCGGACCGTCGACCGCGCGACCGACGATCCCCGTTACGTGGCGCAGCAGGGTCGAGCCGTGCCACTCAAGCGCCGCCTTGGCGGTGCCCATCCTCGTCGAGCGGCCCCCGGCAAGCACGACAACGGCCGCTGGTGCCGCACAGCCGAGGGTGTGCGACCGGTCAACGGGTGTCATGGCGGGCTCACCTCCTTGCGTACTCGATGGCGATGTCGGTGCCGATGCCCTGGCCGCCCGGCTGCCGCCTCTCGGGGTGCGACACCCGGGGCGGTCGATCAGCCGAAGAGTTGCAGCGCTGCTTTGACGGCGTTGAACGCCCCGTAAGCCAAGGGTATGCCGACAATCAGCCAGGTGATGATGATCCCTACCTCTTATTTGGCGGGTGTGCGTTCTTCCGTGCTGGTTCCGGTCATGGTCCGCTCTCCTCTCGCCCCCCTCCGGGTGCGAGCGCAGGGTCGGGGTGTGGGCGGTGAACCCGGCGTGATGCTCGGACGTGGTCGGCCGTGATGGCCGACCGTGGCATGGTGCCGAACGCCTCCAGGAGACCTCCGATCTTGTTAATGGTCAAGCGGCGGCTCGTGTGGGGTGTGTCGGTGGCGGCCCGTATGCCTTGATCGGGTTGTAGGTTTGCCCTGTTTGTAGGCAGTGGTAGAGCTAGCCGAGCATGCTGTTGTAGAGGTGGCGCAGGGTGGCGGGGTGGCGGTGGCCGTGGGCGCGGCGTGCCAGGTAGTGCGCGCGGGGTGGGTCCTGGGCAGTCGGCCGCGACGAAGGCCCAGACGAATCCGACGGCGGCGAGCCGGTTGTTCTTCACGTGGCGGTGGGTGATGCGGATGCTGCGCCCGGAGGTGACGAGGCCCTTTGTCGCGCGATCAACACAGCATGAGGGTACAAACGCCGAATAGGACAGACTTAAGATTCGGTCAGCGGCGCGGATACGCCGGGGTGCCGGGGTGTTGATGCCATCAACACTCCTCAGCGTTCCCGCGGGTCGCGCTACGTAGTTTCGCGTGCTGTCGCGTACCGAAGATCGTCATGTTCGGCCAAGGCCAGCTCGACCAACTTGTAGACCCCCGCCGCCACCTGGTTGCAGCGGCGACGATCTCGTCGTACACCGAATCGTCATCGAACGCCGGCGCGTCGAGGTAGTAGGCAGGCCACCGGCGGCCGAACTCGTGCGGCGACCACCCGGCGTCGAGGAAGTTCTACAGCGCATCGATGAGGGCGTTGGTCAGGCCGGTACATGCCGATTCGGCCCGGCGCGATGTGCACAGCCTGTCCAGGCCGTCCGCTGGCTTCCTGCAGTAGCGGCACGGGGCTTGGAGACCAAGGTCAGGTGGCGATCGGTGCTGGTCATTGGTGTTCCTTGTCGGTGGTGTCCGGCCACGCCTCCTCCATGGCCGCAATGGTTCGCCAGCTCATTGGACAGCTCGAGCATGACGGCGTCCATCGCGACCTCCCATTCCCACTTCATCTGCCAGGGCTCCGCCTCCTCAGGGTCAGGCTCCGGCTCGCGGTCAGGCTCTGTTTTGATCAGCAGGGCGGCGAGGGCGTCGTCAGCATGTCCGCCCTCGCGCGGTAGGAGGTCGTCCTCCGTCTCCGGTTCGTCCACTGCATCGATGATCCCGGGCGCCGTGACGATCAGGTGTCGGTGGCGCCATGGGTAGGGCCCTTCGCAAAATTCCATCACCGCGCCGGGGCGGTTGCGGGGTGCAGCGGGTCGGGGTGCCAGAACTGGGTGACGTAATCGTGCTTGCTGTCGCCGAAACGTAAGGTGGAGGCGATCTGTCGGTCGCTGTAGGTGCTCGCCGCCTCAGAGGCGGTTTCGCGCACGTCGGGGCTCATCCTCCAGAATCTTCTTTCCGCCCGGTGATCGTCGACGAACGCCGCCAGCCACAGCAGGTCCAAGAGGTATTCGAACTGGTAGTTGAGGTCGTTTCTGTCTCGTCGTCGATATCGTTACTGAAGTCATCGATGATCTCCGCGATGCGGTTGATGCGGTACGCACCGCGGGCGAAAACGAATTTTTGTGTCGACGTGATCGGAACCGATACCAGCGGTGATCGCGAGCTTGAGGTTGGGTGCCTTGGCGAAGCGCTCAGCGGTCAAGTATCCGGGCCAGAAAGGCTGCGAGATCACGACCTCGGCGTCCGGAAGCTCCCGTTCGAAAACCGAGTCGGCGCCCTCCTTGTCCGAGGTGACGATCAGGGTATGACCCTGCGATTCGAGGAAGGGCCGTAGCCCCGTGCGGGGAAAGGCAGGCCGTTCATGCGGTCTCGGTCTCGACGTCGCCGGCCGGAGCCGAGCTCTCCTGGCGCGTCCGGGCCCGACGCAGGTGTTCCTCCGGTGTGACGACCTCAGCGGGTGGCACCCACGTGAAGTGCTTCGACGCGTCCTTCAGGAGCACGAAGGCCAGTGTTCCAAAGCAGAAGGGCAGCGTGAGGGCGGGCAGCCCCCAAGGCGCGAAGATCGAGGCGATAGCGCCGAAGAGCAAAGCGGTGAACGCCGCACAGGCGACGCCCAACAACGCCGAGCGCCAGGTCAACACGTAGAACACCCCGGCGATCGCCAGCGCCGCGTCGAACGAGTTGAACCCCCACAGCCCGTTGTAGATCGCCACGCCGTCGGCGCCGAGTGCCATGCCGGTGAGCATTCCGACAGTCGAGCCGACGAGGGCGAAGCCGGCCGCGATCCGGGAGCAGAACGCGATCCCGACGATGATCAGGACGCCGGCGAGGATGCTGTTGAGGAAGAACAGCTGCCCGATGCCACGGAAGATGGCGTTCAGGATCGCCATCGCGTCGGTGCTGCCAGTGGCGTCCGCGGTCTCCCGCAACGAGACACTCACGTCCGGCCCGTCGGCGGCGGGCAGCGCGGGTTCCACCAGCGCACTGAGTCGCCCAAACGCGATATTCAGCGCCGCGACGAGAAACAGCAGGGTGGTGATGTTGAAGGCCAGCGTGAACGGGGGCACCCCCCACGCTCCACCGAACACCGCAGCGAGCGCCCCCATCAGCACCGAGGACAGCGCACTGAGCACGATGATCCACACAATGACGAGCGCATCCCACGGCGGGTCCAGGAAGAGCGCCAGCCCCAATCCGACCAGTACCCCGTTGAACCCATACAGTCCCGCGTGGATGGCGCCACGATCGAAGCCCAGCGCGATCCCGGCGAGCGTCGAAGCGATCACCCCGATCGTGCCGGCGAAACCGAACCACGGGTCATAGATCCAGGCGGCCGCCAGGATGAACAGACCGGTGATCGGGCTGTTCATGAACACGACCTGCCCGACTCCGCGCAGGCAGTACTCGACGAACCCCACCACGGGAATGTCCAGCACCCGCTCCTGCAGGGCCGGCATCGTGCCGTCCACCAATCGCAGCGGGCCTTGTGTTGGATGTGCCGTCGTCATGACCGCCTCCTCAGGCGTGTTCTACGGACGTCTCGGGAATCCCGCGCCCAGCGCCGGACGATGCATCGCTGCCGGCGCTGGAGCGGGCACTGACGCCGGGTGAGGCGTCAGAAACTGGCCTTCGGCACAGCCATGCCGCCAGTGACCTGCGCCGGCCCGGCGGCCGAGGGGCGCACGTCGATGTCGAAGATCGCGGTTGGGATGTACACCGTCGAACACGAGTTCGGGATGTCCACCACGCCGGACAACCGGCCCTCGATCGGCGCCGAACCCAGGATCATGTAGGCCTGGATGCGGCTGTAGCCGAACTTTTCGAGGTAGTCGATGGCGTGCAGGCAGGCCCGCTGGTAGGACAGGTGCGAGTCCAGGTAGTGCTGCACGCCGTCGAGGGTGACCGAGGTCCCGGAGAACGCCAGCCACTGGCTGAATTGCGGGTCGACGTTCCCCGGCATGAAGATCGCGTTTTCGGAGACGCCGTAGGTCTGCATGCCGCCCTTGATCAGGTCGACGTGCAGGTCCATGAATCCGCCCATCTCGATGGCGCCGCAGAACGTGATCTCGCCGTCACCCTGGGAAAAGTGCAGGTCACCCATCGAGAGCTTCGCACCGTCGACGAAGACCGGATAGAACACCCTGGTCCCCTTGGTGAAGTTCTTGATGTCCTGGTTGCCGCCGTTCTCCCGCGGGGGTGCCGTGCGGGCAGCCTCGGCGGCCACCCGATCGAACTCGGCGCCGGTCAGGCTGCCGAGGATGGCGGAGTCCGGGAGCGGGGGTAGCGCCAACGGCGGCACCCGGTCCGGGTCGGTGTCGATCAGGGCCTGCTCGCGCGCGTTCCACTTGGCCAGCAGCGCTGCCGATGGTGCGGTCCCCATCAGCCCGGGGTGCACGATGCCGGTGTAGGAGACCCCCGGCACGTGCCGCGAGGTCGCGACCCCGCCGCGGAAGTCCCAGATCACCTTGTAGGCGTCGGGGAACTGCTCGGTGAGGAACCCGCCGCCGTTCTTGGTGGCGAACACACCCGTGTAGCCCCAGCCCTGGCCGGACAACGGCCCCGAGTCCTCCTGCGGGATCGGGCCGACATCGAGGATGTCGACGATGAGCAGGTCGCCGGGTTCCGCGCCCGCGACGGCGATCGGCCCGCTGAGCACGTGCACGCTAGGAAGCGGCGCGTTAAGAACATCCTCGGCGGAGTCGTCGTTGTGGATGGCACCGTCGAACCACTCGCGACAGTGCACGCGGAAGACATCGCCCGGTTTGACCTGGACCTGGGCCGGGATGTCCCCATGCCACCGGTTGTGGCCAACGATCTTCTGCTCAGTGAACTTCTTCGAGGAATCTAGGGGAAACACTACTTTCGGCATTGCATCTCCTGATGGGTTTAGTTGGGCGCGCCCGGTCAGCAACCAGGCGTGTATACACCTCCGCACTGACGGCGCCGAGTGTGCTCAGCAGAACGCCCGGCGGCCGGAAGGTCTTTACCGGCCCATGCGGGCTGTCGCTCGGGAAACGCACTTGCCGGGCAGATGCGCATGATTAGGGCCTCGGCAGGCGCTGCAGAGCTGGGTTCAGTGCGGCCGCTGGCTTCCGCGTGCGGGCCCGGTGTGGCGGTAGAGCCGACACCACTTCCGGCTCGTCGCGGGTCTTCTCGGTGCTGTCGATCGCGGCCACTAGCGCACGAGGCGCCAGCGAGAGCATCGGCGCTGAGAAGACCCGCACCGCCTCGCTGTTACAGACCGGACATGGCGCTCGAGACCCGGCCGTTCCCATCGGACGGCTCACGTCGAACACGCCGTCCACTACGCACCGATACCGGTACTGCGCCACGCAAAGCAGTATCGCAGGGTTTCTGCGCATCGGAGGAGGGATTGGCTGAAGCGTGGGGTTCGAATGGTTGTTTTCCGATGCGAGTAGCTTGGGCGCAGGGCTGTGATTCGATGCCGCATCGCGAAGGGCATGGCCAAAGGTGCGGGTTACCAATAAAGCCCATCCATGTTCGTTATCATCAGACGCATCAAGGCATTTCGGATACACCGGAGTTACCGATAATCCATCAGGTACCGGACGCGCCGAGATGCGCTAGCTGGTGCTTTCCACGAGGAGGAGGTGCCATTCCGATGGATGAGTTCCCGCAGGACTACGAGGTCTTCGATCTCGGCGATGTGACGCTGCAGCACGGCGCGACGCTGCGCGACGCCAAGCTTGCGTACAAGACGTACGGCGAGCTGAACGCCGACAAGAGCAACGCGATCGTGTACCCGACCTGGTACTCGGGGCGCCACTGGGACAACGAGTGGCTGATCGGAGACGGCATGGCCCTGGACCCGGCCAAGTACTTCATCATCGTCCCGAACATGCTGGGCAACGGGCTCTCGAGCTCGCCGTCCAATACGCCGCCGCCTTACAACGCCGCGCGCTTCCCGGACGTCACGTTCTACGACCAGGTCGAGCAGCAGCACAAGCTCGTGACCTCTTTCGGGATCGAGACGCTCCCGCTCGTGACCGGCTGGTCGATGGGCGCCGGGCAGACCTACCAGTGGGCCGTCAGCTACCCGGACATGGTCCAGCGGGCGTGCCCGTTCTGCGGCTCGTCCAAAACGAGCGAGCATAACGTTGTGTTTCTCGAAGGCGTCAAGTCCGCGCTGACGGCGGACGCCGCGTTCAAGGAGGGCTGGTACACCGAGAAGCCGACCAAAGGCCTGCGCGCGGCCGCACGCGTGTACGCCGGCTGGGGCTTCTCGCAGGCCTTCTACTGGCAGCAGGAGTACAAGAAGATGGGCTACTCCTCGCTCGAGGACTTCCTCGTCGGCTTCTGGGAGGGCTTCTTCCTCGACCGCCGCGACCCGAATAACCTGCTGACGATGCTGTGGACCTGGCAGAACGGCAACGTCGGCGCGACGCCCGGCCGCGGGTTCGACGGCGACCAGGTCGCGGCGCTGAAGACCATCAAGGCCAAGATGATCGTGCTGCCAGCGCTCAAGGACCTCTACTTCCCGCCCGAGGACGAGGAGTTCGCGGCCAGCCACATCCCGAACGCCGAATTGCGCGTCATTCCGGGCGTCTACGGCCACTTCGCGGGCGGCGGCGCGAACCCCGACGACATCAAGTTCATTGACGACGTCCTCAAAGAGCTCCTCGCGAGCTGAGGGAGATCAGCCATGTCCGTGCCGCCGCAGGCACCGGCCGCGATAGCCACCCCGCACATCGCGTAGAACGTCCGAGAGCGCGTTCGTCGCCGCGATCCGGCCCCAGTCGTACGCGTCGTCGACTACCGGGGTGAAGAAGTCCGTCCTGGATGCGCACCGCCGCGGCGTCGTCACCGTCCTCCAGCCCCACCGGCAGCTCGCCGACCGGATCGCGTGGCGTGGCCTTCGTCAGCCCGCGGACCACCTGCTCGAGCTGGCCCGGCGGGATTTTGCACGCGCAGCCGCCACCGTGGCCGTACTGCGTCAGTCGATAGGCCATGGCCTCCATGCTGCCCTGCCATGATTGGGCCATGGGCCAGGTAGGCGTATCCGGTCTGGTGACCGGCACGGTCTTCAAAATCGCTGAGCGGCAGCTCCTGTCGCTGGCGGGTTCGATTCCCGTCCGCCTCCGCCACCCTTCCGGCCTTCCGTGGGTGATCCTCGGCGGCGCGTGCTCCGCACCGATGTACTGCTCGCCGATCCTCGCCTCGTCGAAGCCCAGCGCATGCTCGGTCGCACACTGGTCAAATCCGTTGTTGCCCAATCACAACAGCGGGCGCGGACCGGGAAGATCGGGGCGGAGCAAGTCGCCGACGATGCCGTCGCCGCAATACCGCAGAGCGCGTCGAGCCGGCGGCCGCCAATCTCGCCTCCGACCATCAGCAGCTGCTGATGACGGTCTTCAAGACCATCGCCAAGAAGCACGGCATGGAATGCCTGTTTCACGAGAAGCCGTTCGCCGGCGTCAACGGCTCGGGTAAGCACGTAAACTTCTCGATGGGTAACGCCGACCTCGGCTCCCTGCTGGTGCCCGGTGACACGCCGCATGAGAACGCTCAGTTCCTGGTGTTCTGTGCAGCGGTGATCCGCGCGGTGCACAAGTACGCCGGACTGCTGCGGGTGTCTGGCGCCTCGGCTACCAATGACCACAGGCTCGGTGCCAACGAGGCGCCGCCGGCGATAATTTCGATCTTCCTCGGCGATCAGCTTGCCGACGTGTTCGAGCAGATCGCCAAGGGCGCAGCGACGTCGTCAAAGGGCAAGGGCAGCATGATCATTGGCGTGGACACGCTGCCGGTCCTGCCGACCGATCCGGGCGACCGCAACCGCACCAGCCCGTTCGCGTTCACCGGCAACCGGTTCGAGTTCCGTGCGCCGGGCTCGGGCCAGACGGTCGCGGTGCCGATGATGATGCTAAACACGATCATGGCCGAATCGCTCGACTACATGGCCACGATCCTGGAGAAGGCCGTAGAGGATGGCGAGGACTTCGACGAGGCCGTCCAGAAATTGCTCACCGACATCATCACCGAGCACGGCGCGGTGGTCTTCAACGGCGACGGCTACTCGGAGAACTGGCAGATCGAGGCCGCCGAACGTGGACTGCCGAACTTCAAGACCACGCTGGATGCACTGCCCGAGCTGATCAAGCCCGAGTCCATCGAGCTGTTTGAGAAGTACAGCGTCTTCAACGAGCGCGAGCTTCAAAGCCGGTATGAAGTGAGGCTCGAGATGTATGCGCTGACCATCGGCGTCGAGGCCAAACTGGCCCTCGAACTGGGGTCGACGGTGATCCTGCCCGCGGCGGTCCGGTATCAGACCGAATTGGCGCATAACGTCGCGACGTTGAAGGCGGCTGGTATGGAGCCGGACGTGACGATGCTGGAGGCCGTCAGCACTCCGATCCCGGAGCTGACCGCTGCACTGACAGCTTTGAAGGCCGGACTGGCTGAACACGGCGGCGAATCCGCTGCCGAGGAAGCCGCCCACGGACAGAGCCTGTTGCCGAAGATGGACGCGGTCCGTGCCGCCGCCGACGCGCTGGAAAGCCTTGTGGCCGATGACCTCTGGCCGCTGCCCACCTACCAGGAGATGCTGTACATCCTGTGACAAAGCCGCCTGACGACGTCGCCGGGTGTGGGGGATGTGCCCGACCTATTCGGGCATTATTAACCCGCACCCCACACTCGGCGGCGAGGTCGGCGGGTCGACTATCTGCACTACGCCGCCGGTCACGCCCGCGATGAACAGCCTGCCGGTGTTCGCGTCGACGCCCAGCGTGTAGGGATTCTGGACGGTCGGCAGTCGTCGCACCTCGCGCGGCGTCGCCTCGCTCATGTCGTAGCCGATTACCTCATTGGTGCCCGACGAAGCAACCCACAGCAGGTCTCGCGTCGGGTCGTAGGCGATACCGTACGGTCCGCCGGGCTGGGCGATCTCGCCGACCTGGTGCGGCGTGGGCAGCGGCTCGAAGACCCGCACCGCGCCACCCCTGGTGTCGGCGGCGATCAGGCGACCGTGCCGGTCGGCCACCAGGTGCGTGGGCCCGTCGCCCGCGGGTACCGACCCGACGATTGACAGGGTCTGCGTGTCGTAGATCGTCAGGTCGTTCTTGCGGACGTCGATGAGGCCCATCACGCGACCGGCCGGCGCCAATCCGGCGGGCTGCACGCTGTCGGTGAAGACCTTCACGATCTCCAATCCGCGAAGCACCGTGACGGTTCCGCCGTGTTCGTTCGCGACGAACACCGTCGCGTTCTCGGCCTGTGCGGCGTCGTGAGGCACTGTGCCCGTGAGGATCTGCGGCAGCGCCCGCCCGCTCGGCAACTCCACCCGCACCAATGCGTTGGCGCTCTCGACCGGAACGAGGATGGGACCGCCCGGGTCGGCCAGTTGGAGGTGTCGCACAAACCCGGGCAACGCGACGCGTTGCAGGATCTGGCCGGTGTCGGCGTTGAGCAGGACCAGCTCGTTGGGATCGCGCTTGGCGACGGCGACAGTGCGCGTCGCGCCGTCGACGACGACACCTTCGGGGGCCGCACCGACCGGCACGATCCGGCCGGGGGTCGGGACTGTCTGCGGCGGGGCCTGCTGCGGCTCGGCCGGTGGCGGCAGCCCGTCAGTCGGCGGCCGGTTGCCCTCGGTCGGCACGCCCGGCGGGATGAAGCCTGTGGTCGTCGGGGTGGGTTGCGGCGGCTGCCGCGTCTCGTCCACCTGTGTCGCGCAGCCGACGAGCAGTGCCACGAGAGCGGGTGCGACGAGCCAACGCCTCATGCACCCTGCATACGCCGCCTCAGTTCAGCAGAGCCAGCGAGTGTGCCCGACGCAACTTGCCCGACGGCGTCTTCGGGATGACGCCCGGGCCCAGCACCGCGATGGTGCGCGGACGCATGTCCACCTCGGCGACCACCTCGTGGGCGACGTCCCGCTTGATGCGACTCACCTCTTTGGCGTCCTCGAAGGCGTTGGACTCCACTGCGACGGCGAAGGACTCCCTGGCGGCGCCGGCATCCAGCCTTACCGCGACCGCACAGCCGGGGCGGACCCCTTCGACGCGCCCGGCGGCGCGCTCGATGTCGGTCGGATAGATACTCCGGCCGGCCATGATGATGACGTCTTTCACGCGTCCGCAGACCACGACGTGGCCCTTCTCGGTGAGGTATCCCAGGTCGCCGGTGTCATACCAGCCTGCCTCGTTCTGGGTCGCGATGAAGCCAGCCGTGGTGATGTAGCCGCGGGTAACCGGCTCGCCGCGCAACTCGATCACTCCGACTCCACGCGCGGGCAGGAGATTGCCGACCTCGTCGACGACCCGTGCCTGCAGCCCACCCAACAGCGGGCCCAGCGTGGCGAGCCGCGTCGTCTTGCCGTTGGTGGCCGGCACCGCGCGGTGCAACGCTGCCAGCAGGTCGGTGTCGACCTCGTCCACCACGAGGCCGGCCCCGCATTCGGAGAACGACACCGCGACGGTGGTCTCCGCCATGCCGTAGGCCGGAAGGATCGCCTCCGGCCGCAGCCCGAACGGCTTGCCGGCTTCGCAGAGATACTCGACGTCGCCGGGCTCGACCTGCTCGGCACCCGACAGCGCCCAGCGAAGCGTCGAGAGGTCGAACTCGCCCGGCTTGGCTTGTCTGCGCAGCCGCTTGGCAAACAATGCATAGGCGAAGTTGGGCGCCGCGGTCATGGTGCCCTTGTATTTGTCGATGAGCCTGGCCCACAGCAGCGTGTCGCGCAGGAAGTCCATCGGCGTGATCTTGACCAATTCGACGCCGAAGTACATCGGGACGACCAGAAATCCGGTCATGCCCATGTCGTGGAACAGCGGGAGCCAGCTGACGATCACGTCGGCGTCTCTGTCCACGTTCGCGCCGACGAACATCGCTTCGGCGTTGGACACCACATTTCCGTGGGTGATCTGGACGGCCTTCGGAAAGCCGGTTGAGCCCGACGTCAGCTGCAGCAATGCCAGGTCGTCATCGTCGGTGTGGACCGGGTCGATCGGGTCGGCGGCCAACAGCTGCTCGATGGTCAACACGGTGATGCCGCGCTCCTCCAGCACGGGTGCGGCGATCATGAAGGGGTCGGAGACGATGACCACCTTCGCATTGATCATGTTGATCACGTTGGCGGTGTCTTCCGCCCAGAACACCAGGTCAGTGCGTGGTGTCGGCTGATGAAGCATGGTCAGGACGGCACCGCGCATCCACAGGCCCTGCGCCGTCGGCGCGATCTCGACGGGCGCACCGGCCAGCACGCCGACCGCGTCACCGTGACCCACCCCCGCAGCGGCCAGGCCGCCGGCCACCCGGCGGGCCCGTTCATGCACTTCACGCCAGGTATGCCGGACCGGGAGGTCCGGTTCGCCGGTGACCAAGCCGTGGGCGCTGGTGTACGCATTGGCGTACATCGTGTCGGTGAAGCGGCTCAACGGTCCCCCCTGTTTCCGGCGCACTGCCTCAGAAGTCGCGCTGGGCGCATCTTCACTGCGTTCGGACGCTAAGGGGATGGTAAGGGACATGCGAGCCGGATCGCATCATTTCGCGTAGTGGCTTGCGCTTCCGTGGCAATCGTTACCTTGCGGTGCCCGAACGGTCGACGGCACGAGGCGGGCACTTGGTCGAAATCGTTGATCCACAGAGTGTTTCAACGACGACAATTGGTGCGATTTCAGCAAAGTGCGGGAGATTCACTGGTTTCGGTGCTGTTCGCTTTTTGGATGGGGCAACCATTGTGCGGATTCATACGCTTGTCGAGAGCACCGCCAGCGCGGAGTCAGCGGCCAGCTTGACCGCCTGGGTGACCGGCAACTGCCGGAATGAAGACGACAGGATCTCCACACCCCACGGCCCGTCGAACCCCTTGCCGCGCAGCACGGAGACTAGTCCGCGAAGGTCGAAAGTTCCTTCGCCGCAGAGGAGTCGGCGTTCGACGGTGTCCTCGAACAACGTGCCGACGACTTGTTCGGCGGCGTCATTCAGTTCGACGCCGAAGATGTTCTTCTGCGAGAGCACGGCACTCAGCTGGGTCAACGACGTCCCGGCGCGGAAGACATGCCACGCGTCGATCACCAGGCCTGCCGCGGAGTGTCCTGCCGCGTTGACGATCTCCACACCCATGGGAACCGTGGCGATGGTGGAGAAGGGCATGGGCTCGATAGCAATCCGCGTCCCGTGCTCGTTGGCCTCATCGGCCAGGTCGCGGAGCGGGCCGACGAGTGCGTCCGGATCGTCGGTGGCCGGCCCGATCTCCGAACCGATCTTGATGAACGCTGGTGAAAGCACATCGGCAGCATCGAACAGCAGGTCACGCACGTCGTAGGTGTGGCCTGGTTTGCCGCGCGGAATCCACCACCGTTCGATGAGTTCGATCTCGATGTGTGTCAGTTCGTGCTCGGCGAGCAGATCTCGCAGACCCACGTACCCGATGGTGTCGCGGATGATCGCGAGGTCGTCGGCAATGAGGCCGAGACCGCAGAATCCCGCATCGGCCACCGCCGCAACGCGTTGTGCTATCGGAACCGGGCTTGTCGCGGGCACATGCCTTGGTGACGTGGCACCGGCGCTGGTCCACGCCGTCGCAATCAGACGAGACATCCGGGTCTCCTCACAACGGACGAGCGCGCATCGTTGTACGCAGTACACGGCGTGTCGCGTCCAACGATGAGCGCTCGCGGTACGGAGTTACTTGTTCTGGGGGAAGCCGAGCTCGAGGCCGCCGTGGCTGGGATCCAGCCACCGGCTGGTGATGGCCTTGCCGCGGGTGAAGAAGTGCACGCCGTCCATGCCGTGGGCGTGAGTGTCGCCGAACAGCGACGCCTTCCAGCCGCCGAAGCTGTAGTAGGCCATCGGCACCGGGATCGGCACGTTGATGCCGACCATGCCGACCTCCACCTCATTCTGGAAGCGCCGGGCGGCGCCGCCGTCGTTGGTGAAGATCGCCGTGCCGTTGCCGTACGGGTTGGAGTTCACCAGATCGAGTGCCTCGTCGTAGGACTCGACGCGCACCACCGACAACACGGGTCCGAAGATCTCGTCGGTGTAGACGCTCATGTCGGGCTTGACGTGGTCGATCAGCGTCGGGCCCAGCCAGAACCCGTCGGCTCCACCGTCGGGGTCGACATTGCGGCCGTCGACGACGATCTTTGCGCCGTCGGCCTCGCCCGCGTCGATATAGGAGGCCACCTTGTCGCGGTGCACCTTCGTCACCAGCGGACCCATGTCGGCATCGCGGGTGCCGTCGCCGGTCTTGATGGTTCGGGCCCGTTCGGCAATCTTGGCGACGAGATCGTCGGCGATCGGGCCGACCGCGACGGCCGCCGAGATGGCCATGCAGCGTTCACCCGCCGAACCGAATCCGGCGTTGACCATCGCGTCGGCGGCCAGATCCAGGTCGGCGTCGGGCAGGATCACCGCGTGGTTCTTGGCGCCGCCGAGGGCCTGCACCCGCTTACCGTTCGCGGTGCCGGTGGTGTAGACGTACTGAGCGATCGGTGTCGAGCCGACGAACGACACCGACTTGATGGCCTTATTGGTGAGCAGTTCGTCGACGGCGGTCTTGTCGCCCTGCAGGACGTTGAAAACCCCTGGCGGAAGGCCGGCTTCGGCCCACAGCTCGGCCAGCCACAGCGACGCCGACGGGTCCTTCTCGGACGGTTTGAGCACAACGGTGTTGCCCGAGGCGATCGCGATGGGGAAGAACCACATCGGCACCATGGCGGGGAAGTTGAACGGGCTGATGATGCCGACCGGTCCCAGCGGCTGGCGGATCGAGTAGACGTCGACCTTGGTCGAGGCGTTCTCTGTGAACCCGCCCTTGAGCAGATGTGGGATGCCGCAGGCGAATTCGACGACCTCTTGGCCGCGGCTGACCTCGCCGAGCGCGTCGGACACCACCTTGCCGTGCTCGCTGGTGAGGATCTCGGCCAGCTCCTGCTTGCGCGCATTGAGCAGCTCGCGGAAGTTGAACAGGATCGTGGCGCGCTTGGCCAGCGAGGTGTCCCGCCATGCGGGGAAGGCGGCGGCCGCCGCGTCGATCACGGCGCGGGCGTCCTCGACGCTCGCGAGCGCGACCTCGCCGGTGACCTCTCCGGTCGCCGGGTTCGTCACCGGTGCGGTCGTGCCGCCGGTGCCGGGGTAGGCCTTGTTGTTGATCCAGTGCGCGATTGCCTTGGCAGCCATGATTTCTCTCAGTTCCTGTACTTGTCGATGAATTCGGTCATTGTGGCGAGCTGGTAGCGGGATACCTCTTGGGCGTTCTCGTCCTCGGCGAAAACCGAAGACACCATGACGGTGTCGGGCCGGTCGTAGAACCCGATGTCGGCCAGACCGCCGAAGAACTCGTCCCAGTTGATGTCGCCGTCGCCGATCTTGAGGTGCTGGTGCACCCGCGCCGGGTTGCCCGGCGGGTTGGTGATGTAGCGCAGGCCGTGGCTGCGGTGGTGGTCCATGGTGTCGGCCACATGCACCAGCCGCAGCTTGTCGCCCGCGGCGTGGATGATCTCGGTCATGTTGCCGCCCATGTGATAGGAGTGGCAGGCCACGTAGACCATGCCGACGTTGGGTGAGTTGACGCCGCGGATGATCCGCAACGCCTCCAGCCCGTCCTCGACGAAATCATCTGGGTGCGGGTCGATCCGGACGTCGATGCCCTCGCGTTCGAAGATCGGCACCAGTTCTTCCATGGACCGGAAGAACGCCCGCTCGGATTCCTCGGCGCGTTCGGGGCGGCCGGAGAACTCGGTGTTGATGACGCTCACGCCCAGGTCGACGGTGATCTGGACGACCCGTTTCCAGTTGCGCACCGCGGCCTCGCGGGCATCCTCGTCGGGACCCGACCACCGCAGCACCGGCAGCACCGAGGCGATACCCACACCGGCGTCCGCGCACGCCTTGCGGAAACGGGTGACGAGGTCGTCGTCGGCGCGGGGATGGTTGAAGAACGGGATGAAGTCCCGATGCGGCGTCAACTGCAGGTACTCGTAGCCCAAATCGGCGACCAGGCGCGGGAAGTCGAGAAGGTCGTAGTCGTGATGAAACGGGGTCGGATCGAGTGCGATCTTCATGCTGTCGCTCCCTTGATCGAAGTGGGGTCGACCATCTGGACCTCGACGGGCCTGCGCGTGCTCAACGATTGGACACCGGCTTCGCAGACCGCGGCTGCTGCATACCCGTCCCACGCGGTTGGCCCGTCTGTGTAATTGCCGGTGGTCCCACCGGCCAAAACCGCGTCGACCCAGCGCTGAAACTCGGTGTCGTAGGCCTGTCCGAAGCGTTCCCGGAAGCCGGGGGTGATGCGCCCTCCCCAGTTGCCCGGTGCGACCTTGCGCACCACGCCGACGTCGAGTCCGATGATGGCACTGCCCTTCTCGGCCACCACCTCGGTGCGTACCTCATAGCCGACGCCGGTGGTGACGAAGAGCTCGACGTCGACGTACCTGCCGGACTCGGTCCGCATGATCGCGATCTGCGGATCGGCAAGCCCCTGTGGTGCAACGGGATTCGGAGCGGGCATGATCATGTGGATCGAGGCGATCTCTTCGTCGAACAGGAAGCGGGTGACGTCGACCTCGTGTACCAGCGAATCCCGCACCACCATCGCGCTGTCGAATGACGGCGGGACGGCGGGGTTGCGATGCACGCAGTGCAGCACCAGCGGCTCGCCAAACTCGCCGCCGTCGAGGAGTGCCTTCAGTTGGGCGTACTCGTGGTCGAACCGGCGCATGAACCCGACCTGTATCAACCGCTTGCCGAGTTCGGCCTCTCGCTTGACCACGGCGAGCGAGGTCTGCACGTCGGTGGTCAAAGGCTTCTCACAGAGCACCGGCTTGCCGTGCTCGAGGCACGCCAGCAGCTGCTTCTCGTGGGTCGGGCCGGGCGTGGCCAGCACGACAGCGTCGACGTCGGGATCGGCGATGGCATCCAGCGGGTCGCCGACCACCCGGGCTCCCGGGACCGACGCGGCGACCTGTTCGGCCTTCTCTGACAAATAGTCGTTCACCACCACGACACGGGCGTTGCTGATCCGTCCGGTGATACGGGCGACGTGGTCGGCGCCCATCACGCCGACGCCGAGCACGGCTACGCGTAGATCTGACATGTTCTTTCCTGGGTTGCTACTAGGCGAATTTCACGGAAGGGACACCGCACGAGCCGAGATACTGGCGCGTGCGATTGGCGATCGGCAACGGAGCGTCGACCTCGCAGGGGTACATGTCCTGTTCGACGATCGCGAAGACGTCGATGCCGAGTCGTTCGACGGCCGCCAGCAGCGGCGGCATCTCGGGGATCCCGCGCGGCGGCTCGGTCATCGCCCCCAACTTGACCGCCTCGCCGAACGGCAGGTCCTCGGCCTCGACCTTCGCCCGCACCTCCGGATCGACCTGCTTGAGGTGCAGATAGCCGATCCGCTCCGGGGCGCGTTCGATGATCGCGATGTTGTCGCCGCCGCAGTAGCTGATGTGGCCGGTGTCCAGGCACAGGTTGACGAACTCGCCGTCGGTGCCGTCGAGGAAGCGGTAGATGTTCTCCTCGGTGTCGACATGGCTGTCGGCGTGCGGGTGGTACTGCGCACGCACGCCGTACTTTTCGAACATCGCCTTGCCGAGCTCGTTCATGCCGGTCGTCTTCTTCTGCCATTGCTCGGCGGTGAGATTGCGGTCCTCGAGCACCGCCCCGGTCGAGGGGTCGCGCCACATTTCGGGGATGACGACCACGTGCTTACCGCCGACGGCTGCGGTGAGCCTGGCGACATCCTCGATCTGCGTCCACACTGCATCCCACGAATTGTCCCGGTGCAGATGCTCGAACACCGTTCCCGCCGACAGCTTCAGGTTGCGAGCGGCCAGTTCGGCGCTCAGCTTCTTCGGGTCGGTGGGCAGATAGCCGAACGGTCCCAACTCAATCCACCCGTAGCCGGAGGCGGCCACTTCGTCGAGGAATCGGGTGTACGGGGTCTGGTTCGGGTCGTCGGGAAACCAGACGCCCCAGGAATCGGGCGCTGAGCCAACAAGAATCGTGCTCACGTATCAATCCTTCGAGTTGTGGGGCTTCAGGTACGGGCGCTGGATCTTCTTCCACTCGGCGTAGGTCTCATACGCCTCCCGCGTGGAATCCAGCTCCGAGGTCTGGCTGACGGGCACGTCCCACCAGGACTGGCTGTCGGGTGCATAGATCAACGGGTCCGTTTCGACGTGGATCACGGTGGTGTGGTCGTTGGCCTTGGCCACCTTGACCGCGTCGGTGAACTCCGCCGCCGTCGTCACCTTGATCACCTCGGCGCCGAGGCTTGCCGCGTTGGCCGCAAGGTCGACGGGAAGTTTGTCGCCCGCCAGCTGGCCCGAATCGTTGCGGTAACGGTAGGAGGTGCCGAATCGCTGCGACCCCAAGGACTCCGAGAGCGAGCCGATCGAGGCGAAGCCGTGGTTCTGCACCAGCACCAGGATGACCTTGACGCCTTCCTGGACCGCGGTCACCAGTTCGGTGGCCATCATCAGGTAGGAGCCGTCGCCGACCATGACGAATACGTCGCGGTCCGGGCTGGCCATCCTGACGCCGATGCCGCCCGCGACTTCGTAGCCCATGCACGAGTAGCCGTATTCGACGTGATAGCCCTTGCGGTCGCGGGTGCGCCACAGCTTGTGCAGATCGCCCGGCATCGATCCTGCCGCGCATACCACCACGTCGCGGGGATCCGACAGTGTGTTGGCCAGCCCGATCACCTGGCTCTGGTTCAGTGCGCTGCCGTCGTCCTCGACACGGTATGCCGCGGCGACGGTGTTCTCCCACTCACGGGCCAGTTCCACCGTGCGGCTGCGATATTCGTCGCTGACGGAGTAGCCGCCCAGCACGTCGGAGAGCGCCTCGAGTGCTTCCCGCGCGTCGGAAACCACGGACAGGCCGCCCTGTTTGACGGCGTCGAACGAGGCGACGTTGATGTTCACGAACCGGACGTCAGGGTTGTTGAATGCGGTTCGCGATGCGCTGGTGAAATCGCTGTAGCGGGTGCCGATCCCGATCACGACGTCGGCCTCGGTCGCCAGTGCGTTGGCAGCGGTTGTACCGGTCGAGCCGACCGCACCGACCGACTGCGGGTGGTCGTAGGCCAGTGATCCCTTGCCCGCCTGCGTCTCCGACACCGGGATGCCGGTCTGTTCGACGAACGCCGTCAGCGCGTCGTTGGCGCCGGAATAGATCACGCCGCCGCCGGCCACGATCAGCGGGCGTTGCGCCGACCGGATGACCTCCGCGGCCTGGGCGATCACCGACCGCTCCGGCAACGGCCGGGCGATGTGCCAAGTGCGTTCGGCGAACAGCGATTCCGGCCAGTCGTGGGCCTCGGCCTGCACGTCCTGGGGCAGCGCGATGGTGGCCGCACCGGTCTCCACCGGGTCGGTCAGCACCCGCATCGCGCCGATCAGTGCCGCGGGCAGCTGTTCCGGCCGCCACACCCGGTCGAAGAATCGCGACAGTGGCTTGAACGCGTCGTTGACGGTCACCTCGTTGTCGTGGGGCTGCTCGAGGTCCTGCAGCACCGGCGCGCTCACCCGGGTCGCGAAAGTGTCTGACGGCAGTAGAAGTACGGGCAGCCGGTTGATGGTGGCGAGCGCCGCACCCGTGAGCATGTTGGTCGACCCCGGCCCGATGCTGGCCGTTACCGCCCAAGCCTGCAGCCGATCCTTCTGTCTGGCATACGCGGCGGCGGTGTGCACCATCGCCTGCTCGTTGCGGCCCAACACATATCGCAGTACCGGCTCAGTCTTGTTCTGCGCCGCCTCGACCTCGGCCTGCAGCAGCGCCTGGCCCATGCCGGCCACGTTGCCGTGCCCGAAGATGCCGAAGCAGCCGGCGAAGAACTTGCTGCGTTCGCCGTCGCGTTCGACGTACTGGTTGGCCAGGAACCGAACCGTGGCCTGGGCGACGGTGAGCCGCACGGTCGGTTCGTTATGCGGCGACTTGAACGCGGACACTTTGGAAACCACGGTTCACTCTCCTCGCGAATGCAGTGGAAGCCTCGGGTCGACGGCCTGCTCTTCCCAGGTGCCGCGCAGCCAGGCATGCTCCGGGTCGTCGACGATCTTCCAGGCCCGTTCCTCGCCGGGACCGGCCATCACGTTGAGGTAGTACATGTGATAGCCGGGTGCCGCGACCGACGGGCCGTGAAAGCCGTGTGGCACCAGCACGACGTCACCGGTGCGGACTTCCTCGAGGACCTCGATCGGCCGGTTCGGCGTGCCGTAGACGCGGTGGTAGCCGAAGCCCCGGGAACCGTCTGGGCCTGAGGCGATTTCGAAGTAGTAGATCTCCTCGAGCGCTGACTCGAACGGCGTCTCCTCGTCGTGCTTGTGCGCGGGATAGCTCGACCAGTTGCCGCCGGGGGTGATCACTTCGCAGGCGATCAGTGAGTCGGCGTCGAAAACGCCTGCGGTGCCGAAGTTGTGCACCTGCCTGCTGCAGTTGCCGGTGCCGCGCAGCTCGACGGAAACGTCGGCGGCGGCGACCCTGCGGTTGGGAAGCTGCCGCTTCGCGCGGGCGCCGCAGATCGCGAACCTGCCTTCGCCGCAAAGCGTGTAGCTCTGGCCGGTGCCGAGGTAAACCATGTCGGCGGGGCCGTCGAACACCGATGCCCGCGGCGACAGCTCGAAGGCCTCGTTGCCGCAGTCGACTGTGCCGCCACCGGCCAGCGGCAGGACCATCACCTCGGTGTCGCCGGTCTCCAGCACCAGCTCGTGCATCGACTTCAGCTCAACCACCTGCAGGCTCGCCTCGGTCCAGCCGGCCGACTCGGGTGTGACGTCGACGGTGTAGGGGAGAGTCGGGGTGCGGGCGGGAATGTAGTACTTGCTGTGCATGCTCACCTCACCATCGACACGGCGGTCGCCACCGCCGAGCTGACGTCGTCGTCTGCGGGATACAGCAGGGTCCGTCCCACGATGAGCCCGCGCACCGACGGCAGCCCCAATGCCTTCTCCCAGCTGGCGAATGCCTCGTCGGGATCAGCGGGATCGCCACCGAGCAGCAGGGTCGGCAGCGTCGTCGACTCCATGACGCGGTCCATCTCGTCGACGACCGGCAGCTTCATCCAGGTGTAGGCGGATGTGGAACCCAGGCCCTGGCTGATGTGCACCGACTTGATCACCGCATCGGGGCTGAGGTCATTGCGGACCTTGCCGTCCACCCGCGTCGACAGGAAAGGCTCGACCATCGCGATCAGCCCGTGGCAGGCGAGTTCGTCAACCGCGCGGGCACAGGCTTCCAAGGTGGAGACGGTGCCCGGATCGTCAAGATCGATGCGGCACAACATCTTTCCGCCGTTCATCCGCGCCGCGGCGGTGGCCGCCGCAGTCGTGGCGGTCATCCGGTCGTCGAGTTCGAACTGCGCGCCTGCCAGGCCACCGCGATTCATCGACGAGAACACCACCTTATCCTCGAGCGCGCCGAGCAGCAGCAGGTCGTCGAGGATGTCGGCGGTCGCCAGCACCCCGTCAACGCCCGGATCGGCCAGTGCCGCGCGCAACCGGTCCAGCAGATCGGTGCGGCTGTTCATCGCGGTGAGCCGAGACCCGACGCCCAGGGCGCCGCGCGCGGGATGGTCGGCGGCGACGATCATCAACCGGCCGTTGCCGCGGACTGCGGGCCGAATGGTCCGCGTCTGCCACGCACGCTCGATGGCCTGTGGGTCGGAAGCGCGCACATCGGTGATCTCGGCGTAGTCCCGGCACACTGCATCAGACATTGACGGCCTCCACAGCGGTCTGGTCGGCCAGTTCGGCCACTTCTGCGGCGGTCGGCATCGCCGTCGAGCACTCGAGCCGCGACGCGACGATGGCGCCCGCGGCGTTGGCGTACCGCAGCGTCTTCTCCAGTGGCCAGTCGTGCAGCAATCCGTGACACAGGCTGCCGCCGAACGCATCTCCCGCGCCGAGCCCGTTGACGACATCGACGTCGTTGGGGGCGACTCTCACCGCCGAGTGGCGGGTCTTGCCCAGCACACCGCGGGGCCCCTGCTTGACAATGGCAAGCTCGACGCCGAGGTCGAGCAGCGCGTCGGCGGCGCGCTGTGGGTTGCTCTCGCCGACCGCGATCTCGCATTCTTCGCGGTTGCCGACGGCGACCGTGACGTGCTGGAGTGCCCGCTGCACCTGCTCGGTGGCTTCGGCGGGCGACTCCCAGAACATCGGCCGGTAGTCGAGATCGAGGACAGTGTGGCGGGCACGTGCGCGTGCCTCCCAGGCCGCGAAATGAGCGCTGCGGCTGGGCTCTTCGGAGAGTCCGGTGACCGTCGACCAATACAGTCCGGCGGAGCGGACGGCGTCGAGGTCGATCTCGTCCGGGCGTATCTGGAGGTCGGGTGCGCTGGGGCGGCGGTAGAAGTACAGCGGGAAGTTGTCGGGCGGGAAGATCTCGCAGAAGGTCACCGGGGTCGGGTATTCGTCGTGGGTCAGCACGAAACGGTTGTCCACGCCCAGGTCGGCCAGCTCGGCGCTGACGAATTTCCCGAACGGGTCGGCGCCGACGCCGGAGATCAGCGCGGTGCGATTGCCGAGTCGGGCGGCGGCCACCGCGACGTTGGCGGCGCTGCCGCCGAGGAACTTTCCGAATGATTCGACGTGCTCGAGGCCGACGCCGATCTGCAGGGGATAGATGTCGACGCCGCTGCGCCCGATGGCGAGTACGTCGAAAGGATGGGTAGTCAAGATCGGCTCTCCGGCGGTCGGTGGTGGCGGCGGCTTCAGTACGACTGTGCCCTCCGGAACGCGGGGCTGTCAATAGTTTGTCCTGACATTCTAACTTTTGATCTTACGGTGTTAGGATGCAGCTACCGTTACCTGGTCGGAACCGAGATCGGAGACAACGTGCTGGCGGTGGAGCTCGACAGGTCCAGTCCTGTCCCTCTCTACTATCAGCTCGCGCAAGCGATCGAGGCGGCCATCCGCGACGGGGACCTGTCACCGGGGGACCGGTTCGAAAACGAACTGGCGCTGGCGAAACGGCTGACGTTGTCGCGGCCGACCACCCGCCGCGCCATCCAGGAACTCGTCGACAAGGGCCTGCTGGTGCGCAAGCGCGGGGTCGGTACGCAGGTGGTGCAGAACCCCGTACACCGCCGCGTGGAGCTGACGAGCCTGTTCGACGACCTGGCACGGGCCGGCCAGGAGCCGACCACGCAGCTGCTCGACTATCACGTCGGACCTCCCGACGAGGAGGTCGCCCGCGAGCTCAGCCTGAAGGACGACCGCGAGGTGGTGTCCATCCACCGGTTGCGCTGCGCCAACGGCGAACCGCTGGCGGTGATGACCAATCACTTGCCGGTCGATATCGCGCCGGATGCAGAGGAACTCGAGGGCAACGGGTTGTATCAGTCGCTGCGCGCCCGCGGCGTCCACATCAGGCTGGCCCGGCAACGCATCGGGGCCAGGGGAGCGACCAGGGCGGAAGCGAAGCTGCTCGGCGAGAAGGTCGGCGCGCCGCTGTTGACGATGTCGCGGACGGCGTTCGACGACTCGGGCACCGCCGTCGAATTCGGCACGCACTGCTACCGCGCTTCGCGCTACTTCTTCGACACCACCCTCGTCGACCGCTGACTTCTCCTCGCGAGCAGACGCAAATGTCCCGCGACACGCCGAAAATTGGGGACTTTTGCGTCTGCTCGCGCAGTCAACTGAACGCACGGCGGAAGGCGTCGAGGTCCTTGTCGTGCCAGCTCCAGATCTCGACCGCGAAGCCGAGTTCGTCGATCCGGCGTATCCGCTCGACGATCGGCAGATCCGTGAACACCATCTCAGAACAGACCGCAAGCTGCACGGATGCACTTTAGCATTTGATATGCAGTCCTAATGTCCGAACAAACTATTGACTTTCCGCTGTGAGCCGTATTACATCGACCTGAGGCGTGTTACGTCGCACTCGAACGCAAGGAGAAACAATGAGGTTCACTCGGCTCGCGGCGACCGCCGGGGCAGTGCTCGTTCTCGGCATCGCGTCATGTTCTTCCACCGGAGGTAAGCCTGAGGAGTCGGGCAACGGCATGGGGGCCGGTCAGGCGAACACCCCGCGTGCCACCGTCGCGATGATCACCCACGAGGTGCCGGGTGACTCCTTCTGGGACCTGATCCGCAAGGGTGCCCAGGCCGCGGCCGATAAGGACAACATCGAACTGCGGTACTCCAACGACCCCGAGGCGCCGAACCAGGCGAACCTCGTCCAGACCGCTATCGACAGCGGTGTGCAGGGAATCGCCCTGACGCTGGCCAAGCCGGACGCGATGGCCCCAGCGGTCAAGAGCGCACTCGACAAGGGCATTCCCGTCGTCGCCTTCAACTCGGGCTTCGACAACTTCAAGGCGATGGGCATACAGGAATACTTCGGTCAGGACGAAAAGCTCGCCGGCGTCGCCGCGGGCGAACGTCTGCAGAAGGACGGCGCCAAGAAGATCATCTGCGTGATCCAGGAGCAAGGCCAGGTCGCGCTGGAGTCACGCTGTGCCGGCGTCAGGGAGGGCTTCAAGGGGCAGTCCGAGATTCTCAACGTCAACAGCAAGGACATGCCGTCGGTCGAGTCGACGATCACCGCCAAGCTTCAGTCGGACAAGTCCGTCGACCATGTGGTCGCACTGGGCGCGCCGATCGCGCTGGCCGCGGTTCAGTCGAAGAACAATGCGGGGAGTTCCGCGACCGTGGTCACGTTCGACACCAACGCCGCGCTCGTCGATGCGATCACGACCGGCGACGTGAAGTGGGCGGTGGACCAGCAACCGTTCCTGCAGGGCTATCTCGCGATCGACTCCCTGTGGCTGTACCTCAACAACAAGAACCTGATCGGTGGCGGACAGGCCACTCTGACGGGCCCGTCGTTCATCGACGAGACGAACATCGACTCGGTCGCCGAGTTGGCCAAGTCCGGGACCCGTTAAGCCGCAGGAGAGAGTGAAAAATGACTACAACTGATCTGGACGTCGCCAGTCACAAGATTGTCCGCGACGAACGCGTCAAAGAACGAAACCGTGTACAGCGCTTGCTGATCCGTCCCGAGATGGGTGCGGCGATCGGCGCGGTCGCGATCTTCATCTTCTTCCTGATCGTCGCCCCGCCGTTCCGGGCGCCCGAGGCCCTGGCGACGGTGCTCTATGCCAGCTCGACGATCGGGATCATGGCGTGCGCGGTCGCGCTGCTGATGATCGGCGGTGAATTCGATCTGTCATCGGGCGTGGCAGTGACCACGAGTTCGCTCGCCGCATCGATGCTGGCCTACAACCTGCATCTGAATCTCTGGGCCGGCGCGGGGTTGGCCCTGATTGTCGCCCTGGCAGTCGGATTCTTCAACGGCTACCTCGTGATGAAAACCAAGATCCCCAGCTTCTTGATCACGTTGGGCACTCTGCTGATGCTGACAGGTATCAATCTCGCTGCGACGAAACTCATTTCGGGTCAGGTCGCGACGCCGAGCGTGAACGACATGCAGGGCTGGGCTTCGGCGCAGAAGGTGTTCTCGTCATCGTTCCCGATCTTCGGTATCGAGGTACGGATCACCGTCTTCTGGTGGCTGCTCTTCACCGCCGTGGCGACGTACGTGTTGTTCAGAACCCGCATCGGCAACTGGATCTTCGCCGTCGGCGGCGACCAGGAAAGCGCCCGCGCGGTCGGCGTTCCGGTGACCGCGGTGAAGATCGGCCTGTTCATGTTCGTCGGTTTCTGCGCCTGGTTCGCCGGCATGCACCTGTTGTTCGCGTTCAACACCGTGCAGTCCGGCCAGGGAGTCGGCAACGAGTTCATCTACATCATTGCCGCGGTGATCGGCGGCTGCCTGCTCACCGGTGGATACGGCACCGCGATCGGCGCGGCGATCGGTGCGTTCATCTTCGGCATGGTGCAGCAGGGAATCGTATATGCGGGTTGGAATCCCGACTGGTTCAAGTTCTTCATGGGCGTGATGCTGCTGTTCGCGGTGATCGCCAACAACGCATTCCGCAACTACGCCGCGAAGAGGTGACCCATGACCGCAACAGTTGATCGGCCCGTGGAAGAGGCCCCGTCCGGAGGCAAGGTGCCGCTGGTCGAGTTGAAGAACATCGGCAAGTCCTACGGCAATATCACTGCGCTCAAAGATATCTCGCTGCGCGTGCACGCGGGTGAGGTGACGGGCATCCTTGGTGACAACGGCGCAGGCAAGTCGACGTTGATCAAGATCATCGCCGGCTACCACCCGCAGACCGACGGTGAACTGCTCGTCGACGGCGAGCCGATGAAGTTCACCTCACCGAAGGACGCGCTGGGCAAGGGCATCGCGACGGTGTACCAGAACCTGGCCGTCGTGCCCCTGATGCCGGTGTGGCGCAACTTCTTCCTCGGCCAGGAGATCCGGCAGAGTCGCTTCCCGTGGTCGTTGGACTCCAACGCGATGCGAGCCACCACGCTGACGGAGTTGTCGAAGATGGGCATCGATCTGCCCGACGTCGACGTGGCGATCGGCTCGCTGTCCGGCGGTCAGCGGCAGTGCGTGGCGATCGCGCGGGCGGTGTTCTTCGGTGCACGCGTGCTGATTCTCGACGAGCCGACGGCCGCGTTGGGCGTCAAGCAGTCGGGTGTGGTGCTGAAGTACATCACCGCGGCCAAGGAGGCCGGCTTCGGCGTCGTGTTCATCACGCACAACCCGCATCACGCGCACATGGTCGGCGACCACTTCGTGCTGCTGAACCGCGGCCAGCAGAAACTGGACTGCACTTACGACGAGATCACCCTGGACCACCTCACCCAGGAGATGGCCGGCGGCGACGAGCTCGAAGCGCTGTCACACGAGCTGCGCGGCGGAAAGTCCGCATAGGTTTCAGCCGGGAAGCCGGACCCCGGGCGGGGGCTCGAACGGTGCTGTTGCATCGACCGGACCCTGTACGCCGGGCGGGGCTTCGAACGGTGCCGTTGCATCAACCGGGCCCTGCACGCCGGGCGGGGGCTCAAACGATTCGCCCAACGGTGGCGCCGGGCAGTAGAACTTCGCCAACGACCACCACCTGTTGCTCTTGACGTTGCTGTTGAACGTGGTGCCGCCCGCGGTGCCGTCATCGGCAATCTGACCGAAGTAGCTGTTCCAGACACCGTTGTTCCAGTCGACGCGAAAATAGATTTGGCGCCCCTTAATGTCGCCCTTAACCCTCCCGCCCGTCACGTCCGGCTTGCCGGCCACGGTGTGGCTTGCCGGACCTTCGAAAGTTGTGCTGTCGCGTAGGTACAGCCGTCCGACGATGCCGTTGTCCTGCTCGAACCCGAAGTCTTCCGTTGGGTAGAACCAGTTCTCGCAGGGCGCCGCGTCTGCGGCAGGGGTCGCGCCGAAAAGGATCCCCGCAGCGGTCATTATCGTTGCAGTGCCGAATACCGCAGAGGTATGTAGTTTCCGTTGCGACATCGCGACCTCTCTAGAAGAACGTCGATGTCTTCGTGCTCGTACCGTTGTCACAGGACACGGTGACGTCCCAGTTGCGGAATTGCGGAATGGCCGGAACGATCCTCAGGTCGAACGTCGACTTCGCAGGCAGGGCAAAGCCTCGCTGAACCAAGCCGGATTCGTACGTGCACTGGGATGCGACGCCGCTGCGGTCGGTGATGTGCGCAACCAGTCCGCCGACAACAGTTTCAAACGAGACAGTCGGGCCCTGCAGCGGCTTGGCCTCCGGCGGAGGCGGAGCCGGACCTACGGCCAGGTCTGAATTCTCCGGACCCTGCGCCAACGGCGGGGCCACGGCCAGCCCTGAATTGTCTGAGCCCTGCACACCGGGCACCTCGAACGGTGCGCACGTGAATTTGTCCAAGCTGTACCAGCCGTCCTCGTGGACATCGCGGTTCCACGTCTTGCCGCGCGCGACTCCGTCGGCGTCGATCTGGCCCATGTAGCGGTTCCACATATCGTTGTGCCAATCGACACGGAAGTCGATGTCGTCCCCCTCGAGCCGCCCCGTCACACTGCCCCCGGTGACGTCGGGCTTGCCGGCGACGGTATGGCTTGCCGGACCGTAGAACGGCCCGTCCTTGTTCAGAGTCAATGTCACGACAATGCCGTTGGACTGCTGCATCGTGAACGTTTCCGATGGATACAGGTACTTGTCGCAGCCGGGCTCCGCTTGTGCGGGCACTGGTGCGAGCAGCCCCGTTGCACTGATCGCCACTGCAGCGACCAACAGCGCTGACCTGGTCATGGCTTCGTATTACCAGTGGTCAGGATGGATGCCCTCATCTGAATGGATGAGATCGACCGATTTTTTCTTTGCGTCAGCTGCGACGGGTCGCGGCCAGGCTGCGAAGCAACAGCCGGACGAGTTCAGCTTGACGGTGGGTGTCGGTCTTGTCGAACACGTGCTGCAGATGCGTGCGAATGGTTGTCAGCGAAATCGCCAACTCCTCGGCTATCGGCACCAGTCCCGTTCCGTCCAGTACGCGAAGCGCCACCTCTGCTTCGGTTCTCGTCAGTCCATAGAGGCGTCGTAGCGCGTCCGAATCGGGGACTGGCTCCAGCTCGGGATCGACGATGACGATCAGGGCCGTCGGTGGCGGAATACTTGTCGCATCACCGACGGCGAGGGGAACGACGCGTAAGACATAGTCGCGCCGTCCCTCGGAGCGGGGGATCGCCACACATCCGCCCGCGGCAGGATCCGATTGTTCACTGGTCAATGCCTGGCGTACCACCCGGTCGATAACCGCGTCGGCATGGGCGACCGTGGCTCGCAGGTGTCCCGAGCAGACGCACAAGCCGTCACGATTCGCGACGATCGTCTCGGCTGCAGAGTTGAGATGGATCACGCGGCCGTCTCGTCCGACGATGGCGATACCGTCGGGCAATCGATCAAGCGCGGCAACGAGATCGCGGTGGCGCCGGTCGAGCTCAGACAGCCGCGCGTGCAACGTGATCGCGTGCTGAAGGTGCGGAACAAGCGCCCGTAGGAGCGCGACTCTGTCTGGGGTGCCGAAGGATTCGGGCTTGGCATGCGCTGCAACGCACATCCACGACGTGCCACGGTCACCCCGCGTCAGGACCGTGTACGCACCGTCGCCGTATTCGTAGGGGTTCGCCCAGTCGTTGAAGAACTCGCTGCGAGTCAACACATCGCGGTCGACGAGTTGCGCATTGGGAATCACCAGACCGGTCGGCACATGTTCCAGGGCGGACGGGGAAGGGTCGAGACGGCCGAAATACTCGTTGTATGACGTCACGCTTGCCGGATCCGCGCCGGACGACCTGACGGTGATCTCGGTGTGCGCTGGCTCAGTACTCAGCAGTGCGCAACCCGTCGCGCCTACTGCCGACGAGATCTCCTGCAACGCGACGGCCCAATGGTTCGCATCCACAGTCGCGTCATAGATCTCGTGCACCAGTCGGGAGAAGTGTTCGATTGTGACCATCGCGCACTCCCGACGAACACCGGGGTCTACCTAGGAAGCCATTCCCGCTGATCAGAATAACGCCGATCGGATGGTTTCGGGCCAAACTCGATTTAGCGAGGCTGCATGCCAGCAGCGCGGTAGGCGGCATCGACGTAAGCCATGTTATCCACCGAGTCGGCGACGTCGATCGGCAACGGTGCGCCGTCCAGCACATGCGCGGCGAAGGCCTCCAGTTGATAGCTGTACGAGGTCCTGGTGCCGTGGTGCTCCACTTCGGTGCCTGCCGGCGTCCGGATGGTGAGCCGGTCGTCCTCGTGCGGCTTGATGAAGTTGTGCACCAACACATCTCCCTTGGTGCCGACGATGCGCAGGGTGAACGAGTGGTCGGGGGCCGCCATGGTGTTGGCGCTCAGGCCGGTCGCTCCGCCGAGAAAACCCAATTCCACATCGCACCATTCGTCAACGCCCGCACTGCGTTCCTTGGCATGAGCGCGGATGATCGACGGGTGGCCAAGCCTGCGCATGACGTGAAGGCCGTAGCAGCCGAGATCCATCATCGCCCCGCCGGCCATCTCGAATGACCAACGCGGATCACTGGTTTCGGGTGCGGGCATCGCCATCCGCACCTCGACGTGGTGCATCGCGCCGATCGTGCCGTCGTTCGCGAGATCCAAGGCCCGGCGCATCACCGGATGAAACAGATAGTGGAATCCTTCCATCACGGTGACGCCGGCGGCCTGCGCAGCCTCGGCAACCCCCTGAGCCTCGGAACGATTGCGGGCGAACGGCTTCTCGGTGAGCACCGGCTTACCCTCCGCGATTGCCGCGAGGTTCCACGGCGCATGCAGTGAATTCGCCAGCGGGTTGTAGACGGCGTCCACCTCGGGATCCGCAACGACGTCGGCATAGGACGCCAAAACGCGTTCTACACCGTGCTTTTCGGCGAACAGCTCGGCGCGGCCCCGATCGCGGGCGGCGACGGCGACCAGCCGATGGCCGAGCTGCTGTGCTGGGCCAACTATGGCGAGGTCGGCGATCCGGGATGCACCGAGCACCCCGATCCGCAAGGTCATACCGCGACGCTGCGGCACACGTTCTGCATGAACGTCACACTAGCCTGCACATCGCGCAGCGGACCCTCATCGTTGGGCTCGCCATCGAGAATGGTGTCCTGCTCCATGACGAACCAGCCGTCGAACCCGTTGCTCCGCAGCGCCGTCACAATGCCTGCGATGTCCACATCGCCCGCTCCGAGCGGCGTGTACATCCCGCGCCGGACGGCCTCGGTGTACGTCAACTTGCCGGCTTGCACATCGGCGGCGAGGCTCGCGTCGACGTCCTTCAAATGGGCGTGGGCGATGCGGTCGGGCACCTCGCGGGCCAGCTGCAGCGGATCCGTCCCGCCGATCAACAGGTGGCCCGTGTCGAGACACAGCCGAATCGCCGAACCGTCAAGCACTCGCTCGACCTCGGGTCGGGTCTCCACCGTCGTGCCGACGTGCGGATGCAGAACGGCCAGCACGCCGCGGTCGGCTGCGGCGTCGGCGAGCCGGTCCAGATTGGTCAGCAGCTCCGCCCACTGCCGGCCATCTAGCGTCGGCCGTGCGTCGTATCCGTCGGCGCCGGTTGCGGCGGCCAGCACGAGCACATCTGCCCCGGACGCCACCAATGCGTCGAGTGGGGCGGCGATGTCGGGCACCGGGTCGTGGCCCGGGTCGTGCAGCACCACTGGGGCGAACTGGCCCACGCAGCTGAGGTTGAACGAGTTCAGCAGGGCGGTGAGCTGCGCCGGATCGGAGGGCAGAAAGCCCTCGGGTCCCAGCTCCGTCGCGGACAGTCCCACGTCACGCATCTCGGCGAGCACCCGTTCGGGGGTGAGCTGATAGCCCCATCCGGGTACTTCGCACACACCCCAGGAAATCGGAGCGCCTGCGATTTTCATGCCGACCTCACTTCCTCGATTCGTACCGGGACACCGCGCTTCAGCGACTCGGTCGCGGCCTCGGCGAGCCAGGCCACCTCGACCGCGTCCTCGACGGTGCAGGCGGGAGCGGCCCTGCCGTTCGCGACGTCGACGAACGCCGCGAGCTCGGCCCGGAACGCCTCGGTGAAGCGGTCCATGAAGAAGTGGTGCGCCGGGCCGCCGGGAAACTCGTTGGCGGGATCCACGTTTCGCACCGGTGCGCCCTGGTCCCAGCCGGCGACCACGGTGTCATGGAAGCCGTGCACCTCGAGACGGCAGTCGTAGCCGCGGCCGTTGTACCGGGCCGCCGACACCACGCCCAGGGTGCCCGATTCGAACGTCACCACCACGGCGGCGGTGTCCACATCACCGAACTCGGTGAACTGCGGATCGCCCTGCACGCTACCGGTGGCATACACCTCGACGGCCTGTTGCCCGGTGATCCAGCGCAACACGTCGAAGTCGTGCACCGCACAGTCGCGGAAGATGCCGCCCGAACCGGCGATGTACTCCATCGGCGGTGGCGCGGGATCCATCGTGGTGCTGCGCACCGTGTGGATGAGACCGAGCGAACCGTCGTCGACCGCGCGTTTGACTGCGGCGAACGCGGCGTCGAACCGCCGCTGGTACCCGACCTGCACCGGCACACCGGAGCGGGCGATGACGTCGGCGACCCGCGCGCTCTCCGCGGCGGTGGCGGCGATCGGCTTCTCGCAGAACGTGGGAATCCCGCGCTCGACGGCGGCCAGCGTCAGCTCGGCATGCGCCGGCGTCGCCGCGGCGACGACAACGCCGTCGATCCCAGAAGACAGCAGTTTATCGACCGAATCAGCCGGTGTGGCACCGTGTTTCGCGGCGACAGCGGCGACAAGTTCCGGCCGCTCGTCGGTGATCACCAGCCCGTCGACGCTGTCCAGGCCGCTGAGGGTGTCGGTGTGGAAGGCGCCGATGCGGCCCAGCCCGATCACGCCGAGTGTGGTCAAGGAATTCTCCGATCGTCCTGGTCGCGCAGTGCGACATCGAGTTGTTCCGGGCTGAGGTCATCGGCCAGCGCGGCCAGCACGGTGTCGACCTGCGAAGGCGGGGCGAGGCTGCCGATCGGCTGATCGAGGTCGAGGTTGGTGGGAAAGGGGTAGCCCTCGGCGGTCGCGACGACGACGTTGAGCACCTCGCCCGGCGAGCGGCCCGCGGCCTTCATCGCCAGCAGCGCCGGATAGACGGCGCGAACCATCGCGGTGCGGTCAAGCGCTTCCATCGCCCTGCCGAACGGCGACGAGACCTGCAGCAGGTTGGCCATCCGCCGGATGTCGGTGGAGACGTTGGACCCCGCGCCGTGATACAGCGCGGGATTAAAGAACACCGCGTCGCCGGCGTGCAGCGGCACCTGCACATGGTGTGCGGCGAAGAAGTCCACGAACTCGGGCCGGTTGAAGGCGATGTAGCCGCCGAGGAATCGCTGCGAATAGGGCAGCAGCATCGTCGGCCCACTCTCGATCGGCATGTCGCAATGGGCTACTGCGCCTTGCAGAGTGAGCATGGGCGACATGCGGTGCAGGTGCGCCGGATATGCGGCCAGGTCATCGGGCGCCACAAAGCCGAGGTGATAGTCCCGATGCGGAACCTGTTGGTTGCCACCGGGATTGACGACATTGACTTGCGACGTGACCTGGTAGCGGGGACCGAGCCAGGCCTGCGACACGACGGCAAGAGTGTCGTTGGCGTAGTAGTCGGCGAACACGTCGGGGGAGTGCAGCGCGAGCTTCTGCGCGGCGTTCCAGATGCGGTCGTTGGCCCCGGGCTTGCCGAAGTGGTCACCTGCCGCCGAACCGTCCGCGCGCTGCGCCTCGATGATGTCGTAGAAGGCGTCGCCGGCGCGATCGATGATGTCGGCGGAGAAGGCTTCCTCGAACACGACGACGCCGGGCCCGTCGGTCAGCGCACGAATCAGCTCGGCCTGCAGGGCGCGCCGGTCGGGCGGCGCGGCGGCCGGATAGATCAGGACGTTCTCGCGGACGTCGACGGCGTGCGGATAGTCGGCGAGGTCGGTGTCCCGTGACACCTCGGCGCGAAACTCGTCAAGCCCGCAGTCGGACTCGTCGATCCAGGAGTTGTACGCAATGGTCAGCGGCGATGCCATGGCAGCTAGTCTGGTAGTCGTCCGCACTGCAATCAACACCAGAAACCCATCAAAAAAACCTCAGAATCCAGCGCGAGCAGACGCAAAAGTTCCCTTTCGACGGCGTGTCGCGGGACTTTTGCGTCTGCTCGCGCAGAAAACGGGACATGATCCATGGCGCATCGCTTCAAGGTCCGCGAGATCGCCCAGCAGTCCGGCCTGAGCGAAGCCACCGTCGACCGCGTGCTGAACAAGAGGCCGGGCGTCCGGGAGAACACCCGTGCCGAGGTGATGCAGGCGATCGCCGACCTGGACAAGCAGCGCGCCCAGCTGCGACTGAACGGCAGGCGCTACCTCATCGACGTGGTCATGCAGACCCCGCACCGGTTCTCCGACGCCTTCCGCGCCGCGGTCGAGGCCGAACTGCCCGCTTTTGCGCCCGCCATGCTTCGGGCTCGCTTCCATCTGTGGGAGACCGGCTCAACCGCGCAGATGGTCGATGCGCTGGCCCGTATTCGCGGCAGTCACGGCGTGATTCTCAAGGCGCAGGACGAGCCCGAGGTCGCCGAGGCGATCGACCGGCTCGTCGAGAGTGGCGTGCCCGTGGTGACCTACGCGACCGACGTGCCCGCCAGCGCCCGCTGCTCATATGTGGGCATCGACAACCACGGCGCGGGCGTGACCGCCGCCTATCTGATGAATCAGTGGCTGGGGCCGATGCCCTCTGACGTGCTGATCACGCTCAGCCGCAACGTCTTCCGCGGCGAGGGGGAGCGCGAGGTCGGCTTCCGGTCGGCGCTGCGCGGTTCGGGCCGTCAGATCGTCGAGGTCAGCGACAGCGACGGCATCGATGCGACGAATGAGCGGTTGGT
Organism: uncultured Actinomycetota bacterium; assembly: GCA_963743225.1. Lineage (GTDB taxonomy): Bacteria > Actinomycetota > Actinomycetes > Mycobacteriales > Mycobacteriaceae > Mycobacterium. The sequence continues at coordinate 128,443 of CAVUPN010000039.1, read as the reverse complement.
GCTCGAGGCGCTCGCAGGCAACCCGTCGGTGGAGGCCGTCTACTCCGTCGGCGGCGGGAACGCCGCCACGGTCTCGGCGTTCGAGCGACTCGGCCGGAACTGCCGGGTGTTCATCGCACACGACCTGGACGCCGACAACCGGCGGTTGCTGCGCGACGGCCGGATCACCGTCGTCCTGCACAACGACCTGCGCGCCGACGCACGCCTGGCGATGCGGCACATCCTGCAGGAGCGCGGTGCACTGCCTGCCGAGCCGGCCCGTCCGGTGCCGATTCAGGTGATCACGCCGTTCAACCTGCCCGGGTAGCTTTTCCGACTCAGAACCGAGCCTCCGGCGCCACGAAGTCGCCGCCGCTGCGGGTGTTTCCCCGTCAATGCGCTTGCCGGCAGGCTCGGGGTGCTAGCGGGGAGCTACCATTCGGTAACAATTTCCTTAGGAATGACATCCGCCCGAAACGTGACGAACCACACACTTTTGTCTCATCGCGGCGTTGCACACCACCCTGAGCACTGTGTTCGACCCGCTGCAACCCGCGAGTCACCCGCGAGTCGGGCGAAGCCCCGCCTAAGAGAAGTGGTTTAATCGGTACTGAGAGTGACAGCAAATTTGATGGACGTCGGCACCGATGGCGCGCACCTCGACCGCGACTGACGAGCACGTCCAATGAAGAGCGAAAGGCAGTGGTCGTGAGTCCGAACGGCAACGGGGCCAGTCCGGGCACTCGGCAGAAGCTCGAAAAGGTTGTCATCCGCTTCGCCGGCGACTCCGGCGACGGCATGCAGCTCACCGGCGACCGGTTCACCTCCGAGGCCGCGCTGTTCGGCAATGACCTTGCGACGCAACCGAATTACCCCGCCGAGATCCGCGCGCCAGCAGGGACGCTGCCCGGTGTTTCGTCGTTCCAGATTCAGATCGCCGACTACGACATCCTGACCGCGGGAGACCGTCCCGACGTCCTCGTCGCGATGAACCCCGCGGCACTCAAGGCCAACATCTCCGACCTGCCGCGCGGCGGGCTGGTCATCGCCAACTCCGACGAGTTCACCAAGCGCAACCTCGCCAAGGTCGGATATGAGGCCAATCCGCTGGAGTCCGACGCGCTGTCCGATTACGTCGTGCAGTCCGTCCCGATGACCACGCTCACGCTCGGTGCGGTGGAGTCGATCGGCGCCACCAAGAAGGACGGCCAGCGCGCCAAGAACATGTTCGCGCTCGGCCTGCTGTCGTGGATGTACGGGCGCGAGCTCGAGCACAGCGAGGCCTTCATCCGCGAGAAGTTCGCCCGCAAGCCCGACATCGCCGAGGCCAACGTGCTGGCGCTCAAGGCCGGCTGGAACTACGGCGAGACCACCGAGGCGTTCGCCAGTACCTACGAGGTGTCGCCGGCCAAGCTGAAGACCGGGGAATACCGGCAGATCTCGGGTAACACGGCGCTGGCGTACGGGCTCGTGACGGCCGGTCACCTCGGTGACCTCCAGCTCGTCCTGGGCACCTACCCGATCACCCCGGCGTCGGACATCCTGCACGAGCTGTCCAAGCACAAGAACTTCAACGTCCTGACCTTCCAGGCCGAGGACGAGATCGCCGGCATCGGCGCGGCCATCGGCGCGTCCTACGGTGGTGCGCTCGGCATCACCAGCACCTCCGGCCCCGGCATCTCGCTGAAATCGGAGGCGATGGGCCTGGCCGTGATGACCGAGCTTCCGCTGCTCGTCATCGACGTGCAGCGCGGCGGCCCGTCGACCGGCCTGCCCACCAAGACCGAGCAGGCCGACCTGTTGCAGGTGCTGTACGGGCGCAACGGCGAGTCGCCGGTGGCGGTGGTTGCGCCGCGGTCACCATCGGACTGCTTCGACGTGGCCGTCGAAGCGGCGCGAATCGCGATCACCTACCACACGCCGGTGGTCATCCTGTCCGACGGTGCGATCGCCAACGGCTCTGAGCCGTGGCGGATTCCGGACGTCAACACCTACGCGCCGATCGAGCACACCTTCGCGAAGACGGGTGAGCCGTTCCAGCCGTACGCGCGCGACCCGGAAACCCTTGCTCGCCAGTTCGCGATTCCGGGTACGCCCGGTTTGGAGCACCGGATCGGCGGGCTGGAGGCGGCCAACGGATCGGGCAACATCTCCTACGAGCCGAAGAACCACGATCTGATGGTGCGGCTGCGGCAGGCCAAGATCGACGGGATCGCCGTGCCGGATCTCGAGGTCGACGATCCCAGCGAGGACGCCGACCTGCTGATGCTCGGTTGGGGCAGCAGCTACGGCCCCATCGGCGAGGCGTGCCGACGAGCGCGACGTAAGGGCATCAAGGTCGCCCAGGCGCATCTGCGCAACCTCAGTCCGTTGCCGGCCAATCTGGGTGACGTGTTGCAGCGTTATCCCCAGGTGGTCCTGCCGGAGATGAACCTCGGCCAGCTCGCACTGCTGCTGCGGGGCAAGTTCCTGGTCGACATCCAGTCGGTGACCAAGGTGGAGGGCATGGCGTTCCTGGCCGAAGAGGTCGAGGGCATCATCGACGCGGCGCTGGACGGAACGCTGGGCGAGAAGGAAATCGACAAGGCCAAGTTCGCGCGGTTGGCGGCTGCCACCGTGGAGACTGGCGTGGGAGCTGACGCATGACTGACACGATCGGGGCAGATCTTGGGTTGACCCCGCTCTCCAAGACCAGCGGGGTGCCGACCACCGACGAGCCGCAGAAGTCCAAGGACTTCACCAGCGACCAAGAGGTGCGCTGGTGCCCGGGGTGCGGCGACTACGTCATCCTCAACACGATCCGCAACTTCCTGCCCGAACTGGGTCTGCGTCGCGAGAACATCGCGTTCGTCAGTGGCATCGGCTGCTCGAGCCGATTTCCCTACTACCTAGAGACCTACGGGTTCCACTCGATCCACGGCAGGGCGCCGACCATCGCCACCGGGCTGGCTCTGGCCCGCGACGATCTGTCGGTGTGGGTCGTCACCGGTGACGGCGACGCGCTGTCGATCGGCGGCAACCACCTGATCCACGCGCTGCGCCGCAACATGAACATCACGATCCTGCTGTTCAACAACCGGATCTACGGCCTGACCAAGGGCCAGTACTCGCCGACCTCTGAGGTCGGCAAGATCACGAAGTCCACGCCGATGGGCTCGCTCGACTACCCGTTCAATCCGGTGTCGCTGGCACTCGGTGCCGAAGCGACGTTCGTCGGCCGCGCGCTGGACTCCGACCGCAAGGGTCTCAGTGAGGTGCTGCGCGGAGCCGCTGAGCACCGCGGTGCCGCACTGGTCGAGATCATGCAGGACTGCCCGATCTTCAACGACGGCTCCTTTGATGCGCTCCGCAAGGAGGGCGCGGAAGAGCGACTGATCAACGTCAGCCACGGCGAGCCGATCACGTTCGGCACCGATGGTGAGTACTGCGTGGTCAAATCCGGCTTCGGGCTGGAGGTCGCCAAGACGGCCGACGTTTCCGCCGCCGAGATCGTCATCCACGACGCGCATGTCGATGATCCGGCGTATGCGTTCGCGCTGTCGAGGCTGTCCGAGCAGAACCTCGAGCACATGGTGATGGGCATCTTCCGACGGGTCAGTAAGCCGACGTACGACGATGCCGCACGACAGCAGGTCGCCTCGGCCCGAGACGCCAAGCCGCACGACGCGGCCGCGCTGCAGTCGCTGCTGCGCGGCAAGGACACCTGGACCGTCGACTAACCTCACTGACGTGACATCGCCCGTGCCGCTCGCTGCGGTCGTGCTGGCAGGCGGGGCATCCCGGCGGATGGGCCGCGACAAGGCCACGCTGACGATTCCCGGGCCCGACGGGCCGACCACGATGGTCGAACACGTGGTGTCCGTGGTGAGCCCTCGGTGCTCCCCGGTGTTCGTCGTCGCCGCGCCCGGCCAGCCGCTGCCGGATGTGCAGGCCGAAGTTCTGCGTGACGAGATCCGCGGGGTGGGGCCGCTGCTGGCGACCGGCCGCGGCCTGCGTGCGGCCGCCGACGCCGGCAGCGAGCTGGCGTTCGTCTGTGCGGTCGACATGCCGTTCATGTCCGCCGAGCTGATCGACGAACTCGCAGAGTGCGCCGCCCGGCTGGGTGTCGACGTGGTGCTGCCCTGGGATGGCCGCGACCACTACCTGGCCGCGGTGTACCGGACCGCGCTGGCAGACCGGGTCGATGCGCTGCTGGCCGCGGGGGAGCGCAGCATGCGCGCGCTGGTCGACACCGTCGACACGCAACGCCTCGTGATGGCGCAGCAGCGCTCGCTGACGAACGTGAACACCACCGCCGATCTGTCCTGACTCCGAAATAATTAGCTTTTATAATTGATTCAGCAAATTCGACAATATTCTCTTGATTATGCCGTGACATAATTCAGCCAATTTATCGTCGTTATTCACCGCAATCATTACGGCAATAAAATTGGTATTGACTTGGCGGACTTAAAGCACTTTAGCGCGCAGACTCTTGAGATCCCTTACCGCCGAGTGGTTTTCGCCTCATGACTACGTGCCCTTCCGGGGCCGGCCGATGTGTGTCCACTTAAAGGGTCTAGGGCGACCGGCACGCTGGAGGGCGCAGGGGGTGCGGGGTGGCGACCGCATGATGCGCGACGCCTCCGCGGTGCGAGCCACTGAGTCCGCCGACTGGACATTGCTGGCCGTGGGCTCGAAAAGCCGTTAGCGAGAGGGTGTTTCACCGACGGCGGTGCTGAGGTCGCTCGGGGTGGTTGCAGAGTAGCTCGTCCTACGGCACTGCCGATTCGGCATCGAACCGACCTGTGCCACAGGCGGTTTCACGATCTGTGGCACAAGTGAATTGTCAGCGAACCGGTTCGGCCTAATTGGCCGAAAATTCATGTCAGGAACCGAATCTGGGCATCTGGGCCCAGATTCCTTGTTCCGGCAGGCTGTTTGGCAGTGTCCCAGGTCATAAAATCAGCGTGATCTCGCTCACGCAAGCGCTGCGCCAGTGCTGATGTGACATTTCGGGCAACTCGCCGAGGTGACCTGCATTGAAGGCTCACAAGGGCAGTCGTGATCTGACCGTGATCTAACCGCGACACGTTCTATACCCGATATGACTTTGCGCGAAACGGTTTGTACGGTCCACACAGCTCAAAAAAGAGCAAATATTTTCAAACCACGAACCTGCGTGTGAGTGGGGCTGCGGAAGGCGGGATCGCCTTCGGTGGCCGCCGGGTGTGACGCCCGGTGGGGTGATGTGTCGCCTCCCCTGTCGTGCCTGACCGAGACGGCGCGGCCCAAATTCTCCGCCTGAACAGGCACTTCGCCCCGCGTCCGCGGGCGGTTGTTGGCGCGCGCTTGGCGAAAGGAAAGAAGTGAAGAACTTCCGCAAGACGTTCGGTCTGGCTACCATCGCCGGCGCGCTCGTTCTGGCACCAATGGCGTTGGCAACCGGAACCGCGAATGCGGACTCCGGCGTGAACTGGGATGCCGTTGCGGCATGCGAGTCGGGTGGCAACTGGGCCATCAACACCGGTAACGGCTACTACGGCGGCCTGCAGTTCACCATGGGAACCTGGCGCGCCAACGGCGGCTCGGGCTCTCCCCACAACGCCAGCCGCGCGGAGCAGATCCGCGTGGCCAACAATGTCCTGAAGTCCCAGGGCATCGGCGCCTGGCCGTCGTGCGGCCGACGCGGCTAGTACCCCAAACTTCGGGGAAACGCCAGGTGGTGCCGGGTCCGAAAGGGCCCGGCACCCTTTTGCTCATCTGCCCCACCTTGCTCATCTGCCCCTTCTTACTCATTTGTCCCATCGCTAGCTGGGGCCTATTGCGTCTCGATAACGTACTTGCACCTCCCTTGTAACGCCTGCCACTCCTCAACCGAAAGACCCACTAGTTACAAGGTCGGGGAAGGACCAAGTGATGAAGATTCGCCACTCATTCATCCGGACGGCCAAGAAGGCCGCCTGGCTCACCGCCATCAGTGGGGCGCTCACCATCGCCCCACTCACCCTGTCGGCCGCCAGCGCGAACGCCGACACCGTGGACTGGGACGCCATCGCCCAGTGCGAGTCCGGCGGCAATTGGTCGACGAACACCGGAAACGGCCATTACGGCGGCCTGCAGTTCAAGCAGGCGACCTGGGCGGCCAACGGCGGGGTGGGATCCCCGGCGACGGCCTCCCGCGCGGAGCAGATCCGGGTCGCCGAGAACGTGCTGCAGTCTCAGGGCATCGGTGCGTGGCCGAAGTGCGGCGCGAACGCCGGTGGCCTGCCGCTGTGGAGCAGGGCCGCGAGCGCGCCGATCGGGTGCCAGGCCATGCGCGGCGGCGCCGTCCTGGGCCTCATCGACCTGCGCCAGCTGTGCTCGACGTTCCTGAGCCCGTTCGGCCTAGGCTGACGCCGCCGCGGGCACGGTAAACGCCGACCGCGACGCCACCGTTGCCAGGTGCCGGTTCAACAGCGCCTCGGGCACCAGCACCGTCGCGCGACTGATCGCAGCGCTCAGAAACGACGGCCGAAGGTTGACCATCTTGCCGATCGTCGCCGACTCGCGCACCAACGCCCGAACCCTTGGTCTGCGGAACGTCGCGAACCGGGCGAACGCCATCGCCAGGTCGTCGGTCTGGTCGACGAAGCCTGCCAGGATCGCGGCGTCCTCGAGCCCCTGACAACCGCCCTGGCCCAGGTGCGGGCGCATCGCGTGGGCGGCGTCACCGACCAGAACGATCGGACCCTTCGACCAAACTCGCGCCTCGTCGCGGTCGTAGAGGTCGTTGTGCAGCACGACGTCCGGAGCGGTCGCGGCCAGCAGGGCCGGTAGCGGCTCGGCCCACGACGCGAACTTGGTTTGCAGGTATGCCAGCTCTCCCTCCGGTGCCACCCGACCCTCCGGGGCACGCTCGGTGGCGAACCAGTACGTGTGATCGGGACCCAACGGAACATGCCCGCATTCGATGCCTGCACCCAAGGTCTCGCCCGCCAGCTCGGGATCCAGCGCCGAGTCGGCGATGCCGCGCCACGCCGTGTAGCCGACATACCGGTTGCGCAGCGGGCCGTTGAGGTATCGGGCCGCCACCGAATGAGTGCCGTCGGCGCCGATCACCGCGGCCGCATGCCGCGTCGTCGAGTCCGACAGCGTGATGCGCACGCCGTCCGACGTCAGTCCGATTTCCTTGACTGTCATTCCGGTGTGCAGCGTGCCGCTCGCCAGTGCTCCGGCCAGCACATCATTGAGCGCGGATCGACGGATCACGACCAACGGCTCGCCGAGCGCCTTCACGATCCGCTCTTTCGATGGATGGCGGAGCCATGTCCCATTGCGCCAACGCAACGCTCCGGCGGTCACCCGGCCACCGGCCTCTCGAACCGCGTCACCAAGGCCGATGTGGTCGAGTGCCGCAAGGGCGTTGGGCCAGATGCTGATTCCCGCTCCGCTCGTCGTGTCGGAGCGGCTCTCGAGGATGGTTACGTCGTGACCGCGCCGCTGCAGTGCGACCGCCGCCGCGAGACCCGCGATACCCGCACCGATCACGACGAACTGCTGTGCCACTCGTCGAACGTAGCGGGTTAGAGGTCGAACTCCAGCGGCGTGCTGGTGGCCGTCGCGACCACCGCGCCGCTGGCGTCGGTGAAAACCATTGGGTGCTCGCTCGGGTAACCTCGCATTTCATGGCAGCGCAGCGTGAGTTCGACATCGTCCTGTACGGCGCGACCGGCTTCGCCGGGAAGCTGACCGCCGAATACCTCTCCCACGCCGCCGGGTCCGCCCGCGTCGCACTGGCCGGCCGATCCCAGGACAAGCTGCTCGCCGTCCGGGAGACATTGGGGGAGGCGGCCCAGTCATGGCCCTTGATCGCCGCCGACGCTTCGCAGCCGTCGACGCTGGATGCCATGGCCGCACAGGCCCAGGTTGTGGTGACGACGGTCGGGCCCTACAACCGCTACGGGTTACCGCTGGTGGCCGCGTGCGCCGCAGCCGGAACCGACTACGCCGATCTCACCGGTGAACCGATGTTCATCCGCGAGAGCATCGATCTTTACCACAAACAGGCCGCCGATACCGGCGCGCGCATCGTGCACTCGTGCGGATTCGACTCCATCCCTTCCGATCTCAGTGTCTACTCGCTTTACCGCAGGGCTGTCGAAGACGGTACCGGCGAACTTGGCGACACTGACTTTGTGGTGCGCAAGATTGCCGCTGGATTCTCCGGGGGCACAGTCGCGTCGATGTTGGACGTCGTGCGGGCCATGTCCGACGATGCGGAAGTTCGTCGACTGCTTGAGGATCCGTACACGCTGACACCGGACCGCGAAGCCGAACCCGAACTCGGTTCGCAGCCGGACATGCCGTGGCGGCGAGGCCGTCAAATCGCGCCGGAGCTGGACGGGATATGGACCTCCGGATTCCTCATGGCGCCCGTTAATACCCGAATCGTCAGGCGCAGCAATGCATTACAGGACTGGGCGTACGGCAGACGGTTCCGGTACTCCGAGTGTCAGAGTGTCGGCTCCTCGATCGCGGCACCGGTCGTGTCGGCGATGGCCGCCGGCGCAAGTTCCGCGGTTACCGGACTGGGCAGCCGCTATTTCAACAGGCTGCCGAAGGGCTTCCTCGAACGCATTGTCCCGAAACCGGGTACCGGTCCGAGCGAAAAGGTCAGAGAAAAGGGCCACTACAAGATCGAGACGTACACCACCACCACGTCCGGGGCGCGGTACGTTGCCACCATTTCGCAGAAGGGTGATCCCGGCTACAAGGCGACCTCGGTGCTGCTCGGCGAAAGCGGATTGGCGCTGGCGCTGGACCGCGATCGGCTCTCCGATCTGCGGGGTGTATTGACGCCTGCGGCGGCGATGGGCGATGCGCTACTGGCTCGATTCCCCGCTGCCGGTGTGTCATTGGAGACGTCCCGGCTGAATTGATCTGCCAGCGCAGAACACCTGTCAGCCAAGATCAAGTGGACTAGTGTCGTTCTCGGCATGCGATAACCAGCAATGAAGGTGGAACGACAATGGCAGGTCTTGACGATCTCTTCGCGCAGATCCCGGTACAGGACATCGCGAGCAAACTTGGTGCGGACCAAGGTGAGGTGAACAACGCCATCCGGACGCTGGTCCCGGCACTCGTCGGAGGGCTGGCGCAGAACGTCCAGGCCGAAGACATCGACTCAAGCGACCTCGAGTCCGCCGTCGCCGAGCAGGGCACCAGCGGACTGCTCGACGGCGGGGTCAGCGTCGACCAGGTCGACGAAAACCAGGGCGACCAGTTCGTCGCGAAAATCTTCGGCGGCAACGACAGCAACGCAGTCGCTTCCGCGCTGGCCGGTGGTGGCGCGGGCAGCAGCGGCCTGCTCCAGAAGCTTCTGCCCATCCTGGCGCCGATCGTGCTGGCCTACATCGGCAAGCAGCTCAGCCCAGAGGGGCGGCGGCGCACCCGCGGGCGGCACCGCCACGCAGGCCCAGTCGGCCGGCGGTGGCGGCGGCCTCGGCGACATCCTGGGCGGCATCCTCGGCGGCGCCGGTGGCGGCGGTGCCGGCGCCGGGAACAACCCGCTGGGCAGCATCCTCGGCAGCGTGCTCGGTGGCCAGCAGGGCGGTGCGCTCGGCGACATCCTCGGCGGCCTGCTCGGCGGCAAGAGGTAGCGCCGCAAAACCCTGAAGCGGGCCGGCGCGCCGCACTTCATAGAATGGCGCGGTGACCGCCAGTTCGAGGCCAGAAGCCGACGCCCTACCCAAGTCGTGGGATCCGGGCGCGGTGGAGAGCGAGCTCTATCAGGGCTGGGTGGACGCCGGCTACTTCGAGGCCGATCCGGCGAGCGATAAGCAGCCGTATTCGATTGTGCTGCCGCCGCCGAATGTCACCGGCAGCCTGCACATGGGGCATGCGCTCGACCACACGCTGATGGATGCGCTGACCCGGCGCAAACGGATGCAGGGCTTCGAGGTGCTGTGGCTGCCGGGGATGGACCACGCAGGCATCGCCACCCAGTCCGTTGTGGAGAAGCAGCTGGCGGTCGACGGCAAGACGAAGGAAGACTTCGGCCGCGAGCTGTTCATCGACAAGGTCTGGGACTGGAAGCACGATTCCGGCGGGACGATCGGCGCCCAGATGCGCCGGCTCGGCGACGGCGTGGACTGGAGCCGCGACCGCTTCACCATGGACGACGGCCTGTCCCGTGCGGTGCGCACAATATTCAAGCGGCTCTACGACGCCGGGCTGATATACCAGGCCGAACGCTTGGTCAACTGGTCGCCCGTCCTGGAGACCGCGATCTCGGACCTCGAGGTCTCCTACGTAGACGTCGAGGGCGAGCTTGTGTCGTTCCGGTACGGATCACTCGACGACTCCGAACCGCACATCGTGGTGGCCACCACCCGGGTGGAGACGATGCTCGGCGACACCGCGATCGCGGTGCATCCCGACGACGAGCGCTACCGCCACCTGGTCGGGAAGACGTTGCCGCATCCGTTCGTCAGGAACCGCGAGCTGATCATCGTCGCCGACGAACACGTCGACCCCGAATTCGGCACCGGCGCAGTCAAAGTCACACCGGCCCACGACCCGAACGACTTCGAGATCGGCCTGCGGCACAAGCTGCCGATGCCGTCGATCATGGACACCAAGGGCAGGATCGTCGACACCGGAACCGAATTCGACGGCATGGACCGCTTCGACGCCCGGGTCGCGGTGCGCGAGGCGCTGGCGGCGGAGGGTCGGATCGTCGAGGAGAAGCGACCGTATCTGCACAGCGTCGGGCATTCCGAGCGCAGCGGAGAAGCCATCGAACCGCGGCTGTCGCTGCAGTGGTGGGTCAAGGTCGAGTCGCTGGCCAAGGCGGCGGGTGATGCTGTCCGTAACGGGGACACCGTGATTCACCCGCCCAGCCTGGAACCGCGCTGGTTCGACTGGGTCGACAACATGCACGACTGGTGCATATCGCGACAGTTGTGGTGGGGGCATCGCATTCCGATCTGGCACGGGCCCGGTGGTGAGACCGTCTGCGTCGGTCCGGACGAAACCCCGCCCGAAGGCTGGGAACAGGACCCAGACGTGCTGGACACCTGGTTCTCCTCGGCGCTGTGGCCGTTCTCCACGATGGGCTGGCCCGACCGCAGTCCCGAGCTGGCCAAGTTCTATCCGACGAGCGTCCTGGTCACCGGCTACGACATCCTGTTCTTCTGGGTGGCGCGAATGATGATGTTCGGCATGTTCGTCTCCGACGATGCGGCCATCACGCTGGACGGGCAACGCGGACCCCAGGTGCCGTTCGAAAATGTCTTCCTGCACGGGCTGATTCGCGACGAGTTCGGCCGCAAGATGAGCAAGTCCCGCGGCAACGGCATCGATCCACTGGACTGGGTCGAGATGTTCGGCGCCGACGCACTGCGGTTCACCCTGGCCCGCGGCGCCAGCCCCGGTGGTGACCTGTCGATCGGCGAGGACCATGCCCGGGCGTCCCGCAATTTCGCCACCAAGCTGTTCAACGCCACCCGTTTCGCCTTGATGAACGGAGCCGCGATGAGCCTCTCGGGCGAAGAGCAAAAGGCTCAGGCCCGGCTCCTCTCGTCGGCTGACCTGACCGACGCCGACCGCTGGATCCTCGGCCGCGTCGAAGAGGTTCGTGCCGAGGTGGATTCGACGTTCGATGACTACGAATTCAGCCGGGCCTGCGAGTCGCTCTACCACTTCGCATGGGACGAGTTCTGCGACTGGTACGTCGAACTGGCGAAGGTGCAGCTGGCCGACGGGATCACGCACACCACGGCGGTGCTGGCGGCGGTCCTCGATACGCTGCTGAAACTTCTCCACCCGGTGATGCCGTTCGTCACCGAAGCGCTGTGGAAGGCGCTCACCGGCGGCGAGTCCCTCGTCATCGCCGAATGGCCGAAACCGTCCGGCTTCGCGGTGGATCCGACTGCGGCACAACGTGTCACCGACATGCAGAAGCTGGTCACCGAGGTGCGTCGATTCCGCAGCGACCAGGGACTCGCCGATCGCCAGAAGGTGCCCGCGAGACTGACGGACGTCGCCACTGCAGATCTGGACTCGCAGATCCCGGCGGTGACATCGCTGGCATGGCTGACACCAGCGACCGACGGCTTCGCCCCGTCGGCCTCGGTGGAGGTCCGGCTGACGCGCGGCACCGTCGTGGTCGAGCTGGATACCTCGGGCACCGTCGACGTGGCCGCTGAGCGGCGTCGGCTGGAGAAGGACCTGGCCGCCGCGGAGAAGGAACTCGCGGGCACCACCGCCAAGCTCAACAACGAGGCCTTTCTCGCCAAGGCGCCGGCGGACGTCGTCGACAAGATCCGGGGCCGCCAACAGGTCGCAGGGGAGGAAGTCGACCGCATCAAAACCAGGTTGGCCACTCTGCAATGACATCGGAGCCGCTTGGCCCGCGACATGAGGCAGAGCCCGTCCCGACCCCGGACGAAATCGCGTCGATGCTCCAGGTCGAGCACCTGCTGGACCAGCGTTGGCCGGAAACCAAGCTCGAACCGAGCACGGCCCGCATCTCGGCTCTGATGGAACTGCTCGGCTCGCCGCAGCACGGGTATCCGTCCATCCACGTCGCAGGCACCAACGGCAAGACATCGGTGGCCCGCATCATCGACTCGCTGCTGACCGCGTTGCACCGCCGCACCGGCCGGACGACCAGCCCCCATCTGCAGTCCGCCGTGGAACGCATTGCGATCGACAACAAACCGATCACCCCCGCGCAATATGTCGCGACCTACCAAGAAATCGAGCCGTTCGTCGAGCTGGTCGACAAGCAGTCCGAAGCAGCCGGAGGCCCGGCGATGAGCAAGTTCGAGGTTGTCACCGCGATGGCGTTCGCGGCCTTCGCCGATGCGCCCATCGACGTCGCCGTCGTGGAGGTCGGCATGGGCGGGCGCTGGGATGCCACCAACGTCGTCGACGCACCGGTCGCCGTCATCACTCCCATCGGCGTCGACCACACCGAGTATCTCGGCACCGAGATCGCCGATATCGCCGCCGAGAAGGCGGGAATCATCGCCAAGCAGGACGACGAGCCAGTGCCCTTGGGCACAGACCTGAGCACGGTCGCGGTGATCGGCAGGCAAGTGCCCGAGGCCATGGAGGTGCTGCTGGCCGAAGCGGTGCGTGCCGACGCCGCGGTGGCCCGCGAGGACTCCGAATTCGCGGTGCTGAGTCGTCAGGTGGCCGTCGGCGGACAGATGCTCGAACTGCAGGGCCTCGGCGGGGTGTACTCCGAGATCTTCCTGCCGCTGCACGGCGAACATCAGGCGCACAACGCCGCGATCGCGTTGGCCGCCGTCGAGGCGTTCTTCGGCGCGGGGGCTGAACGGCAACTCGACGTCGACGCGGTGCGGGCCGGGTTCGCCGCCGCCACCAGCCCCGGGCGGCTGGAACGCATGCGTAGCGCCCCAACGGTTTTCATCGATGCCGCCCACAACCCCGCCGGGGCGGCGGCGCTGGCGCAGACACTGGCCGAGGAGTTCGACTTCCGTTTCCTGGTCGGCGTCGTTTCGGTGATGGCCGAGAAGGATGTCGATGGCATCCTGGCCGCGCTGGAGCCGGTGTTCGATCAGGTGGTGGTGACCAACAACGGCTCGCCGCGTGCCCTCGATGTCGAAGGCCTGGCGCTGCGCGCGGAGGAACGGTTCGGGCCGGAACGGGTGATCGCCGCGGCGACGCTGCCCGACGCCATCGAGACCGCGACCGCGCTCGTCGAGGAGTCCGGCGCCGACGGCGAGGGCTTCTCCGGCAGCGGCATGGTGATCACCGGTTCGGTTGTCACCGCTGGTGCGGCCCGAACCCTGTTCGGGCGGGATCCGGAATGAGCGAAGCTTGCGAGCGAATCATCGGCGAGACATCCGCTGGCCGAGCCTGCGAGGTCAGCGAATGACCCAGCAGCCCGCCCCGGATCCGTGGAAGAGCTTCCGCGCCGTAATGGCCGGCACGCTGATCCTGGAAGCCATCGTCGTGCTGCTCGCCCTGCCCGTCGTCGCGGCGGCGAATGGCGGGCTGACGCCGGTCACCGGCACGTATCTGATCGGCCTGGCCGTCGTTCTGGTCCTGCTGGCCGGCGTGCAGGGACGACCGTGGGCGATCTGGGTGAACCTCGCCATCCAACTGGTGCTGATCGCCGGCTGGCTTGTACACGGCGCCGTCGGCTTCATCGGCCTGGTCTTCGCGGGCGTCTGGCTGCTCATTCTTTACCTACGCAGCGAAGTGAAGCGCCGGGAGGAGCACGGCCTGCTGCCTGGTCAGCAGCCCCCAGCCGACTAATCCGGTTGTTTCGCGTGGCCGACAGCCGTCGCAGGTACGCTGTCGGCCGTGACCGAGCGGACCCTGGTACTGATCAAGCCCGACGCCGTCAAGCGGCGCCTTATCGGCGAGGTCGTCAGCCGGATCGAGCGCAAGGGCCTGACCGTCGCGGCTCTCGAACTGCGCAATGTCGGCGACGAGCTGGCCCGCAAGCACTACGCCGAGCACGACGGCAAGCCGTTCTTCGACTCCCTGCTGGAATTCATCACCTCGGGACCCGTTGTGGCGGCGATCGTCGAGGGTCCGCGAGCGATTTCGGCGTTTCGCCAGATCGCCGGCGGCACCGACCCGGTGGACAAGGCGGCCCCGGGCACAATTCGCGGTGACCTGGCACTTGTCACCCAGGACAACCTGGTACACGGCTCGGATTCGCCGGAATCCGCCGCCCGCGAAATCGAGCTCTGGTTCCCGGGCCAATAGCGAGGCTGTCCAGCCTGGTCCGCCGACCACGGCTGATGTGGGATACTGGGTCCGGGTAGACGGCTGTACACCAGGGCCGGACGCCCGAATGAAGACTTTGACGAGCGCGACCACCGCTCACCCGTGGTGTGGCGCCGACCGTCCCAGCCATCATTCAGCCAGGCACCGGGAGGGTTCCCAGCGAACCGCTCGGAGCGAGACCATAACAAGCCCGGGAGTAAACGACCCGGGTCAATAGCGGAAGCCCTCGCGTGGCCGCGTCGACACGACGCGCCCGGGGGCTTGAGGAGAATACGTGGCCGACGATGCCCCCACCCAAGACCTATCGGAAGAGACTCAGCCGCCCGAGGCGCAGCCTGACGGGCTGACGGCGCAGGCAGAGGATCCCGCCGCACCCGCCCAGGATGACGGTGATCAACCGCCGGCGGGTGTCGACGGAGCTGAACCGGAGTCCCGGACGATTCTCGAGACCACGGTGGAACAGACCGAGTACATGCCGCTGTTCGTTGCGCCGCAGCCGGTCGAGCTAGCGTCAGCCTCTGACGAAGACGACGACTACGACGACTCCGGCGACGGCGGTCCAGACTCCGACGAAGAGCAGGCCGAGCGTCCAAGCAGGCGCCGCCGCCGCGGTCGCCGAGGACGTGGCCGGGGTCGCGGGGAGCAGGGCGGCGACGACGCGGGCGACGACTCCGACGACGGACAGTCCGACGGCCAGGGCGAGGACTCCGACGACGACTCCGACGACAACGGTGACGACGAAACGACTGGCGCTGACGGTGCCACCCGCCGCCGCCGTCGGCGCAGGCGGCGCAAGTCCAGCGCTGGGGACGACAACGACGTTTCGCCCGACGACCCGCCCAACACCGTCGTGCATGAACGCGCGGGGCGAAAAGACCGCAACGACAAGAACAACGGCGAGATTCAGGGCATCACCGGATCGACCCGGCTGGAGGCCAAGCGCCAGCGCCGCCGCGACGGCCGCGATGCCGGGCGGCGCCGTCCACCGATCCTGAGCGAGGCCGAATTCCTGGCCCGCCGCGAGGCGGTCGAGCGGGTGATGGTGGTCCGCGACACGGTTCGCACGGAACCGCCGCACGAGGGCGCCCGCTACACCCAGATGGCGGTGCTCGAAGACGGCGTCGTCGTCGAACATTTCGTGACATCGGCTGCCTCGGCATCCTTGGTGGGCAACATCTATCTGGGCATCGTGCAGAACGTGCTGCCGTCGATGGAGGCGGCGTTCGTCGACATCGGCCGTGGCCGCAACGGCGTGCTGTACGCGGGCGAGGTGAACTGGGAAGCGGCCGGGCTCGGTGGGGCCGCCCGCAAGATCGAGCAGGCCCTCAAACCAGGCGACTACGTCGTGGTCCAGGTCAGCAAGGATCCGGTCGGGCACAAGGGCGCCCGGCTGACCACGCAGGTGTCGCTCGCCGGCCGTTATCTGGTGTACGTGCCGGGTGCGTCGTCGACCGGCATCAGCCGCAAGCTGTCCGACACCGAACGGCAGCGGCTCAAAGAGATTCTGCGCGAAGTGGTTCCGTCGAATGCGGGCGTGATCATCCGCACCGCTTCCGAGGGAGTCAAGGAAGACGACATCCGCACCGACGTCAGCCGGCTGCAGGAACGCTGGTCGCAGATCGAGACGAAGGCGGCCGAGACGACGAAGAAGGCCGCCGGTGCTGCGGTGGCTCTCTACGAAGAGCCCGACGTGCTGGTTAAGGTCATCCGCGACCTGTTCAACGAGGACTTCTCCGGCCTGATCGTGTCCGGCGAAGAAGCCTGGAACACCATCAATGACTACGTCAATTCCGTTGCGCCTGACCTTGTTCCGCGGTTGACGAAATACCAGCCCGCCAGCGGTGACGGCCCCGACGTGTTCGCCGTTCACCGCATCGACGAGCAGCTGACCAAGGCGATGGACCGAAAGGTGTGGCTGCCGTCGGGCGGCACGCTGGTGATCGACCGCACCGAGGCGATGACCGTGGTCGACGTCAACACCGGCAAGTTCACCGGCTCGGGTGGAAACCTGGAGCAGACCGTCACCCGCAATAATCTCGAGGCCGCCGAGGAGATCGTGCGCCAGTTGCGGCTGCGCGATATCGGCGGCATCGTCGTGATCGACTTCATCGACATGGTGCTGGAGTCCAACCGGGACCTGGTGATGCGCAGGCTGACCGAGGCGCTCGCCCGCGACCGCACCCGCCACCAGGTGTCCGAGGTGACGTCGCTGGGGCTGGTGCAGTTGACGCGAAAGCGGTTGGGCACCGGCCTGGTCGAGGCCTTCTCAACGCCCTGCCCGCACTGCGCGGGTCGCGGCATCCTGCTGCACACCGACCCCGTCGACTCGGCACCCGCGAGTGGGCGTAAGTCCGACTCCGGGCGTCGCGGCAAGCGCTCGAAGAAGGGCGCCCGCAGCGACGACGTCGCGGTTGCGAAGGTGCCTGCGCATCCCGCCGGTGAGCACCCGATGTTCAAGGCGATGGCCGCCGCCAACGGCCGGCACGAGGACGATGAGGTGGCTGAGGCAGCCACGGACGAAGACACGAAGGGCGTCGAGGAAGTCGCCGAAGCCGACACCGAAACCATCAAGGAAGCCGTCGTCGACGCCGCCGACGAGGAACTCGAAGACGACGACCTGGACGAGGACTTCGACGAGACGACGACGACGACTCCGACGATGACGAGGACGAGGACGAGGTCGACGAGATCGACCTCGACGAGGACGACGAGGACGACGACCTCGACGACGACATCGAGGTGATCGACGCCGACGATTCCGACGACGATCCGATGACGACTCTGACGACGACGACGATGACGACGACGATGACGACGACGATGAAGTCGACGACGAGGATTCGGACGACGAAGACGACGACGCCGACCTCGATCTTTCGGACAGCGAGCGGATTCATGAGTCCGATGTGACGACGGTCGTCAGCCGTCCGCGCCGACGCGCCGCGGCGCGACCGGCCGGTCCGCCGCTCCACGACTGACCGTGCACAAGCCGTGACCTGCGGTGATTTGACCGCGAAGCCGCGCCTCACGTAACCTTGACCAGTTGTCTTTCGGCTGGTGCCGATGGCAGCGGGCCCTCGCGGCTCCGCACCCAGACCCGCACGCGCACCAACGGGTAGCGCGCGCCCAGAGAAGCAGAGGAACGATGGCGACGTACGCAATCGTCAAGACCGGCGGCAAGCAGTACAAGGTCGCCGTCGGAGACGTGGTCAAGGTCGAGAAGCTCGACGGCGAGCCCGGAGCCAAGGTCTCGCTTCCCGTCGCCCTCGTCGTGGACGGCGCGAAGGTCACCAGTGACGCCAAGGACCTGGAGAAGGTCGCCGTCACCGGCGAGGTGCTCGAGCACACCAAGGGCCCCAAGATCCGCATCCACAAGTTCAAGAACAAGACCGGCTATCACAAGCGGCAGGGTCACCGTCAGCAGCTGACGGTCCTCAAGGTCACCGGCATTAAGTGATGAGCCGTCAGGCGAAGAACCAAGTATCAAGCGGGAGTCAATAAATGGCACACAAGAAGGGCGCTTCCAGCTCACGCAACGGTCGCGACTCCGCCTCGCAGCGGCTCGGCGTCAAGCGGTTCGGCGGCGAGGTCGTCAAGGCCGGCGAGATCATCGTCCGGCAGCGCGGCACCCACTTCCACCCCGGCGTCAACGTCGGGCGTGGTGGCGACGACACGCTGTTCGCCAAGGCTCCCGGCGCCGTCGAGTTCGGCGTCAAGCGTGGACGCAAGACGGTCAGCATCGTGCGACCGTCCACTTCGGAGGCCTAGTTCCGCGTCGAGATCGACGTTTTGCAGCTGGGCACTCCCAAGTGTTGGCGCAAAACGTAGATTTCGTCATGGAGAGGAAGCCCGATGCCCCGGTTCGTAGACCGCGTCGTGATCCACGCGCGGGCGGGCAACGGCGGTAACGGCTGCGCCTCGGTCCATCGCGAGAAGTTCAAGCCCCTCGGCGGACCCGACGGCGGCAACGGCGGCCGCGGCGGCAGCATCGTGCTCGTCGTCGACCCGCAGGTGCACACCCTGCTCGACTTCCACTTCCACCCGCACGTCGTCGCGCCGTCGGGCAAGCAGGGTGCGGGCAACAACCGGGACGGCGCCGCGGGCGACGACCTGGAACTGAAGGTGCCCGACGGCACCATCGTGGTCGACGAGAACGGCAGGTTGCTGGCCGACCTGGTCGGCGCCGGTACCCGCTTCGACGCCGCCGCGGGCGGCCGCGGGGGCCTTGGCAACGCCGCACTGGCGTCGCGGGCCCGCAGGGCGCCCGGCTTCGCGCTGCTCGGCGAGAAGGGCCAGGTCCGCGACCTCACGCTGGAGCTCAAGACCGTCGCCGATGTGGGACTGATCGGGTTCCCGTCGGCAGGCAAGTCGTCATTGGTGTCGACGATCTCGGCGGCCAAACCGAAGATCGCCGACTACCCGTTCACCACGCTGGCGCCGAACTTGGGCGTGGTGTCGGCGGGGGAGCACACGTTCACCGTCGCCGACGTGCCCGGGCTGATCCCCGGCGCTTCCGAGGGACGTGGACTCGGCCTGGACTTCCTTCGTCACATCGAGCGGTGCGCGGTGCTGGTGCACGTGGTCGACTGCGCCACGCTTGAACCCGGCCGAGATCCGATCTCCGATATCGACGCGCTGGAAGCCGAGTTGGCCGCGTACACGCCGACGCTGCAGGGTGATTCCACGCTGGGCGATCTCGCCGAGCGGCCGCGGGCGGTGGTGCTCAACAAGATCGATGTGCCGGAGGCCCGCGAACTGGCCGACTTCGTCCGCGAAGAGATCGAGCGGCGCTACGGCTGGCCGGTGTTCGAAGTCTCCACCGTCAGTCGGGAGGGGTTGCGGCCGTTGACATTCGCGCTGTGGGATCTGGTGTCGCGCTATCGGGCGACGCAGCCCGAGATCGTGCCCCGGCGCCCGGTGATCCGGCCGATACCGGTGGACGACAGCGGATTCACCGTCAAACCGGACGGCATGGGCGGCTTTGCGGTGCACGGTTCGCGGCCCGAACGCTGGGTCGCTCAAACCGATTTCACCAACGACGAAGCCGTCGGCTACCTCGGCGACCGCCTGGCCCGCCTCGGCGTCGAAGACGAGTTGCTGCGGCTGGGCGCGCGACCCGGTTGCGCCGTCACCATCGGCGACATGACCTTCGACTGGGAGCCGCAGACGCCCGCAGGTGTCGACATTCCGATGTCGGGCCGCGGCACCGACACCCGGCTGGAACAAACCGACCGGGTGCGCGCCGACGAACGCAAACGGGCGCGTAAGCAACGCCGGGAGCAGCAGCCGTGAGCGAAGCTTGCGAGCGAATCGACGACCCAGAATGCGGCGGCCAAGCCTGCGAGGTCGGCGCATGAGTCAGCACCGGGAAGCCGTCCGCACCGCGCGCAGCGTGGTCGTCAAGGTCGGCACCACCGCCCTGACCACGCCGTCCGGCGTGTTCGACGCTAGCAGGCTGGCCACGCTGGCCGATGCCATCGAGGCGCGGATGAACGCCGGCTCCGATGTCGTGATCGTCTCGTCGGGCGCCATCGCCGCAGGCATCGAACCGCTTCGGCTGACCAAGCTGCCGGGCGATCTGGCCACCAAGCAGGCCGCGGCCAGCGTCGGCCAGGTGGCGCTGGTGAATTCGTGGAGTACGGCGTTCGCCCGCTACAACCGCACCGTCGGCCAGGTGCTGCTGACCGCACACGACATCTCGATGCGGGTGCAGCACACCAACGCCCAGCGCACACTGGATCGGTTGCGCGCGCTGCACGCGGTCGCGATCGTCAACGAGAACGACACGGTCGCCACCAACGAGATCCGGTTCGGCGACAACGACCGGCTCTCGGCGCTGGTGGCACACCTGGTCGGTGCCGATGCGCTGGTGCTGCTGTCGGACGTCGACGGCCTGTACGAGGGCGATCCCCGAAAAGCGCCCAAAGACAATCCGGCCCGGTTCATCCCGGAGGTCGGCGGGCCCGCTGATCTCGACGGTGTGGTGGCCGGGCGTGGCAGCCACCTGGGCACCGGCGGCATGGTCTCGAAGCTGTCCGCGGCGCTGCTGGCGTCCGACGCTGGCGTTCCGGTGCTGCTGGCCGCGGCGTCCGATGCCGCCACCGCGCTGGTCGACGCGTCGGTCGGCACCGTCTTCGCGCCCCGGCCCGAACGTATGTCGGCGCGCCGGTTCTGGGTCCGCTATGCCGCCGAGTCGGCGGGTGCGCTGACCCTCGACGACGGTGCGGTGCGCGCGGTGGTGCGGCAGCGCCGGTCGCTGCTGCCCGCGGGCATCACGGGGGTGTCCGGGCGCTTCCACGGCGGCGACGTGGTCGAGTTGCGCTCGCCCGACGAGACGATGGTGGCCCGTGGCGTGGTCGCCTACGACGCGGCGGAACTGGCCACGATGCTCGGCCGGTCGACGTCGGATCTACCCGCCGAAATGCGCCGTCCCGCAGTACACGCCGACGACCTCGTCGCCGTCTGACACCGGTTCATCTAGGCCGAATTCGCGACGACGGGCAGTTCGTCGGCGAGCAGGGCGAGCATGGGGGAGCAGCCGTTGTCGATCTTCACGGTGGCCAGGTCGTCGCCGCGGGTGCGGCCGCGGTTGATGATCGCGATCGGGATGCCGCGTGCGGCGGCGTGACGCACGAAGCGGTATCCGGAGAAAACCGTCAACGACGAGCCCGCCACCAACAGGGCGTCCGCCCCGTCGATCAACGCATATGCCTGCGCCACAAGGTCTTTCGGCACGTTCTCGCCGAAGTAGACGATGTTCGGCTTGAGCATTCCGCCGCAGCTCGAGCAGTCGATGATCGTGAACGCAGCTGTGTCGCCGACGACGGCGTCGGCGTCCGGCGCGACTGCGATGCCGCCGACCGCCTCCGCGCGTTCGACGAAGCCGGGGTTGGCCGCTTCGAGCAGCTCTGCCAGCGCCGCGCGGGTCATGGTGTGGCCACAGTCCAGGCAGATCACCTCGGCATAGGTGCCATGCAGGTTGACAACGGTGCGGCTGCCGGCCTTGGTGTGCAGAAGGTCGACGTTCTGGGTGATCACGCCGGACACCACGCCGGCGTGCTCGAGCGCCGCCAGCGCACGATGACCGGCATTCGGCAGGGTCTCATCCATATGCCGCCAGCCCACGTGATTGCGGGCCCAGTAGCGCTGCCGAAAAACCGGGTCGGAGGTGAACTGCCCGATCGTCATCGGATTGCTCGGCGGCGAGTCGGGTCCGCGGTAGTCGGGGATACCCGAATCGGTGGACATTCCCGCGCCGGTGAGCACGGCGACCCGGCGTCCCTGCAGCAGGGTGACGAGTTCGGGGGCTTCCACGCCCTCGAGGGTAGGCGATCACGCCCCGTCGTCGGTGCCCGCGGGCAGCTGAAATCGTTCGGGTGAACGACCCGTACGTGAACTCCGCGAGCGCGTTGAATTCGCCGGTGCGTGTCCTCAGCGCCTTGATCGTCAGTCGGCCGTCGCGGACGGTGATCTCGATGTCCTCGATCGGGTCGACTCCCGGCAGCTCGGCACGCACCTGATAGCTGCCCTCTCTGGTCTCGCCTTCCAGCCGTATCACGTGGTTGTCGAAGAAGGGGCGAAGCCAGGCGAACGCGGGGAGGCCGGCGACAAGGCGCGAAAGCTCGGGCAGTAAGGGTCGCGACTGACGTTGAACGGCAAGCTTATTCACGATTCCTCCAGGTTGTTCGCACGGCGATCAGGCGTTCGACGGCGCCTCGACACACGATGCGCGACCGAGGGAAGATCGCCGAATCGTGCACGGTGCCTGCGGGCGAACTGCAGGCCAACACAAGGCCGCTGCCGTCCTCTGTCCAGGCACTTCACCTGGTGTCACTCATCAATCGTTGATACCCCGTCACCGGTTCTTGACCCTTGAAGAGCGACAATGGATGGTGATGGACTTCTATTCCGCCTATGGCCAGGGCTTTGTGCGTGTGGCCGCTTGCACCCTGCACACCGCTATCGGTGAGCCGGCGACCAACGCCGAATCCGTGCTGGCCGTGGCGCGGGAGTGCCACGACGACGGTGTCGGACTGGCGGTGTTCCCCGAGCTGACGCTGTCGGGCTATTCGATCGAGGACATCCTGATGCAGGATGCGCTGTTGGACGCGGTCGAAGATGCGCTGCTCGACATCGTGGTGGCATCGGCCGATCTGCTGCCGGTGCTGGTGGTCGGCGCGCCGTTGCGTTACCAGCATCGTGTCTACAACACCGCCGTCGTGATCCACCGCGGCCACGTGCTGGGTGTGGCGCCGAAGTCGTATCTGCCGACCTACCGCGAGTTCTACGAGCGCCGTCAGATGGCCGCTGGTGACAACGTGCGCGGCGTCATTCGGATGGGGCGGGGAAGCGCCGTCGCGGAGGTGCCGTTCGGTCCCGACCTGCTGTTCGCCGCCACCGATCTGCCCGGCTTCGTTCTTCACGTCGAGATCTGCGAGGACATGTTCGTGCCGATACCGCCGAGCGCGCAGGCCGCACTCGCGGGTGCGACGGTGATCGCGAACCTGTCCGGCAGCCCGATCACGATCGGCCGGGCCGAGGACCGCTGCCTGCTGGCCCGATCGGCGTCGTCGCGCTGCCTGGCTGCATACGTCTACGCGGCGGCGGGCGAAGGCGAATCGACGACCGACCTCGCCTGGGACGGCCAGACGATGGTCTGGGAGAACGGCGTGTGTCTCGCACAGTCCGAGCGCTTCCCCAAGGGCGCTCGACGTTCGGTCGCCGATGTCGATCTCGAGCTGCTGCGCTCCGGAGCGGTTGCGGATGGGCACATTCGACGACAACCGGGTCCATCACGAGATCGAGGCGGAGTCGTTCCGCCGCATCGAGTTCGAGCTCGACCCGCCGGGCGGTGATATCGGATTGCTCCGCGAAGTGGAGCGGTTCCCGTTCGTGCCATCGGATCCGACACGGCTGGAACAGGATTGCTACGAGGCGTACAACATCCAGGTTGCGGGGCTGGAGCAGCGGCTGCGTGCGTTGGCCTTCCCGAAGGTGGTGATCGGTGTCTCCGGCGGTCTGGACTCGACGCACGCGCTGATCGTCGCGGCCCGCGCAATGGACCGCGAAAACCGTCCGCGCAGCGACATTCTGGCGTTCACACTGCCGGGGTTCGCGACCGGAGAGCGGACCAAGGGTAACGCGATCCGGCTCGCCGAGGCGTTGGGTGTCACGTTCGAGGAGATCGACATCAAGGCGACCGCCGAATTGATGCTCAAGGAGATCGACCATCCGTTCGGGCGCGGCGAGAAGGTCTACGACGTCACCTTCGAGAACGTGCAGGCCGGGCTGCGCACCGACTACCTGTTCCGGATCGCCAACCAGCGCGGTGGAATCGTGCTCGGCACCGGCGATTTGTCCGAGCTGGCGCTGGGCTGGTCGACCTACGGCGTAGGCGACCAGATGTCGCACTACAACGTGAACGGTGGTGTCCCCAAGACGCTGATCCAGCATCTGATTCGGTGGGTCGATCTCGTCGAAACAGTTCGACGATCGGGTGAACGAGGTGCTGAATTCGGTGCTGGACACCGAGATCAGCCCGGAGCTGGTCCCGCAGGGTGAGGACGAGGAGATCCAGAGCAGCGAGGCGAAGGTCGGACCATATGTGCTGCAAGACTTCTCGCTGTTCCAGGTGCTTCGGTACGGGTTCAGGCCGTCGAAGGTCGCGTTCCTGGCCTGGCACGCCTGGAGTGACCCGGAGCGCGGCGACTGGCCTGCCGGTTATCCGGCGGACAAGCGGCCCGTGTACTCGCTGAAAGAGATTCGGCACTGGCTGCAGGTGTTCGTGCAGCGGTACTACTCGTTCGCCCAGTTCAAGAGGTCGGCAATGCCGAACGGGCCCAAGGTGTCACTCGGCGGATCGCTGTCACCGCGCGGGGACTGGCGCGCGCCGTCGGACATGTCGGCCAAGACCTGGCTGGACGAGATCGAACGCGAGGTCCCCGAGGACTAGCTGCGGCCTAACGGCTGAGACCGACCCCGGGAACAAAGCGTCCCACGCCCGCACAGTAGTCGCGGTAGGCCGCACCGTGCTTCGTCGACAGGTAAGGCTCTTCGACGGCGCGGACCTGGACCTCGATCGTCAGCACCAGCAGCACGAATCCGACTATCGCCACCACGTTCGGCGCCACCAGCGCGATGCCCAACCCGAATATCAGCATCGCGGTGAAGATCGGGTTGCGCACCAAGCCGAAAACACCTTTGCGGACAAGGGTTGTCGTCTCGGTCGGATCCACGCCGATCCGCCACGAGTCACCCATGTCGACCTGCGCATAGACCGTTGCGGCGATGCCGACTACCGCGAGCACGACCCCGCTGAGCTGGATCCACGGTGCATGCAGGAAACTCAGCGGAGACACCACGCCGGCCAGTTGCAGGATGGGTGCGAAGACCGCCGCGGCCATCGCTACGACGAAGCCGACCCCGGCGAACCACTCGACCGATCCGACGCGGCCACTGATGCCGTGAAAACCGGTCGAACCGGTGCGGCGGCGCTGTAGCCAACTGCGCCAACCGAATCCGAGCAGACCGAAGACGGCGAACAGAACGAGTGCGACAACGGGCATGACCGTCCCCTTCCTCTAGCAGCACGGGTCACCCCGCCAGGCATTGCGCCCCTCGCGAACCGCAATCACTGCGATGACCAACGCAGCGACCGGATCCGCCCACGACCAACCGAGAAGTGCGTTGACCACCAGACCGACCAGCAGCGCCGCGGACAGATAGGTGCAGAGCAGCGTCTGTTTCGAATCCGCAACCGCCGAAACCGATCCCAGTTCGAGGCCGGCACGGCGCTGCGTCAAGGACAGCACCGGCATCACGACGAGGCTGGCCGCTGCAAGCACGATGCCGATCAGCGACGGTCGCGCCTCGCCGAAGCCCAGCAGCGACAGCACCGCGTCGACGGAAACGTATGCGGCGAGCGCGAAGAACGAGAACGCGATGAACCGCAGCGCGGCCTTTTCCCGCGTCTCCGGATCCTTGGCGGAGAACTGCCATGCGATCGCGGCCGCCGACGAGACTTCGATCACCGAATCGAGACCGAAGCCGATCAGGGCCGACGACGACACGCGGGTGCCCTCGGCCAACGCGACGACCGCCTCGACGATGTTGTACGTGATCGTCGCGGCCACCAGCATTCGGATGCGTCGGGCGAGTACCTCGCGCCGCGGACGGACAGGCGCGCTCATCAGCAGCAGGCGTCGGCTTCGGCGACAGGGCAGCAGGCCGGATCGACGGTGAGCACCAGGCCGATCAGATCGTCGAGTGCGCGTCCGATCCGCTCGTCGGCGAGCCGGTAGCGACTGCGCCGTCCCTCCGGCTCGGCGACCACCAGACCGCAGCCGCGAAGACAGGCCAGGTGGTTCGACAGGATCTGGCGGCTCACGCCGATCTTCTCGGCGAGATCGGAGGGATATCCGGGCGCGTCGCGCAGCATCAACAGGATCTCGGCGCGAGTGGGATCGGACAACGCGCATCCGAACCGCGAGAGCGCGTCGCTGTGGGTCACCGTCTGCATGAGCAGAACAGTACAGCAGAATCTGTATTCAGAAAAGGTTGAACTATCGCGAACGTTCCTTACCAGCTTATTTTTCGGCGGATTCTCGACTGGTAAGGAACGTTCGGCCGGTCAGATGCGGCCGTCCACCTGCAGGTCGGGATGCACCCAGCCCGGCGACCGCCGTTCCTTGAATGCGCGGAATCCCTCGGCCGCCTCCTCGCCGCTGTAGCTGGCCTGCATGCCGATGCGGTCGAACAGTCCCATGTAGTTGTCCAGGCTGGCCTTCACGACCCGCCTGGCCGCCGGAGCGGTCCGGCAGCACTGGGCGAGCACGTCACGGGCCGCGTCCATCAACTCGTCGTGCGGCACCACCCTGGCGACGATGCCCCAGCCCTCGGCCTCGGCGGCGGTCAGCGTGCGGCCGGTGAGCATCAGGTCGCGGGTGCGGACCGGGCCGATCAGGCGCGCCAGCATCTGGCTGTAGTACGTGTCGGCGATGCCGCGGAACAGCTCGGGCACCCGGAAGGTCGCGCGGTCGCTGACCACCGCCATGTCGCTGCACAGCGCGATCTGCAGGCCGCCGCCCTGACACAGCCCGTTGACCGCCGACACCACCGGCTTGGTGGACTGGCGCAGCTTCTCGAACGGGGTGACGTCCATCCCGAGGGCCGCGCCGAACGTCAGCCAGTTGTCGTCGCCGCCTCCGCCCATGTCGCCGCCGGGGGCGAACACGTCGCCGGTGCCGGTGATCAGCAGGCCGGCGAGGTCGGGGTCGGCTTCGACGTGGCCGATCGCGTACTTGATGCCGAAGTACATCGCCGGCGTCATCGCGTTGCGCGCCTCCGGCCGGTCCAGCGTGCAGACGGCGAACGGGCCCTCACGACGGAAACTCAGGAATCGCGTGCCCAGCCAATCGCCGTCGGGCGGGCGCGGACCGGTTTCAGTTGTCGTCATAGTTGCCTTTCTCCAGCCTTCCGCCTGGCCACAGCGTCGTCGATGGCCTCGGCGTACGGGGCGCAGTCACCGGCGCCGGCCACCAGCGTCGACAATGCGCCCGCCGCACAGGCCCGGCGCAACGCGTCCTCGTGGCCGGCGAGCCAACCTGCGGCCAGCACACCGGCGAAGACGTCGCCGGCGCCGGTGGTGTCCACCGCGCGGACGGCGGGCGCAGGCACGTCGAACCGTTCGTCGTCGCCGAGGTAACTGGCGCCTCGCGAACCGCGGGTGATCACCAGATTCGGCACCGGCCAATGCCATTCGCGTGCCTCGGCCTCGTTGACCACGACGACGTCGGCGAATTCCGACAACGCGAGCAAGTCATGGGGCTTCGCGCCGGCCGGTGACGCGTTGACGATGACGACCGCGTCCGCAGCCCGCGCGACCCGAGCGGCCGCGATGGCGGTGGCGATCGGTATCTCCAACTGCATCAGCACGACGTCGCTGTCGGCGATCACTGCCTGCACGTCGGCGGAGTCCACGCTCAGATGCGCGTTCGCCCCCGGCGCGACCACGATGGCGTTCTCCGCTGCGGAGTCGACGATGATCGCCGCCGAGCCGCTCGGCCCCTGCATGCTGACGACGCCGTCGAGACCGACCTCGTTGTCGCGCAGATGGGCGCGCAGCCGTTCGGCCACCGAGTCGGTGCCGAGTGCGGCGACGAGCTGAACGGAGGCCCCTGCCCGTGCGGCCGCCACCGCCTGGTTGCCACCCTTTCCGCCCGGGGCAGACGACAGCGACGAGGCGAGAACGGTCTGGCCGGGTCGCGGCAGAGCGTCGACGGTGAACGTGAGGTCGGCGTTGACACTGCCCACTACGCAGACCCGCGCCGCCATAGCTGTCAACGCTAGCCCACCGTGAGCTCGCTGACACCCGTCGAGGCCCGCGGACATGTCCGATACGCTGGGGTAATGAGTCTGCAAGCACCGTCGGTGCCTGACTTGCGCCAGCAGGTGCACGACGCGGCGCGCCGGGCCCGGGCGGCCGCCCGCACGCTGGCCACGCTGAACACCGAGACCAAGGACCGTGCCCTGCACGCGGCCGCCGACGCGGTGCTCGCGCGGATGAACGAGATCCTGGCCGCCAACTCCGAAGACCTGGAGGCCGCGCGCGCCGCTGGAACACCGGCCGCCATGCTTGACCGCCTTGCCCTCAACCCGGCGCGCGTCGAAGGCATCGCGCACGGTCTGCGTCAGGTCGCGGGCCTGCCCGACCCGATCGGCGAACTGGTCCGCGGTCGCACCCTGCCCAACGGGCTACAGCTGCGTCAGCAGCGCGTTCCGCTCGGCGTGATCGGAATCGTCTACGAAGGCCGGCCGAACGTCACCGTGGACGCGTTCGGCCTGACGCTCAAGTCCGGTAACGCCGTGCTGCTGCGCGGCAGTTCGTCTGCGGTGCACTCCAATGCCGCACTGGTGGTCGCGTTGCGGGCCGCGCTTGTGGCCGAGCAGCTGCCCGAGGATGCGGTGCAGCTGCTGCCCGCCGACGACCGGGCCAGCGTCACCCATCTGATCCAGGCGCGCGGCCTCGTCGACGTGGTCATCCCGCGTGGGGGAGCCGGGCTGATCGACGCGGTGGTCCGCGACGCCATGGTGCCGACCATCGAAACCGGCGTCGGCAATTGCCATGTGTACGTGCATGAGGCGGCCGACCTGGATGTGGCCGAACGAATTCTGCTGAACGCCAAGACCCGTCGACCGAGCGTGTGCAACGCCGCGGAGTCACTGCTGGTCGACGCGTCCATCGCCGACCGTGCGGTGCCCCGGCTGGTGAAAGCGCTGCAGGACGCCGGTGTCAACGTCCACACCGATCCCGGCGAGGACGAACTGCGCGCCGAGTTCCTGTCGATGGACATCGCGCTGGCCGTGGTGGACGGGCTCGACGCCGCGATCGCCCACGTCAACGAATACGGCACCGGCCACACCGAGGCCATCGTGACGACGAATCTCGCTGCCGCGCAACGGTTCACCGAACGGGTCGATGCCGCAGCGGTGATGGTCAACGCCTCGACGGCGTTCACCGACGGCGAGCAGTTCGGCTTCGGCGCCGAGATCGGCATCTCCACGCAGAAGCTGCACGCCCGCGGACCGATGGGTCTGCCAGAATTGACCTCGACAAAGTGGATTGTGTGGGGAGACGGCCACACCCGCCCGGCCTAATAGGAGAAAATAAGTGAGCGTCCCCGCACGCCCGGCGCCGCTGTTCGCTGACATCGACGATGTCGCGCGGCGGCTTGCCGAGACCGGCTATCTGCCCGACACCGCAACGGCCACAGCGGTCTTCCTCGCCGACCGGCTGGGCAAGCCGTTGTTGGTGGAAGGTCCCGCAGGCGTCGGCAAGACCGAATTGGCCCGTGCGGTGGCACAGGCCACCGGTTCCGGCCTGGTGCGGCTGCAGTGCTACGAGGGTGTCGACGAGGCCCGCGCGCTCTACGAGTGGAACCACGCCAAGCAGATCCTGCGCATCCAGGCGGGGCACGGCGACTGGGACCAGACGAAGACCGATGTGTTCTCCGAAGAATTCCTGCTGTCGCGTCCGCTGCTGACGGCGATCCGGCAGACCGAGCCAACGGTTCTGCTCATCGACGAGACGGACAAGGCCGACATCGAGATCGAGGGCATGCTGCTCGAGGTGCTGTCCGACTTCGCGGTCACCGTGCCGGAACTCGGCACGATCACGGCCGAACGCGCGCCGTTCGTCCTGCTGACGTCGAACGCCACCCGCGAGCTGTCCGAGGCGCTCAAGCGCCGGTGCCTGTTCCTGCACATCGACTTCCCGGATGCCGATCTGGAGCGCCGAATCCTGCTGTCGCGGGTGCCCGAGCTGCCCGAGCACCTGGCCGAGGAACTGGTGCGCATCATCGGCGTGCTGCGCGGCATGCAACTCAAGAAGCTGCCGTCGGTGGCCGAGACGATCGACTGGGGGCGCACGGTTTTGGCGCTGGGTCTGGACACCATCGACGACGAGTTGATCGCCGCCACCCTCGGCGTGGTGCTCAAGCATCAGTCCGACCAGATCAAGGCGTCCGGGGAGCTGAGGCTGAACTGATGGCCGTCCGCCGCACCCGTCCGCCGCAGCCGCTGGCCCCCCACGGAATCCCGGGCCACCTGGTGGAGTTCGTCGAAGCCCTGCGCGGACAAGGCATTTCGGTGGGCCCGTCGGAGACGGTCGATGCGGGTCGGGTGATGGGTGTGCTGGGGCTGGGCGACCGCGAGGTGCTGCGCGAGGGCATCGCGTGCGCGGTCTTGCGTCGTCCCGACCACCGCGACACCTACGACGCGATGTTCGACCTGTACTTCCCGGCGGCGTTGGGCTCCAGGACCGTGCTCGACGACGAGGGCGACGGCGACGATCAAGGCCTGCCGCCCGAGGACGTCGAGGCCATGCGGCAGGCGCTGCTCGACCTCTTGGCCGACAACGAAGACCTGGCCAACATGGACGAGCGGATGGCGGCGATGATCGCGCAGATCGTCGAGGCCTACGGCCGCTACAACTCCAGCCGGGGTCCGTCGTACTCGTCGTATCAGGCGCTCAAGGCGATGAGCCTCGACGATCTCGAAGGCCGGCTGCTGGCGGGCCTGCTCGCGCCGTACGGCGACGAGCCGACCCCGACGCAGGAACAGATCGCCAAGGCTCTTGCGGCCCAGCGCATCGCGCAGCTGCGAAAGATGGTCGAGGCCGAGACGAAACGGCGGACGGCCGAACAGCTCGGCCGTGACCACGTGCAGATGTACGGCGTTCCGCAGCTGGCCGAGAACGTCGAGTTCCTGCGCGCGTCCGGTGAGCAGCTGCGTCAGATGCGCCGAGTGGTCGCAACCGCTGGCCCGCACGCTGGCGACCCGGCTGGCGGCGCGGCGGCGGCGGTCGCGCGCCGGCGAGATCGACCTCCGCAAGACGCTGCGCAAGTCCATGTCCACCGGCGGTGTGCCGATCGATGTGGTGCTGAAGAAGCCGCATCCGGCGCGGCCGGAGCTGGTGGTGCTGTGCGACGTGTCCGGCTCGGTCGCGGGGTTCAGCCACTTCACGCTGCTGCTGGTGCACGCGCTGCGGCAACAGTTCTCCCGCGTCCGCGTCTTCGCCTTCATCGACACCACCGACGAGGTCACCGAGCTGTTCGGCCCCGACGCAGATCTCGCCGTCGCGGTGCAGCGCATCACCCGGGAAGCGGGTGTCTACACCCGAGACGGGCACTCCGACTACGGGCACGCGTTCGTGTCGTTCCTGAACAAGTACCCGAATGTGCTCTCGCCGCGGAGTTCCCTGCTGGTCC
This sequence comes from uncultured Actinomycetota bacterium, assembly GCA_963743225.1. Classification (GTDB taxonomy): domain Bacteria; phylum Actinomycetota; class Actinomycetes; order Mycobacteriales; family Mycobacteriaceae; genus Mycobacterium. The sequence goes on along the minus strand of CAVUPN010000039.1, from coordinate 96,965 downwards.
TCGGCGACGGGCGAAACAACTACCGCAACCCGGAGACGGACCTGCTGGAGCACATGGTCAACGCCAGCAGGCATGCACACTGGCTGAACCCGGAGCCCAAACACCTGTGGGGCAGCGGCGACTCTGCGGTGCCGCGCTACGAGGACGTCATCACCATGCACGAATGTCGATCGGCCAAACAGCTGGCAACGGTGATCGACGCCCTGCTGCCGGTCTAGTTCTCCGCGAAACGGAATTCCAGCAGAAGAAGTGCGAGGCAATGTCAAGGGGCTAGTGCAACATCTAGGCGGCTTGGCTAATCAGGGCGGCTAGGCGCTGGGCTGGTGTGTCGAGGTCCAGGGTGGGTCTGGGGCGGGTGTTGAGTTTGTCGGCGACGCGTTTGAGGTCGGCTTTGGTGTAACCGGATAGGTCGGTGCCTTTTTCGAACCAGAACCGCAGCAGCCGGTTGGTGTTCTCGTTGGTGCCGCGCTGCCACGGCGAGTGCGGATTGCAGAAGAACACCGGGGCGTTGAGGTTGCAGCTGGATGTCTTGCCAGTCGGCCATTTCGCTGCCGCGATCCCAGGTGATCGAGCGGCGCAGATGCTCGGGCAGCTCGCCCATCGCCTCGATCATCGCGCGGCCACCGTCTCTGCGGTGTGATCGACGGGCAGGTGCAACAAGATGGTGAACCGGGTGCTGCGTTCCACCAGGGTGCCGATCGCGGACTTGTTGCCTTCGCCCATGATCAGATCGCCTTCCCAGTGCCCGGGCACTGCGCGGTCGGCGGCCTCGGGTGGGCGGTCGCTGATGGTGAACACCTCGGCGCCGTAAACCCCGGTGCGGCGCTGTCCGCGCGGTTTGCGTGTCGAGCGTTTCGTGGACAGGCATTTGTGCAGATCGGCGCGCAGACTGCCACGGGTCTGCACATACAGGCTCTGGTAGATCGTTTCGTGGCTCAGTGAAGGCCTGCTGGAATTCCGTTTCGCGAGAGAAGCCGGCCCCCGTCGACACTGCCGTAAGCTGGCTATTCGTGCAATCTCGACGCAGGCTGGGCGTGATGGGCGGGACATTTGATCCCGTCCATAATGGGCACCTGGTTGCCGCGAGCGAGGTTGCCGATCTGTTCGATCTGCACGAGGTGGTGTTCGTGCCGACGGGCCAGCCGTGGCAGAAGAACCGCTACGTCACACTCGCCGAGGATCGCTACCTGATGACAGTGATCGCCACCGCGTCCAATCCGCGGTTCTCGGTCAGCCGGGTGGACATCGACCGCGGCGGCCCGACCTACACCCGCGATACGTTGCGCGATCTGCAAGCGCTCAACCCCGAGTCGGATCTGTACTTCATCACCGGCGCCGACGCGCTCGCCTCGATCCTGAGCTGGCAGGACTGGGAGGACATGTTCGCGCTCGCCAAGTTCGTCGGGGTGAGCCGGCCCGGCTATGAGCTGGACGGCGAGCACATCGCCGCGGCCCTCAAGGGCAAGGCCGACGACGCGCTGACGCTTGTCGAGGTGCCCGCGCTGGCGATCTCGTCGACCGATTGCCGCAAGCGCGCCGAGGAGAACCGGCCGATCTGGTACTTGGTGCCCGACGGCGTGGTGCAGTACGTCTCCAAACGCGGCCTCTACCGTTCCCATGCCCTTGCGGCGCAGGAGCAGCCACGGTGACGGCCTCCGACGACGCCGTCAAGATGGCGACGGTCGCCGCGCGGGCGGCCTCGGCCAAACTCGCCGATGATGTTGTGGTGATCGACGTCTCCGGCCAGCTGGTGATCACCGACTGCTTCGTGATCGCGTCGGCGACCAACGAGCGCCAGGTCAACGCCATCGTCGACGAGGTCGAGGAGAAGATGCGGCTGGCCGGCTACAAACCGGCACGCCGGGAGGGTGCCCGCGAAGGCCGCTGGACGCTGCTGGACTACGTGGACATCGTCGTGCACATCCAGCACCAGGACGAGCGCAATTTCTATTCGCTGGACCGGTTGTGGCGGGATTGTCCGATCGTTCCCGTCGACCTGGACTCGGAGACGGCGCCATGAGAGTCCGCCGCCTGGTGATGCTGCGACACGGGCAGACCGAGTTCAACGCGGGCAGCCGCATGCAGGGTCAGCTCGACACCGAGCTGAGCGACCTCGGCCGGGATCAGGCCGTCGCCGCCGCCGAGGTGCTCGCCAAGCGGCAGCCGCTGGTGATCGTCTCGTCGGACCTGCGGCGTGCGCTCGACACCGCGGTGGTACTCGGTGAGCGGTCCGGCCTGCCGGTGGAGGTGGACACCCGGCTGCGCGAGACCCACCTCGGGGACTGGCAGGGCATGACGCATCTCGAGGTGGACGCGGCCGCACCCGGGGCACGCCTGGCGTGGCGCAACGACGCCACATGGGCACCGCACGGCGGCGAGAGCCGGATCGACGTGGCGGCGCGCGGCATGCCGTTGCTCGCTGAGCTGTTCGCCGACCAAACCGAGTGGGGGACAGACGAACCCGAGCGACCGGTGGTGCTGGTGGCACACGGCGGGCTGATCGCCGCGCTGACGGCGGCGCTGTTGAAGCTGCCTGTGGACAACTGGCCGGCACTGGGCGGAATGGGCAACGCCAGCTGGGTGCAGTTGTCCGGGCACTCCACCGATGACGCGGAATTCGACGATGTCCGGTGGCGGCTCGATGTATGGAACGCCTCGGCACAGGTCGCCAACGATGTCCTCTGATCGACCGGTTCAATCCCCGGGTCCTGCCCGGCGGACCCTTCTCGTCTTCTGCGACTCGCTCTCGTATTACGGGCCGACCGGCGGGCTGCCGTCCGACGACCCGCGGATCTGGCCCAATATCGTTGCCAGTCATCTCGGTTGGGACGTCGAGCTCATCGGCCGAATCGGCTGGACCTGCCGTGACGTGTGGTGGGCGGCAACCCAGGATCCGCGCTCCTGGGCGGCGCTGCCGCGGGCCGGGGCGGTCATCTTCGCGACCGGGGGGATGGACTCGCTGCCCTCGCCGTTGCCGACCGCGCTGCGCGAGCTCATCCGCTACGTGCGCCCGTCGTGGCTTCGGCGTTGGGTGCGCGACGGGTACGGCTGGCTGCAGCCAAGATTGTCTCCGGTCGCACGCGCCGCGCTGCCGCCGCATGTCTCGGTCGAGTATCTCGAGCTGACCCGCGGCGCAATCGATTTCAACCGGCCCGGCATTCCCATCGTGGCGTCGCTGCCGTCGGTGCACACCGCCGAGACGTACGGCAAGGCACACCACGGCAGGGCGGGCACCGTCAAGGCCATCACCGAATGGGCGGAGGAGCACGACGTTCCGATCGTCGATCTGAAAGCCGCTGTCGCCGAACACATCATGAGCGGCCGGGGCAACCCCGACGGCATCCACTGGAACTTCGAAGCGCACCAGGCGGTGGCCGAACTGATGCTCAAGGGTCTGCAGGAGGCCGGGGTGGCCCAAGAGGATTCACCGTAGCCATGGCCGTGGTCGTGGTGACCGACTCGTCCTCGCGTCTACAGCCCGAGGATTTGGAGCGGTGCGGAATTCGACAGGTGCCGTTGCACATCCTGTTGGACGGCAAAGATTTCCGGGACGGTGTCGACGATGTGCCCGCCGATGTCTATCAGCGACACGCGACCACCGCGGGCGCGACGCCTACCGAACTTGCCGACGCCTACCGGGAAGCGCTGCGGCAGAGCGGCGGCGACGGGGTGGTGGGAGTGCACATATCAGCCGCCCTGTCGAGCACGTACAGCTCGGCGGTGCAGGCGGCCCGCGAGTTCGGGTCCGCCGTGCGCGTCGTCAACTCCAGGTCGGCGGCCATGGGCGTCGGGTTCGTCGCGCTGGCGGCCGCGCAGCAGGCCGGCTCCGGTGCGGACCTGAACGCCGTTGAGGCCGCGGCACGTTCGGCCGTTCCTCGTGGTCATGCGTTCATCGTCGTGCACCGCCTGGACAATCTGCGGCGAAGCGGCCGGATCCGCCGGGGTGCGTCGTTGTTGGGTTCCGCGCTGTCGCTGAAGCCGCTGTTGTGCCTTGATGTCGACGGCAGGCTGGTGCTGGGCCAACGGATCCGCACCGCCACCAAGGCGCACGCGGCGATGATCGATCAGGTTGCCGAGGTGGTCGGCGCCGAGGGGGCGACGATCGCGGTACATCACGTCGACAATCCCGACGCCGCCGACGAGATCGCCAAGTCGCTGACCGTCCGGCTCCCGCAGATCGGCCCGCCGACCGTCACCGATATGGGTCCGGTGCTTGCGGTGCATGTCGGTGCGGGCGCCGTCGGCGTGTGCATAGGACGCGACGGCTAGTGACGGCGCTGGAATCGGCTCGCGCAGAGCGGGAGTCGTTCGCCGCGTTCCTCGAGACGTTGTCGCCGGAGCAGTGGCAGGCCCCGACCCTGTGTGAGCGTTGGAATGTCCGCGAGGTGATGGCGATGGCCGGCCGCCGCGACGCGCTCAAGGATCTCAGCGGGCCGGGAAAAGACAAACTTGCGCAGCGCTTCTGAGGTCGCCGAGAACTGTCATGAGTCCGATTCGGCCCGCCCAACGTGCACGTACTGCGAAAATCTGAGCAATTTTTCGCGCTATGTGCACGTTGGGTGTGGTGATGAGTTTAGTGACTCAATGCCTAGACGGCCACGCGACCGGTGACCGGCGGCAGGTCCTTGAGCGTCACGATGCCGGGCGGCGCCGCGACAACGGCGGGGACGGCATTGGTCACCGGTAGTGCGGTGTAGATCATGCCAAGGCCCATGAAGCCGGGCTCGGTCCAGTCCTTCGGCGGCAGGCAGTGCAGCACCGTGCGCATGTTGGGCAGACCGAAGACCTGGATGACATGGCCGTGCTCGAGCGGTTTGGGTGGTGTCACGTGATCGCCCATGGTCCAGTTGAAGCCGACGCTGACGACGTTCTTGTCGCCGACCCAGCCGCGGTGGTAGCCGTACACGCCGCCCACGGTGCCCTCGGGGATCTGCATGAAACCCAGGTCGCTGTCGCCGGTGGCGGCGGTGAACTCCACGTCAAAGGTCATCCGGTCCAGCTTCGCGCCGATCGCGTCGGCCATCATCGCCGCGGACTCGGCGAAGACCTCGCTTTCCCGCCTGACATTTTCGCTCAAGCCGGGAGTCTCCGGGTCCTGCGAGAAGCCCATCGCGGTTTGGGTGCCTGCCGACTCGTAGGTGGAGCAGTCCACCGACTCGGTGATCCTGATCTCGTCTACCCGCTCACAGGAACCGCTGAGCACCATGCCGACCATGTTGGTCATGCCCGGATGCGCGCCGCTGCCGAAGATCGTCGAATTGCCCGTCTCACAAGCCTTTCGGATGCGATCCAGATCCTCCGGGGTTTGCTTGCCGCCGGTGATCCAGGCGGCGCTTGAGCAGACGTTGACTCCGGCCTCCAGCAGTCGGCTCAGCTCGTCGATGTCGGGCCACAGCGGGTTGTAGCAGCAGGCGTCCGGCTGCAACGCGATCAACGCGTCGATGTCGTTGGTGGCCGTCACCCCGGTCGGCTCGGGCCACCCCGCCAGCTCGGCGGCATCCACCCCGACCTTGTCGGCGCCATGCGCGTAGACACCGACCAGCTCCATGTCGGGCCTGCCGATGATGGCGTGCAGCGACCGCCGCCCGATGTTGCCGGTGGTCCACTGGATGACCCGAAGGGGCCGGTCAGCGGTCGGTGGGGTCATGTCGGCTCTCCTCGATGCGTCTTCGGCGTGCCGTAGACACTATTTCGAACGTGTATACGAGCCTAGATCTCGGTCGGCTTCGTTCCGGCACGGCCGGAATCGGACTTGTCGAAGAATTGCCCCAACAGCTCCCGCGCCTCGGTCTGATCGACGCAGGTGTACGAATTCCAGCCCTCGATCCGCAGCTGATCGTCCAGCGGCTTGCCGATGACCTCGAGAACGGTCTCCTTGGCAGATCGCACCGCTCGCTGCGAATTGCGAAGAATCTGTCGAGCCAGCAGTTCGGCGTCTTGCAGAAGCTGTTCGTGTGGAACGACTTTCATCACCATGTTGCATTGCAGTGCCTGCTGTGCGTCGATCGGCTCGGCGGTGAGGACCATTTGCATCGCCACCCCGACGCCGCATGTGTTGACCAGCCGGGTGATTCCGCCGTCACCGTGGTGGAAACCCCGCCGCGCCTCGAAGGATCCGAACATCGCACGCTGAGACGCCACCCGCAGATCGCATGCAAGCGCGAGCTCGAGCCCGCCTGCCAACGCCCACCCGTTCACCGCGGCGACCGTCGGTTTGGTGATCCGATGCAGTCCGCGGGTGATGCCGCCGAGCCCGAGGTCGACGATCTCGCGTACCCGGCTCGGCGAAGCGTCGACGTAGTTGACCGGCACGTAGGTCGCGAGGTCGGCACCTGCGCAGAAGGCATCGCCGGTGCCCGTCAGGATCGCGACATCAGCACCGTCGTCATCGCGAAAGTCGGCCCAGATGCGGCACAGCTCGTCATGCATCTCTGGGGTAATCGCGTTCTTGGCTTCGGGTCGGTTCAGCGTGATGTAGGCGATCCTGTCGCGACATTCGTATCCGATCTCGATCATGGGTCAATCCTGCGCCCGTGTCGGGCAGGATGTTCCCGCATGAGCATCGGCGGCATCCGCGCGTTCACATTCACCCCGGACGACGGTGTCCCGCCGGCCGTCGCACCGTTCGCCCATGCCACGGCCGCCGGCGAGACGCTGCATGTCACCGGGCAGATGCCCACCGACATGGCCGGCGCCGTCGTCGGCGACGACGTCGCCACCCAGACCGACCAGGTGTTGCGTAACCTGCTGCGGGTCACCGAACTGTGCGGTGGCGGATTGGCCGACGTCGTCGCGGTGCGCGCGTTCCTTCTCGATTGGGACGACTACGAGTCATTCAATGCCGCCTACGCGCGCTGGTTTCCCGACCGCCTGCCGAGCCGCACCTGCGTCGGCACCACCGGTCTCGCGGTCGGCGCCCTGGTCGAGATCGACTGGGTGTGTTGGCGAAACGACGGCTGGGGTGATTGATACCAACTAGAGCGGAGCGCGTTCGGTGGGTGTCGCCGCGTCGAGCGCGGCGGCGTTCGCGAGATCCATGTCGACCACCAGTGACTCGAGCGCCTTGCTCCAGGACTCGTAGTAGGGGCGATGCGGGTCCTCGGCGATGCTGGCCATGAGTCGCCGGCGAAACGCGTCCCAGGGCAGGTCGAGCCTCTCCACCACCGCGACGGCGATGGCCAGCGCCCGGGCTTGCCACGGCGCGTCGAAGACGAGTTCGCCGTTGTCGCGGGGGAGCGACTCGTCGTCGAAGGGTGTATCGGTCACAGCCGCTGCACGCCGATCATGGAATCACGCGTCACGACGCCGGCAAGCTGCTCCTCGGACAGATCGTCGGTGCCGGCCGGGCGCATCGGCAACACGAGGTAGCGCGCCTCCGCGCTGGAGTCCCACACCCGGATCTCGACCTCGTCCGGGATCACCGTGCCCATCTCGGCGAGCAGTGTCCGCGGTTCCCGCACCGCCCGTGCCCGGTACGCCGGCGCCTTGTACCACTTGGGCGGCAGCCCGAGCGTCGGCCACGGATAGCACGAGCACAACGTGCAGACGACGAGATTGTGCACGTCGGGAGTGTTCTCCACGACGACCATGTGCTCGCCCTCGGGCCCGCTGAAGCCGAGCTCCCCGATCGCGGCCGTCCCGTTCGACAGCAGACGCGCCTTGTACTCCGGGTCGGCCCACGCCCGGGCGACGACCTTCGCGCCGTTCATCGGCCCCAGATTGTCCTCGAAATGCGCGACGATCGCGTCCACCGCGTCGACGTCGAGGATCCCCTTCTCCACGAGAACCGCTTCGATGGCCGCGATGCGCGCCTCGACCGGCGCCAGTTGTTCGGGGTGGTGGTGGTCGGCCATCACGTGTCCTCTACGTCCTGCAGATACCGCTCGAAGAGGTCGACGTGCACGACCTCGCCGTCGCTGCCGCCGTCGCCCCAGAGCTCGCGGGACGTGAAGCGCACCGAGTAGAGGGGATCGGTGACGAACCCGCCGCCGTGTGCCTCGATGTCGGGCACATTCGCGGCCTCGTCGACCCGCACGATGGTTCCGCTTTTGCCCTGCACATAGCGAGGCGCGCGGGTGTGCCCGGAGGGATGCCACTCGCGCACCCGAACGATGTCGCCGACCGCATACCGCGGCGTGGTGCGCGCGGTGAGGTCGTCGGGCAGTACGCCGCGGTCCGGCTGTGACAGCGGAAAATGTCCGCCCGCGCGGCGATCGAGCTCCTCCTGCGTGGTCACACCCGCTTCGACGACGGAGGTGGTCACTCCGGTGAGCCAGTGTTCCCAGTACGACGACGAGAGGTAATGCGCGGGATCCATCCGCTCGATCGAGTGGCGAAACATCCCACCGTTGACGGCGAGCGGTCCGATGGACCCGATCATCATCCGGAAGGTGCGCCGCTCCCAGTCCTCGGCGAAGGTCGGCTCGGTCTCGGCGTGCTCGACCGGGCCGAAGCCGTCCAGCCCGCCGATGTCGTGCACACCGTCCACCCACGGATCATACGAATTCCGCGGCGGACTTACGGCCGAGTCACCAAGTTCACAAATGTCCCCCGATCGGGGACACGCTGTTCGTCCGGTCTGGGGGCCGGTTGGCCGACATACATCCCTCCCGGCTGGGACATAGTTATCTCAAGGCCGGAAACGACCGGCCGGAGAACTGAAAAACCAACTCGCACAAGGAGATCAAACAACATGAACGCCGCCCTCGGCCTGGCCGGTATGGCCGGCGCCCAGACCACCACCACCCAGGACAGCACCGGCACGTCGATCGTGACCTCGCCGGACACCTACGCCAGGCCGGCGCCGAGCGCGATGCCTGGCTGGCGCCACCACCACGGTGTGGGCCACACCTACCTGTTCAACCAGTAAGCCCACAACTGAATAAGCCACCTCCCTGGTGTGCGGACCGATCCACAGAGCCGACCTGATCCACAGGCCGCCGCGCCCGCGATGTCGCCCGGCGGGCCTGGTCACTCACCGCACCTACCGTCGGGCACATGGGAACCGAACTACCCGCCGAGCGGCTTCATCGCAGGCTCGGTGGAGAGGCCGAAGCCGAAGCGGGCTCGGACGGTGACGACGGCAAGCCCGATGCCGCGCTGTCGCGTTGGCTGCCCGAGGCCAAGGCCGGTGACCCGTCGGGTTGGCTGGCGGCCGCCCGCGCCGATCCCGGTCGCGCCGGCGCCATCGCGCTGGGGGTCGTCGGTGTGGTGGCCGTGCTGGTCACCGTGTTCACGTTGATGCGGGACAAGACCCCGCCGGTGATGTCGGCCAAATTGCCACCGGTGGAGATGGTTTCGTCGGCTCGCCCCACTCCGGCGGCACCCGCTCCGGAAGGGCCGGTCATCGTGAGCGTGGTCGGGCTGGTGCACAAGCCGGGCCTGGTGACGTTGGCCCCGGGGGCGCGGATCGCCGACGCGCTCACCGCGGCCGGCGGTGCGCTGGACGGCGCCGACTTGATCGGTCTGAACATGGCTCGTCGTGTCACCGACGGTGAGCAGATCATCGTCGGCATCGCCGCTCCGCCGGGGGAACCGACGACGATGGGCAGTTCGGTGGCATCCGAGCCGAGCCCGGCCGCACCAGCGGGTGAACCGACGACTACCGGAAGTGCTTCGGCGCCAGGTGGTTTGGTCGACCTGAACACCGCGACGCTCGAGCAGCTCGACACCCTGCCCGGTGTCGGCCCGGTGACAGCGGCCGCCATCATCGCGTGGCGTGACGCGAATGGGTCGTTCACCAGCGTCGACCAGCTCTCCGACATCGACGGCATCGGTCCTGCGCGGCTGGAGAAGCTGCGCGCCCAGGTCCATGTGTGACCGCAATGGACGGTCGCGAGGTCCACCTCGACCTGCGTCTGGTGCCGGCGGCGCTGACAACCTGGACCGTCACCGCCGCCGGAATCCTGTGGTCGATCGGCGGCATCGTCTCGGCGCTGGTAGTGACGATCGCGGCTGCCACCGCGGCTGCGTGGTGGGGCAGCGGACGCCGCGGGCAACGTGCCCGGGTGCGAATGACGGCAGCGGGTGCCGTCGCGGTTGCGTTGGCAGGACTCGGCTTCGCCGTTGCGGTTCAGCTGCGTGTCGACCAGGCAAGCCACCATCCGATCATCGACCGCTACGGCACCGTCGCCGACGTCATCGTCACGCCGACCGAGACGCCGCGGTCGCTGGGCGGCGGCAGGATGATGTTCCGCGGATCGCTAGAAGCCGTCGACGCCGACGAAATGTCGGGACGGGTAGTGGTTTTCACCTCCGTCGTCGGCTTCACCGAGCTGACCGCGGGCCAGCCTGCCGCGTTCGACGCCCGGATCACCAGGCCGACGCGGCGCGATCTCACCATCGCCGTTCTGTCGGCAACCGGTGAGCCAACGCTGGGTGAGGCCGCACCGATTCAGCGAGCGGCGCAGCGGGTGCGCAGTGCGTTCGCCACCGCGACCCGCTCGGCCCTGCCGGCCGACCAGGCGGCAATGCTTCCCGCGCTAGTCCTCGGTGACACCTCAGCGCTGACGGGCGAGACGGCCGCCGAGTTCCGGGCAGCCGGGCTGACGCATCTCACGGCGGTGTCCGGAGCGAACGTGACGATCGTCTGCGGGGCGGTGCTGCTGACGGCGGGATTGGTCGGCCCCCGCTTCGCCGTCGCACTGGCCGCGGTGGCGCTGGTGGCGTTCGTCATCGTCGTCCAACCGTCGGCGAGTGTGCTGCGCGCGGCGGTGATGGGTGCCATCACGCTGTTGGCCGTCGCGTCGCACCGCCGCAGGCAGGCGATTCCGGTCCTATCGGCATCGGTCATCGCGTTGATGATCGGTGCGCCGGAACTCGCCGTCGACATCGGGTTCGCGCTGTCGGTGTCGGCGACCGCCGCGCTGGTCGTCGTCGCCCCGGCATGGTCGCGACGCCTGGTCGCCCGCGGCTGGCCCAAACCACTCGCCGACGCGGTGAGCGTCGCCGTCGCCGCCCAGCTCGTGACGGCGCCCCTGGTGGCGGCCATCTCGGGCACATTCAGCGTGGTGGCGGTGGCCGCAAACCTGGCGGTGGCCGGCGTGATCGCCCCGATCACCGTGATCGGCACCGCGGCCGCGGCGCTGTCTGCGCTGTGGCCGGTCGGCGCCCAGCTGCTGATCCGGTTCACCGGACCCGAGCTGTGGTGGCTGTTGAAGGTCGCTCGCTGGGCGGCCGGCATTCCCGGCGCATCGGTGCCCGTGCCTGCGGGGCCGCTCGGCGCGATCACGGTCGCCGTGGCCGGGGTGGCGGTCGTCGTGCTGTCGCGGTGGCGCTGGGCCCGGGTCGGCATATGCGCGTTGGCGGTGTGCCTGCTGGGGTGGACGCTGTCGGGCCAGGGTGTCGGGACTGTCGGCCCGGCATGACACGATCGGGTGGTGAGCGAATCGGTCCCCGGATTGCACCTGGTTCTTGGGGATGAGGAACTTCTGGTCGAGCGGGCGGTGGCCGAAGTCCTGCGCGGCGCACGCAAGCAAGCGGGTACCGACGACGTCCCGGTGAACCGCATGCGCGCCGGTGAGGTGAGCATCGCCGAGCTCGCCGAGCTGCTGAGCCCGTCGTTGTTCGCCGACGAGCGGGTGGTGGTGTTGGAATCCGCCGCCGAAGCCGGCAAGGAGGCGGTGGCCCTCATCGAGACGGCGGCGGCGGACCTGCCGGCCGGGACGCTGCTCGTCGTGGTGCACTCCGGCGGAGGGCGCGCCAAGGCGCTGGCAGCTCAGCTGAAGGACCTCGGCGCAAGGGTCCACCCTTGTGCACGGATCGCCAAGGCCGCCGAGCGCGCCGACTTCGTGCGCGGTGAGTTCCGCGCGCTGAAGGTCAAGGTCTCCGAGGACACCGTCACCGCCGTCCTGGACGCAGTTGGATCCGACATCCGTGAGCTCGCGGCGGTCTGCTCGCAATTGGTCGCCGACACCGGCGGGGAAGTGGATCCGGCTGCGGTGCGCCGCTACTACAGCGGGCGGGCGGAGGTCAAGGGCTTCGATATCGCCGACAAGGCCGTGGTCGGTGATGTCGCAGGGGCCGCCGAAGCGCTGCGCTGGGCGATGATGAGCGGCGAGCCGCAGGTGGTGCTGGCCGATGCGCTCGCCGAGGCCATCCACACGATCGCCAGGGTGGGGCCGTTATCGGGCGACCCGTACCGGCTGGCCTCCGAGCTTGGCATGCCCCCGTGGCGGGTGCAGAAAGCGCAGAAGCAGGCGCGACGCTGGTCGCGGGAATCGGTCGCGAAGGCGATGCAGTTGGTGGCGACGCTGAATGCGGACGTCAAGGGCGCAGCGGCGGACGCCGACTATGCGCTGGAAGCTGCGGTGCGACAGGTGGCCGAGTTGGTGGCCGACCGGAACTGATCCCCAGTCGTCCCCTGCCCTTCGGGCGTGGGCCCACCGCTCCTACCCTCCGGAGCTGAATCAGATCTTGTTGAGGGCGCGCGAAAGAGCGGACTTCTTGTTCGCCGCCTGGTTCTTGTGGATCACACCCTTGCTGGCGGCCTTGTCCAGCTTGCGGCTGGTCGACACCAGCAACTCGGCGGCCTTTTCCTTCTCGCCCGCCTCGGCAGCCTCACGGAACGAGCGGACAGCCGTGCGAAGCGACGACTTCACCGCCTGGTTGCGCAGTCTGGCGCGCTCGTTGGTGCGGATGCGCTTTTCCTGCGACTTGATGTTGGCCACGCGCTAGTTCCTTCGTAAATCTTCGTTGGGGTTCGCAAAGTCTGGCGCCCGTCGAGCGGGCAGCGAGGGTTCAGATTACCAGCGCAGCGGGTAAATGCCCAAAGTGCCCAAAGAGAGGAGGCCGCTGGCCTGCGGAAACGCGCCAGTTGGGGCAGCATGTCAACGCGTGAGCCTTCGCACACTGCCGACCGAGACCGCCAAGGCGGCGCGCAGCAACTCCCGTCGAGCCGCTCGCTACGACGGGATCTTCGACGGATACAACGAACTGGGCACCTACTCCGAGGCGTTCGACGAGATGTTCGACGCGCAGGGCAACGTGCGCGGGCCCTACAAGGGCATCTTCGCCGAACTCGCTCCGTCCGACGCGTCTGAGCTTGGAGCGCGCAACGATGCGCTCGGCCGCGCCTTCGTCGACCAGGGCATCACTTTCTCGCTGTCCGGTCAGGAACGTCCGTTCCCGCTCGACCTCGTGCCGCGGGTGATCTCCGCCGCCGAGTGGTCGCGCCTGGAGAAGGGCATCAGGCAGCGCGTGAAGGCGCTCGAGATGTACCTCGCCGACATCTACGGCGAGCAGGAGATCCTGCGTGACGGGATCATCCCGCGTCGACTGATCACCTCCTGTGAGCACTTCCACCGTGAAGCCGCGGGCATCGTCCCGCCCAACGGCGTACGCATTCACGTCGCCGGCATCGATCTGGTGCGCGACGCCGCGGGCAACTTCCGGGTGCTGGAGGACAACCTGCGCTCGCCGTCGGGCGTCTCCTACGTGATGGAGAACCGCCGAACCATGGCGCGGGTTTTTCCGAACCTCTTCGCCACCCACCGGGTTCGCGCCGTCGGCGACTACTCCTCGCATCTGCTGCGGGCGCTGCGCAACGCCGCGGCGTCCAACGAGGCCGACCCGACGGTCGTGGTGCTCACTCCCGGCGTCTACAACTCGGCGTATTTCGAGCACTCGCTGTTGGCCCGGCAGATGGGTGTCGAACTCGTCGAAGGGCGCGACCTTTTCTGTCGCGACAACACCGTCTACATGCGGACCACCGAGGGCGAGCGCCAGGTCGACGTCATTTACCGGCGCATCGACGACGCCTTCCTCGACCCGATGCAGTTCAACCCCGCCTCGGTGCTCGGAGTCGCCGGCGTGCTCAACGCGGCACGGGCGGGCAACGTGGTCATCTCGAGCGCGGTGGGCAACGGCGTCGGCGACGACAAGCTCGTCTACACCTACGTGCCGACGATCATCGACTACTACCTCGGCGAGAAGCCGTTGTTGGCGAACGTCGACACCTTCCGATGCTGGCTCGACATCGAGCGCGAGGAGGTGCTTGATCGGGTCGACGAACTGGTCGTCAAACCCGTCGAAGGCTCCGGCGGGTACGGCATCGTCTTCGGTCCCGACGCGTCGGAGAAGGAACTGGCGACGATCAGCAAGAAGATCCGCAACGATCCCCGTGGCTGGATCGCCCAACCCGTCGTGCAGTTGTCGACGGTGCCGACCCAGATCGACGACAAGCTGGCGCCACGCCATGTCGACCTGCGGCCGTTCGCGGTCAATGACGGCGACGACGTGTGGGTGCTGCCCGGCGGCCTGACGCGGGTCGCGCTGCCGGAGGGTTCGCTGGTGGTCAACTCCAGCCAGGGCGGCGGCTCGAAGGACACCTGGGTGCTGGCGTCGCGTACATCGGTGGCCGACCGTGAACTGGCCGCCGCCGAGGTGGTCCGCTCGCTGCCCAAGGCGTCGAAAGGCCCGCAGACGGACAAGAACGGCGACTCCCAACAGCAGCAACAACAGCAGTCGCAGTCACCTGGCCCCGGCCAGAGTCAACAGCAGCAACAGCAACAGCAGCAGGCGGTGATGTGATGCTCGCCCGCAACGCCGAGTCGCTCTACTGGATCGGCCGCTATGTCGAGCGCGCCGACGACACCGCCCGCATTCTCGACGTCACCGTGCATCAGCTGCTCGAGGACTCCAGCGTGGACCCCGACCTGGCGTCGCGCACGCTGCTGCGGGTGCTGGGTATCGATCCGCCGAAAGAAGCGCTGGACGTGTGGTCGCTGACCGACATCGTCGCGTTCAGCCATGACACCCAAGGCCTTTCGATTGTGGACTCGATCTCGGCCGCACGCGAGAATGCAAGGGGCGCACGTGAAGTCACCTCAACCGAGATCTGGGAGTGCCTGAACACCACCTACAACGCACTGGCCGAACGTGAACGCGCCGCCAAACGTCTCGGGCCCGCGGAGTTCCTATCCTTCGTCGAGGGCCGGGCCGCGATGTTCGCCGGGCTCGCCGACTCGACGCTGTCGCGCGATGACGGCTACCGGTTCATGGTGCTCGGCCGCGCCATCGAGCGGGTCGACATGATGGTGCGGCTGCTTCTTTCCCGGGTCGGCGATAGCGCGTCCTCGCCGGCGTGGGTGACGGTGCTGCGCTCGGCGGGTGCACACGACACCTACCTGCGCACCTATCGCGGCGTGCTCGACGCGGGCCGTGTCGTGGAGTTCATGCTGCTCGACCGGCTGTTCCCGCGTTCGGTGTTCTACTCGCTGCTACTGGCCGAGCACAGCCTCGACGAACTACACCACCGCGCGCTCAATCGCGTCGGCACCACCGCGGAGGCCCAGCGACTGCTGGGCCGCGCGCGCAGCGAGCTGGAGTTCCTTCGCCAAGGCGTGCTGCTGGAATCACTCGAAGAACGCCTCGCCGGCCTGCAGAAGACCTGCCGCGACGTCGGAGAAGCGTTGGCGCTGGAGTACTTCCACTCCGCGCCCTGGGTGGCGTGGACGGATGCCGGCCGCAACGGCTCGCTGGTGATCGAGGAGGGTGAGATTTAGATGTGGCGGATGCGGGTGGTGCATTCGACCGGCTATGCGTACAAGTCGCCGGTGACGGCGTCATTCAACGAGGCACGCCTAACACCGCGGTCGGACTCCCGGCAGAACGTCATCCTCAATCGCGTGGAAACCGTTCCCGCGACGCGCTCCTACCGCTACGTCGACTACTGGGGCACCGCGGTGACGTCGTTCGACCTGCACGCCCCGCATACCGAGCTGGAGGTCACGTCGTCTTCGGTCGTGGAGACCGACAGGGGAGAGTTCCCCGAGGAGAAGGTCAGCTGGGATGACCTGAGCTCGGAGGCGGTGATCGACCGGTTCGACGAGGTGCTCAGCGCGACGGGCTACACGCCGGCCAGCAAGCGCATCGTCAGGGTCGGGCAGAAGATCGCCAAAGACCACGATCCGTACGAGGCCGTCACGGCCGCCGCGAGCTGGGTACACAGCGAGCTCGAATACGTACCGGGCACCACGGGTGTTCACTCCTCAGGCCTCGACGCTCATCGGGAAGGCAAAGGCGTCTGTCAGGACTTCGCCCATCTGACCTTGATCCTGTTGCGTGGCATGGGAATTCCGGCCAGGTATGTATCGGGGTATCTGCACCCCAATCAAGAAGCGGTGGTGGGCGACACCATCGACGGCCAGAGCCACGCCTGGATCCAGGCCTGGACGGGCGGCTGGTGGAACTACGACCCGACCAACGACGCCGAGATCAACGAGCAGTACATCAGTGTCGGTGTGGGCCGGGACTATTCGGATGTCTCGCCGCTCAAGGGCATCTACTCCGGGGAGGGGTCGACCGACCTCGACGTGGTCGTCGAGATCACCCGGCTGGCTTAGCGCCTGGCTGGACGACGGCCACGCCGGGGTGCACCTCGACCCGGTGCAGGTCGTCGCCGAGTTCGATCTGCCTGCTGAAGGCCGTTGCGGCCAGCGCCCGCCAGTCGTCCTCCTGGCCCGGCGCGATGCCCGGCACGTAGTGGGTGAGAACGAGGATGCCCACACCGGCGCGCTCGGCGGTGGCAGCGGCCTCCTCGACCGACGAGTGGTAGTCGAGTATGTCTCTGATGCGTTGCACAGGCATCTGTTCGACGAGATCCTTGCGGATCGCGGTGTGCACCAAAGCGCCCGCGCCCGCCGCCAGCGCGTCGAGGCTCGCGCACGGCACGGTGTCGCCGGCGAGTACCACCGATGCTCCCTCGAATTCGACTCGGAATCCGATGGTCGGCGCGACCGGTCGGTGATCGGTCGGCGCCGCGGTGATTCGTACGCCGTCGCCGGCCCACACCACGCCCTCGCGTTACCTCCTCCACCTCGACGGTGGGCGGTTCGGTGATGTCGGGATGATGGCCGATCCGGTAGCTGATGTCCGGGGCCAGCGCGTCCAGGGTCGCATCGACGACCGCCGCAGTTCCGGGCGGACCGATCACTGGTAGTGGACTGCGAGTGAAGGTTGTGACCCATCGCGTCGTGATGACGTCGGAGAGGTCGGTTATGTGGTCGCTGTGTAGGTGTGTCAGAAGCAGAGCGGAGATGTTGGCGGCGCCGACACCAGCCGCCGCAGCCCGCATCAATGTGCCGCGGCCGCAGTCCACCAAGAACGTTTGATCGCCGGCCCGCACCAACGTCGACGGTCCGGCGCGGTCGGGGTCGACCATGGGGCTGCCCGTGCCGAGCAGGGTGACCTCGATCATGGGTTCATACCTAACCGCGATCCGCTACCTACCGTGATTGTATGAGCGCACATCCAGCCGAACCGGTCGCGACGTGGTTGTGGCGAACGACCGAAGACGTCCGGGAGATCGTTGCGGTCGTGACCGCACGCAGACTGCGTGCAGCATCCTCTGTTCGACGGGTTCGCCGTCCATCACCTCGGCTCCTGGCGGACGATGCCCTCGTGACGGTCTACTCGCGCCCGGCCGACACCCAGCTCATATCCTGGAACCGGTTCCCGGACACCGCCTTTGCGGCGGTGTCCAGCGCGCCGAGCTGATCTGCGGACAGCTTCACCGACAACGACCCCAGGTTCTCCTCGACGCGGGTGGCCCGCCGGGTGCCGGGAATCGGCACGGCTGCCACGCCAAATGCTTCGGCGCGATAACGCAACCACGCCAACGCAACCTGGGCGGCCGTCGCATCCGCCGCCTCGGCGACAGATTTCACGACCTCCACCACCGCGAGATTGGCGTCGAGCGCATCCCCGCTGAATCGGGGCATGGTGCGGCGGAAGTCGCTCTGCGAGGACAGGTCGGCGGCAGACTGGACCGTCCCGGTGAGAAAGCCCCGTCCCAGCGGCGAGTACGGCACGAAGCCCACGCCCAGCTCGGCGGCTGTCGGCACGACATTGTGCTCGACGTCACGGCTCCAGATCGACCACTCGCTCTGCACGGCGGCGATCGGATGCACGGCGACCGCCGCGCGCAATTCGTCGGCGGTCACTTCCGACAACCCCAGGTGGCGCACCTTGCCCGCGGTGACGAGCTCGGCCATGGCCCCGACGGTTTCCTCGATGGGCACCGACGGGTCGCGGCGATGCATGTAGTAGAGGTCGACGACATCGGTGTTCAGGCGCGCCAGGCTCTCGTCGATCGACTGGCGCACGTACGCGGCGTCCCCGTGGAACTCCAGATCTTCTGCCGCCCGGTTGGCCGGGTTGCTTGCGACACCGAATTTCGTGGCGATCGTGACTTCGTCGCGCCGATCGGCGAGCAATCGGGAGATGAGCCGTTCGTTGTTCCCACCGCCGTACACGTTGGCGGTGTCGATGAACGTCACCCCGAGGTCAAGGCAACTGTGCAAGGTGGCCAGTGATTCGGTGTCGTCCACCTCGCCGTACACCGGTGTCAAAGCCATCGCTCCGAAACCGATTGCACTCACCGATAATTCGTCTCCAAGCTGGACTGCGGGCACGTCAACAGGTTTGTTAGTCATGCTTTCAATTCCATTCCGACGGTGTAATTGGCGCTGATTCCATGGTCGTCCAACCGGGACCGCTTCGCGTCTGTTCCGGTCAAGTTGCTTTCGCACAGACCCGCTTCGACCTAACCTGGTGTGAACTGGATCACGATGAGGCGGAGGCGACGATGCGAATCGCGGACGTGTTGCGAAACAAGGGTGGGGCGGTGGCGACGATCACCCCCGAGACCTCGGTCTCTGACCTGCTCACCGAGCTGGCCGAGCACAACATCGGCGCCATGGTGGTCGTCTCGGCCGAAGGCCTGGTCGGCATCGTCTCGGAGCGCGACGTGGTGCGCAAACTGCACGAACACGGCGCGGACCTGCTGGAACTGCCGGTGTCCGAGATCATGACGACCATGGTTGCGACCTGTGCACCGAGCGACACGGTCAACCACCTCAACGCAGTGATGACAACCAAGCGGGTTCGGCACATCCCGGTGCTCGAGAACGGCCGAGCTGGTCGGCATCGTCAGCATCGGCGACGTGGTCAAGCAGCGGATGGACGAGATGGAGACCGAGCAGCGGGCGCTGCAGGACTACATCACGCGTGGCTGAGATCGAACTACGGCCCACCAGGCGGGCCGACGTTCGCGCGCTGTCAAAAGTGCTGGCCCGGGCGTTCTACGACGATCCGGTGATGATGTTCATGCTGCCGGACGAGAAGGCCAGGACGAAGGCCCTTCCCCGGATGTTCGCGACCCTGACCAGGCATCACTTCATCTCCCGCGGCGGCTCCGAAGTGGCGAGCCGCGACGGCACCATCGGGGCCGCGACGCTGTGGGATCCGCCCGGCCGGCGGAAGTCATCGCGCTGGGAGGGCCTGAGGATGATGCCGACCATGGCGTGGCTCTTCCGTTCGCGGGGCCGAAAGACCCAGGCCCTAGGGAGACTCATGGAGGAGGCCCATCCGGAGGAACCGCACTGGTATCTGATGGTCATCGGCAGCGACCCGTCGGTCCGAGGCGCGGGCTTCGGCCAGGCACTGATGCACTCTCGCCTGGATCGCTGCGACGGCGAGCATGCGCCGGCCTACCTGGAGGCGAGCAGGGAAGAACTGGTCCCGTACTACAGCCGGTTCGGCTTCGAGCAGATCGGCGAGATCCAGATTCCCGACGGGCCGAAGATGTGGCCGATGTGGCGGGCGCCGAGGTAGTTCAGCTCCACGAGTACTCGGCGCGCAGCCTGGCCGCGACGATCTCGAAGGTCTCGCGTTCCAGGATTGCGCCTTCCCGGCGAATGCCCTCCTCGGGCACGTCCAGCACCCGGTCCAGCCGCACCCAGCTCGCGCGTGCTTCGTAATCCCAAGGGCCCGAACCGATACCGACCCATTCGCGATCGCTCTGGTGGCGCTCCTGGCTGGACAGCATCAGGCCGAGCAGGGTGCGACGGTCGCGGCCCACCACCAGCACGGGCCGATCCTTGCCCCGCGACGGGTCGTCCTCGTAGACCACCCACGTCCACACCACCTCGCCGGGGTCCGCGCGGCCGTCGAGGTCCGGCGCGTAGACCAGCTTGCGGGCGCGCTGCGCGGTGGGAACGCTGTTCCTGGTCACCGGCCGCCCTGCGGTGATGGCCGTTGGGGAGTCGTCGGTGGTGCCCATGAGGACGTCCAAGCCGATCTTGATGCCCTGCTGAATGCCCCGCGGCAGGTCTTCGGGTCGCTGGAGCTGGCGGATGAACTTCGGTGCCTCGTTGAACACCAGGTTCTCCGCGAACCGCTGGAACGTCTTCCACTGCGACGCCATGTTCGCAGCATAGGTGAAGCAGAAACCGCGCGATTGTGTCGCCGCGTCGGTCGCTCGATACCCTGGACGGGCATAGCGCACCCGCTATACAAAGGCTGACCAGGAGATTCCCATAAGCAGTTTCGCCGACCAGACCTTCACCGCGCCGGCGCAGATTCGGAACTTCTGCATCATCGCCCACATCGACCACGGCAAGTCGACGCTGGCCGACCGGATGCTGCAGTTGACCGGAGTCGTCGCCGACCGTGACATGCGCGCGCAGTACCTGGACCGGATGGACATCGAGCGGGAACGCGGAATCACCATCAAGGCCCAGAACGTCCGGCTGCCCTGGAAGGTCGACGGGACCGACCATGTGCTGCATCTGATCGACACCCCGGGACACGTCGACTTCACCTACGAGGTGTCGCGGGCGTTGGAGGCCTGCGAGGGCGCGGTGCTCCTGGTCGACGCCGCTCAGGGCATCGAGGCGCAGACGCTGGCGAACCTCTACCTGGCGCTGGACCGCGACCTGCACATCATTCCGGTGCTGAACAAGATCGACCTGCCCGCGGCGGACCCCGACCGGTACGCCGCCGAGATCGCCCACATCATCGGCTGCGAGCCGGGCGACGTGCTGCGGGTGTCCGGCAAGACCGGGGACGGCGTCGCCGACCTGCTCGACCACGTGGTGCGTGAGGTGCCGCCGCCGCAGGGCGACGCCGACGCGCCCACCCGGGCGATGATCTTCGACTCGGTGTACGACATCTACCGCGGTGTGGTGACATACGTCCGTGTCGTCGACGGCAAGATCTTGCCGCGCGAACGGATCAAGATGATGTCCACCGGCGCGACGCACGAACTGCTGGAGGTCGGCATCGTGTCGCCCGACCCCAAACCGGCTGCGGGCCTTGGTGTCGGCGAGGTGGGTTACCTCATCACCGGCGTGAAGGACGTCCGCCAGTCGAAGGTCGGCGACACCGTGACAACCGCGCGCCACGGCGCCACCGTCGCGCTCACCGGCTACCGCGAACCCAAGCCGATGGTGTATTCGGGCCTGTATCCCGTTGACGGGTCGGACTATCCGGACCTGCGAGACGCGCTCGACAGGCTGCAGCTCAACGACGCGGCACTGGTCTGGGAGCCGGAGACGTCGGTGGCGCTCGGATTCGGTTTCCGCAGCGGCTTTCTCGGACTGCTGCACATGGAGATCACCCGGGAGCGGCTGGAACGCGAATTCGACCTGGACCTGATCTCGACGTCGCCGAACGTGGTGTACCGCGTGATAACAGAGGGGACGGCGCCCGGCGATCCAGGAATCGTCGTCACCAACCCGTCGGACTGGCCGGAAGGCAAGGTGCGCAGCGTGTTCGAGCCGGTGGTTAAGACCACGATCATCGCGCCGAGCGAGTTCATCGGCACGATCATGGAGCTGTGCCAGTCACGACGCGGCGAGCTGGGCGGCATGGACTACCTGTCGCCGGAACGGGTCGAGCTGCGCTACACCATGCCGCTCGGCGAGATCATCTTCGACTTCTTCGACTCGCTGAAGTCGCGCACCCGCGGGTACGCCAGCCTGGACTACGAGGAGGCGGGCGAACAGGAAGCCGATCTGGTCAAGGTCGATATCCTGCTGCAGGGTGAGGCCGTCGACGCGTTCAGCGCGATCGTGCACAAGGATTCCGCGGCCGCGTACGGGAACAAGATGACGACCAAGCTCAAGGAGCTCATCCCGCGCCAACAGTTCGAGGTTCCGGTGCAGGCCGCGATCGGCTCGAAAATCATTGCCCGCGAGAACATCCGAGCAATTCGCAAGGACGTGCTGTCGAAATGCTACGGCGGCGACATCACCCGCAAGCGCAAGCTTCTGGAGAAGCAGAAGGAAGGCAAGAAGCGGATGAAGACCATAGGGCGGGTCGAGGTGCCGCAAGAGGCCTTCGTCGCGGCGTTGTCGACCGACGCCGCCAGCGACAAGCCGAAGAAATGACTGTCGGGCCTCGTGCGGCTGCAGTGGCCGTCGCGGTGGCAATGCTGTTGTCCGGCTGCGTGAGCACCGTCGCCGGTATCGCTGTGCGGGACGGGCGCGCGGTGCCGACCGATGTGCCGGAGTTGGACGAGTCGGCGCTGGAGAAGGTGCTGCTGCCCATCGATGAGGTCAACGAGATCATGGGCTCAACGCAGATGGAGGTCACCGGCGAGCTGGACGAGATGACCGATTCGTCCGACAAGGTGTCCGATCCGGACTGTCTTGGCGCGATGTTCGGGGCCGAGGAACCCGTGTACGACGGCAGCGGATGGACGGCCGTGCGCGACCTGGTTGCCCGCGAGCCCGATGACGACAACGACCACTGGGTCGAGCAGACCGCGGTGCTCTACCCCGAAGCACGTAACGCGAAGAGGTTCTTCGAGAAGTCCAAGTCGATCTGGGACCAGTGCGCAGGCTCGTCGATCGCGGTGGATACCGAAGACACCAGCTCGTTGTGGGAGTTCGGTGACGTCACCGCAGACGACGGCCTGATCACCCAGGTGGCCACACAGCAGGATGCCGACGGCTGGGGGTGTCAGCACGCCATGGCGGTGGTATCCAACATCACCGCCGAGACCTGGGCGTGCGCGTACAGCCTCTCCGACGAGGCGGCGACGATGGCCGTCGACATCGTCACCAACGCCGCCAGTAGCGCCGGAAACTCGGCGGCAGCTGCCAGGGGCGCTGCGCTCCGCCGGAGGCCCGTGATCGGCTACGATCGGCCCGCCGATTCGCTGCGAGCTCGGCTGGAAGCACGCCCGGCCGTCGCTGGACGCCGAGCTGTCGGACTCTTCCTCTGCGCGGATGACGTGCACCACCGCGTTGATCAGCGCCAGGTGGGTGAACGCCTGCGGGAAGTTGCCCAGATGCCGTCCGGTGCGCGGCTCGATCTCCTCGGCGTACAGGTGCAGTGGGCTGGCGAAGGACAGCAGCCGTTCGCACAGGTGCTTGGCCCGGTGGATCTCGCCGATTTCGACCAGCGCCGACACCAGCCAGAACGAGCAGATGGTGAACGTGCCCTCCTCGCCGGACAGACCGTCGTCGGTCTCCTCGACGCGGTAGCGCAGCACGAGCCCCTCCTCGGTCAGCTCGTCGGCGATGGCCAGCACGGTGGCCCGCACCCGCGGGTCGTCGGGCGGCAGGAAGCGGGTCAACACCGCCAGCAGCAGCGAGGCATCGAGGGCGTCGTCGCCGTAGCGCTGGGTGAGCACCCCGCGGGAATCCACACCGTTGGCGAGGATGTCGGCCTTGATCTCCTCGGCGGTCGCGCGCCACTGCTGCGCGTAGGACTTCTCACCCTCGAGTTCGGCGAGCTTGGAGCCGCGGTCCAGCGCGACCCAGCACATGATCTTGCTCGAGGTGAAATGCTGCGGTTCGCCGCGCACCTCCCAGATGCCGCGGTCGGGCTCGCGCCAGTGCTTGATCGCCTCTTCCACCTGTTGCTTGAGCACCGGCCACAGCGACTCGGGAATCTGCTCGCGCGACTTGGTGTGCAGGTACACCGAATCCAGCATCGTTCCCCAGATGTCGTGCTGCATCTGGTTGTAGGCGCCGTTGCCGATCCGCACCGGCCGGGCGTTGTCGTAGCCGGACAGGTGGCGCAGTTCTTCCTCGACGAGGCTGCGCTCGCCGCCGACGGCGTACATCACCTGCAGCGGATGGCGTTCGCCGTTGTTGGCGCCGGACACGTCGGCGATGAACGCGAAGAAGTCGTCGGCCTCGCGATCCAGGCCGAGGGTGTATAAGCCCCACAGCGCAAACGTCGAGTCGCGCACCCATGCATAGCGGTAGTCCCAGTTGCGTTCGCCCTGAGGGGTTTCCGGCAGCGACGTGGTCGGCGCCGCCAGCAGTGCACCGGTCGGCGAGTACGTCAGCCCCTTCAGCGTCAGCGCACTGCGCTGCAGATACGAGCGCCACGGATGGTCGGGGAAGTCGCCGATGTTGATCCACTGCCGCCAGCACTCACTGGTCTGCCACATCCGGTCGACGGCCTCGTCATAGGTCTGCGGCACAGGGTGTTTCGACCAGCTCAGCGCGACGAAGACGTTGTCGCCTTCCTTCATCCGCGTTCTGGCCCTGGCCTCGCGGCCCTCCAACCCGATACGCAGGTTGGTGGTCACGCGCAGCGTCGGATGCGAGTCGGGATTCTTGGTGGCCCGTGCGATCGCTTCGCCGTAGGCCTGCGCCGAGTACTCCCAGGTGGCGCCGACGCGGTGGTAGTCGAAGGACGGCTCGCAGTTCATCACCAGCTCGACCGTGCCGCTTACGCAGCGCACCGTGCGCAGCAGGATGTGCTCCGCGTCCCAGTCCATCGGCGTGCGGCGATGGGTGCGCGACCGCGACTCGATGTCGTGCCATGGGCCCATCACCAGCGCGTCGCGGACGATGACCCAGCCGGTGTGGGTCTGCCACGTGGTCTCCAGGATCAGGCTGCCCGGCAGGTAGCGCCGCGCTGCGGGCACGGACACGCCGTAGGGGCCCAGCCGGAAGTGTCCGGCACCGCGGTCCAGGATGGCGCCGAACACACTCGGCGAGTCCGGCCGGGGCACGCACAGCCACTCCACCGAACCGGCGGACGAGATCAGGCAGGTATTTTCACAGTCCGACAGGAACGCGTAGTCGGCGATGGGCGGGAAGGGGTTCCGCAACGATCCAGTCGGCGCGTAGGGCACCGGTGCCGTCACGCTGAACGGCGGCGGCCCGGGGGCCTCGTCGGCCTGTTCGTTCTGTTGCAGAACCATGCGGACATCATCGACTCCCGACCCGCCCGGCGTCTACTCGACGCGTGCTGTTCTGGCGTTGCTGGCTCACCGGCGGGCGTACGCCGGCGCATGCTCGGGCAGCGGCCCGATCGCGATGGCGTAGCCGAGGACGCGCCGAAGCGCGGGAATCCTGGTGACCAGCCGGACCGCCAGCGGCGGTTTGACGGCTCTATCAGCGGAAACGGCGACGGCGATGACCTTGGCGTGGACGATGCGCTGGGCCGCCTGCACCAGGGCGGTCGGAACCCACCGGCGGGCCTGGATCAGCGCCAATCGCCGAGGAGCGACATGTCCGGCGCGCAGCGGCCCGGCCAGGATCCGGGCGGCCGCGACGGCGTCGGCGACCGCGAGGTTGATGCCCACCCCGCCGACCGGGGACATGGCGTGCGCCGCGTCGCCGAGCAGCAGCATCCCGTCGACATACCAGCGTCGCAGCCGGTTGAGCTGCACGTCGAGCAGTTTGACGTCGTCGAACGACGTCAACGCCTCGACCCGACCGGCCAGCCACGGAACAAGAGACACCACCCCGCGGTGGAAGTCCTCGATGCCGCGGGCGCGCAGGGCGGCGTCGCGACCCTTGGGGATCACGTACGCGACCTGGTAGTAGTCGCCGCGGTCGATGCAGACGCACGCATGCCCGGTGCCGAGCACGCCGGCAAGGCCGTGGGGGTCGTCGGGTTTGCGGGGGAGCCGAAACCACCACACGTCCATCGGTGCTCCGAAACTGCGCGTTTTCAGGCCGGCGGCGGCGCGCAATGTCGAGGAGCGACCGTCGCAGGCCACCGTCAGGTCGGCCAGCAGCGTTTCGGTTTCGCCCGTAGGGTTGCGGTAGGTGACGCCAATCACCTTGTCGCCGTCGCGAATCGGCGCGATGACCTCGGTGCTGCGCAGCAGCCGGAAGGTCGGTTCGGCCTCGGCGGCACTCGCCAACAGCTCGAGGAAGTCCCACTGCGGCACCAACGCGATGTGCTTGTGCCGCCCGGGCAGCCGGGTGAGATCGATATTGACCTGCGTGCCTTGAACTTTCATCCCGAGGGAGTCGATTTCGCGGTGCGGGAGTTGGGCGAACCGGTCACCGAGGCCCAGCTCGTCGAGCAGCCGCAGCGTGCTGGCGTGGACGGTGTCGCCGCGAAAGTCGCGAAGGAAGTCGGAGTGCTTCTCCATGACCGTCACTGCCACGCCGGCGCGGGCGAGCAGCAGACCGAGCATCATTCCGGCCGGGCCGCCGCCCGCGACGATGCAGCCGGTTCGCTCCGTCTTGCCGGGCACCCGCCCATCTTGGCACCGTAGGCTGGCCGGGTGGGCGGCTTCCTCAACTGGTGGGACGGCGTCGAGCTGTGGTTATCCGGGCTCGGATTCGTCGCCCAGACCGCCGTCGTGATGCCGGTGACGCTGGCGCTGGCCTACGGGATCGCGATTCTGCTCGACGGGGCGCTGGGCAACGGGATTCGGCTACTGCGGCGGGCGCGGCATCAGGATGAGGATCCGCAATGACCGGGATGCCCCGGTCTCGGGTGACGTTGGTGCTGGTCATCCTGGTGGTATTGGTGATCGTCATGTGGCTGCTGACTCGTTAGGTCGGCTAACCCCAAAGTCAGCAATGTTGCGAGACTCTGTTATTCTTCGCGCCATGTATGCAGCGTCCGGCAGTACCGAGTGCCACATCTTGGCACTCATTGCCGTGGGTAATTGCGCTGTTGCAGACGTCCACTGTTGTCGCTGATTCCACACCGTCCACGGTTTGGTGTAGGTAGCGGCTGTCCTGTGCTCAGGTACTGATCCTTCGCCTTGCCGTCGTGGCGGGAACCCGCCCGTTTTGTCCACGCAAGGAAAGGTCATCAATGAACATCCGCAAAACCTGGCTTCACGCTGCCGCACTCGCCACGACGGCAACCCTCCTGGCGGCGTGTGGCGGTGGGTCGAGCGACGTCGCCGGTGGTGGCGATGAGGGCGGCAGCGCCGAGACCACGCTGACCCTCGTCGCCTACGCGGTGCCGGAACCGGGCTGGAGCAAGATCATCCCGGCGTTCGCGGCCACCGAGGAGGGCAAGGGCGTTGCCGTGACCACGTCCTACGGCGCCTCGGGCGACCAGTCGCGGGCCGTCGTCGACGGTAAGCCCGCCGACATCGTCAACTTCTCGGTCGAGCCGGACATCACCCGCCTCGTCAAGGCCGACAAGGTCGCCAAGGACTGGAACGCCGACACCACCAAGGGCATCCCGTTCGGCTCGGTGGTTTCGCTGGTCGTCCGCAAGGACAATCCGAAGAACATCAAGGACTGGGACGACTTGTTGCAGCCCGGGCTCGAGGTCGTCACCCCGAGCCCGCTGAGCTCAGGCTCGGCCAAGTGGAACCTGTTGGCGCCGTACGCCGCCAAGAGCAACGGCGGCCAGAATGAGCAGGCCGGAATCGACTACGTCACCAAGCTCGTCACCGAGCACGTGAAGACGCGACCCGGTTCGGGTCGGGAAGCCACCGACGTGTTCCTGCAGGGCACCGGCGACGTGCTGCTCAGCTACGAGAACGAGGCGATCAACGTCGAGCGTCAGGGCAAGCCCGTCGAGCACGTCAACCCCCCGCAGACGTTCAAGATCGAGAACCCGGTCGCGGTCGTCACCTCCAGCGCTCATCAGGAGCAGGCCAACGCGCTGAAAAATTTCCTGTACACCGCTGAAGGTCAGAAGATCTGGGCGCAGGCCGGCTTCCGGCCGGTCGACCCGTCGGTGGCCGAGGACTTCGCGAACGACTTCCCGACGCCTCAGAAGCTGTGGACCATCGCCGACCTGGGTGGATGGAGCGCGGTCGATCCGGCGTTGTTCGACAAGGAAAACGGCACCATCACGAACATCTACAAACAGGCCACTGGATGACAGCTGCTCTGAATCCGGATGCGGTCCGGCCCGAGCCCACCGGAAACGGTGAGGCCGGGCCGCCTCGCGGCTTCTTCAAGAGCCGATACGGCAGCACGTCGCTGCGGGTCGGTGTGGCCACCACGTGGCTTTCGGTCATCGTGCTGCTGCCTCTCGCCGCGATCGTGTGGCAGTCCGCGGGTGGCGGATGGCACGAGTTCGTGTCGGCGGTGACGTCGAACGCGGCGATCTCGTCATTCCGTGTCACGTTGACCATCTCGTTCGCGGTCGCGGTCATCAACCTGTGCTTCGGGCTGCTGGTGGCCTGGGTGCTGACGCGCGACGAGTTCCCGGGTAAGCGTCTGGTCGACGCGATCATCGACCTGCCGTTCGCGCTGCCGACCATCGTCGCGAGCCTCGTGATGCTGGCGCTGTACGGGCCCAGCAGTCCCCTGGGCATCCACATACAGCACACCAAATGGGGCATCGGCATCGCGCTGCTGTTCGTCACTCTGCCGTTCGTGGTGCGATCGGTGCAGCCGGTGCTGCTTGAACTGGACCGTGAGGTCGAAGAGGCCGCGGCGTCCCTGGGTGCGAACAACCGCACCATCTTCACACTCGTCATCCTTCCCGCGTTGCTGCCGTCGCTGCTTTCCGGTGCGGGACTGGCGTTTTCCCGCGCGATCGGGGAGTACGGCTCGGTGGTGCTGATCGGCGGTGCAGTCCCCGGTGAGACCGAGGTGTCGTCACAGTGGATCCGGACTCTGATCGAGAACGACGACCGCACCGGTGCCGCTGCCATCTCGATTGTGCTGCTTGCGATTTCGTTCATCGTGCTGTTCATTCTGCGCAGCGTCGGGTCGCGAGCCGCCAAGCGTGAGGAGCTGGCGCAGTGAACCTGTCGACTCCGGTGCGCTACCTTGCCCGCTATGTGGCGCTGGGATATCTGTTCCTGCTGCTGATCGTTCCGGTCGGGCTGATTCTGTGGCGCACCTTCTCGCCCGGTGTCGGCGCGTTCTTCGAGTCGATAACCACTCCGGCAGCCGTATCGGCGCTGCAGCTGTCGCTGCTGGTCGTCGCGATCGTGGTGCCGCTGAACGTGCTGTTCGGTGTGCCGACCGCACTGGTGCTGGCGCGCAACAGGTTCCGCGGCAAGAGTGTGCTGCAGGCGGTCATCGACCTGCCGTTCGCGGTGTCGCCGGTTGTGGTTGGCGTCGCTCTGATCCTGTTGTGGGGGTCGGCAGGCGCGCTGGGATTCGTCGAGAACGACCTCGGATTCAAGATCATCTTCGGCTTTCCCGGCATCGTTCTCGCCAGCATCTTCGTCACCGTGCCGTTCGTCATCCGCGAGGTCGAACCGGTGCTGCACGAACTGGGCACCGACCAGGAAGAAGCCGCCGCGACACTGGGCTCCAGCTGGTGGCAGACGTTCTGGCGGATCACGCTGCCGTCCATCCGGTGGGGCCTGATGTACGGCATCGTGCTGACCGTCGCACGCACCCTCGGCGAGTACGGCGCCGTGATCATGGTGTCCTCCAACTTGCCGGGTACGTCGCAGACGCTGACGCTGTTGGTGTCGGACCGGTACAACCGTGGCGCCGAGTACGGCGCCTACGCCATCTCAACGCTGCTCATGGCCGTCGCGGTGATCGTCCTGGTCGTCCAGGTGATCCTCGACTCACGCCGTGCGAAAACGGACAATTAGGCCTCAGGAGACGCTGACATGACGAATGCGATCACAGTGCGGGGTGCGAACAAGCACTACGGCGACTTCGCCGCGCTGGACAACGTCGACTTCGACGTGCCGTCCGGCTCGCTGACCGCATTGCTCGGGCCGAGCGGGTCGGGCAAGTCGACGCTGCTACGAGCGATCGCCGGCCTCGACCAGCCCGACACCGGCACGATCACGATCAATGGCGAGGACGTCACTCATGTTCCGCCACAGCGGCGCGGTATCGGCTTCGTGTTCCAGCACTACGCGGCCTTCAGGCATCTGACGGTCCGCGACAACGTCGGCTTCGGGCTGCGCATCCGCAAGCGGCCGAAGTCCGAGGTCAAGGAGAAGGTGGACAACCTTCTCGAGGTGGTCGGCCTGAGCGGTTTCCAGACCCGCTATCCGAACCAGTTGTCCGGTGGGCAGCGGCAGCGGATGGCGTTGGCGCGCGCACTCGCCGTCGACCCGCAGGTTCTGCTTCTCGACGAGCCGTTCGGTGCGCTGGACGCGAAGGTCCGCGAGGATCTGCGGGCGTGGCTGCGCCGGCTACACGACGAAGTGCACGTCACCACCGTGCTGGTGACGCACGACCAGTCCGAGGCGCTCGACGTGGCCGACCGGATCGCGGTGCTCAACAAGGGCCGCATCGAGCAGGTCGGTTCCCCGACAGACGTTTACGACACACCCGCCAACGCGTTCGTGATGTCGTTCCTCGGCGCGGTGTCGTCGCTGAACGGCACCTTGGTGCGGCCACACGATATTCGCGTCGGTCGCAACCCCGACATGGCGATCGCGGCCGGCGACGACTCCATACAGGCGACGGGTGTGCTCAAGGCCACCATCGACCGAATTGTCATGCTGGGCTTCGAGGTTCGCGTCGAGCTGACCAGCGCGACGAACAACACCCCGTTCACCGCGCAGATCACCCGTGGCGACGCCGAGGCGCTGGGACTCAAAGAGGGCGACACGGTTTATGTGCGGGCCACCAGGGTGCCGACCCTCCCCGGCGGCAGTGAAGTACCGAAGGCCGACACGGCCGACGAGGACGACGCCCTGACGACGGCCTGAGTTCACCGGCGAATGTGCGATTTCGTACGCGACACGCGAAATATGCGTGCAAAAGCGCACACTCGCGGGATTGGGTGCCCTTGGCTAGGCCGCGGCGCGAGCAGCCAGCGCCTGATCGAAGCGATCGAGCACCGTCTCGGCCACCTGGCGGTGTGCACCCAAGGGCGATGACATCGGAATCCGTTGTGCGCGGGCGAATGCCGCGATGCCGTCGATGATCTTGCCGTGCGCCAGAAACCACGGCGCGATGACCAGGCGGGTGGCGCCGCGTTGCCTCAGTAGATCCGCGGCCTCGGCCAGACCGGGATGGGGTCCGGTGGCGAACGCCGTGACGGCGGTCCAGCGCGTGGTTAGCGTGAGCTCGCGAGCCACCGCTTCGGTGCGGGCGTTGGCCGCCGGGTGTGACGATCCCACCGCGGTGACCAGCACGCCGACCTCGGAATCGAGCCGCGATACTCCGGCCTGTTCGAGTCGCTGGCGCAGCACATGGATCAGCCGATCGTCCTCGCCGAGCACGTCGGCCTGGCGGGCGTCAGTGCCGGCATCCGCGATCATCGCGGGGATATCGACGCGAGCGTGATAGGCGTCGGCCAGAAGCAACGGGACGACGACCGCATGCCGCGGCAGAGCGGGAAGCACTTCGCGCAGGTTCGGAAAGTTCTGCTCACAGAACGCAACCCGCACATCGAGCGAGGGACGCAGCCTGCGGGCACAGTCGGCAATCGCATGCGCCGTCGCCGCGGACCTGGGGTCCGCGCTGCCGTGTGCCGTCAGGACGAGTGCCGGGCGGGCTTGGGCGGGAGCGAACACAGTCACGAAGCGTGCAACCCGCATTCCGTCTTCGTCAGGCCTGCCCAGCGACCGCTGCGCGGATCGGCACCCTCGGCCGGCTTGGCCGTGCACGGCGCGCAGCCAATCGACGGATAGCCTTCGAACACAAGGGGATTCACCAGTACGTCGTTGGCGTCGATGTAGGCCTGCATCTCATCATCGCTCCACGCCGCAATGGGATTGATCTTCACCAGGTTGAACGCCTTGTCCCAGCTGATCAGCGGCGCGTTGGCGCGCGTCGGCGCCTCGACGCGGCGAATCCCGGTGACCCAGGCGGAGTATCCGGATAGCGCCTTGCCCAGCGGCTCCACCTTGCGCATCCGGCAGCATTCGTTGGGCTCGCGGGCGAACAGGTCCTTGCCGAACAGTTCGTCCTGCTTGGCGACGGTGTTCTCGGCTGTCACGTTGACGATGTTGACGTCGTAGACCGCCTCGACGGCATCACGGGTGCCGATGGTCTCCACGAAGTGGTAACCGGTGTCCAGAAACAGCACGTCGACTCCGGGCCGCACCTTGGCCGCCATCGACACGAGGACCGCATCCTGCATGTTCGACGCCACGACGTAATTGCCGCCGAAGTTCTCGTCGGTCCAACGCAGGAGGTCGTTCGCGCTGGCGCCCTCGAGTTCGGCGGCGCCACGCTCGGCCAGCAGGGCCAGCTCTGTCTCGGTCATCGTCACC
Organism: uncultured Actinomycetota bacterium; assembly: GCA_963743225.1. Taxonomy (GTDB): domain Bacteria; phylum Actinomycetota; class Actinomycetes; order Mycobacteriales; family Mycobacteriaceae; genus Mycobacterium. The sequence goes on along the minus strand of CAVUPN010000039.1, from coordinate 64,849 downwards.
TCGGTCATCGAAGGTCCGCCTCGTCTGCTCGTACCGCCCACGTAGCGAAACGCTCGCCTTGCTCTCGTTGTTTCACGAAATTGCGAACAACTCGGTCGATGTAGTCGCCCAGCTCGGACGACAGCACCTTGTGCTGGCGCAGCTTGCGCCCGAAACCGCTGTCCAGGCCGAGGCTGCCGCCCAGATGAACCTGGAAGCCCTCGACGGACCCGCCGTGGCCGTCGTCGACCATCTGGCCCTTGAACCCGATGTCGGCGACCTGTATGCGCGCGCACGAGTTCGGGCAGCCGTTGATATTCACGGTGATCGGCACGTCGAGCTGGGCGTTGATGTCCTCGAGCCGCTTCTCCAGCTCGGGCACCAGTACCTGCGCGCGGCCGCGGGTCTCGGCGAACGACAGCTTGCAGTATTCGATCCCGGTGCAGGCCATCAGGTTCTTGCGCCAGTGCGACGGCGTCGATGGCAGCCCCAGCGCGTCCAGCTTGGCGACGAGTCCGTCGAGCTTGTCGTCGGGCACGTCGAGGATGATCAGTTTCTGGTAGGGCGTGAAGCGCACGCGGTTCGAACCCGCCGCCTCGGCGAGATCGGCGACCTTGGTCAGGATCGTGCCGGACACCCGGCCCGCGATCGGGGCGACGCCAACGGCGTTCTTGCCATTCTTGAGCTTCTGGATGCCGACGTGGTCGATCGGATGCTTGACCGGCTCGGGAGCGGGTCCGTCGATCAGCTTGCGGCCCAGGTACTCGTCCTCCACAACCTGGCGGAACTTTTCAACGCCCCAGTCCTTGATGAGGAACTTCAGCCGTGCCTTCGCGCGCAACCGTCGGTAGCCGTAGTCACGGAACGCCGACGTAACGGCCTCCCAGACGTCGGGCACCTCGTCCAGCGGCACCCAGGCGCCTAGCCGCTGGGCCAGCATCGGGTTGGTGGACAGTCCGCCACCGACCCAGATGTCCAGGCCAGGGCCGTGCTCGGGGTGGTTCACGCCGATGAACGCGATGTCGTTGACCTCGTGGGCGACGTCCTGTAGTCCGGAGATCGCGGTCTTGTACTTGCGCGGCAGGTTGGAGAACTCCGGCTTGCCGATGTAGCGACGCACGATCTCGTCGACCGCCCAGCTCGGGGTCGAGCACCTCGTCGAGCGATTCACCGGACAGCGGGCCACCCAGCACCACCCTGGGGCAATCGCCGCACGCCTCGGTGGTCTGCAGGCCGACAGCGGCCAGCCGCTCCCAGATCGCCGGCACATCCTCGATCCGGATCCAGTGGTATTGCACGTTCTCGCGGTCGCTGATGTCGGCGGTGTCGCGGGCGTACTCGGTCGAGATCTCGCCCAGCGTGCGCAGCGCCGCGGTGGTCAGCGCGCCGCCGTCGCAGCGCACCCGCATCATGAAGTACCTGGCCTCGAGGACGTCGGCGTTCTCGTCGCCGGTCCAGGTGCCGTCGTAGCCCTGCTCGCGCTGGGTATACAGGCCCATCCAGCGCATCCGGCCGCGCAGGTCCTGCTTGTCGATGCTGTCGAAGCCCTGCTTGGAGTAGACGTCGAGGATGCGGGCCCGCACGTTCAGGGCGTCGTCATCCTTCTTGAACTGTTCGTTCGGGTTGAGTGGCTCGCGATAGCCGAGTGCCCACTGGCCCTCGCCGCGGGGGCGCTTGACCGGCTTGGCGGTGGTCATATGGTGTGGCTCCTTCGGGGAGCCGGCCTTGGGACGCGCTATTCACCGGGGCTGTCCGGCGGCGCAGATCCGGCGGCCAGCTGAAAGTACGGGGGTGGGCTGGGTCCTAGATCAACGCGTCAAGGCAGACAACAACAGGTACAAACGCGCTTGAAGTCGACATGCCGCCGCGCCACCAGCGAGGGGCGGTGCGCGAAGATGCGGGCGGCGGTCACGTGCCCAATTGTGCCACGGACACCGACATATGCCCTAACCGGGGGAGATTTGTGCTCAGCGTGAGCAAAAGACCCCTCTGGGAGACTGGTCATGTGACGGTCCGAACGGCGCCAGTGGAGCTACCGGGCCTGGTGCCGACGCCGGGCCGGCCGTTCGGCATCTATATCCACGTGCCGTTCTGCGCCACCCGCTGCGGGTACTGCGACTTCAACACCTATACGCCCGCCGAGCTGGGCGGCGCGAATCCCGACGGCTGGCTGGTCGCGTTGCGCGCCGAGCTCGGGCGGGCGGCCGGACTGCTGGGTTCCTCGCCTGACGTGCACACGGTGTTCGTCGGCGGGGGGACGCCGTCGCTGCTGGGCGGCGCGGGGCTGGCCGCTGTGCTCGACGCGGTCCGGGAGCACTTCGTGCTGGCGCCCGGCGCCGAGGTGACCACCGAAGCCAATCCGGAGTCGACGTCGCCGGAGCTGTTCGCGCGGCTGCGAGCCGCCGGGTACACCCGGGTGTCGCTGGGCATGCAGTCGGCGGCCCCGCACGTGCTGGCCACGCTGGACCGGGTGCACTCGCCGGGACGGGCGCCCGCGGCGGCCCGCGAGGCGCTCGCGGCGGGTATCGAGCACGTCAACATCGACCTCATCTACGGAACACCGGGGGAGTCCGACGACGACCTGCGGCGGTCGATCGACGCGGCCGTCGAGGGAGGCGTTGATCACATTTCGGCGTACGCGCTGACCGTGGAGGAGGGCACCGCGCTGGCGCGCCGGGTGCGCCGCGGCGAGATTTCCCCGACCGACAACGACGTGATGGCGCGTCGTTACGAGCTGGCCGACGAACGGCTGCGGGCGGCCGGGTTCGATTGGTACGAGGTTTCCAACTGGAGCCGACCCGGCGGCGAGTGTAGGCACAACATGGGCTACTGGGACGGCGGCGAATGGTGGGGTGCCGGGCCGGGCGCGCACGGCTACGTCGGCTCGACGCGATGGTGGAATGTCAAGCATCCCAACGCATATGCGCAAGCCCTGGCCGACGGGCGGCTGCCCGTCGCGGATTTCGAGCAGCTCGATGCCGCGGCGACGCACACCGAAGATGTGATGCTGCGGCTGCGGCTGCGGGTCGGGCTTCCATCCGACGCCCTGAACGATCGAGAGCGCCACCGCGCGCAAACCGCCATCGGGGACGGCCTGTTGCAGGTCGACGCCGACCGGCTGGTGCTCACCGACCGCGGCCGACTTCTGGCCGACGCCGTCGTGCGCACAGTGCTCGACTGATTCACGCCGTTGAACGATTTCCGCGTGCTGTCTCGTAATCGCAAGGAAAGCCACAGCAGATTCAAAGGTGCGCGCGGAGCATGATGTCATGACTGATCCCATTCGCGCTCGAAGGCGGGCAATGGCCCCCAATACAGCAGAGCGGCACTACCGTCGCCTCATGGCATTCGATCCCGGCGCCATCGGCCGCGCGTTCTCCGAGCATCGGTTCGACGAGGCACTCGGCTTTCTTTCCAAGGATGTGCGCTGGACGATCGTGGGCTACATGGTCCTGGAGGGTGCCGACGCGGTCCGGCAGACGTGCCGCGAGACCGCGGCCAGCCTCGAAGACACCACGACAAGCTATGACCGTTGTGTGGTGGCGGCCGGGTCCGACGTCGTCGCGGTCGACACGTTCGCGCGCTACAGCGGCCCTGCCGGCGTGACCGCGGTCGCGAGCTGCGACATCTACGAGTTCGCCGGCGAGGAGATCACGGAGATCACGTCGTATGCAGTCGAGGTCGACCCCGAGTCCGCGGGCTCGCAGCCACCGCCTCGGGGCTAATCGAATCCCTTGGACCCCCTGTATCTCGATGAGCAGATGTACATAGTCAGACTGCGTGGCGAATGCCAACGCTCCCAGCAGCTCATTTGGCGGCATTGTCACCGCAATGGCGGAAGAATTCTTGTCATCTTCGTATCGGATCCGAGACCCGCACGGTTGTGCGGCTGACACGCCTAGGCCCGGCGGCTCGCACTGCGCCGGCCCGCTTTCGACCCGACCGACGACAGGGCGCAGGGTGGTGGCATCGGCGTCGACACAGACTTACGAGACCGACATTTGAGACGCGATGACCTGGGGAGACCCCAGACGAGCCAGCTATGAGCCCCTTTGTCTCAAATATGGTCTATTTCTAGACAGCGTAGGAATATTCCGAACTCCACCGCCTGGCATCGAAGACACCGACACATCCGACTTACACCGTTGCGCCGCGCCATTGGTCGACGGTCCGGCGACTTACCTGCCGTCGTTCTATGAAGTGGCTGTCAGCGTTGGTCGGCTGAGGGGGTAGCGATGTCCCGCTGACGGTCATCAAGGGTGGCGGCCCAACTCGCAAGGAAGGCGACAGCGTCCTGCGACGGGCTGCTCGGTTCCGGGCTGTAAACGGTCAGGGTGAGGCCGGAGTCAGCGGAGAGTTCCATGACCTCGTAGGCGAAGCTAACGTCGCCAATCACGGGGTGGTTAAAACGTTTGGTGCCTGATCGGTGGAGCAGCACGTTGTGCGCGGCCCAGCGATTTCGAAAGGTGTCGCTGCGGGTGGACAGTTCGCCGATCAGGTCTGTCAGCGCACGGTCATACGGGTGGCGACCGGCCTCAGTGCGAAGCATGGCAACGGTGGTGTCCGCCGCGAGGTTCCAGTCGGGATACAGCCGCGTGGCATGCGGGTTGAGGAACGTGAAGCGGGCCAGGTTCACCGGTCGAGCCGGGTCGTCCTCGTACACCGGCGAGTAGAGGGCGTAGCCGAGACGGTTGGCCGACAACAGGTCCAAGCGCCCGTTCATGACGATCGCGGGCATCGCAGTGATGCCGTCGAGAATTCGTTGCACAACGGGACGGATCTGCTGCTTCGGCGTGGCCCGGCGACGGGTTTGAGGAGTCGTGTTGGCGGCGTGCGCCAGATCGTGCAGGTGGGCATGCTCGGCTTCGTCCAGTTGCAGAGCGCGGGCGATGGCGTCGAGCACGCTGTCGGATACTCCGGCCAGGTTGCCCCGCTCCAATTGCGCGTAGTAATCGGTGCTGACTCCGGCGAGAACGGCGACTTCTTCGCGACGCAGTCCTGGCACACGGCGGCGGCCATGGGTGGCCAGACCGACTTGCTGCGGGGTAATTCTGGCGCGGCGGGTGGCCAAGAACTCCCGAATCTCGCTCTTGCTGTCCACAACAGCCAGGCTACGGTCGCGCGCTCCTTATTGGGGTGTGCTGGCAGTACGTGGATAACCAGCCACTGCCTGAGTCGAGCAGTTTCCGGTTGTCTGGGTGCAGACCCAAGACCGGGCCGACGAGACGTGAAGGAGACACCCGACGTGACTCAGGACAACCTCCGGGCCATCAGTCGCCGCACCCTCATGACTCGCACCGCTCTGATCGGTGCCGGACTGGCGGCTGGCCCCCTGGTGCTGGCCGCGTGTTCCGGCGCGACCCCGCAAATCGACAACAGGAGTGCAAGCAAGATGCAGAATCGCAAACTCGGAGCGTTGGAAGTCTCAGAACTCGGGGCCGGGTGCATGAGCATCAGCGCGAATTACGGACCGCCCGCCGACAAGAGCCAGGGCATCGCAACCATCCGCGCCGCGCACGACAACGGGGTCACGTTCTTCGACACCGCCGAAGTCTACGGCCCATATACGAGCGAAACCCTTGTCGGAGAAGCACTTGCGCCCATCCGCGACCGGGTCGCGATCGCCAGTAAGTTCGGCTTCGACATCGCGGGTTCGGGCGGACCCCTGAGTCAGCCCGACCACATCAAGAAGGTGGTCGAGGAGTCACTCACACGCCTGCGAACCGACCGCATTGACCTCTACTACCAGCACCGGGTCGACCCGAAGGTTCCGATCGAAGATGTCGCCGGTGCCGTCAAGGAATTGGTGGACGCGGGCAAGGTGCTGCATTTCGGACTCTCCGAAGCCGGTGCACAGACGATCCGCCGTGCCCACGCTGTGCTACCCGTGGCTGCGGTACAGACCGAATACTCGCTATGGGAACGCGACCCTGAACACAACGGTGTCCTGGACACCTGCCAAGAATTGGGCATCGGGTTCGTCCCGTGGGGTCCACTCGGCGAGGGCTACCTGACCGGCAAGATCGACTCCAGCACCCGCTTCGACCCCAAGACCGATGTGCGCTCCGGCTTCCCTCGCCTCAGCCCGGAGAACCTGCAAGCAAACCGGCCCTTCGTCGACCTCCTCACCCGTTGGGCCAACGCGAAGAATGCCACCCCCGCCCAGATAGCCCTGGCGTGGCTGCTGGCCCAACGCCCTTTCATCGTTCCCATCCCCGGCACCCGCAACATCGACCACCTCGAAGAAAACCTCGGCACGCTCGCCGTCGAACTGTCACCTGCCGAAGTGCAACGGATCAGCACCGAATCCGCCGCCCTGACCGTGCATGGGGAACGGATGGACGCGGGGAACATGGCGCTGGTCGAGTGAACCCACGCACCCAGAACTCGTGAAGGAGACTGAACCCATGAAGATCGGTGTCGTCTACCCGCAGACCGAACTTGGTGGCGACCCCGTTGCCGTTCGTCGAATCGGGAAGGCAGTCGAGGACTTGGGGTTCGACTACCTCCTCGCCTACGACCATGTGCTCGGCGCAGAACATGCCGACCGAACACCACCACTTCCCGGTCCGTACACCGAACTTGATCCGTTCCACGATCCGTTCGTCATGTTCGGCTACCTCGCGGGCATCACCGAGCGCATCGGGTTCGCCACCGGAGTACTCGTCCTGCCGCAGCGCCAAACCGCACTCGTGGCACGGCAGGCTGCCGATGTCGATCTGCTCTCGGACAATCGACTCCGCCTCGGCGTAGGTGTCGGCTGGAACCACGTCGAGTACGAAGCGCTCGGGCAAGACTTCCGCACCCGGGGTGCACGCCAGGAAGAGCAGATCGAACTACTCCGGCGACTGTTCACCGAACCGATCGTCGACTACACGGGACGCTTCGACCGAGTTGACCGTGCCGCACTGGTACCGAAGCCCACGCGGTCCATCCCGATCTGGCTCGGAGGTTCTGGCGAGAAGGCTTTCGATCGGGCGGCCCGCCTTGCCGACGGATTCATCTTCTTTGGTGCCGGGGGCGTCGCGGAGGCTGCGGATGCCTGGAAGTCGTTGCGTGGACGCATGGTCGAACTCGGCAGGTCTGACGAAAACTTCGGCGGAGAGTACGTAGCGCTGAGCCAAGGCATCGACAAGATAACGGCGGAGATCGAATCTTGGCATGCTGTGGGGGGCACGCACGTCGCCATCGCGACGACGGGCTTCGGGCTGGATTCCGTCGATGCCCACATCGACTACCTGGCTTCAATGTCGAGTGCGCTCAACGCATCCTGACACCCACCCCACACTGCTCCCAAGTTCTGAGAACGACTTTCGAGACACTCATATCTCGTCTATTTCGAGACCGCGTTCAGTTCTGCTCGGGCCTGGTCGATTTGGTCGTATGCGTAGGTCGACCATCGCGGTGGTGGTCATCGTCTCACCCTTGCGGGCGAGCGATTCGTAGGTCTGGTTCGCCGAGGACCTCGCGCAGGTGGGCGATCGCGGTAGCTGATCTCAGGGAGCCACGCTGCGCTATGGGGATTGACGGCGAATCCGGCGATGGTGGCGGCTGGTTCGTGGCGTCCGAGCCGGTCGAAGAAGGTCGGCGAGGACAGCCAGCGGTACACAGCATCACGGAGGACGTTGCCCGAGTCGTGGTTGTTGCGGATCGCGAAAGTGAGAGTAGTCGAGTGCGGTCAGCGGGTCGCCGTGCTGGGCCTCGAGGCGGCCAGACATTCGCGAGTGAGGTCTCGTTGTAGCGGTTGCCGCTGTCTTGGGCGATCACCAGGCCCCGGCGCAGGGCGTCACGTGCGCGGACGGGATCGGCATCGCGGAAGGCGATGCCGTAGGCGAGAAGCGCAAATGAGAGCGCCCACGGGTTTGCGAGTGGCGTCGGCGGCGTCAATCAGACCTGTGCGCGGCGGCCATCGCCTCCTCGTGCGAACCGGCGATCATCAGTCGCCAAGACCAGTGCTGCCCTGGTCACTGCGTAGGGTGTCGCGACCGCGTGCGAGCAGGGCGCGGCACCATTCGACCTCCGTTCGGGCTGGCCGATGCCCTGCTTGACATGCACACTGCCAAGCCAGCTCTCGAAACCCGATAGCGGCGTCGTAGCCGCTGCCGTTCGACAACCATCTGGCCGGCGTCGCCGTAGCGGACGGCGTCCTCGATCCGTCCGGTCATTAGCACTGCGACGCCATTACGTACAGGACCGCCAGCCGGGGATGGTCGACGGCGCGGGCGGGTTCGATCAGCTCTTCGGCCCAGGCGATCGGGTTCGTAATTTTCGACCAGAGCGCCGAGGAGCGTCGCGCATAGGTGGCGATGGGGCGGCGACGTCGAGGTCGCCGTGGTCGGCGGCCCACCGGAAGGCGGTGCGCAGGTTGGCCAACTCGGCGGTGAACCAGTCGTAGGCCTCCCGTTGTCGGGGACTGTCCCACAGGGCCATGATGTCGGCTTCGCGCCCGGCGAAGTAACGGGCATGCGCGGCCCGGACCTCGGTCGGCGTCGCCGCTGGCGACGAGTTGTTCCTCGGCGAACTGGCGGATCGTCTCCAGCATCGAAAACCGGGTCCGCCCCGAAGACCGGTCGGCGACCAGCAGCGACTTGCGCACCAGCGCGTCGAGCAGATCGAGGACGGCGTAGTCGTCGGAGTCGTCGAATCCGGCTACCGCGCAGGCGCTTTGGAGGTCGAATCCGCCTGCGAACACCGAACACCGTTCCAGCAGCGTCTTTTCGGCGTCGTCGAGCAGGTCGTAGGACCACGCCACCGCGTGGCGCAGCGTGTGGTGGCGTTCCAGGCCGCGCCGTGATCCGACCAGCAGCCGGAATCGGTCATCGAGACGATCACGGACCTCGCTGGCCGTCATCGACGCCATCCGCGAGGCCGCCAACTCGATCGCCAACGGGATCCCGTCGAGGCGTCGGCAGATCTCCACCACCGCGGCCGCCTCGTCGGCCGTGGCCATCGAGAAGCGCGGGGCCACACTCTGGGCGCGTTCGACGAACAGACTCACTGCCGCAGAGTCGATTCCCGCGCCGACGTCCAGCGAGGGCACCGGCCACAACTGCTCGTCGGCGACCCCCAGCCCTTCGCGGCTGGTGGCCAAGATCCGCACCGTCGCCGACTGCGCCAGGATGGCCTCGATCAGATCGGCGGCGGCGTCGAGCACGTGCTCGCAGTTGTCGAACACCAACAACCGGACCCTGCCCTCCAACGCGGCGGCCACCTCTCGCTCACGGTCTTGCCCGGCTGTTGGGTGATGCCCAGCACCGCCGCCACCGCGTCGGGCACCGCCGCCGGATCAGCGACCGCGGCCAGTTCGAAAACCCAGACACCGTCGGGAAATTCATCGGCCAGCCGCGCCGCGACTTCGGTCGCCAGGCGGGTCTTGCCGACCCCGCCCACCCCGGTCAACGTCACCAGCCGATGAGCCTTCACCGCCGCTTGCACCTCGGCGAGGTCGGACTCGCGTCCGATGAAGCTGCTGGCGGCAGGCCGCAGATTCCCAGGACTCGTATCGAGTGCCCGCAATGGCGGAAATTCTGTCCGCAGTCCGGGTGCTCGGACCTGGAACACCCCGACCGGCGCTCGACACATCACGCAACCGTCGCGGTCCCAGATCGAGCAGATCAACACCGCTGAGCAGCACCGCCGTCGAGTCGGCCACCAGGATCTGACCGCCGTGCCCGGCGGCCATCACCCGCGCCGCGCGGTTGAGCACCGTCCCGAAGTAGTCCCCGTCCCGCAGTTCGGCCTCACCGGTCGCCAATGCCCATCCGCACCGGCAACTCCAGCGCCCGCTGTGCGGCGACCGCGGCATCGACAGCAGACTTCGGCGAGGCGAACGCGGCGCACACACCGTCACCGGTGTGCTTGAACAAGAAGCCGCCGTGCGCCTCGATCGCGGAGCGCAACACCTCGTCGTGCGCGGCCAGTGCCGCCCGCATCGCCATCGGCGTCGGCCTCCCACCGACGGGTCGACCCCTCGACATCGGTGAACAGAAACGTCACCACCCCCGAAGGAGCAGCCGCCGTCATGGCATCGCCTCGGCCCACTTCATATGCCCCTCGAAGCCAAGCGATGTCGCCATCGCGCGGTAGCGATCCCGATAGTCGCGGTAGCCGGCCTCGTCGCCGTGGGCCTGGGCCAGCAGCGCGCGCATCCGCAGCAGCGGGATTTCGTTCAGGACGAATCCGGGGTCGGTTGGCACGGCGGCCAACCGTTCGATTGCCGCCGCCGCTTCCTGCACGTCGGTGTCCGATCCCCTGCGTAGCAGCGTCTCCACCAGTGCAGCGGTGGCAGCACCGCGCAGAAACATTTCGCCGTTCTCGAAGAGCTGATCGACGATGGAGCGCGCGCTTTCGATCGCGCCTTGGACCTCTCCCGCCTCGGCGGTCAATTCCGCGATCCGGATATCCGCCATCGTCGCGTAGACCAGATGCCGCTGCCGTACTTGGGCGTCGCGCGCCTGGCGCAGCACCTCCAGTGCCACGTCACGGTCAGCAACCGTGGGGCGGCGGCTCAACACCAGGCCGTGAGCAAGGTGCGCCAGTTCGAGGGCGACATCGTCGCCGCGCTCTTCGGCAATCCGCACAGCTTCGGCGGTTTCCCGCACCGCGTCGTCGTCGGCCAGCAGCGCCCCGGTCAAAATGCCCCTGGCGTATGCCACGGTGATAAGCACCGGCAGCATCACCCCGTGTGCGTCGACAGAGCGCTGCATGGCGATAGCGCTTCGCATGTCGTTGCGCCAGTCAGGACGACCCAAGCTGCATCCGGCCAGTCCGCGATAGAGCAACGAAACTGCCAGCGGTGAACCGAAAATTGCAGTCCTGCCCTTCACCGGGTCATCACCGACCAAGTCGATCGCACCACTGCGCTAACCGATAGGCCTCGACAGCTTCACCGGCGTGCAACTTCGCTAACACTGCCCCGTGGATGACGCCAACCGCCCGCAGCGCGTCGGGGCTTTCCTCAAGCAGTCTGAACTGTTCGGAGGCCAGCACAGAGGCTTCGCGGTGGCGATGTTCGAGGCTCAGCCCTACCACTTGCCCGTACATCCCGATCGCCAGCGAGAGGTCGTCGCCAGCGCTGGCGCACAGCCCACGAAGCTCGTCGAAACCGGTGTCGGCGACGCCCAGCCCGGCACGCCACGTGCTCGTACACAGCGCCGTTCTCGGGCGAATGCGCATCGCCGTGCGTTCCGGATCGTTGGCCGGTAGCGCGTCCGCCACCCGGCGGGCGCGTTCCCAACTGATCCGTGCGGCGCGGATATCGCGGCTGCTGGACCAGGCACCGGCGCGCATGTGCCAGGCATACGCGGCACCGTAGATCGCCCGCCGCTTCGAGGTGTTCGGCGATCAGGGCGGCGTTTTCGCCGACCGAGTCGTGGTCGCGTTGTTCGATGGCGGCGGCGAGCCGCCGGTGCACGTCGGCGCGATCCGACTTGAGCTGAGCCTCGTAGGCGACCGCACGAATCAGCGGATGGTGGAACACATACTCGGGTTGGCGGGTGAATTTCACCTGATCGATGAACTGGGCTGCCACCAGGTCGGCAACGACGGGTTCGACGCCTAGCTGGGTCAGCAGGTCGAGGTTGAACCGCGACCCGATGACCGCCGCCGCGCTCAACGTGCGTTTTGCTTCTGTCGGAAGCCGATCGATGCGTGCGGCGATGGTCGCCTGCAACGTGGCAGGCACACTCACCTCAGCAGACCTCTGCGGTCGAGATGTATGCGCCGCGCTCCCCGCGCAGCACGCCACGCTCGGCCAGTTCGCGCACGATCTCCTCGGCGAAGAACGGATTACCGGCGGCCCTCTCGGCGATCGTCTGGCCCAGTGCGCCAACAGAGGGGTCGGCCCCGAGCAACTCTGAAACCAGTGCTGCCGTCTCCGGATCACTCAGCGGCGCAAGGGCTATCGTCTGTGTCCCGTGTATCCGCGTCAGTGCGCCTTCATAGTCGGGGCGGTAGGTGACCAGCACCAGCGAGGGCGTCTGCGGGATCACGGTGAAGAAGTCGGCCAGCATCGACTCGCTGACCGCATCGATCCAATGGGCGTCCTCAACGACATAGACCGCCGGGGTTTCGCGGGCCAACGACGCGGCATTCACCAGGGCGGTCAACCGTCTTCGACGAGCATCGGGATCAATGGCCGGTAACGGAGCATTCGGGTCGGCGATGCCCAGCATGTCGTCGAACAGCAGCACATCCTCCGGGTCTGCCTCAGGAATCCCGTCGCGCACTCGATCACGGGCGGTCTGCTCGTCTAGACCCTCGACGCCGGTGGCCGCGCGCAGCAGGCGCGCCACGGCATGGAAGGGGACCTGGCTGGTGTGCGACTCGCAGAATGCGGTGAACACCTCGACATCACCGGCGCCTGCCATCGCCGACACCTCGCGCACCAGACGGCTCTTGCCGATGCCAGGTGAGCCGACCACGCCGACCACAGCGCCGTGGCCCGTCGACTGCGCGGTCCAACAGGCCCTCGACGGCGGACATCTCCCACCGCCGACCGACCAGATTCGACTCGAGCACGCTCGACGAGGCGATGCCGTTCCCCATGCCCAACAGCCGCTGGGCCGCGACGGCTTATCGGCGCCCTTGATCCGAACCAGCTCAGGCTCGCCGAGAGCTGCTGTGCCATCAACCAGTCGCGCGGTGGACGCGCTGAGCATCACCCCACCCGGCGGAGCGACCGACTCCATCCGCTGAGCCATCCCGACCTGCTCACCGACGGCGGTGTAACCGAAAGCACCCGAACCGATCTCACCGGCGATCACCTGACCCGAGTTCAGCCCATCCGCAACTGCAGATCCACACCGTCGCGGTCTTGGACCTCGACGGCAAGCCGCTTCGCCTCCTCTTGCACACCCAACGCCGCCAGACAGGCGCGAACAGCGTGGTCCTCCAACGCAACTGGCGCACCGAACACCGCCATGATCCCGTCGCCGGTGAACTTGTCCACCGTGCCGCCGTACCGCTGCACCACCACCGCGCACGGTTGACCAACTCGGCCATGATCTCGCGCAGCCGCTCCGCACCGACCGCCGCCGCGATGTCCATCGAATGAACAACATCGGCGAACAGCACCGTCACCTGCTTGTACTCCGCCGATGCGGCGGCGTGCGTGAGCGGCGTACCGCACTCGTTGCAGAACTTGTGAGTCCGGCGGCAACTCTGTGCCACACGACCCACAGAACAGCCCCGTCGCGGTCAGTCCACCGCCACCATCCCCGCTGGGGTCCACGTCAGTATCGTTTCACCGCTGGTCAACGATGTCCGTCATATCGCCGTGCCATCTCCGACACGAAGTTTTGAGACCCTCGTATGTCGTCTATTTCGAGACCGCGTCAGTTCTGCTCGAGCGCGAGTTGAATCGGTTACGCCTCGGCCATCGCCTCATTGGACTCAGGGAGGATCTGGCCGCCGTCGACCACCAGGGTCTGGCCGGTGATGTAGGCGGCCTCGTCGGTGGCGAAGAACAACGCAGCATTGCCGATGTCGGCCACACTGCCCAACCGCCCGGCCGGTATCGAGGCAGCCATCCGATCCATGTACTCCTGGCCCATTTCGATGAGGCCTTCGGTGATGATGTTGCCCGGCAGAACGGCGTTTATGGTGATCTGCTTGGGCGCGAGTTCCATCGCGGCGGTGCGCACGAATCCGAGCTGGGCGGCTTTGCTGGCCCCGTAATGCGACCAACCGGGAAACCCAGTGATAGGGCCGGTGATCGACGACGTGACGATCACCCGGCCGCGGCCACTGGCGGTCAGTGCGGGAAGAGCGGCCTGGATGACGAACACCGTCCCCTTGAAGTTGACCGCGAGCACCTCCTCGATGTCATCGGGTGTCAACTCCTCGAGCTTGCCCGACGGGAAGATGCCCGCGTTCGCGCAGACGATGTCCAGACCGCCGTGCCGCTCGGCCGCGGTCTCGACCGCTCGGCGGCAGTCGTCCGGATTCGTCACGTCGGCGCTCAAGCCGCTGACCCGGCCCGGCTGCCTGGCCAGCGCGTCCTCCGTGGCGTCCAGATCGGCCTGGTTGCGTGCGGTCACCAGCACGTTCACGCCTGCGGCGGCGAAGGTTTCGGCGATGCCGCGGCCGATTCCCTTGCTGCCTCCGGTGACGATGGCGGACCGGCCTTGAAGTGAGGTGAACATGTGGGTGTCCTTTGGTCTGGCGTAGGACGATGTTAAGCGGCTGATAGCCGCGCGTCCTGCGCGATCGCCGATCAGCCAAGGCCGAGTGCGTCCGCGAATGCGCTGCAGAACCAGTCCACGTCGGCCATCGAGAACATCAGTGGAGGGCGGATCTTCAGCACGTTGCCGTCGTGTCCGCACACCGAGATCAGCACTCGCCTGTCGCGGAGTGCGTTGACCAATCGACGGGCTTCCGTGCGGTCGGGTTTCTTGGTGTCCCGATCGCTGACCACCTCGACGCCGATGTAGAGGCCGGCGCCGCGGACATCGCCGAGCCGCGGATCGTCCATTGCCGCCAGGTCGGCGAGCAGGGCGCCGCCCACCGACGCGGCGTTGGCCATCAGCCCCTCGCCCTCGATGACGTCGAGCACCGCCGACGCCGCCGCCATCGACACCGGATTGCCGCCAAAGGTGTTGAAGTAGGGCATCGCTTGCGCGAAGGGCTTCAGCACGTCGGCGCGTGCCGCCATCGCCGCCACCGGTATGCCGTTGCCCATCGGCTTGCCCATGGTCACGATTTCCGGCGCGACGCCGGCACGGTCGAAGCCCCACATCGACGCACCGGTCCTGGCGAACCCGGGCTGCACCTCGTCGGCGATGAATATCCCGCCCCGGCGGCGCACTTCCTCCACTGCTAGGCCCAGCACCCCTGTATCGGGATAGATGCCATCCGAAGAAAAGATCGTGTCGACGATCAAGCAGCTCACGCCGTGGCCCGCCTCCGCGAGGTCGTCGGCTGCACGGGCGACATCGGCGGCGAAGCGTGATGCCAGCTCGTCTGTCTTCCCGCGGTAGCTGTCGGGAGGAGCGACGATCCGCACGTTTTGACCGATGCTGGTCGCACCGCCGAGCGAGGGCGAGATGGCGGTGACTGATGCCGTGTTGCCATGGTAGGCGTCCCGGGTGATCACGATGCCCGTTGCGCCGGTGCGCATTACAGCGACACGCAGCGCCAGGTCGTTGACCTCTGAGCCGGTGCAGGCATACATCACCTGGTCCAGTTCGACCGGCATGGTGGCCAGCAGCCGCTCGGAGTAGTCGACGATGCCGCGGTGCAGGTAGCGGGTATGGGTGTTCAGCGTCTGCAGCTGTTGCGAAACCGCGGCGGTCACGTGCGGGTGGCAGTGCCCGACGCTGGCCACGTTGTTGTAGGCGTCCAGGTAGCGGGTGCCGTCGGCGTCGAACAGGTGACTGCCCTCTCCGCGGACCACATGCACCGGCTTGTCGTAGAACAGCCGGTAAGCGGGTCCGAGCACGCGCTCGCGGGCGGCGATCAGCGGGTCGTCTGTGCCATCGGACGCGTAGCTGTTGGAGTCCATGATATTGGAAAAGCTCACGACCAGTGCCTCCGGCATCGTGGGTGGTTGAGGCCAGTCTGCTGCATCGAGGGTCGTGGTTCACACTGTGGGAGTGTCAGGACTGCCGCCCGATCACGATCTGTATGCGCGCGCCGCGTTGTCATCCTATGGGCGCGACCCCGACGCACCGCTGCGGTTGCTCAGTCTGTCCGAGAACGCGACATATCTCGTGGACGACGCCGACCCGATCGTGCTGCGGGTGCACCGCGCCGGCTATCACTCGTTGCAGGCGATCCGGTCCGAACTGGCGTGGATGGCGGCGCTGAGCGAGCAGACCGATGTGGTGACCCCGCAGTTGATCCCGGCGCAGAACGGGGACGAGGTGGTGACCGCCGTCATCAACGACCACCCGCTCCACGTCGACGCGGTGACGTTCGTCTCCGGCTGCACGGCCGAGGAGAGGCCAGAGGCGGTCGGTTTCGACCAGCTCGGGCGCATCACCGCTGCGATGCACGACCATGTCCAAGGCTGGGCAGCGCCGGACTACTTCACGCGGTTCTCGTGGGATGCCGAGACCATGATCGGACCCGACGGGCGCTGGGGGAACTGGCGGCACGCGCCTGGCCTGACCAAGACGGATGAGGCGGTCGTCGAACGGGCGGCAACAGAGATGCAGCGCAGGCTGGCCGAGTTCGGCTGTGCGACCGACCGTTTCGGCTTGATACACGCCGACCTTCGGATGGCAAATCTGATGATTGACCCGCAGGTCCAGTCCGGGCCTATCACCGTCATCGACTTCGACGACTGCGGTTGGTCATGGTACCTCGCCGACCTCGGCGCCGTGGTGTCGTTCATCGAGGACACCCCCGCAGCCGAAGCCATGATCGCGGGATGGTTAGCGGGTTACCGCGAAAGTCGCGAGCTGCCCGCCGAGCACCTCGGCATGATCCCCACGTTCGTGACGCTGCGACGCCTGCAGCTGACGGCCTGGGTCGCGTCACACGCTCACGCCGACAGCGCCATCGAGTTCACCGACGGTTTCACCGACGGAACGGCGCGACTCGCCGTGCGCTATCTGAGCGATCCGAACTGGTTGCGGGACGCGATTTGCATGTAACGGGTTCGCGGCTGCGCCACCGCTGTGGTCAGGCACCGCCAACCCAGCCCTCACCGCCGTAGAGCACCTCGTCGCGGCCATTGCCGAGAACCGTCTGACCGGCGTCGCCGTAGCCGACAGCGGTCTCGCTTGAAGATCGGAGACCTCGGCATCGCGGCCTACCAAGCTCGTGATCGGCGGACGCAAATTTCCCGGATTCGAATCGACTCCCCGCAACGAGGGAAATTATGTCCGCAGTCCGGGTGCTCGGACCTGGAACACCCTCACCGGCGCTGACACATCACGCAACCGTCGTGGCCCCAGATCGACAAGATCAACACCGCTGAGCAGAACCGCCGTCGAGTCGGCCACCAGGATCTGACCGCCGTGCCCGGCGGCCATCACACGCGCCGCCCGGTTGAGCACCGTCCCGAAGTAGTCCCCGTCCCGCAGTTCGGCCTCCCCGGTCGCAATGCCCATCCGCACCGGGAACTCCAGCGCCCGCTGCGCGGCCACCGCGGCATCGACAGCAGACTTCGGCGAGGCGAACGCCGCGCACACCCCATCACCGGTGTGCTTGAACAACCAGCCGCCGTGCGCCTCGATCGCCGAGCGCAACACCTCGTCATGGGCGGCCAGAGCCGCCCGCATCGCATCGGCGTCGGCCTCCCACCGACGGGTCGAACCCTCAACATCGGTGAACAGAAACGTCACCACCCCCGAAGGAGCAGCCGCCGTCATGGCATCGCCTCGGCCCACTGCATATGCCCCTCGAAGCCAAGCGATGTCGCCATCGCGCGGTAGCGATCCCGATAGTCGCGGTAGGCGGTCTCGTCGCCGTGGGCATGGGCCAGCAGCGCGCGCAGCCGCAGCAGCGGGATTTCGTTCAGGACGAATCCGGGGTCGGTTGGCACGGCGGCCAACCGTTCAATTGCCGCCGCCGCTTCCTGCACGTCGGTGTCCGATCCCCTGCGTAGCAGCGATCTCCACCAGTGCAGCGGTGGCAGCACCGCGCACAAACATTTCGCCGTTCTCGAAGAGCTGATCGACAATGGAGCGCGCACTTTCGATCGCGCCTTGGACCTCTCCCGCCTCGGCGGTCAATTCCGCGATCCGGATATCCGCCATCGTCGCGTACGACCAGATTCCGCTGCCGTACTTGGGCGTCGCGCGCCTGGCGCAGCACCTCCAGTGCCACGTCGCGGTCAGCAGCCGTGGCGCGGCGGCTCAACACCAGGCCTTGAGCAATGTGCGCAAGTTCGAGGGCGACATCGTCGCCGCACTCTTCGGCAATCCGCACAGCTTCGGCGGTTTCCCGCACCGCGTCGTCGTCGGCCAGCAGCGCCCCGGTCAAAATGCCGCAGGCGTAAGCGACGCTGATAAGCATCGGCAGCGTCACCCCGTGTGCGTCGACAGAGCGCTGCATGGCGATAGCGCTTCGCATGTCGTTGCGCCAGTCAGGACGACCCAAGCTGCATCCCGCCAGTCCGCGATAGAGCAACGAAACTGCCAGCGGTGAACCGATAATTGCAGTCCTGCCCTTCACCGGGTCGCCACCGACCAAGTCGATCGCACCACTGCGCTAACCGATAGGCCTCAACAGCTTCACCGGCCGACAACTTCGCTAACACTGCCCCGTGGATGACGCCAACCGCCCGCAGCGCATCGGGGCTTTCCTCAAGCAGTCTGAACTGTTCGGAAGCCAGCACAGATGCTTCGCGGTGGCGATGTTCGAGGCTCAGCCCTACCACTTGCCCGTACATCCCGATCGCCAGCGACAGGTCATCGCCAGCGCTGGCGCACAACCCACGAAGCTCGTCGAAACCGGTGTCGGCGACGCCAAGCCCGACACGCCACGTGCTCGCACACAGCGCCGTTCTCGGGGCGAATGCGCATCGCCGTGCGTTCCGGATCGTTGGCCGGTAGCGCGTCCGCCACCCGGCGGGCGCGTTCCCAACTGATCCGCGCGGCGCGGATATCGCGGCTGCTGGACCAGGCACCGGCGCGCATGTGCCAGGCATACGCGGCCCGTAGATCGCCCGCCGCTTCGAGGTGCTCGGCGATCAGGGCGGCGTTTTCGCCGACCGAGTCGCGGTCGCGTTGTTCGATCGCGGCGGCGAGCCGCCGGTGCAACTCGGCGCGATCCGACTTGAGCTGAGATTCATAGGCCACCGCACGAATCAGCGGATGGTGGAACACATACTCGGGTTGGCGGGTGAATTTGACCTGATCGATGAACTGGGCCGCCACCAGGTCGGCAACGACGGGTTCGACGCCTAGCTGGGTCAACAGGTCGAGGTTGAACCGCGACCCGATGACCGCCGCCGCGCTCAACGTGCGTTTCGCTTCTGGTCGGAAGCCGATCGATGCGCGCGGCGATGGTCGCCTGCAACGTGGCAGGCACACTCACCTCAGCGACCTCTGCCGTCGACATGTATGCGCCGCGCTCCCCGCGCAGCACACCACGCTCGGCCAGTTCGCGCACGATCTCCTCGGCGAAGAACGGATTACCGGCGGCCCTCTCGGCGATCGTCTGGCCCAGCCCGCCAACCGAGGGGTCCGGCCCGAGCAGCTCCGAGACCAGTGCTGCCGTCTCCGGATCACTCAGCGGCGCAAGGGCTATCGTTTGCGCACCGTGCACCCGCGTCAATGCGCCCTCGATATTCGGGGCGGTAGGTGACCAGCACCAGCGAGGGCGTCTGCGGGATCACCGTGAGGAAATCGGCCAGCATCGACTCGCTGACCTCATCGATCCAGTGGGCGTCCTCAACGACATAGACCGCCGGGGTTTCGCGGGCCAACGAGGCGGCATTCACCAACGCGGTCAACCGCCGCCGACGAGCATCCGGATCGATCTCGGGAAGCGCAGCATCCGGGATCGGCGATGCCCAGCAGGTCATCAAACAGCACCAAATCCTCGGGGTCTGCGTCGGGAACCCGGTCGCGCACTCGGTCGCGGGCGGCCTGCCCGTCAAGACCCTCGACACCAGTGGCCGCGCGCAGCAGCCGCGCCACGGCATGGAAGGGGACCTGGCTGGTGTGCGACTCGCAGAAGGCGGTGAACACCTCGACACCACGGGTGGCCGCCATCGCAGACACCTCGCGCACCAGACGGCTCTTGCCGATGCCAGGTGGCCCCACCACACCGACGACAGCGCCGTGGCCGTCGATTGCACGGTCCAACAAGCCTTCAACGGCGGACATCTCCCACCGCCGACCGACCAGATTCGACTCGACACGCTCGATGAGGCGATGCCGTTCCTCCATGCCCAACAGCCGCTGGGCCGCGACGGGCTTATCGGCACCCTTGATCTGAACCAGCTCAGGCTCACCGAGAGCCGGCTGCGCCTTCAACCAGTCGCGCGGTGGACGCGCTGAGCATCACCCCACCCGGCGGAGCGACCGACTCCATCCGCTGAGCCATCCCCACCTGCTCACCGACGGCGGTGTAACCGAAAGGCCCCGAACCGATCTCACCGGCGATCACCTGACCCGAGTTCAGGCCGACCCGCAACTGCAGTTCCACACCGTCGCGGTCTTGGACCTCGACGGCAAGCCGCTTCGCCTCGTCTTGAACACCCAACGCCGCCAGGCAGGCGCGAACGGCGTGGTCCTCCAACGCAACCGGCGCACCGAACACCGCCATGATCCCGTCGCCGGTGAACTTGTCCACCGTGCCGCCGTACCGCTGCACCACCGCCGCCGCACGGTTGACCAATTCGGCCATGATCTCGCGCAGCCGCTCCGCACCGACGGCTGCCGCGATGTCCATCGAATGAACCACATCGGCGAACAGCACCGTCACCTGCTTGTACTCCGCCGATCGAGTGGCGTGTGTGAGCGGTGCACCGCACTCGTTACAGAACTTGGAGTTGGGTGGCAGTTCGGTGCCGCACGACCCACAGAGCAGCCCCGTCGCGGTCAGTCCACCGCCACCATCCCCGCTGGGGTCCACGTCAGTATCGTTTCACCGCTGGTCAACGATGTCCGTCATATCGCCGTGCCATCTCCGACACGAAGTTTTGAGACCCTCGTATGTCGTCTATTTCGAGACAGGAATGATTTAGCCTCAACCACGTTGAGTGGCTTTGGCCCACGCAATAACCTCATCAAAGACGGTCCGGATCGATGCCAGCTCGACCCCGGCTAGATCGAGGGTACGAACGATGGTCCTCGGAGACCCGGCGTCGTCGAGGAGATGGTCATGATCGCTCGGATGTGGCGAGGCTGGGTTCGGACCGAGCAGGCGAACGCCTACGTCGCGTACATCACCGGCACCGGTTTGCGTGAGTATGCGGCGACGCCGGGCAACCTTGGCTGCCAGATGTGGACGAGAGACCTGGGAGATGGTCGAACCGAAGTCCTGACGGTCAGTTGGTGGGAGTCACGGGCTGCCATCATCGGGTTCGCGGGATCCGACATCGAGGCCGCCGTGTTCTACCCCGAGGATGACGAGTACCTCGTCGATCGCGAGACCACGGTCTCACATTTCGAGGTTGCGGCCGCCCAGCCCGGTTGATGTCGCCGCGCAGTTGTGCCGTTAGGGACTCGAGACCCTGCGCGAGGCCATGGCCCCCGACTAATTGCGCCTAGGTTTGACTGGTGTCTCCATCGCCAGCGGCCGACCGTCAGACGCCGGCGCTGCGCATCGGTGCCGGGGCCTGGATCGTCGCGGCGCTGGGGTATTTCGTGGCGGAGGCGGTCGCCGCTGCAGCGGTGCCTGACTACAGCTACGCGACCGACTACATCAGTCTTCTCGGAGAGCCGGCCCGGTCGCCGCATGCGGACTTGATGAACGTTGCCTTCGTCGCGCAGGCGGTGCTCTTTCCGGCCGGTGCCGTCTTGGTGGTCGTTGGCACCGGAGCGCGAAAGGCGTTGCCGTTCCTGTGCTTCGCGCTGTTGAACGGTATCGGCAATGGCTTGATCGCCGTCGTGCACAGCGGATCAGGCTCCCTGTTGCACGTCGCCGGCGCCGCGCTGGCGATCGTCGGCGGCAACGCCGCGATTCTCGCAGCCGCGCCGATTCTCCGCCGTACGGGTGCGTCGCCAAGTCTTCTGGCGGTCTCCATCACGCTTGGCGCGCTGGGTCTGCTGTGCGCGGCGGCAGTGGCGTTCGCGGTCCCGCCGATCGGCGTCTGGGAACGGGCCAGCGTGTATTCAATCTTCGGCTGGCAGACGTTGTGCGCGCTGTACCTAGCGAACCTTGGCGGCTAATTCGGGTGCAGATCATTGGCCAAATCCCTCGCGGCGCCGAATGTGCGGCAGTTGCGAAAATCTGACAACTTTTTCGCCGTACCTTCACGTTGGGTGTGGTGACGCCGGATTGACCACCAACGAGCCGCGATCGAATCGCGGCCAGCATCGGCAGAAGCTCCTGCCGACGAATTAATGACTCACGTACCTACTGCGTCGAGGGGCCGATACGAACTTGTTGCGGGATATCTCGCACACTGGGCGGTGCAAATTGGGCAGCTACATCTGCTCGGCGAACGGCATGTCCATGTCGAAGACCCGGGCGTGCAACACCGTCCGATTGCGCAGCGCGGCCCGCACCGCGCGGTGCAGCCCGTCCTCGAGGTAGATCACGCCGCGCCACCGCACGGCATGCGGGAACAGGTCTCCATAGAACGTGGAGTCCTCCGACAGCAGGCGGTCCAGCGCCAGCACCTTCGTGGTCATCACCAGCTCGTCGAGACGGATTTGCCGCGGCGGTATCTGTGACCACTGTCGATGCGTCAGACCAGGGGCCGGGTACGGCTTGCCGTCGAGAACGCCCTTGAAGATCACCTGCCAGAAATCCTTTGAGTTGTCACGCGTGGCGTTGGCTTCACCACTAACAGAGGCTAGTCGCAACGGGCCGATCCGCCACGCGAACAGCTGCGCGCAGGCGTTGCCCCAGCTGATAACCGTAAAATGGACGCTGAACGTGCCGAAAGGGCTGGGTGAACCATGGCTAGTGCCGACGATCGTCGGTTCGAGGTGTTGCGCGCCATCGTCGCGGACTTCGTGGCGACCCAGGAGCCCATCGGCTCGAAGTCGCTCCTCGAACGGCACAACCTGGGCGTGTCCAGCGCGACCGTGCGCAACGACATGGCGGTCCTCGAGGCGGAGGGCTACATCACCCAGCCGCACACCAGCTCGGGCCGGGTACCGACGGAGAAGGGCTACCGAGAGTTCGTCGACCGGCTCGAAGAAATCAAGCCGCTGTCGACATCCGAGCGGACCGCGATACTCAAATTCCTGGAATCCGGCGTCGACCTCGACGACGTGCTGCGCCGCGCGGTGCGGCTGCTGGCGCAGCTGACCCGTCAGGTCGCCGTTGTGCAGTATCCGACGCTGTCCACCTCCAGCGTCCGGCATCTCGAGGTGGTGGCGCTGACCCCGGCCCGGCTGCTGCTGGTGGTGATCACCGATTCCGGCCGCGTTGACCAGCGCATGGTCGAACTCGGCGACACCATCGACGATCACCAGGTCGGCCAGCTGCGCGAGATGCTCGGCCAGGCGCTGGAGGGCAAGCGGCTGGCCGCCGCGTCGGTCGCGGTGTCGGATCTGGCCGTCCACATGGACGGCGCAGGCGGCTTCGGCGACGCGATCGGCCGGTCGGCGACGGTCCTGCTGGAATCTCTCGTCGAGCACAGCGAGGAGCGGCTGCTGCTGGGCGGCACCGCCAACCTGACCCGCAACACCGCCGACTTCGGCGGGTCGCTGCGGTCGGTGCTCGAAGCGCTCGAGGAGCAGGTGGTGGTGCTGCGGCTGCTGGCCGCGCAGCAGGAGGCCGGCAAGGTCACCGTGCGCATCGGTCACGAGACCGAGGCCGAGGAAATGGTGGGCACTTCTGTGATCAGCACCGCCTACGGCAGTATGGGAAAGGTCTACGGCGGCATGGGTGTGCTCGGGCCCACTCGAATGGACTATCCGGGAACGATCGCTAATGTCGCTGCGGTTGCTCTGTACATAGGCGAAGTCTTAGGCAGCCGGTAAACCGCGGTCAGCGGTAGGGAAGGTCAGGGAGTGGCACGCGACTATTACGGCCTGCTCGGAGTGAGCAAGGGCGCGAGTGATTCGGAGATCAAGCGCGCCTATCGCAAGCTGGCCCGGGAGCTGCATCCCGACATCAACCCCGACGAGCGGGCGCAGGCCCACTTCCAGGAGATCAGCGTCGCCTATGAGGTGCTCAGCGACCCGGAGAAGCGTCGCATCGTCGACCTCGGCGGTGACCCACTGGCGACCGCGGGCGCGGCTGGCAACGGCTTCGGCGGGTTCGGCGGGCTCGGCGACGTGTTCGAGGCGTTCTTCGGCGGCGGGTCCACGTCCCGCGGGCCGATCGGCCGGGTCCGGCCCGGCGCCGACTCGCTGCTGCGGATGCGTCTCGACCTCGCCGAATGCGCCACCGGCGTGACCAAGCAGGTCACCGTCGACACCGCTGTGCTGTGCGACCTGTGCCAGGGCAAGGGCACCCACGGCAAGTCCACGCCATCGGCGTGCGATACCTGCGGCGGGCGCGGCGAGATCCAGACCGTGCAGCGCTCGCTGCTCGGCCAGGTGATGACGTCGCGGCCGTGCCCCGTCTGCGGCGGGGTCGGCGAGGTCATCCTCGACCCGTGTCACCGTTGCGGCGGCGACGGCCGGGTGCGGGCCCGGCGCGAGATCAGCGTCAAGATCCCCGCGGGTGTCGGCGACGGCATGCGGGTGCGGCTGGCGGCCCAGGGCGAGGTCGGACCCGGCGGTGGACCGGCGGGCGACTTGTACGTCGAGGTTCATGAGCAGCAGCACGACATCTTCGTCCGCGACGGCGACGACCTGCACTTCACCATCTCGGTGCCGATGGTGGACGCGGCGCTGGGCGCCACCGTCGCCGTCGACGCGATTCTGGACGGGCCGACCGAGATCACCATCCCCGCAGGCACCCAGCCCGGTTCGGTTACCACGCTGCGCGGCCACGGCATGCCCCATCTCCGGTCGGGCGTGCGGGGCGACCTGCACGCGCACATCGAAGTGGTCGTCCCGTCGCGGCTCGATCACCAGGACATCGAACTGCTGCGCAAGCTCAAGGAACACCGAACCCGAGACGCCGCCGAGGTGAAGTCCACCCAGACGAGCAGCGCGGGCGGCGGGCTGTTCAGCAGGCTGCGCGAAACCTTCACCGGCCGCTAGCCGCCGGCATGACCAGGGCGCTCTTCTACGTCGACACCCTGCCCGAGGTCGGTGACCTGGCCGTCGTCGACGGCGACGAAGGCTTCCATGCCGCCAACGTGCGACGAATCCGCGCCGGCGAAGAGCTCGACCTCGGTGACGGCGCGGGCGCGATGGCGCACTGCGTCATCGAGGAGGTCGGCAAGGGCGTGCTGTCGGCTCGGGTGCGCGACCGCTGGACCGTCGAACCCGCATCCCCACAGGTCACCGTCGTGCAGGCGGTGCCGAAGTCCGACCGCTCCGAACTGGCCATCGAGCTGGCCACCGAGGCCGGAGCGGATGCGTTCGTGGCGTGGCAGGCGGCCCGCTGCGTGGCCCGCTGGGACGGCGGTCGCGCCGACAAGGGCCTGCGGCGCTGGCGTGCCGTGGCCCGCGCCGCCGCCCGCCAGTCACGGCGACCGCACATTCCGACCGTCACCGGCGTGGCGACCACCGACGACTTGGTCGAACGCATCAGCCGAGACCCGAACGCGTTGGCGGTCGCGTTGCACGAGTCGGCCACCGAGAAGCTCGCCGACTTGTCGGTGGCACAAGCAGATTCATTGATGCTGGTGGTCGGGCCGGAAGGCGGCATCGCCGACGACGAGATCGCCGCGCTGTCCGAAGCGGGGGCCAAACCGGTGCGGCTCGGTCCGACGGTTCTGCGAACATCCAGCGCCGCCGCCGTCGCGCTCGGCGCATTGGGAGTATTGACCGGGCGCTGGGATTAGCCTCAGCGGTATGAGCGAGAAGTACGACCTCAGCGCGATTTTCGACGAGCACGTGGCCGACGAGTTCGTCGCCAAGGATGTCGCGGCGACGATGTCGACGATGACGGCCGAACCGTTCGTCAACCACGTCCCCACGATGATGGGCGGAGTCGGCGGCCGGGGCGTCGCGGACTTCTACGACAAGTACTTCGTCGGGCACTGGCCGGATGACACCGAGATCATCCCGGTGAGCCGCACGGTCGGCGCCGACAAGGTGGTCGACGAGATGATCATGAGCTTCACACACGACATCCCGATGGAAACGTTCTTACCCGGCGTCGCTGCGACCGGACGGGCGGTGCGGCTACCGATAGTGGTCGTCATGGGATTCGACGGCGACAAAGTGGCCTTTGAACGCATTTACTGGGATCAGGCGTCGCTGCTCGTGCAGGTCGGCCTCATCGACGACACGACGTTGCCGGTGACGGGTGCTGCACAGGCTCAGAAGGTGCTCGAGAAGGATTTGCCGGCCAACGAGCTGCTGAGACGACGCTGAGGCCGCCCAGACCGTGACTCCCGATAGCCGCGCGATGTTTGTTAGCCTCGCTTGCAAAGCCGACTGAGGGCTGACCGAGGCTGAAGGGACCCCCGAATTCTGCGTGTTCTGAAACGTACGTGGATACCGCTGGTGATGGTGGTAGTGGTAGCGGTCGGCGGATTTGCGGTGGCCCGGGTCCGTGGCATCTTCGGCTCACACCAGTTGCCGACGTATGCGGGCAGCATGTCCGACGACGAGCACCGGTCGGATCCGAAACGCGTCGTGTACGAAATCTTCGGTCCGGCCGGGGCGACCGCGGACATCAACTACGTCGACGACGACGGCGAGACCAACCAGGTCAACGGCGCGTCGCTGCCGTGGTCGCACGAGATCGTCACCACGGCGCCGTCCATGACGGGAAATATTGTGGCGCAGGGCAACAGCGACTTCATCGGTTGCCGCATCACCTCTGACGGCGAAGTCAAGGACGAACGGACCGTGAACCAGGTCAGCGCCTACATCTACTGCTTTGTGAAGTCCGCATGAGCGAAGGCGGGCGCATGAGCGAACTGCAGACCCGGCGGCAGCCGTCGTTCCTCGCCCAGTGGATTCGGCGCCTCTCGATCCCCATCGTTCTCGGCTGGGTGGCGTTGCTGTCTCGTCCTGAACGCCGCCGTGCCTCAGTTGGAGGAGGTGGCTGCACAGAACCAGGTATCGATGAGCCCGTCGAATGCGCCGGCGATGCAGGCAATGGCGACCATGGGCCGGCTCTTCGGGGAATCCGATTCCGACAGCGTTGCGATGCTCATCCTGGAGGGCGACGAGCCGCTCGGGCAGGACGCGCACGACTACTACGACGGCTTGATCGAGAAGCTGAGGGCGGACAGCAGGCACGTCCAGCACATCCAGGATTTCTGGGGCGATCCACTCACCGAGTCCGGAGCGCAAAGCACCGACGGCAAGGCCGCGTACGTGCAGCTCAATCTCGCCGGAAACATGGGTGAGACGCTGTCCATCGAGTCGATCGAAGCGGTCCGCGCCATTGTGGGCGAGTCGCCTCCGCCGCCCGGCATCAAGGTCTTCGTGACCGGGGCGGCGGCGCTTCAGGCCGATATGACCCACGCCGGTGACAGCACCATAGTGAAGATCACCGTCGTCACCTTCATCGTCATCATCACGATGCTGCTGTTCTTCTACCGCTCGATCGTGACGGTCGTACTTCTGCTGCTCATGGTGGGCATTCAGTTGACCGCGGCCAGGGGAATCGTCGCGCTGCTCGGCTACCACCACGTCATCGGACTGTCGACGTTCGCGACGAACATGTTGGTGTCCCTGACGATCGCGGCGGGGACCGACTACTCCATCTTCCTCATCGGGCGCTATCAAGAGGCGCGTGCGACCGGCGCGACCCGGGAAGAGGCCTACTACGAGATGTTCCAGGGCACGGCGCACGTCGTGCTGGGCTCGGGTCTGACCATTGCGGGCGCCCTATACTGCCTCACCTTCACCCGCATGCCGTACTTCCAAACGCTCGGAGTTCCCTGTGCGGTCGGCATTCTCGCCGGCGTTGCGGTGGCGCTGACGCTGGGCCCTGCCATCATCACCATCGGCAGTCGGTTCGGTCTCTTCGAACCCAAGCGCGCAATGCGGATCCGGTTCTGGCGGCGGATCGGGACCACGATCGTGCGGTGGCCGGGCCCGATTCTCACCGCGTCGTTGGCGCTGGCCCTCATCGGCCTCGCCGCCCTGCCCGGATACAAGGCCAACTACGACGACACGAAGTTCATCCCCGAGAACATCGCGGCGAACGAGGGCCTCGCGGCGGCCAACCGGCATTTCTCGATGGCCAGGATGAATCCGGAGGTCTTGCTGATCGAGGCCGATCACGACCTTCGCAACTCATCGGACTTCCTCGTCATCGACAAGATCGCCAAGGCGGTGTTCCGCGTACAAGGAATAGCCAGGGTGCAGGCGATCACCCGGCCCGACGGGACGCCCATCCAACACACGTCGCTTCCGTTCCTGATGAGCATGCAGGGCGCGGGCCAGATGCAGAACATGAAGCTGATGAAGGACCGCATGGCCGACATGAAGACCCAGGCCGACGAAATGGGCAAGACCCTCGCGACCATGAAGCGCATGTACGAGCTGATGACCCAGTTGGTCGGTGTCACCCACGGCATGGTCGGCGAGATGGACGACCTACAGGTAACGATCCACGAATTACGCGACCACTTGGCGGATTTCGACGACTTCTTCAGGCCGATCCGCAACTACTTCTACTGGGAGCCGCACTGCTACAACATCCCGGTGTGCCACGCGATTCGCTCCATCTTCGACACCCTGGACGGAGTCAGTGAGCTGACCGATTCCATGGACAAGCTCATCGTGAACATGCACCAGCTGGATGCGCTGATGCCGCAGATGGTCGCACAATTCGGGCCCATGATCGCGACGATGGAAAACATGCAGCGCATGATGCTGACCACGTCCAGCACCATGTCGGGCATGTACAACCAGATGGACGAACTGAGCAGGGACGCAACGTCGATGGGAAAGGCGTTCGACGAAGCGAAGAACGACGACTCCTTCTATCTCCCGCCCGAAGTCTTCGAGAACCCGGACTTTCAGCGCGGCATGAAGGCCTTTCTATCGCCGGACGGCAAGGCGGTCCGGATGATCATCGCGCATCGCGGCGATCCGGTGACACCCGAAGGCCTCGCCCGCGTCGAACCGATCAAGGTCGCGGCCATCGAGGCGGTGAAGGGCACGCCCCTTGAGGACGCGAGGATCTCCCTCGGCGGTACGGCGGCGACCTTCAAGGACATGGCGGACGGCTCGAAGTACGACCTGCTGATCGCCGGAATCGCGTCGATCTGCCTGATCTTCCTGATCATGCTGATCATCACCAGGAGCCTCGTCGCCGCACTGGTGATCGTCGGCACCGTGGTGCTCTCCCTCGGCGCGTCATTCGGGATCTCGGTGCTGATCTGGCAACACATCCTCGGCATCGAGTTGCACTGGATGGTTCTTGCTATGGCGGTCATCATCCTGTTAGCCGTCGGATCGGACTACAACCTGTTGTTGGTGTCCCGGTTCAAGGAGGAGATACCCGGCGGTTTGAAGACGGGAATCATCCGCGCGATGGGTGGCACCGGCAGTGTGGTGACAGCCGCCGGCCTCGTGTTCGCGCTCACCATGTGCTCGATGGTGGTCAGCGATCTGCGGGTCATCGGCCAGATGGGCACCACCATCGGGCTCGGCCTCCTGTTCGACACGCTGGTCGTGCGGTCGTTCATGACACCGGCCATCGCCACACTGCTCGGCCGGTGGTTCTGGTGGCCGATGAACGTGCGTAGCCGGCCACCGCGCCCGAGACCGGCTCCGGCCGAGGTCAACGTGGGTTAAACATTGGGATGGGTCGGTACCCGGCGGTAAACTGGTTATTCAGCAGCAACCGACCAGGCCAGAACCCAGAAAGCAGGCAGAAAACCCCAGGTGACGCCCAGCGAGACCAACGCTGACTCGGACGCACCCGTTCGCAGCAGCATCAATGTTCCGCCCGACCTCGTCGTGGGCCTGCTGGGTTCCGCCGATGAGAATCTGCGCGCACTCGAGCGCGTTCTGGCGGCCGATATCCACGCACGCGGAAACGTACTCACGCTGTCCGGCGAGCCGGCCGATGTGGCGCTGGCCGAGCGAGTGGTCTCCGAACTGATAGCGATCGCGGCGAGCGGCCAACAGCTGACCCCAGAAGTGGTGCGGCACAGCGTCGCGATGCTCACCGGCACAGAGGGCGAGTCGCCGGCCGAGGTGCTGACGCTCGACATCCTGTCCCGGCGCGGCAAGACGATCCGGCCAAAGACGCTGAACCAGAAGCGATATGTGGACGCCATCGACGCGCACACCATCGTGTTCGCCATCGGACCGGCGGGCACCGGCAAGACCTATCTGGCGATGGCCAAGGCCGTTCGCGCGCTGCAGACCAAGCAAGTGTCCCGGATCATCCTCACCCGGCCAGCGGTGGAAGCCGGTGAGCGCCTTGGCTTTCTGCCCGGCACGCTGAGCGAGAAGATCGACCCGTATCTGCGGCCGCTCTACGACGCGCTGCACGACATGTTGGACCCGGAACTGATCCCGAAGTTGATGAGCGCCGGGGTAATTGAGGTAGCGCCGCTCGGGTACATGCGTGGGCGCGCGCAACCCCTCTTCACTAAGGTATTGACGCCTCATGGATTCGAAGCGATCGGCGATCTCAAAGTCGGGGATTCCGTGATCGGTTCCGATGGCCGCCCGACGAAGGTACTCGGTATCTACCCTCAGGGCTTCAAGGAGATCTACCGCGTCTATACACAGGATGGTTCGTCGACGCTCGCGTCGAGTGACCATCTATGGGCCGTGCACACCCGCCATGACAAGAGTCGAGGCAAGCCTGTCCGAGTGCTGCAGACCAAGGAGATGATGGGCAACCTCCGGGCGGCGCACTATCACCGCTACGAACTGCCTTTGCTGAGTGCACCGGTGTATTTCGAATCGCAGCCAGTGCCATTGGATCCCTATGCCCTCGGTCTGCTGCTCGGCGATGGCTGCATCTCGTGCCGTACCTCGCCCAGTTTCACAACCTGCGACTCTGAATTGGTTGAGGCGTTGCAGCGCCTGGTTCCAGAGATCACCGTCCGGAAGAAGTCAGACATTGACTATGTACTGGTCGGACGGGTTGGCAAGGGCGGGGACGTTCGGATCAAGAACCCGATCACTGTGGCGATGCATCAACTTGGGCTCGCTGGCGCGAAGTCGGACGACAAGTCCGTTCCAGTGGAGTATCTGCGCAACACACCGGACGTCCGATTGGCCGTCCTACAGGGGCTGTTCGACACCGATGGCGGGCCGGTGACACAAGACGGCCGGACGTGTCGGGTCCAGTACGGAACGGCCTCGGAACAACTCGCCGACGACGTAACGTTCCTCGTCCAGTCGCTGGGCGGAGTGGTGTATCGCCGCAAACGGAAAGCACAAGGACGCAAACCGGGGTTCGCACGGGGACGTCCAGTTCATCATCGAGCCGATGCGCACATCCTCGATATTCGGCTTCCTCAGGGGGTCACGCCGTTCCGGTTGGCACGCAAGATCGCGAAGTACGACGTTACCGGCGGTGGCCGACCAATGCGGTTCATTGAACGTATCGAGTCCGCTGGCACCGAAGAGTCGGTCTGCATACAGGTCGCTGCCGCCGATTCGCTCTATGTCACCGAGGACTTTCTGCTCACTCACAACACGATCTCGGATGCGTTCATTATTCTCGACGAGGCGCAGAACACCACCGGCGAGCAGATGAAGATGTTCCTCACCCGGTTGGGCTTTGGGTCGAAGATCGTTGTCACCGGAGACATCACACAGGTCGACCTGCCGGGTGGCGCCGCGTCGGGATTGCGCAACGCGATGCGCGTCCTCGACGGAATCGAGGACATCCACTTCGCCGAACTCACCAGCGCCGACGTCGTGCGGCATCGGCTGGTCTCCGACATCGTGGATGCCTATGCCAAACACGAAGAGCCCGAACTGATGAATAGAGCGCAGCGGCGTGCCTCGGGCAGCCGTCCGCGGCGATAGGACAGGCATGAGCACACCCGAAGGCGAGCGCGAGTGAGGATCGCAGCGAGGTACGAGCGAGGACCGGAGCGAGCGAGAGTCGAGGCATGAGTATTGAGGTGTCCAACGAGTCGGGCCTCGACGTCTCCGAAGAGGAGCTGGTCAGCGTCGCCCGTTTCGTCATCAGGAAGATGAAAGTCCACCCCGCGGCGGAGCTTTCGATGGTGCTGCTCGACACCGCCGCGATGGCCGACCTGCACATGCGGTGGATGGACATGCCCGGGCCGACCGATGTGATGAGCTTCCCGATGGACGAACTCGAGCCAGGCGGTCGACCCGACGCGCCGGAGCCGGGTCCGTCGATGCTCGGCGACATCGTGCTGTGTCCGCAATTCGCCGCCGAGCAGGCCACCGTGGCCGGGCACTCGCTGGGCCACGAGCTGGCACTGCTGACGGTTCACGGTGTGCTCCATCTGCTCGGCTACGACCATGCCGAGCCGGCCGAAGAGAAAGAGATGTTCTCGCTGCAGCGCCAACTGCTCGAGGAGTGGGTGGCCGATCAGGTCGAGGCTTATCACCAGGACCGTCAGACCGAAAAGGATCGGCGGCTGCTGGACAAGTCTCGATTCTTCGACGAACCGTGAACGGCATAGCCCCGCTGCTCGGCGCGATCGCACTCATCGGTCTGGGTGGGTTGTTCGCGGCCATCGACGCAGCCATCAGCACGATTTCGGTGGCGCGCGTCGAAGAGCTGATGCGCGATGAGCGGCCCGGCGCGGTGCGGCTGGCCCGGGTCGTCGCCGAGCGGCCGCGCTACATCAATCTTGTCGTGCTGCTGCGGATCATCTGTGAGGTGACCGCGACGGTGCTGCTGGTCGCCTACCTTGACGGCCGGCTCGGCGTCGGTTGGGGCCTGACCGCGGCGGCCGCGATCATGACGGTCGTTAGCTTCGTGGCGATCGGTGTCGGGCCCCGAACGCTCGGCCGTCAGCACGCCTACACCTTCGCGTTGACGGCGGCCCTCCCGCTGCAGGTGATTTCGGTTCTGCTGACCCCGATCAGCCGGTTACTGGTTCTGATCGGTAATGCGCTGACGCCCGGCCGCGGGTTCCGTAACGGGCCGTTCGCCTCGGAAATCGAGCTGCGTGAGGTCGTCGATCTGGCCCAGCAGCGCGGCGTGGTGGCCGACGACGAACGGCGGATGATCCAGTCGGTGTTCGAACTCGGCGACACGCCTGCGCGCGAGGTGATGGTGCCGCGCACCGAGATGGTCTGGATCGAAAGCGACAAGACGGCAGGCCAGGCGACGTCGCTGGCGGTGCGCAGCGGGCATTCCCGCATCCCGGTGATCGCGGAGAACGTCGATGATGTCGTCGGCGTCGTATACCTGAAGGACCTCGTCGAGCGCACCTATTACTCGAACAACGGCGGGCGCGACACCAGGGTGTCGGACGTGATGCGTCCGCCTGTTTTCGTACCCGACTCCAAGCCGTTGGACGCACTGCTGCGCGAAATGCAGCGCGACCGCAACCACATGGCGCTGCTGGTCGACGAGTACGGCGCGATCGCCGGTCTGGTCACCATCGAGGACGTCCTCGAGGAGATCGTCGGGGAGATCGCCGACGAGTACGACACCGACGAAGTCGCTCCGGTGGAAGAGCTGGGGGACAAGCGCTATCGGGTTTCGGCCCGCCTGCCGATCGAGGACCTCGGCGAGCTGTACGACATCGAGTTCGACGAGGACCTCGACGTCGACACGGTCGGCGGACTGTTGGCCCTCGAGCTCGGACGTGTCCCGCTGCCCGGCGCCGAGGTGACCTGGGACGGGCTGCAGCTGCGCGCCGAAGGCGGGCCCGACCATAGGGGGCGGGTGCGGATCGGCACCGTCCTGGTCAGCCCCACCGCGTCCGAGCAGAAGGGTGACGATGACTGAGCTCGACGCTGAGGACGCCAAGCTGGTGGTGCTGGCCCGCGGTGCGATGGGCCGGGCCGAGACGGAAAGCGGTGCGGCCGTTCGTGATCGGGACGGCCGCACGTACGCGGGGGCGCCGGTGGCTCTCGACGCCCTGCCGCTGACCGCGCTGCAGGCCGCGGTGGCCGCGGCCGTGTCGAGCGGTGCGACCGGGCTGGAGGCGGCCGTGTTGGTCGGCGGATCGGCCGACGACGCCGGAGTGGCCGCCGTACGCGAGCTGTCCGACGACGCCAAGATCATCGTCACGGATCGCGCGGGGAAGGTGCTCACATGAGCATCGAAACTGCTCACAGATCGCGAACTTGGCCGAATATGCGATCTCCCCGCAGTTTCGGCGCCCAATGAGCGAGTTCCGTTCCGGCTTCGTCTGTTTCGTCGGCAGGCCGAACACGGGTAAGTCGACACTGATGAACGCGCTGGTCGGTACCAAGGTGGCGATCACGTCGAACCGCCCGCAGACCACGCGGCACACCATTCGCGGAATCGTGCACCGAGACGAGTTCCAGATCATCCTCGTCGACACCCCCGGCCTGCACCGGCCACGGACGCTGCTGGGCCAGCGGCTCAATGACCTGGTGCGCGATACCTATTCGGAGGTCGACGTCATCGGTTTGTGTATCCCCGCCGATGAGGCGATTGGCCCGGGCGACCGGTGGATACACGAACAGATCCGCACCGTCGCGCCCAAGACCACGCTGGTGGCCATCGTCACCAAGATCGACAAGGTCCCCAAGGACCGGGTGGCCGCCCAACTGGTGGCGGCAAGCGAGCTGGTCGGACCGGACACCGAGATCGTGCCGGTGTCGGCGACGACGGGCGAACAGGTCGACGTGTTGACCGGCGTGCTCGCCGACCAGCTGCCGCCGGGGCCGGCGTTCTATCCCGAAGGGGAGCTCACCGACGAGCCCGAGGAAGTGCTGATGGCCGAGCTGATCCGCGAGGCCGCACTCGAAGGCGTCCGCGACGAGCTGCCGCACTCGCTGGCCGTGGTGATCGAGGAGGTCAGCCCGCGGGAGGGCCGTGACGACCTGATCGACGTGCACGCCAACCTGTTCGTCGAGCGGTCAAGCCAGAAGGGCATCGTGATCGGCAAGGGCGGCGCCAGGCTGCGCGAGGTGGGCACCGCGGCGCGAACGCAGATCGAGAAGCTGCTCGGCACCAAGGTGTATCTCGACCTACACGTCAAGATCGCCAAGAACTGGCAACGCGATCCCAAACAGCTCGGCCGGCTCGGCTTCTGAGCGCTTGCGCGAAGAACAAACGGCGGCGCTAGGTCGGCTGGCCGTACACCGCGACGACGACCGTGCGGTCCAGGCTGTTCGCCGACCACACCCCGATCTGGGTATTGGCGCAGTTCGACATGATCGCCATGTACTCCGGCCGGTAGTACCACATATTGATGAGCTCGACGCCGCTGATCGCCAGCGCCGGGTTGATGGCGACGGTCTCGGCGACGCCCGGTTGTTCAGCACATCGTTGGTGTGCCACTCGGCCTACGCGACGTGGTCGCCGACCGTCGTGTCCTCGACGGACTCCTCCCACCACGGCTCGGGCTGTTTGGTCACCCAGCCGTTGATCGCCTCCAGTTCGGCGGCCAGTGAGATCAACAGCGGCTCGCTGTCGGCGGGACCCATCAACTGCACGCCGATCGGCAACCCCTCGGAGGTGAAGCCGGCAGGGACGTTGATCGATGGCCACCCCAGCAGGTTCCACGGCCACGTCGCCGGGCAGGCGCGGATCATCGCCCGATCGGTGGACAGGCCGCCGCGCTTGTCGAAATGGTGCACCGCCGGCGGCGGCAGCGCGGTCGTCGGCGCCAGAATCACGTCGACCAAATTGAAGATGTACCCGACGCGGCGCTGTGCGGCGGCTTCCCTGGCACGCGCCTTGCGCAGCACGTTCTCCGACAACAGCCGCCCCATCCGAAGGTTGGCGACGGTGCGAGGGTCGAGCTCGACGCCCGGGCCGAGGCGGTCCGCCCAGTCCAGCAACCCGGACGTGGACCGGGACAGGAAGTTCCACGACATCCCCTTGCTGTAGTCGGGGTCCGCCGGGACGATCGTGTGCCCGAGTTCGGTGAGCTGCTCGCCGACGACGTGCAGCGCGGCCCGGATCTCGGGATGCAGCCTGGGGCGAAAGACATTGAACGGGAACTTGGTCGACAGCGCGATCTTGAGCGGGCCGGGAGCCTGGCCGACGGCCTCGACCGCCCGCACCGGCGGCGGCTTGTGCCGGTCACCGTCGACGTTGCCGGATACGGCGTCGAGCACCAGCGCCGCGTCGATGACGGTGCGGGCCAGCACGCCGTTGACGGTGATGCCGTTGAACGCCTCCGGCAGCGGCCACGTCGAGATACGGCCCCGCTGCGGCTTGATGCCGACCAAATGCGTCCAGGCGGCGGGGATCCGGACGCTGCCGGCGCCGTCGGAGCCGATCGCCGCGGTGACCAGACCGGCCGCCACGGCCGCCGCGCTACCACCCGACGAGCCGCCCGGAGTGTGGTTGCGCGACCACGGGTTTCGGGTATGGCCGAAGGCGGGCCCACTGGTGAACGGCCACTGGCCCAGTTCGCAGGTGTTGGTCTTGCCGACGATGATCGCGCCCGCGGCGCGCAGCCTGCGCACAACTTCAGCGTCCACCGACGCCCGCCGCACCCGGCCCGCCGCGCCGAACATCGTCGGCTCGCCCTCGACGTCGACGTCGTCCTTGACCGCGATCGGAATTCCGAGCAACGGGGCTTGGTGTCCGGCGGCGCGCCTGCGGTCGGCCCTGGCGGCGTCGGCCAGCGCCTGTTTCGTCAGCACCACCCGAAACGCATTGAGTGTGGGCTGGCTGGCCTCGATGTCACGCAGCGATTGCCGAACCAGTTCCTCGGAGGTCACGGTCCCGCTGGCCAGCCGATACAGCAGGCTGGTCAGGGTGGGCAGGGTGGATCTGAATGCAGACGAGGTGGGGGGCGCAGCCATCAATGTCGAGACTATCCGGCGCTGCCTACCGGCCTTGTCGGAACACAGTGGGAAACTGGTCGGATGCGCCTGTACCGGGATCGGGCGGTGGTGCTGCGCCAGCACAAGCTCGGCGAGGCCGACCGGATCGTCACGCTGCTCACCCGCGAGCACGGGTTGGTCCGCGCCGTGGCCAAGGGAGTTCGGCGCACCCGCAGCAAGTTCGGTTCCCGGCTGGAGCCGTTCGCACACATCGACGTTCAGCTGCACCCCGGCCGCAATCTCGACATCGTCACCCAGGTGCAGGCCATCGACGCGTTCGCCTCCGACATCGTCAGCGACTACGGCCGCTATACCTGCGCGTGCGCGGTGCTGGAAACCGCCGAACGACTGGCAGGCGAGGAGCGCGCCCCGGTGCCGGCGCTGCACCGGCTGACCGTCGGTGCGTTGCGGGCGGTGGCCGACGGCACCCGCCCGTGGGAACTCGTACTGGACGCATACCTGCTGCGCGCCATGGGGATCGCCGGGTGGGCGCCCGCGCTCACCGAGTGCGCCCGCTGCGCCGCTCCGGGTCCGCACCGGGCGTTCCACATCGCCGCAGGCGGCAGCGTGTGCGTGCACTGCCGGCCGTCCGGATCGACCACACCGCCGCAGGCCGTGCTGGACCTGATGTCCGCGCTCTACGACGGCGACTGGGACGCCGCTCAGTCGTCGGAGCAGTCGCACCGCAACCAGGCCAGCGGGCTGGTGGCCGCGCATCTGCAGTGGCATCTCGAGCGTCAGCTCCGCACGTTGCCGCTGGTCGAACGCGTGTACCGGGTCGATCGCGCGGTCGCCGACCACCGGGTTTCGCTGTTCGGGCAGGATGTCACCCGTGGTAGTGAAAAGGAAAGGGCAGCGGGCGACGTCAGCTACCTACCCACAGCTGCCTCCGGCGCCTGAGGACTATCCGACCTTTCCCGACAAGTCGTCCTGGCCGGTCGTCTTTCCCGAGTTACCACCGCACACCAACGGCAGGTTCGCCCGCCCGCCCCAACACACCTCGAAGGCTGCCGCACCCAGGATCCCGGCCGACCAAGTGCCCACCCACGTCGCCGTCGTCATGGACGGTAACGGCCGGTGGGCCACCCAGCGTGGGCTGCACCGCACCGAGGGTCACAAGATGGGTGAGGCGGTACTCATCGACATCACTTGCGGCGCCATCGAACTCGGCATCAAGCATCTGACGGTCTATGCGTTCTCGACCGAGAACTGGAAGCGCAGCACCGAGGAGGTCCGCTTCCTGATGGGGTTCAACCGCGAAGTCGTCCGGCGCCGGCGCGAGAACCTCAACGACATGGGCGTGCGGATGCGCTGGGTGGGTTCGCGTCCCCGAATGTGGCGCAGCGTCATCAAGGAGTTCGACATCGCCGAGCAGATGACGGTCGGCAACGACGTCATCACCATCAACTACTGCGTCAACTACGGCGGCCGCACCGAAATCGTCGAGGCCGCACGCGAGCTCGCGCAGGAGGCCGCGGACGGAAAACTCAACGCCGGCCGGATCAGCGAGGCTACGTTCGCCAAGCACCTGCACCGCGCCGACATCCCCGACGTCGACCTGTTCATCCGGACGTCGGGGGAGCAGCGGGCGAGCAACTTCCTGCTGTGGCAGGCGGCCTACGCCGAATACGTGTTCCAGGACAAGCTGTGGCCGGATTACGACCGCCGCGATCTGTGGGATGCGTGCGTGGAGTACGTCAACCGCAACCGCCGGTTCGGCAGGTAGCGATGGAGCTTTCCGGCGGGCAGGAGCACAGCGACTCGGGGATATCCGAGGACCGGCTGCGCGCCGTTCTCGACGGAGTGCTGCAGTTCGAGGAAGAGGACGACGGCGCGCTCACCGTGCACCACGACCACACGTTCGCCTCGTTGCGGGTGGTGACGATCGCGGAGGGCCTGGACATGGTGTCGCTGACACAGATCCTGGTGTGGGACCTGCCGCTGGACAACGAGCTTCGTGACAAGGTCGCCCAACTCGCGCACGACACACTGCTCGGCACGGTGTCACTGGCCGAGCAGGTGGCCGGTGGTGGCGTCGCAGACGTGACGCTGCGCTACAACTTTCCGGCCGCAGGCCTGACCGACGAGGCGCTGCGGACCATGATCGTGATGGTGCTCAGCACCGGTGCCGATGTGCGCCGGGCGTTGGTCGGCGACCCGGGCGTCTAATCGGCGCCGAATGTGCGGCAGTTGCGAAAATCTGACAACTTTTTCGCCGTACCTTCACGTTGGGTGTGGTGACGACCGGATTGACCACCAACGAGCCGCGATCGAATCGCGGCCAGCATCGGCAGAAGCTCCTGCCGACGAATTAATGACTCACGTCTAGTCGGTGGCGAGCAGTTCGGCCCGCAGGGTCTGCGCCTCTTCGACGATGTCGTCGTCGGCCGTTCGCTCGATCAGGTCGGGCAGCAGCCCGAGCAGCGCCGCGCGCTCCGCTTCGTGTGCGGGTTCGCGGATCAGGCGAACCGCCGCCTCGCCGGTGAGCGTCACCAACATGATGTAGACACCGTTGTCCCACAGATCGGCGCTCAGGTTCTTCAACCAGGGCAGCCGCTTGTCGCGGTAGTGCCGCAGGGCGGTGACCAGGAACGTGATGTCGCCACTTTCGGGCCGAAGGTGGCTGTTGTAGTTGGACACCAGCAGGCGTGCGAGCTGTGGATCGGTGTCCGCGGAACAGAACATGTCGAGCGCCGCCTGTGCTCCGCGCAACCGGGTCGCCACCGCGCAATAGCTCTTCGCGACGACGGCATCGTCCTCCGCCGGGGCCAGGTACTCGAGAAGCCCGCCTGCGCCGTGATCCTGCAGTGCGAGAAGGGCTTTGGCGGCAGCGAGCTTTCGGGCACGGTCATCTCCGTCGAGGCTGCGCCGCAGTCGCGCAGTGAGGTCGATGCGGTGCGCCTGCGCGGCAGCGTCGGCGAGCTCGGCGCTGAGCGGACCGTCGTCTCGGGCCGCCTCGTCCAGATCATCGTCTGTGACAAGAACGCCGACGCCGTCGCTGTTGAAGCATTGATAGGTCCGCAACGCCTAGCCACCCGACGCGTGCGCGGCCGCGCAGCCGCCGCAGACGCCGAAGATCTCGATCGTGTGGCTGACGTCGGAGAAACCGTGCTCGTGGGCGACGTCGGCCGCCCACGTCTCCACCTGACCGCCCTGCACCTCGACCGTGCAGCCGCACACCCGGCACACCAGGTGGTGATGGTGATGCTCGGAGCAGCGCCGGTACACCGACTCGCCGGTGTCGGTGCGCAACGTGTCGACGAGCCCGGCCGTCGCCATCGACTGCAGCGTGCGGTAGACGGTGGTCAGTCCGATGCCCTCGCCGCGGCGGCGCAGTTCGTCATGCAGATCCTGTGCGGATCGGAAATCGTCGAGGTTCTCCAGCAGCGCCGAGATCGCCGCGCGCTGCCTGGTGGCACGCACGCCGGGCGCGCTACTCACTCGCTGTCCTCCGCGGCGTGGGTCACCGCGGCGACCACGATGTGGGCCAGGTGGTGATCGACGAGCCGGTAGAGCACCTCGCGGCCGGATCGCTCGCCGGCCACGACGCCGGCGGCCTTGAGGATGCGCAGATGCTGACTGACCAACGGTTGGGGAACCCCGAGCACGTCGACGAGTTCGTGTACGCAGCGCGACGACTCACGCAGTTGCAGCACGAGCGCGATTCGCACCGGCGCGGCCAGCGCGCGCAGCAGGTCACCCGCGGTGTCGAGCACCTCCCGGGGCGGCAGCTCCGGCAGCGGGGCGTCGCTGTGCTGGTGGTGGTCGTCGACGTGTGGCGCCGGCTCCGACGAGTAGGTGGAAACCGTTTTCATTATGTCCGTCACGATACATGCACGATCGCGCATGTCAACGGTGTGGTCGGGCGCCGCTCGGCCATCGTTACGCTGTTGACCCGTGGCGTCCATCATCGACACCGTTGCAAACCTGGCCAAGCGCCGAGGCCTCGTCTACCAGTCCGGCGAGATCTACGGCGGCACCAAGTCCGCTTGGGACTACGGGCCTTTGGGCGTCGAGCTCAAGGAGAACATCAAGCGGCAGTGGTGGCGGTCGGTGGTCACCGAGCCGCGACGACGTCGTCGGCCTGGACAGCGCGATCATCCTGCCGCGAGAGGTGTGGGTGGCGTCGGGGCACGTCGAGGTGTTCCATGACCCGCTGGTCGAGTGCCTGAACTGCCACAAGCGCCATCGCCAGGACCACATGCAGGAGGCCTACGCGGAGCGGAAGACGGCCAAGGATGGGCCGCCAGTGGACCCGGAATCCGTGCCGATGTCCGAGATCGCGTGCCCGGACTGCGGCACCAGGGGCCAATGGACCGAGCCCCGCGACTTCAACATGATGCTCAAGACCCACCTCGGCCCGATCGAGACCGAGGAGGGTCTGCACTACCTGCGGCCGGAGACCGCGCAGGGCATCTTCGTCAACTTCGCCAACGTGGTCACGACGGCGCGCCGCAAGCCGCCGTTCGGCATCGGCCAGATCGGCAAGAGCTTTCGCAACGAGATCACGCCGGGCAACTTCATCTTTCGCACCCGCGAGTTCGAGCAGATGGAGATGGAGTTCTTCGTCGAGCCGGACACCGCCGCGGAGTGGCATCAGTATTGGATCGACAACCGGCTGGCTTGGTATGTCGACCTGGGCATCGAGCGCGACAACCTGCGGCTGTTCGAACACCCGAAGGACAAGCTGTCGCACTACTCGGACCGCACGGTCGATATCGAGTACAAGTTCGGCTTCCAGGGCAACCCGTGGGGTGAACTGGAGGGCGTGGCGAACCGCACGGACTTCGACTTGTCAACGCACTCAAAGCATTCCGGCGTCGACCTGTCGTTCTACGACCAGGCCACCGACACCCGGTATGTGCCGTACGTGATCGAGCCCGCAGCCGGGTTGACCCGGTCGTTCATGGCGTTCCTGGTCGACGCCTACGCCGAGGACGAGGCACCCAACGCCAAGGGCGGCGTCGACAAGCGCACGGTGCTGCGGCTGGACCCGCGGCTGGCCCCGATCAAGGCGGCGGTGCTGCCGCTGTCGCGGCATGCGGACCTGTCGCCCAAGGCGCGCGACCTCGCCACCGAGCTGCGCAAGTCGTGGAACGTCGAATTCGACGACGCCGGAGCGATCGGACGGCGGTATCGCCGCCAGGACGAGATCGGCACACCGTTCTGCGTCACGGTGGACTTCGACACCCTCGACGACCAGGCCGTCACGATCCGGGAACGCGACGCGATGTCGCAGGAGCGGATCGCCATCGACAAGGTGCCCGACTATCTGGCCGTCCGTCTAAAAGGCACCTAACTTCGCCGCGCCGTGGACGATGAAAATTTGCGCCGAGACTACGGAACATGACGGATCTGGCCCGAAATCCGTCATATTCCGTAGTCTCGCGGATGCCGCGATTGGGCGGGACCGCCGACCTCGGCATTTGGCTTATTTTCGCGAGAGACGTACGAGTCCGGCGTCCCCTGGGCTTTTACGGGCATAAGCGTCTGCTCGCGAGACTAGAAGCGTCCGCCGCCGCCGCTCCACGAGCCGGACCCACCGTATGACGTCGGGCTCCAGCCGCCGCCCATACTGCCGCCCAATCCGCCGCGCATCGAGCCGCTGAGGATGTTGCCGAGGATGATGCCGCCGAGCACCGCGCCCATATTGGAATTGCTTGTGCTGCCGTATCGCCCGTAATACGACCGTTGCGCCGATTGCGTGTCGGAAGAAGCCATCGACTGCGCCTGCGACGCCAGCATGGCCGCGCCGTTGGCATGCGCGATCGCCTCGGTCAGATTGGTCTCTTGCTTGTCCTGCGCGGCCTGCAGTTGTCGCACCGCTTCGGCGAGCCGGGTGCGGGCCTCGGGGCCGACGCTGCCGCGGCGCACATCGATGTAGTCCGACACCGCCCGTACCCGGGACTGCGCGGCGAACAGCGCTTGGTCGAATGCGCGGCTGAGCCGCTCGGCCGCCTCGCGTTCTTCCGCGACGCTGGCCAGCAGCCGGTCCAGATCGGCGTCGGCCTGGGTCAACTTGGTGAACGCGCCCAACGGATCCGCGGTGCCGGTGCTCTGGGCGCCGGCGACGGCCTGCACCGCGGCATCTCGGGCGGCGCTGAGCTCGTCGGCGTGCCCGGTATTGCCCTGTGCCAGCTGATCCCCCGCGGACTTGATG
The DNA here is from genome assembly GCA_963743225.1 of uncultured Actinomycetota bacterium. Taxonomy (GTDB): domain Bacteria; phylum Actinomycetota; class Actinomycetes; order Mycobacteriales; family Mycobacteriaceae; genus Mycobacterium. The sequence goes on along the minus strand of CAVUPN010000039.1, from coordinate 22,165 downwards.
CCGTTCTGGATGTCGGTGATGGCCGACGGCAGGGCGGCGATCGCACGGTTGATGTCCGTCGCCGCGCTGTCGACGGCGTCCAACAATGTCCGCGCCTGACCCAGCGCCGACTCCGCCGCACGGACGGCGTCGACCAGCCCGGTCTGGCGTCCCACCGGTCGTGACACCAGATTGCGTGCACTTGTGATGTTCTGGTCGGCGAAGGTCAGCCGCTGCTTTGCGGTTTCGACATTGCCTGCGACCGAAGCCAGTGCCGAGTCGGCGAATTGGTTGTGCAGCGCGGCCAGTGCCTGCTCCGACGGCTGAAGGCGCGCGGTCAGATCGACCATCTGCTGGGTCATCGCGTCCAGCCTGGCCGGCGCGTTGACCACCAGATCCCGCAACTGCTCGAACGCTTCTCGTTGGCCTTCGAGCTCGCGGTCGGCCTTCGCGGCCGCCACGATCACCCGGGTCAGCAGGTCGCGGCGTTGCGCCGCCGTCTCGGGGACTGCGTCGTCGAGAATTTGGCGGACGTTGAACGCCTGCGCCAGCGCCGTCTTCGCATTGCTGACGGCCAGGCTGAACGGTGTCGTTTCCTTGTCGCCGAATTCCTCGACGGCCAAAGCCAATTCGTTGTCACTGGTGCGCACCGCGTTGTCGACGTCCACCACCATGGACTTGGACAGGTCGTCGAGCGCGTCGATCTGAACCGACGCCAGCGCTCCCGGGTCGGCGGGGTCGACCCGGCGGGCCGCTGCGTACTCGGCCTCCCGGCGCTTGCTGCGTCGCCGCCGCGCCCACAGCCACAACAACAGCACCAGGATGACCAGGACGACCAACGCTACGAGCAGGCCGAACCCGGAAATTCCGGGTGCCGGGGCCGTCGTCGTGTTGAGGCCGTCGGCGGCAGCGACCGCGGCGCCGGCCCAATCGCTGCGGCGGAGTGCCGGTTCGATCGCGTCGCGGCGCAGCGCGGCGGCGTCGCTACTGTCGACTCCGGTCGCCGGGCCTGCCAGGAAGGCATAGGAGCGATCGGCGGTGGCGACGGCGAGGATGGCATCTTCGTTGCTCAGGTCGCTGGCCTGCCTGGTGCGTTCGGTCCAGTCCGTCGCGCTCTGCCCGGAGAACGAGTCGACGTACACCACCCACAGCCGGATGCGACGGTCGTTGTAGAGCTTGTCGACGGCCCGTTCCACGTCGCTCAGTTGGGAACCGTTCAGCACGCCCGCGGAGTCGGTGACGTAGCCGGGCAGCCGCAGCGGTGGAGTGCTGCCTGCGGCGGGCGCCAGCAGCACCACGGCGGTCAGGATCGCGAGGATCAGGCTGAGCAAGCGGGCGATACGCATGATCGTCAATGTAGTGCGATTGTGGTGCCGGGCCACCCAGTACCGGCGAAGACTCCTGGCAGACTGTGCGTCGGTGGCGACGAACGACGACCCATACGACGAGTTCGACCGGCAGCGGCTGGTGGTCGAACCGCCCAAGGGTGCCGTGCTGGCGGGTACCGGCTCCGAACATCGCACCGATTTCGCCAGGGACCGGGCCCGGGTGCTGCACTGCGCGGCGCTGCGACGGCTGGCCGACAAGACACAGGTTGTCGGGCCACGCCAGAGCGACACCCCGCGCACCCGGCTGACGCACTCGTTGGAGGTGGCGCAGATCGGCCGCGGCATGGCGATCGGGCTGGGCTGCGACGCCGATCTCGTCGACATGGCCGGGCTGGCGCACGACATCGGGCACCCGCCGTACGGGCACAACGGCGAGCGCGCGCTCGACGAGGTGTCCGTCGCGTACGGCGGCTTCGAGGGCAATGCGCAGAACTTTCGGATCCTGACCCGACTGGAGCCCAAAGTCCTTGACCCGCAAGATCGTAGCGCCGGGCTGAACCTGACCCGGGCGGCACTGGACGCTGTCACGAAGTACCCGTGGCAGCGGAGTCCCGAACGGAGCAAGTTCGGCTTCTACGGCGACGACCTCGCGGCCGCCGACTGGATGCGGCAGCGGGCGCCGGAGTCCCGTCCCTGCCTGGAGGCCCGGGTGATGGACTGGGCCGACGATGTGGCGTACTCGGTCCACGACGTCGAGGACGGGGTGGTGTCCGGCCGCATCGACATGCGGGTACTTGCCGACGACGACGCCGCCGCCGAGCTGGGCCGGCTGGGGGAGTCGAGCGGGATGGGCGGTGGTCTGTCCGCCGACGACCTGGTCTCGGCCGCCCAGCGGCTTTCGGAGCTGCCGGTGGTCGCCGCCGTCGGCAAGTACGACGCCACACTCGCCGCCTCGGTCGCGTTGAAGAAGCTGACCAGCGAGCTGGTCGGGCGGTTCGCGTCGGCCGCGATTGCCGCCACCAGGGCGGAGGCCGGGCCCGGCCCGCTGGTCCGCTACGCCGCCGACCTGCGGGTCCCCGCTCTGGTCCGCGCCGAGGTCGCGGTGCTGAAGATCTTGGCGCTGCAGTTCATCATGTCCGACCCGCGCCATCTGGACCTGCAGGCCCGGCAGCGCGAACGCATCCACCGCGTGGCGCAGTGGTTGTTGGCCGGTGCACCGGCCACGCTCGACCCGATCTTCGTGCCTGCCTTCAACGCGGCGGACGACGACGGAGGCCGGTTGCGGGTGGTGGTCGACCAGATTGCGTCCTTCACCGAAGGCCGGCTGGAGCGCATCGAACCGGGCTGAAGCGTGATCGCGCCCGACGCCGGGCGCTCTAGACTGATTCGGTGGCCGGCCGTATCCCTGATCGCGATATCGCGGCCATCCGTGAACGTGTGCGCATCGAAGAGGTCGTCGGCGACTATGTCCAACTGCGCCGCGCAGGAGCCGATTCGCTGAAGGGCCTGTGCCCGTTTCACGACGAGAAGTCTCCGTCCTTCCACGTGCGGCCCAACCATGGCCACTTCCACTGCTTCGGCTGCGGCGAGGGCGGCGACGTGTATGCGTTCGTGCAGAAGATCGAGCACGTCACCTTCGTCGAGGCGGTCGAACTGCTCGCCGACCGGATCGGCTACACCGTCACCTACACCGGCGCAGCGACCAGCGTGCAGCGCGACCGGGGCAGCCGCAGCCGGTTGCTGGCCGCCAACGTCGCCGCCCAGGAGTTCTACGCCGAGGCGCTGAAGTCGGATGAGGCGGCGCCCGCGCGTCAGTACCTGCTTGGCCGCAATTTCGATGCGGAGACCGCAGCGCATTTCGGCTGCGGATTCGCGCCGTCGGGCTGGGATACGCTGACAAAACACCTGCTGCGCAAGGGTTTTGAGTTCAAGGAACTCGAAGCGGCCGGGCTGGCCCGGGAAGGGCGTCGGGGCCCGATGGACCGCTTCCACCGTCGCCTGCTGTGGCCGATCCGGGTGTCCAGCGGCGAGGTCATCGGCTTCGGCGCACGCCGGCTCTTCGACGACGACCAGAACGAAGCGAAGTACGTCAACACCCCCGAGACCGTGCTGTACAAGAAGTCGTCGGTGCTGTTCGGCCTCGACCACGCCAAACGGGACATCGCCAAGGGCCACCAGGCGGTCGTCGTCGAGGGCTACACCGACGTGATGGCCATGCATCTGGCCGGGGTGACCACCGCGGTGGCATCGTGCGGCACGGCGTTCGGCGACGAGCATCTAGCGATGCTGCGGCGACTCATGATGGACGACAACTTCTTTCGCGGCGAACTGATCTACGTGTTCGACGGCGACGCGGCAGGCCGCGCGGCGGCGGTCAAGGCATTCGACGGGGAACAGAACCTGGCCGGCCAATCGTTCGTCGCGGTGGCCGCAGACGGCATGGACCCGTGCGACCTGCGACTGAAATCCGGTGACGGTGCGCTGCGCGATCTGGTGGCGCGCCGAACCCCGTTGTTCGAGTTCGCAATTCGCACCGCACTCGAGGACCACGACCTGGACAATGCGGAGGGCCGGGTCGCCGCGTTGCGACGGTGTGTGCCGATGGTGGCCCGCATCAAGGACCCGACACTGCGCGACGAGTATGCGCGTCAGCTGGCCGGCTGGGTGGGCTGGGGCGACGTGGCCCAGGTGGTGGGCAGGGTCCGCGATCAGTCAAGGGGTGGCGGCAAGCTTCCGTCGACTCGGGTGACGCGGTCCGAGCGACCGGATCGGGCCGCCGCCGCGGTGGCGCGCCCCGATCCGCGGGACCCGACGCTGTGGCCGCAGCGCGAGGCCCTGAAATCCGCACTGCAGTATGCGGCGCTGGCCGGTCCGGTGTTCGACGCGCTGACGGCGGAGAGCTTCACCCATCCGGGGTATGCGGCAGTCCGGGCCGCGATCGCGGGGGCGGGCGGCGCCTCGGCAGGCGCCGCGGGTGGGGAATGGATCGAGGCGGTGCGCCAGCAGACCGGTTCGGAGGCGGCCGCGAGCCTGGTCAACGAACTCGGCGTGGAATCGATCAGTGTGGAGGACGACGACAAGCTGCCGCGCTACATCAGTGGAGTGCTGGCCCGCCTGCAGGAAGTGGCGGTCGGTCGCCAGATTGCCGAGGTCAAATCCAAGCTGCAGCGCATGTCGCCGGTGGAGCAGGGCGACGAATACCACGCGCTGTTCGGCGACCTGGTCGCGATGGAGGCTTACCGCCGCAGCCTGCTGGAACAGGCCAGCGGCGACGACCTTACTGCGTAGCCCGCCGTCGCACGTTATGGTGTAGACGCCCTCGGCCCACTGGTGAAAGGCAATAAGGTGGCTTCGCAAAAGACTCGTCGGGTGATCGCTATCAGCGCTTTCGCGGTCGCCGCGGCGGCGGGACCGGTTGTCACCGCGACCACGATTTCGACCTCTGCGCCCCAGAACTACCAGGCTGCGCCCGGCCAATGCCTTGCTTGGTTCGGCAATCAAGAGGACGGGAAGTGCCTGGGCTACTCCAATGGCCAGCCGATCCAGGGCGGCACGCCGTGGGGCATCTACGGACCCAGCAACTACCAAAACGGCGTGATGCTGCCTGGCACGACGATCAACCGGGGCCTCCGCTAGCGCTCTTCCGCCGCCGGCGCTGCCTGCGGCTTGAGTACCGCTGTTTCGGCGTCGATCGGCGTCAACGTCACCATCTCTGGGTCGGGTGAGACCCGATTCGCTATCTTGCGGCGTCCTGCCGTGATCACCGCCTTGGCCGCGGGGCTGTCCGTCACGGCGCGATAGGTGCCGGCGATCTGCTCATATCGGCGCCGGCCGGCTTTGGTACCCAACACATAGCCGACGGCCAATACGACGACATACCCGACCACGGGGCCCCTCCCAGACGACGGTGCGTTGGTGTCCATCCTGCCTCACCGGTGGGGGTGCGTGCCGGGGCGGGAGAGTATTGGCGGGCCCACCCGCACGTACGCTAAAGTCAACCCTCGGCCCGCGGCGGAATCGCGCGGGCGGGGCCAATCCCCTGTAGCTCAATTGGCAGAGCATTCGGCTGTTAACCGAAGGGTTGGTGGTTCGAGTCCACCCGGGGGAGCAACGTCGACCGAACGCTTGCGTGTGCAACTGCGGCAATTCAATCGTGCAAATCCTTCCAAGCGCGATGGATCCAGATCGATAATCGATGCGGATGCGCAAGAAGGGGGTTCATAGTGTCCGAGGAAAACAAAGAACTCATCAAGAAGGGCTACGCAGCCTTTTCCTCTGGTGACGTCGAAACGGTGATGGATCTGTTCGACGACGACATCGTATGGGTGCAGCCGGGCAAGAGTGTGATCAGCGGCACCTACCGTGGCAAGGCCGAAGTCATGGAGCTTTTAGGTGAATTTGCTGAGAAGAGGCTGACGGTGAAGGTCAATGCGCTTGTCGCCGAGGGTGATACGGTCGTTGCGCTCACGGAAGTGTCCGTCGGAGGCGAAACCGGCCAGAATGCCGACGTATTCACCGTCCGCGACGGCAAGACCGTCCGCGCACAGGTGCACGGGGATACGGCAATGCTGGAACGCGTTTTCGGCACGAGGGAGCTCGGTGCCGATTGAGGCCGAGCCAGGGTCACAATTGCAGGCGTCATCATTCGATGACGCCTGCGGGCGGGGTGCCTGCTCCCTTGCGCTCGGCGAGGCGCCGCCACGCGCCGGCGCCCGTAAGCTCGTCGACATGCGGCTTTCTCGCCTGATCGCGGTCCTCATGTCCCTTGGTCTCATCGCCGTCGGCTGCGGCTGGAGTCCACCGTCCGCGCCGCCGACCAACACACAGGCCTGCGGGCCATCGGATGCGCCGACGCCGGAGACTCTCCAGCAGGCGATCGCGAGTCTGCCGCAGGGACCACAGTGGCGCGAAAGCTCGCGCGGCCACACGCCCGATTGCCGACTGAACTGGGTGGTGGTGAGCGCGGGCGACGCGTCCGACAGCCCGCAGCAGGTGTTGTTCTTCGACCGCAACAACTCGCTGGGGCCGGCCACTCCGGAGCCCCGCCCGTACATCACTGTGACGACGTTCGGCGACGAAACCGTCAACGTGCAGTATCAATGGCGCCAGGGCCAGGACGCGGCGTGTTGCCCGACCGGCATCGGCCAGGTTCGGTTCGAGATCGGTGACGACGGCAAGATCAAGGCGCTCGACCCGATTCCCAACCCGTAGTCACACCCCGCGGACGCTGCCGCCGTCGATCACGTACTCGACGCCATTGATGTAGCGGGCGCGGTCGGAGACCAGGAACGCAACCAGCTCTCCGACATCGGACGGGCTACCGGGCGCACCGAGCGGAATGCCGCCGATCGACTCCATGATCTGCTGGCGCGCCTCATCGATGGTGACGTTGTTCATCGCGCCGATCTCCACCGCCATCCGATACGCTGACTCCGTCTCGATATAGCCGGGACAGACGGCGTTGACGCGAATGCCCTTGGGCGCCAGCTCGTTCGAAAGCGCCTTGCTGTAGTTGGTGAGTGCGGCCTTTGCCGCCGCGTAAGGAATCGACGTGGGTAGCGGTGCGCGCCGCTGGATAGACGTGATGTGCACGATTGCCCCCGAACCACGATCAACCATTCCCGGGATGATCGCGCGGTCCAGCCGAACTGCTGCCAGCAGATTCGCATCCAGCGCGGACTGCCAGTCCTCGTCAGTGAGCGTCGCAGCCCCGCCTTCGTACTGCCCCGAGCCGCCCACGTTGTGCACGGTGATATCGACGCGGCCGAGCCTGTCGTGCGCCTCGGCGGCCAGTGCGGCAACGCCCTGTGCGGTGCTCACGTCGGCGACCACGACGTCGTCGGGGGAGAGGCCTTCCGGAGTCGAGCGCGCCGCCACCAGCACCCGCGCCCCGCCGGCCCGCAGGCGATCGGCGATGCCTTTTCCGATGCCCCGAGTTCCACCCGTGATCAGCGCCGAGCGGCCAGAGAACTCATTGCGATCGGTCATGTGACGAGACTGGCACAGGCCACCGACAACCCTCAGGTGTCGACGATGTTCTCCGGATGCAGCATCTCGGCGTAGCGCAACTGCTCGGGGATCCCGAACCCGTCGACGAGTATCTCGGCGTACGGCCGCAGATTGCGGCAGCGTTCGTTGACGCCGCGCGTCACGGCCTTGGCGCGCTCGGTGGACAGGAATCGGTGTTCCATGAACCACGCCCTGTCCTGCTCGATCACCGACAGCGCGTACAGATCGCACACCATGTCGAGGATCTCGCGAGCCTCCTCGTCCTCGCAGGCATCGATGCCCGCGACGAACGCCTCGAGAATGATCCGTTCGATGTGCGCCCGCGCGGCGTGCAGCACATGGTCCTGTACGGCATTGAAGGCGTCGAACGGTGACATCTCCTTGGACTTGCCCTGCAGCCTTCGCGCCACCGACGCGATTATGTACTCCTCGCGGTCCTCGAACATCTTGACCTGAGTACCGCGGTTGAACAGGCTGCCCTCCTCCTCGTTGTCCTGGCGGGTGTCGAGGATGGTCTGCATGATCGTTTGTGCCGCAGTGCGTTTCAGCACTCGCTCGCCGGCGAAGTTGGCCGCGAACCGTACCCACTCGACCGGGCTCATGCCCTTGATGTCGTCGGCGTACGCGGTCAGCAGCTCCTTGGCCACCAGCTGGGTGAGAACGTGGTTGTCACCCTCGAAGGTGGTGAACACGTCGGTGTCGGCCTTGAGCGCGATCAGCCGGTTCTCAGCGAGATAGCCTGCGCCGCCGCAGGCTTCGCGCGCCTCCTGGATGGCACGGGTCGCGTGCCAGGTGTTCGCCGCCTTCAGGCCCGCCGCCCGGGACTCCAGTTCGCGTTGCTCTTCGGCGTCGGGGTCGTCCGACGTCTGCAGCTCGTGGCACTTGGCGACCAGCTCGTTCTGCGCGAACTGCAGCGCATAGGACCGCGCGATCAACGGGAACAACCGGCGCTGGTGCACCAGGTAGTCCATGATCAGCACCTCGTTGTCGTCGCCAGGTGCTTCGAACTGCCTGCGCTCCAACGCATACCGGGTCGCGATGTCGAGTGCGACGCGCGCCGCGGCCGCCGCGCTGCCGGCCACCGTGACGCGGCCGCGGATCAGGGTGCCGAGCATGGTGAAGAACCGGCGGCCGGGGTTCTCGATCGGCGACGTGTACGTGCCGTCCTCGGCGACGTCGGCGTACTTGTTCAGCAGGTTCTCGCGCGGGACGCGGACGTGGTCGAACTGGATTCGGCCGTTGTCGACGCCGGGCAGTCCGCCCTTGTAGTGGCAGTCCGACGTCGTCACACCCGGTAGGTCATTGCCCTCGTCGTCGCGGATCGGCACCACGAAACAGTGCACGCCGTGGCCTTCCCCGTCAGGCGTAATCAACTGTGCGAAAACAGCTGCCACCCGCGCGGTTTCGGCAGCGCCGCCGATGTAGTCCTTCCGCGACGTGCGAGTGGGGGAGTCGATGACGAACTCCTGCGTGGCCGGGTCGTAGGTCGCGGTGGTTTCCAGCGCCTGCACGTCGCTGCCGTGGCCGGTCTCGGTCATGGCGAAGCAGCCCAGCAGGTCGAGGTCGATGATCTTCTGTACGTACGCCTTGTGATGACGCTCGGTGCCGAGGTTCTCGATGGCGCCGCCGAACAGGCCCCACTGCACGCCGGCCTTGACCATCAGCGACAGGTCGGACATCGCCAGCATCTCGATCTGGGTGACCGCCGCGCCGACATCCCCGTTGCCGCCGTGCTCCTTCTTGAACCCGTCCTCGGCGGCCCCGTGCGCGGCCATGATCTTCAACTGCTCGGCCACCTTGGTGCGGGCGATGACGGTGTTCGGGGTGTAGTGCGGGCGGAAGATCTCGGTGGAGAGCTCCTGCCGCATCCTGTTCTTCACGTCGCGCCAACGGCCGTCCAGTGTGTTGCGTAGATGCTCCGCAGTGGTGGTCATACCCAGACGGTAGCCCGAAGCCGGGCCGCGGAAACTGTGATGTGGCAAACGTAGGCAAACCTTGCTAGACCTGGCGAAACTCCAGAGGTTGAATCAGGTCCATGGCTGAGTGGGACGAGCGGGGTCCGATCAGTCCCACGGGCGGGCCGCACACCTTCGATCACCGGCACTCCGATGTGTCCGGAGGCTGGTTACGGGCGGCGACCTTCGGCGCGATGGACGGACTGGTCAGCAACACCGCGCTGATCGCAGGGGTCGCTGCCGCCGCCAATGCCCACACCGTGGTCATCAGCGGTGTGGCGGGCCTGCTCGCCGGGGCGTTTTCGATGGCGCTTGGCGAGTACACATCGGTCACCACGGCCAACGAACAGATCGAGTCCGAGGTGCGGGTGGAGCGGCGCGCGTTCGAGCAGCATCCCAAGGCGGAGCGGGCCGAACTCATCGCGACACTCGTCAATCTGGGGATGAGCCAGGAGACCGCCGTCCAGGCGACCGACGAGATCCACCGCGACGAGGGGCGGGCGGTTAACTTCCATCTCGTCCAGGAGTTGGGGGTCGACCCGACCGAGAAGCCGTCGCCGTGGGTAGCGGCGTTCTCGTCGTTCGTCATGTTCGCGATCGGTGCGATCGTGCCGCTCGTCCCGTACCTGCTCGGCTTCGAATCGCTATGGGCGGGGCTGATATGCGGCGGCATCGGTCTGATCATTGCCGGCGGCGTCGCGTCACGGTTCACCAGCAGACCAGCCTGGTGGGCCTCGTTGCGGCAGCTGTTGTTCGGCACGGTCGCGATCGCTGCCACCTATGTGGTGGGCACCCTCGTCGATTCGATTCTGTGAGCCGACGAGTCTCAGCGTCGAGATCTGCACTAGGGTCGTGATTTCCCGTGTTTCACAGCCCTGGTGCAGAAATCGCGGTCTACCCGTGCGTGGCTAGCCGATCGGCGTGAATGCCAGAAGTCGAATTGTTCGATCTCCGGCGGATGATTCGTATTGTTCGTAGCCGGGGTTCCATTGCTTGGCCAACGCCCACAGGCGGTCGCGTTCGGCGCCGGTGACTTCCTGACCGACGAAGCGCCCTTCGAAGCCACCCCCGCAAAGCGTCACCGTGGGATTGGCCTTGACGTTGTAATACCAGGCCGGATGCCGGGAACCGCCGTAGTTCGACGCGATCAGAATCACGCGGTCGCCGTCGGTGAAGTAGATCAGCGGTGTGGCTCGCTGGATTCCCGACTTGGCACCGGTGTGGGTCAGTAGAACCATGCGCGGCCAACTGCCGAGCGAACTCACCCGACCGCGCGTAAGCCGCATCAGCGGGGGATCGACACGAGGCGCGACGTGTCGTAGGTACCACTGCCCCGCCGGCGCCATGGCGACCTTGCCAATGACGCGCTTGACGGCGCCTGCGCCGTCGGTGGTCGGATCAACCCGCGGAATCGGCATGCGGCGAATCGTAGCTATTTGACGGACGGTTTCGGGGCTGCCGCGTCGTTGAGAAGCTTGCGCATCACGCGAACGGCGTCGTCGAGTGTGTGCCGGTCGGCGTCATCGAGTCGCGCGAGGTACGGCTCGATCGCGGCGCCCCGGTCGACCCGCAGCTGCCGCAGCGTGGCGACACCCTTCGGGGTGATGCGGATAAGCACAGCCCGTGCATCGTCGGGATCGACGGTGCGTGACACCAGCCCCGCATCCTCCAGCCGGCGGACCTGCATGGTCATCGTCGGTTGCGAGCAGTGGTCCAGCGCGGCCAGATCGGAAATACGCGCGGCACCCTGGTCCTCGATCGTGGACAGCAGGCGACCCTGCGCGAACGGTAGTGGTATGCGGGCCCGCTGCGACGCCAGGCGGTTGAGTCGCGCCACCACAGCGAGCAGGTCTGCGCCAAGGGTACGGGTCACCATTCCATAATTACATAGTTTCGCTATGTGTATCAAACGTGTGCACTGGTGTTGACGGTCACAGCGCGTAGCGGGCTCTCAGGTGGCGACTGGCAGAATCGAGAAATGACTGCGACCCGCCGCACGAGCGAGACTCGGCGAGCAGGTTCGCTGCAACCGGTTGAGTTGGCGCAGGCATCGGTGATGGCGGCGCTGTGCGCGGCCACCGCGATCGTTGCAGTCGTCGTGCCGTTCGCGGCCGGAGTGTCGCTTCTGGGCACCGTGCCCATGGGCTTGCTGGCCTACCGTTACCGGCTTCGGGTGCTGGTCGCCGCAACCATTGCCGGCGCGACGATCGCGTTCCTGATCGCCGGCATGGGCGGCTTCATGACGGTGGTCAACTGCGCCTACATCGGCGGGCTCACCGGCATCATCAAGCGGCGCGGCCGAGGTACGCCGACGGTTCTCTTCGCCGGGCTCGCCGCAGGGGTGGTCTTCGGCATTGCCGCCGTTGCGGCGCTGACGATTCTGGTCCGGCTGCGGAATCTGATCTTCGAATCGATGACAGCCAACATCAACGGCATCGCCGCAGTGCTCTCGCGCATCCCCGACATGGATGTCCTCGCCGAGCGGCTGAAGAACGACTTCGCCACCGCGCTGCACTACTGGCCACTCCTGATCGGCGGGTCATCGGTGCTCAGCATCACCATCGTCACACTGATCGGCTGGTGGGCACTGTCCCGGGTGATGGCCCGGCTGCTCGTCATTCCGGACGTACACAAGCTGGATCCACCAATCGACGCCGGGCCGGTGGCCCCGGTGCCGGTGCGGCTAACCGATGTCCGGTTCCGCTATCCGAAGGCCGCCCACGATGCGCTCGGCCCGGTGTCGCTGAGCGTGGAACCCGGCGAACACGTCGCGGTGACCGGCCCCAACGGGTCCGGCAAGACGACGCTGATGCTGGTGCTGGCCGGACGAGAACCGTCCTCGGGCACCGTCGAACGTCCCGGCTCGGTGGGACTCGGCCGACTCGGCGGCACCGCGGCCATCCTGCAGCACCCGGAAAGCCAGGTGCTCGGAACGCGGGTCGCCGACGACGTGGTGTGGGGACTGCCGCCCGGTACGTCCACCGACGTCCATCAGCTGCTCACCGAGGTCGGCCTCGACGGCCTCGCCGAACGCGACACCGGCGGCCTGTCGGGCGGCGAGCTCCAGCGCCTCGCCGTGGCCGCCGCGCTGGCCCGCGAGCCGTCGCTGTTGATCGCCGACGAGGTGACCAGCATGGTCGACCAGGATGGCCGAGACGCGCTGTTGGCCGTGCTGTCCGGATTGACCGAGCATCACCGCATGTCGCTGGTGCACATCACGCATTACAACGACGAGGCCGATTCCGCCGATCGTGCGATCAACCTCACCGGAGGCGGCGGAGCGGCGGACAACACCGAGATGGTGGAGACCGCGGCGGCACCGGCCGCGACCGCGCACATCCGGCCGCACGGTGACGCCCCGGTGCTTGAACTCGTCGACGTGAACCACGAGTATGGTAGCGGAACACCATGGGCCACAACGGCATTGCGGGACATCAACTTCGTGGTGCATGAGGGCGACGGCGTGCTGATTCATGGTCTCAACGGGTCGGGCAAGTCGACGCTGGCGTGGATCATGGCCGGACTCACCGCACCGACCAGCGGCAGCTGCCTGCTCGACGGAGCTCCGGCGTCCGACCAGGTGGGTGCGGTGGCCATCTCGTTCCAGGCGGCACGACTGCAGTTGATGCGCAGCCGCGTGGACCTGGAAGTTGCTTCGGCCGCCGGGTTTTCGGTGCACGACCGCGCCCGGGTGACAGCAGGCGCTGGCCACCGTCGGCTTGGACGCGACGCTGGCCAAGCGGCGGATCGACCAGCTCAGCGGCGGGCAGATGCGCCGGGTGGTGCTGGCCGGGCTGCTGGCACGATCACCGCGGGCGCTCATCCTCGACGAGCCGCTGGCCGGCCTCGACGCCGCCAGTGCGCGCGGACTGCTGCGACTGCTCGAGGATCTACGGCGCAACGCCGGGCTGACGGTCGTCGTCATCTCGCACGACTTCTCCGGGCTGGAAGACCTGTGCCCGCGGATTCTGCACCTGGAGGACGGTGTGCTGGCGGCCGCGCCGACCGCGGCAGGAGGCGTGTCATGACCGCACCCGCGCGCCGACAACAGCGCAAGCCGGTCGTGCTTCTGCGGCCGGTGCCCGGCCGCACGGTCATCCATGACCTGTGGGCAGGCACCAAACTCATTGCGGTGGCGGGGATCGGCGTGCTGCTGACGTTCTACCCCGGCTGGGTGCCGATCGGATGTGTGGCGGTCCTGGTGCTCGCCACGACATGGCTGGCGCGAATTCCGCGGGGCGCCTTGCCCTCGATACCGCGTTGGCTGTGGTTCCTGCTGGTTCTCGGTGGTGTCACCGCCGCATTCGCCGGCGGCAGCCCGGTCATCGAACTCGGCGGGCTCGACGTCGGCCTGGGTGGACTGCTCAAGTTCCTGCGGATCACCGCACTGTCGATCGTTCTGCTCGGGCTCGGCGCCATGGTGTCGTGGACGACGAACGTCGCCGAGATCGCGCCGGCCGTCGCGAAACTGGGCAGACCGCTGCGCCCGCTGCGTATCCCGGTCGACGACTGGGCGGTCGCACTCGCGTTGGCGCTGCGCGCCTTCCCGATGCTGATCGACGAGTTCCGCATTCTGTACGCCGCGCGCAGTCTGCGCCCCAAGCCGGTGCTGACCACGCGGCGGGCCCGAAGACGTCGTTGGGCGTTGGAGTTGATCGACCTGATCGCCGCTGCGGTCATCGTGGCGCTTCGGCGCGCCGACGAGATGGGCGACGCGATCACCGCACGTGGCGGTGCCGGCCAGATCTCTGCAGCGCCGTCGGGTCCCAAACTCCGCGACTGGGTGGCGCTTTCGATCGTCATCGCGATGTGTGGCACAGCGCTGGCTCTTGAACTCACACTGCTGGGGACGAGTTAGTGTCGTGAGTCGCCACAGCAAAAATCCGCATGGACCGCGAAATCGACGTTAGCGTGCAACTCACTCGCACTTCTCAACGCCAGCGTCGATCTCGAAGAATATTCGTAGCACCCACCGGTCATTAGACCGGGCGCGGCGCCATCGAACTACGGTGTTATCCGTGACAGCACCCCGACAAGTCGACGCCGATTTCCTCGCGCTGCCTCGACACCAGCTTGCCGACGCCGCGCTGTCGGCCGCCGTTGCGGCCGGCGCCAGCCATGCCGACCTGCGCATCCACCGCATCGTCAACGAGGTCGTACAGCTGCGCGACGGTGAGCTGGAGACATCCGTCGTCGACCGCGAGGTCGGGCTCGCGGTGCGGGTGATCGTCGACGGCACGTGGGGCTTCGCGTCGCACGCCGAGCTGGACACCGACGTCGCAGCCGAGACCGCCCGTCGCGCGGTGCAGGTGGCGCGCGCCCTGGCCCCGCTGAACGCCGAGACGATCGAGCTGGCGCCCGAGCCGGCGTACTCCGACGTCAGCTGGGTGTCGACCTACCGGATCGACCCGTTCGCGATTCCGGCGGCCGACAAGGTCGGTCTGCTCGGGGAGTATTCGGGTCGGCTGCTGGCCGCCGACGGTGTCGACCACGTCTCGGCCAGCATGCATGCGGTCAAGGAGCAGACGTTCTATGCCGACACGCTCGGCTCGTCGATCACCCAGCAGCGGGTGCGGGTGCAGCCGACGCTGGAGGCGGTGACCGTCGACGCTGCGGCCGGATCCTTCGAAACCATGCGCACGCTGGCGCCGCCGACCGCGCGGGGTTGGGAGGCCGTCGACGGCGACGACGTGTGGGACTGGTCGGGTGAGCTGGCCGAGCTGCCGTCACTGCTCGCCGAGAAGGCCAAGGCGCCCAGCGTGGCGGCGGGCCCGACTGATCTCGTGATCGACCCGTCCAACCTGTGGCTGACCATCCACGAATCCATCGGGCACGCCACCGAATACGACCGTGCGATCGGCTACGAGGCCGCCTACGCGGGTACGTCGTTCGCGACGCCGGACAAGCTGGGCACGATGCGCTACGGCTCGCCGTCGATGGCTGTGACCGCCGACCGCACCGAGGAATTCGGGTTGGCCACCGTTGGCTGGGACGACGAAGGCGTGCAGGCGCAACGGTGGGATCTGGTGCGCGACGGCATCTTTGTCGGCTATCAGCTTGACCGGGTGTTCGCGCCGCGGCTGGGCATGCCGAGGTCGAACGGCTGCTCGTATGCCGACTCGCCACACCACGTCCCGATCCAGCGGATGGCCAACGTGTCGCTGCAACCGGGTGCCGACGATCTCGGTACCGACGACTTGATCGCCCGCGTCGAC
The DNA here is from genome assembly GCA_963743225.1 of uncultured Actinomycetota bacterium. Lineage (GTDB taxonomy): Bacteria > Actinomycetota > Actinomycetes > Mycobacteriales > Mycobacteriaceae > Mycobacterium. The sequence continues at coordinate 6,679 of CAVUPN010000039.1, read as the reverse complement.
GACGGCATTTATGTCGTCGGTGACAAGTCCTGGTCGATTGATATGCAGCGGTACAACTTTCAGTTCACCGGCCAGAGATTCTTTCGGATCCGCGGCGGCAAGCTCGAAGGCCAGCTGCGAGATGTTGCCTATCAGGCCACCACGACCGACTTCTGGGGCGCGATGGAAGCCGTTGGCGGCCCATCGACCTGGCGACTGGGCGGCGCATTCAACTGCGGCAAGGCGCAACCGGGTCAGGTCGCTCCGGTGAGCCATGGCTGCCCCTCGGCGTTGTTCCGCGGCATCAACGTGCTCAACACCCGCACCGAAGGGGGACGCTAGCGGTGATCGGCGCACAGCAAGTTGTCGACATGGTGTTGGCCGAGGCGGCCCGCTTGGGGAAGGCCGACGAGACGATCGTGTCGGTCACCGACCGCGCCGACGCCGCGCTGCGGTGGGCGAACAATTCGATGACCACCAACGGTGTTTCGGTGCAGCGCAAGACCACGGTGATCTCCATCGTGCGCCGTGGCGATCGCGGTCACGTCGCTTCGTTGACGTCCAGTGAGGTCGATCCGTCGGTCATCCCCGGGCTCGTGGCGGCCTCGCAGGAGACAGCGCTGTCGGCGCCGGAAGCGCGGGACAGCGCTCCGCCGCTGCCCGCGACGGATGCGCCAAGCGATTGGGACGCAGCGATTCCCGGCACCGGCGTGGAAGTGTTCGGCGGCGTGGCCGACGCGTTGACGCGTGGCTTTCCCGGACCCGACCTGCTGTACGGGTACGCGCGTCACATCGTCGAGACGACGTTCGTCGCCACCTCCAACGGACTGCGGCGGCGCTACACCCAGCCGACCGGTTCGGTCGAGATCAATGCCAAGCGCGATGGGGCCAGCGCGTGGGCGGGTATCAGCACGCCCGACTTCGCCGATGTGCCAACCGATTCCATGCTCGAGCAGCTCTCGACGCGGCTCGGATGGGCCCGGCGCTCGGTCGAGCTGCCCGCGGGACGCTACGAGACGATCTTGCCGCCGTCGGCAGTCGCCGATTTGATGATCTATTTGACGTGGTCGATGGACGGCCGCGGGGCGCAGGAGGGCCGCACCGCACTGTCGGCGCCAGGCGGCGGCACGCGGGTGGGGGAGAAGCTCAGCGACCTGCCGTTGACGTTGTACTCCGATCCGGCAGCCGCGGGCCTGGAGTGCCTGCCTTTTGTCGCGATACCCAGTTCCTCGGAGCGGACTTCGGTCTTCGACAACGGATTGGGCATCGACCGTGTCGACTGGATTCGCGACGGCACGATCAACGCGCTGGCCTACCCGAGGGCCGCGGCCGCCGAGTTCGGCGTTCCGGTCGCCGTGGCCGCCGACAACCTGTTGATGACGGGCGGCACGGACAGCGTGGCCGACATGGTCGCGAGCACCGAGCGCGGACTGCTGTTGACCACTCTGTGGTACATCCGTGTGGTTGACCCCGCCGTGCTTCTGCTGACCGGGTTGACCCGCGACGGCGTCTACCTCGTCGAGGACGGGCAGGTGACCGGCGCGGTCAACAACTTCCGGTTCAACGAGAGCCCGCTGGATCTGCTGCGTCGGGTCGCCCAGGCGGGTGCCAGCGAGGTCACGCTGCCGCGCGAATGGGGTGACTGGGCCACCAGGGCGGCGATGCCGTCGTTGCGGATCCCTGACTTCCACATGTCGTCGGTCAGCCAGGCGCAATAATGCGACGATGCACGATCCGTTGAACGGCGAACTGGGCCGGCTGGTGGCCCTCGCGCCGCCCGAGTACGGCCGAGTCAATGCGCTGGTGCGCCAGACCTGCGCCAAGACGCTGTCACTGCCGCCGCTGCCCGCCGAAGTCACCGTCGACGGTCCAGATGGCGAGGCGGAGTCGGTCGTCGTCGAGTTCGCCGAACAGTTCAGCGTCGACGTGTCATCCATCGATGACGATCTCCGCGCTCGGTTCACGTTCGCGCTGGGCAATTCGGCGTTCCCCGTCGTCGTGCTGACATACCTCGCGGACTACCTCCCCAGGGTGCGTGCCGGCTTGGAGGCGCTCGGCGTGCCCGTGCCGTGGACCGACGCGGTCGATCTGGGATCACGACAGCGATCTGGGCGACGTGCTCTTCAACCGGTTTCTCCCGGGCGTGGCCCGGTTGCGCGCCCTCGACCCGGTGACAACTGAAATCGTTCGGCTGCGCGGCGCCACACAACACAACTGCCGACTGTGTCAATCGCTGCGCGAGGGCAATGCGCTGGACGCGGGCGGGTCGGAGTCGCTGTACGAGCAGATCGAGCTGTACGAGACGTCGGACACGCTGACCGATCGTCACAAGGCGGCGCTGCGGTACGCCGACGCGCTGATTCGGTCGCCCGCCGCGATCGAGCCGGAGGTGGCGGCGGGGATGCGAACGCATTTCACCGAGGCCGGAGCGTTCGAGCTGACCGCGGACGTGATGCGCAACGCGAGCAACAAGATAGCCGTCTCGCTGGCCGCGGATGCCCCCAGAGTCCGAGCAGGGGACCGAGCGCTACCTCATCGACGAGGACGGACAGACGGTCTACAGCTGAACCACACCGTGCCTACACCTCTATGCGTTCACCCATGATCACCGTCCGGTCGCGGGGCAGGCCGAAACGTTCGGCGGCGTCGGCGGTGATATAGGACGTGGTGATGAAGAGCCGCTTGCGCCATAGTGCCATCGTCCGTTTGCGGCCCCGGACGAGTTCAAGCTTCGACAGGAAATAGGAAGCGTCGTCGATCGCGATATCGCCTTCGGTCTGCTTCGGATCGAGACTGCGCAGCGCGTCCAACACGTGCGTCTTCTCCATGTAACCGTAATTCGCTGTGACGTAGATGATTCCGTCGCGCTTGTAGCCGAGAGTGTCCACCAGCGTTCGCTCGGATTCCGGCGCACGGGGCATCGGCAGCGTTTCGATCGACACGATCACCACGTGCTTGTGAAGCACGTGGTTGTGGTCGACGGTCGTCCGCATCGCCAGCGGCGCAGTCTCTTTCCCGCGGTTGAGGAACACCGCGGTGCCGGGGACTCGCACCAATGGCGGTTCACAGTCGCGAATCTCGTCGATGAATTCGCCGAGCGGTCCCTCGGCCTCTTCGCGGGCCGCGGTGACGATCTCACGTCCCCGATGCCAGGTGGTCATCACGGTGAACGCCGCGATACCGATCAGCAGCGGAAGCCACGCGCCGTGCACCAGTTTGGTCAGGTTCGCCGCCACGAACAGCAGATCGATCAGCAGCAGGACGCCCCCGCCGACCACGACCAGCCACAGCGGGGCGCTCCACCTGGTGCGGGCGTAGTAGAGAAACAGCAATGTGGTGATCGTGATCGTCCCGGTCACCGCCATGCCGTAGGCATACGCCAGGCGTTCAGAGCTGCGAAACGCGAGTACCAGCGTGAGGACTCCGACCATGAGTACGCCGTTGATCCACGGCACGTATATCTGGCCCTCGCGCGCGGCCGACGTGTGCACCACGCGCAGCCTCGGCAGGTATCCGAGTCGTGCCGCCTGCGAGGCCACCGAAAACGCACCGGTGATCACGGCCTGCGACGCGATCACCGTTGCGGCGGTCGCCAATAGCACCATCGGCCACAGTGCCCAGCCGGGAATCAGAAGGAAGAAGGGTGCGCGCATGGTGGCCGGGTCACCGATCAGCAGCGCACCTTGGCCGAGGTAGTTGACAGCCAGCGCGGGCAGCACGACAAACAGCCAGGCCCGGGTGATCGCCTTGCGGCCGAAGTGACCCATGTCGGCGTAGAGCGCTTCTGCGCCGGTGACCGCGAGCACGACGGCGGTCAGCGCGAAGAACGCGATCTCGAAGTGCCCCACCATGAACGTCAGCGCATAGGTCGGCGACAGCGCTTTGAGGATTTCCGGGTGGTCGATGATCCCCTTTGCCCCGCATGCGCCGATCGCGACGAACCAGATGACCATCACCGGGCCGAAGAGGCGTCCCACAGCAGCGGTGCCGTGCCGCTGGACGTGGAACAGCACGACGATGATTACCAGGGTGATCGGCACGACCCAGTCCTTGAAGTCCGGGTCGACGATCTCGATGCCCTCGATGGCGGATAGCACGGAGATCGCCGGAGTGATCATGCTGTCACCGAAAAACAAGGCGGCGCCGAAGACTCCGAGCGCGGACAACAACATCGCAGTGCGCCGTCCTTGGTCCGAGCCCCAGCGGCGCAACAGCGTGATGAGCGCCATGATGCCGCCCTCGCCGTCGTTGTCGGCGCGCATCACGAGGGTGACGTAGGTCAGCGTGACGATGAGCATGATCGACCAGAAGATCAGGGAGACGACGCCGTAGACGTTGTGAGCGTTGAGCGGGACGGGGTGAGGATCGCGAGGGTTGAACACCGTCTGGACGGTGTAGATCGGGCTGGTCCCGATGTCGCCGAAGACGACCCCGAGCGCCGCGAGGACGACAGCCGCCCGTACCGAATGTCCGGTGTTGGTTTGCAACGGCGTGGTCCCCCGAGTCGCAGCGATGGGGCGGATTGATGGTAGATCGCCACTTGCTTGCCGGTCGGCAACCAAGCAATTCTGGCGGGGCGATAACGTAATAGGCCGTGCAGCGGCCACGTCGCTGGACTGGGGGCGGTAGCTCAGTTGGTTAGAGCCGCGGACTCATAATCCGTTGGTCGCGGGTTCGAGCCCCGCCCGCCCCACTCAAAAAGCCCAGGTAAACAAGCTATTTGGACCGCGGACCGTCAGGTGGTCCCGGTCTCGGTGTCACGAGTTGTCACAACTCGCCCGAAACTGCTCGCCGCCGCCTTCAACGCGTCGTCCTGGCTGTGCACGCCGGAAGTCTAAGCCGCGCAGCGGGTCGAGTCTCGGTGCATTACGACCAGCTGAACCAAAGTGTTCTGCGCGTGTTCGGTGCCACCTTCTGCTCAAGACGTTCTACAGCCGTGCGGGCGGTTGGGCCGATCGGCAACAACCCGACGGCGCGGCTACGGAGGGTTGAGGAAGGGCTTGCCAGCGGACATCGCGCCACGTTGCACTGCGCGCTCCAGCGCCAGCGCCTCCCCGCCGTCGGGGGTTGTGACGAAACGGAATTCGTAGCGTTCACGGATGAGCTGTCGTGTGAGCGCGTCGAGAGACAGCTCGCCGTCCGAGCGGCACGCAACTGCGCCAAAGTCGGTATTCGTAGTGTCCGGGATCCGTATGGTCAATGCCGTGCCGGAAACGTCGTACGCATCCTGCGGCGATCTGAGCCTGGCGTATCAGGTGTTCGGCGACGGGCCCGTCGAGCTCGTCTTCGTCGGGCCGTTCGTCAGCCACATCGAGCTGTTCTGGGCTATGCCCGAGTTCAAGGCCTTCTTCGACCAGCTCGCCACGTTCTGTCGCGTCGCTCTGTTCGACAAGGCCGGGATCGGGCTGTCGGACCCGGTGCCGCAAGTTCGCACGCTGGATGATCGGGTGGCCGAGATCGAGGCCGTCATGGACGCCGTCGGTTTCGGAAAGGCCGCCGTCTTCGGTATGAGCGAGGGTGGCCCGCAGGCCGTCTTTTTCGCGGCAAGACGACCGGAGCGAACGCGGGCGGTGATCCTTTACGGCTCGTTCGCGTTCTTGGGCGGTGCCGGGTGGGACGACCTCGAGCGCGACCTGGCCGAGCTGCGGGCGCGCGTCCTTCCCGAGCTGGGTGAGGACTACACGCCGTCGACGGAGCAGTTCGCCCGCTTGCTGGAAGTTGCCCGCGCCATGTTCTCGGCGTGGGGCAGCGGCGCGGCAGCCAGGTGTAGCACGCCGTCGGTCCGGTCGATGCGCCAGCTCGCCATGTTCGAGCGCATGTGCGCGAGCCCGGGGATGATGCGGGCGACAATGGAATCGAACATGCTGATCGACGTGCGGCCGATCCTGCCGACGCTCTCCGCGCCCACCCTGGTCATCCATGCCCGCGACGACGTCATTCCGGTGCAGTGCGGCCGGTATCTCGCCGATCACATCCCGGGCGCGCGGTGGCTCGAGGTCGACGGCGTGGACCATGCGCCCTGGTTTACCGAGCCCGACAGGATCTTGACCGGGATCGAGGAGTTCCTCACCGGTAGCCACGCGGCACCCTCACAGTCACATCGCGCCCTGCGCACCGTGCTGTTCACCGACATGGTCGCCTCGACGCAACACGCCGCGGCCACGGGCGACGAGCGGTGGCGCGCGGTGCTCCACCGCTTTGGTGAGATCACCGCCGATCTCACGGAACGCTTCGGCGGCACGGTGGTCAAGAGCACCGGTGACGGCCACCTCATCACGTTCGACGGCCCGACGCAGGCCATCCGCTGCGCCGAGGCCTTGCGCGATCACGCCGAGACACTGGGCATCGAGATCCGCGCTGGCATCCACACCGGCGAGTGCGAACTGCTCGACGCCGACATCGGGGGGCTCGCCGTACACATAGCGGCGCGCATCCTCGGCCAGGCCGAGGCTGGCGACATCCTCGTCTCGCGCACCGTGCGCGACCTGGTTGTCGGCTCCGGCACCGGCTTCGAGGACCGTGGCAGCGTCGAGCTGCGGGGCGTGCCCGGCACCTGGCAACTGCTGGCGGTCGATCGCCACGGCGCGCCGGTGGGATCGGCCGAGGCAGAACTGGCATCAATGCCCACCCCCGGCCCCCAGGCCGGGATGCGCCGGTCAGACCGTGCACTGGCCGTGATGGCTAAGCGGACACCGTGGAT
>CAVUPN010000038.1:0-155316 GCA_963743225.1 uncultured Actinomycetota bacterium | reverse complement strand
GTATTCGTCGCGGCCGACTGGCTACCGACCCCGATCGACCCCGGTTGAGGCGTCTCGAGGAGGGGCATTCTCACCCCCGTCGGGGTCTTGAATGCCGGTTCGCCATCCAGCTGCGCTATCTCGAACGCGGCGGAACCGAGCAGAAGGGAGGCCGCCATGAATATCAAAAGGCTCGCGGGGACAGCGGCAATTGCAGGTGCACTTGGCGCTGCCGCACTTGGATTCGGCACCGGTTCGGCTCAGGCCGATCGGATCTGGGTTCCCGACATTCCGGGGATTCCCTGGGGTCCAGGACATTGGGTTGACGAGTGGATTCCTGACGTGAATCTGGGGTCTCCGGGACAGATCAAGAACACGTTCTGTCCGTGGAACCCGCCCGGTCACTGGAAAGGGGGGCCTCACGGTATTCCGTGCAGCTGATCGTCGTCGCTAGCATCGCAAGCCCTCCGGCGGCGCCGCGCGGTCGACGAAGAACTCCACCACGGCGGTGTCGACGCAGGCGTCGCCGTTGAACACCACGGTGTGCTGGGTGCCGTCGAAGGTGATCAGGCCGGCGCCCATCTGCTTGGCGAGGTCGACTCCGGCCTGATAGGGCGTGGCCGGGTCGTGGGTGGTGGACACGACGACGACCTTGCCCGGCCCCGGTGACACCGCGGGGTGCGGCGTCGACGTCGGCGGGACGGGCCAGAGCGCACAAACATCACGGGGAGCAAAACCCGTGAAGGACCCGTAGCTCAGGAACGGCGCGTCCTCGCGGCTTCGCTGATCGGCGGCGGCCCACACCGCCGGGTCGGTGGGAAATGGTCCGTTGACGCACCGGATGGCGTAGAACGCATCCTGCGAATTCTGGTAGTGGCCGGCCTCGTCGCGGTTCAGATAGTCGTCGGCGAGCAGCAGCAGGTCACCCGGATCGGTCCCGCGCTGCAGCCCGAGCAGTCCGCTGGTCAGAAATTTCCAGTACTGACGCGAGTAGAGCGCGTTGACGGTGCCCGTTATCGCGTCCTGATAACTCAAGCCGCGGGGATCCGACGTCTTGGCGGGCTTCGTGACCAACGGGTCGACCAGCTGGTGATACCTATCGACGAACTGCGCCGGATCGGTACCGAGTGGGCATCCTGCCGACTGCGCGCAGTCGGCGGCATAGTCCTCGAAAGCCGTTTGAAATCCGGCCATCTGGCGCAGGCTCTCGTCGATCGGCGCCAGGCTCGGGTCGACCGCGCCGTCGAGAACCATGGCCCGAACCCGGTCGGGGTAGGCCTCCGCGTACGCCGCTCCTATTTCTGTGCCGTAGGAGAACCCGAGGTAGCTGATCTGGTTCTCGCCCAACGCCGCTCGCACCTCATCCATGTCCCGAGCCGTGGAAGCGGTGCCGACGCCGGCCAGAAACTCCTTGCCCATCCGCTGCTCGCAGCGCTGCGCGAACTGGCGGTACAGATCTTCGATGTGGGCGACGCCCGCGCGGCTGTAGTCGGCGTTCGGTTCCCTACGGTAGGCGTCGAATTCGGCGTCGGTGCGGCAGCGCAGTTCGGGGGTGGAGTGCCCGACGCCGCGGGGGTCGAAGGCGACCAGGTCGAACCGGCGGCGAATGTCGGTGTCGGCGAGCACGGCGCCCATGCCCGCGACGGTGTCGACCGCCGACGCCCCTGGCCCGCCGGGGTTCACCATCAGCACCCCGATGCGGTCACCGGTCGCGGGAATGCGGATAACCGCCAGTTGTGCCTGTGCGCCTTCGGGATTGGCGTAATCGATCGGGACCGACACGGTGCCGCACTGTGCTGTCGGGATGTCACTGGTGTCGCCGGCGAACTGTTCGCAGCCACCCCACACCGGCGGCTGGCCGTAGGTGTCGGTGGACCGCCCCTCGGGCGTGGCCCATGCGGTCGGTGGCGCGAAGCCCGCCACCAGCACGCATGCCAGCAGCGTCGCGCCACTCCTCCCCACCCGCCACATGGCAGTCATCGTCGCACGCGCATCACGGCAAGAACGTGGACGCAATCGGACGGTGACCGTTCGGAGACCTTTGCGTGCCCAGGCGATTTCGTATGGTCAGCACCGAGTGTCCGGCGGCGGCACCGTGACGTCGATCAGGTACGTGGCGGCGATGTCGTCAATGCACTTGTTGCCCTGGAAGACAACGGTGTGCTGGGTGCCCTCGTAGATGACGAGCGTGCCGCCGAGTTGCTTGGCCAGTTTGACGCCGGCTTCATAGGGCGTGGCGGGGTCGTTCGTCGTGGAGACCACGAGAATCGGTGGCAGGTCCTTGACGGAAAGCTCGTGCGGCTGGCTGGTCGGCGGCACCGGCCAGAACGCACACGTGCCCAGCGGCGCGTGGCCGGTGAACTCGCCGTAGCTCATGAACGGCGCCACCTCGCGAGCCCGGCGGTCCTCTTCGACGATCTTGGCGCGGTCGGTGACTGCGGGCTGGTCGGCGCAGTTGACCGCGACGCGTACGTCGGTCCCGTTGTCGTAGTGCCCTTCGGGGTCCCGGCCCATGTACACGTCGGACAGCCTCAGCAGCATGTCTCCGTGGCCCTCTTTGAGCTCGGTCAGGCCCTCGGTGAGGTTGCGCCAGATACTCGGCGAGTACAGCGGCAGGATGGTGCCGACCAGCGCGTCGCTGTAGGCGAGGCCACGCGGGTCCGCCGTCTTGGCGGGCTTTTCCACCAGCGGGTCGACCAGGCTCTTGTAATTGTCGACGGCCTTGGTGGGGTCGGTACCCAGTGGACAGTTCGGGTCCTTGGCACAGTCGGCGGCGTAGTCGTCGAACGCCTGCTGGAAGGCCGCCGCCTGGCGGATGTCGGCCTCGATCGGATCGGCATTGGGATCGATTGCGCCGTCGAGGACCATCGCCCGCACGTTCTGCGGGAACTGTTCGGCATATTCCCCGCCGATCCGTGTTCCGTACGAGTAGCCGAGATAGGTCAGCTTCTCGTCGCCGACCGCGACCCGGATTGCGTCGAGATCCTTGGCGACATTGACCGTGCCGACGTTGGCCAAGAACTCCTTGCCCGACTTGTCGACACAGCGCTGCACGAACTGCTTGGTCTCGTTCTCGATGTATTCGACGCCCGCGGGTGAATAGTCGACCTGAGGATCGGCTCGCAGCCGGTCGTTGTCGGCGTCGGAGTTGCACCACACCGCGGGGGTCGACGATGCGACCCCGCGCGGGTCGAACCCGATCACGTCGAAGCGTTGGCGCACGGACTCCGGCAGCGTCCCAAGGAGGTTGATGGCCGACTCGACGCCGGATTCGCCCGGTCCACCCGGGTTGATCACGAGCGAGCCGATCTTCTCGCCGGTGGCCTTGAACCGGACCATCGCGAGCTGCGCAACGTCGCCGTCGGGCTTGTCGTAGTCCACGGGCACCGAGAGCTTGCCGCATTCGGCGTCGGGCGGAATCTGGACCAGTGGATTGGCCGACTGGCAGGGGGCCCACCGCACCGGCGTCCCCGGCCGTGGCACCGCGAGGACGGCGCGACCGTCGACGACCTTGCTGCAACCCGCCACCAGCAACACCACCAGTGCGATCGCAAGGATCCCCTTGTTCAGGCTCATGCGCCACATGCTGCCATGGGCTTGCATCAGGCCTGGCAGACCGCCACTCCGGCGGGTCTAGCCAACGCTCTCCAGCAGCTCGTCGAGCGCCACCTCGAAGTCGTCGGCGAGATCCCACAGATCCGGCAAAAGCTCCGGGCACGACACGATGCCGACGTCCAGCTTCCCGTTCAGCGACATCACAGTGATGTTGAGGCCGGAGCCGTGGAAGATCGGCCCGAGCGGATACATCGCCTTCACCTCGGAGCCCAGGAAGTACAACGGAATCTGCGGACCCGGCACGTTGGAGATCACCAGGTTGTGCACCGGGCGGGCCTCGGTCAACTTCGTGCTGGCATACAACCGCATCGCGACACCGAACACCGCAGGCGCGGCGAACTGCGTCCAGTCCTGCAGCAGGGTCGCACCGATCGCCGAACTATGTTGTTTAGCAACAGAATTCGCCTCTGAAATGGACTTCAACCGTTCGGCCGGTGTGTCGATATGGGTTTCCAGGCTGGAAAACATGCCGGACACCTGGTTGCGGCCCGGCCGGTCCGACTTGTCGTGCACCGAAACCGGAACCATCGCGACCAGCGTCGAGTCCGGCAGCTCGCCGCGGTCGTCCAGGAACTTGCGCAGCACGCCGGAGACCAGTGCCATCACCACGTCGTTGAGCTTGACGCCGAAGTGATTCTTCACCGTCTTGACGTGCTCGAGGTCCAACTGCGCGTACGCGATGTTGCGATGGCTGGTCACGTTGGCGTTGAACGCGGTCTTCGGTGCGGCGAACGGCCGTGCCATCGCCAGCCCGCTGCGGGCCCGCTTCACGGTGTCGACGACCGACGAAAGCGTCGTCGGCACCATGTTGATCAACTTCAGCGGCCGGGAGGCGAACTTCAACGCCCCGCTGATCGCGATCTCCAGTTCGCTTCCGCCGCCGACACCGTCGACCGGGTCGGGGGCGGGCGCGTCGGGCTCGGTGCCGCACATCTGCGACATCAGGTTGGCCCCGGTCACACCGTCCACGCCGGCGTGGTGCACCTTCGTCATGACCGCCAGCCGGCCGCCTGCGTCAGCGCGCGCGTCGGTGCCCGCGATGTTCTCGATGACCCACATCTCCCACAGCGGGCGGCTGCGATCCAGCGGCAGCGACGCGATGTGGCCACAGATCTCCGCCAGTTCCTGGCGGCCGCCCGGCGCGGGAAGGCCGATGCGGTGCAGATGCCGGTCGACGTCGAAGTCGTCGTCGTCAACCCACACCGGATGGTCGGGGTTGAACCGGCTGTCGGCGAGCTTCTCGCGGAACTGCGGCATCGCCTTGATGCGCAGCCCCAGCTCGTCGCGCATCCGGTCGAAGGTGTAGCCGCCGGGCATGGTGGACGTGTCCAGCTCCAAGATCGAGCACACATGCAACGGCTGAGCTGCGGTTTCGAGGTAGAGGAAACTGGCGTCGAGACCACTGAGCCGTTGCATGTGGCCGATCGTAGTGTGAGGAAATCCACTTAACCCGAAGTTCATCTTCTTGCCCGGTGGTGGCACACTGAGGAGGTCAGAAGAACCCGGGGACCCGGAACGGGCCACGAGGATCGACCGAACAGACACGAGGGACAACGATGTCTGAGCAGACTGTTTACGGTGCTGCCGAAACGACGAAGCCGCGGACCAAGGTCCGCACCCATCATTTGCAGAAGTGGAAGGCAGAAGGCCACAAGTGGGCCATGCTGACCGCCTACGACTACTCCACCGCCCGCGTCTTCGATGACGCAGGCATCCCGGTGCTCCTGGTCGGCGACTCCGCCGCCAACGTGGTCTACGGCTACGACACCACCGTGCCGGTGACCATCGACGAGCTGATCCCGCTGGTCCGCGGCGTGGTGCGCGGCGCGCCCCATGCACTGGTCGTCGCCGACATGCCGTTCGGCAGCTACGAGGCCGGGCCGCAGCAGGCGTTGGAGACGGCGACGCGCTTCCTGAAGGAGACCGGTGCGCACGCGGTCAAGCTGGAAGGCGGCGAGCGGGTGGCCGACCAGATCGCCACGATCAGTGCCGCGGGCATTCCGGTCATGGCGCACATCGGTTTCACCCCGCAGAGCGTCAACGGCCTGGGCGGATTCCGGGTGCAGGGCCGCGGGGATGCCGCCGAGCAGACCATTCACGACGCGATCGCGGTCCAGGAGGCCGGCGCGTTCTCGGTGGTCATGGAGATGGTGCCCGCCGAACTGGCCACCCAGATCACCGGCAAGCTGACGATCCCGACCATCGGCATCGGTGCCGGTCCCAACTGCGACGCCCAGGTGCTGGTCTGGCAGGACATGTCCGGCATGACAAGCGGCAAGACCGCCAAGTTCGTCAAGCGCTTCGGTGACGTGGGCGCGGAATTGCGCCGCGCAGCAACGCAATATGCCGACGAGGTGGCCAGCGGGGCGTTCCCCGCCGAGGAGCACAGCTTCTGATTCGGCAGGTAGGAGCGGAGCGACTCGGGGAAATTATCCGAACTCGGGTTTGCGCTTCGCCAGAAAGGCGTCGACGCCTTCGCGCCCGTCGGCGGATTCGGCGCGCTGGGCGATGAGGCGACCTTCGAGTTCCATCTGCTCCTCGAGGCCGCTGGAGAACGTCGCCAACATCAGGGCTTTGACGCCGCCGTTGGAACCGCTTGCGGTGGCAGCCATTTGGTTGGCCAGCTGATCGGTCCTGCCCGCCAGCTCGTCGTCGGGCACGACCTCGGTGACCAGTCCCCACCGCGACGCCTCCTGCGCAGACAGGGTCCGGTTGGTGAGCATCAGCTCCTTCGTCTTGGTGATGCCGATCAGCCGTGGCAGGAAGTAGGAGGAGCTGCCGTCGGGGCTCAGTCCCACCCTGGTGTAGGCCATCGTGAACGACGCCGACTCGGCGGCGAGGACGAGGTCGCCGGTCACCGCGATGGAGAAGCCCGCTCCGGCCGCAGTGCCGTTGACCGCGGTGATCAGCACCGCGTCCATGCGTGCGAACGACGAGATGGCTCGGTGCAGATCGTCGGCGACACCCTTGATGTAGCGCCCGCGGCTCGGCGCCGTCGCGAACGACTTGAGATCGCCGCCCGCGCAGAAGAATCGACCCGAGCCGGTCAGCACCACGACCTTCGTCGCATCGGTGTCACAGCGCCTGGCGGCATCGGCCAACTCGCGAGTCATCGTGTCGTTCATGCCGTTTGCGGCATCGGGCCGGTTCAGGGTGATGCGCGCGATGGGGCCGAACTGCTCGAGCGTGATGGTCTGGTATTCGGTCACCTGTGGACTCTATCGTCGGCGGCCTTTTCGGCTGTTCACCCGGGTGTGGCACCCTAAGCTGTCCATTGAGCGAACCAACGAAGGTGGAGATGGCCGCCAGCACGCCGAAGACGTCCCGGCACACCGAGGTCGAGCGGAAGTTCGACGTGGTCGAATCCACCGTTGCGCCGTCGTTCGAGGGCCTCTCCTCGGTGGCGCGGGTGGAACGGTCCCCGTCGCAGCACCTGGAGGCCGTCTACTTCGACACACCGGGCCACGATCTGGCCTCCCGCCACGTCACGCTGCGCAGGCGCACCGGCGGATCGGACGCCGGCTGGCACCTCAAGCTGCCCGCGGGCCCGGACACCCGCACCGAGGTGCGAGCGCCGCTGGACGACGGTGCCGGCGGGGAGGTCCCCGACGCCCTGCGGGACGTCGTGTTGGCCATCGTTCGCGACCGGCCGCTGGAGCCGGTGGCCCGAATCTCCACCGCCCGCACCGTCGACCTGCTCTTCGACCCCGCGGGCTCCGCGATCGCCGAGTTCAGCGACGACAAGGTGACCGCCTCGGCAAGTGACGGCGACGAGCAGCAGTGGCGCGAGTGGGAGCTGGAGCTCATCGAGGGCTCGTCCGTATCGCCCGACCTGCTGGACCGGTTGGCCAACCGCCTCCTGGACGCCGGCGCGGTGCCGGCCGGACACGGTTCGAAGCTCGCCCGGGTGCTGGCAGGCGCGGGCGAGGACGACGAATCCGAATCGCAGACGACGCGGATCGACCCGATCCACCGGGCCGTCGCCGAACAGGTCGACCAGCTGGTCGAGTGGGACCGGGCAGTACGGGCGGACGTCTACGACTCGGTGCACCAGATGCGGGTCACCACGCGCAAGATTCGCAGCCTGCTGCAGTCGTCCGAGGACGCTTTCGGCATCTCCGACGACGCGTGGATCCTCGACGAGCTGCGCCAGCTCGCCAGCGTGCTGGGCGTCGCCCGGGACGCCGAGGTACTGGCCGAGCGCTACGAACGCGCACTGAACGACCTGCCCGACGACCTCGTCCGTGGTCCGATCCGGAAGCGACTGGTGGACGGCGCCAAGCGGCGCTACAAGTCCGGTCTGCGCCGGTCGTTGATCGCGATGCGCTCGGAGCGCTACTTCCGGCTGCTCGACGCGCTCGACGGGCTGGTCGCCGCCGAGCCGCCGTCGACGCCGGGTGAGGAGCCGGTACCCGTCACCATCGACTCCGCCTACAAGCGTGTGCGCAAGGCCGCGAAGAATGCGGCCGACGCGACCGACGAGGACCGCGACGAGGCACTGCACCGCATTCGCAAGGGCGCCAAGCGGCTCCGCTACACCGCTGCTGCGACCGGCGCCGACAAGGTGTCCGATCGGGCGAAAAGCATTCAGAGCCTGCTGGGCGACCATCAAGACAGCGTGGTCAGCCGCACGCACCTGAGTCAGCAGGCCGAGGCCGCCCGCGCGGCAGGCGAGGACACCTTCACCTACGGCCTGCTGCACGCGCAGGAAGATGATCTGGCACGCACCTCTCGCCAGCAGCTCGGCGGCGCGCTGAAGAAACTGGACAAGTCGGTAAAGAAAGCCCGCTAGCGTTCGTGAGTCGTTAGTTCCGCAGCATCTCTCCTGTGATCACGAATATTCTTCGAGATCGACGCTGGCGTTGAGAAGTGCGAGTGAGTTGCACGCTAGCGTCGATTTCGCGGTCCATGCGGATTTTCGCGTTGCGCTCACACTCGGCGCGAAAAGGCTCGCCTCGCCCGGACCGCAATGATGTTTAGGTGCTGTGGCGACCGTGCGTTGTCGCTGCGGACGAACAAATGACTCAGTCCCGTTAGGGGCGAACGAGTTGGCCTGTAAGCCGGATTCTGTCCCTCGCCGCCGCGAATGACCACGGCGACGAGGCGGCGACCATCCATCTGGGCACACCGTCACCGGGTGCCTCGAGCGGCCCACCCGCAGGCTCGGGCGAGCAACCCTCGGACGCCTGCGCAGCCGCACCAGGTGCGGCCTTTTGGCCTTGCTTCGGGTGGGGTTTGCCTAGCCATCCCGGTCACCCGGGACGCTGGTGCGCTCTTACCGCACCGTTTCACCCTTACCACCAAAGGTGGCGGTCTATTTTCTGTGGCACTTTCCCGCGAGTCACCTCGGATTGCCGTTAGCAATCACCCCGCTCTGTGAAGTCCGGACTTTCCTCGAATCATCTTGTGATGATCCGCGGCCGCCCGGCCAACTCGTTCGCCCGTACATAATATTCCAGTGCCGCAGGTGCCTCCGGCCCGTTACCTGCAACGGGCGAAAGATCTCGTCGATTCGCGCTACGCCGAGCCGATAACGGTCGACGATCTGGCCGCGGCGGCGGGGCTGTCACGGGCCCACTTCAGCCGGATGTTCACCCGCACGTTCGGCGAGTCGCCGCGGGCGTACCTGCAGACCCGGCGGTTGGAGCGGGCGGCGGCCCTGCTGCGTCACACCGACCGGTCGGTGGCCGACATCTGCGTGATGGTCGGACTGGCTAGCCTCGGCTCGTTCACGTCGAGCTTCGCGCGGGTTTACGGCCTGCCACCGGCCGCTTACCGGGCCAGTATGCCGCCCGCGGTGATGCACGCGCGGGTGCCCAGCTGCATCCTCGCCCGCGACACACGGCCGCTCCCCGACAGCCGGGTCAAGACAGCACACGGGGAGAAGACGGGCCCCGACGACCGACCGTAGCGTCGTGCGCATGATCAAAATTGCAAGCGCCCATCTGTGGGTGCACGACCAGGAAGAGGCACTGAAGTACTGGACCGAGAAGGTCGGCATGGAAGTGCGCCAAGACGTTTCGATGCCCGAGCTCGACTTTCGTTGGTTGACGGTCGGCCCGCCCGGGCAGGACGACGTGTCCATCGTGCTGATGGCGGTGCCCGGCGAGCCGTTGATGGACGAGGCCACCCACAAGCAGGTGTTGGACCTGACCGCCAAGGGCTTCGCCGGCACGGTGTTTCTCACCACCGAGGACTGCCAGGCCAGCTACGAGAAGTTGAAGGCCCGCGGCGTCGAGTTCACCGAAGAGCCGCACCAGATGCCCTACGGCATCGATTGTGGGTTCCGCGACCCGTCCGGCAATAGCGTACGACTGACCCAGCTGGCGGACATCACGGCCAATACTAGGTAGGTGCGAACCTCCACCGCCGCGCTCGGGTCAGCGGCCTTCTTCGTCGTGGCACCCGGCACTTTCGTCGGGCTGGGCCCGTGGCTGATCACCCATTGGGAGATCCCCGGGTCCAGCCCGCCGCTACGCGTGGTCTTCGGCGTGCTGTTGATCGTGTTGGGCCTGATCCCACCCGTGCACGCGTTCATCCAGTTCGCCAGGGCCGGCGGAACGCCCATGCCGATCGCGCCGACCGAGCGTCTGGTCGTCACCGGTTTCAACCGCTTCGTCCGCAACCCGATGTACGTCGGACTGCTCACTGCGATCCTCGGGCAGGCATTGCTTTTCGACAGCATCTGGTTGGTGCTCTACGCCGTGATCGGCTGGATCGTCACGGCATCGTTCGTCCGGTGGTACGAGGAACCAACCCTTGTCCGCACGTACGGCGAACAGTACGAGGAGTACCGCCGCAACGTGCCGGCATGGACACCGCGGCTGACGCCGTGGAGAGCCGTCGGTTGACTAGGCGGCACCTGCTCCGCGATGGCGATGCCGATGCGCGTCTCGACTTGACTGACGTGCACCAGGATCGGGCCTGGCGCCGGCGGTGCGGTCGAGTGGTAGTGATGTCCGGTGGGTGTCACGAATTCGGCTGTGTGCACTCCGTTTTCGTCGTCCCCTGCGGTCACTCGCCAGCCCGGCGACTCCTTGACGTAGTTACAGCGTTCACATTCACCCAGCCCGTTCACGGCGCTGGTAGGCCCACCGTCGGCGTGCGGTTGGGCGTGGTCGTCGCGGTGCCGGATGGGCGCATCGCAGTACGGGGTGCGGCAGGTCTGGTCGCGCAATCCGATGAAGCCGGCCAAACCGCGCGGGAAACATCGCGACCGCGATTCCATCGCCACCAGCGCTCCGGTGCTCGGCCTCCGGTACAGCCGGCGCAAGGTCGCGCGCGACCGCTCGTCGGTCACCGCCGAACTCACCAGGCCGCGCCCCACGGCAGCGGGAATCGGCCCGTATCCCTCCACCACCGCCGGGCTGTTGTCGCCCGCCAGCAGCGCCTCGTCGGCGATCACCAGGCTGACCGCCACCGGATCAGCGACCTCGGCCCGGCCGACCGGTGACCCGCTCGACCAATTCGTCGGCCATGATCTGACCGCGTGAGCGATCATCGAAAGTGGTGTCGGCGGCCCGCTTCAGCAGTAGCTAGGGCAGTCGAGCCGCTTGCCGAGGTGGGTGGAAGTAGCCCGAGGCCCGCGTGTTCGTCTCGTCCACCGCGCAGCTAGCCAGGTGCAAGTAGTCGCTGCTTATGCGGCTCCAGGACAAGTAGTCGCTGCTTATGCGGCTGCAGAATTCCAGTAGTCGACTACTCGGTGCGGCTTCCTCGCCGCGCGTGAGGATCGGTGAAAGTGAGCCGTCGGGCTCGCAGTCATCGACAGGAGAAGCACATGCTCAAGAAACTGTTTGTCGCCGCAGCCGTGACAGCAGCATGCCTCGGCCTGTTTGCCAATGCCGGCACCGCCGCTGCCGGGTCTTGGCCGGGCGAACGCCAGTTGGCCGAGCGGACGCACATCGCGGGCCGGAACGTCTAGGTGAACCGCTCGTGATTACTCCAGATGTTGTCGACGTGGCCTTCTCGAAGACGCCCAGGGGAGAGCGCGGTTACAACGAAGACGAGGTCGACGCGTTTCTCGACCGCGTTAAGGCCCGTGACGCGCCGCGACGGGCCGCCTGAGCGCTGCGACGGTCCGCACGGCCACGGCGTGGTGTTACTCCATCGGATCTCGACGCGCGCGTTCTCCGAAGCCGCCTATTGGAAAGCGGGGTTACAACGAACGCGAGGTCGATGCGTTTCTGGACCGCGTAAAGGTCGAGTTGACCCGCCGCGTAGCGGGCCCCGGCCCGGGCCCGATCGCTGTCTGTGTCCCGGCTGGCAGCCGGGACCAGCTCAGCACCCGCCTCGCGATCGATTTGGCCGCGGCGGCAACCCGCGCATCACCCATCCCGTCGAGATTGCTTACGTCGCCGCAGAGTTCGGCATCAAGAGTCCGTCGGTCCTCGACAGCCAGGCAGGCCGACTCCCGCACGATCAACGTCGCCCGCCATTCTGACAGCGCACCGCACTCCAGCGCCGCCAACGTGTGCGGCATCTCGTGTACCAGCGCCTTGGCGAACCCCAGATGCCTGCCACCTCGCGCAGGCGAATCCCGCCGCGCCAACGCCACCTCGCTCGCCACTCCGCGGCGCTGCTTGGCACGTGGCACTCCGGCCGCGGCTTCGTTGGCCCGACGCAATCTATCGAGCGCTGCCGTCGCGCGGGCCTGCCCGGCCGCCGCGGTAGACTTCAGCCGCTCGAGCCGAGATATCTCCTCGACCAGTGCCGATTCATCTATATCGAACATACTTTCGATAGTAGACGGTCCCTCCCGCGTTGAATCGCCTTTTATGCGCGCGAAGCGGCTATACGTTGCCTCACTCACAATGCGCGCATGCGGCGTGCCTACCTGAGGGATCGGCGATGGTCTCGGTAGGCCCAAATGATGGGGTTGACGTTGGCCGAGCGCAGGGCTGTGACCGAGATACCGCGATCCGCTACGTGGTGGCGGATAAGCCAGTCAAGAGCAGGATTCTGGACGAGTTGTGCGCCAACACCGGTTGGCACCGTAACCATGCCCGCAAGGCGCTCAAGGCGGCGCTGCAGCCCAAGGTGGTGACACCGAGGCGAAGTCCGCGGCCACCCACGTACGGGCCGAATGTTATCGCCGCACTCACGGTTTGCTGGCTAGTGCTGGGGATGCCGGCCGGCAAGAGGCTGGCGCCGATGTTGAACGAACTCGTGGCCGTGTTGCGGCAGTTCGGCGAGCTGGTCATCGATGATGACACCGCAGCACTCTTGGTGTCGATGTCGGCGGCCACCATCGATCGTCGTCTGGCAGGTGAACGGGCCAAACGCCAGCTCAAGGGACGTCGCGCCACCAAGCCGGGGTCACTGCTGAGAAGTCAGATCCCGATCCGCACCTGGGCGGACTGGGACGACGCTAAGCCGGGCTTCGTTGAGATCGACTTGGTCTCCCACGACGGCGGAAACACCATCGGGCCGTTCGCATTCACCCTCACGGTCACCGACATCGCCACGGGGTGGACCGAGAACCGCTCAGTGCCTACCAAGGAGGCCAAATGCGTCCTTCGCGCCTCGAAGCATCGCCAACAAGATGCCGTTCCCGATCCTGGGAGTGGACTCTGACAACGGAGCAGAATTCATCAACGTCTATCTGTTCCTCTGGTGCAGGAACCGCGAGATCACCTTCACCCGGGCGCGGCCGACCAACAAAAACGACGGCTGTCACGTCGAGCAGAAGAACTGGGCAGTGGTCCGCACCATGGTCGGCTACCACCGCTACGATACCGCCCCAGAACTGTTGCTACTCAACGAAATCTGGCAGCTGCAGGCCCAGTTGACCAACTACTTCTACCCGCAGCAGAAACTAGTATCCAAGGTCCGCGACGGCGCCAAGGTGACGAAGAAATACGACACCGCGACCACCCCATTCCGCCGCGCGATCGATCACCCAACCATCACCGATCACCGCATAGCGCTCCATGGCCCGAACCCACGCATTGATCAACCCCGCCGCCACCCAGCGTCAAATCCAGGCCCTGACCGCACAGCTCCTCAAACTGACCACGAGCAAGTCCGAACCCGCCACCAGAGCCCGCATCCCCAAGCGCGCACAATCACATGAGGCAACGAACCCACCCTCGCGCGCATCTTGACGTGAGCCCCCTGTTTCCCTTCGGGTGACGCCTCGCAGGCGTGAAAATGGGGTTGGGTCGCCTGCCGACGCCGACGTTTCCTTGGGTGTGTAAGCCCGCACGTGAGCCTGGCGCCGGGGCCCGACCTGGAAGGGTCACGCACTGTTGCTTCGAGCACGCCGGTCAGAATTTCGGTTTCCCTGTACCGAGGCCCCCAGGCGCCCGCCCATGGTAAACGTTGAATACTGTTGGAGGACAAGCGAAGTGAAAACCGAACCGGAGGAGATACCCGACACCGAGCATGAACTTGTGTTGGCGCGGGTGTGCGCGATCGATGTCGCCAAGGACGCGGGCAAGGTGTGCGTGCGGGTCAGCAGCCGTGCCGGCAGGCGAGTCAGCAAGGTGTGGGACGTGGCCGCCCGCAGCGGCGCGGTCGCCGAGCTGGCCGAGCACCTGGTCGACGAGGGGATCGAGAAGGTCACCGTCGAGTCCACCTCAGACTATTGGCGGATCTGGTTCTACGTGCTGGAGGCGGCCGGGCTGTCGGTGCAGCTGGTCAACGCCCGCGACGTGAAGAACGTGCCAGGACCGCCGAAGACCGACAAGCTCGACTCGGTCTGGCTGGCCAAGCTCACCGAGAAAGGCCTGCTGCGCCCGAGCTTCGTGCCGCCCGCGCCCATCCGGGAGTTGCGTGACTACACCCGGTTGCGGATCGATCTGACCCGGGAGCGTTCGCGTTACTGGCAACGGTTGGAGAAGCTGCTCGAAGACGCGTTGATCAAGGTCTCGGCGGTGGCCTCGACCCTGGACACGCTGTCGGTGCGCGACATGCTCGAGGCGCTGATCGCCGGCGAGCGCGACCCGCGCCGGCTCGCCGACCTGGCGCGCGGCCGGATGCGTGTCAAACACGGCGCCCTAGTCGAGGCGTTGACCGGCCGATTCGACGATCACCACGCCGAACTGACCCGGATGCTGCTCGACCAGATCGACGCATTGAGCACCCAAATCGCCACCCTGACCATCCGCATCGACGAACTGCTCACCGCGATGGAACCCCAAACCCACGCCGACGAGCCGGACACGCCCGGCGGCGCGGACACCGCAGCCGACCGCACCCGGGAGCCGACCACGATCGAGCGACTCGACGAGATTCCCGGCATCAGCCCGGGACTCGCGCAGATCATTCTCGCTGAGATCGGGCTCGACATCAGCCGGTTCCCCACCGCCGCGCACCTGGTGTCATGGGCAAAACTGTGTCCACGCACCATCCAGTCCGGAGCCACACCCCGAAGAACAAAGAAGGGAAAGGAGAGCATCCGCTCCCTTTCCCTTCTCAACATATAACGCACCGGGGGGCTTGCGGCAAGACCCGGGTCATGGCGCACAATCGCTGATCCAAGCTACAAGCAGCGAAAAGAGGCATGTGACAAGTCGAGACTACGAAGGCGAACTGCAATCAGAGCAGACGTATGTCACCGGGCTCTACACCCGACTAGATGCCGAGCGCGCACGCGTAAGAGACAGTTACCGCGCCGCGTTGCACGGCCCCATCGATGCCCAGGACGGCGGGACGCTCGTGCAGCGGGACGCCGAGGTGCGTGCACTGGCCAGGGAGTCGAAGCGGCTGGGCGTGGCGGACAGCGGACTGTGTTTCGGCCGGCTGGACGCCCTCTCGGGCGAACGTTCCTATATCGGCCGGATCGGAATCTTCGACAAGGGGAACGAGTACGAGCCACTGTTGCTCGACTGGCGGGCGCCAGCGGCGCGCGCGTTCTACGTCGCCACCGCCGCCAGCCCGGAAAACATGCGCCGGCGTCGCCAGTTCCACACTCGTGGGCGCCAACTCGTCGACTTCACCGACGAGATCCTCGGTCGTCCCGACGGTGCACAGCGAGGCAACAGCGTCCTCTCCGCGGACGCGGCCCTGCTCGCCGCGGTCAACGCGCCACGGGGTGACGGTATGCGCGACATCGTCGCGACGATTCAGGCCGAACAGGACGAGATCATCCGGCTTGATCATCCCGGAGTGCTGGTGATCGAAGGCGGCCCAGGCACCGGCAAAACCGTGGTGGCGCTGCATCGCGTCGCCTACCTGCTCTACACCCAGCGGAAGCGGATCGAGAACCATGGCGTGCTCGTCATCGGGCCCAATCCGGCGTTCCTGAACCACATCGCCCGAGTACTGCCCTCTCTGGGCGAGACCGACGTGGTGTTCATGACCACCGGCGACCTCATGCCCGGTCTGCGCGCAACCGGCGAGGACATCCCGGAGGCCGCGCGGCTCAAGGGCTCACGCAAGATCCTGGACGTGCTCGCGGCGGCGATCGCCGATCGGCAGCGCGTACCCGAACACCCGCTTCCGATCGAACTGGCGGACGTCACAGTGCGAATCGACGCCGAAACCGCGGAGTGGGCCGTCCAGGAGGCGCGTGCGAGCGGGCTGCCGCACAACCGGGCCCGCGCGGTGTTCAGCGAGATCGTCACGTACGTGCTCACCGAGCGTGCGATAGCCCGGATCGGCCGAGGCTGGCTGACGCGGGAGAACCGCCAGGCATGGGAACAGTTGCGGGCAAATCTGCTCGCAGAGTTGGCCGACAACGAAGCGTTCACCACAGCGCTCGATGAACTCTGGCCGATCCTGACGCCGGAAACCCTGCTGGCACAGCTGTTTACGTCGCCCGAACGGCTGCGCGCTGCGGGCGCTGACGAGGCGCTGTTGCGCGCCGACGGCGACGCGTGGACGGTGTCGGACATCCCACTGCTCGACGAGCTTGTCGATCTGCTCGGCCCCGACAGGGCGGCCGACCGTTCCGCGGAACAGGAACGCAAGGCCGAGGCACAGTACGCCGCCACCGTGCTGGACAATATGACCAGCCGCGAGGACCTGATGGACGACGAGGACCACCTGCTGGCCACTGACCTGCTCTATGCGGAGGATCTGGCGGATCGCTTCGCCGAACGCGACACCCGCGAACTCGGGGAACGCGCGGCCGCAGACCGGGACTGGACCTACCGGCACATCGTTATCGACGAGGCCCAGGAGCTGTCCGAAATGGACTGGCGGGTGCTGATGCGGCGCTGCCCGAGCCGATCCTTCACGGTGGTCGGCGATCTCGCCCAACGCCGGTCGGTGGCAGGCGCGACGTCGTGGGACACCATGCTGGAGCCCTACGTGCCCGGTCGCTGGATCTACCGGTCGCTGTCGGTGAACTACCGCACCCCTGCGGAGATCATGACCGTCGCCGCCGCAGCTGCTCGCCGATTTCGCACCCGGCGTGCAGCCTCCCGAGTCCGTCCGCGCAAGTGGGGTTGCACCGTGGTCCCGGCGAGTCACCGACGACGAACTGCCTGCTGCTATCGAGGAATTCGTGCGGGACGAAGCCGGTCGCGAGGGCACCAGCGTCGTGATCGGACCGCCGGGTGTGCCTGGAACGGTGCCTGCCTCGGAGACGAAGGGCCTCGAGTTCGACGCTGTGCTGGTCGTGGAGCCCGAACGGATCCTCGCCGACGGCCCACGCGGCGCGGCCGAGCTCTATGTCGCCCTCACCCGCGCCACCCAGCGCCTCGGTGTTCTGCATCGGGCTCCATTGCCCGAAGCGCTCATCGGTCTTGCCGAAACGGATCTCACGAATCGCCCTGCCGCGTCGTCTTCAAGATGAGGAGAGGACGACGATGAACACTCGACATGCGGTGATCGACAGCCCGCTCGGCGAACTCACGCTGGTCGCCGATGGTGACGCCCTGACCGGTCTGTACTTCCGGCATCACTGGTATCGGCCGCCCGACGGACGCGTTCGGGCCGCGCGTCGACGCGGGATCGGATGCCTTGCTGGCCGAGGCGCAGGCCCAGCTCACCGACTTCCTGACCGGCGACCGGATCGATTTCGATCTGCCGACCACGCTGCGCGGCGACGATCTGCAGCAACGGGTGTGGGACCGGCTGACCGCCATCCGCTACGGCGAGACCGTCACCTATGGCGAACTCGCCGCCGAGCTGGCCGATGGATCGACGGCCCAGGAGGTCGGGTCGGCCGTCGGCCGCAATCCGCTCTCGATCATCGTTCCGTGTCACCGGGTGGTCGGGAAGAACGGCAAGCTCACCGGCTACGCGGGCGGGCTCGAACGCAAGAAGTTTCTGCTCGACCTCGAGGAGCCGGCCGAACTGCGGGCGGCGCGCTTGTTCTGATGGCCGCGACGACATGGCAGAAGCGGGTCGACTCCGCCGACTGGGAAGCCATCACCGCCGAGATCAATGATTTCGGCGGTGCGCTTCTCCCCCAGCTGCTTACCAAGGCCGAGGCGACGAAGCTGCGCGGGCTCTATCCCGACGACGGCCTGTTCCGCGCCACCATCGAGATGAGTCGATACCGGTTCGGCGAAGGGGAATACCGTTACTTCAAGCGGCCCTATCCGGAGCCGATCGACGAGCTCAAGCGGGCGCTGTACCCGCGGCTGCTTCCGATCGCGCGGGATTGGTGGCGCAAGCTGGACCGTCCGACGCCATGGCCGGACGAGCTCGACGACTGGCTCGACATGTGCCATGCCGCCGGACAGAAGAAGTCGACGGCCATCTTGCTCAAGTACGGGCCGGGTGACTGGAATGCGTTGCATCGGGACCTGTACGGGGACTTGGTGTTTCCGCTTCAGATCGTAGTCAACCTGTCCGAGCCGGGTGTCGACCACACCGGCGGCGAGTTCCTGCTGCTCGAGCAGCGTCCGCGCGCGCAGTCTCGCGGTACGGCCACTCTGCTTCCGCACGGCCACGGCTTCGTGTTCACCACCCGCGAGCGGCCCGTCGAGTCGACCCGAGTCGTTGGTCGGCGGCGCCTGTCCGGCACGGCGTTTCGGCCGTGCGTTCCGGCGAGCGCCTCACTCTCGGCCTCGTGTTTCACGACGCTGCATGAAAGTCCGCGGCACGATCGGTGGACACCGCGGACGGGATCTTCGCGGCTATGCCGTCTGCACGCGGCGAGTTACCGACTGCGCCCGATGCGCCCGAGCGGTACCGCGAGTGGAAGGCTAGCGAGTCCGTCGACGCAGAACGATGACGTTGTCCATCCACGGCACCACCTGCCCGTCGGGACGGGTGACCTCCCTCTCGACCTCGTCGACCCGGACACGCTCGAATTCGTCGGCACTCAGATCCATTGCGGCGATTACCTCTTCGGCGCTGGGGAACTCGTGGACATGGTCCAGCTTCGATGCCCACGGCGGGGCCGAGCCGTGGTCGACGATCAGCAGCAGCCCACCGGGGCGCACCGCGGCCGCGGCGTTGGTAAGGATTTTCGGCCGGTCCAACCGGACCATGGAATGCAGGAACTGCGCCGAGACAAGGTCGAACGTGCCGTCGGGGAAGCCGTCGGACAGGTCGAGCTGGACGAATTCGATGCGGTCGGCGACATCACGGGAAGTCGCTTCTTCTGCGGCCCGCCCGAGTGCCGTCTCGGAGATGTCGACCGCGACGACGTCCCAGCCATGTTCGGCGAGCCACACCGCGTCGGCGCCCTCACCGCAGCCGAGATCGAGCGCCCTCCCGGCGGGTAGTTCAGCGGCCACCTCGGCGAGCCGGACATTCACCCGTCCAGTCCAGATTCGGTCGCGTTCCGAGTAGTGCTCTTCCCAATGCGCCTGCGTTTCGTTCATGCTGCAAGCTTGCCGCGGGGCAAGCGATCTGCCAATCTTATTTGCCATGCAGGCAAAGACAGTCACTGACAACGACGTCGACCTGCGGGTTCGACGGCGGCTGCGGGATCTACGCGTTCAGCGGGGGCTGACGCTGGAGGACGTGGCCCGCAGCGCCCGCATCGACGTTTCCACGCTCAGCCGCCTGGAGTCGGGCAAGCGTCGACTGGCCCTGGATCATCTCCCGCGCCTCGCCGAAGCGCTGTCGGTCAGCACCGACGAACTGCTGCGCGCGCCCGAAGCGCCCGATCCGCGGGTGCGCGGCAGCTCCCACACCCACAACGACGTCACCTACTGGCCGCTGACGCGCCAAGGATCCGCGGGCGGTCTACATGCCTTCAAGATCCGGATCGCCGCCAAGCGCCGAAAACCGCCTGCCGGGTTACCCGTTCACGAGGGCCAGGACTGGACATATGTGCTGTCCGGCCGAATGCGGCTCATCCTCGGCGAGCGCGACTTCGTGATCGAACCCGGTGAAGCCGTCGAGTTCAGCACGTGGACACCGCACTGGTTCGGCGCCACCGACGGGGCCGTGGAAGCAATCATGATTTTCGGCGTGCATGGCGAACGCCTGCATCTGCACGAGTGACTACAGATATGACGTTTCGTTGACCAACCGCACCGACGTTCCGCCGTCCGGATAGAACTCGGCGATGGACAGCGACGCCAGGTCCAGGTGCAGCCGGTACAGGATGCCGGGTCCGGCATCTAGCGCCAGCCGCAGCAGTGTCTTGATCGGTGTCACGTGCGACACCACAAGCACTGTCTCCCCGGCGTGTTCGGTGGTGACGCGGCCCCGGACCCGCTGCACCCGATCCAGCACGCTGTCGAAGCTCTCGCCGTCAGGCGGGGTGATGCTGGTGTCGCGCAACCAGGTCCGGTGCAATTCGGGGTCACGCTCCGCCGCCTCCGCGAAGGTCAGCCCCTCCCAGGCGCCGAAGTCCGTCTCGATCAAGTCGTCGTCGACGGTGACGTCGAGCCCCAGCGCCTTGGCGGCCTTCGCCGCGGTGTCGTAGGCGCGTTGCAGCGGCGACGTGATGACCGCCGCGATACCGCCGCGGCGGGCAAGGTACTGCGCGGCGGCCTCGGCCTGATGGCGACCGACGTCGGTGAGTGCGGGATTCCCACGCCCGGAATACCGCCGCTGCGTGGACAATTCGGTCTGACCGTGCCGCAGGAGCAGAAATCGGGTCGGCACGCCGCGGGCGCCGGTCCATCCGGCGGCCGAGGCCGGCGTTGCCGCTTCCTCCAGCTCGACCGCCGCGTCCATCGCCTCATTGGCCAGCCGGTCGGCGTGGGAGTTTTTCGCCCGCGGGATCCAGGCATAGCTGATCCGGTCGAACCTGGAGTCCAGCGCCTTCGCCTGCTTGAGAAGCGTGCGAAGGTCGGGATGTTTGACCTGCCAGCGGCCAGACATCTGCTCCACCACCAGCTTCGAATCCATCAGGACCTCGACCTCGGTGGCGCCGAGCCTGGCCGCCTCCTCCAGGCCGGCGATCAGACCGCGGTACTCGGCGATGTTGTTGGTGGCACGCCCGATCGCCTGCTTGCTCTCGGCCAGCACCGTGTTGTGGTCGGCCGACCACACCACCGAGCCGTATCCCGCGGGCCCCGGGTTGCCCCGGGAGCCGCCGTCCGCCTCGACGATCACCTTCACTGGTCGCCGTCCTTGACCCGCAACAGGATTGCGCCGCACTCCGGGCAGCGCAGCACGTCGTCGTCGGCGGCGGCGGAGATTCGGGCGAGCTCGCCGCGGTCGATCTCGATCCGGCACGCACCGCACCGGCGGCCCTGCAGCCGGCCCGCACCCGGGCCGCCGTGCGAGCGCTGGCGTTCGTACAGCGCCACCAGATCGGAATCCAGCGCCGCGGTCAATTCGTCGCGCCGCGAGACACATTGGTGCCGGGTCTGCTCAATGGCCGCGAGCGCGTCGTCCCGCGCCCGCTGAGCTTCGGCCAGATCGCTTTCCAGCGCGTCGATTCTGGCGAGTTCGCCAGCCTGCTGGGTCTGCAGCTCTTCGCGACGTTCCATCACCTCGAGCAGCGAGTCCTCCAGGCTGGACTGGCGGCGTTGCAGCGTCTCGAGCTCGTGCTGCAGGTCGGAAAGCTGCTTGGCGTTGATGGCTCCCGCCTCCAGCATCGAGCGGTCCCTGTCCTCACGCCCTCGCACCGCGTCGATCTCGGACTCGAACTTGGCGACGTGGGCATCCAAGTCCTCGAGCGCGAGCCGCAGCGACGCCATCCTGTCGTTGGCCTCGCGGTGCTCGGCCTGGGTCTGCTCGAAGCGCTGCTGTTCGGCAAGGTGACCGGATCGGTGTTCGATACGGCTGAGCTCGGCATCGAGGTCTGCCAGCTCGAGCAGCGAACGTTGTTGGACGACTTCGGCTTTCATAGCTCGTTTCTCTCGATGTTCCACGGATCGGTGCGGACGGCGGATACCCGCACAGGTAGCGAGTCGCCGAAGTGGTCGCGGAGCAGCCCGGCGGCCTGATTGCACCACGGAAATTCGCTGGCCCAGTGTGCGACATCGATCAGTGCGACGTCGGAGCGCCGCCGGTGTTCGTCGGCGGGATGGTGCCGCAGATCGGCGGTCACGTAGGCGTCGACTCCGGCCCCCGCGACGATGTCCAGCAGCGAGTCGCCTGCGCCGCCGCACACCGCCACGCGCGAGACCTCGGCGTCATCCTCGCCTGACGCGCGTACCCCCCATGACGTGCCGGGCAGTGCGTCGTGCACACGAGAGACGAACGCCGCCAACGTCTGCGGCGTCGGCAATGTCCCGATGCGACCCAACCCCACGTCCGCGGGAACCGGTGCCAGCGCGATGATGTCGAAGGCAGGCTCCTCGTACGGGTGCACGGTCCGCATCGCCGCGAGGACATGGCCGCGCAGCCGGGCGGAGGCGATGATCTCCACGCGATCCTCGGCCACCCGTTCCACGGATCCGACACGGCCGATCGTCGGTGACGCGCCCTTGTGAGCGAGGAACTGTCCGGTGCCGGTGACACCCCAACTGCAGTGCGAATAGTCGCCGATGTGCCCGCCGCCTGCGGCGAACATCGCCTCGCGCACCGCCTCGGCATTCTCGGCGGGGACGTACACCACCCACTTGTCCATATCCGGGCCGCCTACCGCCGGTGCCAGCACCTCTTGCACGGTCAGTTCGAGCGCGTCGGCCAGCGCGTCGGACACTCCCGGCGATGCGGCGTCGGCGTTGGTGTGGGCGGTGAACAGTGCCCGCCCACTGCGGATCATTCGGTGCAGCAGAGCGCCTTTGGCGGTGCTTGCGGCGACGGTGTCGACGCCGCGCAGCAGCAGGGGGTGATGGGCGAGCAGGAGCCCGCGATCGGGCACCTCGTCGACGACGGCGGCGGTGGCATCGACCGCGATCGTCACCGAGTCGACGTCATCGCCCGGATCGCCGCATACCAGGCCGACCGAGTCCCATTCCTGCGCCAGCCCCGGCGGGTACGCCGCCTCCAGCACATCGATGACGTCGGACAGGTGGGCACTCACCGCAGTACCTCTGCCACCGCATCGACCAGCACCCGCCAGTCGTGGCGGACCGCTGCGCGCAGGAACTGCCCGTCGAGCCCGACGAAGGTATCGCAGCGGCGCACCGCGATACCCTTGGCGTCCAACCGCTTTCGCATCAACTCGGCGTCGGGGACGCCGAACAGGATGAACGGCGCGCAACCGTCGACAACCTTCAGGCCCGCCGCGGTCAGGCCCGCCACCATCTCGGCGCGCAGCCGCGCCAGCCGACACGCACCCGCATCGGCTTCGGCGACCGCCTCCGGCGTGCAGCAGGCCGCGATCGCCTCCAGTTGAAGGGTGCCCAGTGGCCAATGGGCGCGCCGCGCTGTCAACCGGTCAAGCACCTCGGGTGCGCCCAGCGCGTAGCCGACCCGCAGCCCGGCCACCGCCCACGTCTTGGTCAGGCTGCGCAGCACCACCACATCGGGCAGCGCGTGGGCGGCCAGGCTCTCGGGCTCACCGGGAACGGCGTCGGCGAACGCCTCGTCGACCACGACGATGCGACCCGGCCTGCGCAACGCCAGGATCTGGTCTCGCGAATGGAGCACCGAGGTGGGATTGGTGGGGTTGCCGGCGACGACGAGATCGGCGTCCTCGGGTACGACCGCGCCGGACAGGCCGAACGGCGGGGCCAGCACGACGTGCCGCAGCTCCACTCCGGCGGCCGACAGCGCCGCCTCGGGCTCGGTGAACGACGGCGCGATCAGCGCCGCCAGCGTCGGCCGCAGGTTGGCCAGCAGCGCGAAGCCCTCGGCCGCCCCGGCAAGCAGCGCCACCTCGTCGCGGCCCCGGCCGTGCCTGGCGGCCACTGCGTCGATCGCCCGCTGTTCGTCGACCGCGCTCGGGTAGCGGCTCAGGTCCGCGAGCCGCGCCGCCAGCCTCTCCACCAGCCAGGAGGGTGGCTCGGTGGTGCGCACGTTGACGGCGAAGTCCAGCATGCCCGGACCCGCAGCCTGGTCGCCGTGGTAGCGGGCGGCCGCGCGGGTTCGACTTGCCACATCACGACAGTAGTGCGCCATCGGAGACAATGGACGCGTGACCACACTGGATGACACCGTCGCGGCGACCCGGCCGCAGCTGGTGATCTTCGACCTCGA
The DNA here is from genome assembly GCA_963743225.1 of uncultured Actinomycetota bacterium. GTDB lineage: Bacteria > Actinomycetota > Actinomycetes > Mycobacteriales > Mycobacteriaceae > Mycobacterium. The sequence goes on along the minus strand of CAVUPN010000038.1, from coordinate 131,325 downwards.
TGGCACCCTGACCGACTCGGCGCAGGGCATCGTGTCCAGCTTCCGTCACGCCCTGGACGAGGTCGGCGCCGAGATTCCCGACGGGGACCTGGCCGGCCGCATCGTCGGCCCACCCATGCACCACACGCTGAGCGCGATGGGGCTCGGCGAGCACGCCGACGCCGCCATCGCCGCCTTCCGCGCCGACTACTCCGCGCGCGGCTGGGCGATGAACAGCCTGTTCGACGGCATCCCGCAGCTGCTGGCCGACCTGTGCGCCGCAGGTGTGCGGCTGGCGGTGGCCACGTCCAAGGCCGAGCCGACCGCGCGCCGGATCCTGGCGCATTTCGGGCTCGACGAGCATTTCGAGGTCATCGCGGGCGCCAGCCTGGACGGCGTTCGCGCCACCAAGGCGGACGTGATGGCACACGCTCTCGCCCAGCTCGACCCGCTGCCGCAACGCGTCGTGATGGTCGGCGACCGGGCCCACGACGTCGTAGGCGCCGCCGCCCACGGCATCGACACCGTGGTGGTCGGCTGGGGCTACGGACGGGCCGACTTCGACGAGCCGACCGCCACCACCGCTGTGGCCCACGTGTCGACGGTCGACGACCTCCGCGAGGTGCTTGGTGTCTGAGCCCCTGCATGTCACGTTCATCTGCTCGGGCAACATCTGCCGGTCGCCGATGGCGGAGAAGATGTTCGCCCATCAGATCAGCGAGCGCGGGCTGGCACACCAAGTGCGCGTCACCAGCGCGGGCACCGGCGACTGGCACACCGGCGAGGGCGCCGACAACCGCGCGAACCGGGTGCTGCGTGAACACGGCTATCCGACCGAGCACAGGGCAAGGCGGATCAACGAGGACCACCTGTCGGCCGACCTCGTCGTGGCGCTGGGCCGAAACCACCAGCGGATACTTCACGAAATGGGTGTCACGCCCGCCCGGCTGAAGATGCTGCGGTCGTTCGACCCGCGGTCAGGTGCGCACACGCCGGATGTCGAAGACCCCTACTACGGCACGCACGAAGACTTCGAAGAGGTCTTCACCGTCATCGAAGCGGCACTGCCGGGTCTGCACGAGTGGGTGGACGAACAGTTGGCCGGCCGGGGAATCGCCAGCTGATGAAACGTTGGTCCTTCTTACTTCGGCCACAGTGGCTCGCGTTGTTCGTCGTGGTCATCGCGTTCGCCTACCTGTGCTTCACGGTGCTGGCTCCGTGGCAGCTGGGCAAGAACACCAAGACCTCCCGGGAGAACTCGCAGATCTCCCGGTCCTTGACGGCCGAGCCCGTTCCCGTGACAAGTGTTCTGCCACAGCAGGATTCGGCGGCGCCCGACGAGCAGTGGCAGCGGGTGACGGCGACAGGACACTATCTTCCGGACGGGCAGGTGCTGGCTCGGCTTCGGGTGATCGAGGGCGACCCCGCGTTCGAGGTGCTCGTGCCGTTCGCCGTCGACGGCGGTCCGACGGTCCTTGTCGACCGCGGGTACGTGAAGCCCGAGCAAGGCTCGCGGGTGCCGGCCATCGCGCCGCCGCCGAAAGGGACCGTCACCATCATCGCGCGGCTGCGCGACTCCGAGCCCGCGCCCGAGGGCAAGGCGCCGTTCCGCCAGGACGGCGCGCAGCAGGTGTACTCGATCAACACCGCACAGATCGCCACGCTGGTCGACGTTCCGCTGACCGGGTCCTATCTGCAACTCGTCGAGGATCAGCCGGGCGGCCTCGGGGTGATCCCGCTGCCGCACCTGGACGCCGGGCCGTTCCTGTCCTACGGCATCCAGTGGATCGCGTTCGGCATCCTGGCACCGATCGGGGTGGGCTACTTCGTGGTTTCGGAGATCCGGGCGCGTCGGCGCGAGAAGGAAGCGCAGCAGAATCGGCCACTCACCGCGCCGCTCACCACCGAAGAGAAACTCGCCGATCGCTACGGCAAGCGCCGCTGACCACCGCCGTCGCCAACACCGCGCTGACCAACTGCACGGTCCGCGACAGCCGCACCGCCCGAACGAGATCGGCGATCTGCGGCGCGGGCCCGTCACCAAGGGCCGGCCGGATCTCCAGCTGGTGGGCGTATTGCGTGGGTCCGCCGAGCCGGACGCCCAGCGCGCCGGCGAATGCCGCTTCGACGACCCCGGCGTTGGGGCTGGGGTGCCGGACGGCGTCGCGCCGCCAGGCGCGCAATGCCGCCCGCGGGTGAGCCGCCGACCACCGGCGCGCAGATCGCCACCAACACACCTGTGACGCGGGCAGCGACGAAGTTCAGTGCGTCATCGAACCGCGCTGCGGCCCAACCGAATCGCTGATACCGCGGCGAGCGGTGACCGATCATCGCGTCGAGAGTATTGGCGCCCCGATAGACGAGAAGCGCGGGCACGCCGCCGACCGCAGCCCACAGCAGCGGAGCCACATGCGCGTCGGACGTGTTCTCGGCCACCGACTCCAGCGCCGCGCGGGCCAGCCCGTCGGAATCCAGTGCGGCCGGGTCGCGCCCGCACAGTGATGGCAGCAGTCGGCGGGCGGCACCGAGGTCGTCGCGCGACAACACCTCCGCCATCCGGGCACCCGTGCGCGTCAGCGACGTGCCACCGAGCGCCACGAACGTCGTCGCCGCCGTGATCGCCGCCGTCCACACCGGTCCCCGCCGGGCGGCGGCCCGCTCCCCGGCCACGCCCGCCACGGTCAGCGCACCCAGCAGTGCACCGGTGTGGAATACACCTGCGGGGCGGTCGTCGGAGTAGGTGAACCGCTCCAGGGCGGAGGCGGCGCGGCCGAACAGCGCGACCGGATGTCCGCGCCGCGGATCGGCCAGCGCGAGGTCGGCCAGGTAACCGGCCGCGATACCGGCCGCGCGGCCGCGACACGTCGGCGCAAACACGCTGCGAGCGTCTCACAAAGTGTTCTACTCCAATCATGAGGCTGGGCCCACCACGGCGGCCGACACGCGTGGTCGATCTGATCAACCCTGCGGCGGTGCTGGCCCCTGCGGCCAACGTCATCATGCAGCTGTCGTTGCCCGGCGTCGGCTACGGCGTCCTGGAAAGCCCGGTGGACAGCGGCAATGTCTACAAGCACCCGTTCAAGCGGGCCCGCACCACCGGCACCTATCTCGCGGCGGCCACCCTCGGCACCGACGCCGATCGTGCCCTGATCCGCGACGAGGTCGACAAGGTGCACGCGCTGGTGCGGTCCAAGGCATCAAGCCCGTTGTCCTACAACGCATTCGACCCGCACCTGCAGCTCTGGGTGGCCGCCTGCCTGTACCGGTACTACATCGACCAGCACGAGTTCCTCTACGGGTCACTCGACGACGAGGCCGCCGACGCGGTCTATCAGGACGCCAGGAAGCTGGGCACCACACTGCAGGTCCGCGAAGACATGTGGCCACCTGATCGCGCCGCGTTCGACGAGTTCTGGAAGCGGACACTCGACGAGCTCAACATCGACCCGCCGGTGCGACAACACCTTCACGGTGTGGCGGCGATGGCGTTCCTGCCTGCACCGATGCGAATGCTGGCCGGCCCCTTCAACCTCTTCGCCACCAAGGGCTTTCTGCCGGCCGAATTCCGGGCGCAGATGAAAATGACCTGGACGGCGGCGCAGCAGCGTAGGTTCGACCTGTTGTTGACGGCATTGCGGGTCGTCGACCGAGTCATCCCCCGCGATGTGTGGATCCTGGGATATCGAATGTACTTATGGGACATGCGTGCTCGCGCACGCCGAGGAAAGCGGGTCGTATGACGGCACTCAGCCATGTCGCGGTCACCGTTCGTGACGTCGATGCGAGCGGGCCCTGGTATCGAGCGCTGATCGGCACCGACCCGGTGCTCGACGAACACACCGATGCCGGATTCCGGCACCTGGTGTGGGCGTTGGACAACGGAACCCTGTTCGGAATCCACCAGCACGACCGTCCGCTGGAGGGCGGGCGATTCACCGAATTCCGGGCCGGACTCGACCACGTCAGCTTCGGCTGTGCGGACCGCGCGGAGCTCGAAACCTGGGTCAGCCGACTGAACGAGCTGGGCATCGAGCACGGCGGCATCGTGGACGCCCACTACGGCTCCGGGCTGAGTTTCCGCGATCCCGACGGCATCGCGCTCGAATTCTTCGCACCGCCCGCCGGATAGCCGAGAGCGGGCTCAGGGTCCCCACCGGGTGGATTCGATACGCACATCTATTTCCTTGCGAACCGTGTAGATCGCCTCGCGCATGCCCTTCACGGGTGGAATGCCGCGAAAAGTGAGGTTGTCCAGCTCGTGGTAGTGACGCGAAACCTCTTTCTTGCTCACCACCGTCGGTAGCCCGCCAAGGGCCCCGAGCAGGCCGAGCGTGAGCGATCGCTCGTCGGCAGGCTCGCCGGCTATGCCCCTGCGCAAGCGGCGGTGACGCGGGAGGCCAGACCGCTGACCAGTTCTTCATCGTGCAGCACAAGACCAGCGGTGGGAATGATGCCCAGCCGACGGCGCGGCTGCACCGACAGCACTGGTGACGCCGACGGGGTAGCGCGTGCCTTCGTCGTCCTCCGCACCCTCCAGATGGCCTGTCAGGTAGAGGTCACTCAGCATCGCCGCGCGCAGCGCGAGGCCGAAACACCAACGCTTGTCACCATCGAACGTCTGACGGCGCCGGTCATAGGCCAGCAGAAAGAGTTGGCCGTGAAGCGTCTGCGGAAGCGCCACTAAGCCTCTCCCTGTGCGTATTCAGCAGAAACGAATGGAGTCCAGTCCCGGAGTCCTATCCTGCTAGAACCTATGACAGCCGTGACCGCGTGCCGCACGTGTGGCACCGAACCTCTGGAGAACGCCCGGTTCTGCCACGGGTGTGGCGCACCGCTGGCCGATGCCGAAACCCGCGCGGAGTACAAGCAAGTCACGGTTCTGTTCGCCGACGTGGTGCACTCGATGGACATTGCGGCGGCGGTCGGTGCGGAACGGCTTCGCGAGATCATGGCTGACTTGGTCAACCGCTCGGCCGATATCGTCCGCCGCTTCGGTGGAACCGTGGACAAGTTCACCGGGGACGGCATCATGGCGGTGTTCGGAGCGCCGATTGCCTTGGAGGACCATGCCGTACGGGCGTGTCTCGCCGCATTGGGAATCCAGCAACAGGCCGCCGAGCTCACAGCGGAGGTCCTCCGCAGAGACCAAATCGACTTCAGTCTGCGGGTGGGCCTCAATTCGGGGGAGGTCATCGCCGGTGAAGTCGCTTCTCGTGCAATGGGTTACACCGCCGTCGGTGAGCATGTGGGATTGGCGCAGCGGATGGAATCCGTGGCGCCACCGGGTGGTGTCATGCTCAGCGAGTCCACCGCGAGGCTGGTCCAGCATGCCGCGGTCCTGAGCGAGCCGGAGACGGTGCGCGTCAAAGGCTCCGATGACTCGGTGGCAGCACGTCGATTGCTCGGCATGGAGACACCGCATGCGGCGGTCGGACGCGGCGAGTCGCGTCTCGTTGGGCGGCGCTGGGAAATGGCCGCCGTCGAGTCGATCTTGGAGCGGGCGCTAGACGGCGATGGCTCGGTGGTCGCCCTCGTCGGCCCCGCGGGGATCGGTAAGAGCCGGGTGGTGCGCGAGCTCGCGGCGACGGCAGCGGGTCGGGGCGCCGACGTGTTCTGGGCATTCTGTGAATCCCACACAAGCGACATCCCGTTCCACGCGGTCGGCCACCTGCTGCGTGCGGTCGTCGGCCTACCAAGCCTCGACGATGCGTCCGCGCGGGCCCGGCTGAGGGACCGGTTGGACGGCGCAGACGAGCAGGATCTGGTCTTGTTCGACGACCTGCTCGGTATCCGCCATCCCGATACAGCTTTGCCCAACATCGACCCCGATGCGCTGCGTCGCCGACTGTCCGCATTGGTGAAGGCTGCCGTCGTCGCTCGCCCCACTCCTGCGATCTACATCGTCGAGGACGCACACTGGATCGACGGGGTGAGCGATGCGATGCTCACCGACTTCATGACGGTGATTTCGCAGACGCACTCGATGGTCTTGATCACCCACCGTCCGGAATTCCACGGGGCACTCACCCGGGTTCCCGGCGCGCAGACACTGACACTCGGCCCACTGAGCAAGTCGGAGTCAGCGGCATTGGCCTCTGAATTGCTGGGGCCTGATCCATCGGTCAGCGAGCTTGCATCGACGATCACCGCGCGGGCCGCGGGCAACCCGTTCTTCGCGGAGGAGATCGTGCGCGACCTTGCCGAACGCGGCGTATTGGACGGTCGGTTCGGCGCCTACATATGTCGTCCAGATGTCGCTGAGATCAGCGTGCCCGCAACCCTGCAGGCGACGATCGCCGCACGCATCGACCGTCTGGACCCCCCGGCGAAGCGCACGCTGTGCGCCGCGGCGGTGATCGGGATGCGGTTCGACAGCGACCTGCTGGCGTCCATGGGAGTCGATCCTGTTGTGGAGGAGCTGCTGCGGGCCGAGCTGATCGATCAGGTGAAGTTCACCGGGCAGGCCGAATACGCATTCCGTCATCCACTGATACGGACGGTCGCCTACGAATCTCAGCTCATAGCCGACCGCGCCGAACTGCATCGGCGACTGGCGGACGCGATCGAGTCACGCGAGGCGTCGGTCGACGAGAACGCCGCGCTGATCGCTGAGCACATGGAGGCCGCCGGTGATCTGCATGCGGCGTATGGATGGCGCATGCGTGCCGCGGCGTGGTCGCACGCGCGCGATATCGCGGCCGCGGTGGTGAGTTGGGACCGCGCGGCCCGGCTGGCCGACCAACTGCCAGCAGACGATGCGGATCGGCTCTCGATGCGCATCGCACCGCGAACGCTGTCGTGCGTAAACGGATTCCGGGTTCACAAGCCGATCGCAGGGCAACGCTTCAACGAACTACATGACCTATGCACCGCGGCGGGCGACAAGGCATCCATAGCCATGGCTATGACGGGACTGGCGGGCGAAGTTCTCATGAAGGGCCAGATGACCGACGCGTCTCAGCTGTCGAGCGAAATCATGTTGCTCGTCGAGTCGATCGGTGAGCCGGCGCTGATAGTCGGCCTTGCCATCGCCCCGATGGCTGTCAAACTCGTGACCGGGGAGATGGCCGAGGTACTGCAGTGGTCAACGCGGGTGATCGATCTGGCCGAGGGCGACCGCGCCATGGGCGGTTACATCGTCGGGTCCCCCTTGGCATCGGCATACGCAATTCGATCATCGGCCCGCCGGTGGCTCGGCCGCGGCGGCTGGCGCGAGGATTTCAATCGGGCGCTCGCCATGAGTCGGGACGCCGATTCCATTACGAAGGCGGCGGTCATCATTTACACCTATTACGACGCGATTGGAGCCGGTGCAATCCTGGCCGACGACACCGCAAGTTGCGACATCGACGAAGCGCTTCGAAGCGCTGAGCGCGCGTCCGATGACATCGCCCTTGTCCTCGCCCTCTACACGAAGGCGAACGAATTGCATCAAGATCCCGCGCGGCACAAAGATGAAATCGAAGTGTTAAGGCAAGCTCGCGAATTGACGGTTGGCGGTCAGATTTACGCGTCGATAGTGCCAGCCATCGACGCGCGCTTGGCCGAGCTGATGATCGAGCGGGGAGACCCCAGCGCAATTCAGCAGTTACGCGCCGGCGTCGACGAAATGTTCGACAACGGAATGTTCGGCTTCGTCCCTTGGGCCAGTGGCGTTCTGGTGGAAGCACTGCTGCGAACCGACACGGAAGGCGACGTTACGGAGGCCGAGGACGCGCTGGACCGGCTTGCTGCGGTATCCGTGCTCCAAGGAACCGTTGTCCGCGATCTCATTGTGGTGAAATCGAGAGCCCTCCTGGCTCGCGCGCGCGGCGATGAGGAGTCCTACCGCGACCTCGCCAACCGCTATTTCGACCTGGCGACATCACTTGGCTTCGAAGAGCACATCGCGATCGCCGAGAAGATGGTGGGCGCGGACGGTATCGAACCGCCGACCGCTGGTGTGTAAAACCGAGCCGGACTGTCTGCCGTAGTAGCGCCAGTGCGCCGGCGAGCTGGCCTTGCAGCGTCTGCGGCAGGTTCACCGGCGAATCCTGGCACACCGGCGGACCGAAGGAGCAGCATGTCTCTCATGGCCGATTACAGCGATAACGAACGCGACACAGTCCGCTCCGCCGCCTTTGGCGCGATACTCCTCGTCTCGAAGGCCGACCCCGGTTTCTTCGCGACGTTCAAGGAGTCGATGGCGGGCTCCAAGGTCCTCGCCAAAGCATCTCCCGAGCTTCGGGAGATGCTGACGGGGATGCCGAAACCGCCGATGGGTAATCCGGAAGAGATCGACAAGAAGGTCCTGACGTCCCTGGAGCAGGCGGTGGCAATCCTGCAGCAGAAGGGAACCGATGAGGTCGAAGGCTTCAAGGCGCTCATCGTGGAGGCCTGTAACAAGGTCGCCGAGGCGTCGAAGGGTGTCGCACCCGCCGAGACCGAGGCGATCGGCAAGGTGAAGAGCGCGCTCGGCATCAGCTGACCCGACTATTCGGGCACTATTTCTGCAGTGTGAACTGACCGACGTTGGTGATGCCGCGGCGGAAGAAGTCTGCGCAGCCGATCAAATACCGCATGTAGCGGTCGTAGACTTCCTGCGATGTGACCTCGATCGCCCGCTGCCGATTCGCTTCCAGGTTTTGCGCCCAGGTCTCCAGCGTCCGTACGTAGTGCGGCCCAAGAAGTTGTATGCGCTCGACGGTGAATCCCGCCGCCTGCGCATTCTCGACGACATCTTTTTCCGCCGGCACCTGACCACCCGGGAAGATTTCCTTGCCGATGAACACCATGAACCGCAGGTCGCTCATCGTCACCGGAATACCCCGCTCATGAAGAACATCCCGGTGGTAGGTAGTTATCGTATGCAACAACATGCGGCCGTCGCTGGGCAGAATTTCATAGGCACGGTCGAAGAACGCCCGATATCGCGGCTTTTTGAAGGCCTCGAATGCGCCGATACTCACAATGCGATCCACTTTGTCCGCGAACTCTTCCCAGCCCTGCAGACGAACTTCGGCCCGTCTCGGCGACCCCACCTTAGCCAGCTTCGCCTTGGTGTACTCGCACTGGTTGCGGCTCAGCGTTATGCCGATCACGTTGACGTCGTATTTCGTCAGCGCCAACTCGAGCCCAGAGCCCCAACCGCACCCGATGTCGAGCAGCGTCATCCCAGGCTCAAGGCCAAGCTTTCCTAACGCGAGATCGAACTTGGCAATCTGAGCCTCCTCAAGGCTCATGTCCTCACGTTCGTAATACGAGCAGGTGTAACCCATGGTGGGACCCAAGAACAGCGCGAAGAACTCATCCGACAGATCGTAGATTTCCTGAGATTCTTCATAGAAGGGCTTCAGTGAAGGCATGTGATTCGAACCCATTCGTTGTTGCCGACGCATGCGCTGGGTCATGCGTCCGGAGGTGAACGATGTCGCATCCTACTTTAAACGGACGGGCGCCGAACTCACCTACCTGCCCCGACGGCGTGCCGCCACCTCGGTGGCCCTGGCGGCCTGCGGCCCGGCCAGCTCTGTGAGGATGCTGGCCGGAATTATGATGTTCAATGCGCAACTCGAGCATGTGCTGAATCGGCGCAGCTTGTGGCAGGCTTTAGTGAGGAGGCGAACGTGGCGACGGACCATCTTGCGGCTTGGGGCGCGGCGGATCAGTTCGCCCCTGACGAAGTGGCTTTGCGCCCGAGGAACGTCCACTTCCAATGGGACACGGCCCCGCTGCATTGGATTCCAGGCGATCCTTACGGCTCGCATGTCGTGACCGCGTTGAACCTCTTCCTACCGACCGCGGAGCGGTGGTTCTGCAAATTGCTCTCTGAGGCCTTGGAGCACGTGCGAGACGAGCACCTTCGAGAGGAGATCATCGGCTTCATCGGCCAGGAGTCCGTGCACGCCAAAACCCATGACCAGGTCCTGGTCGAATATCTGCTGCGAAACGGAATCGACCCTGCGCCCTTTCTGGACCAGCTGGAGTGGGTGGCCGGCCAGTACGACCAGCGGGTCTCCAAGGCCACGCCGCAAAACCGGCGCAAAGCGCTGGCCTCGGGCACGCACGCGCTCTGCGCCGCCGAGCACTACACCGGCGTGTTCGGCCACTGGGCGCTCAACAATTCCTGGGACGACATGGGCGTCGATCCGACGTTGTGCGACCTCTACCGCTGGCACGCGGCGGAGGAGGTGGAGCACCGCCATGTCTCCTACAACGTCGCCAAATATTTCGGGATGGATTATGTCGCCCAGGCCGCGGCAGGCGCGTTGGTCACCTTCGCATTGTTCGGCGATGGTTCTCCGCGGCATGAAGTTCCTCGTCCACGCGGACCCGGCGTTGCCGAACCTCGGGTACCTCCGGCTCGCGTGGAAGCTGCGTGAGTCGGGCAAGCTCGGCAGCCTCCCGACGGCCGGCTATGTCGTCCGCGCCGCGCTACGGCTGTTCAGGCGCGACTACAACCCGGTGAACGAGGGGAACACGGCGCAGGCGGTCGCCTATCTGGCCGCCTCCCCGGCGGCGCGCGCCCTCCATGGATAAGGTCGAGAGCGATCCGGCCCAGCGGCGCCCGTTGACGCGGCGCGCGCAGAGCCTGCTCAAGCCGTACTCCGGCGAACCTCCCCCAGGGCTCTACCGCGCGGCTCGTCCGGACTTCCTCATCCGCTTGGCGGGGACGGCCGTGCCCCATTTCCTGTCGGTGGTGATGCGCCTCGGGGGCGATCAGGAGCTGCCTGAGCTCCCGTCGGCCGTCAACCGCAAGGCCATGCAGGTCGTGGACCGGCGGCGCATCGCGCAAGACGAGGACGTCGTCCAGCTCACCCTCGCCGCCCCGGACGGCACGAAGCTGCCAGAGTGGCACCCGGGGGCGCACATCGACCTCCACCTCCCTTCTGGGCGCATGCAGCAGTACTCGTTGTGCGGGGATCCGCGCCAGGAGCGGGAGTATCGGATCGCGGTGCGGCGGATCCCTGGGGGCGGTGGCGGGTCCGTTGAGGTGCATGGTCTGGTCGTGGGTCAGATCGTCGAGATCAGCGAGCCGCGGAACGCCTTCATGATGCCGTTGCCCGGTTCCGGTTCGCGGGCGGAAAAGCTCCGTTTCATCGCGGGCGGCATCGGCATCACCCCGATCCTGCCGATGGCCCGGCTCGCCGAGCGGCTCGGCGTGCCGTGGTCGTTGTGCTACACCGGCCGTCACCGGGACAGCCTGCCGTTTTTGGACGAGCTGCTCGCGTTCGGAGACAAGGTGCGGGTGCGCACCGACGACGAGCACGGCCTGCCGACCGCCGCCGAGCTCCTGGACGGGGTGGACGGGCGGACGGCGGTGTACGTGTGTGGCCCGCCGCCGATGATGGAGGCCGTCCGTCGGAGCATCCCGCTCGATTGGGGCACGGAGTTACATGTCGAACGGTTCTCGCCGCTGCCGGTGGTCGACGGGGCGCCGTTCGAGTTGGAGCTGGCGTGCAGTGGCGAGGTGGTAAGGGTCGGCGGGGACCAGAGCGCCTTGGCCGCGTTGCGGGCGGCCCGGCCCGACGTGAGCTACTCGTGTCAGCAAGGCTTTTGCGGCACCTGCGTCCAGCGGGTGCTCACCGGCGAGGTGGAGCATCGCGACAACACCCTCACCGACCGGCAACGGGAGTTCGGTCAGATGCTGGTCTGCGTCTCCAGGGCCAAATCCGAAGGCGGGCGGCTGGTCTTGGACCTCTAGCGATCCTGAGTCGTTAGTTCCGCAGCATCTCTCCTGTGATCACGAATATTCTTCGAGATCGACGCTGGCGTTGAGAAGTGCGAGTGAGTTGCACGCTAGCGTCGATTTCGCGGTCCATGCGGATTTTCGCGTTGCGCTCACACTCGGCGCGAAAAGGCTCGCCTCGCCCGGACCGCAATGTTGATATGTGCTGTGGCGACTGTGCGTTGTCGCTACGGACGAATAAATGACTCACTCACTGGTGGGCGCGGACGGTATCGAACCGCCGACCGCTGGTGTGTAAAGCTGCCGCAAAGCGTCCGCATGGTCTCGTTGGGTCGCATCGATGTCGATATGTCCAGGTTATGAGTCCCAGATGTGTCGCCGCGTCCACCGCTTCACGGCTCGTTGATGCGCGTCTTGGCACACTCTGGGCACACCGGGGGTGGCCTCTCCGCGAGCTTCAAAGATCGACTTGTCGAGTTCACGATCGAAGCACTCGCCCGATTGCGCGCTTCAGTTGCGACCCCGGCGACGGCCCCTCGGGTAGCGACACTGAGCTGCGATACACGATTCCTGTTACACGCTATGTGTTACAGAAATCCTGTTTCACGAATCGTGTGATCGCAGTTCAGGCGGGTCGATAACCCAACGAAGAACGTTCAACCGCGGAGCTTCAGGTAATGCGCGACCAGCTAACACCAGCAGGTTCAGACCCATTCCGATGTCCGGAGAAACCAGAACGTGTCGACCGGTAGCCCGCCCGCAGAAATCGAACACGTGAACCTCTGGGTTATGAGCTACCGGCTCCGTGCTCCGCCGTTGCCTGCGCGTCTCAGATGTCCAGGTCAGCGATGGTGCGTTGTCCGGACCATGACAGGTGATGCGACTGCATCTCGGTGGTTTCACAGCGTTTCGTTCACAAATCCGTTCACAAATCGGTGCGCCGCAGAAGTCCGACTCGGGAGCGAACACTGATCCCATGGGGGCGCGACGCAACATTGGTAGCAGCCAGCGCACGGCGGACGGCGGACCGCGGACGGCGGACAGACAAGCCTCGGTAACTTCGGTCTGGAACCTCGAAAGCCGGGACTGTTGTCGTAATAACTTGGCTGAAGGCCGTTGAAGATCTACCGTCTCGACCGCCGGGTCTGCCTTGAATGTTGCGCGCCGCGACCCGCAGCTGCGGTAAGACGGCGCTGACGCGGCATCGGTTCCACTAGACGCGCCAGGGAAGTTGTCGTGCGTTTGTCGCACCTCTGTGCGATCCTGTTCGGCTGTCCACAGGAAGGGAGCCGCACAGGCTAGTGAAGTCGAGCATGAATTTGCGGTGCACATACACGTTCGCCGCAGGCTGGCCGTTCACCTGCGCCCCGAAGTCGTACTTGAAGGCGTTGATGTCTCCGTGCTGCAGCGCATCGCGTAGTTCGTCCAGCCAGCCGTATTCGAAAGAGTCTTTCCTCAAGTCGTTGAATAGCTTTTCGACCTTCTGCACCTGAGGGCTGTCGCGATTGAACGTCTTCTTGGCTGCCCTGATCGTTTGTTCCCGGTGAATCTGTAGGGCAGCGGTGAAGGAAATCAGTGCCGACCGTACTTTGCGTCTGTGCTCATCCCATGCGTCAGCATCGAACATCGGGATTCGGTTGTCCCGTATGTCAGTCAGAACTGCGATCAGCTGATCGCAGAACCTGTTGCTCTCGTCGGAGATGTGCTCCAACAGTTCACTGTCCACCATGCGCCGAAGGCGTTCGTACGCATCGCGATAGCGCTTGTCCTCATCTTCCGTCAATGAACACACCTTCTCGAAAATCGAACTGGGGTCTCGGTTTGGATCGTGGTAGAGCAGAATCGCGCCGTACGGGTCTGCGGCTGCTTCAGCCTCGGCTGCTGCCAGTTCGGCATTGCGTTTCCCGAGTGCTTCCTGGTCCTGCTGCATGCACTCAGCCACGGTCTGAATCCGCTGCTGGATCTGCTCTTGCGACGGTAGCCCTTCGGAAAGCCAACGCTGGCTATCGGACAACACGCCGTCCAGCGCGTCCTTCATCAACTGCTCAGCGGAATCGCGTGTGTAACGGTCGCGGACGTCGGGCATCGCCCAGCCGATATTCACGGTCGTCGCGGCCCGCGCAATTGCGCTCAGCGCTTCCAGCAGGAGTAGAAGCTCCGGAGTGGGATTCGGGGACGAAATGCTCGGCATGATGATGCCTTGCAATGCCTGTCTCGCATGGGCTTTGGCGCGCATCGAGTCGGCGAGTCGGAGCGCCCGGCGAGCCGCAGCGGAGAATGGAGGAGACAGGAGCGGACTTGCCGGTGCGGTGTGCCACACTCCCCCAACCGCGCTGATGAGGGCGGCATCGTAGTCCTCCCGGACGAACGGGCAGCTCCAACAACCGTCGCCGCTCGCCGAAGGAGCGCACCGGATCAGGATCCGGGTCGACGAAGATGTGTCGAACGTGGCGACCAGCCGCATATGTGGGGACAGCAGCATCCGTTGCCGAACACGTCGCCCATGTCCCCGACGACGACCACGGCGATGTCCGGCGCCTGGGTGTTGTGGCCGATCTCCCGGAAGTGCCGCTGCACGTTCTTCCACGCGCTCTTGGCGGTGATGTCCGTCGTCTTGTAGTCGTAGCCGGGGCCGCGGAGACAAGCGCGTCATCGAGCCAGAAATCGCGTTTCACGGCAATGGTTGGCGACACCTGGACAACGTCGCGATCTGGCTACTACGACCCAGCGCTTCAGGCTGGAATCATGTAGCGCCTGTCGATCGCGTCGCAGACCATTCGCCGACTCTCGGTCGAGGTGAGATGAGCCGCGTCCTCGACCCCGACAACCTCGCGCGCCAGATCTTCGTCCTTGATGGCCCCGCGCATCCACGCGGAATAGTCGCCCCTGTGGAGGTGAAAGAGCCAGGTGTCGTCATCCACTCCGGCAGCCATTTCGCAGAAGGAGGTTAGGTTTTGCGCCCTGAGGTTCATCCTGGCGCCCGGACCACGGAAGAAGAAGCTGCTGGGTCCGAGATTGCCCTCTGCATATTTCCTGAGATGGCGGAGGCGCTCGGAGCGGGCCGGAATCATGACCGCGGTGAACGGGTCTCCACCGGCGGTGCGCTGCCACACCACCACTTCGTTGCGCTTGATTTCCCCCGTGGGCGTTTGGGGCGGGGCGGTTCGGAGGGCCACGGCGAGCTCGGCGAGGGTGGCCTCGGGCGACGGGCCCACTGTCACGGCGGTGTCCACCATTGCCAGGATCGACGCTGAGACCTCACGGGGTCGAAAGGTGATCAGGATCGTCTCGCCGAGGCGCTGCGGCAGGGTGGACGGCGCAAGTCCCCACGCAGCAGGCAAGAGGTGATGAACCTCATCGATGAGAAGCCAGTGCGGGCGCCCGGTGCGCGCGCGCAGGGCCTGCAGCCGCGGGAAGAGCTGGGAGAAGAAGTCGGGACGCTCCTGCCGGGGCATGCCGAGCAGGTTCACAACGACCTGCGCCTCGGGGTCGCTGAGTCGGTCCAAGATCTCGCCCACGTGGGGCGCGCGCACCCGACTACCCACGGTGACGATCTCGTCCAGCGTGCTGTAGTCGCCCTCAGGGTCGATGATGCAAAGCTGGTAGTTGCGGTCGATCAGTCGCTCGATGAGCCCCGTCGCGAAGGTGGACTTGCCGGTGCCCGACGGTCCCGAGACGAGAATGTTGCAGGCGTAGGGCGGGAACGTCACCGGGGTGCCGTCGTGCCGCACCGCCAGCTCGACGAGATCTCCGGTGCCTCCCGGGGTGCGGCCTGACAGGTCCGTGGTGATCAGCTCCTCCACTAACTCCGCCACGCCGTTGCCATCCGATCCACGGGTGCAGAAGTCAACCTTCGCTTTGAGCGCAGCGACGGCATTGTCCACCGCCACCGAACACTCGCAGATCTCAAGGAACGAATGATCGTTCTCCGCATTGCCCACACCGACGACCTCGTGCGTGGAGAGCCCGATCTCGCGCAGGGCCGCCTCAAGACCGCTGCCCTTGTTCACGCCAGACGGCAGCACCATCACCGCGCCGCCGTTAAAGATGATCTGAAGCTCGAGGCCCAGATCGCGGATCGTCTCCAGGACCGCGATCTCGTTTGGCCGTCTGGTCGCCACGATCGCTTGGCCGCTGATGACCGGTTCAACCCCGCGTCGCGCGAGCTCGCGCGCGAGCTCCGGTGAGGCGGGTGGGCACAGCGCGGTCGTCTGACGCCTCGACGGCCAGTACAGAAGCGCCCCGTTCTCCAGCACGACGCAGTCGAAAAGCGCCATGCTGCAGCATCCCGCGGCGAGCTCCTCGCACGTCCTGCCGGTGACCAGCACCACCCGACGCCCGGACGATCGAAGCCGTTCCAACGCGCCTTCGACCTCCACGCTCAGCGACCCCGACATCGCCAGGGTGCCGTCGTAGTCGGCCGCCAACGCGAGATACCGCATTTCCGTCCTCCTACCTCGACCGCCCATTCGGCGGTGTTACCTTAACCGCCAGCACGGATTCTTGGCCTCCACGAGAACTGGCGGCGGCGGATCCATTTGCCACCCAGACCGTTGCCCCCCGTCCCGCGCAGCGGGCTCTGTTTGCTCCTTGATGCTGGTCATGCGGTCCGAAATGCCCGGGCTTCCCGGCGGCGGACAGCCGCAGCCGCTAGAGCAGCGCCACCGGCGCGGTCATCATCAACACCACCAGCATCAGCACCAGCAGGAACCAGCCGGCGCCCTGCCAGATCCACCAGCGGCCCCGTGCCCGCCAGACCTGATACGTGCGGACGAACGCCCCGAGACCGCCCAGCAACAGAATCAGCGGCGAGCCGATCCCCAGAACGTTGCGCTGAATGCCACCGCAGTGCGCCAGCGCCTCGTCACCGGTCCCCGACTTGCAGCCATTAACCCACACCAGTCCCAAAACCAGGACCAGCGCTGCGACAGCCACCACCACTCCGGCGAACCGGGCCGCGGCTGCGAACGTTCGCTTCCGTTGCTCTCCGTCCCCGCCGGAGGACATGGTTGGAGTGTCCATAGTCAGGTATTCCACCTCTCCTCGGGAGGACGGTCGGTGAGGTTATGGCCGCCGGAGTTGCGGGCGCAGTGCGGGCAGCAATACACCGTGTCGCCCACCTCGATGCCGTGACCCAGAACCCGGCATCCGCGCTGCCCGTATTGCGGCGCCAACTCAACTGCGGGACCCTTCCCAGCTGGCGTTGCCGGCCGATGGGTTTCCCGTACCAACGGGCGGCTCAGCGTTGAACTGGCTGAACGTTTGCAGCCGTTCGGACGTGGCGTTTCCTCGATCAATCAAGAGAATACGTCGGAGATTCCTGCTGCGGGCCACGAATCACGGCGACCGGGCAGGGCGCGCGGTGGAGCACAGCGTGGCTGACCGAACCGAGGAGCAGTCCGCTGATCCCGCCGCGGCCACGGGAACCGACGACGAGCATTGGGGCGTCGTGGGATGCGTCGACCAACGCCACGGCTGGACGCTCTTCGACCACTTGCTCGACGACGGGCACGTCCGGGTGCTTCTGCCGGATCTCGGCCAGCGACTCGGATAACACCGCGGCCGCCTCCTGCTGCAGGGCTGGACGGGTGACGTTGACCACCTCATCCCGAATCGACAGCGTCGAGCGGAGCCAGGGCAAGGTCCACGCGTGCACCGCCGTGAGACCGGTCTTGCGCAGAGCGGCCTCGGCGAAGGCGAACTCCACGGCGCGTTGCGACGTCGGCGAGCCGTCGACACCGACCACGACGTCACCTCCTGTTTCCACGTCCACCGGCCCGCCGAATCCGCTGGGCACCACCACGACCGGGCAGGACGCCTGCTGCGTCAACGCGATTGCGGTCGACCCGAGCCGCGACGCAATCGCACCGCCCCGCCCGCGCGAGCCGACGACGAGCAGACCCGCCGACTCGGACTCCCCCTGCAGTGCGACCACCGCGCTTTCTTTCAAGTAGACGGCAGTCTGAGGCTCCACCGGTGCAGTCTGCCGGGCGAGATCGGCCGCTTCATTAACGACGTCATTCGCCCAAGACTCCTGGTGAGCCCAGAGGTGTCCCCAGAGCTCAGACGCGGTTGCCGGCATCACAGCGTCGAGCCCGGCAGCAGCGACGATCCGCAATGGCAGTTGGCGTCGGTGCGCCTCCTGCGCCGACCAGCGCAATGCGGCACGGCTGCCCTCGGACCCGTCCACGCCCACGACGAGCGCCGCGTCCTCAGTCATGCGCTTCCTCCCGTCACGATGATCCCTGAACGACCTCGTCCATGGGTCGAAAGTACTCCACCGTGGCCGCAGTAGTTGGTCTTCGAGACCGTCGGAATGCGGAGATCGGACCATGACGGGATGGCCACCGATCCATCAGCGTGCGAGAAGGAAGGAAAGTAGTGGCAGCCGCTGGGGACCAATCTCTTTCGTGATACTGCACGCGGTCAATCGTGCCGAACCGCAACGAGAGCGCCGCAAGCAGTGATGGAAGTTCGGCGGCTAGCAGGGTTGATCGTGGCCACCAGGCTCCTTGCACAAATCCGCAGGTCTGGTGTGCGGGTTTCAATCGCAATCGCAGGGTTCCGATCGCCGGTCGGCGTTTTCGTGCGGTGGCGATGTTTTCCATGGTTGCTGTCATGTTGGTGCCTTCCTTCTGTCATTGTGGGATGTTCGTTACGAGAGTTCTTCGCGTTCATGCGTTGTCTCCGCGGACGCGGGGTTAGGGCGATGGGCCAAGGGCCGCTGGCGGCTGGTGGGCGGTGCCCCGATCGCTGGGTTGACCTCGTCGAGGGCCTGACGGTGGGCACCGCTTCGCATCTGTCCGTGGCGCGCGACGGTTTCGGTGTTGGTCTTCATCGGCGATCATCGCACCCGTATACGACGGCGGCGATCGACCAGCCGGTCTAGGTAGCGGAGCGGGCGCGACGCGAGGTCGTCGGTGCGCGCTGGGTGGTCCGGCCGCGGTCTGTTCGCATGACCTCGGGTCGCCGGCGGGCGCCCTTGCGGCGCGGTGGGACAGACTGTGCCCGAGCGGGTTTCGGGGCGTGCATTCCGTAGGGCACCGCCTTGAGTAGGGTCACGGGCAGGTTGGCCCCACTGGGGATGGAGTAGGTGCGCTGTGCGCCGGGGCGTGCTCCGGCGATCACGTGGCCCAGCGGTGATTGCATCGAGCACACCTCGATGTCGATCTCACCGGTGTCGTCGTAGCGGACGGTCAAAACCATGCCCGGTTCGGCGATGCCGTCGTCGGGTGGATCCTGACCGACGACGGCATTGGTCAGCAGGTCTTGAATCTGGCGGATGCGTGCTTGTCGCGCCGCGTGCCTCGCGACAAGGTTGTCGTCGTAGTCCATGTAGTCGTCGGGGACTTCGATGCTGGGTCCTGAACGACGCAGGGCGGCCAGTTCGGTCTGCAGCCGGGTGTGGGCTTGTGGTGTCATCCAAACAGGTTCGGTGCTGGTCATTTGGGGTGGTGTCCTTCCGTTGAGGCAGGCGGGTTGTCGTCAGGGGCGGGCCGGAGCAACGCGCCGCCGCTGACGACGCGGGTGCCCGTGGTGGTGTGCGGATCCCGAGGTTTTCGGAGGCCTAGCGGCTAATTGACCTCCACCATATGCAACGCTACGCGTAGCGTATTATTCCCGGTGGAGGCTGGAGTCGCCGCCCAGGTGCCGTCAGGTCCCTGTTGCGGCCCCGCGACTGGACGAACGTGTCGTCTGCTCACCGCAGGATCTCCGCGGTCGAAGGAAAACTTATGACACAGTGTCAGTCTTTTCAGTGACACGGCGCGCGCGATCCGGGCGCCCTCATTAAGCCGTTGGATCGCAGCCTGCCGATCGTCCCCGCAGCGCCTTGATCCGGGCACCGATCACGGTAACGAGCGATCTTGAAGTCGACCGCACCGAGCAGCGAGCTGCCCACCATCCACGACGTCGATGTGGCCCGGACGCAAGCTCTGCGCCGGCCGTAGGTCGCTGCACACCGCTGGTGTCGGTGTGGGTGGCGATCGTTCCACCGGTCGTGATCACGACGAGCCGCCGCGTCGCGGGATCGGCACTCAGCAGTACCGCCGCCACCGCGGCGGCGGGAACGTCCTGCTGATTCGGTTGTAAGAGACACTGCTCACGGCGCCGGACTCGCTAACGCCGCAGGCGGCGGCCAAACCTCGCCGGTGTCGAGCGAATGCAGTCCGCCGATGAAAACCAGCTGCAGGAAGCGAAGCAGAACAGCACCGCGGGCCCACTACCATTTTCAAGCGGGTGCAGTCCGTTGGGCTGCTGCTGCCAAAATTGGGCGACGGCCATCTCACCGGCCGCGATGAAAGCCGCTATGCGGCTGAACAGTCCGACGAAGATCAGCAGGCCCAAGATCAGTTCGATCAGACCAGCCCGCCCGAACGGCTAGCCTCGATCTTTCGTGAGCGGGCTTCGGCGTTGTCGTTTGGGTCGGTTGTTGTCGGTGTGAGGTGTGGGCGTGGGTGGTCCCCGGCGCTGGATCGCCGGTTTTCCTGGTCCTTGGTGGTAGGGGCTGGGGTGTTGGGTTCAGTTGAGCGCGGCGAGGTTTCGCTGACCGCTGATCAGCAGCTCTGACCAGGGCCATCGACGATTCAGGCGCAGGATGCGGCGGCGGCCGCTGGTGATGACGCGGCCGGCCACGCTGAGCAGGCGCAGGCGTAATCGTTTGGGTTCCCAGTTGCGGGCGGGCTGATCGGGCCAGGCCAGCAGTTGGGTCCAGGTCAGCAGTTCGTAGGCCAGGGCGGCCAGCTCGAGCCAGATCTCGTTCTTGCCGAAGGCCTGTAGTGGCAGGTTGGTCAGACCGGTGTCTTTGAGCGTGCGGATGCGGTCCTCAGCGCGGGCGCGCAGCCGGTGGCGTACTTCGAGCTCGGCGATCCGCCCGCCGGTGGTGTTGGTGGCGAACATGGTGATACGCCAGCCGTGCTGATCGGTGATACGCAGCTGGGCACCGGGATGAGGGCGTTCGCGGCGGGCGATTACGCGCATTCCGGGCGGCCAGCCCACGAAGCTTGCCGGCAGCCAGCGGGTCAGTTCGGCGACCTGGGCGCCGTCGCGGGGACGCCCATCGGCATCCAGTGCCCGGCGCCAGGCCTGGCGCGGTAGTGCGGCCAACGCATCGAGCACGGGTTGGCGGCCGTAGACACCGACCGAGTAGGACAGGCCCAGGTGGTGGATGTGCCAGAGGAAGTCCTTGACTCCCGATCCGGTGTCACCACGTACCAGCACCCGGGGGCGCACCGCTTCGGGCAACTGCGCCAACGCGGCGTCGAGGACCGCGATCTGGTCGGCGGCGTCGCTGGCGTTGGCCCGCCCGGGACGCAACATCGCGGCCAGCGGTTCCCCGGTGCCGCCGGCGCCGTGGTCGACGAACGCCATCATCGGGTGAAAACCGTATCCCCGCTTGAAGTTCGCAGTCGCGCCTTCTTTGTCGGAATGTGCCCCGATCAAGGTGGCATCTAGATCGACGACCACCTCCCCGCCGGCAGCAACCGGCGAGGACAGCTGCCACACCGCGGCCGGGCGGCCGCCCGCGCCCGCCGGATCGCGGCGATCGCCGCGCCAGGATCATCACCGAGAGCGTCGATGAGCCGACTGATCGTGGGATCGGAAGCCACCGCACCGAACAACTCCGGTTGGGCACGTACCAGCGCCGCATCAGCCAGGCAGTCACCGCCGAGTGCGATCGCGACCGCCAGATCCAGCACCGTCTTGCCTGGATCGTGGATCGAGCGCGCCACCCGCCACGGCCGCAGCTGCCCCGACAGACCCGCCACCAAGCCACTGACCTGCGCGGTCTGCATGAGCAGCGACGCGCCCGCCGAGGAAATCAGCGACTCGCTCCCCGATTCGACACGAAACCCACCACAACGGCTACGCTTCACCTACGGAGTGCCTTCCCGCTTGCAGAACATGGACCCCAGGACAAGTCACATTTTCTCAAGCAGGACAGGCACTTCCGTGCATTACACGCCCGTCACCTCTCCACTCTCACGAAAGATCGAGGCTAGGTGCCAACCGGCACGGTGCCGTGTCGACGGGCCAGGCGAACAGCTTGGGTGCACCATGGACGACGTACAGGAAATCGAAGACTATGCGGTAGATGCTCAGAGCTGCGGAAGAGTTGGTGTTGAGTCGAGCGTCCAGACTGGACGTCATGGGCCGACCACCTTGCGCGGTCAGGAAATTCGCAACTCGAGCAGCACCGCTACCGGGCCGTCATTGACCAGTTCCACTGGCAGGTGATCGAGCCTTCGCTCCATCAACGCCGTGGTCTCGTGGGCGTTTCGGTCTGATCGTTGGGCGCGATCGGGGAATTGGCGGCGAAGCGGCATACCGGACGGGGATGATGGATCCACCCGTCCACGCCCGAAGGGAGCACCGGTGAGCGCCTACACGGTCGGCTACATCGTCGGAAGTCTTTCTTCTACCTCGATCAACCGGATTCTGGCCAAGGCCCTGATCCACCTCGCCCCCGACGACCTGTCGTTCGTCGAGATCCCTATTCGGGATCTGCCGCTCTACAGTCAGGATTACGACGCGGACTACCCGCCCGAGGGCCGGGTCCTGAAGGAGGCGATTGCTGCGGTCGATGCGGTCTTGTTCGTCACTCCCGAGTTCAACCGGTCGATCCCGGGCGCGTTGAAGAACGCGATCGACTGGGCGTCCCGGCCGTGGGGGGAGAACTCTTTTGATCACATGCCCGCGGCGGTCATCGGCGCCTCTCCGGGCTCGGTCGGCACGGCGGTGGGTCAGCAGAGCCTGCGTGCGGTGCTGAGCTTCGCCAACGCACGGCAGATGACGGCCCCCGAGGCGTACATCACGTTCAGGCCGGAGATCTACGGCGAGGACGGCTCGGTGTCCGACGAGTCGACCGCACAGTTCCTGCGCGAGTACATGCGGGAGTTCCGCGACCACATCGAGCGCGTGCTCACCGTTCTGCCGCGTACACGCTGACACCACGCCGACCAGCCCGGCCATCCTGGCGATGAGACGTCAGGCCTCGGTCCGTTCGACGGCGATCACCCGATGAATCAGAGGAAGCTGATCCCGGCGAACGGCATCAGCACCGTCGCGGTCGCGATGCCGCCCTGTCCTTTGCTCAACCAATCGATCGAATTGTCGGTGCCCTCAGCCATGTTGGTTCGAGGGCCTCGTCGATGTGGGTTCACCCGCGACGTCGAATCTCGGCGGTCGTTCCGCGGTCCACCCGCCGGCCCGGGAGAGCAGACCGGTCTGCACGTCGGCACCGCCCGTCGCGTCGTCGCGAGGACCGCCTGGTGCGCGCGGGGCATCGGCCGCTCCTCTCCTGATCCGCCCGGGTGGCCGAACCGGAAGCCAACAGGGCCGGTCGATCGCGGTCGACCACGCGGGCGCGTCCTTCGGGAGCCGGATCCGTGCGCCCGCCGGGGCCGCGGACATGCGGGCCGGAGCATCCGGAGCGGACCGGGCCGGCGCCGCCCGGGACGGCCGGGCCGGCATCCATAGGCTCGGGGGATGGCCCCCTCTCGTCACGTCATGCGCCGAAGGCGTACAGCTCGCCGCCGGACCCGGGCGCCGTCGGCGATCGCTTGGATCGCCCCCTGGATGCAGATCTGCGAGATCGCCGGCACGGCGCCGCTCGTGATCGGGTACCGCACGGCGCGGATGCTCACCGGCGGATGGCCGCCGAGCGCCCGGGACCGCCAGGAGTACACGCGGATGTGGCAGGAAAAGGTCGAGGCCTTCGCGCAGGCGGCGATGGCCGGCGCGACCGCGCCACTCGGCCCGGTCGCGGCCGGGCGGGCTCTGACCCCAGTACGTCGTAAAGTGCGCGGCAACGCCCGGCGGCTGTGCCGCGGGTGAGTCGGCCGCGCGGACGGCCGGCGGCGGATCAGCGCGCGATCACGCCCGTCAGGGGCTCGGCAGGCCCGGTAGCGACCCCGAGGATCCGCCGACCTTCAGATTAGGGCCATTGCGATGTTGGAAGCTCACGACGGGGGCCTCGGCGGATCTGCCCGGGAGCGTCGCTCAGCGGAGCGGATGTGGCCGGCGGTGGTGGCGACCGAGCAGCTTGCCTATCGGACTCTTGCTGCCTGTTGGGCGATGGAACGTGGCGGCGGCGGTGTGTCGGCCCCCGAGGTGGGACTGTCGTTGTTCGGACCCAACGGCGTCGCCCGTTCACCATGTTGCTTGACGAACTGTCCACCGCGATCCGAACCGGATCGGCACCACCCCGTCTCGATCAGTTGCCGCCGTTCGGCGCCGCAGAAATCACGACCTTGCGGCACTCATTGGTGCGCCAAGTTTATTGACTA
Source organism: uncultured Actinomycetota bacterium (assembly GCA_963743225.1). GTDB lineage: Bacteria > Actinomycetota > Actinomycetes > Mycobacteriales > Mycobacteriaceae > Mycobacterium. The sequence goes on along the minus strand of CAVUPN010000038.1, from coordinate 107,391 downwards.
TCAGGGGGAGTCGAGGCGGCCGGATCGCGTTCCCATCTGCCGGTCAGTTCCTCGCCGCACCTGACGAGGCCGCCTGCGACGGCTATGTCGAGGACCTTGATCGCCAGTTGACACCGCCATCGAGCCGGGCGAGCAGCCAGGTGTCCGTTCTTGACAGCTGGTGCCCTTCGGCCGGACGCAGCGAGTGCCCAACCTGCGGACGCGTAAACAGAACTCCCGAGAGCCTGCTCCGACACGGTGCCGGAGCGGTGCTCGTACTCACGAGGTCAGTGTGCTTGCGGGTGAACGGCTCAGCCTGGCCTCGCTCGACTGCCTGGTCATGCTTGTCGGCTGCGCGCTTCAGCAGCTCCATGAGGGCCGGCTCGTCACGGACCATCCGCCGGTACTTCGGGCCGAGCGAGAGAATCTGGTCACGCTCCTGCAGGAGCAGGCCGAAGATGCGCTCACGTTCAGCTGCGTTCTGGGTGTACTCCGAGTCGAGGTAGGCGATGGCGTGGCGGCGGGCGTTGGCGATAGCGGTCTGGGCCTTGCCCTTGCGGCTGACCAGGGACGTGACCACGGTGACGACGAGTACGCCGAGGATCACCGACAGGGACAGGCCGGTACTGATCTCGACGACGTCCACGGGCTCGCCGTTGTTGATGAACGGGACGCTGTTCTCGTGCAGTGCATGCAAAATCAGCTTCACGCCGATGAACCCGAGGATCGCCGCCAGACCGTAGGAGAGGTAGATGAGCCGGTCGAGCAGGCCGTCAATGAGGAAGTAAAGCTGCCGCAGACCCAAGAGCGAGAACGCCGTCGCGGTGAAGACGATGAAGACGTTCTGCGTGAGGCCGAAGATCGCCGGGATTGAGTCGAGAGCGAAAAGGATGTCGGTGCCTCCGATGGCCACCATCACCAACAGCATCGGGGTCATCGCCCGCTTGCCGTCCACTATCGTGAACAGCTTGTCGCCGTCGTAGTACTCGGTGGTGTGGAAGACCTTCTTCGCTATTCGGATGATGAAGTTGTCGGCCGTGTGGGCATCCTCCCCGCCCTCCGGCTTGAACATATTGCCGGCGGTGAGCAACAGGACCAGCCCGAACAGGTAGAAAACCCACGCGAAGGTGTTGATCAGCGCGGCACCGAGAAAGATGAAGCCGGTACGGGCGATCAGGGCGAACACGATTCCGAACAGCAGCACCTTCTGCTGATCCTCGCGTGGTACCCGAAAGCTCGCCATGATGATCAAGAAGACGAACAGGTTATCGACCGACAGTGCCTTCTCAGTGACGTAGCCGGCGAAGTACTCCGAACCCGCAGCGGCGCCGCCGAACACGAACACGCCGATACCGAACAGCACCGCGATCCCGATGTAGGCCGCCGACCAGACCGCGGCCTCCTTCAGGGTCGGGACGTGCGCCTTGCGGACGTGAAAGACGAAGTCGAAGGCCAGAAGCCCGACGATGCCGACGATCGTCAGGCCCCACACCCAACCGGGGACGTCCATGCGCTACCTCCGCTGACCGTTCGCGCGCCAACCTCAGACGCTTCCATGCGGTGCCGTCCCAATGATCAGCACCGCCGGCCAGCCGTTGGGCCGCACCAAGCAGCACGGTCACATGCACATCGTGCCCGCAGGCATGCACCTGGAATCTCATTGCGATCGGCGTCGGTTGCCCGGGCGGTGCTGGCGTAATCCAGTCCGGTGGCCTCCTGCACGGGTAATGCGTCCATGTCCGCACGCAACAACACACTGGGGCCCGACCCGTTGGCGAGCACTCCGATGACACCGGTACCGCCGATGCCGTCATGCACCTTAAACCCGCATCCGCGCAGCCGGTCAGCGACCTTGTGGGCCGTCTCGAACTCCTGATGCGACAGCTCGGGATGTTTGTGTAGATCGCGGTAGAACCTTCTTGCCAGTCCCGTATCCGCGGCAGCCCACTAAGCACGGTGTCGGCGAGATTCGATGAAGCGGACACGGCGCCTCCGATCGCAAGCCAGGACCCACACCGGTACGGCTGAGACTTGGTATACCTCATGCCATGTCGCCCGAAACCCCGCTGCTGCTGGCGCTCGACTTCACCGGAACCTTCGTGTTCGCGCTCAACGGCGCGCTGACGGCCGTGCGGGCTGAACGGCTCGACATCTTCGGGGTAATCACCCTGGGCATGTTCACCGGTCTGGGCGGCGGGACCATCCGCGATGTGCTCCTGGACGCCTTGCCGCCGGCCACCTTCGTCGACTGGCGCTATCTGGCGCTGGCAGCCGGTGGAGGGCTGATCGCCTTCGCTCTGAGCCGTCGGCTCGAGCGGCTCACCATGCCCATCACCGTGTCACCTATTAGGGTTCGCGGTGCTCGGCGCCGACAAGGCGCTGAACTTGGGATTCGGTGTGGTGCAGGCGATGCTCGTCGGCACCATCACTGCCGTGGGCGGTGGAACCATCCGCGACGTGATGATCGGACGAATTCCCACCGTGCTTCGTAGCGAGCTCTACGCCATTCCGGCGTTGATCGGCGCCGGCTGCGCCGCGGCCGCCATCAAGATGGGCTATCAGGGCGTACTGCCGGCGCTGGGGGCGGCAGCGGTGTGTTTTGTGATCCGGATGATCGGCGTCCGTTTCGACCTCGACGCGCCGCAGCCACCCGGGCACCCCTGACGGATGCGGGGCTAGCCGATCGAGCTGGGTCGCCCGGTGACCTACGCACCGGCGGTCTGCAGAAGCTGAAGTGTGTCAGAGGCCCTGGCTGCGTGGTGTGGCTACCCCAGCGGCGCTGCTATCAGCAGATAGGTGGCGCCGACGAGCAGCAACCCGGCAAGGACTGCGGCCGATCCAACGCAGAGCGCAACAATCAGTGCAGCACTGCTCACGCGCTCCCTCGGGTCTCTCGTTGATTCCTCATTGCCTCCACCTCCTACCGTATGCAACGCTACGTGTAGCGTACTATTTCCGTTGCCATAGCAGCGAGAGATACGAACGAGCGAAAGAGGTGCGCCGATGCCATCCAACCCCGTTCCGCGCGATGAACGGATTACCGCTGCGGCCCTTGAACTGCTGCGGGCCAAAGGTCCCAAGGCCGTCACAGTCGAGGCGGTCGCCGCGCGAGCTGATGTGGCCAAGACCACGATCTACCGCAGGTACCGCGATCGCCAGGAAATGCTGGCTGCTGCCCTAACATCGCTCACGCAGCCGCCGCCGCCCCCCGACACCTCGGCTGCGGCGCCAATCCTGGAGTGGCTGATTGACCAGTGCCACGACGCGATCGAGGAGGGCATCGGAGTCGGCGGCGTGGCGGCCTTACTCACCGACGAGGATCCCGCCTTCACCAAATTGATCCGGTCGCTGCTCGTCGAGCATCGTCAAGCACTCGCCGATGCCCTACAGCAGGAATCGAAAAGCAAGCAGATCCGCCGCGATCTCGACGTCGACACCGTGTTGGACTGCATCGTCGGGGCCTACCTGGCCGAGCGAGCTCGCCGCGGTCCCGTGAAGCGCGGGTGGGCCGATCGCATCCTGCACACTCTGTGGCCGGCTCTGACGACTTCGCGCGCCGCCAAACCGTAGCTTCAACCCGCCCGAGACCTACGACCACAGCGTCATTCACACCCCGAACGCTGAAGCGCGGCCGAAGTCCAGCCGTGCGATCGCCGGTTTCACCGCCCCTCCAAAGCGACGGCTGCCGGGGTCATCGACGCGGCCGGTCCGGGCGTCGCAGAACGCCGAATCAGTGACGGGGACAAGGATTGCCGTCACCTTGGTCGCGATCCAAGACGGCGACTGCTGGTTCGCGGGGTAGGTGGCGACAATTGCGCGGAACACCTCACTGAAGTCGGGATCTTCATTGGTCAGCAACGCCGCAAAGCCACCGGCCCGATTCCGTTCACGACCACGTCGATCGACTGCGCGATGGCCCTGCGTAGCCGCCGCTCTGGGCTTGCCTGCGGGTCGATGACAGGTTGGGGCCAGTTGCTCCAGGGCGGCCGCAAGTAGCGCACGCCGATTTCGGTGGCGCCGGTACAGCGTTGTTTTCGCGATGCCGGTCGCCTCGGTCACGGACTGCATCGTGACCGCGCGGGGACCGGGTGACCGGAGAAGTTGCAAAGCTGCGTCAAGAATCCGCACGCCAACGGTATCCGCATCCTGGACATTCATGCTGTCATACGCTACGCTAAACGTAGCGCTACGCTATGCGTAGCGTATCGAAAAGGACGTATAGAAGATGCGTAGAAGTATCCGTAAGATCCCGTTCCCGATGGTGGGTTATGTGCTCATCCTGCTTGGCTTCGTGGGGTTGGGCCTGTTCGTGGCGGTCGTTGCTGGATCGGACGTGAACCGAACAGGAGTTGCGGTGTGCCGGGCTTGTGGCCTACTGAAACGAGCGAGCCCCCGAGTGAGGGTCGGACTTCGACGCCAACACTGCCCCTCCGGGTCGGTTGCGCTCACCCGCATCGGCGGCCTCGACGTCGTGGACACCTTCGGCACCGCCGTCAGCGTCACGGCGAAGAAAACCCGGCCCTTCTGGCCTGTAACGATTTGCTAGCGAACAACGCGGATGGGCTTCGAACCGGCCGCGTTTGCGCTATACCGAGTCTGAAGCGGCGGGGATGAGCTGGGAGGATCGGTGACCGCGTCAATCGAGCCCAGCACCGCAGGCCCAGCGCCTGCGGGCGCGTCTGCGTGTGCCCGAATCAGCGAATTCGCGCGCGGGCTACATGACCTCGCCGGATCGGATCCCGCCGCCGTGCTGGCCCAGATTCCCCCAGCCGTCATCGCGCTGATTCCGGGAACCCGATACGCCGGGATCAGCGGCACCCATGGTGCGACGATGCGCTGCCTGTGCAGCAGTGATCGGTGCGCGCGGGCGCTGGATCAGATCCAGCAGGATCATCGGCAGGGACCCTACTCCGCGATCGTGACCGTCGTCGTGTCGACCGGTGCTTGCGGATGGCTTATCGCGATCACGGCGGCCATGAGTACGTCAAATATTCAGTGCCCCAACTGTTGCGGGTGTGTCTCGGCGGAATCGCTTTGATGTAGACCCCGATACAGCAGCCGCATCGGGACAGTAAGCGAGATCGCAGGCATACCAACATATTCGAAGCGTGAGCTCGGGCGGTCTCGACCGGCGGCCAGCCGGGGCTCTGGCGGCCGGACGGCAGCGCGGACACCCATTCGGCTTGCGCCAGACGAAGAGCGAAGTACAAAAATTCCAGCCAGGGTGGATACTGAGCGGCATGAGCAGCGCGAAGAAAGCCTCGCCCGGCAAGGCTCTCGTTGAGTCGTTGACCCGGCAACTGGCCGCCAATATGGAGTTCGACGAGACGGAAACCAACACGCTGGACTTGATCGCGCACGCAGCCGACCGGCCGGCCGCGGTACGGGCACGATTCGACGTGCTCGAGCATCAACGGCTTGTTGATGCCGAATCGATTTCGCTTGCGACGCGCCGATAGCTCAGCGACTTTCCGCTGGTCCAGCGGAATATGTGCGTCGCCCTCGAAATCGGTCGGATCGCGGTTTGCAGCGACGCTCGCGCGCGTGAGGCTGCGGGCGCGTGAGGCCTAAGGGCACCGACACCGAAACCGAGCTAAGGCAATGGCTGTTGGCCGACCGGGTCGAGTTCCGCAAGCAGATGTGTGTGACATTGGCGGTGGATCCGGCCTGGAGTGCGCAGGCGTGGGAGCAGCTCAGTCACTCCGTCGATGCGTTGGCCGGCGGCGAGCCGTGCCGGCGGCACGGTTACCAACTGCCTCTCGGTCATTGGGCGCTGATGCACGGCGTGAACGCGGATTGGATATTGGGCGGCGACGACGTGCTGCGGCCTACATAGCCGGATACCGTCGCCCGGTACACGCGGTCGGGGTCCGTCTGCGCGGCGACGAACCGGAGTGGAATTCGATCCCCACTGGCTGCCCCTCTTCAACGATCTTGCCATCGAAAGATGGCCAGCCGCCCGAGGATTCGGCACCAGTCAGCGATTTCCACATCACCAACAAATTGTCGAAAGTCGATCCTCAAGCGGCTAGCGACTAAGGGTCGCTAGGACGGGCAGGCCGGAAACGCGGAGGTCGAGGAGCCTCTCTGCGACTTGCTTGAGAGACGGCTGCGGGCCGACGGTCGCGATCGGTCGACGTCATCGCGACTCGTACGGTGAGCACGGCACCAAGGATGCAGAGCCCCGGCGCGCCGGGCAGCCGTCGTGCCGCTGATCGTGCTTCGGCGAACTACGGAGCCGGCGTGCCGCCAGCGATGTCGTGGTGTTGACCGGCGCGGCCAGAACAGTCGAGAATCAACGCACGGGGCAACCCTCAGGACAGGAGGAGTTGATGTTCGACGTGATTGTATGGGCGACCGACGGCTCGGCAAACGCCGACCTTTCGCTCGACTACGTCCAGAAGCTCGCAGAAGGCGGCCAGTCGCGGGTCGTCGCCGTGCACGTGAAGGAGCTCATCGCGGCCCCGGAGGTTGGACCCGTCCACTTCGACGAGGACGAGCTCCAGCAAAAGATCCGAGGCCAGGTGAACGACTTGAAGCAGGCCGGCATCGACGCGTCGCTGCAGGTCTACTCCGCAATGGCGGGAAATGCCGCGCACATCACGGCCGACAGCGCCAAGGAGGCGGAGGCGGACCTCATCGTCGTCGGAACGCGCGGGCGTGGGCCGCTCAAGGGGCTCCTCCTCGGGAGCATCACGCAACGGCTTCTCCACGTCGCTCCCTGCCCGGTGCTGGCGGTTCCGGCGAAGGAGCAGTAGGCGCAAACGTGAAGATGACCTCGCCTCCGCGGCGAGGTCGTAGAGCTCGCCGACAGACATGATCTCGCGCACCTGCGGGACGAAGTCGTCCATCGTCAGGCCGAACATGTCCACGCTCGCCCGGCAGGGCACGCGCTCGACCATCCGCTCGAGGTCCCCCTCGCGCCCACGATGGAGCCGCCGATAACTCACCCTCGCAGGGGGCCGTCGCCACAGCTTCCCGCTCGTTCGTTGGTTCCGTCCCGCAGGCAAAGCTGCGCCGTACGGATCTGGGTGCGGGTTTCCCCCGAAATCGTGGAGGATTCCTTATGCTGCCTCCGGTCGGATGGCAGTGATCTTCTCGTATTCGATCGGCGGCAGCAATCCGGCGGAGCTGTGCCGTCGTCGAGCGTTGTAGACGTCGTGACACCACGCCACGATGACTTCGCGGGCGTGGGCCGTCGTGGTGAAATGGTGCCGGGACAACACCTCGTGTTCGAGGGTGGAGAAGAACGCCTCCGAGGCAACGTTATCGAAGCACGACCCGACGCGTCCCATCGATTGCCGCACCCCGAGCCGACGACACAGATTCGTGAAAGCTGTTGCGGTGTAGGTGGATCCGCGATCGTTGTTAAGCCGAATTCGGCTTAACAGCGATTATGCCGAGGTTTGCAATAAGCCGAGGATCTGCGGAGATGGCCTGGTCTCGTGGGAGTTGCTGGTGGATTTCTCGGCTTAACGTTTCGGGTGGGGGTTAGCGTCCGTCGTATCTCTACGTCTGTGGAAGGAAACGGTCATGGATACGACGGTCAGTGGGATCGGCGCGGTTGTCGTGGCGGAGCTGCGTGCGTCCGGCTACATGGAATCAACAGTTGGTCAGTACGCGAAGACGATCAAGGCGCTGACTGAGTTCGCCTCGGGGCGTGAGTATTCCACCAGTCTGGGTGCGGAGTTCGCCTCGATGACGACCAGCGTGCGCACCGGTCGGTTCAGCCCGCAGCGCCGGTTCGATTACCGGCGTCTGGTCGCGGTGTTCGACTCGTATGTGCAGACCGGCCGGGTGGACCTGGCGGTTCGTGGCCGCGGCGGCGGAGGTCCACGGCCCCAGGGCAGCGACTTCGTTGCGCTGGATGCCGCCTGGGAGGCCGAGATGGGCAGGCGCGGTCTGGCCCCGGCCACCCGCGAGGCCTACGGCAGGGTGGCCCGTAGCTACCTGGTATTCCTGGAAGGACGCGGTATCGCAGTGCTCGACGGTGCGGATGCCGCCAGTGTCCTGGCGTTTTTGGAATCCCTACTGGACCGGTGGGCCAAGTCGTCGCTGTTTTGGGTGGTGGCGAACTTTCGTCCGTTCCTCAAGTTCACCGGCCACACCGATCTGGTCAATGCACTGAATCTGGCTGGCATCAAACGGTTTCACGCAATAGTTCCCGCCCTCGACGATGCCGACGAGGAGCTGGTTGTTCGCGCTTGTGCGGCGGGGGTGGTCAGTGCACGCGACGCCGCGATCACGTTGCTCGCATTATCGACGGGATTGCGGGCCTGTGACATCGTGGCGCTACGGACGGGTGACGTTGACTGGCGTGGGCACACGATCGGCCTCGTGCAGCAGAAGACGGGCAACCCGCTGACGCTGCCATTGCCGGCGCTGCTGCTGAGCAAGCTGGCCGCCTATGTGCTCAACGAACGGCCCAGTTCGGGCGATGATCACCTATTCCTTCGTTCGGTAGCCCCACCCACCCGGCTGGGCGATCACGCGACGGTGCACCGGGTGACCGTTGAGACATTCCGGAAAGCGGGAGTGAACCAGCCGAAGGCGGGAACCCGATTGCTGCGCCACAACGCCGCATCCCGGCTGCTGGCCGCAGCGGTTCCGCTACCGACGATCGCGGCAGTGCTCGGCCACGCCAGCGAAGAATCGACGAACCTCTACATGAGTGTTGACCGGCGACGTCTGCTCGACTGCGTCCTGCCGGTCCCAGGAGCCGTGCGGTCATGAGTGGCCACGGCTTCACCAGCGCGTTCGCCACCGAGTTGGACGCCTACCTGGCGTTCAAGGCGAACATGGGATTCACTGGCGCTGCCCGCATCTGGTACCTGAAACAGTTCGACGCCTACTGCGCCGCGCACGACCGCACGGTATTCGACAAGGACACCGTTGAAGGCTGGGTCCGTGGTCAGCTGCAACGTTGTGGCCGTTACCGGTCCTGGATGTCCTATATCCGTGACGTCGGCCGCTGGATGACGATGAACGGGATCCCTGAGGCTTATGTGCTCTCTGATCGGTGGAAAGCCCCGTTCGTTGCCGCCCATCCTTATCTGTTGTCCCGCCGTGAGATCGAGGTGTTCTTCGCCGCCGCGGCCCGGCTGCAGACGCCATGCCCGTGGCGATGGCAGGCGGTCGCGTTCTTCACCCTGATGCACTCGTGCGGGCTGCGGACCGGCGAAACCCGCGCTCTGCAGACCGGTCAGGTCGACCTCGATGCCGGGCACATCGACATCATCTGGTCCAAAGGTAATCGCAGCCGCAGGCTGCCGTTGACTGATCAGGTCATCGAGATCCTCGACACGTGCAACCGGGCCTCGCGGGCGCATTTCGTCTCACGCCAAACGTTTTTCGTCTCCGCTACCGGCAACCAAGTCAGCGCGGCAACAGTCGGGAAGGTATTCGGCCGCATCTGGGACGAGGCCGGGCTGCCCCGGCCCGTGGCCGGTCAACAGCCACGACCCTACGATTTCCGGCATCACTTCGCCTACGCCAATATCCACCGATGGATGACCGCCGGCGACGACGTCGCCGCGATGCTGCCCTACCTGTCTCGTTACATGGGCCACGCAACCTTTGACAGCACGTACTACTACGTGCACACCTCGCCCGATTTCATGGCCGCCTACAGCGAGATCACCCGGCAACGCCAGTCCCTGCTGCCGCAGGTGCGGTCGCCACCGCCGGGTGGTCGGCTTCATGCCGGCCCAACAGCGGTGGCGGCATCCGACAACTCCTGTCCCCCGCCGCACCGCAAGAACGCTGCCGCCCTCCCGCGGTGATGCTCGGTGCTCACCGGAGTCCTGTCGGGTTGCTGGCTGGGGTGCGTTCGTCGTCGACGGGTCTACCCCTGCCGTGGGTGGACCCCTGCCCGGGCTCTATCAGTGCCGCCCGCGCCGGGGCGCACATCGGCCCCAGGGTGCCGTACGTCGGCCTCAACGACCATCCCCCGGTCACATGTGCCGCCCGGCAAGGCTTGTGCTATGTGCCCTCTAATCAGGGCAGCGCCGGGAGCGGCATACTCCCGAGTTGCGTGGAATTTGGGTGACGATCCATGGTGGACTCTAGGCTGCGGCACCCGATGCGTTCGGTGCCGGGGTGGACGTGTCGCTTGAGGGCGGCGACGAGTTGGGGCATCTGCTTGTAGCCCTTGATGCGGCGGAAGGAGCGTTCGGCGTTGAGCATGCCGGCCGCGGTCCAGCGCAAAACCATTTGCCCGTCACGCCAACGGGTTACATTGCGATTGGTCGCTTTGGCGATGGAGATCATCGATTCGATGGGGTTGGACGTGGTCAGCGTCCTGGCGAGGCTGCCGTCGAGGCCCAGCCGGCTGACGGTGAACATCTCCTCCAGCCCCTCCCGCAGCGACGCGGCCGCACGGGGATGACTCTTTTGCAGTTGCGTGGCAAGGCTTTTGGCATTGCGCAGCCCGGCGTCGGGGTCGGGATGGTTGAACGCCTCGACCAGCTTGGCGTCCACCCACGCCTTCTCTTTGTCCGGCAGGTGATCAGCGATGTTGCGCCGCTTATGCAAAGTACACCTTTGAATTAATGCCTTGTCGCCAAACACCTCCCGCACGCGGCGGACAACGCCTTGGCGCCGTCGATGACCACCAGCAGCCCATCATCGAAGTCCAGGCCACGGTCAACCAGGTCGGCCAGCAGAGCGCGTACCACGGTCTTGTTCTCGGTGGAGCCATCCCACAGCCCGACCGGCACCTTCATCCCGTCGGCGGTGATCGCCAGCGCGACCACCACACACCGCTCAGCCATGTACTCCCCATCGAGCATCAGCACCTTGATGTCCAGTTCGGTCAGATCGCGGGCCATCAACTCGGCCAGCGCGGTCTCAGTCTGGCGCACGAACCGGCGCGAGATCGCCGACTTGCTCACGGATTTCTGTGTGCCGCTGACCTTTTCGCTGACCGGCTCGGCGGTACGGGCGTGCCGGCGGGTGGCCACCCCGGCCAGCATCCGCTCCATCACCACCTCGGTCAGCAGATCCTCGGCGGCAAAGTGGGTGTAGCTGGCCAGTGGCACCTCATGCCCGTCGACGGTACGAGCCCGGGGTCGGCTCACCGCCACCCTGCGCCCGCCCAGGGTGACCGAGCCGCGACCGGCGCCGTGGCGCACCGCGGCCCGCTTCGTGTCGTGCCTGCCCCTGGGCCCGCACGCCTGGCCTATTTCGGCGTCAAACATCGCGGCCATCACCGCCAGCCCGGCGGCCACGCTCATCGCCAACAGCCCTTCCCGGGCCGCACCAGCGATATCGGCCAGCGCCAGCTGGATTTCCTCCGGCAGATCGGGCAATGCGGCGGCGTCGGCCGTGTCAGCAAGGCGAACAGTAGGTACGGTTTTCATGGCGGTCCCTTACTCCTTCTTCGAGGTGTTCTTGGTCGTTCACCCGAAGACCTACCATCCGGCAGGCCTTAGGTGAGGGACCGCCACCTCAAATTCCACGAAGACCGGGACAACCTCTCGAGCCATATCTCGAGGTCCGCATCGTTGGCACAGCCAGGAATCAGCGCGTACAAGCTGTTTCGCGCTGCGGCGCTTCGAGTCTCGGTACCCGCGGCAGTGACGTAGCGCTGCGAAGTGGTCATTGATTCGTGGCCCAACAGCTTCATAAGCGTGTATACGCTGACGTCGGAGCCGGCCAGTTCAGTCGCGTAGGTATGCCGAAGCCCGTGAACGAGGGCACCCGCGACGGGTTGCGCTTCGGGGCCAGCACGCTTGAAGGCCCGCTTGATTCGTGAGAGGTGTTGGTGGACGGCTGCGCCATGGGCTCGCTGTCCATGACCGCGTATACCGTCGACTGGCAAGGAAATGTGTCCGGAGCCGCCGACGGGGTGCAGGTGCTGCCGCCCATCCCGCCGGATGAAAGCAACATGTGAATACCTACGGGTAATCTGATGTGCCGTTCAGCCCATCGCGCCGAACGCACGACATATTGTTTCCTACCGCCAGCGCACCCCCGGCTAGTCCACCCATCGGCGCGTTGACAATCGGCGCGTCAAGGCCCATCGCAGGCGACCATTTGTGGACAACGTCGTCACAGTGTTTCCTCTGCGAAGGGGTCGATGACGTGGTGTCAGAGCAGGTCGGCGAGGTCGGGTTCGGTGATTCGGACGATCCGGATCCGCCACAATCTGTCGGACGCACTGCCCTGCAGATAGCGCCAGTCATAGGCACCGGGCCGGTCGCGGGCGAACTCCTCGCGCAGGTGTATCGGGTCGTGGCTGTTGACGAGCACGAACGACTCGCCGGCCGCCAGTGCGTCGAAGCGGGCGAAGATCATCGGGTGCCGTTGAGATTTGGGTATTTGGCGCACGTCAAGCTCGTCGGCGTCAGTAGTTGCGTGCGGATCGTAGAGGGTCATGAACACATACTATTCCTACAAGTGGTAATTGGAGTAATGTCGGGGGCATGACATACGTGATCGGAGCGCCGTGCGTGGACATCAAGGACCGTGCCTGCGTGGATGAGTGCCCGGTGGACTGCATCTACGAGGGCGCACGGATGCTCTACATCCACCCCGACGAGTGTGTCGACTGCGGCGCGTGCGAGCCGGTATGCCCGGTGGAGGCGATCTATTACGAAGACGACGTGCCCGAGCCGCTGCGGCCCTACATCGATGAGAACGTCAAATTCTTCACCGATACCCTGCCGGGACAGACCGATCCCCTGGGATCACCGGGAGGAGCGGCGAAACTCGGTGCCGTCGATGCCGACACCCCGATGGTGGCGGCGCTGCCGCCGCAGGGCGACTGATGCCCACCGACGCTGCCGCGCAACAGCCGGGGCTGGGCGTCCCGGGGCGCCGAGACGTCATCCTGCAGTTGTTGCGGGCCTCGGCCGAGCCGCGCAGCATTGCCAGCGTTGCCGATGAGCTCGGCGTGCACCCGAACACGGTTCGGTTTCACATCGACGCACTGGCGCGCGCGGGCCGCGTCGAACAAGTCCTCGGTGACTCCGCCGGTCGCGGCCGCCCCCCGATCCTGTTTCGCGCCAGCCGCCGAATGGACCCGACAGGACCGACGAACTATCAGCTCCTCGCCAGCATTCTCACCGGGTATGTAGCCGGCCACCCCGATGCCGCCGACATCGCCGCCCAGCTGGGCCGTTCGACGAGCCCGGCGCTGATGACATCCAGCGCGCAGGGCCGCGCGCCGTCGAGAACCCGCGCGGTCACCGAACTGGTGGAGTTGTTGGCGGAGTTGGGTTTTGAGCCCGAACCCGCCGACGGCCGACGCGCGCGCGAGATCCGGTTGCGGCACTGTCCTTTCCAGAACTTGGCCGAACAACACGGCGAGGTGATCTGTTCTGTGCACCTGGGCCTGATGCAGGGTGCACTGAGTGCGATGCGGGCACCGGTCACCGTGGATCACCTGGACCCGTTCGTCGAGCCCGACTTGTGTGTGGCTCATCTGGTATCCGCGCCGACCCGTGATCGGGAGTCGTCATGACCGAGCTCGCCATCCGGGTGGCTGCCGCGGCCACGCTGATATGGCTGGGCATGGTGTTGGCGATCTCCTTCCTGGAAGCACCGCTGAAGTTTCGCGCCGAAGGTCTTGAGTTGCGGGTGGGCCTGGCGATCGGCCGGATCGTGTTTCGGGCCCTCAACATCGCCGAGGTCATCTGGGCGGTGGTGATCGCGGTATGCCTGACCATTGCCGGACCATCCGGCCCGCTGGTCGTGCTCGCTGCGGTGACAGCGGTGCTGTTGGCCGTGCAGCTGCTGTGGGTGCGACCGAGGCTCAACCGCCGCTCGGCCCGCGTGCTGGCCGGCCACGACGCACCTCGCTCACGCGCACACCACGCCTACATCGGGTTGGAGGCGCTCAAGCTCGCCGCCCTGATCGCCCTCGGTGCCGCGCTCCTGGCGGCATGACGATCCCGGCAGCGACAAACGAAGGAGAAGTCCCATGACCGGTCATCAGCCGCCCCTCGAGGCGCTCGGCGATCACGACTATCTGGTCCGGTTTCGGCAGGACGAGGACACCGTCGTCGTACGGGTACACGCCGACCCCACCGTGGTTGCGCAAATCGCCGACGACGAGCGGCGCGTCGTCGAGGCGACCGCGGCCTACCTGATCGCGCGTCAACGCGCCGAGGACCTGCCCGAGCAGGTCGACCTCGATGCGGTCGCCGCCGCCTACGACGGCTATGTCGCCGACCTGCACCGTCAGTTGACACCGCCATCGAACCACTGAGAGCCGGGACAGCCCCGATGGACACGGTCTCTCTGACCGCGCTAGCCCGACAGCATCTGGCCGCCGCGCACGACGCCCACAGCGGCCGCAGCGCGCACACCGTGTACGGCGGGCACCAACACACGCTGCGACAAACCCTGATTGCCCTGACCGCGGGCACCAGTCTCGACGACCACGAGAGCCCCGGCGAGGCCACGCTGCAGGTATTGCACGGGCGTGTTCGGCTGACCAGTCCCGACCCCAGCTGGGACGGCCGCCCCGGCGATCACCTCGTCATCCCGCCACCCGCCACGGCCTGCACGCCGTCGACGACTGCGTCGTTCTGCTCACCGTCGCCAAATCGGTTCAGCGCTACGGCGAAAGGACCTATGACGACGATCTGCCCGGGCTATGAGGCGAACAGCCCACTCCTCCGAGGCTGCCATCGTGAACGACTTCATGAACGACAACGACGATCCCGGCGACCACACCGATTCGACGGACCTGTGATTCGCCGTCTGTTCGGGGGGCTGCTGGTTACGCTGGGTGATCGGTTCGGCCTGGGGAGCGGCTCGTGGTCACGTTAGACCGCCTGGTGAACGTGCTGGGAAGCTACGGCGTCCGGTTGCGGTTCTGCCCGATACCGCGGTCCACGGAATTGCGCAGCGTCGTCATGCATGAGCGCACCGAGGATCGCACCGTCGTCGGCGACGTGCTGCTGGGCATCGGTGCGCGCTCAGTCAAGGAGGCGGTGCGCTGGGCCGCCGCCGCCCGCGCGGTTGTCGTGCTGATCCGCGAAGGCGACGATGACGACACCGCATTCTCCGGCGCGGCCGAGGGTGTCGCGGTGATGGTGGTCGACCCGGCGATGACCTGGAGCGAGTTGGCCGCGGTCATCTACGGACTGGTCCTGGAAGGCCGCGAAACCGAATCCGGGCGCGGCCCAACGGATCTGTTCGCACTCGCCGACAGTTTGGCGGAGGCCATCGGCGGCGCGGTCATCATCGAGGACCGGCTCTCCCGCGTGCTGGCCTATTCCCGGCGACAGCAACACGCCGACCCGGCGCGGGTGGCGACCATCGTCGAACGACAGGCACCCGAGCAGTTGCGCGCATTCTTCGACGCCCGCGGCGTGTACACACATCTGGCGGCCTCCGACGAACCGCTGTTCGTCACCCGCGACGCTGATCATGGGATGACCGGGCGCATGGTGGTGGCGGTGCGCTCGGGTCGCGAACTCATGGGATCGGTGTGGGTGGAGTGTAGGGCGCCGTTGAAGGGGGCCGCGCTCACCGCGTTGGCCGACGGAGCCCGCACGGTGGCCCTGCACCTGTTGCGCTCCCGTGCCAGCGCGGATCTGGAGCGCCAGGTCGAATCCGAACTGGTGATCCGGCTACTGGAGGGCACCGCCGATGCCGCCACCGCGGCCAGCCGACTCGGCCTGCCCCACACCCTGTTGCGGGTGATCGCGGTGCAGGCGTTCATCGGCGCCGAACGAGACGCCGCGCTGCTGCTGGCATTCGAACGCGCCACCACCGGGTTCGGCTGGTCCCGGCCCGGGCGCAGCGCCCTGGCCGGCAACACCGTCTACACCCTGCTGCCCGGCGACCAATCGGCGACGGCGCGCAAGTGGGTTACCGGTCTGCAGGCAGCACTTCCCGAACGGATGACGGTGCTCGCCGGCATCAGCGGGCCCGCCGAGGTGGCCGACCTCGTCGCGGCCCGCCACGAGGCCGACGAGTGTCTGGCGCTACACGAGGTGTGGCCCCCCGGCGCCACGCCGCCGGCCTACGACGAGTCCTGGGACGACATCCTGCTACAGCGGCTGCGCACCGCGGCGCGCTCAGGTCGATCCCCGAACCGGGGACCGGTGGCCGAGCTGCGCCGCCATGACCGCGACCA
Source organism: uncultured Actinomycetota bacterium (assembly GCA_963743225.1). GTDB lineage: Bacteria > Actinomycetota > Actinomycetes > Mycobacteriales > Mycobacteriaceae > Mycobacterium. The sequence continues at coordinate 91,319 of CAVUPN010000038.1, read as the reverse complement.
CGCAACCGACTACGTGCCGACGCTGCGGGCCTGGCTGGAGGCCCAGGGCGACCCCGCCGAAGCGGGCAACCGTCTGGGAGTACACGAGAACACCGTGCGCTACCGGCTGCGCAAGATGGCCGAGATCACCAACCTGCAACTCGACGACGCCAAAAAGCGGCTGGCCATGATGATCGAACTCGCCGCCACCGACACCGACTAACAGTTCGGTGCTGTCGAAACCCGACAAAGCACCGCGGCGATGTTGTCTAACTGGGGCGCCCAGAGGGGATGTCGATGAACCCCCACCGTCCCCACGATCAACGCGGCACGGCCCACTGGCGTGCTGACGAAGCCACGATGGACACCTTCACCGTGCGCCTACCCCGGTGGCCAATTCTGCTGCGACTGGCCGGCCGCGATCCACTGGTGCGCACCACCGATCGGATCGAGGCACTGGTCTTTGTGCTGGCTGTCGTGGTGTCCCTGCTTGCCGCCCCGATCGCCGACGCCGTGGGAACCGCGGTCTATGACTCGAGCCGACATATCTACGCCGAGCAGGCCCACACCCGCCACACCGTGACCGCGACAGTCACCGACGTCCCTGCCTCCCAACAAATCTTGCGAACAGGCACCACCACCGTGTCGGCCCGATGGACCGCCGGCGGCACCGAACACACCGACACCGTTAAGGCGCCATCGACAGCCAAGACTGGTGACACCATTGAGATCTGGGTCGACAACAACGGAACGCAGGTCCCCGCACCAACCCCGACCACCCGCGCCGCCGCGGAAGCAGCAATGGGCTCGCTCGTGATCTGGATATGCGTGGCCGCCATCGCAGCGACCATGTTCACCGCCACCCGGTCCGTGTGTGACCGTATCCGCTTCACACGATGGCAACACGACCTCGACAACCTGGTCGGCAACGGCGACGGGCATCAGCATCCCGGCCGCACGTCGGAACGGTGACCCCGCTCATGGCACCCCGCAGTCACCCGCCCCGCACACGCATACCAGGTGCATCAGACCCGCCGCACGTCCCAAACGCGCTACAGCGCCACGAATTTCACGAACACGCTCGCGCGAGGAGATGAGTTGCCGGACACACCGGTCCAGTAGATCCCGAATAACAACAACCCCGACCGAAAGGCACCGACATGACCGACACGCGACCCGCACCGCCGACGACGACCGATGCCGGCATCCCGGTCGAAAGTGACGAGCACTCATTGACCATCGGCCCGGACGGTCCGATCCTGCTGCACGATCACTACCTGATCGAGCAGATGGCCGCGTTCAACCGCGAGCGCGTCCCCGAACGACAACCACATGCCAAGGGCAGCGGCGCCTTCGGACACTTCGAGGTCACCAACGACGTCAGCGCATTCACCAAAGCGGCGGTATTTCAGCCCGGCACCACCACCGAGACGGTGATCCGATTCTCCACCGTCGCCGGTGAGCGCGGCAGCCCAGACACCTGGCGCGACCCCCGCGGCTGGGCGCTCGAAGCTCTACACCACCGAGGGCAACTACGACATCGTCGGCAACAACACCCCGATCTTCTTCATCCGCGACCCGCTCAAGTTCGGCCATTTCATCCGCTCGCAAAAGCGCCGCGCCGACAGCAACCTGCGCGACCACGACATGCAGTGGGACTTCTGGACACTCTCACCGGAATCCGCCCATCAGGTCACCTACCTGATGGGCGATCGCGGAATCCCCTCCACCTGGCGGCACATGAACCTCTACGGCTCGCACACCTACATGTGGATCAACGCCAACGGCGAAAGGTTCTGGGTCAAATACCATTTCATCACCGATCAAGGCGTCGAGAACCTGACCAGGCCCAGGCCGACGAGCTGGTGAAGCTCGACACCGATCACCACACCCGTGACCTGTTCGAGGCGATCGATCGTGGCGAGCACCCGAGCTGAACGCTGAAGATGCAGATCATGCCCTTCGACGAGGCCAAGACCTACCGGTTCAACCCGTTCGACCTGACCAAGGTGTGGCCGCACGCCGACTACCCGTTGATCGAGGTCGGCAAGCTGACCCTGGATCGCAACCCCACCGACCATCACAGCCAGATCGAGCAGGGCGCCTGGGAGCCGTCCAACATGGTGCCCGGCATCGGAGCCCAGCCCGGACAAGATGCTGTTGGGGCGCATGTTCGCCTACGCCGACGCCCACCGCTACCGCATCGGAGCCAACTACAACCAACTCCCGGTCAACGCACCACATGCGCCCGTGCACAGCTACAGCACCGCCGGGCACATGCGCTACCGGCTGGCGACCGACCCGGTGTACGCGCCGAACTCCAAGGGCGGCCCGCAGGCCGACACCGCCCGCTACGGCGAGCCCGCGGGCTAGCACACCGACGGCGACATGGTCCGCACCGCCTACACGCTGCGCGCCGCAGGACGACGACTGGGGCCAGGCCGGCACCCTGGTCCGCGACGTGATGAGCGATGCCGAGCGGGAACGCTTGGTGGACAACGTCGTTGGCCATCTTCGGGCCGGCGTCAGCGAACCGGTGCTGCAACGCGCCTTCGACTACTGGCGCAACATCGACCCGACATCGGCGATCGGATCGAAAAAGGTGTCCGGCAGTGAGCCAAACCATCGCCGGGGCACGGCTCGGCCGCAAACCACGTTCACGACGGTGAACCCCGACATTCTCGAGCACTTCGCGGCCGGCTCACCATCACGTCGACGTTGTCGAGGTGATCACAGAACCCGCTAGGCCGAAAGTAGAGGAGGAGGCATGCGTGTCGTAGTGGACCGTGATCGCTGTGAAGGCAATGCCGTCTGCGTGAGAATCGCGCCCGAGGTGTTCACCCTCGACGATGACGAATACGCCACGGTCACCGCCGACCCCATACCCGTCGAGCAGGAGACGCTCGCCCAGCACGCCATCGCCGAGTGCCCGCGCGCGGCCCTGTCCCGCAAAGACTAGGCGGCGCAAGACCATGTTGTGACGAGGAATACCGGCGTCCTAAACCGTCGGTACTGCGCGTCGACACCCGACCGCCGACGAGTCCGTATTGATAGGCGGCGTCGGCACGAAACACGGCCAGGTCGAGAACACCTGCGTTACCGGGCTGCCCACGATGGCCGAGATCGCGAATCTGCAACTCGACGACGCCAAAAGACGGCTGGCCATGATATCGGACCGGCGGCCACCGACACCGACCAACAGTCTTGTGCTGTCGCAACGCGACAAAGCGCGGCGGCATCGTTGTTCGCCGCGGGCAAGCCCGGACAAGCAATCCGGACCACCATGGAAGTTGAAGCCAAATGGTGTGAGAGGTGGAGGCCTGATGGACGACGGACAGCGCTACCGCGATCAATCCTCGCAGCCCGTGCGCGCCTTGCTGGGCCGTCGCCGCCGAGCCGAGAGCCCTGAGTCCACGCGGCGCAGGTCAAAACGGTCTGCGCGCCGAGCCCCGCGGCGAGCGCCCCGCACCTCCTCCACGCGCCGACTACTGGCCCCTCAGTTTGCAAAGCGACTCGCCAACAGGGGATTTCAATGACCGTCCCACGTCCGCATGATCGCCCGATCAGCACCCACGCGGCGGCTGACGAAGGCATGGAAACCTTCACGGTGCGCCTACCCCGGTGGCCCATCTTCGGGCTGTTTCGCCGTAATCCTCTGCTACGTGCCAGCGATCGGGTCGAGGCACTAGTACTGGCGCTGGCCGTCATGGTGTCGCTGCTGGCCGTCCCGGTCGCCGCCGCGGTCGGCACCGCCGTTCACGATTCACGCCGCGACGTCTACGCCCAGCAGCACCACAATCGCCACCTCGTCACCGCGACGATCACCGATGACGCTGCTGCCCAGAACATCTCGCGAACCAACACCGCCACCATGGCGGCCCGGTGGTCAGCCGCCGGCACCGAACACACCGGCGCGGTCACGGCGCAATCGGCGACCGAGCCCGGCGACCACGTCGCGATCTGGGTCGACAACAACGGCGCACTGACCGACGAACCGACCCCGACCACCCGCGCCGGGGTGGATGCGGTGACGGCCGCGCTCTTCATGTGGGCAGGCGTCACAGCTGCTGCGGCGCTCCTGTTCGCCGGTACCCGGGCGGTATGTGACCGTATCCGCGCCATCAGATGGCAAGACGCCATCGACACCCTGGTCGGGAGCGACCCGCACAAACCCAGCCAGCCCTAACCGCCGCCAATCCTTAAGTAGCCCATTCATTCACGAGTACGGGAGAACCCCCATGTCCGCACCACCGTTATCCTTCGAGACCACCCAAGCTCGCCGATGGACGATCGCACATCCCCGATTGCGGTTGAAGCCCGCACACCGTTCTGCGGGCGTTGTGCAGGGCGGCTGGTGGCCGCTAACCGATCAGCTGTACATCGAACTTGGGCTGCTGCTCGCGGCGTTGTCGTCGCGGTCGGGGACCATCGAGCGGGTCATCTACGACGAGACCAGCTGGGCCTCAGCATCATTGCGGATGGAGTTTCGCGGCCACAGCGTGATCCTCGAGCCCAGCAACACCACGCCGAACACACTGACTGTCAGCGGCAAGAAGTTCGGAACGCTCGTGCTGCTGGTGGTTCCCCCCGACACCGACCCGACCGCTGCGCATGCCGCGGTGATGGCGGCAGCCGACCCCGACGACGTGTCCACCGCCGAGGAACTGCTGGCGATCGGGATGCGCGCGGCGCAGGACGACCGTCCTGCATCGTGACGCACCCCGGTAGGTCCGACGGCGAAACATCACGCCGTTGGGGCATCAACGCGGCCAACGTGCAGCATTCCGTTCGGTAACCATCAGTAGGGCTTCCCCAACCCGGTCAAGCCGGCTTGCGGGCATACGTTGCAGCACCCCCACATACCTGCAGCACATCGATCCGGCCGGGTCCAACAGCGCGCACGGCAAAGTGCAGCGTGGCGTGTCGACGCGACCGAGGAACAACTCGCCCAAACCGTCGCCCCAGCCAGCATAGATTCGACTCGATGTGCACACTCGCGCCCAGCATGACGATCGAACTGCTTCGCACCCGGTAGCCGACGCGCCAGGAAAAAGGGCGTAGCCCACACCGGTAACGACCGATTATCGGCGTTGGTGTCGCATTTTTGACAAAACGGCTGAGGAAACGGCTGTAGGGTCAGCGCTTGCGCTTGCGCACAGTCGGCATCGACTCTATGACCTTGGCGCGCTTGGCAGCTCGGCGTTCCTTGATGGACAGTGCGGGCTTTCGAAGATTCTTGCCCGGAGATTTGTCAGCCATTGTCGCTCCTTAATACGAAGTGGCAACCACCTGCCCCCGACCATACGTCAGAAAAAATAAAACGCCACCTGCCTTGCTTATTTCGTGCTTTTCACACGGCGTGTACTCATTCCTCCGAGGGATCGGCGCGATCACGAGGCGGCATTGTCGGATCGCCACAACCGGGCACCGCGCTGCTTGTCGGATTCCAGCAAACGCCTGCCGCATGGTTCAGGCCACCATGGAGATAACAACCAAAATTCAGATGTGGAGGTTTGTGATGGGCGGCGGCGAGCGCATTGACGGCGGGCCCCGATCGGCGATCGTGGTCGGTGCGGGCATCGTCGGGTTGTCGACGGCGTGGTTCCTGCAGGAGCGCGGAGTCGATGTCACCGTGGTGGACCGCACCGGCGTGGCCGCCGGCGCGTCGTGGGGCAACGCCGGCTGGATCTCACCGGCGCTAACCCTTCCGCTGAACTCGCCGGGCGTGCTGCGCTACGGGCTGCGCTCGCTGCTCGACCCGGCCGCCCCGCTGCACATCCCGATGGCCGCCGACTCCGCGCTCGGGGTCTTCCTGATGCAGTTCGTCGCCAACTGTCGGCGTTCGTCGTGGAAACGGGCGGTGCGCGCCAACGTGCCGCTCAACGAGGAAGCCATCGAAGCCTTCGACGTGCTCGTCGCCAACGGGGTCGACGCGCCGGTGACCGACGCCCCGATCACCGCGTTGTTCCGCAGCACCGAACACGCCGAGCGCATGATGCGTGAGCTTCGCGCTCTCGAAAACGCCGGGCAGACAATGTCTGTCACCGGGTTGGCCGGCGAGGCGCTACGCGAGCAAGTGCCCCTGGCGTCGCCGGCGATCACCGCCGGACTGAGCATCAACGGTCAACGCTTCGTCGACCCGGGCCGGTTCGTGCAGGCCCTGGGCCAGGCGGTCGTCGAGCGCGGCGCGACGATGCGCACGCTGGAAGTTCGCAGCGTGTTCAGCTCGGGCAGCGGGGTCACGGTGTATCCGCGCAGCGGTAAGCCGTTGACCGCCGACGCCGCGGTGATCGCCACCGGCGCATGGCTATCCCGGCTGGCGGGCAGCCGGGTGCGCGTTCCGGTGCAGGCCGGTCGCGGCTACTCGTTCACCGTGCCGGTGGACCGCCCCATCCCCGGCCCCATCTATCTGCCCGATGTGCGGGTGGCGTGCACGCCCTACCACGGCGCACTGCGGGTGTCGGGAACCATGGAGTTCCGCGACCCGCACGAACCGGCGGTACCGGCACGGGTGGGCGCCATCGTCGCCTCCGCCAGCCCGCTGCTGGACGGGGTGCGCTGGGCCGAACGCAGTGACATCTGGGTTGGTCCGCGCCCGGTCACCCCCGACGGCCGTCCCCTCATCGGGGAGATGTCGCGCGGTGTCTACGTCGCCGGCGGCCACGGTATGTGGGGACTGGCGCACGGCCCGGTGACCGGCCGGCTGCTGGCCGAACAGATCACCACCGGCAAGCAACCCGAAGCCCTGCGCGACTTCGACCCGCTGCGCCGAACCGGCCGCTAGACACACCGCAAACCGGCGGTCCACAACGCCCGTGAACCACCCTCGTCACGGGCTCCCGAGTCGTCAGGGGCGGCGCTTCCGCCACCGGCCCGCCCCTGACGACAACCCCTACCTCAACGAAAAGGACACCACCCACAATGACTAGCACCGAACGTCTTTGGATGACACGCGAGGCCCACACCCGCCTGAAGACCGAACTGGCCGCCCTGCGTTCACGGCGCGGCATCGAAGTCCCTGAGGACTTCATGGACTACGACGACAACCTCATGGCCGCCCACTTGGCGCGACAAGCACGCATTCACCAGATTCAGGACCTGTTGGGCAACGCCGTCGTCGGTGAGGATCCGCCCGACGACGGCATCGCCGAACCGGGCATGGTGCTGACCGTGCGCTACGACGACACCGGCGAGATCGAAACGTTTCTGCTCGGCGTGCGTGGTGTCGAAGACGCCGACATCGACGTGTACTCGATGCAATCACCGCTCGGGCGCGCGATCGCCGGCGCACACGTTGGCGAACAGCGCACCTACTCCATCCCCAGTGGGGCCAACCTGCCCGTCACGCTTCTCAAGGCGGTGCCCTACGGAATGCACACGCCGAAACCCCCGCGGGCACAGTCGGTCCCACCGCGACGCAACAGCTCCCGTCCGCGAGCCGCCGCCAAGCGCGACAACGACAGCGCGTCGCTCCCCGGCCGCAACCTAAAGGGAGCTGGGCGCGATGAACAACGACGTGCCGCCGCTTCCAGGCCCTCCGGCGCATGCCCGACGCGCTATTGGCGAAGCGAACGATGCGACCGAAACCAACACCCACTGAGGCGTGAGCGTTCGTCACGTACGGCAGTGCGCTGTGGGACGATCGTGCAACGAAAGGAACTGACATGGCCACGACGACACGGGTCTGGATCTCACCGCAGGCCCACGAGCGACTACACCGCGAACTGGACACCCTGCGTTTCCTGTTCTCCGCCGGAATCGCCGATGAGGATACCGACGAAAACGCCACCGCAGTGCGACGCGCGTGGGAGACCCGGATTCAACAGATTCACGACCTCCTGATCAACGCCGTCGTCGGCGAAGACCCACCCGACGACGGGATCGCCGAACCCGGCATGGTGGTCACCATCCGCCGCGACGCCACCGGGGACACCGAAACATTCCTGCTGGGCGTACACGGCGCCGAATACGCCGACATGCCCGTCTATTCCATCGAATCCCCGTTGGGCGCCGCCATCGCAGGCGCACGCCCCGGTGAACGGCGCACCTACCAACTGCCCAACGGCACCCCCCTGGCCGTCACGCTGCTCAAAGCAGTGCCCTACGGCCTTCACATCGCTGACCTGAGCCAGCCCGCACCGCAATGAGATCGCACACCGTCAAAACCGAACGCCCACAAGCGGTTAAGAGGAAGTCCCGTGTCTCCAACAGCTCCCACCTTCGGCACACTCAACGACCAACTCAACAAGGCCCACCGCCGAATCCGCGAACTCGAAGCCCGCGAAACTGAACTTCTCGCCCACAACAGAACCCTGCGCGCCGTCATCACCGAACTCACTCACGACGATCACCCGCGCACGCGCCGCCGACCTCACCTCGTCGTCCGACGATGGCAGTGATGGAGTTCGGCATCGGCGATCACCTCGGCAAGCACACAAGCCAACGCCTCGGTCCTGCGGCGCAATCACAGACACCCCGCGTGAACCCAGCATCGGCCTCTGCATCGGCAACGGGCACGACCCGCGTCAAAACGAGGCGGTTCCCGTATGTTTGACCTCGACCCAATCGGCGCGATATTCCTCATCATCGCCGTGTTGTCGCTCATCGCCGCCGTCGCATACGGGCGTGATGACCGCTGAGAATACGTCGGCTACGACAGCGCCTTCGGCAGGATCTCCGATACCAAGGTCCCACGGCATCGAGCACGGCGATGACTAACCGATCGATCCGGCGCTGTTCTACCGCGACAAAGACCAGCTCTGCTGTTGTCGGACTGCGGCAAGCCAGTCATGCAATTTCATACCACCATGGAATATGACCACAGTCGATGACCGACGGGGCGGCTGACAGGTGCATCGAGCGCAACGACGGCTAACCCACGCGCTCGACACCCCGGCACCCCAACACAACTCGTCGCGAACACATCGCACAACAAGGGAAGGCAGCACATGCTAACGATCACCGAGAACATCCCCGACGCATCAGCGCGCCGGCCAGCCATAGGCACCCTGCGAATGCGGTTGAAACCCGCACACCGGTCCTGCGGATTTGTCCAAGGCGCCTGGTGGCCACGATCAACAGAACTGGCCAGCGAACTTCCCTCACTTCTGGCAGCACTCTCGTTACGGGTCGGCTCAATCGACAGCGTGCTCTACCACGAAAGTGACTGGTCCCCAGCACCCCTGAGCATCAAACACCAGGGCGACCAGGTAATCGTCAGTGCCCACCAAGAGTGGCCGAACGTCGTATCTGTGTTCGGGCCGCGGTTCGGCAGGCTGGACCTGCTGGTGGTACCCCCATACACCGAACCCACGCACGCCTACAACGTGGTGATGACCGCGGCCAGCGTCAACGATGCGTCCACACCCGACCAACTACTCGGAATCACACGCCGCGCCGACGATCGCCTGCTCTCCCCCATCGCGCTTGAGCGATGGGAGGCCGACGGAGGAGCACTTCCACTTCCATCACGATCACAACGTCAGATGCAGGACGCCTGAGCACCTGACCCGCGCTCCTATCGACTGCGGCACCGAGACTCAACTTCGCCATTCGACCAATAGAATTCAAAGGAACCTACCGATGCAAAACGCAAGACGTCCCACGCAGACATCAACTGCCCGAACTGAACTGACTGCCCCCACCCGCGACGATGCAGAATCGGACCTCAGCGGGTTGGCGAGGAGTACACCGAGATACTGGATCGGCTCGGCCGCACTGGCAGCGGGCATCGGCGCCGTCGTGGCGTCGATCACGCTCACTTCAACACCAGCTGGACAAGGTCTCACATTGGGGTTCGGGGCCTTTATCGCCTTCTTCGCACTCCTGTCGCTACTGGCGCGCAATCAGACCCCCACTCTACTGGGGGCTGTTCGTGTCCGGTTTCGTACTTTTCCTGCTGCCCTGGCTCGGCGAAGGATTCACTCCTGATCCAGCAGCCGCGTGGACAGCATGGGTGGTCGGATTCCTCGCCATGGCCCTCGGCGCTGTCGGATGGCTAAACAGCAGGCCGCCGACCGTGTACGGCATCAACGAGAACACCAGCAGCCAGACAACGCCCAGCACTGTGGCCCGTTGGATCAGCAGAGCAGCACTTGTCGTTGGGCTTGGCACCGTGGTGCTGGGCGCCACGGTCGCGCAACCGTCCCCGGCCGCCGTCGCTGTCACAGTCGGGTTGGGTAGCTTCACGGCAGTGATCGCGATGTGGTCGCTGCTCGCGGCCGACCCCACGCGCGATTACTTCACCCTGGCTGTTGTGGGCTTTGCGTTGTTCCTGGCGCCGTGGCTCCCTGGTTTCGCTGATGGCGATGCCGCATGGGTCGCCTGGGCTCCCGGCTTTATCGCCACGGCGCTCGGTGTGGCCGGATATCTGCGTGGTGAATCCCTTGACTTTGCACGGACAGTCCGCGACGACGCCGACGCGCGGTACCGCCAACGATTCGACTAGCTTCAACGGTCTCGGAAACCTGCAGAGGCGACCCATTGGCACATTATTGGCACAGCGGGGGGTTGACCATCACGGCAGTTGCCCCGTTCGACCTGGGAAATACTCGGTGGGCGCGGACGGTATCGAACCGCCGACCGCTGGTGTGTAAAGGGACAGGAACGAGTGAACGAATGTTCTAAGGGGTCCAATGCGTGCAGGTCAGACACTCGCGCGCGTCTACTCTGTTTCGTTGCGTCCACCCCGTTCGAACCCGTCTTGGCAACTTGGTGGCAACCTGACGAACTGGTGTGCGGCCACCACAGGGGTTAGCGGGCCGCAAGACGGGGACAAGTCGCCCACGGTTACGCACACTTGATCAATCGAAGTCGGCCGTGTTTGGCCCCGAGTGCCTGGGGCTACGCCTTGCCTGCCATCTTCAGCCACAGCGGCACACAGTGATGTAGGGAATCCCAGGGGACACCCAGTCGCCCTTACACTTTTGGGGCTGGAACCCGCGGTTGGGGACGACGGTGCGGTCCGTCACAACTCTTGCGGCGGGATGGCTGAGTGTCTGCTTTGGAGCGTGGTTATCGTCGGACCGGATCGCGAGGCCGATATACCAGACACGTCTGGTCCGCGGTGACACGATATTGATGTGAGCGGCAGCGGGGTTCCGGCGTGACATGACAGCGACGGGGCTGTCGTGCAGATCGTGCGGCACCGAACTGCACGAGAAGGCCAAGTTCTGCAGCGAGTGCGGTGTGGCCGTTTCGGCCGCCGCCGAGCATGCAGAGTACAAGCAGGTGACTGTGCTGTTCGCCGACGTGGTGCACTCGATGGACATCGCCGCGGCGGTGGGTGCCGAGCGGCTGCGCGAGATCATGGCCGAGCTGGTCGGCCGGGGCGCGGCGGTGGTGCGCCGGTACGGCGGCGCGATGGAAAAGTTCACCGGTGATGGCCTGATGGCGTTGTTCGGGGCGCCGGTCGCGTTGGAGGACCATGCAATCCGGGCGTGCCTGGCGGCGCTGGCCGTCCAGGAGGAGACGAACCGCTTGGCGGCCGAGGTGCGACGCGATGACGGCGTGGATCTGCGGCTGCGGGTGGGTCTGAATTCTGGCCGGGTTGTTGCCGGTGAGATCGGTTCGGGTGTAGCGGGTTATGCCGCGATCGGGGAGCAGGTGGGGTTGGCGCAGCGGATGGAGTCGGTCGCCCCGCCGGGCGGAGTGATGCTGTCGGAGTCGACCGCGCGTTTGGTCGAGCACGCCGCGGTGCTCGCAGACACCGAGCAGGTGTCGATCAAGGGCAGGGACGACCCGGTGCCGGCGCGCCGGCTGGTGTCGATCGGTCCGCGGGTGGGGCTGGTTGGGTGCGCCGAGGCGGGCCTGGTTGGTCGGCGCTGGGAGGTGGCCGCGCTGGAGGCCATGGTGGAGTGCGCGATCGGTGGCCGCGGTGGTGTGGTGACTGTGGTGGGGCCGCCGGGCATCGGTAAGAGCCGCATGGCGCGAGAGACGGCGGCGCTGGCGGCCGGTCGCGGGGTCGAGGTGGTGTGGGCCTTCTGCGAGTCGCATGCTCGTGACGTCCCGTTCCATGCCGTGACGCGGCTGCTGCGGGCGGGCAGCGGGGTGGCCGACCTCGACGGCCAAGCCGCCCGCGCGCAGGTCCGGGAACAGCTTTCGGATGCCGATCCGCAGGATCTGCTGCTGTTTGATGATCTGTTGGGCATCGCCGACCCGGAGGTGGCGCTGCCGGCCATCGATCCGGATGCGCGGCGGCGCCGGTTGACCGCCCTGATCAACACCGCGGCGCTGGCGAGCACCAAGCCGCTCCTCTACGTCATTGAAGATGCGCATTGGATCGACGCGGTCAGCGAGTCGATGCTGGCCGACTTGCTCACCGTGATCCCGCACAGCTCGTTGATGGTGCTGATCACGTCCCGCCCCGAATATGAGGGAGCGCTGACGCGGATGCATGGCGCGCAGACGATAGCGCTTGCACCGCTGGGTGAGTCGGACACCGCGGCGCTGATCGGTGAGCTGCTGGGGTCGGATCCCACGGTCGGGGGCCTGGGGGCGGTCATCGCCGAGCGGGCCGCCGGGAACCCGTTTTTCGCCGAGGAGATGGTGCGCGAGTTGGCCCAGCGCGGCGTCCTGCATGGCGAGCGCGGTGGCTACGTCTGTCGCGCGGATGTCGCCGAGCTGAGCGTGCCGGCCACGGTGCAAGCGGTGCTCGCAGCCCGCATCGACCGGCTGCCCGCCGAAGCGAAGTCGGTATTGAACGCTGCCGCGGTGATCGGTATCGATTTCGACCTGGACACCCTGCACGATCTGCAGCCGGAAGAGGTGTCCACCAGGTTGACCGAACTGGTGTCGGCAGAACTGATCGATCAGATCGAATTTGTTCCGCGCTCGCGCTATTGCTTCCACCACCCGCTGGTCCGCACCGTGGCCTACGAATCACAATTAAGCGCCACACGCGCGCAGGCCCATAGCACGCTGGCCGCCGCGATTGAGGCCCGTGATCCTGATGCTGCCGACGAGAACGCAGCGCTGATCGCCACACATCTGGAAGCGGCGGGCGAGCTTTCGGCGGCTTACCGCTGGCACATGCGCGCGGCGGATTGGCTTCGGCCTCGCGATCTTTCCGCGGCACGCGCACGCTGGGAGAGTGCGCGCCGCATCGCCGACGAGTTGCCCGATGACCACGACGACGTCATCGCCATGCGAATCGCGCCGCGAACCATGCTGATTTCGACGACGCTCTACGTAGGCAGCGATGCAGGCATCGACGAGCGTTACCGCGAGTTTCGTGACCTGACAACGCAAACTGGCGATCTGGCGTCCCTAGCGATTGCGACAGCCGGACTCATCTTTTCGTTCGCCGTCAACGATAACCGCGTTCCCGAGGCCGCGGCGCTGGCGTCGGAGCTCGAGGATATGGTCAGCCACGTCGACTGCGACGCCGAACCCGGGAGCATCATCCTTAATGCGGTGGCCTTCGTACGATTCGCAAATTGCGAATTCGACGCCGCGCTCGAGGTTATCGATGCGATACACGCACTACCTACGGACGTACCGGCAGTCGAACTAATCTCGGCAAACGCCCTTCTTGGTGCCATCGAGACGTGCGCCGGCCGCTACGAGCAGGGCAGACGGCGTTTTCGACAGGAACTCGAGCACGCGCGCGCGCTTTCATCCATCCGCTACGCGCATATTCTGGACTACTTGGTCGTGACGACGGCGCTGGGCCTCGACCACCCTGATGAGATGGTCGACCAGGTGCGCGAAGCGTTGCGGCGTGCTGAATCGTTCGGTGACATGGCCGGGATCATCATCGCGCAATTGGCGTGCGGCACGGTGTTGATGCGAGTGAAGGATCCGCCGCTCAACGAGGCGATCGACATGCTTCACCAGGCCCAGGCGAACATGCGGAAGCACAAGGGCCTGACCATCGCGCTGCCGGCCGTCGTCGCCGATCTGGCGATCGATGCTGCCCGCAACGGGCGAATTGATGAAGCGATCGATGAACTCCGTGCCACGTTTGCGTTACACATGGTCGGTGGCTCCCGTGTCTTCGTCGGTTTCGCCGGTGAGGCACTGGTCGGCCTTCTCATCGAGCGCGGATCCACCGACGACCTCACTGAGGCGCACCGAATTGTTGATGAGTGGCAGGACCGTCGCCCGGGCATTCCGGCATTGGACCTGTGGTGGCTGAAATCACGGGCGCTGTTGGCGAAGGTGGAGGGCGACTGGGAGGGGTACGCCGAGCTCGCCACGCAGTACCTTTCGCTGTGCGAGAAGCTCGACGCCCGTGGGCGACTCGAAGAGGCGCGCCAAATGATCAACCGAATCGTCTGAGCGGCGGGTGCAGAGAATGGCGACGATACTGGCCTACACTTCGCCCGCACTTGGACACCTATTGCCAATCAGCGCACTGCTATCAGAGCTGTCCCGTCGCGGCCACACTGTTCATGTGCGCACGCTTTCCACCGGTGTCGAAATCGGCCAACGGCTCGGATTCACCACGGACGCGATCGACCCGCGGATCGAGCAGATCGAGCTCGACGACTGGAAGGCAACCAACCCGTTGCTTCGCTCAAGCTGTCGGTCGCGGTATTCGGCCGGCGCGCCGTGCACGAAGTCACCGATCTGGCCGAAGCGGTGGCATGTACCAACCCTGATGCATTGCTTGTCGATGTGAATTGCTGGGGTGCTCAGTGCGCGGCCGACGCCGGTGCTATCCCATGGGCCTGTTTTTCGCCGTACACGCCACCGTTGCGATCGCCCGGGGTGCCACCGTTTGGGCTGGGTCTCGACCGATGTCAGGTGCGCTGGGCCGGATGCGTGATGCCGCGGTGCGGACAGCTGTGGTGGGCCATGTCGAAAAGGTAATGCTGCCGCCGATCAACGCGATTCGCGCGAGGGTCAATGTAGGCCCGGTTGCGTCAATGGACGAGTTCTTGCGCCGGTCGCCCTTGTTATTCGTCGCCAGCGGCAAGCCATTTCAGTACCCACAAACCGATTGGGGCGATGCGGTGCAGATGATCGGACCCTGCGCGTTTGACCCCGGTTCGAATACAGACACCGATTGGCTGGCCTCAGTCGACCGACCAATCGTGCTCGTCACCACTTCGTCGGAGAAACAGGTCGACGACAACCTTGTCCAGACCGCGATAACCGCGTTGGCCGATGAGCCGGTGCATGTGGTCGCGACCATGCCGGCCGGGCAATCAGATGGAATTGCGGCTTCGCCCAATGCGACGGTGTGCCGGTTCGTCCCGCACGGCGTAGTTCTTGACCGTGCGGTGTGTGCGGTGACGCACGGTGGGATGGGTGCGACTCAAAAGGCGCTCGTCCATGGAGTACCCGTGTGCGTCGTGCCTTACGGGCGTGACCAGTTCGAGGTGGCACGGCGCGTCGAGGTAGCCCGGTGCGGCACCCGCCTACCGGCCAAGAAACTGTCGCCGCCGCGGCTACGAACGAAGGTGCGAGAAGCGATGACAATGACTGCTGGCGCGAGACGGGTGGCGGTTGGTTTCGCCGCCACCGGCGGTGCGGCCCGCGGTGCCGACTTATTTGAACAGCGCGTGCTTGGCATCAACAAAGGCTGAGTCACTGGAGTGTCCCGCGCGCCCTGCCGACTGACTTGCCGCCTGTGGTGTACCAGTACCCGCCCTCGCCCGGCTAGGCGCGGCCCAGAATGTGGCGATCTGGGGTGCACCCGGCTAGACATTCCGGATCTGCACCGGGCCTTCTGCCAAGATGCCGCCAATCCCGCGTTCTCAGAACTAAAGATTTGAGACGAGGCAACACGCCTGAATGGTTGTAGAGCAGACTTGATTACGCCATAAACGCCGACCGCAACTTCGCCCCGTTCGACTGGTCATGTAGTAGGGGACCGCATATCAGCCGAAGAGTTGAGGCAATAGGACAGCTCTACTTCGCCTGCCAAACCCAGCCAGGAAGTTGCTGAAGCCGTGTCAATGGCCAAGTGAAAGTCACCGCTGGTGGCCAGGTAAAAGTCCCCGCCCCGTGCGGTAGTTCAGCGCTTGGTTAGGGGAGCACTGACGGGCACCTGGCCGGTGTTGATTCACCAGACGGTTACCACCCTGACCTTCTTCAACTTTGGTGGGCGCGGACGGTATCGAACCGCCGACCGCTGGTGTGTAAAACCAGAGCTCTACCACTGAGCTACGCGCCCGTCCCGGGAAAAATACACGCCGACGGCGTGCGACAGGAAATCCGTTGTCAGGACCTCAGTGCCTTCAACGCGTCGGTCCACAGCGCTCTGATCTCGCGCCTCCCCCGGCTGTTTCATCTCGGCGAACCGGATGATGCCCGAGCGGTCCACGACGAACGTGCCGCGGTTGGCGAAGCCGGCGTCCTCGTTGAAGACGCCGTAGGCCTGGGCTACCGCGCCGTGCGGCCAGAAGTCGGACAGCACCGGAAACAGGAAGCCGCTCTGCGTGGCCCAGATCTTGTGCGTCGGTGGCGGTCCCACCGAGATGGCCAGTGTCGCGGTGTCGTCGTTCTCGTAGTCGGGCAAGTGGTCGCGGATCTCGTCCAGCTCACCCTGGCAGATGCCGGTGAACGCGAGCGGAAAGAACACCAGCAGCACGTTCTTGGCGCCACGGAAGTCGCTCGAGGCTGACCGGTTGCCCGTTCTGGTCCTTGAGCGTGAAGTCGGGTGCCTCGGTGCCGACGTCGAGCACTAGCGTCTCCCGGCGGCCTTGGACTTGGGCTGTACCAGCCGGCTGGCGCTCCAATCGCCGAGGTTGGCCGATGACGTCTGCATCAAGCCGGCCGTCGGGGCCGATTCGGCGATCTCGGCGGGCACCACATGGCCCGGCTTGCCGGTCTTGGGTGTCAGCACCCAGATCACGCCGTCATCGGCCAGTGGCGTGATGGCGTCCATCAACCGATCGACCAGATCGCCGTCGTCGTCACGCCACCACAGCATCACGACGTCGATGACTTCGTCGGCGTCCTCGTCGAGCAGCTCGCCGCCGCATGCCTCCTCGATATCGGCCCGGATGTCGTCCTCAACGTCATCGTCCCAGCCCAGTTCCTGCACAACCTGATCTTTTTGGATGCCCAGCCGTTGGGCGTAGTTCGGGGCGTCCGCCGCCGCGACCACCTTCGGTCCTCCTTCAACTGCTCGTCTGATGGGTCCTATCGTCGCATGACGCGGGCATTCGCCGACGCCTGGCAGCCCAGGTTCGTCAATAGGCGGCGTCGCACAGGTCCAGGGCGCGTGTCTTCACGTCGTTCAGCTGGGTCACCGAGGCGTTGAACTCGTCCGGCCCGTAATTGCCCGCGATGGCGGTCGCCACCCCCCGCGCGGCCTCGACCCAACCGTTGAGGGCGTCCTTCAGTTCCTGCGCCAAGGGGTCGCTGATGCTGCGTGCAACGAGGTCGGCGCTGTGGTTGAGGGAGTCGATGGCCGGTCCCGCCTTCGCCTGCGCGTCGGCGGAGTTCTCGTTGAAGGACTTCACGTAGTCGTTGACCGCGGTGATCGAGTCCACGCTGCTGGAACTGAGCGCCTCGCACGAGCTGTGCACCGCCTCGGTGGTCAACGACTCCTGGCGCTCCGACTCGCGGGCACTGGACGACGCGGCCGACTCCTCCATCGATGCCGAAACGGACGCTCGGTAGACGGGGCCGTCCGTGGCATTGACCGTCGGCGAGCCCTCGGTGACGGAGGTGCACCCGACGATGATCATGGCGAGGCCGGCCAGGCTGCCCACCACCAGCGCGACAATCCGCATCCGCGACGACCCGGTCAGCCCTCCCATCCGCACAGTCTGCAGACGTTACCGGTTTGGGCGGTGGATCGGCGGTTCATTCCAGTAGGCACCACCGGCGGTGCATGTGGGGCACGATGGGTGGACGATAGAGGTTGTCAGAGACCTGATACCTCCTACCGAGGAGCGGAAATTGACCACCGAGTTCGCGCGCCAGGACCTGGCCCAAAACTCCGGCACCGCAGCCGAACCCGACCGGGTGCGGGTAATCCGCGAAGGCGTCGCGTCCTACCTGCCTGATATCGATCCCGACGAGACCACCGAATGGCTGGAGTCCTTCGACCAGCTGCTGGAACGGCAGGGCCCGGCACGGGCGCGCTACCTGATGCTGCGGCTCCTCGAGCGCGCCGGCGAACAGCGAGTGGCCATTCCGTCCCTCACCTCGACCGACTACGTGAACACCATCCCGACCGAACTGGAGCCATGGTTCCCCGGCGACGAGGATGTCGAGCGCCGCTACCGGGCCTGGATCCGGTGGAACGCGGCGATCATGGTCCACCGTGCCCAGCGCCCGGGAGTTGGTGTGGGCGGCCATATTTCGACCTACGCCTCCTCGGCCGCGCTCTACGAGGTCGGCTTCAACCACTTCTTCAGGGGCAAGTCCCACCCGGGCGGTGGCGACCAGGTGTACATCCAGGGCCACGCATCGCCGGGCATCTACGCCCGTGCGTTCCTGGAGGGCCGGCTAACCGCCGACCAGCTCGACGGCTTCCGTCAGGAGCACAGTCACCCTGGCGGCGGGATCCCGTCGTATCCGCATCCGCGGCTGATGCCGGACTTCTGGGAGTTCCCGACCGTGTCGATGGGCCTCGGCCCGATGAACGCGATCTTCCAGGCCCGGTTCAACCACTATCTGGACGATCGGGGCATCAAGGACACCTCCGACCAGCATGTATGGGCGTTCCTCGGCGACGGAGAGATGGACGAACCGGAAAGCCGCGGACTGATCCAGGTGGCGGCGAACGAGGCGCTGGACAACCTGACCTTCGTGATCAACTGCAACCTGCAGCGCCTCGACGGCCCGGTTCGCGGCAACGGCAAGATCATCCAGGAGCTGGAGTCGTTCTTCCGCGGCGCCGGCTGGAACGTCATCAAGGTGGTGTGGGGCCGCGAATGGGACACCCTGCTGCACGCCGACCGCGACGGCGCGTTGGTCAACCTGATGAACACCACGCCCGACGGCGACTATCAGACCTACAAGGCCAACGACGGCAGCTACGTGCGCGACCACTTCTTCGGCCGCGACCCGCGCACCAAGGCGCTCGTCAAGGACATGTCCGACGCCGACATCTGGAATCTCAAGCGCGGCGGGCACGACTACCGCAAGGTCTACGCCGCCTACCGCGCCGCGACCGAGCACAAGGGCCAGCCGACCGTCATCCTGGCCAAGACCATCAAGGGCTATTCGCTGGGCGCCCACTTCCAGGGCCGCAATGCCACCCACCAGATGAAAAAGCTTGCGCTGGAAGACCTCAAGGGCTTCCGCGACGCCATCCGGATCCCGATCAGCGACGAGGAACTGGAGAAGAACCCCTACCTGCCGCCGTACTACCATCCCGGCCTCGATGCACCCGAGATCCGCTACATGCTCGACCGGCGACGGACGTTGGGTGGCTTCGTGCCGGAACGCCGAACCAAGTCGAAGGTGTTGACGCTTCCCGGCCGCGACACCTACAAGGCGCTCAAGAAGGGCTCGGGCAACCAAGAGGTCGCGACCACCATGGCGATGGTCCGCACGTTCAAGGAACTGTTGCGGGACAAGGAGATCGGCCCCCGCATCGTGCCGATCATTCCCGACGAGGCACGCACGTTCGGCATGGACTCCTGGTTCCCGAGCCTGAAGATCTACAACCGCAACGGTCAGCTCTACACCGCCGTGGACGCCGAACTGATGTTGGCGTACAAGGAAAGTGAGATCGGCCAGATCCTGCACGAGGGCATCAACGAGGCCGGTTCGACCGCGTCGTTCACCGCCGCGGGCACGTCGTACGCGACCCACAACGAACCGATGATCCCCCTCTACATCTTCTATTCGATGTTCGGGTTCCAGCGCACCGGCGACGGGTTCTGGGCCGCCGCCGACCAGATGGCCCGCGGGTTCGTGCTCGGCGCCACGGCGGGACGGACGACACTGGTCGGCGAGGGTCTTCAGCACGCCGACGGCCATTCCCTGCTGCTGGCCGCAACCAATCCGGCTGTCGTCGCCTACGACCCGGCATTCGCCCACGAGATCGCCTACATCATCGAAAGCGGGCTTGCCCGCATGTTCGGCGAGAACCCGGAGAACGTCTACTTCTACATCACGATCTACAACGAGCCCTACCGGCAGCCCGCCGAGCCCGAGGGACTGGACGTGGAGGGGCTGTTGCGCGGCATCTACCGCTACCGCCCGGCACCCGAGTCGAAATCGAAGCAGGCGCACATCCTGGCATCGGGCGTGGCGATGCCCGAGGCGATCCGGGCCGCGGAACTGCTGGCGGCCGAGTGGGACGTGGCGGCCGACGTGTGGTCGGTGACCAGCTGGGGCGAGCTGAACCGCGAGGGCGTCGAGATCGAGAAGGAAAAGCTGCGTCACCCGGACCGCCCGGCTCGGGTGCCGTATGTGACCCAGGTGCTCGCCGACACCCGTGGCCCGGCCGTGGCGGTCTCGGACTGGATGCGCGCTGTGCCCGAGCAGATCCGGCCGTGGGTGCCCAACACCTACCTCACGCTCGGCACCGACGGCTTCGGCTTCTCCGACACCCGCCCCGCCGCGCGGCGCTACTACAACACCGACGCCGAGTCGGTGGCGGTCGCGGTGCTGGAGGCGCTGGCCTCCGACGGCGAGATCGACCAGTCGGTCGCAATCGAGGCCGCCAACAAGTACCAAATCGACGACGTCCTCGCCGCCCCGGAGCAGACCTCCGATCCCGGGGTGGCCTGACCTCGCGCCTGTCTTGGAGGAATCTGCCAGATTTATGGCGTAGCTTTTAGGGATGGTCGACAAGCGGTTTGTCCCGCCCGCCTCCACGGTGGAGGTGTTGGAGATCGTTCCCGAATCGGTACTGCGCCGGTTGAACCAATATTCGGGGCGGTTGGCCACTCAGGCGGTGCACGTCATGGAGGAGCGCCTGCCGTTCTTCGCCGACCTCGAGGCGTCGCAGCGCGCAAGCGTGCAACTGGTTGTGCAGACCGCGGTGGTCAACTTCGTCGAGTGGATGCGCAACCCCAACAGCGACGTCAGCTATACGGCGCAGGCGTTCGAAGTGGTGCCGCAGGACCTCCGGCGGCGCATCGCACTGCGGCAGTCCGTGGAGATGGTGCGCGTCACCATGGAGTTCTGCGAGGAGGTGGTGCCGCTGCTGGCCCGCTCCGAGGAGCAGCTGACCGCGTTGACGGCCGGAATCCTGCGATACAGCCGCGATTTGGCCTTCGCCGCCGCCACCGCCTACGCCGACCAGGCCGAAGCACGGGGCGCCTGGGACACCCGGATGGAGGCAAACATCGTCGACGCGGTGGTCCGCGGGGACACCGGACCCGAGCTGCAGTCTCAGGCCGCGGCGCTGAACTGGGACGCCACCGCGCCGGCCACCGTGATCGTCGGGCTGCCGCAACCGGACCGCCAGGACCTGGCCAGCGATGACGTCCGCGACGTGGTCACCCGCAACGGCCGATCGGCACTGTCCGATGTGCACGGCACCTGGCTGGTGGCGATCGTTTCGGGACCGCTGACCCTGACCGACCGTTTCCTCGCCGAGCTGATGGGTGTTTTCGCCGACGGGCCCGTGGTCATCGGGCCGACCGCGCAGACCCTGTCGGGCGCCCACCGCAGCGCCACCGAAGCGATCGCCGGGATGAACGCCGTCGCAGGCTGGACGGGTGCGCCGCGACCGGTGTCCGCCCGTGAACTGCTGCCCGAACGCGCACTTCTGGGCGATGCGTCGGCCATCGCCGCGCTGGAGTCCGAGGTGATGAGACCGCTGGGCGACGCGGGACCGGCGCTGACCGAAACGTTGGACGCGTATCTGGACTCCGGCGGCGCAATCGAGGCGTGTGCACGCAAGTTGTTCGTTCATCCAAACACCGTCCGCTACCGGCTCAAGCGCATCGGCGACTTCACCGGCCGTGATCCCACAACGCCGCGCGATGCCTATGTGCTACGGGTGGCTTCCACCGTCGGCCGCTTGACTCGGCAGGCACAGCATTTCAGCACGTCAAATACAGCTGTTGGACAAATTACGAAACCCTCGGCCACCGCGCGAACGCCGGACCGGGCGGGGTAGCAGGTTTCGGAGCGATATCGATGGTGTCGCATCACATGCCGTTTTGTTCGGTCTCCACAAAAACATAAGACAAGGTTCATAATCTCTTACACCACGGAAAGCCGTCTTCACAGTGTTCTCTTAAAGACGTGCTCGCTTTGCTTGCTCCCGGACAGGGATCGCAGACCCCCGGCATGCTCGCCTCATGGCTTGAGCTGCCCGGTGCCGCTGACCGTATCTCCACCTGGTCCCAGGCCAGCGGTCTTGACCTGGCCCGACTGGGCACTTCCGCGACGGCCGAGGAGATCACCGATACCGCGGTGACGCAGCCGCTCGTCGTGGCGGCCACCCTGCTGGCCTGGGAAGAGCTGACCAAGCGCGGCCTGCTGGCCGGGCGCGACTTCACCGCGGCCGGGCACTCCGTCGGTGAGATCGCCGCCTACGCGATCGCCGGCGTGATCTCCAGCGACGATGCCGTCGCATTGGCCGCCACCCGCGGCGCCGAGATGGCCAAGGCGTGCGCGGTCGAGCCCACCGGCATGTCAGCGGTGCTCGGCGGCGACGAGGCCGAGGTGCTGAGCCGCCTCGAGGCACTGGACCTGGTGCCTGCGAACCGCAACGCGGCGGGCCAAATCGTGGCGGCCGGCAGCCTGGCCGCCCTGGACAAACTGGCCGAAGACCCGCCTGAGAAGGCCCGGGTCCGCCAGCTGGCCACCGCGGGCGCGTTCCACACCCGCTACATGGCGTCGGCCACCGACGGCTACGCCACCGCGGTTTCAAAGGTCACCACCACTGAGCCCTTAGGCCGGACCGCGACACTGCTGTCGAACGCCGACGGTCAGCCCGTCTCCTCGGCCGCGGACGCCATGAGCAAGCTGGTGGCGCAGTTGACCCGGCCGGTGCGTTGGGACCTGTGCACCGAGACTCTCCGGAAATCCAACGTGACCGCGATCGTCGAGTTCCCGCCCGCCGGGACGCTCGTCGGGATCGCCAAACGAGAACTTCGGGGGGTTCCGACACACGCCGTCAAGTCTCCCGCTGATCTGGACGGGCTGAGCGAGCTCTAGTTCCAGATACAACCGCATACAGACCATCTCCAAATAACTCCGAAATACGGAGTGCAGTAACACAATTAGAAGGAGCCGTTGTGCCCGCCACTCAGGAAGAAATCATCGCCGGCCTGGCCGAGATCATCGAAGAGGTGACCGGTATCGAGCCGTCTGAGGTCACCGTCGAGAAGTCGTTCGTCGACGACCTGGACATCGACTCGCTGTCGATGGTCGAGATCGCCGTGCAGACCGAGGACAAGTACGGCGTGAAGATCCCGGACGAGGACCTGGCCGGTCTGCGCACCGTCGGTGACGTCGTCTCCTACATCCAGAAGCTCGAGGAAGAGAACCCCGAGGCCGCCGAGGCCCTGCGGGAGAAGTTCGCGGCGGAAAAGTGACAAGGCCTTCCACTGCTAACGGCGGTTTCCCCAGCGTTGTGGTAACCGCCGTCACGGCGACGACATCGATCGCGCCGGACATCGAGAGCACGTGGAAGGGCTTGTTGGCCGGCGAAAGCGGCATCCGCGTCCTCGAGGACGAGTTCGTCACCAAGTGGGACCTAGAGGTGCGCATCGGCGGCCACCTCAAAGAGAACGTCGATGACCACATGGGACGGCTGGATCTGCGACGCATGTCGTATGTCCAGCGGATGGCCAAGCTGCTCGGCGGCCAGATCTGGGAGACCGCGGGTTCGCCCGAGGTCGACCCGGACCGCTTCGCCGTGGTCGTCGGCACCGGCCTGGGTGGCGGCGAGAAGATCGTCGAGACCTATGACCTGATGAACGAGGGCGGACCCCGCAAGGTCTCGCCGCTGGCCGTTCAGATGATCATGCCGAACGGTGCCGCAGCCGTCATCGGGTTGCAGCTCGGTGCGCGCGCCGGCGTCATGACCCCGGTTTCGGCCTGCTCGTCGGGCTCGGAGGCGATCGCGCACGCGTGGCGGCAGATCGTCATGGGCGACGCCGACATCGCCGTCTGCGGCGGTGTCGAGGGTGGCATCGAAGCGCTGCCCATTGCGGCGTTCTCGATGATGCGCGCCATGTCGACCCGCAACGACGACCCCGAGGGCGCATCTCGTCCGTTCGACAAGGACCGCGACGGGTTTGTGTTCGGCGAGGCCGGGGCACTCATGGTGATCGAGACCGAGGAACACGCCAAGGCTCGCGGCGCCCAGCCGCTGGCCCGGCTGTTGGGCGCAGGCATCACGTCGGACGCGTTCCACATGGTGGCGCCCGATCCCAACGGTAAACGCGCCGGCCAGGCAATGAAGCGGTCGATGGAGCTTGCGGGCCTGGACTCCAAGGACATCGACCACGTCAACGCCCACGCCACGGCCACCCCCATCGGTGATACCGCAGAGGCCAATGCCATCCGGGTCGCCGGTGTGGAACACGCCGCGGTGTATGCGCCCAAGTCGGCGCTCGGCCACTCCATCGGTGCCGTAGGCGCGCTCGAGTCGGTGCTGACAGTGTTGTCTCTGCGGGATGGCGTCATCCCGCCGACTCTGAATTACCACACACCGGATCCGGAGATCGATTTGGACGTCGTCGCGGGCGAGCCCCGGTACGGCGACTACAAGTACGCAATCAACAACTCGTTCGGATTCGGTGGACACAACGTGGCACTCGCCTTCGGCAAGTACTGAGGCGTTGGGGGGAAAGGAACCATCGCAGCGAAATGAGTGGGTTGGCTACGGGGAACGGGTTCCCCAATGTTGTCGTCACCGGCGTTGCCATGACGACTGCTCTGGCAACCGACGCCGAAGAGACGTGGAAGAGACTGCTGGACGGCCAGAGCGGGATCCGAAAGCTCGAGGATCCGTTCGTCGAGGAGTTCGACCTGCCCGTCCGCATCGGTGGGCATCTGCTGGAGAATTTCGACGGTGAGCTGACGCGGGTCGAGCTGCGCCGGATGTCGTATCTGCAGAAGATGTCCACGGTGATGGGCAGACGCGCCTGGAAAAACGCCGGGGAGCCCGACGTCGATCCCAAGCGGCTGATGGTGTCGATCGGCACCGGCATGGGTTCCACCGAGGAAATGCTCTTCGCGTATGACGGCATGCGGCAGAAGGGGCTGCGGGCGGTGTCGCCGTTGGTCGTGCAGATGTACATGCCGAACGGGGCGGCCGCGGCCATCGGGCTGGAGCGGCATGCCAAAGCCGGGGTCATGACCACGGTGTCGGCATGCGCCTCCGGCTCCGAGGCGATCGCGAACGCATGGCGCAACATCGTGCTCGGCGAGGCCGATGTCGCGATCTGCGGCGGCGTCGAGACCGTGATCGAGGCCGTTCCGATCGCGGGGTTCGCCCAGATGCGAATCGTGTTGTCCACCACCAACGATGACCCGGCCGGTGCATGCCGGCCGTTCGACAGGGACCGCAACGGCTTCGTGTTCGGCGAGGCCGGCGCACTCCTCGTCATCGAGACCGAGGAACATGCGAAGGCACGCGGCGCCAACATCCTCGCCCGGCTGATGGGCGCCAGCATCACCTCGGACGGCTATCACCTCGTCGCGCCAGACCCCAACGGTGAGCAGGCGGGCCACGCGATGACGCGTGCGATCCAGTTGGCCGGCTTACAGCCCACCGACATCGACCACGTCAATGCGCACGCCACCGGCACCAGTGTCGGCGACGTGGCCGAGGGCAAGGCGATCAACAACGCGATGGGTGGCCACAAGCCTGCGGTCTTTGCGCCGAAGGGCGCGCTTGGCCATTCGGTCGGCGCGGTCGGCGCGGTCGAGTCGATCTTGACGGTGTTCGCGTTGCGCGACGGTGTCATCCCGCCGACGCTCAACCTGAAGAACCTGGATCCGGAGATCGACCTCGACGTCGTCTCCGGTTCGCCGCGACCCGGCAACTACAACTACGCGATCAACAACTCGTTCGGATTCGGTGGGCACAACGTGGCGCTCGCCTTCGGAAAGTACTGAGCGCCCGATATCCGGCCCCTACAGGAGGTTTCGATGACTATCACGGCCCCCGAGGCAGTCGGCGAATCATTGGATCCACGCGATCCGTTGCTGCGCCTGCGCACCTTTTTCGACGACGACTGCAGCATTGAACTGCTGCACGAGCGGGACCGGTCGGGCGTCCTCGCCGCGGCGGGCCCCGTCAACGGTGTCCGCACCATCGCCTTCTGCACCGACGGCACCGTCATGGGTGGCGCGATGGGCGTCGAGGGCTGTGCCCACATCGTCAACGCCTACGACACCGCCATCGAGGAGCAGAGCCCGATCGTCGGCATCTGGCACTCCGGCGGTGCCCGGCTCGCCGAAGGCGTCAAGGCGCTGCACGCGGTCGGCCTGGTGTTCGAGGCGATGATCCGGGCGTCGGGCTATGTCCCGCAGATCTCAGTGGTCGTCGGCTTCGCCGCAGGCGGCGCCGCCTACGGGCCTGCGCTGACCGACGTCATCGTGATGGCGCCGGACAGCCGCGTGTTCGTCACCGGTCCCGACATCGTTCGCAGTGTCACCGGCGAGGACGTCGACATGGCATCACTCGGCGGCCCGGACACCCACCACAAGAAGTCCGGCGTGTGCCACATCGTCGCCAACGACGAGCTCGACGCGTATGCGCGCGGCCGTCGCCTGGTCGGATTGTTCTGCCAGCAGGGGCATTTCGATCGCACGAAGGCTGAGGCGGGTGACACCGACCTGCACGCACTGCTGCCCGATTCGCCGCGGCGTGCCTATGACGTGCATCCGCTCGTCGACGCGCTGCTCGACGAGGACGCTCCGCTCGAAGAGTTCCAGGCCAAGTGGGCGCCGTCGATGGTGGTTGGCCTCGGCCGGCTGTCCGGGCGCACCGTCGGCGTGCTCGCCAACAACCCGCTTCGCCTCGGCGGCTGCCTGAATTCCGAAAGCGCCGAGAAGGCGGCACGTTTCGTGCGGCTGTGCGACGCGTTCGGGATTCCCTTGGTCGTCGTGGTCGACGTGCCGGGCTATCTACCCGGCGTGGACCAGGAGTGGGGCGGCGTCGTGCGCCGCGGCGCCAAGCTGCTGCACGCGTTCGGCGAGTCCACGGTCCCGCGGGTCACGCTGGTGACCCGGAAGATCTACGGCGGTGCCTACATCGCGATGAACTCGCGCTCGCTCAATGCGACGAAGGTGTTCGCGTGGCCGGACGCCGAGGTCGCGGTGATGGGCGCCAAGGCCGCCGTTGGCATCCTGCACAAGAAGAAGCTCGCCGCGGCGCCCGACGACGAGCGCGAGGCGCTGCACGAGGAGCTGGCCGCCGAGCACGAGCGGATCGCCGGCGGTGTGGATTCCGCCATCGAGATCGGCGTGGTCGACGAGAAGATCGATCCGTCACACACCCGCAGCAAGCTGACCCAGGCTCTCGCCGAGGCGCCCGCGCGACGCGGTCGGCACAAGAACATCCCACTGTAGATCGCTTCGCCGCAAGTCCTCGATCCAAATCCTCGCTCGCACGTAATGTGGGTTGAGGCCCATCGCGTCGGGGGACATGCAGGGTCCCGACAAAGGAGTGACGAATGCAGATTTCTCGCATCCACCATGCGCCGCGGAGTCGTCGGCATGCTCGCCGCCGGAGCGCTTGGCGGGCTTGACCGCCGGCACCATCGCGCTGCCGATGGCGTCCGCCGACGCCGACTGCACGCGGCCGGACTGAACAGTGCGATCAGTACGGTCGGCGGCGCAGACCGCGAGCATACCTCGCCAGCCATCCGAGCGCGAATGATGCCGTCACCAATGCCGGCGCGCAGGGTGGCGGTGCGGAGAACGCGATTCGCAACTTACTTCGTCGCCCATCCGACGGAGTGGGCCGACCTGCAGAGCATCGCGCAACCGTTGCGCACCTTGCGCCAGCAGTGCGAGGTGGATGTGGCGCCCGCGGACATCGCAAGGCTCTACGACGCGATGGCCTCATAGGCACACAACGTCGTCATCGCGTACCTCCTGCAAGCAGTTCCTCCGCCACAGTCAACACGCTGTCCCGGTCGGCGTCGACCAGCCCGATGCGGGTGCGCCGGTCGACGATGTCGTCGACGGTCAATGCACCTTCGTGTGTGACGGCGTACTCGAACTCAGCGCGGATCACGTCGATGCCGTCGGCCACCGGATCGGTGGGACGGTCGCAGGTGGCCGCGGCGATGACGTTCGGCGCCTCGGAGCCGAAGCGGGCGACCAGCGACGACGGCATATCGGTGGGAACGCGTAGCGTCGCAACCGGATTCGACGGTGCGCCGACGAGCGGCAGGTTGCGCGTCCGGCAGCGGGCGGTGTCGAGGCCGCGCCGTTCGGCGGCCTTGTCGAGCACATCCTCGGCCATGTAGCGGTATTCGGTCAGCTTGCCCCCGATCACACTGATGACGCCCGACGGCGACTCGACGACGGCGTGATCACGCGACACGTCGGCCGTGCGACCCTCGCCGGTGTCGATCAACGGCCGCAGACCGGCGTAGGCGCCGATCACGTCCTCGCGGCCGAGCTCGACGTCCAGCGCGGTGTTGACCGTGTCCAGCAGGAAGCCGATCTCCTCCGAAGTCGGTTCCGGGACATCGGGTATCGGGCCGGGAGCGTCTTCGTCGGTCAGGCCGAGATACACCCGGCCCAGCTGTTCGGGCATCGCGAACACGAATCGGTTGAGCTCGCCGGGGATCGGAATCGTCAGCGCCGCAGTCGGATTACCGAAGGACTTGGCGTCGAATACCAGATGTGTGCCACGGCTGGGCCGCAACGTGATCGAGGTGTCGACCTCGCCGGCCCACACGCCGCTGGCATTGATGACGGCGCGGGCGGACACGTCGAACGACTCGCCGGTCAGCTGGTCGGTCAGGCGCACCGACGTGCCGGTGGCCTGCGATGCGGCGACGCGGGTCAGGATCCGCGCGCCGTGCTGTGCGGCGGTGCGCGCGACCGCGGCGACCAGGCGCGCGTCGTCGATCAGCTGCCCGTCATAGGCCAGTAACCCGCCGTCGAGTCCCTCGCGCCGCACGGCAGGCACCATCTCGGCGGCCCGGCCCGCCGAGATGCGGCGTGACCGGGGCAGCGTCGAGGATCGTGTCCCCGCCATGGCGCGCAGCGCGTCGCCGGCGAGGAACCCGGTGCGCACCAGTGCCCGCTCCGGGGTGCCCATCGCGGGCAGCAGCGGAACGAGCTGTGGCATGGCGCTGACGAGGTGAGGGGCGTTGCGGGTCATCAGGATTCCGCGTTCGACGGCGCTTCTCCTGGCGATCCCGACATTGCCGGTCGCCAGGTAGCGCAACCCGCCGTGCACGAGCTTGGAGCTCCACCGGCTGGTCCCGAACGCCAGATCATGCTTTTCCACCAGGGCCACGGTCAGCCCGCGCGATGCCGCGTCCAATGCGATCCCGGTGCCGGTGATACCGCCGCCGATCACGATGACGTCGAGCGGCTGGCCGTCGGCCAGTCGCCGCCAGCTCGCGAGCCCGGCGAGATGCGTTGAGAGCGGCCGAGTTCGTCAAGGCTTGAGGTATCCGTTCAGTGAGTGGGCGAGTTCGACGGCGAGGGCGTCGGCATCGAGGATCGGCTCGACGATCTGCGCGGACTGAATGGTCGACTGGGTGATCAGCAGGCACATGGCGGCGAGCCGGCGCGGGTCACCCGCCCGCACGCTCCCGTCGCGCTGGGCGACCCGCAGCTCGGCGGCCACCGCATCGATGAGGATCTGCTGGCTGGTGCCAAGGCGTTCGGCGATGTACACCATCGCCAGCTCGGGCGCCGAGTGGAACACCGACATGACGACCTCGTCGTGCCGGAGCCGTTCCGCGACGCCGACGATCCGCTGGACCAAGGCTTCGCGGCCACCGCCGCTCGTGGGCACGTCGCGCAGCACGCCGACGATCCGCGCCGTCAGGAGCGCGGCGAGAAGCGCGCTGGTGTCGGGCCAGCGGCGGTAGATGGTCGGGCGGCTCACGCCCGCCCGCCGGGCGATCTCGGCGAGCGTCACCCGGTCCACTCCGTAGGCCAGCACACAGTTCGCCGCCGCATCGAGGATCCGGTCCCCGATGTCCGGCGACGTGTCGTTACTGATTGACAGCATATGTAATACTGTAACGCATGATGAAGTGGGACGCATGGGGTGACCCGAAGGCGGCCAAGCCGCTCTCCGACGGGATCCGGAATCTGCTGGAACAGGCCCTCGGCGTCGCAGACGCATCCCTTGCCGAGCTGGAGCCTGACCAGGTCAGGTTGCGGCCGTCCGCGCTGTCACCCGCCGACCGTGACTCGCTTGCCGAAATCGTCGGCGCCGAGCACTGCGGCGTCGACGACCAAGCCCGGCTGCTCCGTGCGGGCGGCAAGTCCACCCTCGACCTGCTGCGGCGACGAGATCGCGGTGTCCAGGACGCGCCCGACGCCGTGCTACTCCCCGCCGACGAAAACGAGGTCGCCGCGATCCTGCGGTTGTGCGGGCAGCGCAGCATCGCAGTCGTCCCGTTCGGCGGCGGCACCAGCGTGGTCGGCGGGCTCGATCCGCTGCGCGGCGAGTTCAAGGCCGTGATATCGCTCGACCTGCGCAGACTGAACGAACTGCACTCGCTCGACGACGTCTCCGGCGAGGCCGAACTGGGCGCCGGCGTTACCGGGCCGGAGGCCGAACGCCTGCTCGGCGAGCGCGGTTTCTCGCTCGGGCACTTCCCGCAGAGCTTCCAGTTCGCGACGATCGGCGGATTCGCCGCGACCCGTTCGTCGGGGCAGGACTCGGCGGGGTACGGCCGGTTCAACGACATGGTCCGCGGGCTGCGCACGGTGACACCGGCGGGCGTGCTCGACCTCGGCCGGGCGCCGGAGTCCGCAGCCGGTCCGGACCTGCGTCAGCTGATGATCGGATCCGAAGGCGTGTTCGGCATCATCACCCGCGTCCGCGTGCGTGTTCACCCAATACCGGCCGCCACCCGATACGAGGCCTGGTCGTTCCCCGACTTCGCCACCGGCGCCGACGCTCTGCGCGCGGTCACCCAAACCGGTACGGGCCCGACCGTCATCCGGCTCTCCGACGAAGCCGAGACCGGCGTCAACCTGGCCACCGCCGACAGCATCGGCGAAGACACCGTCACCGGTGGCTGCCTGGCGATCACCGTGTTCGAGGGAACCGAGGCGCACGTCGAGAGCAGGCACGCCGAGACCAGGGCCGTGATGACCGCCCATGCCGGCACGTCGCTGGGCGAGGCTCCGGCGCGCGCATGGGAACACGGCCGCTTCAATGCGCCGTACCTGCGCGACTCGCTGCTGTCCGCGGGCGCATTGTGCGAAACCCTCGAGACCGCCACCAACTGGTCCAACATTCCCGCGCTGAAATCCGCAGTGACCGAGGCGTTGACCACCGCGCTGGCCGAAACCGGCACACCGGCATTGGTGCTGTGCCACATTTCGCATGTGTATCCCACGGGCGCGTCGCTGTACTTCACCGTCGTCGCCGGGCAGCGCGGCAATCCGATCGAGCAGTGGCGTAAGGCCAAAACCGCCGCGTCTGACGCAATGATGCGCACCGGCGCCACCATCACCCACCACCATGCGGTCGGCGCCGATCACCGGCCATGGATGCGTGACGAGGTCGGCGACCTCGGTGTCCAGGTGCTGCGGGCGGTCAAGGCGACACTCGATCCGTCCGGAATCCTGAACCCGGGCAAGCTGATTCCGTGACCGACGACCGTCGCGACCTCGGTCGCGTCACGATGCTGACCAACCCCGCGTCGGGGCACGGCAGCGCACCCCATGCGGCCGAGCGGGCAGTCGCGCAGTTGCAGCGACGCGGCGTCGACGTCGTCGCGATCGCGGGCACCGACGCCGCGCACGCGCGTCGGCTCGTCGACGGCGCCCTGGAACGCGGCATGGATGCGCTGGTGGTCGTCGGCGGTGACGGCATCATCTCGCTCGCGCTGCAGGTGCTCGCACAAACCGACATACCGCTCGGCATCATCCCGGCCGGCACCGGAAACGACCATGCGCGCGAATTTCGCATTCCCACAAAGGATCCCGAAGCCGCCGCCGACGTCGTCGTCGACGGTGTCGTCGAGACCGTCGACCTCGGCCGCATCATCGGTGCCGACGGCACCGACAGATGGTTCGGCACCGTGATGGCTGCGGGGTTCGACTCACTGGTCACCGACCGCACCAACCGGATGCGCTGGCCGCACGGCCGGATGCGCTACAACCTGGCCATGGTCGCCGAGCTGACCAAGCTGCGGCTGTTGCCGTTCCGGCTGTCGTTCGATGGCGAGGACCTCGTCACGGACCTCACCCTCGCCGCGTTCGGGAACACGAAGAGCTACGGCGGCGGCATGCTGATCTGTCCGAACGCCGACCCGACCGACGGGCAACTCGACGCCACGATGGTGGCATCGGCTTCACGAACCAAGCTGATCCGCCTGTTCCCCACCGTGTTCAAGGGGACGCACGTCGACCTCGACGAGGTGCGCACCGCGCGGGCCCGCACGATCAGCGTCGACTCGCCGCGCATCAACGCCTACGCCGACGGCGAGTTCGTCTGCCCGCTGCCGGTCGAGGTGTCGGCCGTGCCGGGCGCGCTGAAGATTCTGCGGTCGGCTCCGTAGCTCCTTCGAGTCGACATTCATCTGTCTACTCGGCGGGCAAGTTCTTGCGAGAGTTGCACACGCGACGTCAACCCGAGTTTGGTATAGACGTGGGTGAGGTGGGACTGCACAGTGCGTGGCGAAACGAAGAGTCTTGTGGCGATATCCTTATTGGCCAGCCCTTCGCTGACAAGCCGGGCTACATCGAGTTCGGCGGGCGTCAGCGATGCCCATCCGCTGGCCGGCCGTTTGCGCTCGCCGCGGCCGCGTTGCGCATAGGCGATCGCCTCTTGCGTTGAGAGGGCGGCGCCTTCTGCCCAGGTGCCCTGGAAATCGGCCTCCCCCAGCGCTTCACGCAGTGCAGACACCGACGCCTCGTAGTCGGCTTGGTAGACCGTGAAGCGCGCCTGGCCGGTGCGTTGGCGGATTGCTTCCGCCGCGCCGAGCAGCCTTGCCGCTTCTCGGTGGCTCCCAGCCTGGTTCGCCAAGTCGGCGAGACACTCGAAGGTGTCGGGAAGACCCAAAACTATCCCCAAGTCGGCGGCGCGCGACAGCGCGCCGTACGCATCAGGCTCTGCTTGCTCGGGCCCCCGCCTCCTACGGATTAGGCAATTTCGGCCGGGTGTGCGGTTTCGTACGCGAAACGCCGGGCGGGCGTACGAGATCGCACAGTGGCGAGACTTTCGCGGAGCGACCCGCTAGCCCACTCCGCGGTTGAGCCAGGTCACCTCGCCGGTATCGCCGCCACTGCGATAGGGCTCGAGCGCATCGTCCCAAGCGGTGCCCAGCACCGAATCCATTTCGGCGGCCAGCGTGTCCGCGCCGGCGGCCATCAGGGACCGCAGCCGCATCTCGCCGACCACGACGTCGCCGTTGGCGCTCATCACCCCGGTCCACAACCCGAGTTGCGGCGTGTGGCAGAAGCGATGACCGTCCACCCCGACGCTGGGATCCTCGGTCACCTCGAACCGCAACACCGACCACGAGCGCAGCGCATTGGCCAGCTGTGCGCCCGTGCCGACGGGTCCCACCCAGTTGGTGACCGCACGCAGTTGACCGGGCATCGCCGGCTGCGGAGCCCAGTTCAGATTCGCCCTCGACTGCAGGGTCGACTGCAACGCCCACTCGACGTGCGGGCACACGGCCGCGGGCGAGGCGTGGATGTAAACCACGCCCGACGTCGAGTCGGCGAACTGGTTTGACGCACGCATCTGCTGCTCCTTCGGCTCCACGAGGGACGTCTTCCCCAACGACCTGGCGGACGAGAATGAGCTGCAGTTGTGTCGTACGTGTCTATTGTGCCTTGTGAGGCCCCTGTTGCGCTAGTCCCGTCCCGATTTGCTGCCGAAATCGTCGATGACGGCGTCCGACAGCTGCGGCCAATGCGCGTATGCCCAGTCGCCGAAATCGCGGTCGGTGAGCGCCACCAGCGCCAGATCGCGCTCAGGATCGACCCAGATAAACGTCCCTGACTGGCCAAAATGGCCGTACGTGCGGCCCGAATTGGCCGATCCGGTCCAATGCGGCGACTTGGCGTCCCGGATCTCGAACCCCAGGCCCCAGTCATTGGGCCGCTGCACCCCGAACCCCGGAAGCACGCCGTCCAACCCGGGGAACTGCACCGCTGTGGCCTCGGCGTGCATCTCGGCCGACACCAGCGCGGGTCGCAGCAGTTCAGACGCGAAAATTGCCAGATCGGCCACCGTCGACGTGGCGCCATAACCCGCCGCCTGGGAACCCCCTTCGAGTTCACTGGACGACATGCCGAGTGGCTCGAACACCGCCTCGGCCAGGTAGCGGCCGAAGTCGATGCCCGCTTCCCGCGCCACCATTTCGGCCGCCACCGCAAAGCCGTAGTTCGAATACACCCGGCGCTTGCCCGGCTTCGACGCCGTTTCGGCGGAGTGCATCGAATATCCGGAGGCGTGCGCGAGCAGGTGACGCACCGTGGAGCCGGGCGGACCCGCGGCGGTGTCCAACTCGACCACGCCCTCCTCGATCGCGATCTGCACGGCGCGGGCGACCAACGGTTTCGTCACCGACGCCAGCGCGAACCGATGCGCGGTGTCTCCGTGCTCCGCCACAACACCGGACGGCCCGACCACCGCCGCAGCGGCAGTCGGCACCGGCCAGTCAGCGATCGCGTCGAGGGCAGACATTGGGCAGGAGCTTAATTCGTCCTCCATGCCGAGGCGATCGCGGCCACATGCCGGGCATCCGTACCGCAGCAACCGCCGAGCACTCTGACTGCAGGCAGTAGGGCACGCAGCGCGGCGTGCTGGGCGCCGAGCGCCGTCGGATCTCCCTCGTCGAGCTCGGTTGCCTCGTCGAGCTCGGCATGGCTCTTCTCTGAAGAGTTCGCGCGCAGGCCGACGAGCCGTTGCCGCCACTCGCCGCCCCGTTCCAGCGCCGACGAAAAGTGTTTCGGGTGAGCACAATTGACCATGAAGTAGGCGGCGCCGGCGTCGGTCGCCGCGTCCACCTGCTCGATTGCTTCCCCCAGCGGTTGGCCGGTCGGTAGCCGCCCGTCGGTCTCGACGGTGAACGAGATCGCTGCCGGAATACCCGCCGCCGACGCGGCACGTACGACACCGATCGCCTCCTCGGCGTTGGTCATCGTGATCGCGGTGACCTGGTCGGCCGTGGTGCTCGCGAAGGTGCCGATCTGCACGGCGTGGTACCGCTGGGCCTCCTCGGCCGTCATCGCGTCGCCCGGGTCGTAGCCGTCGCCGCGCGGACCGATACAGCCGCTCACCACGGCGGTGATGCCGTCGGCCGTCGCAGCCGTCCTGACCTCCTCTGCGAGCGCCACCGCCGAGCGGTTGACGGCGTCGAGCTGCTCGAGCGAGTACCCGAGCTGCTCGGCCCAGTCCGGGTTGGCGCGCCATGTCGGCGTTTCCACGACGAAGCCGGCGTCCTTATCGCGTGCGATGGCCAGGTAGGCGTCGTAATAGTGACGCAGCCTGGCGCGGGTGTCCGGCTTTCCAAGTAGTGGGAAGGCCGCAAAGCACGGCAGGTCGATGCCGTCGTGGAAGACCAGCTCGGTTTCCAGGCCACCGTCTGTCACGAACAAACGGTCGCCGTCCAGTTGGGGAAGCCGCTGTCGCCTGCTTGTCATGGCTCATTCCGCCTTTCTGGCGACGTAGTAGTTGTTGAACGGGTCGGACTCGATCTCGTGGACCGTCACGTGACCGAAGCCGGCATCCGCGAGCATCGACTCCGCGAGCTGCCTGCCCCACACCGTGCCAAGCCCTGCCCCGTCGAGGCCGAGCGACACACTCATGCAGTGCATCGTCGAGACGGTGTAGAGATACGTAGCCAGCGGAACGCCGATGTTGTCCTCGACATTGCTCGACGCCTTGATGTCGACCATCAGCAGGACGCCCTCGGGGCGCAGCGCGCGGTGGATGTTCTTCAGCACCTTCGCCGGCTGGGCCTGGTCGTGGATGGCGTCGAACACGGTGATGACGTCGTAGGCGTCGGTGACGTCGAGTGCGGCTACATCCCGCGCAAGGAACGTCGCATTCGTGAGGCCGAGCCGCCGCGCCTCCGCCGCGCCGACGGCCAGGCCCTCGTCGGAGAAATCGATGCCGGTGAACCGGCTGGCCGGGAACGCCTGCGCCATCACGTTGATGGCATGCCCACTGCCGCAACCGATGTCGGCGACGTCTGCACCCGCGCGCAGTCGATCGGGCAGGCCGTCGACGAGCGGCAGGATGCCGTCGACGAGGGCGGCATCGAACACCTCGCCGCTCTCCTCCGCCATCAGCGTGTGGAACCGCGGGTAGTCGCTGTAGGGCAACCCGCCGCCGTTGTGGAAGCAACCGATGATCTTCTGTTCGACCTCGCCGAGCAGCGGGATGAACTGGGCGACGCGGGCGAGGTTGTCCGGCCCGGCCGCGCGCGTCAGCACCGCCGCATGGTGACGCGGCAGGAAGTACGTCGCCGCCGCCGCATCGAAGTCGATGACCCGTCCGGACACCAGCCCACCCAGCCACTCGCGCACGTAGCGTTCGGACAGGTCTGCGGCATCGGCGATCTGGGCGCTGGTCGCGGCCGGCAGTTCGGCCATCGTGTCGAACAGCCGGGTCTGGTGGCCGATGGACAGCAAAATGGCAAGGCTGGCGCTGTCGACCGCGCCGACGATCCGTTCGGCGAATTCCTGGGTCGCTGTCCCGGCATCGGCCGGGCGCTCATCGATTGTTGTCATGGCTGAAAACGGTAGGCCGCCACGACGGCAACCGGAATGGGCCGAAGTATGCATTTCTGTGCGTACGAGATGGTGCAAATGATGTAGCAGGCGCTATTTCAGCAGGTTGTGCTGGTGTGCCCAGTCCACCGCGGCGGTGCGGGAGGACACCCCGAGCTTGGCGTAGATGTTCGCCAAATGCCGCGCGACCGTCTTCTCACTGATGAAGATCTGCTGGGCCACTTGCCGGTTGGTCGCACCACGGGCAATCCCGGTCAGGATCTCCAGCTCGCGTCTGGTCAAGCCGGCCGGCGAGACGGACCCGCAGATCCCCGCCGGTTCAACGCCGAGCTGGTCGTAGATGCTCTGCGCGGTTGCGGCATCGGCGGTCGCCACGTCGTCCTCGCCGAGCCCCCGATGTGCAAGCGCCATCCATTCGTAGACCTGAGCGGTCTCGTACCGCGACTTCTGGATGCGGTACTCGCGCAGCGCTGACTCCAACACCGCGAGGGCATCCGCGTGCTCGCCCCGCTGCACCATGATGGCACCGCGCGAGTGTGCAGCCCAGGCCCGGAACCCAGGAGTGCCGAAAGCCTTTGCGCTGTCTTCCAATTCGCGGCAGTACTGGTCGGCCTCGTCCAGATTGTTTCGGGCCAGCGCGACCTCGACGGCGCCCCGCAACATGCGCACTCGTGCCAGCCGGTCGTGGACCGGCAAGCGCGACCCGCAGATCGGCCCACGCCGTCTGGCCGTCGCCCAGCTTGCAGCGCAGCAGCGCCTCACCCGGCTGGGGCTCGACACCCAGGGCGCGGGCTCGTGCGAAGGCAGCGAATGCGCCGTCTGCGTCTCCCCGCAGCCGAAGCACCTCGCCCAGCTGGTGGTAGCCCTCGCCCGCCGCCCAGCCGTTCACGTCCTCCAGGGCCTGGCTGGTAGCCACCAACCTGGCCTCGAGCTGGCGATAGTCGTCGGTGGCCGCCAGCAGTTGAAGGCGGTGCACGTCGCACACCCCGCCGTAGTTGTCGGAAGCGGCGAAGTCCGCGCACCAGCGCTCCATCGACTCCGTCCACGCCCGCATTCGGGGCAGGTCGGCGAGGTAGTGGCATTGGTTCAGCACGACACAGTAAATGTCACCGGCCCAATCCAGCGGGACCTCGCCGGCCAGCACCGGCAGCATCGCCTCGTCCAGTAGGGCGAACGCGTCGGCCATTCGCGTCTCGCTGATCGCGGCCAGCGCTTCGGCGACCTGACACAGCGCTGTCAAGGCGGGTGTGTCGACCCGTCCGCAGATATCGCGCAGCGTCTGCACCCGTTGCGCGAGCGCCGCCGAGTCGGGCATCACCATGAGTGCGTCGAGATAGGCAAGGTATCCGTTGGTGGGCCCTTCGGGGGCGCCGTTCAGCAGCCGACGCGCGCGGTTCATCCAAGCCTGCGCGATATTGAGATCACCGCGGGTGAACCACGCCAAGCCCAGCTCGACCGCCTTCATCGCCGCAGACGGCGGGTCGGTACGGGCCAATTGCGTGAACACGCGCTCGGTGACACGGACCGACTCCTTGCCCCGGCCCAGCTGCCAGGCGGCAGCGGCGAGCGCGTCCAGGTCGTCGGTGCCCAGAGCCGTGTCCTCACCCGCACGCATGAACGCCTCATAGGACGCGCGCCAGTCCCGTCGCATATGCGCGCTACGTGCCGCCAGCAGGAGCTCGGTGTTCACGGCTCAACGGTATATCGGGTCAGGCGAGTTCAATCGACCGTTTCGCCAGACCCATCCAGCGTTCCACTATCGGGCCGCGAACGCGTCCCGCTAAGGTTTGACTCATGAGTCAAACAGTGCGCGGTGTGATCTCACGCAAGAAAGGCGAACCGGTCGAGGTGGTGGATGTCGTCATCCCCGACCCAGGGCCGGGCGAGGTCGTCGTCGACATCATCGCCTGCGGCGTCTGCCACACCGACCTGACCTACCGCGAGGGCGGCATCAACGACGAATA
The DNA here is from genome assembly GCA_963743225.1 of uncultured Actinomycetota bacterium. Taxonomy (GTDB): domain Bacteria; phylum Actinomycetota; class Actinomycetes; order Mycobacteriales; family Mycobacteriaceae; genus Mycobacterium. The sequence goes on along the minus strand of CAVUPN010000038.1, from coordinate 52,635 downwards.
CCCGTTCCTGCTCGGCCACGAGGCCGCGGGCACCGTCGAATCGGTCGGGCCGGGCGTGACGGCGGTGGAGTCCGGTGACTTCGTGATCCTGAACTGGCGCGCGGTGTGCGGCCAGTGCCGGGCCTGCAAGCGCGGCCGTCCGCACCTGTGCTTCGACACCTTCAACGCCGAGCAGAAGATGACGCTGACCGACGGCACCGAGTTGAGTCCGGCGCTGGGCATCGGGGCCTTCGTCGACAAGACCCTGGTGCACGAGGGTCAGTGCACAAAGGTCGATCCCGCCGCGGACCCCGCCGTGGCCGGGCTGCTGGGCTGCGGCGTGATGGCCGGAATCGGGGCGGCGATCAACACCGGCGGGGTGACCCGTGACGACACCGTTGCGGTGATCGGCTGCGGCGGGGTGGGCGATGCCGCAATCGCGGCTTCGGCGCTTGGTGGGGGCAAAACGGATCATCGCCGTGGACACCGACAACAAGAAGCTGGACTGGGCACGGGATTTCGGCGCCACGCACACCATCAATGCACGGGAGCTCGATCCGGTCGAGACGATCCAGGACCTCACCGACGGCAACGGCGCCGACGTGGTGATCGACGCCGTCGGCAGGCCGGAGACGTGGAAGCAGGCGTTCTACGCCCGGGATCTAGCCGGAACCGTTGTGCTGGTGGGTGTTCCGACGCCGGACATGACGTTGGAGATGCCGCTGGTCGACTTCTTCTCCCGCGGCGGTTCGCTGAAGTCGTCGTGGTACGGCGACTGCCTGCCCGAGCGCGACTTCCCCACCCTGATCAGCCTCTACCTGCAGGGCCGGCTGCCGCTGGAGAAGTTCGTCTCCGAACGCATCGGCCTCGAGGACATCGAGGACGCGTTCCACAAGATGCACGCCGGTGAGGTGCTGCGCTCTGTGGTGGTGATGAAATGAACGGCGGCCCGATTCAGCGGGTAGTCACCCACGGCACCTTCGAACTCGATGGCGGCAGTTGGGAAGTCGACAACAACATCTGGATCGTCGGCGACGACAACGAGGTAGTGGTCTTCGACGCCGCGCACGACGCCGGTCCGATCGTCAACGCCGTCGGCGGCCGCAATGTGGTCGCGGTGGTCTGCACCCACGGTCACAACGACCATGTCACGGTGGCGCCGGAACTCGGTGATGCGCTGGACGCCCCGGTGCTGCTACACCCCGCCGACGATGTGCTGTGGCGAATGACCCATCCCGACAAGGATTTCCGGGCGGTGGGCGACGGCGAAACGTTGCGCGTCGCCGGTACCGAACTGCGTGCGCTGCACACGCCGGGGCATTCGCCCGGCTCGGTCTGCTGGTATGCGCCGGAGCTGCGTGCGGTGTTCAGCGGCGACACGCTGTTCGAGGGCGGACCCGGCGCGACGGGTAGGTCGTTCTCCGACTTCCCGACCATCCTGGAGTCGATCGCGGGCCGGCTCGGCAACCTGCCCGGCGACACCGTCGTCTACACCGGCCACGGCGACTCCACCACCATCGGCGACGAAATCGTGCACTACGACGAATGGGTGGCCCGCGGCCACTAGTGTGTCGCGAGTCCAAAGTTCGGAGCAGCTCTCCTGTGTCCGGACGAATCTTGTCCGAGATCGACGTTAGCGTTACGAGATGCGAGTGAGCTGCACGCTAACGTCGATCTCGCCGTCCAAGTCACCCCCTTCACGGCAATGGCAGAGTGTCGACGGAATAACGACTCATGACACCAGTCGGTCCGCCCGAACCTCATGTTCGCCATCGAGCTGGACCGCAGAAGCTGGCAGGCCGACTGAGGAATCGTCCGCCGCGCTGCGCACCCGGGCCTGACCAAGACCAACCTGCAGCTGAGCGGCCCATCACACGGTACGGCATCGGCGGCGACTACCGTGGTCGCCATGTCTGACAAGGCGTCCGGCGTGCCCGAGTCGAGCGTGGTGGTTCGACCCGAGCCGATCGACAGCGAGACCTACTCCGTCAGTTCGCGGCTGCAGGCCGCCGGATTACGTCCGGCGATCGAGCTTTTCGAACAGGCCGCCGAGGCGGTCCCGCTCCCCCGACCGCCTCAACCCATCGTCATCGCCGACTATGGTGCATCGACCGGACACAATTCTCTGCTGCCCATCTCGGCGGCACTTCCGGTGCTACGCAACCGGACCCGCCCCGAACACTCGGTGCTTGTCGTGCACACCGATGTGCCGGACAACAACTTCACCGTGCTGTTCCAGACGCTGGCCGAGGATCCGGACACGTACCTGGACAAGGATGCCGCGATCTTTGCCTCGGCCGTCGGGCGATCGTTCTACAGCCAGATCATTCCGTCCAACAGCGTGCACCTGGGCTGGTCCTCGTGGGCGATCCAATGGCTGAGTCGAGTGCCTGCACCAATTCCGGACCACGTGCAGGTGGCCTACAGCGCCGACGAAGCGGTGCGCACGGCATACGCCAAGCAGGCCGCGCACGACTGGCACGAGTTCGTCGCATTCCGCGGTCGCGAGCTGTGTCCCGGCGGACGGTTGGTGGTGATGACCATGGCCCTCGACGAGCACGGCGAATTCGGCTACCGCCCGCTACTCAACGGCCTGGTCGAGACGCTTACCGAACTCACCGCCGACGGCGTGCTCACCGAAGACGAAGTGCGCCGCATGTGCCTGCCCACCGTCGGGCGCCGCGAGGCGGACTTCCTGGCACCATTCGCGCCGTCGGGGCGTTTCGAACGGCTATCGATCGACCACCTCGAGGTTTTCGACGCCGACGACCGGTTCTGGACGCAGTACCAAGTCGACCACGATGCAACGGCTTTCGGCGCGCTGTGGGCCGCCTTCGTCAGGGCTGCGGTGTTTCCGACACTGGCGACCGCACTAACGGGCGGCCGCAACGACCCCCGGTCGGAACAGTTCTTCGACCGGCTGGAGACCGGCATCGCCGATCGGCTGGCCGCCGCGCCGGAACAGATGCAGATCCCAATGGCCCAGCTGGTCCTGACCAAACAACAAAGGACGAAATGATGCCGGGCCTCTCGGTGCGAATATGCGGCAAATACGCGCCCGGGCGTGAAAAGTGACCTTATGACGAACGCGCCCAGGAAATCGGCCGATCAGACGCAGCTGCGCGACTCCATCGTCCGCCAGTTGTATCGCCGATCGGGGGCCACAGGGCAGATCCAGCTACCCGCCGTCCCGGGCTTGATCGACGAGTACGTGACGATGTGCGACACGCTCTTCGCGGGTGTCGGTAGAAAATTCACGGCCGAGGAGCTCGCTCATCTGAAGGCGATACTCGAGGATCAGCTGGCGCAGGCCTACGCGGCATCGCCGCGTTCGATGATCACCATCTCGTTCAACGCTCCCTCCAGTCAGCTGCTGAACTACCACATCAAGCCCGAGTGGTGGACGATCGAAGGCGCCTACGAGAACTGGATCGGAATCCGCCAGCCTCCCTATTTCGGCACCGAACCGGATGCACGCGTGGTGGCGCTGGCGGGCGAGGCCGCCGACCCCAGGACGTTCCGAATACTCGATGTCGGTGCCGGTACTGGACGCAACGCCCTCGGCCTGGCACGGCGCGGCTACCCGGTCGATGCGGTCGAGCTGACACCCAAGTTCGCCGACATCATTCGCGCGGAGGCCGGCCGCGAACTGCTCGACGTGCACGTGGTCCAACGCGATGTCTTCGCAACCTTGGACGACCTTCGGCAGGACTATCAGCTGATAGTGCTCTCCGAGGTGGTTTCCGACTTCCGGACGAGGCAGCAGCTGCGCGGCCTTTTCGAACTCGCCACCCACTGTCTGGCCCCCGGCGGACGGCTGGTGTTCAACGCCTTCTTGGCGCACGAGGGCTATACACCCGACGACGCCACCCGTGAACTCGGGCAGCAGTCCTACACAAGCATGTTCACGCGCGACGAGATGGCCACTGCGGCAGCCGGACTGCCCCTGACCCTCCTGGCCGACGACTCCGTGCACGACTACGAGAAAGCTCACCTGCCCGAAGGCGCTTGGCCGCCGACGAACTGGTACCCCAATTGGACCGCCGGCCAAGACGTCTTCGATCTTCAACGGGAGTACTGCCCGATCGACATGCGCTGGCTGGTGTACCGCAAGGCTGCGTAGCGCGCTCGCCCGTCAGGGGCGCATCTCGTAGGCGCCGTCATAGGCCTTGACCCGATCCCAGATCCTGGCGAAGCGCTCCGCGTCGGAAATCGGTTTGCGGACCGCGCCCAGCGCCCAGTCCTGTTGCGCCTGCGTCGAACTCGGCTTGCCGTGCAGCGCGACGGCATAGGTGCTGAAGTCGCGGATCTGGAAGTCGAAGATCTGGTCAACGATGTCGTCGTCGAGGCCCGTCAGCGCGGCCTGCTCGAGAATCAGCTGCCCGTAGACGATCAGCGAGAACAAGTGGCCCACGTTGAGCAGGAAGTCCAGATCCCTCTGCTGATCGGCATCAGGGGCGGCCGTGACGAGCAGTTGCCTGAAAGCCTGTGCCTGCTCGTAAAACACCCCGACGTTCGGGATGCTGGTGTGCTTCTCATAGACCGGCGTCCAGTCGGCGAACTGCACCTTGGCCGCGCCACGGGTCGGTCCCTGATTCCAGAAGAAGACGTCGTCGGCGGCGTCGTTGCGGGTCGGGATCTCCGGATAGTCCTTCGGGTTGAGCATGTAGTTCGGCATGAACTTCAGCACCAGACCGACGTTCACATGCACGGTGCCCTCGAGTCGAGGTAATGCGCCGATGAGCTGTGCCACCTCGCGGAACATGGTGTTCTTCTCGTAACCCTTGGCGGCCACCACATCGTGCAGCGCCCGCAGAATGGTCTCGCCCTCCATCGTGACCTTGGCCTTGGTCACGGGATTGAACAGCAGGTAGCGACGGTCGTCGAGGCTCGCGCTGCGCAGGTAGTCGACCGAACGCTGGCTGAACAGTTTCATCGCCACCAGACGTGTGTAGGAGTCGACGAAATTCGCTCTCACATGGGCGAATTCGGTCACCGGGTTGCCGTAGAGGATTCGGTTCTGCGCGTGCGTGATCGCCTCGTAGAAGGCGTGCTCGACCATCCCGATGGAACACGTACACAGGTTGAACTTGCCGATGTTGACGGTATTCAGCGCCGCCGCAAACGCTTCCACGCCTTCGTGCAGGATGTCCTCGGCGCGCACCGGGTAGTTCTCCAGCCGGAAGGTGCTCACGTAGATCTGCATGTGCACGACGTTGTCGATCAGGTGGTAGTTCTCGTGTCGGCTGTCGGCGGCGAAGAAGACGTACCCGTCCCCGGCGTCCGCCTCACTGACGTCTCCGCGGCGTCCGAACACCGAGACCATGCTCGCCACGTTGCCGTTGCCGATGTAGTACTTCTCCCCCGATGCCCGGTAGAGGATGCCGTCGGCGCGGTCCTCCTCGCTCGCCGGGGTGAGCACCATATCGGTGTTGTAGACGTCGGCGCCGTGGTCGCGCTCGGAGAGCCCGAACGCCATCACCTCGCCTGCCTCGAGGTCGTCAGCCGCCTTGAGTTTGGCGTCCTTGTTCTCGCTCTGCCAGATCGGTCCGAGCCCGAGAATGGTGACCTGCTCGGTGTACCAGTACGTCAACCCGTAGAACCCGAGGATCTCCGACAGCGCGGCGTTGCGGGCGGCGTCCCAGCGCTTGTTCGGGTCACCGTCGGCGAACTCGGACGGCGTGAGGAACGTCGCGAACAGCTTCTCCCGCTTGACGAAGTCGACGAACTCGGCGGGCCACTTCACCGCCAGGTCGTCGTCGAGTAGGCGTATCTTGCCCTGACCCTCGAAGAAGTCGATGGTCGCGCGCAGCAGCCGCCGGGTCTCTGCGTCGAACTGCTGCGGGTCGTAGGTGTTCGGATCGAACAGCAGGCCGTCCGTCTGAGTCATGAACGCAGCCTAAGGCGCAGGCTGCGGTATCGGGTTCGGAACCCACGGCAGTCCCGGGATGGTCGGATACTGCGGCGACGGGATCAGCCGCGGCCGCGTCGACGGCGACGACGGCTGCGACGGCGGTGCGGGCGGCGGGGCCTCCGACGTCGGTGGCGGCGGGGGTGGCGCCTCGCTGGTCGGCGGCGGGGGCGGCGGCGCCTGGGTCTGCGTGACCGTCTCCGGCGCGCGGGTGATCGTCTGGGTGACCGGCGGCGGCTCCTGCGGCGGCGGTGGCGGAGCTTCCGGTGGCGGCGGTGCGGCGGACGTGGGCGGCGGAGAGGGAGCGGTCGTCGTGGTCTCCGTGGTCGACGAAGGAGACGGGGTCTCTTCGTCCCCGCGCAGCAAGAACCACACCGCCACCGCGATCGCGGCCAGAACGAAGATCAAGCCCGCGATCAGGACGCCCATCGGGCGGCGCCTGGCAGCCTCGTACCGGTCGGTTTCCGGTTCGACGAACTGCATCGGCGGGCGCGGACCGCCCATCGCGTCGGTGGCGGCCGCGCCCGGGTAGTCATACGGATCGGAGGGGGCGACGTCGGGAATGTCGTCGGCCTCGGACCAAGCCAGAGGCTCGGAGGTGGATGCGCCCATATCCCCCGAATGGACTTCCGGCGCCATCTGGGTGGCCTCCACGGCGGCGGCCGCCGCAGCCGTGGGCGGGGCAACCGCTTCGGCCATGGCCGTCGCGACCTCATCCGTGGTCCCACGGGCGGCCTGCAGGCCGCCGCCGATCGCCGCGGTCAGCTCCGGCTGCGGGGTGGTGACGACCGGCACACCGAAGTGCTCGGACAGCGTCGTCGTGATCAGCGGGATGCGGGCACCACCGCCCGCGGAGGCGACGGCAACCAGAGCGCCCGACCGGGCCCCGTTGCGGTCAACGGTCTGCTGCAGCACACCGGCGAGGTCGGTGAGCGGCGCCCGGATCGCGTCGTCGAGCTCATTGCGGGTGAGGCGCACGTCGCCGCGGTGTCCGGGCAGGTCGGCGACCAGCGAGGTGGCAGCGGTGGTCGAGAGCCGTTCCTTGGCTGCGCGGCACTGCGCGCGCAGTCGGCCCAGCGGACCGATCGCGAACGTGCCCGTCACGTCGAGCGACCCGGCATCGGACAGGCCGTCCAAGACCTGCGTCAGCACAGCCTTGTCGATCAGATCACCGGAGAACTCGGTGTGCCGGACGGTCGGGCCGACCGGTTGACTGCCGTTGGCGGCATCGACCACCGTGATGCTCGTCCCGCTGCCACCGAAGTCGCACAGTGCGATCAGCCCGCTGGTCGGCACGCCGGGATCGTCCCGCAGCGCCGTGAGGGCTGCGGTCGCGTCGGAGATCAGCGCCGCCCCGGAGAACTCGGGGATCTCGGATAGGGCACCGCGCAGCGCGTCGACGGTTGCGGAACGCCAGTGCGCCGGGTAGGTCACCGCGACGGGGCCCGCGGGTCCGCGGCCGTTGGTGAGCTCGTAAAGCATCGCGCGCAGCGCTTCGGCGAGCAGCTCCTCGCCGCGGTGCGTGGTGCCGTCGGAAGCGACGATGCCCACCGGATCCCCGACGCGGTCCACGAAGTCGGTGATGATCAGGCCACGCTCGTCCGGGTTGAGCCTGGGATTCTCGCTGGGCGCCCCGACCTCGAGCGGCCGGCTCGGGAAAAGCGTTACCACGGCGGACCTCGTCACCGCGGTCCGGCCTACTGCAACTGCCGTCAGGTTGGTGGCCCCAACCGACAGCCCTATCCCATCAGCCATCTGAATCCTGAATCCAATCTCGCGACCAACCCTATCTTCCATCGCGGAAGGGGCCGCAACGCGTTACTCAGCGAATGGTGCCCACGCCGGCGATCAGCGGCAGGTCCAGCGCTGTCACCCAGCCCGGTGACAGGTCGTTGACGGCGGGCACCGCATTCAGTGCGCGCATTCCTGTCGCGAGACACCCGGCGGCTGCGGCGTCGCGGCCCGATCCGTCGGTGAACCGAAACGCCGTCTCCTGGAAGATGCTTGGCGTGCCCTCGATGTCGACGCGGTAGACGTCGTTCTGGTTGCCCGTCGGCCAGTCGGGGGCCGCGTCATCGCCGATCCGGTTGACGTGCTCCAGCTGGATGCGGGTTTCGCCCTGGTAGACGCCGTTGATGGTGAAACGCACCGCGGCGACGTTGCCGGGCGGAATTATGCCCTTGGCCGATTTGCGTTCGGTGGGCGTCACCCATTTCTCGTATGTGGTGGTGATCTCGTCGAGCATGATGCCCGCAGCATGCGCGATCATCGGAACCGTTCCGCCCCAGGCGAACACGAGAATGTCGGGCGTCTCGAACATCGCCTTCTTCTCCGGCGGCCTGCCGATGCCCATCTCGCGCTCGTAGTCGCCTGTGTAGTTGGTGTAGTCCAGCAACTCGGACGCACGCACCGTGTGCACCTCTGAGCACAGGCCCATCAGCGTCATCGGAAACAGGTCGTTCGCGAAGCCGGGGTCGATGCCGGTGGTGAAACACGACGATTCGCCGAGTTCGCATGCCTCGGTGATGGGCTCGATCCAGTTCGGCGGGTTCAGGTGCATCGTCGGCCAGACCCACGGCGTCATCGCGGTCGAACAGACGTCGATGCCCGCCCGCAGGAAGCGGGTGATCAGCGCGATGTTGGCGTCGGCGTGCGCCGCCGTCGGACCGTAGTGCACCAGGGCGTCGGGCTTGAGGTCGATCAGCGCGTCGACGTCGTCGGTTGCGGTGAGGCCCAGCGGCGTGGCCAGGCCGCAGATCTCGCCGACGTCGCGGCCGACCTTGTCGCGATTGCTCACCCCGACACCGACCAGTTCGAAGAGAGGGTGCTTCACGACTTCCGCGATGACCATCTTGCCGACAAAGCCGGTTCCCCACACCACAATTCGTTTGGTCATCCGCTACCTTTCACTTGATCTTCGCCTCCCCCTTGATCCCCGTCTCCCTCTTCATAGTGTTGCCTCATCAACTCCGAGAGGCGCCGAACCTCGTCGCCCAGCTCGTCGATGTGAGCGGCCGTGGCCGCCTCGGCGGCTCTGTCTTCTTCGCTGACGCGCTGTACGATCCAGGACGCCAGCGTCGCCGTGACGACACCCAACAACGTGATGCCGCCGAGCATCAGCACCACCGCGATGATGCGCCCCTCACCGGAGACGATTATTAGATCGCCGTATCCGACAGTGGTCACGGTGGTCATCGCCCACCACAACGCATCGCCGAACGTGTGGACCCCTGACTCTGGCTGGTCGCGTTCGGCCTCGAGGATCGCCACCGACGCCGCATAGACGAGCGTGACCGCACCAGTGATGGTGTAGACGATGACCCGGCCGCGGATCGTGCGGCCGATCGCGTGCTCCAGGGTCCTGACGATTACGACGACGCTCAGCAAGCGCAGCGGACGCAGGAACGGGAGCAGGAGGACCGGCAGCTCCCAGAGGTGCCTCAGGAACCATTTGCCACGCGGTTCGGCCAGCCATAGCCGCACGAGGTAGTCAACGAGGAATACACAGTAAACAGCGATCAGCGCGTCCTCGATGGCTTCGGCGGCGCCGCCTCGCAGTTGGGCTATAACTCGAACGGAGTAGAGCCCGAGAAAGGTGAGGGCGACGATTGCGAGCGGCCAATCGGTTCTTTTCTCGTAGCGCTCAAGCCGTGTTTCGGTCATCAAGCGGAGACCCTAACCCCCACCGGGGAATGATCTGGCCGAATCTGGCATTGACCACGTCATGACTAACCTCCAGGGACGACGTGCATTGGTTACCGGCGCTTCGCGCGGTATCGGGGCGGAGATTGTGCGGCGACTGGCCGCCGACGGCGCGACCGTCGCCTTCACCTACGGCAGGTCTGCCGCCGAGGCGGAGAAGCTCGTCGCCGAGGTGGAAGGCGGCGGGAAAGTGGTGGCGCTCCAGGCGGACAGCGCGGACCCCGAGCAGGTCGCGGCGTCGGTCGACGAGGCGGTTGGGCAGCTGGGCGGGCTCGACATCCTGGTCAACAACGCGGGAGTGGCCATCCTCGGTGACACCGAGACGTTCTCGTTGGAGGATTTCGACCGGCTGGTCGCGATCAACATCCGTGCGGTCTTCACCGCGATTCAGCGGGCGCTTCCGCACCTCGACACCGACGGGCGGATCATCAACATCGGCAGCATCAACGCCGACCGGGTGCCCGGCCCTGGGCTGGCCGTCTATGCGATGACGAAAGCCGCCGTCGCAGGCCTGACGCGCGGGTTGGCGCGTGAGCTGGGGCCTCGCGGCATCACGGTCAACAACGTCCAGCCCGGCCCGATCGCGACGGATATGAATCCTGAAACGGGCGAATTCGCCGAGGCTGCAAAGCAAGTCATGGCACTCGGCCACTACGGCCACCCGCGGGACGTCGCCAGCGTGGTCAGCTATCTGGCAGGTCCCGAGGCGGCATTCGTCACTGGTGCCAACTGGAACGTGGACGGTGGATTCACCGTCTAGCGGCCGCGGTCGCTCTTATCTGCAGTGCCGCAGGCCGGCCGGCTCGCAGACCAACGGGTATTGGTCGACGGGGATCGGCAGCGGCGTCGAACGTCAGCGTGAACGCGCTTGGTCATGCCCGCCGGTTCGCCGCATACCGCGTTATGAAGTGATGTGTGGGTGCCGGTGGGCGTCACATCGTCGAATGCGTAGGTGTCGACGGTAAGTGCCGTGCTGCCGTCGGGACACAAGAAGCCGTCCACCTTGTTGGTGGTGAGAGACCACCGGCCGCCCGTCAGGCGCGCGTCACCGCCCCAGTTCAGCGAATTCAGCTCGTGAGTGATTTTGCTGCTCGTAGCACTCGTGACGTGCAGCACGAAACCCCACCGGCAGCACGAATCGATCCCGCCGCTGAGTGGCGCGTTCTTCTAGACTCCCGGAATGAACAGGCTGGTGCCGGTACTCGCGGTGTGTGTGGCTGTCACGTTCGGCGTCCTGACGACCGGGTGCACGAGCACCGTCGACGGCGCGGCCGTGAAATCTCAAGGCTCGGTGCCTCTCGATGACGTGCCACCGCTCGAAGAGTCGGCGCTCGATGGCCTGATGCTCAGCAACAAAGCGCTCGATGAGATTGCCGGCGTCGAACTGGAGTCGATCTATTCGACGGATGAGATGAATGACAACGCCGATCTGGTCTCCGCCGTCGACTGCCTGGGCGCAATCTATCCGGGCGAAGACGCGGCCTACGACGGAAGTGGCTGGAGCGCGGTTCGCGACGAGTTGCTGCTGGAGGCCGACGCCGAGCAGGACGCACACCTCGTCGAGCAGACGGTCGTGCTGTTCGACACCGCCGACGAGGCCGTCGAGTTTTTCGACATGTCCAAGGAATCCTGGAACGAATGCGCGGATGCCAAGGACATCACGGTCGAGGGCGGCCCCTGGATTCCCGATGACGTCCGGGACGTCAGCGAGCGAATGATCTCACTAAAAGCTGAGGTCAGCGGCACTATTGAGGGCATCTGCCAGCACGCGCTTGGCGTCGTGTCCAACGTGATCGTGGAAGGGTTCTCCTGCGACGTCGCCGACAACGACGATGCCGAAGAGATCGCCACCCAGATCCTGGAGGACGCGGCCGACCAGTGAGGCTCCGACGCCGATAGGTCGTTCCCGAAAGCCACGCCGGAACTCACCCCGAAGACCTTTTTCAGTTAACCCCTGTGGTTTATTGACGGCTTGGTATGTTTTCTGCTGACCGTCGGGATACGCCCACACGGCAAACCTCTCAGGAGGTCTCATGCGAAGAATTGTGGTGGCTCTCGGTGCGGTCGCGGCGGTGTCCGGGTGCTCGTTCTCAATAGGCGGGGGCACGCCGACGGTGTCCCAGGATGATTTGCAGAAGGACATCTCCGAGCGGTTGTCGGAGGCCGGCGAAAAACCCGAGTCGGTGACATGCGACGGCCCCCTGGTGGGCGAGGTCGGCAAGACCACTCGTTGCGACGTGGTGATCAGTCGGACGAACAGCTTTCAACCGGTCGTGAAGGTGACCAAGGTCGAGGACACGACGATCAGTTACGACGTCACCCCGGCCATGTCGAAAGAGCAGCTGCAGGATTACATCTCGGCCCGCGACTCCGAAGACGGCAAGCAGGTGGAGTCGGTGTCGTGCGACTCCGGACTGGACGGCGAGAAAGGCGCGGTGACGTACTGCGACACCGAAGCACCAAAGGGCACGTTCCGGAAGAAGGTTGAAGTCGTCGACGTCGACGGCCTTCTGATGAATTTCAACTTGGTCCCGGTGTACACCAAGAAGGATATTGCGAAAGGGCTGATGGACATCCTCGAGGAGCAGCTCGGGGAACGCCCGGACTCAACCACATGCGACGATGACATGGTCGGTGAAGAAGGCTACAGCATCGATTGCACGGTCAGCATGGGCGCCGACGACCAGGTGTACACGCTGACCGTCACCGGCGTCGACGGCGAGAACATCGACTTCAGCTACGAGACCAAGGAATAGAGCAGCAATTCGGACCCGAAGCGTCCGTTTGGCGACGGGCATGTGTGCGTCGCTGACCGCACTCGCGTTGCTGCCGTCATGTGGCGCGAGCACTCCCACTTCGAGTGAAACGTCCACGTCGACGCCCGCGGCCTCGACGATGAGCACTACTGCACCCGCCACGACGCAAGGACCTTTGACCAAGAATTGGTTCGACCTTGAAGTCGGTGACTGCCTGACCGAGATTCCCGCGATCGATCTCGGCGTCGTGACCGCGACACTCGTCGACTGCGCGAAACCGCACCAAGCGGAGGTCTATCTTCTTGCGCCGCTGGCGGTCAACACGGCGATCGCTGATGTCGCCAATCAGAAATGCGTCGATGGATTTTCGCCATACACCGGGCAGTCCGTCGAAGGCAGCCCCTTCACAGTGACGTACCTGATCGACTCCAACCAGGACCGCACCTCGAACAACCCCACCCCGAGTACCGCCATCTGTTTCCTGCAAGCCGCAAAGGGCGGATCCCTGACGGAGTCCGCGCGTCGCTAGGTTGTGCGCTCCTGGTCGACGTAGGCGGCAACCACATCGGTCAGCGCACGTAATTCGCGGCCGACGTCGACCGGACCTGGCATCGCCATCTTGACAACCATTGCACCCATCAGGGTGGACCAGATGAGATTACCGACCGCGTCGGCGCGCTCGGGCTCAAGTCCGTCGGCGACGTAGCGGCCGAGGCGGGTGAGGGTGGAGAACAGTTCGAGTAGATGCTGCTGGTCGACGTCGGCTCGGTCGGCCCGCGTAGCGATGAGAATCTCAAGCGCCGCAATCGAAGTCGGACTCAAGAAGGCGTCGGCCACCGCGTTGACCACAAGCTCGGCCCTGGCATGTCCGGACGTCGAGGACAACTCGGACTCCATACCCCTCAGGCACTCCAGCAGCTCGCCGAACCCCCGATCCACGACCGCCATCAGCAGGGCATCGCGGTCGCCGAAGTGGTACTGGATCACTCCCCACGTGACACCCGCCCGCTCGGTGATGTGTTTGGCGCTCGCGGCGCCGAAACCCTCCTCGAGGACGCATCGCACCGTCTCGTCGATGACCATCGCGCGGGTGCGATCCGCACGGAGTTGCTTTCCGTTTACGGGACGTCGCGGCGAGATATTGGCCATGATCGGGATCTGTTTCTACGGGCGGTTGAACGCAGGCAACACGAAGCGCTGCAACACCTCGCGCTCGGCATCGCCGCTGGGCCAAATGAGGCGCTCACAGCTTGAACCGACCAGCGAACCCGCGCAGGGACAGGTCCGCGCTCGTCAGGAGTCCCGGTGGTGCCGAGACCACCGAGGCGATCGCACTCAGGGCAGGCATGCCGGTGATCGTCATACCGATCGACGCGAAATTCGTCGGGTCGGACAGGTCGACACCGGGTTTCGGAAAGACCATGTGCTTGTTGTAGATGCACGGGTCGCCCTTGATCTTGGTGATGTAGCAGCCCTTGATATCCCAGTGCGGGTCGGTGTGCGGGGTCATCTGCCACTCGAGGTGCGTCTCGACCCGCGCCACCCCGTCGACCATGCCCTGATACTTGATGTAGTTCCCGCCGAGTGACCCCTTGGGCAGCGTGTACCAACCGAGGTCGACGTCCTTTGTGCACGCGCCCAATTCGTAGTCGAACTTGACCTCGTCGAGTTGGAGGTCGAAGCAGTCGGCCATCAGCAGCACGCTGTCGGCGAATACGCGGGTGTACTTCTCCAACTTGCCCGGAATGCTCGGGTCGTCGACCGGCTGGCCATACCCGACCTCGATCCACGTGTCCTTGGAGTGGTGGCAGGATACGTCGACGGACTCGATCGTGGTGACGTTCTCGATCTCCGCGACATCGGCAGAGCACACCACGCCGAGGATCTGGTTCAGTCCCGGGTTCATGCCGGTGCCGTAGAAGCTGGCGCCGCCCTTCTCACATGCCTCCTTGAGGAGTTGCGAGACCGGCTTGCCTGAGGGGTGTGGGTGGTTGGTGTCGCGGTGCCAGCCGGTGATCCAGTCGGCCGTGGTGACGATATTGATGCCCGCCTCAAGGACTTTCACATACAGATCCTCGTCGGGGAAGACACCGTGAAATGTCAGTACGTCGGGTTTGGCGGCGACGATCTCCTCGATCGAGCCGGTCGCCTTTACTCCGTTTGGCGCCAGCCCGGCCAACTCGCCCGCGTCCTTGCCGATCTTCTCCGGTGAGTAGCAATGCACACCGATCAACTCCAGGTCCGGTCGATCGGCGATCCGCTTGATCATCTCGCTGCCGACGTTGCCCGTCGCCACCTGGAACACCCGAATCGGCTTGTCGGTTGGGCTCATTCGGTTCGGCCTTTCTGTGCATACACGTCGGCGGCGCTGCCACCGATTCCGTCGGGATAGAACTGTTTGGCCCAGGTGCGGATGGCGGTGAAGCCCTGCTGCTCCGCGCCCGCCAGCGCCGGCGGATCCGAATAGCGCTGGTGCTGCCAAATGTGAACGTCCTGGGTGAACTGCCGGATGATCTCGTCGCCGAATTCGCGCGCCTTCGACTCGGCCCTCGCAGAGTCGTCACCCGGTCTGCGGCCGATGTAGGCCATGAAGCGGACGTCGGAGGTGCGTTCGTCGACCGGTGTGATCGCAGAGATGGTCCGGTTGTCGACCATCCCCCAGCTCTTGGTCACCGCGATACCGAGGCCACCGTTGATGGCTTCGACACCGCTCTTGACGTCGTCGATCGTCTGGTCCTCGTCACCTTCGAAGGTGATGGTGAAGTCGACGTAGGACACGGGTTCGTCGAAATCATGGCGGGTGAACACCGGAACGATCGGGGTCTGGTGCACGAACTTGAAATGCGCGAAATCGACACCGTTTTCGAGGACGTATTGCGGATGCAACTCCAGGCATTCGCGGAACAGCCGCTGCTGTGGGTAGTAGTCGTCGGCGCTGCTGCCGTCGGCGAAGCTCGCGAAGACGTCCGGCGCGTCGAAGTAGGGGTCTCGGCCGTCGACGTCGTGCCAGATGTAGACCGATTCGTTGCGTTCAGCGACCGGAAAGGTGCGGATGCGTCGACCCCGGTTCGGGCGGTCCTGATACGGAATGCAGACGTTGCGGCCGTCGTGATTCCACTGCCAGCCGTGGAAGGGGCACTGCAGCACCTCGCCCTCAACGTGTCCGCCGTATCCGAGGTGGGCGCCCAGGTGCTCGCAGTAGGCGTCCATCACCGTCAGCTGCCCTGATTCCGCGCGCCAGGCGACCATCTCGCGGTCGAAGTACTTCATCCGGTGCACGTCGCCGACCTTGATCTCGTCCGACCACGCGACCTGGAACCATCCGGTCGGCTTCATCGACAGTGGCGGCTTGGCCATAGCCAAAAATCATAGAGCATTCAATGTAAATCTCAAGCAGCGATACACTCGCGCGCAGTGACCTCGGGAAAGGCGAAACGTGACGACTTCGGTGGGCGTTGTGAGGTCCATCGCGACCGATCGCAGCGCAGGCGTGGCCGGATCCATCGCGACCGCGGCGAGTGCAGGAGTGGCGGGCTCCATCGCGACCGTGACGAGTGCAGGAGTGGCGGGCTCGATCGGCACCGCGAGCAGTGCGGGGATCGCCGGAAGCGCGCTGACGGCACTGTCTTTCGCGCTGCGCGGGTGCCTGGCCTGTTTCGCGTGTGTCGCCTGCACGCGTTGCCGCGCCTGTCTGGGCTGCGCCGCGTGCACGGACTGCGTCGGCTGCATCGGTTGCTACAACTGCAGCGGACTTCGCAACGCGGTCGGCGCCCGCAACGTGGTGGCCGCCTGACTTTCGGGTTCAGGCCACCGAGTCACGGTCTGCCCGTGCGGGCGTCATCGCCCATCGGATTCCGCCGACAACGGCGTTGCCGGCCATCTTGATGACGGTGGCCTCGACCGGTGGAACGTACGGCAGCCACAGCGGTGTGCGCGCCCACGCGGGCAGCATCGCGACCGACGTCGCAGCGAGGACGCCGTAGGGTGCGCGGGCGACGAGCGGCAGCGGCGGCGTCAAGAGCAGAAACCGGGCAGCATCCCGCGCCGCTGCCGTCCCGCGCAACTCGGGACGGTATTCGGAGATGCGTTGCTGCAGTTGTCGTTCGGTGCGCGGCGGGTCGGGAACGCCCAGCGCCTCGGCGACGCGGGCGGTGTCGGCCACGTAACCGTCGCGGCCCGCCTGATCGAGCGGCGCGGCCCCGTAGCGTTGGTGTGCGAGCAGGAAGCTGTCCACCTCGGCGATGTGCACCCACTCCAGCAGGTGCGGATCGGACGCGTCGTAAGGCGTGCCGTCCGGCGCCACCCCGTGCACTCGCCGATGGATGCCGCGCACCTTGTCGACCGCCCGTTGGGCGTCGTCTGCCGGACCGAACGTGGTCACCGCCAGAAAGGTGCTGGTGCGTTGCAGCCGTCCCCAGGGATCGCCACGGTAATCGGAGTGCTCGGCGACACCGGCCATCGCGAGCGGGTGCAGTGATTGGAACAGCAGCGCCCGCAACCCCCCGACGAACATCGAGGCGTCGGCGTGCACCCGGCGGATCGGGCGGTCCCCGTCGAACCAGCGCGGGCCGGGGGTGTTGTGAATACGCGCCCTGTTGTCGGGGCCGTCGGGCCCGGCGACCAACCCGAACAGCGCACGGCCCAGTCCCGCTCGCACCCCGCCCAGCTCGCTCAACAGGCTCATGCCCACGACGGTACGCGTGTCCTGCCATGGCCAGAACTAGCCGGCCATGACCCTCAGGACGGCGCCGATTGCGAGTCCGAGCACCAGCAGCGCACCCGCCTGACGCACGTGCACAAAGGCCAGCGCCGCGTACCACAACGGCCAGACGGGGTAGTCCGGCGGCGGTTCGTCGGGCGGTGGACGGCGGAACCGCGGCCAGACCTTCCATAGCCGCGGCAGCGCAAGCACGAACGAGGAGTGCCGGCCACGGCATCGCTCCGAAAATAACCGCCACCGCCACCAGCACGTAGAACCCGACCATCATCGCCAGCGTCGCGACGCGGGCGCGCTCTGCGCCGAGAATCACTGGAAGCGTGTGGATTCCAAGCGGCTCGTCGAAGGGAATCTTGTCGATGTGCTTACCCATCAACACCGTCGTGCACAGCAGTCCGTATGGGAGCGACGCCAGCACGATGTCCCATCCGACCGTCCCGACCGCAGAGTAGTAGGTGCCGCACACCATCAGCGGGCCCCAGACGACGAACACGTCGGGCTCACCGAGACCATGCTTCTTCAGCCGCAGCGGCGGCGCGGTATAGGCGACGCTGAGCACGAAGCCCGCGAGCGCGAAGGCGAGCACCGGCCAACCCCGGGCCAGCGTGAGCACCACGAGGATCGCCAGGTCGGCGACGTTGACCAGAAGGATCGACACCAAGAGCGTCCGGCGGCTCACCAGACCCGACAGCACCGGGTGCGGCGCGTACAGGGCACGCGGGTAGTTGGCGCTGTCCGTGCCCACCTGGGTGTCGAACAGGTCGTTCATCAGGTTGTTGGCAACGTGGGCCAGGGTGATCCCGACCAGGGCGAGGACGAGCCAGCGCCAGTCCAGGCCCGGCTCCCCTATCGCCAGCAGTGCCGCAACCAGGCCCGATACCAGCGTCATCGGCAGGACGGCCGCCCTGGTGACCACGAGCCATCGCGTGACGGCGTCGATCGGCGCATCGGGCGGCGGGTTGGTCGTGCGAATGGCGTACGCCCAGGACGACACCTTGGAGCGAGACTTGATCTCGGTCATTTCCGAATCGTATGCCTGAAGTAGACGGACGAGCGACGACCGTCAGATAGCTGTTATCTCGGGCGCGGCGGGGTACGCCGTTAGCGTTCGCCGGCCGCCGGCTCGTCTGCCGCCGTGAAGTGCTCGACCATATCGGCCGCCGCTTCCTCCGCCGCCTCAACCTGCTCCGCCTCCTCGGTGGCGGCCTCTTCTAGCTCCTCCGCTTGGGCCTCCTCGACCTCGACCAGTCGCTGTTCGAGCGCTTCGGCCTGCACCGCGACGTCCTCGGCCGCCACTCCGCCCTCACCGGCGGAGTGCGCGTGGACGACGAATTCGGTGAGCAGGAACAGACTCACGTCATCGTCGGTGCGTTCCTTGCCGACCTTGAACGGTTTGTCGATCACGTTGAGGATCCGCAGCAAATAGACGAAGAAGAACGCCAGGAAACCAAGGGTGACAAGCGATTCCAGTTGCCCACCCATATCGGTGAACATCAGCATCACCAGAATGATCAGCACCAGGCTGGTGATCATCGCCTTCGCCGACGGCAGGAACGCCTCGCGCTGAATGTGATACATGCGCAGGGTGGCCTTGCGTAACGACGCCTGTTCGGCGCGCAGCCGGACGATGTAGTTGGCCGGAACGTCGGACTCCTCGAGCTCCAACAACGATCCGGACAGCTCCTCGACCGCTTCCTGGCAATCGCGTGTATTGCCCGCGTTGATGTCCGACCGCAAGTTGGTCACCACCGCGATCAGTCGGTTTCGCAGCAGCGTCAGATCCGGCCTCCCCCAGACATGGTTCATCGCCTCGGCTTCGCGCAGCAAGGCGTACAGGCTGGCCGCGATGTCAGTCGGCGCGCGCTCGGCGTCGCGATAATCCGACAACGTGCCGGCCACCACGAGACCCATGACGAACACGCCGCCGCCGATAATGCTGGATGCCAGCGGAGTGGTCGACATCCCGGTGATGCCGAGATTCCAGATCACCGCGCGGATCCCGACCAGGACGGCCACGATCACCAGGGTTTCCGCGCCGACGCGATAGCTGCCAAACAAGGCTCTAATGACCGGTATCGGCATATCATCCCCTCCTGAGGGTCGCGCTGACGTCAGTGAAAATACGCCGTTGCGCTGCGTGGCGACGCCGATTCGCCGGTGTCCGGCACCGCTGGCCAGCGTCGTCTTGAGCCGTTCACTGAGGATGTGTCGCCAGATATTCGGCGACAGGGATCGGCGAGGTCGCGGCGTACCCGACCGGCAGGAGCACGTCACCCGCGGTGGTGTGGTAGTAGACATCCCACCGGTAGTAACCGCCGAACGCGGAAGAGTCCGTTGCGAAAATGGCGGCGTAGTCCTCGACCGCTTGCACGTAATAGTCGGAGTTGTTGTAGCGGTATAGCGCGCTGTCCGGGTTCTGCGCGAAGCCGTTGGCGGCGAGCATTCGACCGGCCGCCATGATGCTGTCGTGCGGCGAGAGGATGTCGCCGCCGTTGCCGTATGCACCGAACGTCGAGGGCATGAACTGCATCGGGCCCTGTGCACCGGCGGAGCTCAGGCCGATAATGCGGCCAAACCGGGATTCGATCAGGTTGATCGCCGCCAGGTAGTTCCAGCCGACACCGGTCGCGCTTTCGGCTTCGCGGTAGTAACCGAGCAGTTCGTCGGCCGGCGCAGGGGCGTCGATGCGCCACTCGGGGAGGGTGTCCTTAACATCGCCGCCGAGCAGCGCGTCGAGCTGGTGACGCGCGTCGATGTTGTAGTCGTAGATGTCGAGGAGCTGCGGCGGAATCCGCGGGCGCGCGATCGCTTCCGCCTCGGGATTCCGGCCGAGCGTCCGGTACGCCACTTGCTGGCGGCGCGCCGCCTCGGTGAGCACGGATTCCGACGACGACGGATCACGCAGCGCCTGCTCGTCGGCGACGAGGTCGTCGGCCAGTTGCGCAGCGTCCGATGCCAGCCGTGGCTGCGCTGGGAGTGTGGTCGCCACTGGCGACGGTATGGCGGTCGGCACGATGGACGGCTTGGCGGTCGACGTCGGGGCTGTCGACGACGTGGCCGGCTGCGAACAGGCCGCGAGCGCAAACGTCATCGCGACCGCGAGCAAAGCCGGACCGCAACGCATCCCTCTATGGTGACCGATCTCGCCGGGCGGGACCGAAGAACGAGCCGGTTAGGAGCCGATCAAGTCCTACGGTCGGCCACCAACCTGCCGCGACCAATTATTACGGGTGGGGCGGGCAGGGCTCGAACCCGCGACCAACGGATTATGAGACGCTTGGTCCTGCGCTGTAGCAAACTGATTGGATCCGTCGGCGATCCAGTCGGACATCTAATCCCCTTTTTCCTAATACATCTGAATGGAAAAGCGATCCAACCGTGATTATTGGATCATCGTGGCAAGTCAACGCGTTGCGTTTTAGGCTGCTGACGCGCTGCTGACACAGCCACCGCGCGCGCAAGGTTGCCGACAACGAGGGCGGGAGAGCCCTAAGCAGGGCAAAGAGGCATTCATTTGTGAACCGAGACTTGTAGGATCCACATATGCCGTTGACGGATGGCCAGAATTACGCGGGCTACACGATATTGCGCGAGCTCGGCGCCGGGGGGATGGGCATCGTCTACCTGGCCCAGCACCCGAGATTGCCGCGCCGTGACGCACTGAAGGTGCTTCCGGCGGCCCTTACCGTCGACGACGAATATCGGCAGCGGTTCAACCGTGAGGCGGACATTGCCGCGTCGCTGTGGCACCCGCACATCGTCGAAGTCCACGACCGCGGCGAGCTGGAGGGCCGACTGTGGATCGCAATGGACTACATAGATGGCACCGACGCCGGGTCGCTGCTGGAGGAGCGCTACCCCAACGGCATGCCACCGGACACGGTGGTGAAGATCACCAGAGCGGTCGCCGAGGCGTTGGACTATGCGCACCAGCAGCAGTTACTGCACCGCGACGTGAAGCCCTCAAACATCTTGATATCGCATCCTGAAGAACCGGATGAACGAATCTTCTTGGCCGACTTCGGGATTGCCCGCCGGATCGATGACAGCAGCGGGCTGACAGCGAAAAACATGGCGGTCGGGACGGTCGCGTACGCCGCGCCTGAGCAGTTAATGGGCGAGCGGGTGGACGGACGCGTGGACCAATACGCATTAGCCGCCACGGCTTTTCATCTACTCACTGGTACGCCGCTGTTTCAGCATACCAACCCGGCCATCGTGATCAGCCAACACCTCAGCACTCCACCCCCGGCGATCGGTACCCGGCGGCCCGCCCTAACCGATCTGGGGCCGGCATTTTCGAAGGCCCTTGCGAAGGCACCCGATGATCGCTATAACACCTGCGTGGAGTTCGCTGACGCGCTTGCGAAGCGGCTGGGAACCGTGGCTGCTGAGACCGGCGCAACAGAGGCCACCGCTCTGGCACTTCCTGCGTCAGGACCGAGGCATCGATCAGGGTCACGGCGAGCAGTCAAGGAACCTTCGAAGACGCGTGGGAAAATCGTTGTCGCGATCGTTGTCGCGCTACTGCTGGTTGTCACGGCCATCGCGCTGATCTTGTTGGCGTGAAAGTAATATGAGGCCGAGCGGCGATCCAATCTCGCCCGTACGTCAGTCTCTTCGCCTGCTAGGAAACAATGGCGCGTGCGGGTACCAGCTCGGCGAACCGGTAAGGGTTAGCGAGATAGTTCTAGCGTCGTGAGTCGTTAGCATCGAACGTGCACGCACTGCGAAAAAGCGCGTGGAATCTCGCGGCCAACGCACGTTGGGCGATGCCGGGCCCAGCCGACCCCCGACCTGCAACCGAATCAACGACTCACGGCGCTAGGCCGCAGGTGTCACCATTGCCTTGAGAAGGGCGTATGCCACTTCCTTGCCGGTCACGGCGGAATGCCCGGATATGAAGGTATCGCCTTGCAAGTTGCTGACTCGCCGCGGCTCGAACGCGTAGCTACCGCCGACGGGCTGAACTGTGCTGGGGCCAAGCGCTTCCGGTGTCTTGAGAGCACCGTTTCGGCCGATCCCACCGTAGCGGTCATCGGGACCACCGATGTCGATCGCGACCTGCTTGGCCAGCCGTGATGCGATCGCATACGCAAGTCCGACGGCCTTGTCGTTCTTGGTGTGCGTGACGACGACCGGGCCCCGTATTCGACCAGGGACGGCGCGGAAGAGGCCGTCGGCGCCCTGACCATCCCAATCGTCGGCGAACGCGTAGTGGCTGAAGGCTCCTTGCAGAAGGACGAGAGCGTGGACAGGCGCATTCGTGGCGTTGGCCGCCGCGGTCGCGGCGCGGGCTCCAAATGAGTGGCCCACGAGGTGAATTCGCCGGCCGTTACCGTCCAGCTCCTCGAGAACGCGGGCGATTCCATTCGCGCCGACCGTACCGGCGCGGTCGCGCATGGTGTAGTAAGTGGTGACGTTGAGGAGGTTGCGTGCGGCCCGTGTGAAGCCGCCCAACGAGAATCCAGCGGCACCGCCGCCTCCCGCGCCTCCTGTCCCCGTCAGCGCACCGGCGCGACCGGCGCGCTCGAAGGCGGTGTCGGCGTCGCCCTCGAGTAACGACGGCGGCGGCGCGTCTTCCCCGCCTTCAATCTCACTGGGAAGCTGAGCTCTCAACAGATCCAGGTACTTCCGGCGCGCGGTCGCCGAGGTGTCCAACTCTGGAACCAACTGTTGCAGTTGAGCGGCCACGCTTGGGTCAAGGTCGCGATCACCGATCTCGGCGATCAGGGCATCCTTCGCGTCAGCGGCGCCGGCGCCGCCTCCGGCAAGGTCATCCTCGTCGGCCCACTTGACCGAAGGCCACAGGACCCCGATCACCGCGATCTTGCGACCGGCGGCGCCCGAAACCTGACCGCGTACGGCGTCGACGTTGTCGGTCAACTTCTCGTATAGGCGGAGTGCGGCAGGCATGTCGTTGTTCCAGCCGTGCACCAAGACGAGAACGTCGTCGGCTCCGTCGACGACAGCACGTGCCGCGTCAAGCTGTGCGGGGTCGTGCACCGAACCGTCTGACTCGAGTTCGACTGCCGCAAATGGAAACTTCATCGCCACCTCCTCAAACCGACTGGATTGCCCGCATCACGTCGACCATGCCTCGGCCCTGAAAGGTTCGTGAACGACCTATGTCGGTGGCCGCGTCGAGCAGAACCCGTTTGACGTCCTCTGGCCGACCCACAAATTCCCGATGCACCGACAGGAATGCGGCAGCAGCCCCCGAAACGTGAGGAGCGGCCATCGATGTACCGGAATTCTCCACGTACGTGGCCTTCGGGACCAGTGCCTGCGCCTTGGCCAGCAGAACTCCGGCCCCGGCGCTCACCACACGTTCGCCCGGCGCGACGAGGTCCGGCTTCATCCGGCCGTCGCCAGTCGGCCCCTTGGATGAAAAGTAGGAAACGCCCGTGGCGTGAGGCATCGTCGACGTCGAACCGACGGTGATTGCCCGGTCGGCGTTGCCGGGGTCGTTGATCGTCATGTCGAATCCCAGCCGGAACTGCTGCTCCTCTGGGTCCAACGCGTAGCCGTATCCGGTGTTGCCCGCGGCGACGACCACGAGGACTCCGCTGCGCACCAACCGGTCGACTTCGCGGCACACGGGGGTCTGGCCGGTGGCAAACCACGACGGATCGAACGGGTATCCCACCGACAGGTTTACCCCGTGGACCTTGAGATCTCGGCCGCCGCGGTTGAGGTCCTGGATGTACTCCAGTGCCTCCAGAAGGGCGGCCAGATCACCCGAGCCGTCGTCGCGGAGCACCTTGCAGGACAGCAGTTTGCAGCGTGGTGCCATACCGCTGATGCGTGGAAGCGCGATCTCGCGTACCGCGCTGTCACCACGATCGTCGTGGTACCAGGTCGCGGCGATGATCGGTGCGTCCTCGCCGGTAATCTGTTCACCGGCGAGGATGCCCGCGACATGAGTGCCATGGCCAGCGGGGTCTTGCAACGCGTCATCGTCGTTGGTACCGGGCACAAACGATTGGTGCGGCAAGTCACCGTTTTTCAAACCGAGATTGTCGTGTAGCTCGAAATGAGCATGCTGGCGGTCAATGCCCGAGTCGAGGACAGCCCAGACCAGTTCGCAGCCCGTTGCGTCGAACGAACGCTGCGCTGCGTCGCATTTGGTCGTGACGACGGTTCGGTGAATAAGCGCGTTGACCTCAAAGTTGGGCCAGATCCGGTGAATTGCCCACCGTGGGGCACGGACTGTCGACACGGCATTGCCAGAGGGTCGGTCCCCACGCTTCTGTTCGTCTTGGACAACTTTTCGAATCTGACTGACGAGCAGCGCCGTGACAACGTAGCTGCGGGAACGCCTGACTGGCGCTTTAGGCGCGATTTTTTCCAGCATCCGTTCGACGTCGAGCCCGGCGGCTTCTACGCCGTCGGGATGTTTGGCGCTGAGCTCGATGACGACACCGATGCGCTGGCGCGCCGTCGTCCGTGCCATCAGCTCGGCCAGCGGCCGCGAGATCATCGAGTCGGCGACAAGATCCGGCGACGCGGGCACCGCTATCGGGTCGGACGACGCAGGTGTTCCTTCCGCTCTGGGCGGAGCCGTTCCTTTTGGTTTAGGCCGCCCGCCACCGCGCCGGGGCGTCTTGCGTCGGGGCGATTCCTCGCGCGGCATGGGGAATTCAGACGGAACGTAGGGTCGCTGTGGCGGCGACTCGTCTGGTGGCTCAGACATGGCGAATCAATCTTCGCACTTGTCCCTCGGACAGAGATGTGCAAACGCTCATTCGCTCTGCCGTCTCAACCGCTTGTCGGCCGGCGGCGAGACACCCGGCGCGGCGATGCGACCTAGGCCTTATCCATGACGAGAGATACTGGGCCTCCGGTGATCGGCATCGGGCTACCGCACGCTGGACCATCAGAGGTACCGACAATTGTGCCTCTGAGGGTTTGGGCGTCGAGCGATAGCGTGGATGTGCCAGAGGCGTGCGTCCCATTCTTGCAATCGACCGCGTCCGGCCGTTGAACAGTGGCGGTCCACCGACCATTCGCGAGATGAGCCTCCCATTTCAAGCCGTTTTCACCGAACACGTACGCGCAGCCGGGGCCGCACGGAGTGACCCTCCACATCGCTGGCGCATTACCCGCTGCTAAACCCGGCGCTGTCGCGCCGCTTAGGACAACTGTGTACATGCCGCTGAAATCCTCGGCCCAGGCCGGGCTGGCGAAGCCCACTGCCGTCGCGCCCACCAGAGCGGCCACCGCAACTGTCCGATCGATTCTCATGCTTCCCCCTTGCCGGACTCAACGCTTGGCCGTTGTAGGCGATTCTCACATTCTCCGACTAAGTCGTTCGGCAAGTCGCGAGATCGCCAAGAAACAGCATCCTCGCAGGGAGAAAGCGTCCACGGGGCGCTGTGGGTCGACTTAATCATCGATTCCTGGCAAACGACTGTGAGAAACGGCGTAATTTACGCCCTGGTCATCACACGAAGTTGCGACGGGACCTATGCGGCGACGGCAGTGCCACGCGATTGCGCGCCAGCGCGCCGACGTACTGCAGGTGAACGAAACGAAAGGGAACTGTCATGGGTTACGCGAGGCACATCGGTCGGGTTGGAGCACTAGCGGTGACGCTGGGCGTTGGAGCGGCCATCGCAAACACCCCCGGGATTGCATACGCCGGCCCATCGGACCCGTCTGCAACAGGCGATTCCTCACCAACGGCCACGTCCTCATCAACAAAGAAGTCCCCAACAACAAAAAAGTCCCCACCGACGAATGAGACCCCGGTTGATAAGGGTGCAGCTTCGGCTGATGGCGATGACGCCGACCCGCCGGCCTCGTACCGGAAGTCCCTGAGGTCAGTGTTGCGCTCCGCAGCCGAATCCATCCGGGATCGCGGCGCAGGTACTACCCGCGCATCGCGCGACGACGACACTCCAGGTACAGGTGTGCCGCCGGCGCAGGAGGAAGACGAAACCCAGGATTTCGTGACCGGCGATTCGGCCGGCCGGAAGGCATCGAACACGAACACCTCAAGGCTTGCACACACCAGATCGCTCGCCGACACTTTGGGCGACGTTAAGTCGGCGGTCGATGCGGCCACCCAACGTGGTGAGAAGACCTTCCAAAGACTCAGCACACCCGGGCCAACCGACACGGCGACGACGTACTCCATCGCGACCGCCCCGATCGATACGGCCAGGACGGCTGTAACACGATTCTCGGAGGCGGCCGCGCCGACAGCATCAGCAGCAGAACCAGAGCCACGGTCGAGCGTC
This sequence comes from uncultured Actinomycetota bacterium, assembly GCA_963743225.1. Taxonomy (GTDB): domain Bacteria; phylum Actinomycetota; class Actinomycetes; order Mycobacteriales; family Mycobacteriaceae; genus Mycobacterium. Next base: position 26,325 of record CAVUPN010000038.1, on the reverse strand, counting down.
GTCACAATTGTCACGGACCTACTCGGTTCAGTGCTGCACCCACTCCTGTACTCGGGTACGGGCTCGCCGCCGCTCCAGGCGCCGTCGCTGATGGCGATATTGGCCGCGGCGCGAGATGAGATCGAGCGCACCCTGGTGCGCCGCCCGGCGTCCGTGGTGTACCCACAGACTCCCGGTGAGCCCCGTTACCCGGACCCGCCGGCAGATCCCACAAAGCAACACGTATTGGTGATCGCTATTGACGGCACGAACATGAGCAAGGTGCTGGCCGACGACACCAATGACGAATTTCTTCGAACTGATGAATACCAGCACCAATTCCGCGCCGAGCATCGTCGGACACACCACCGTCTCCAACCCCTCGTGGACGGCCATCCTGACCGGCGCCTGGGATAACAAGACCGGTGTGATCAACAACGTCTACACCCCGTGGACGTACGACAAATGGCCAACGGTCTTTACCCAACTCGAGACGGACAACCCGGCCATCAAGACAAAGGCGATCGCCGACTGGGACGTCATCGCCGCCATCGCCGCGTCCGGTCGTCGGCGCCGACGAAGTCGTCTACATCTCGCAGAATCGAGACGACCCGAACTGGTCGAAGACGGACGCCGCGGTCACGGACGAGACCGTAAAGACCATCCTGGACACCGAACACGGCTACGAAGACGAACGTCCCGAACTTCATCGTCACCTACCTGGTCCAGGTCGACGAGAACGGGCATATGTACGGCGGTGACTCGATCCAGTACGAGGAGGCCATCCAGCGCACTGACGACAATCTCGGTGCGATCCTGGACGGCGGTGGAGGCGCGGAGGAGACGTGCAAGACCAGCCAGACGTGCGAGGACTGGACCGTCATCGTCGTCACCGACCACGGTCACCAACCGCAGCAGGGCTTCGGGCACGGCTTCCAATCACCCCGTGAGACAGAGACATTCGTCATCGTCGACGGCCCGCAATTCGGCGACAGCGTGTTCAATCCGAACTACGAGATCGTCGATGTCACGCCCACTGTTCTGAGTCTGTTCGGCGCCCCGCAGCGCGCAAGGTTCGACGGTGTTCCCCTGACAGTCACTTCGCGGAAGCGACTCAGACCCTCTGACTCAGGTGCATTGCAGGACACGCTCAAAGCACAGATCGCTTCGAACGACTATCCCAACATCATCGTCAACGTGGCCTTGAGTCTCCGCACGATCGTCGCCTTCGTGCCGTACTACGTGCACGGGGCAGGTCTGCCAGCCCCGACTCGGCGACATCCTGTACGTGGCGACGAACGTCCCCGCGCAGGTCGTCGCCTTCTTGACCGGCGTACACGGCGCCAGCATCTTCCCGCTGTTGCCGCCGCCGCCGGCGATCACGTTCACACCGGAGGAGGCAACGTCGATTGACGCCGCCTTCCGCATGGACTGCGGAGTCGGCAGCCTCGCTGCAGCGGCATGTATAGCCAGTTAGTCACGTGAGTCATTACCACACCGAACGTGAAGGTACGGCGAAAAAGTTGTCAGATTTTCACAACCGCCGCACATTCGGCGCCGCAAGGGATTTGGCCAATTAGAGCCTGTAGGACTGCTCAGGCCTGCATCAAAAGTTCAGGCCCGAGAACATGATCCGGCCCGGGTCATACTTCTGCCTGACGGCGGTCAGCCCAGATAGGTTCGCGCCGAAGTACCGCGAAGCCGGTTGGTTCGCCTCGAGATAGTTCACATAACCGCCGACCGAATACGGTTGCACCGCTTGATGTGCGGTGTTGAGCCAGCTGGTGGCCGCCGACGCCGAACCGGAATTCTCGACGTACCACTGCACCAGGGCGGACTGCTTCCGCCACGGAAAGGCGCTGGCCCCCGGCGCCACAGTGGCCATGGCGCCGTCGAGTGCATGCATGATCGCCAACATGCGACCCGCGCCGCGCGGAAAGGCGTCGACCGCCGAGGCGATCCCCTGGGCGGCGGCCGGGGTGATCGTCGTAAACACATCGGATCCGCCGACATATCCGAGCGGCGACGGGTTGAGGTTCCCTGCCAGATATTTCACCAAGTCCAAATAGTTGAACGTGTGGTTCTCGGTCCCGGTCGGTTGCATTCCAACCGCCGAAGTGATGGCACCCGCCACTTTGCCGCCCGACCCGGCCGGGCACGTCGCCATGATCCGACAGTGCGTACCCATCGCGTCCGTGGTGCTGTCCGCCAGTGCCCAGCTGCTTCGGTCGGCGCTGCGCAGCCAGTTCTGCCAACCGACGAGGACCTGCGCGAACGACTGTGGCGGGAAATTGAGGTTCACAACGTCGACGTCCGAGGTGGGGAACGTGGCAAAGGTCAGCGATGTTGTCACCCCGAAGTTGCCTCCACCGCCGCCGCGCAGCGCCCACAACAGGTCGGGGTGGCTGGTGGCAGACGCGGTGACCGCCTGGCCGCCGGGCAGCACCACCGACGCCGACGTCAATGCATCACTCATCAGGCCCGCATGCCGGGACTGAGCACCCAGCCCGCCGCCCAGGGCGTGCCCCGCGGCACCGACCGTCGGGCAGATGCCCGTCGGGATGCCCCGGCCGGCCGCGGCCAGCGCCTGGTGAATCGCGTACAGACTGGTCGCGGGCGTGACCGTGACCTGCCCGGTGGCGGCGTCGTAATTGATTTCCCCGGGCAGCTGACGCAGGTCGAGCACCATAGTGCCGTTCGCCGTGGACGCCCCCACATAGGAGTGCCCACCACTGCGCGGAGCGACCTTGAGGTTGTTGGCAGCAGCGAATGCCATCGCCTTTTGCACGTCCGCCGCCGACGTCACGGTAACGACCGCCGCCGGCGTCGAGCCATTGTGGTTAGTGTTGAAAACCTGCTTGGCCGTTGCGAATTGCGCACCGCCGTCCGGGCGTAACACTTGCCCGCCGATTGCGGCAGAAAGACCGTCCCAGCCGGAGCTATTCGGATCGGCGGTAGCCCGGACCGAGCCGAAAACCGCGCCGGCGGCTAACGCTCCGGCGGCACCCCGCAGAAACGTCTGGCGTGGGATCTCACGCGCCAACGTCGGGCTCCCGCGATTGCGTCATGTCCCGCATTGTCAACCACGGAACGACAAAAACCGCGGTGCCGCATGACGTGTCGCGGGACGGGGACGCCGAGCGATTGCAGGAACGACGCCTTTACTCGAATCTTGACCGCCTATTGAATCGCCACACTGACGATGGCAACGTGACTACGCTTCAACCGGTGGAGCTGGGGGTTTTGGGTCCTCTGCAGGTCCGGCAGTACGGCCTGCCGGTCTCCATCCCTGGCGCCAAACCGCGGGCCATCCTCACGATGCTCGGGCTGCACGGCGGTTCGGTCGTGTCAGCCGACACGCTCGTGGAGCTCCTCTGGGGCGATGATCCGCCGCGCACCGCCGCCAAGGCCCTGCAGACCCACATCTCCTCTCTGCGTCGCACCCTGGGCGACGGCTTCGTGTTGACGGAGGGCACGGGCTGGACCCTGGCCGGGACCGAGGTGGATGCCTCGCGTTACAAGTCGGCCGCCAGACTGGGCCGCGACGCCGTCGCCGCCGGCGACACCAGCCAAGCGGTGGCCCGCTTCGACGAGGCCCTGACTCTCTGGCGCGGCACCCCCGAACTGCCCGATGGCCCGCGCGGTGTATCCGAGAAGACACGCTGGATCGAGGGCCATGCCGCCCTTGTCGAGGACCGGGCCGATGCGCTGCTCGCGACGGGTCGTGCCGCGGAGATCATCGGCGATCTCGAGGCCGCGGTCGCCGACGCGCCGCTGCGCGAGAGGCGTTGGGGCCAGCTGATGCTCGCCCTCTACCGCGCAGGCAGGCAGGGTGAAGCCCTTGGCGCTTATCAACGTGCGCGGTCGCTGCTCGCCGACGAACTGGGCGTCGACCCTGGACCGGACCTTCGCCGGCTCGAGGCCGCGATCGTCGCACAGGACGACGCGCTGGAAATGCCTGTGTCAGAGCAACTTTCGGTGGTGACGCGCGCGGTGACCTTCCTGCTCACCGACATCGAGGGGTCGACTGCCGCGTGGGAGGCAGACGCCGACGCCATGGCAGTGGCGCTCGCCCGCCACGACGAGCTCGTCGAACAGGTCGTCACGTCCCGCGGAGGACGGCTCATCAAGACACGCGGCGAGGGCGACGCGACGTTCTCGGTCTTCGATCGGCCGTCGGCGGCGGCCGCCGCCGCCATCGAGCTGCAGGAAGCGATCCGCCACGAGCCATGGGCACTGTCGGAACCGATGCGCATCCGCGTGGCGCTGCACACCGGTGAGGTCGAGCTCCGCGACGGCGACTACTTCGGTCGGGCGGTCAACCGCGCCGCCCGCCTGCGGTCGCTGGCGGCCGGGTGGCCAGATCCTGTGCTCGGGTGCGACGGCCGAGCTCGTCATCGACTCACTGTCCGATGACGTGATCCTCGCCGATCTCGGGATGCGCCAGCTGAAGAACCTCGCGCGCCCGGAGCACGTTTTCGAGCTCCGCTTGGAGAACGCCGACGATTCCCGCGCCCTCACGACTGACACACCCCTGGAGCGGCCCGGCCTGCCCGCGGTGCTGGCCGGGCCTGGGCCGTTCGTCGGGCGTGGCCGCGAACTCGAGCGACTTCTGTCCGCGTGGCAGACCGCGCTCGACGGCGGTGCGCACGCAGTGCTGATCGCCGGGGAACCCGGCGTAGGCAAGACGCGTCTGGCCGGTGAATGGTCCCGACACGCCTACGAGCAAGGCGCCGTCGTCCTGTACGGCCGTTGCGACGAGGACCTCGGTGCGCCCTACCAGCCGTTCGCGGAAGCGCTGCGTTCGCTCATTCCCTGCCTCGGTGCGAGTCGGCTGCGGGGGCTGCGCGGCGTCGAAGCGCTCCTGCCATTGGTTCCCGGGCTCACCGATGTCCTGCCCGATCTGGCCGCGCCGACTCGCGCGGACCCGGACACCGAACGCTATGCACTTTTCGATGCCGTCGTTGCGGTGCTCGGAGTCGCCTCCGCCAGTGCACCGGTCGTGCTGATTCTCGACGACCTTCACTGGGCGGCCAAGCCCACGCTGCTGCTATTGCGGCATCTCCTGCGCTTCGGCGAGCACGCGCGCGTCCAAATCGTCGGCACGTACCGCAGCACCGACCTCGACCGCTCCCACCCTCTGGCGGCGATGCTCGCCGACCTTCACCGCGACGGCTCCGCCACTCGCCTTCAGCTGAGCGGCCTCGACGAGGTCGACGTGAGCGCGTACGTCGCCGAGGCCGGCTACGACGATGAAGAACTCGCCCGGGCACTGGCGTCAGTCACGGGTGGCAATCCGTTCTTCCTCATCGAGGCCCTGCGCCACGTGGACGAAAGTGGCGGCCGTTGGGACCCGAGCACCCTGCCTCAGGGGGTTCGTGAAGCCGTGAGCCGCAGACTTTCTCGGCTTCCGGCGGAGACGAACAAGGCCCTTGCGGCGGCCGCGGTGGTCGGCAGCCGGTTTGCGCTCGAGCTGGTCGAGCGGGTGGTCGGTGATGACCTCGTCGACGCATTCGACGAGGCGTGCAAGGCGGGCATCGTCATCGAAGAGCCGGGCGGTCGCTACCGGTTCAACCACGCAATCGTCCGGCAGTCGCTGCTCGCCGAGCTGGCGTCCGTGCGGCGCATGCGGCTGCACCAGCGCATCGCCGCGACACTGGAGACCGAGCCCGGCGCCGACGACGAGCTGCTGGCCGAACTGGCTCACCACTACTTCGAATGTGCGTGGGCGGGAAACGCGGCCAAGGCCGTCGAGTACTGCCGGCGTGCCGCGGATCAGGCGATGGCACGCCTGGCCTACGAAGGCGCGGCCGACCTCTACGACCGGGCCCTGCACGCGCTCGAGGAGCTTGACGAGGAGCTGCCCGACCGCGACGACCAGCAAGCCGAACTGCTGGTCGCTCGCTGCGAGGCGCTGCTGGCCGCGGGCGACGTGGTTTCGGCGGCGGGTGCGGTCTCGCAACTGCAAGCGAGCGACGCAGGCGATTCCGCCCGTCTCGCGGCCTGGGGCACGTGCTTCGACGGCCAGCTGTCGATGCTCACCGATCCCGAGCGCTTGGACGAGATCGAAGCCGCGGTGGGGGCGGCCGCCGAGAAGCTGGCCGGACTGGACGACGCCGCGGGGGAAGCCAAGGCCCACACCGTCCGGGCCGCGTGCCTCGGCCGCCTCGGGCGAATCGGCGACTGCGAAACCGCCTTGGACCACGCTCTCACCGCGGCGCGACGTGCAGGTGAACACCGCCGAGTGAACGCCGTGCTGGCGGGTGCGCCACTTGCGGCGCTGTGGGGCCCCAACCCGGTGCCCCGCGCGGGCGGGCGGTGTCTCGACGTCGTGCGGCTGCTCCGCATCACAACCGGATCGCCGGTCGTCGAGGCGACGTCGACGCGGTGCCAGGCCGTGCTGGATGCGTTTCGCGGACGCGCCGCCGCAGGCCGTCAGCCTGATCGACTCCGCCCGACGCACGCTCACCGAGCTCGGCATGCGGCACGCGTTACTCGAGGTTGACCAGTTCGCAGGCATCGTCGAGTTGGTCGCCGACGATCCTGCGGCCGCCGAGCCGCACCTGCGGCGGGCCTACAACGGCTTTCGTCGCATGGGCCTGGACGCCGACACCGCCGAAACCGCCGCGCTGTTGGCTCGAGCTTGTCTCGCGCTCGACAGAGACGCCGAGGCCGACGAATTGTGTACGGAGAGTGAGCGTCTCGCCGGCCACGCGCTGAAGGCGTCGATCGCCTGGCGCACGGTTCGGGCACAGCTGCTGGCGCGCGGCGGTGCTCACGACGAGGCCCGGCGGGTGGCCGAGGAGGCCGTCGCCGTGGCCGAGCGCACCGACGTCTTGGTCGATCACGGCGACGCCTGCCTGGCGCTGGCGACGGTGTTGAGCACCGCCGGCGACGCCGCGGGAGCGCGAGCCGCCGCCGAGCGGGCGGTCGGCCTGTACGAGCTGAAAGGGGCTGCGGCACTTGCGGAGAAGGCGCGCAGCATTCTCGGCGAGCGCGTCCTGCCGGCTGCCCCGGCTCCACCCGAAGCGCCGAGCGTCGAGCTGGACAACGCGTGCGTGCGAGCGGTCGCGCGGACGCGTGCGCGGCTGTCGATTGATCGCGAGGCCTGGGACGAGGTCGAGCAGCATGTTGCGCGACCCGACGTCTCCGTCGAGAGTCGCCGGCAAGATCGTCGGCTTCACCGCGAGGTCGACCTCCCGTCGGGCGACTGGCGACATCGCGAGATCGACGAGCGTCTTCCGCGAGATCGGGACGGTGCGATACGCGCCAACCGAGTCGTTGTCGCCGTGCGAGGCGAGCGCCTGGCGCTCACTCGATTGGAGCTCGGCACTGCCGACGTGAGCCCTGGGGCGCCGCACGACGAATTGCTCCAGCTATTCGGCCTCGACGAGGAGGGTCGAATCGCGCTGCAGGTGTGGTTCGACCTCGAAGACATCGACGCCGCGATCGCCGAGCTCGACGCCGCGCATGCCCGGCTCGAGAAGCAACCTCCGCGAGCGCCGCTCGAGAACGCCGCGAGTCGAGCCGATGATCGAGTGCAACGCGCTGTTCGCGCGACAGGCGCTTGGACGAGATCGGCGCGCTGTTCACCGACGACCTCCGGGTCGAAGACCGGCGGCGAGGACTCCGCCGAGAGAGCAACGACCGCGCCACATCGCTCGCGGAGGTACGGGCGATCGCCGACCTTGGGCGCTACGAACATGACGTCAGACGTCCTCGCGATCCGCGGGGATCGCCTCGCCCTCGTTCGTACCCTCTACTCGGGCCGAGACCGGCGGCCCGAGGCGTTCCACACCGAAGTACTCCGCGATCGTCGAGATCGACGCCGACGAGCGGATCGTGGCGATCGTCGCGTTCGACCTCGACGACATCGACGCCGCCATCGCGGAGCTCGACGCCCGGTACCTCGCCGGCGAAGCTGCCGCCCACGCGCACACGTGGTCAGTCATCGCTCGAACATCACCGAGGCATTCAATCGGCGCGAACTACCCGCGACAACAACGAATTTCGTGAATCTCGACCATCGGCGCGGGACAGCATTCGCGCCAGGCGAGTTGTCCGCATACATCCGTGCGACATGGGACCTCTCGCCGCAGGCCGTCGTCCACGTCGAGGCTGTGCATCGACTGAGCAACCTCGGAGCCGTGGTTACCCACGCGGCGATGCGACCTCACAAGAGGGCTTCGACGCCGAGTGGCGGGTGATCAACCTCCTGACGGTCGACGGTGACCTGATGCAACCGCTGCGAAATCTTCGACGAGACAGACCTCGACGCTGCGCTCGCCCGGTTCGACGAGCTCAGCCGGCCGGCGCCGCGGCTGGAAAACGCGGCAAGCCGAGTGGTCGAGCGCTTCCAGGCGTGCTTCGCGGCCCGCGACTGGGACGCCATGGCGGAGATGCTGGCCGATGACATTTCCCTGGACGATCGTCGTCGAGTGGTGAACGCGGGTGTCCGACACGGTCGGGATGCCGCAGATCGCAGACATGCGGGCGATCGCCGACCTCGGGGTCACGAACATGACGTCGATCCGTCATCGCGACCCGCGGGGAGCGCCTCGTCCTCAGTCGTGTCCGCTTCTCGGGCCGAGACCAGCGGCCGAGGCGTTCCACACCGAGATGCTCGGCATCGTCGAGATCGACGCCGACGAGCGGATCGCGGCGCGCGTCATGTTCGACCTCGACGACATCGACGCCGCCTTCGAGGAACTCGACGCCCGATACCTCGCCGGCGAAGCCGCCGCCCACGCGCACACGTGGTCGGTCATCGCGCGCGCTTATGCCGCGCTCAACCGGCACGAACTCCCCGCGACGACACCGGATTATGTGATCGTCGATCATCGGCCGGTTGCAACAATCGACGCAGGCAATGTGGCCGCGGGTCTCGATGCCGGTTGGGACCTAACACCGGACGTCAGCATCTACATCGAGGCCGTGCATCGACTGACCGATCTCGGAGCTGTCGTCACATGGGCTGCGAATGGCACCTCACAAGAGGGCTTCGACGCCGAGTGGCGGGTGATCAGCCTTGCGGACGGTCGAAGGCGACCTGATCAACCGCTGCGAGCTATTCGACGAGGCAGACATCGACGCCGCGCTCGCCCGGTTCGACGAGCTCAGCCGTCCGGCGCCGCGGCTGGAAAACGCGGCAAGTCGAGTATACGAGCGCTTCCAGGCGTACTTCGCGGCCCGCGACTGGGACGCGATGGCGGAGATACTGGCCGACGACTTTTCCATCGACGATCGCCGTCGGGTGGTGAACGCCGGGATCCGACACGGTCGAGATGTCGAAATCGCGAACATGCGGGCCGCTCGCCGAGATCGGTACCAAGGCCATGACATCTGTCGTCATTGCGACCCGCGGGGAGCGTCTTGCTCTCAGTCGTATCCGCGCCTCCGGCCGGGATCAGCGGCCTGAGGCGTTCCACACCGAGGCGCTCGGCATCGTCGAGATCAACGCCGACAACCGGATCGTGGCCCGAGTCGTGTTCGACCTCGACGACATCGACGCCGCCTTCGAGGAGCTCGACGCCCGGTACCTCGCCGGCGAAGCGGCCGCCTACGCGCACACGTGGTCGGTCATCGCGGGGGCCTACGCCGCGCTCAACCGGCACGAACTCCCCGCGACGACGCCGGACTGGGTGAACATCGACCACCGGCGACGGGATCAGCGTTCGCGCCCGGCGACCTGACCGCATACATCCGTGCCTCGTGGGACCTCACGCCGGACCTCAGCGTCTACATCGAGGCTGTGCATCGGCTGAGCGACCTCGGAGCGGTCGTCACCCACGCGGCGCAGGGGACCTCGCAAGAGGGCTTCGACGCCGAGTGGCGGGTGATCAACCTCTTGACGGTCGAAGGCGACCTGATCAACCGCTGCGAAATGTTCGACGAGGCCGACCTCGACGCCGCGCTCGCCCGGTTCGACGAGCTCAGCCGGCCGGCGCCGCAGCTGGAAAACGCGGCAAGCCGGGTCTACGAACGCTTTTGGGCGCACTTGCGACCCGCGACTGGGACGCCATGGCAGAGCTCTTCGCCGAAGATATTCGCACTGACGATCGCCGTCGGGTCGTGAACGCCGGGGTTCAACATGGTCGCGATGCTGCAAATCGCGGACATGCGAAGCCTCGCCGAGATAGAGGCGAATGTAGCGTCGACCATCATCGCGATCCGCGGGGAGCGTCTCTGCCTTAACCGCGTATCTACCGCGAACCGAGACGTACCGCAAGGCGTTCGACGCCGAGATGCTCAGCATCATCGAGATCGACGCCGACGATCGGATCGCGGCGGTCGTCACTTTTCGACCTCGACGACATCGACGCCGCCTTCGAGGAGCTCGACGCCCGCTACCCGCCGGCGAAGCCGCCGCCCACGCGCATACGTGGTCGGTTATGGCGCAGGCCTTTGCCGCATCCAACAGGCACGAAATGCCCGAGTTCATGCCGGACTTTGTGAACATCGATCACCGGCGAGCGAGAGGGTTCGCGCCCGGTGACCTGACCGCATACATGCGTGCCACGTGGGACCTCGCACCGGACGTCATCGCCTACGTCGAGGCTGTGCATCGGCTGAGCAACCTTGGAGCAGTCTTCACTCAGGCGGTCAGCGGGACCTCGCAAGACGGCTTCGAAGCCGAATGGCGAGAGATCGTCCTTGCCACCGTCGATGGCGACCTGATCAACCGCATCGAACTGTTCGACGAGGCAGACATCGACGCCGCGCTCGCGCAGCTTCGACGAGCTCAGCCGGCCGGCGCCGCGGCTGGAAAACGCGGCAAGCCGAGTGACTCGAGCGCTTCTTGGACGTACTTCGCGGCCCGCGACTGGGACGCGATGGCGGAGATACTGGCCGACGACTTTTCCAGCGACGATCGTCGTCGGGTGGTGAACGCGGGTGTCCGACACGGTCGAGATGCCGAAATCGCGGACATGCGGGCGATCGCCGATCTTGGTGTCACGAACGTGACGTCGACCGTCATTGCGACCCGCGGGGAGCGCCTCATCCTCGCGCGTGTCCGCTGTCTCGGCCGCGACAGGCCCGAGGCGCTCCTCACGCGAGGTGCTCGGCGTCGTCGAGATCAACGCCGACGACCGGATCGCGGCGCGACGTCCTGTTCGACCTCGACGACATCGACGCCGCCTTCGAGGAGCTCGACGCCCGGTACCTCGCCGGCGAAGCGGCCGCCTACGCGCACACGTGGTCGGTCATCGCGCGGGCCTACGCCGCGCTCAATCGGCGCGAACTTCCCGCGACGACGCCGGACTGGGTGAACATCGACCACCGACGAGCGGGACGCGTTCGCGCCCGGTGACATGACTCGCATACCTCCGTGCCGCGTGGGACCTCGCGCCGGACTTCAGCATCTACATCGAGGCTGTGCATCGGCTGAGCGACCTCGGAGCGGTCGTCACCCATGTGGCGTCACGGGACCTCGCAAGAGGGCTTCGACGCCGAGTGGCGGGAGATCGACCTTCCTGACGGTCGAAGGCGACCTGATCAACCGCTGCGAAATCTTCGACGAGGCCGACCTCGACGCCGCGCTCGCGCGGTTCGACGAACTCAGCCGTCCGGCGCCGCGGCTGGAAAACGCGGCAAGCCGAGTGGACGAGCGCTTCCAGGCGTACTTCGCGGCCCGCGACTGGGACGCCATGGCCGAGATGCTGGCCGACGACATTTCGCACGACGATCGTCGTCGCGTCGTGAACGCCGGGGTCCGACACGGTCGGGATGTCGAGATCGCGAACATGCGGGCCATCGCCGACGTCGGGGTCGAGAACATCACGTCAGACGTCATTGCGACCCGCGGGGAGCGCCTCGTCCTCAGTCGTGTCCGCTTCGTCGGGCCGCGACCAGCGGCCCGAGGCGTTCCACGCCGAGGTGCTCGGCGTCGTCGAGATCAACGCCGACAACCGGATCGCGGCGCGTGTCGTGTTCGACCTCGACGACATCGACGCTGCCTTCGAGGAACTCGATGCCCGGTACCTCGCCGGCGAAGCGGCCGCCGCACGCGCACACGTGGTCGGTCATCGTCACGGGCCTACGCCGCGTTCAACCGGCGCGAACTCCCCGCGACGACGCCGGACTGGGTGAACCATCGACCACCGGCGAGGGACCGCGTTCGACGCCCGGCGACCTGACCGCATACATTCGCGTGCCGCGTGGGACCTCGCGCCGGACATCAGCATCTACATCGAGGCCGTGCATCGGCTGAGCGACCTCGGAGCGGTCGTCACCCACGGAGCGTCATGGGACCTCGCAAGAGGGCTTCGACGCCGAGTGGCGGGATGATCGATCTTCTGACGTTCGAAGGCGACCTGATCAGCCGCTGCGAGATCTTCGACGAGGCAGACCTCGACGCCGCGCTCGCCCGCTTCGACGAACTCAGTCGTCCGGCGCCGCGGCTGGAAAACACGGCAAGCCGAGCGCATGACCGCTTCCAGGCGGGCTTCGCAGCCCGCGACTGGGACGCCGTGGCGGAGATATTCGCCGATGACATTTGTCACCGACGATCGCCGTCGGGTCGTGAATGCCGGCATCCGGCACGGTCGGGATGCCGCAGTCGCCTGGGCATGCGGGCGACCGCCGATGTCGGGACCCAGAACGTGACGTCAACCGTCATTGCGACCCGCGGGGAGCGCCTCGCCGCTCACGCGCGCCGCTACTCGGGCCGCGATCATGGAACCGATGCCTTCCTCACGGAGGTGCTCGTCATCGCCGAGATCAACGCCGACAACCGAATCGCGGCGATTGTCGTTTTCGACCTCGACGACATCGACGCCGCTTTCGAGGAACTCGACGCGCGATACCTCGCCGGCGAAGCGGCCGCCCATTCGCACACGTGGTCGGTCATCGCGCGAGGCCTACGCCGCGCTCAACCGACACGAACTTCCCGCGACGACGCCGGACTGGGTCAACATCGACCACCGGCGAGTGACAGCATTCGCGCCCGGTGACCTGGCCGCAAACATCCGTGCCGCGTGGGACCTCACGCCGGACGTCACCATCTACATCGAGGCCGTGCATCGGCTGAGCAACCTCGGAGCGGTCGTCACCCAAGCGGTCGAATGGGACCTCGCAAGAGGGCTTCGACGCCGAGTGGCGGGTAGATCGATCTTCTGACCGTCGATGGCGACCTGATCAACCGCTGCGAGTTATTCGACGAGGCAGACCTCGACGCCGCGCTCGCCCGATTCGACGAGCTCAGCCGCCGGCGCCACGGCTGGAAAACGCAGCAAGCCGAGTCGCTGAGCGCTTCCAGGCGTGCTTCGCGGCCCGCGACTGGGACGCCATGGCGGAGATACTGGCCGACGACATCTCAGCAGACGATCGCCGTCGGGTGGTGAACGCCGGGATCCGACACGGTCGAGATGCCGAGGTCGACAGACATGCGGGCCGTCGCCGATGTCGGGCTCACGAACATGACGTCGACGGTCATTGCGACCCGCGGAGAGCGCCTCGCCCTCGGTCGTGTCCGCTTCTCGGTCCGACGACCAAGGGCCCGAGGCGTTCCACGACGATGTGCTCGGCATCGTCGAGATCAACGCCGACAACCGGATCGTGGCGATGCGTCGTGTTCGACCTCGACGACATCGACGCCGCCTTCGAGGAGCTCGACGCCCGATACCTCGCCGGCGAAGCGGCCGCCCACTCGCACACGTGGTCGCTCGTCGCAGGGACCTACGCCGGCGGTCAACCGGCACGAAGTCCCCGCGACGACGCCGGACTGGGTAAACGTCGACCACCGGCACGTGACCACAATCGCGCCGGGTGACCTGATCGCAAACCTCCGTGCCTGGTGGGACCTCACGCCGCAAGCCAGCATCTACATCGAGGCCGTGCATCGGCTGACCGACCTCGGAGCGGTCGTCACCGATTCGCTGAGCGGGACCTCGCAAGACGGCTTCCAGGCCGAGTGGCGGATGGTCAATCTCGTGACGTTCGAAGGCGACCTGATGAATCGCTCCGAGCTGTTCGACGAGGCAGACCTCGACGCCGCGCTCGCGAGATTCGACGAACTCAGTCGTCCGGCGCCGCGGCTGGAGAACGCAGCATGGCGAGTGCACGAGCGCCTGAACGCGTACTTCGCTGCTCGCGACTGGGCCGCCATAACGGACATACTGGCCGCCGACCTTGTTACGGAGGATCGCCGTCGGGTCGTGAACGCCGGGATCAGGCACGGTCGGGATGCCTACATTGCCGAATTGCGGTCAATCGTCGAGGTCGGGATCGACAACGTAACCTGGACCGCGATTGCAACTCGCGGTGAGCTTCTAACCCTCAGTCGCGCCCATGTCGGCGCACGTTCCAAACCGATGTGCTCAACATCGTCGAGATCGACGCCGACAACCGGATCGCAGCGTACGTCGCCTTCGACCTCGATGACATCGACGCCGCCTTCGAGGAGCTCGATGCCCGGTACCTCGCCGGCGAAGCGGCCGCGTACTCGCACACGTGGTCGCTAATCGCGCAGACCTACGCCGCGTTCAACCGACACGAGCTATCCCGGACGTCGCCGGACTGGGTGAACATCGACCACCGGCGCGGGATAGGCTCCGCGCCCGGCGACATGCTCGCGAATCGTCCGTGCCCTGTGGGAGGTCGCGCCGGACATCAAGCACCCACATCGAGGCCGTGCATCGGCTGAGCAGCCTCGGAGCGGTCTTCACCCACGCCGAGAGTGGCACTTCGCAAGAGGGCTTCGACGCCGAGTGGCGCGAGGTCGCCCTTCTGACGGTCGAAGGTGACCTGATCAACCGCTGCGAGTTATTCGACGAGGCAGACATCGACGCCGCGCTCGCAAGGTTCGACGAGCTCAGCCGGCCAACACCTCGCCTGGAAAACGCGGCAAGCCGAGTGGAAGAGCGTTGCCAAGCATACTTCGCGCAACGCGACTGGGACGCCTTGGCCGAGTTGATGGCCGAGGACATGTTCGCCGACGATCGACGTCGCGTCGTGGGCGCCGGGGTTCGACGCGGTCGGGATGCCGAGGTCGAAAATCTGCGGGCTTGGGCCGACGTTGGGGTTAAGAACATCAGCTCAGACGCCGTCGCTATCCGCGGAAGACGCCTCGTCCTGAGTCGTGTCCGCTTGACGGGCCGCGACCAGCGGCCCGACGCGTTCCACACTGAGGTACTCCGCATCGTCGAGATCGACGCCGACGAACGGATCGTGGCACGCATCGCGTTCGATCTCGACGACACCGACGCCGCCTTCGCCGAACTCGACGCCCGGTACCTCGCAGGAGAAGCCGCCGAACACGCGCACACATGGTCGGTCATCACGCGTGCCTACGCCGCGCTCAACCGGCGCGAACTCGCCGCGACGACGCCGGACTGGGTGAACATCGACCACCGACGCGGGATAGGGGTCGCGCGCGGTGATCTGACGCCGTACATCCGTGCCGCGTGGGACGTCATGTCGCACATCGAGGTATACATCGAGGCTGTGCATCGGCTGACCAACCTCGGAGCGGTCGTCACCCGCGTGTCGAAAGGGACCTCAAAAGAGGGCTTCGACGCCGAATGGCGGGAGATCGACGTTACGACGGTCGAAGGCGACCTGATCAACCGCAGCGAGAAATTCGACGACGAGGACATCGACGTCGCCCTCGCGAGATTCGACGAGCTCAGCGCGCCGACACCGCGGCCGATGAACGCCGCACTGCGGGTATACAAGCGCCTCCAAGCGTGCTTTGCGGCCCGCGACTGGGACGCGATAACCGACATGCTGGCCGACGACCACTACGGCGACGATCGCCGGCGGGTCGTGAACGCCGGCATCCGACACGGCCGGGATGCCGAACTCGCGAGCTTGCAGGCGACCGCTGATATCGGGGTCACAAGTGTCACATCGACCGCAGTTGCAATTCGCGGGGATCGACTCGCCCTATGCCGTACTCGGGGCACGACCAGCGGCCCCGACGCGTTCGACACCGAGTTGCTCCGCATCGTCGAGATCGATGCCGACGATCGGATCGCGGCGCGCGTCGTGTTCGATCGTCGACGACATCGACGCCGCCTTCGAGGAGCTCGACGCCCGGTACCTCGCCGGCGAAGCGGCCGCGTACGTCGCACACATGGTCGGTCATCGCGGAGGCCTACGCCGCGTTCAACCGACGCGAACTACCCTGCGACGACGCCGGACTGGGTGAACATCGACCACCGGCGCGGGAGCAGCGTTCGCGCCCGGCGACCTGTTCGCGAATCGTCCGTGCCGCGTGGGACGTCGCGCCGGACATCAGCATCTACATCGAGGCTGTGCATCGGCTGAGCAACCTCGGAGCGGTCGTCACCCACGCGGCGTACGGGACCTCGCAAGAGGGCTTCGACGCCGAGTGGCGGGAGATCGACCATTCTGACGGTCGAAGGTGACCTGATCAACCGCTGCGAAATATTCGACGAGGCCGATCTCGACGCCGCGCTCGCAAGGTTCGACGAGCTCAGTCGCGCCGGCGCCTCAACTCGAGAACGCCGCGACCCGGACCTGGGCGCGGATCGCCGATGCATTCAACCGCCGCGACATCGACTGTGCACTTGCTCTAACCGCCGCGGACGGACGATATGAGGACCGCCGAAAGGGCCTGCGCGATAAGGGAACAGCGCGCGACGTCTGGCAAACAGTGTTCGACGCGCCCAAGGGTTGGCGGTTGGAGATGGAGCCGGTCGCCATAAGGGGATCTCGCCTCGGGCTGACCCGCGGGAGGTTCCGCGACATCGATTACGCCGACCGACCGATCACAGTCGAGTACCTCACGGTGACAGGGGTCAGCGACGACGACTTGATGCACGACATCGTGATCTTCGATCCCGACGACATCGACGCCGCCTTCGAGGAGCTCGACGCCCGTTACCTCGCCGGCGAAGCGGCCGCCCACGCGCACACATGGTCGCTTGTCAAGGAGGCCTATGCCGCGTTCAATCGACGCGAGTTACCTCCGACGACACCGGACTGGGCGAACATCGACCGTCGGCGCGGGGCGGGATTCGCGCCCGGCGACGCAATCCCGTACATCCGTGCCGCGTGGGACGTCGCGCCCGACATCAACATCTACATCGAGGCCGTGCATCGGCTGAGTGATCTGGGAGCGGTTGTCACCCAAGTCTCAAAGGGCACCTCGCAGCAGGGGTTCGACGCCGAGTGGCGAGAGATCACGCTTCTGACATTCGCAGGTGATGCGATCAGCCGCTGCGAAATATTCGACGAGGCAGACATCGACGCCGCAGCTCGCGAGGTTCGACGAGCTCAGTGCGCCAACGCCTCAACTCGAGAACGCCGCGACCCGGGCCTGGGCGCGTGCCGTCGATGCATTCAACCGTCGCGACCCGGACGGTTTCTTGGGCGCTTGCCGCTGCCGACGCACGATATGAGGACCGGCGAAAAGGGCTACGTGATGAAGGCCCGGCGACGCCGGAGGTTGTGCGCGCGCTGTTCGAGGCGTTTAGGGGCTTGCGGTTAGAGACTGAGCGCGTTGCGATCAGGGGATCTCACCTCGCGCTGACTCGCGACAGGTATCGCGACACCGCTGACCCCGAGCGGCCGACCACGGTTGAGGTCTTGACGCTCACCGAAGTCGCTGACGATGACCTTGTGCGAAGCCTGATGCTCTTCGACCCCGACGACATCGACGGCGCGATGGCGAGCTCACCGCTCGCTGGATCGCATCGGGAGAAGTGGCGCATCCTCAAGTAATTGAGGCGGTGCGCCGGCTTATCGAGACCGTCAACCGTCATGACTGGGATGCATTCACCACACTCAGCGCCGGTGCGACGTACGTCAATCACCGGCAGCTGTCTAGTCTGGGCGTCCAAACGATCGCCGACCACATGTCATCAATCCGAACCATGGCATCGCTTGTACCCGACTACTGGGTCGAACTCGCGGAGGTTCTCACGTACTCGGCGAGAGGCCTTGTGGGTGACGTGTTTCTGAGGGGCACAGCGACCGACGGCCTCGCGATCGAGATTCCGCTTGTCATGCTCCTCGTCGTCGACCGCGATCGTGTCACAGGCTTTGAGGCATTCGATCCCGACCAGCGTGACTTAGCCTTGGCCCGGTTCGAAGAACTCAGCGTCAAGGATCAGCCGAAGTAACTGTCGACAATCAGGCGAAACACTGTCAGGCATCACCCGAAGACGAAGCGTCAAGTGGCCGGGCCACGATCACCGGCACTTCCGCCGCGTGTACGACCGACGAGCTGACTGATCCGAGCAGCATTCCGGCGAATCCGCCGCGGCCGTGGCTTCCCACGACGATGAGCTGTGCCATATCGGAGGAGTGGTTGACCAACCAGCGGCTGGCATCCTCGTGGATCACGGTGGGCTTCACGTGGACATCCGGGTAATTCTCCTGCCAGCCCGCCAGGCGCTCGCTCAGTAGCTCGTCGCCTTTCTGCTCGTCGATCGTCCAGTTGAGGTGGGCGCCCGACCTGAAGGAATTCGCCCAGGCGTGCATCGCGATCAGCGGTGCTCGCCGGTGCGATGCCTCGTCGAACGCGATCGCGGTGGCGAACTCCGATGCCGGTGAGCCGTCGATGCCGAGCAGGATCGGTGCGTGCACGTCCGGCTCGGGGTGCTGCTTGTGGATCACCGCGACCGGGCAGTGGGCGTGGCGGACCAGTCCGCTACTGATGGAGCCGAGCGTCAGTCGGTCCAGTGCGCTCCTACCGCGGCAGCCGACCACCACAAGCCGCATGTCCTTGGACGCATCGATGAGGGTGGCCAGCGGATGGGCGAACAGGAACTCGGTATCCACTTTGCCCGACCTGCGATCGCCGAGCACTTCGTCGACGATCTGACGCGCGGCGGCGAGAATCCGGTCGCCCTCGCTGTGCTGCGCCTGGCGCGAATTATGTATCGTCTCACTGTCGTAGGTGACGCGCGGTCCCTGGCGCTCGGCGACCGCCATCAGCGTGAGGGCTTCGTGACGCATCGCGGCCTCACGCACCGCCCACCGTACCGCGGTGTCGGAGAACTCTGAGCCGTCGACACCGACTAGGATTCCGGAAGTATTTGGGGCCATTGTCATTTCGCCATCTCCGAGGTTTCCGTAGGTGCCCGTCGCGGCATGGTCTTCCTCCCGAGATCCGGCACCTCTCACGCTCAACGCTAGGAGGTGGATCGCCGCCGGTCTGTAGACCTAGGTCACCTCGTCTGCGCCATTGGTCCCGGAGACGCGGTCGTGGGGCGTTTCTAGTCGTCGCCGGTAACGGGTTGTTCTACCCGCTGTCGAAGTGGATGGACCGCAGACCTCACAAGCCCGGCCTTGAGAAACGGGCCGACTCTTGAACGCCCTGCGCCAGGACGGGGCTTTCCATCCTGTGACAGGTGTCCGTGTGGAACGTCGCTTCCCTCAGTAGCGCTCAGGCACGAAGCGCCACGGATAGTCCGGTTCGACATAGCCCTGGGGCTTCTGGCGGGCGGGCAGCTTGACCTTGTCGGGCTCGACCCGCTCGTAGGGCACCTGGTCCAGGAGGTGCGCGATGCAGTTCAGGCGGGCGCGGCGCTTGTCGTTCGCCTGAATCACGTGCCAGGGGCTGATCTCCGTGTCCGTGGCGGCGAACATGGCGTCGCGGGCGCGGGAATAGTCGTACCAACGACGGTGTGACTCAAGGTCCATCGGGCTGAGCTTCCAGACCTTGCGCGGGTCCTGCGCCCGGTCCTTGAAGCGGCGGGTCTGTTCTTCCTGGCTGACCTCGAACCAGTACTTGATGAGCTGGATCCCGCCAGCGATGAATGCCTCCTCCACCTTCGGCACGAGCTGCAGGAACCGGTTGTAGTCCGCGTCGGTAGCGAACCCCATGACCCGGTCAACGCCGGCACGGTTGTACCAGGAGCGGTCGAACAGGCAGATCTCGCCGCCCGCTGGGAACTGCTCGATGTAGCGCTGCGCGAAGAGCTGGGTCTTCTCCCGCTCCGACGGCGCCGGAAGGGCGACGACGCGGAAGACCCGGGGACTGGTCCGCTCGGTGATGCGCTTGATTACGCCCCCCTTGCCGGCGGCGTCGCGGCCCTCGAACAGGACGGCGACCTTTGCATTCGCTTCCTTGGCCCAGAGCTGCATCTGGACGAGTTCACCCTGCAGGCGGGTAATCTCCTTCTCGTAATACGTCCGGCTCACCTTGCCGGTCGGAACATCCGAATCCTTCGTCTTCTTCTTCTTTGCCATGGCGTCCCTGCCGATTGTCGCTAACCCGTTCCGACAAATCATCCCACGCGGCCGGACGACTCCGTCATGAAACGACCGTCAAGCATTAGCCGACGTCATACAAAAATGATGGTGACGCTCACACAGCGACGGCTTGTTCCAGGTCCTTCAGGGCCGCTTCCAGGTGGCCGAGCAATCGCTGGAGGTGTGGCACACTGCGGCGGCATCCGACAAGTCCGAAATCCAGGTTCTTCGCGCTGCTGGACACTGTGATGTTGAGCGCCTGTCCGTCTAAGGCGATCGACAGCGGATAATTGCCGTCGAGGCTTGCCCCGTTGCAGTACAGCGGCTCCCGGGTGCCAGGGACATTGGAGATAGTGATGTTGTACGGCGGCGGACTCGCCGTGCGGAAACCAGGAAGACCGCTGACCACCGGCAGCGCCAGTACGAGCATCCCCAAGGCCATTGCTTGCGCCTTGGGCATTTGAGCCAACACCTTCTTGTTTTCCTGCATCGATGTGTGAATGGTTTCCAGGCGTTTCGCAGGGTCATCGAGGTGGGTTGCCAGGTTGCACAGCACGGTTGACAGGGTGTTTCCGCCGCCGGGGTCGTTCTCGGTGCGCACGTTCACCGGAACCATCGCGATAAGCGGCCTATCGGGCAGGGCGTCGAGATCGATGAGGTAGGTACGCAGCGCGCCGGCACACATGGCCAGAACAACGTCGTTGACAGTAGCTCCGACCGCGTCTTTGACCGTCCCGATGCGTTCCAGCGACCAGGACTGCGCCGCGCACCGCCGCGCTCCGCCGATCGGAACGTTCAGTATGGTGCGCGGTGCCTGGTACGGCAGGGTCAACTGTTGCTCGCGCAGTCCGGCACGAATCGACGACAGCGTCGACGGACCAAACGCGCCGAAGGATGCCTTTGCGCGGCGCAGCCTTCGCCTCGCCTTCGGGGGCGCCTCTTCACGCTGGCGGGGGCGTTGCGGCAGCGCCCACGGCACCCGGATCTCGGTTTCGCCGGGGTCGGTACTCAGTGACCGCTGCATCAGCTTGAGCGCGGACACGCCGTCGACCAACGCATGGTGGACCTTCGTGTAGACGGCGAAGCGCCCGTCTCTCGGGCTCTCGATCACATGCGCTTCCCACAGCGGCCGGTGGCGGTCGAGCAGGGTGCCGTGCAGCCGGGAGGTCAGTTCCAGCAACTCCCGGACCCGTCCCGGCGTGGGCAGAGCGGAGCGGCGCACGTGATACTCGAGGTCGATTTCGTCGTCGAATTCCCATGCCATACTGGTGAATCCGCCGAGCCTCTTGGCCGGACGCTTGCGGAAGGCCGGCTGGATGTCCCCGCACGCCAGCATCGCTTGATAGGTCTCCGAAATGAACTCCGGTCCGGCGCCGCCCGGTGGCGTAAACACCTGCAAACCGCCGACGTGCATCGGGTGCTCGCGGGTTTCGCCGATCAAGAACATCGAATCCATGGGCGACATGAGTTTCATCGATCTTCCCCTTGTTCGTTTCGGCACCGCGGAAACATGTCGGGTAACGCACCCACGAGGCGTCGAAGAGGTCGGTAACCACCTCCATCGGCAGCCGCCGTTTGTGTGTCTGAGCTTGCATCGCAGATGCCGGCCCCCGGCTCGGGGGTTACGAGTGTCTCGTTCACTTCACTAGGTAGGTTGGGATCCTTGATTCTGTAGGTGAAGACCACAATGCGCTCATCTGACTCTCGATATCCGACTTTGCACTCGATCCGCTCAAGTGGTTGCAGAAACACGAGCTCTTGCGCGCACTCTCGACCGTCGGTATTCACACCAGTGCGGCGTGAAGGTCGGCGAGGCCCGACGGAAGATCCGCGCTACTGCGGCGGCAGCGTGGGCTCGACCTGCTCGAGTGGCGTCGGAGTAACGGCAAAGTGCCCCGCGAACGGGTGCGCCTGGGCCGCGATCATGAGGATCGCCACCGACGCCGCCGAGGCGAAGAGCGCCATCGCGATTGCGGCTGTGCGTCGGTTGCCGCTGTGTACGAACGCGATCGCGAGCAGGGTGAGGATCGCCAGCGAGATTACGGCTCCCCACTTGGCCCCGTTGACGGAGGACTCGCTCACGATGATGCGCTGGCGCCGGGCGTCCAGCGCTTGCTCGAGTGCTTCGACGATCTCCTGCTGGGCTATTGTCTGGCCGGGACTGTCGGGGCGCAGGCCGAGCGCCAGCGCTTGGAGATCTGCAAGCGGCTGCGGCACGACCGACAGTGTCGCTCCTCGCTCGGCCATCTGCGGCCATTCTTTCGTGACGGCGTCCTCGATATGACGGCGAACGAGGCTGCGTATTCGCGCCTCCGGTTGACCCGGAAACTCGGAGGACAGCAGGACGACCGAACGCAGCGAGCTAGCCTCCTCGCTGACCGCGGCCGCCGCGCGCTCTCCTGAACTCCAGACCTGTGCGGCCAGAAACCCCACCAGCAGCGCGAATATGATTCCCATCGGCGGGAGCAGCCCCGGTGAGATTGCCGCGAACGCCCGGCCGCGCTCACCGGCCGAAAGCGAGATCACCACCGTGTAGATCGGCACCGTGACGAGGAAGGCAACCCCAAACACAAACGCGACCAACCAGAACAAGGAAGGCCGTGCAGCCAGGTCGGCACGCCATGAATTTTCCTCGCCGCCGGCGCCGGATTCAAGGTGGGACGCGACCCCTTGCAGGTGCTGTGGTGAGTCAGTCGGCATTCAATTTGGCCGAATGTATCGAGACGGCCGTTTCATAGCGCTCTAAAAGGCGTTTTGACCGCCGGGGCCGCTCCAATGACAGCAGGCGGCGACCACACGCTCTACGGGTTCAACCTGCGGCCATTTCCGGCCGTTTTCGCGATGCTCGTCGGCGCTCGTCGCGGCCTGGCAGGAGGTGTTTGCCGACCACGCTGGTCGGCCAGCGTGGGCCTCGGCAATGTTGCCGAAGTGCTGCCAACGAAAGCAGCGCGGTGCTTCGGTTAACTTGTGACACAGTGCAATTACCAGCTCTAAGCCCGGTTCTGTGCTGGGTGGGGCGGGCGGGACTCGAACCCGCGACCAACGGATTATGAGTCCGCTGATGGGCATTCGTGCATGTTCGTGGGTGTCCCGATCTCGCTGCCTACGAGGGCTTTTGGGACCGTGGACGTCCGCCGGTATTCATGGGTGTAGCGCATGAGTTGTGACAACGTCGTGACACCGAGAGTCGGACATACTGACACTGTGCGCGAGCAGGACGCCGATACGCGAATCGACCGCGGCAGCCTGCGTTAAGCGCCCTTCGCCCAGGCCCAGGCCGTCAGTCGCCACTCCGTACCAAGCTTGCGAAGCGCCACCGTAAAGATCGAGCCAGTTTGCGTGACCTGCTTGCCCTGAATGTTGAACGTCATCGTCGCGGGAACAACGACATACGCATTGTCGCCGGTGACATCCACATGCCGTGGCTCGCCGAGAGTTATCTGGTAGCCCGAAGCCCCTACATGCTCACCCTCGATGAGCACATCCCCATACCAGTCGTTGCTGGCTATCGGTCCCTGCCACACATGCGGCGACATTCCGTCAAGAATCTGCATGGGGTCAGCGCATGTCGCCGCCATCGCCTTCGGGTCGCTGTTGTTGAACGCATCGACATATTGGAGTACCGCGGCCATCGGATCGTTTGAGCTAGGCACAACGGGTCTCCTCTGTCTCTAGGCGAACGAACACCCCACCGCTGCTGTGAACCTACAGCCGACCGTTTCAAGTCGCACTTAGCGGGTGCGCGAGCAGGACGCTGAACGAATCGCGGTCGACATTTTCAAGGCGGTTATGGCGCTGCTCACAGCAGCCATACCACTTTCGACCAGAGAATTTCACGATTGAAGTTCGGCAGATCTTGTGTTGCATCGGCCGAGTTCATGCCACGCTTCGACCACCACCGTTGTCCCGACATCCGGAGGGGTGCAACATGCCGCACTTAGCCGCGCCCGCCGCATTCGTCTCATTGGCGCTCGCGCCGCTGGTGGCCGGCCTCGCGGAGTGTCCCACGGCGGTCGCCCAGCCCGTGACCGTCGACAAGGAGACGGTCGCCGGCGCGGTGAGCGAACAACTCGCCAAAAAGGTGGGGTCTCCCCCTGATTCGGTGACCTGTCCGGAGGACTTGGAGGGTGTCGTAGGCACGGAGCTTCGGTGCGAGCTCGTGACCGGCAATGACACCTACGGCCTGACGGTAACGGTCACCAGCGTCGAAGGCACGACCGTTAACTTCGGTATCTCGGTCGACGACAAACCGAAAGCCTAGCCGCGCTGCGCCCGACGCTTACGCCGCCGCTCCGCGATCACATCGGCCGCGCCCACCGCCCGAGCTCGGCGGCCACCAAACGGTTAGCTCGACGGTGATGCGACCGTTTTGATCTTCGACTGGTAGCGACTCATCATCGAGACAGCTGCCACTTCATCGAGATCCGGTGTGGGCGGCCGTAATTCGATTGCCGCCCTACGCTTTGCGGCTGGCGAGATCAGCAGCTCGGTCAGGCCGTGCTGGATCTGCGCCCACGAGTTCGCGGCGATCTTGTCGCCGGTCAGCACCACGTTCGCGTGCCACAGCTCCCAGCTCACCCGCGCCCAGTCGGCCTCGCTGTAGAACCTGGCCTCCGCCGAATCCTGCAGTGCACTCCACATGTCGACGACCAGCTTGTGTGGCGCGTCGATTCCGAGCTCGCGGTTCTGGCCTGGGGCGGCCGGGGCGGTTACCGGCTCAGCAGCGCCGTAGGTGGCAGGCTTGTTGTAGCGACGACGCTTGCTCGCAGGCTTCGGAGCTGGGCCTATTCCGGCCATGACGACCTCCCTTGTAGGGCCCTCTAGGGCATCTAACGCTAGTCCCCGAACAGCCAGTCCCGTAGTCACATCGTTGTGGCATGCCGGACGGGTGTCCGGTCGGGCGCACGTCGAGTCCTCCCCCACCACGAGAGAGACTGTCGGGTGGTCCAGGAGATCCGTTGTCCCGCATGCGATCCCGTCGCTCGCGTGGTGTCAGTCGCGAACGTTCGTGCGGAACGCTTCGATCTGTTCAGCCGTCACTACTTCGCTCATCGTCCCACTTTCTCGATGAACGCGATCAACGCGTTGTTGTAGAGGTCGGGCCGCTCGAAGTACGTCGAGTGGCCCGCGCCGGCGACCTCGACGATAGACGCGTTGGCGAGGCGCTGCGCGCTGTCGATGACAAGGTGCGGCGGAAAAAGCACGTCGTCGGTGCTTGTGATCACGAGGACGGGAACGCCGGTGGCGTCGAGGTCTTCGTGCGCGACCGCGTCGCCGGGCAGGGAGGCGCCGACCGCGGCCATCGGGGGCGTGTGGAAGGTGTTCAGCTCCTGGTAGAGGAAGGCGCGGGCGGGATCGCGTTCCACGAAGGTGGGGGAGATGGCCGAGTGCGCGCCGATGCGCTGCTCGGCGCCGAAGTTCGCGGCCGCCTTGGTCGTCCACTCGCGGAAGTACTCGAGGAGCGCAGTCGTCCAGAGCCCGCCGACAGTGTTGGACAGTGTGAGCGAGTGCGTGCGCGCCGGATGGGCGACCGTGAAGGCCGTCACCCACCAGCCGCCCATTGACTGGCCGACGAGGTGCGCGCCCGGTGTGCCCGTCGCATCGAGAACTGCGGCCATGTCGGCCACCGCCGCCGCGCTGCCGAACACGCCGGAGGTGAACGTCGAGTTGCCGAAGCCGCGGCAGTCCCACGTGATCGCACGGAATCCGTTGGCTGCCAGCGTCGGCACCTGCTGGAACCACGCGGCATGCGTGCCGCCGGCGCCGTGCGTGAGCATGATTGCGGGCAGATCGTCGTCGCCGCTGACTTCGTAATAGATCTCTTCGCCGCCGCACGCGACGGTCCCGGTCTGCCAGCGCGCAGTCATCGGGCTGCTATGACGGTGTTGGCGAACATCTCGTCTCCCCAGAGTGCGAGTGCGTTGTCGTGAGTGAAGGATCCGCGTCGATCGAGGAAACGATCGTAAGCAGGTTGCCGATGGCCGCACGCCCGAGCTGCGATTCGCACGCCAGGTCGGACAAGGTCCACGCGACCGCGTGGACTGCAGACTGGCAGAGCTGGGCCGTGGGGCAGCGCACAGCGGCGGGCGAAGGTTGAGTTTCAAAATCCCTCCCCGAGCGCGCTGACTCGGGTGAGTGTTCAATTGCGACTGGTGGCCGGGGCGATCCGGGCCATCCCGC
>CAVUPN010000037.1:0-446145 GCA_963743225.1 uncultured Actinomycetota bacterium | reverse complement strand
TGGCGGTCCGGCGTACCTCCGACGACGACATGGCTGGGCTCGAGCTCGGGGACGTAAGGCACATCATCAGCGGTGCAGAGCGGGTTGACGCTACGACTCTGACGCGGTTCACGGATCGGTTCGCCCGCTTCGGTCTGCGTGCGGAGGTGCTGCGCCCGTCCTACGGACTGGCCGAAGCGACGGTATACGTGGCGTGCCCGCGCTGCGGGTGGGCCCCCGGACGTCGCGCACTTCGATTCCGAGAAATTATCGGCGGGCATCGCCGAGCGCTCCCGCCGCGGCGGTTCAGGCCTGGTCAGCTACGGGGTACCGCGCACACCGACGGTGCGGATCGTCGACCCCGAGACCAGGACCGAGAATGAGGCCGGAACCATCGGTGAGATCTGGGTGCACGGCGACAACGCCGCCATGGGCTACTGGCACAAACCCGACGAGACCGAGCGGACCTTCCAGGCGAACCTGGTCGATCCGTCGGCGGGCACGCCGACGGGCCGTGGTTGCGCACCGGGGACCTGGGTGTCATCAGTGAGGGCGAGCTGTTCATCATCGGCCGCATCAAGGATGTCTTGATCGTGTATGGGCGGAACCACTACCCCGACGACATCGAGGCGACGGTCCGGGAGATCACCGACGGCCGGGTCGCTGCGATTTCCGTTCCCGGCGATCACGGTGAAAAGCTCGCTGTCATAGCTGAATTCATGACTACCGGCGATTCCGAGGACGACATCCTGCGCGAGCTCGGCACACTCGAGGGCCACGTCATATCGACGGTATCGACGATCCACGGGATCCGAGTCGAAGACCTCGTCCTGGTCCCGCCCGGCTCGATACCAGTCACCACCAGCGGCAAGATCAAACGGAGCGCCTGTGCCGAGCAGTACCGCAGCGGGCAGTTCACTCGGATCGACGCCGACGACGATCTGGGCGTGATGTCCGACGGCGAATTGGACGACATGGGGCGCATAAAGGATGTGCTCATTGTCGATGGACGCAATCACCATCCGGACGACATCGAGGCAACGATCCAAGACATAGCCGCCGGTCGGGTCGCGGCGATATCGGTGCCGGATGACCGCACCGAGCGGCTGGTCGTCGTCATCGAATTCAACAAGCGGGATGGATCCAACGACGAACACGCGCAGAAATTCCGTACGGTGAAGCGTGAAATCATCTCGGCGATATCGAACTCGCACGGTCTACGCGTCACCGATGTCGCTGTCGTGCCGCCCGGCTCGATACCGATGACCACAAGCGGCAAGATCCGCCGGTCAGCCTGCGTCGAGCGGTACCGGCACAACGAGTTCAAACGGTTGGACGTGTCGGCGGATCTTCTCGACGAAACGTGGTAGCGGACCACGTCCTGAGCAGCGGCTCATCGGGCCGCTACGAGCTGGTCGCCGAGCCTCGAGGCAAGCGAGGACAGCCCACCGCTGCGGCTCAGTTCCAGCGCGGAGATCTCCACGTCCAGGGCGACGCTGACCCGAGCGCGCAACTCAACCGCCAGCAGCGAGTCCAATCCCAGTTCGGGCAGCGGGGTGTGACAGTCGACCGAGTCGCCTGGGATACCCAGAACCCCGGCCACCTGTTCGGCCAGCATCTGGGTGAGCGCCTCGACTCGCTGCTCGACTGCCATCGCGGCGAGTTCGGCGCGCACGGAACTGCTGGTGGCGTCGGCGCCCTTGGCCGCGTTGAAAAGCCCGGCGAATCTCGGGGTGCCTGCCGATGCTGGGTGCATCGCCCCCCACGTCGCCCAGTCGATGTCGACGATCGCCACTTGGGTCGGCTTCAGGGCGATCGCTGCGTCCAGGTACTCGCATGCCAGCGCCCAGGGGCAACGGACGTAAGCCGTTCAGGGCCAAGTAGGTGGAGATCTCCGTGTTGGAGGCGGCCATGCCGCCGGCCAGCGATCCCCAGTTCACCGACAGCGCCGGCAGTCCCAGGCTCGCCCGGTGGTGGGCAAGAGTGTCCAGCACGGCGTTCGCCGCCGCATAACTGATCTGCGGAACGTTTCCGCTCTGGCTCGTCACCGAGCTGTACAGCACGAAGTGATCGAGATCGGTCTCCGCCAAGGCCTCGCTGAGGATGAAAGCGCCCCGCGCCTTGGGGGAGAGCACCGCATTCAGACCGTGCTGGCTGAGCTGGCCGAGCGGCTCATCCGCGAGGACGCCGGCGGCGTGGAACACACCGCGCAGTGGCGGGCTGTCGGATAACCGGGCGAGCAGGGCGTCCACGCTCGCCCGGTCGGCCACGTCGACCTGCTCGACCCGCACGTCGGCGCCGCTGGCGCGCATCGCCTCGACCGCGGCCTGCTGATCGGCGCTGGCGGCACCGCGTCGACCGGCCAGCACGATGGTGCCCGCGCCCTTGGCTGCTAGCCACCTGGCGGTTGCCAGGCCGAAGGCCCCGAGCCCACCGGTGACCAGGTAAGCGGCATCCGACCTGATGCTGGTGACCGGCCGCGCGGGCTTGACCGGCGGCGCGACTCGGTGAAGTCGAGCACGATCCGGCCCAGGTGGGCGGACCGGGCCACCTGCTCGAAGGCATCCGCCAGCTGCGAGACCGGCAGGATCCGGGTGGGCAGCAGCTCGTACTCCCCCGCAAGGATCAGGGCGAGCACTTCGCTGTGTACCTGCAGCAGCAGGTCCATCCGGTGCACCATCATCCGGTCGAGGTCGATGGAGATCAGCGACAGGTTCTTGTTGAAGACCGCCAGGTCGATGAGCCGACCACCGAAGATCTCGGTCTTGCCGATCTCGACCACCCGGCCGAACTCCGCGGCCACCTCCAGATTGGCGAGCACCGCCTCACCAGGAGCGGCATTCAGCACGACGTCGGCACCGTGCCCGCCGGTGAGCGTGCGCACCTCATCGATCGCCGACAGCGACCGGGAGTCGATGACGAACTCGGCTCCGAGCGTTCGGAGCGATTCGGCGCGCTCCGGGGTGGACGCGGTCGCGATCACCCGGGCACCCGCCTTGGCCGCGATCTGCACCGCGGCCATCCCCACGCCGCCGGCGCCACCGGCCACCAGCACCCAGTCGCCGGACTGAACCCGGGCCGCATGCTTGAGCGCATAGTGCGCAGTCATCAACGCCACCACCGAGCCGTAGGCCTCCAGGGTCAGGCCGCGACCGGGTCCGATCGGACCCGCGGCCACCGGCGTGGTGACGTAGCGGCGGGCCATCCCCGGGACGCCTACGAAGCGCGACTCACCGACAGTGAAGCCGCTGACCCCGGGACCGATTCGGGTGACGACCCCCATACCCTCCATTCCGAGGTTCAGGCCGAAGTAGGTACCGGCTAGCTGGGCCTCGCCGAGCACGCCGAGGACCTTCATCGGGTCCTTGAAGTTGAGGCCGATGCCCTCCATCCGCAGTTCGATCTCGCCGGGCCCAGGGGCACGTCGCGGGATCTCCCGCAGGGCCAGGTCGGCCAGGCGTCCGGACTGGGGAGCTTCTATCTCGAAGTTCGCTTCCGGGTCGGTCAGCGGTTGTGCTTCTTCGAGAGCTTCCAGTCGGCGGCGCAGGCTGGACTGGTTGACGATCACCATCCGTCGGTCATCCCGCAGCGCGACCTCGTCTGCGTCGTCACTCGAATAGGCCCCGCTGACCAGGGACTCCAGAACGACGGTGTTGAGCTGGCTCCCGTGATCGACATCGATCAGCCGCCAGTTCAAGGGAATCTGCTCGTTGCGCAAAACCCGACGGGCACCGACCAGGGCGGACGCCGCCAGGTCCGGCACCTCCCGGTCGCCCGGCACGGGCAAGGCCCCTCGGGTGATCACCAGGCCGTGCATCGGCAGATCCCGGCCCTCGAGCAGTGCCTCGTCCTGTACGTTCTGCACGGCGCGGGCCACCCCGACCAGCATCGCGGGCAGCTCACCGACGCGTAGCAGCGGGCCGGGAGGCGCCACCTCGTCTTTGGCTTCGGTGGCTGCGATC
The DNA here is from genome assembly GCA_963743225.1 of uncultured Actinomycetota bacterium. Lineage (GTDB taxonomy): Bacteria > Actinomycetota > Actinomycetes > Mycobacteriales > Mycobacteriaceae > Mycobacterium. Next base: position 442,204 of record CAVUPN010000037.1, on the reverse strand, counting down.
AGGGTGACCACCATCGGGCGGGTGTCGTCTCGATCGGCCGCCAGCACTCGTCGTAGTTCGGCCGCCACTTCGGCACAGATCTGTTCGGGATCGCCGCCGCGGACGACGAGCAGTCCCCCACCAGCGGGCGGTTTCCCCAGCTCGCTGCCACGCTGGGTGGCGTAGTCGCGTGCCCACCCGGTGGACTCCTCGCCAGCCGCAACCAGGAACACCCGCTCGCCGCCCAGGGCCTCGGTGCAGGCCGTCCGAGTCACGGGGCTCGCGCGGCTCGAACAGCGCCTCGACCCAGAACTGGTCGAGTTGGCTGAGCACCGGCCGCCGGGGGCTGATCGGCACGAACTGCACCCGGTGCAGCTCGATCAGCACATGACCGTCTGCGTCGGTGAGCACGACATCGGCGACCAGCTTCGGCCTCGCCCGGCTCAGGGGCAATGCGGGTGACGCCGACCAGCACCTGGTCGTTAATGGAGGCGAACTGCCGGACATGGCGTATCGCGGCGGGCACAACGGCCGCGTCGACGGAGGCGTCATCCGCCCCGGCGAGCAGAGCGACGCACTGCAGGGCGGCGTCCAGCACGGCGGGGTGAGCCTGGTGGTTGGAGGGGGCGATGCCGGTGGTGGCATCGACTCGAGCCAGCACCCGGCCGTCGCTCACCTGGGCATCGACGATCCGCTGGAACGCCGGTCCGTACGCCAGGCCGCGCTCGGCAAGCCGCGGGTATAGCTCATCGGCGCTGACGGTGGCGGCGTCGGTGAGTGCCGGCAGCGCGAGCGTTGGCCGGAACAAGCCGTCCGCGATGCGTCCGCTCGCGTGCCGAGTCCAGCTGGTGGCCGAACTGGCCCGCGAGCTGACGCTGAATCGCCCGCTGGAGGACTCCACGGCCAGCCGCAGAGTCGGGACGTCGTTGTCCTCCACCACGAGCGGGGTGATGAACCGCACGTCGTCCAGCGCCGGGGCGGGCCGGCCGGTGGTCTGGGCCGCGGCGGCGAGCGCGGCATCGACGTAGGCCGTTCCGGGCAGCAGCACCATGTCGGCGACGACGTGGTCGCGCAGCCAGGGCAGTCGGGCGGCTGCCAGCTCGGTCTGCCATTGCGGCTGACCGGCGTCGATCGGGTCGCCGGGCAGAGCGCGCGCGTCACTGGTGCCAAGGTGGTCGTCGGCGACCGCCTGTTCCATCGACCACAGCCGCACCCGCTGAAACTGGTGCACCGGCAGCGGCCGCTGCGGCGGGAGGCCGTCGGACGCTCCGGGGGCGTGGTCGGTGTCCAGGGCACCGGCGACGTAGAGGTCGGCCAGCGCCGTCCGGACGCTGGTGCGGTCGTCAGCCTCCCGGTTGAGGGTGCCGATCGAGGTTCCCGTCGCACCCCTGCGGAGCAGGATCTCCTTGATGTTTCCGGACAGCACCGGGTGTGGGCCGACCTCGAGGAACACCCGCTCGCCGGAGTCGATCATCACAGTCATCGCGTCGGCGAACCGGACCGGCTCGCGGACGTTCGCGCACCAGTACTCGGCGCCCCAGTCCGGTCCGGTCACCTGCGCGGAAGTCACCGTCGAGTACAGCGGGACGATCGGCGTCCGTGGGGCGAGGTTGGCCAGCGCCTGGGCCAGCTTCGCCAGGATCGGGTCCATCAGGTGTGAGTGGTAGGGCACCTCCACCCGAAGTTGCCGGGTGAAGACACCGAGGCTGGTCAGTTCCTCGCTCAGTTCGGCGATCGCGGCGTGGGTGCCGGCCAGCGTCACCCCGGACGGGCTGTTCACTGCTGCGATGCACAGGTCTGCGCGTTCGGTGATCCACTCCAGCGCCTCGGCCTCGCTCAGACCCACGGCGAGCATCCCGCCCGAGCCGGCCGTGGTGGCCTGCAGGCGGGAGCGGTGGTAGCTGACCTCAACCGCGTGTTCCAAGCTGAGCATGCCGCTGACGTAGGCAGCGCTCACCTCGCCAACGCTGTGACCGACGATGGCCTTCGGGTGCACGCCGTAGTCTGCCAGTTCCGCGGTCAGCCCCACCTGCACGAGAAAGTTTGCAGGTTGGGCGACCGAGGTGCTGGCAATCCTGGAATCGGCCTCGTCGCGGCGCAATTCGTCGAGCACCGACCAGCCGGAGAGGTCGGCAAAGATCTCGTCGACCTCGGCCGCGGCCTTGGCGAACGGCCCGTCGGCGGCGAGCAGGTCTCGGCCCATCCGCCACCATTGCGGACCCATCCCGCTGAACACAAAGACCGGAGCGGTGCCGTCGGCGACCACCCGGCCCCCGGCCACGGAGCCGTCGGCCACCGCGGCGAGCCGGGCGAGCAGGTCGTCGCGGTCGCCGAACGGCACGGCGAACCGGTGGGTGTGGTGCGACCGTCGCGACCACATGGTGTCCGCCAAGGCAACCGGGTCCACCTCCGGGTCGGCGACGAGCGTGAGCAACTCCCGGGCCAGCTGACGGGCGCCGACCTCGTTGCGTCCGGACACCGGCAGCACTTGCGCCGGTGCCGGCCGGACGGACGGCCGGGTCGGCTTCGGTGCCTCCACCAGGACCGCGTGCGTATTTGTGCCGCCGTAGCCGAAGCCGTTCACCGACACCGCCGCTGGCGCGTAGTTCGCCGGGAATGGTTCGGCCTCGGTGATCACCCGGAGGCGGTGCTCGGCAAACGGAATCGCCGGGTTGAGTTGGTTCAGTCTCGCCTGCGGCGCCAGCTGGCGGTGGTGCAGGGTGAGCGCCGCCTTGATCACGCTGGCCACGCCGGCCGCCGATTCAAGGTGGCCGATGGAGTTCTTGATCGACCCGACGACCAGTTCGGCGGTGCGTCCCTCGACCCGGCCCAGGGTCTCACCGAGGGCGGCCATCTCCGGTGGGTCGCCGACCGCGGTACCGGTGCCGTGCGCCTCGACGTACCCGATCTGTTCCGGGCGCAGACCGGACTCGGCGGTCACCCGGCGGATGAGGTCTGCCTGCGCCTCGGGGTTGGGGACGGTGATACTTGACGTGCGTCCGTCCTGGTTGACGCCGGTGGCCCGGATGACGGCGTAGATCCGGTCATGATCGCGCGACGCATCCGCGAGCGGACTTGAGCACGAGCATGCCGGCTCCTTCACCGCGGGCGTAGCCGTCCGCGGCGGCGTCAAAGGTCTTGCAGTGGCCGTCCTCGGCGAGCATCCGGGCCTTGCACATCACGATGAAGGGCTCAGGAATGAGCAACGCGTTTACCCCGCCGACCAGGGCCAGCTCGATCTCGCCGCGGGCCATCGCCTGGACGGCCTCGTGCAATGCGACCAAGGAGGACGAGCAGGCGGTGTCGATCGTCATGCTCGGCCCGCGCAAGTCGTACACAAAAGAGATCCGGTTGGACAGCATGGTGAACGTGCCGGCTGTGGCGGTGTGGGAGGTCGCCGCCGCCCGGGTGGTGGGCAGTTGGCGGAGCGTCATGTTGTCCGCCGAGGTGGCACCGATGTAAACGCCGACCGGCTGACGGGCGACTCGGCTGGACACCCCGGCATCGTCCATCGCTTCCTGGGTGACCTCCAGCAGCAACCGTTGCTGCGGGTCCATGATCGAGGCTTCGCGCGGTGAGATCCCGAAGAACTCCGGGTCGAAGTCCCACAGCGAGTCCTGTAGGAACCCGCCGCTGCGGGTATACATCCGGCCAGGCATGTCCGGGTCGGGGTCGTAGTAGCGGTCCAGGCTCCACCGGTCCGCGGGCACCTCGACAATCCCATCGCCATGAGCGAGTAGGAAGTCCCATAGCTCGGTGGGCCCGTGCACCTTGCCTGGAAGCCGGCACCCGATCCCCACGATCGCCACATCCACCATGCCGATGACCTTCCCTACCTCTGACACAGCGCAAAGGCTTCCATTGAACAGCTGACATTCAATGTCGACAGGGTGCCAGGTGTATGAGGTAAGAATTTCACATATCCGCGCACAGGGTGCCGTTGATCTCGAGCGCGCGCGACGATGTTGTCGACCTTGCCGGTGCGCATCGATACCAACAAAGAACGCGTCAGTCAGATCTATGGATAAACGTTCGATGCCGAAGCTAGCCGCCGACGATGGCCGCCTGCCCGACTGGCAGAGCGGCCATTTGGTGTCTAGATCACCAGTGGTTCACCCATCCCGGAGGCACCGGCCAATATCCGGGCGGTGGCACCAACGGGAGCCGCTGCAAATGCCCCGGCGGCGGAATTCCCGGCCCGGCGGGTTCGGAATCCACGGGATCCCCGGATCGGCGCCTGGCCGCTCCGGCCCCCGCCAACACACCGACACTCAGCACGCCTGCGAGCAGCGCACCCGCTGCGATTCTCTTGATTTTCTTCATCTCGAGGCTCCTCGAATCGTCGCTCGATGCTGACACCCGTCCCGACCTCTACGCCAACGGAATCCCGCTCACTCGGCACACCGCTTCCCAGAAAACTTGACACCTGTAAAGTTCCGCGGCATGGACAAGATCAGGGGCAAGACCATCGCGATCACCGGCGCCGCCCGCGGCATCGGGTACGCGACCGCCAAGGCGCTGCTGGCCCGCGGTGCGCGGGTGGTCATCGGCGACCGCGACGTGGAGTTCCAGGAGTCCGCCGTCGCCGACCTGACCAAGCTCGGCCAGGTATCCGGCTACCCGCTCGACGTCACCGATCGTGAATCCTTCGCCACGTTCCTCGACAAGGCCCGCACCGACGGGCACGGCCACATCGACGTGCTGATCAACAACGCCGGCGTGATGCCGATCGGTCCGTTCCTCGAGCAGTCCGAGCAGGCGATCCGGTCCTCGATCGAGGTCAATCTCTACGGCGTGATCACCGGATGCCAGCTGGCTCTGCCCGACATGATCGCCCGTCGCAGCGGCCACATCATCAACATCGCCTCGCTGTCCGGTCTGATCCCGATCCCGGGCCAGGTCGTCTACGTCGGCGCCAAGTTCGGTGTGGTGGGCCTCTCGGCGGCGCTTGCCGACGAGGTCGCTCCGCACGGTGTCGACGTCTCGGTCATCATGCCGCCGTTCACCAACACCGAGCTGATCTCGGGCACAAAGTCCGGCGGCGCCATCAAGCCGGTCGAACCCGAGGACATCGCCGCCGCCGTCGTCAAGACCCTGAACAAACCGAAAACCCATGTCTCCGTGCCTAGCCCGCTGCGTTTCACCGCCCAGGCCACACAGATGCTCGGCCCGCGCGGACGCCGGTGGCTCAACAAGCGCCTTGGCCTCGACACCGTGTTCCTGAACTTCGACCGTACCGCTCGGCAGAGCTACGAGTCACGCGCGCAGGCCGCGCAGGGTGTCGTCGAGGGCAACGAAAAGCGTTAATCCAGAACGATTATCGGATCGCCGGCCCGATACGCCTCGATCACCTCGAGGTGTGCGAAGAGCCGGTCAGGGGTCAACCGGTGATCATCGGCCGTTCCAACAAGGATGACGTGCACGAACTCGGCGTTTTCGACCACGTGCATCCAGATCGTCGTCACCGGTTCGAGGCCGTCGCCGACCGCGGTGCCTGACGGCGGGTAAAACCAGATCACGAACTCCTCGTCGGATTGGTCGTCGTCGAAAGACCAACCCCGCTCGACGATTCGGGCATCTAAACTCTCCAAATTCTCGACGAGCTCGACGTCATCGGAGATTTCGTCGAGAACCACGTCGGGGATCCAGTTCACGTCCCGAACCGCTCGCCGCTTTTCGCGACGCGCTTTCTTCGCCTGGCTCCGCCTCGACACCTAACTGAGCGCCTGGTCCAGATCCGCGATCAGGTCGTCGGTCCCTTCCAACCCCACCGATACTCGCACAACGGCGTCGCCGAGCCCGATCGCGGCGCGGCCTTCGGGACCCATCGCCCGGTGTGTGGTGGTCGACGGGTGGGTGATCAGCGACTTGGCGTCGCCGAGGTTGTTGGAGATGTCGATGATCCGCAGCTTGTCGAGCACTTCGAACGCTCGCTGCTTACCTCCGTCGCCCGCCGCGTCGAGTTCGAAGGTGACGACGGTGCCGCCGCCCGTCATCTGGCGCTTCGCCAGGTCGTACTGCGGATGGGACTCCAGGAACGGGTAGCGCACCCAGCTGACGGCGGAATGGTCCTCCAGGAACTGCGCGATGCGAAGCGCCGAATCGGTGCTGTGCTGCACCCGCACCGCCAGCGTCTCCAACCCCTTCAACAGCACCCATGCGTTGAACGGACTGAGCGCCGGGCCGGTGTGCCGCATCAGCTTCTGCACAGGCTCGTCGATGTACTGCTTGTCGCCCAGGATCGCACCGCCCAGCACCCGTCCCTGCCCGTCGATGTGCTTCGTGCCCGAGTACACGACGACGTCGACGCCGAGCGGGAAACTCTGCTGCAGGATCGGAGTGGCGAACACGTTGTCCAACACCACTTTTGCGCCTGCGCAGTGAGCCATCTCGGTGACCGCCGCGATATCGACCAACGACTGCATCGGGTTGGACGGTGTCTCGAAGAACACTGCCTGCGTCGGCTTCGACAGCGCCTCCTCCCACTGCGACAGATCGTCGCCGTCGACGAACACCGTCTCCACGCCCCACCGCGGCAGGATCTCGTTGCACACCACGAAGCAGGAGCCGAACAGGCTGCGGGCTGCGACCAGCCGGTCACCCGCCGCCAGCAGCGCACCGAGTGAGGTGAACACCGCGGCCATTCCGGTCGCTGTCGCAAAGCACGCGGGCGCGCCGTCGATCAGCCGCAGCCGCTCCTCGAACATGGAGATCGTCGGGTTGCCGTACCGGGAGTAGACGTACCGGTCGATCTCACCGGTGAAGGCCTTCTCCGCCTCGGCCGCGCTCTGGTAGACGTAGCCCGACGTCGGGAAGATCGCCTCGGCGGTCTCTTCGAAGCGCGACCGCAACAGGCCCCCGCGCACCCCGATGGTGGCCTGGCTGACGCCCTCCGGCAGTTCGGCCGGAGTGCGCACCGACGGCACCTCGTTGTCCGGGGTGCTCACGACTGCTTCCAGGGCAGGCCCACGGCCTTCCAGCCGGTGCCCCCACGATGCTTGTCGTCGTCGAGGTCGCCTTCAAAGCCGTCCAGCACGTTGTACGACGGCGCGATACCGGCCTCGGTGGCCGCCTCGGCGGCGCCGATCGAACGATTTCCGGACCGGCACAGGAAAACCACCGGGAGTCCGCCGGGGGTGACGCCTGCAGAGATCAAGTCATCGACGAAGCTCTCGTTGCGGCTGCCGTCGACGCGGTTCCACTCGATGTAGACGACATCGCGCGCCAGCCTCGTCAGGTCGGGCACACCGACGAACCGCCATTCGGCCTCGGTGCGGCAATCGACGAGCACGGCCTGGGGGTCATCGTTGAGCAACTTCCAGGCCTCTTCAGGCGTGATATCTCCCGCGTAGCTCACGGTCGCGAGTGTCCCATACCTAACTGGGACCGGTCGAACAGACCTTCCATGCCCCATCCTCGCGTACGAAGGTCATCGGAACAGGCGTTTTCTGATCCGGCGCCTTGTCGAAATGATACGTCACGGTCGCCGTCGCGCGGTCGCCTTCGATCTTCACCTCGGTGACATCGTCGACGAACCTGGCGCCGCGCTTGGTCGCCGAATCACGTTGGCGCGCAATCACGTCGGTCTCCGAGCCCTGCATCTTTTCACATGTGTAGCCGCTGAAGTCGGCGTAGTCCTCGCGCTGCAGCGCGTCGTTCTGCCCGACCGCCGCCCGTCCGACCCGCTGATCTTCAGGTGTGCGGTCGCCCTGGAACAGATTGACCAACCAGATTGCGATCAGGACGATCACAATGATTGCCAACGCAGCCAGAAACGGGGCCATCGTCGGCCTGGTGGTGGCGTCGTCTTCTGCGCCCTGGTCGGGTGGCACGGCTACCAGAGTTTGCGCAGCACGCCGGTCACTCGACGCGCCCTATCCCTGGCTGTTGTCACGTCCGGTGCAGTGGCAAGGGCCACCCCGAGTCGACGTCGCGCGTCGGTCTCGTCGGGCCGGTTGAACAGTCGAACGTCGCTCTCTGCGACGGCCAACGCGTCGGCCAGCACCGCGTTGACGTTGTCCGCTGCGATTTCAGCGGGTGCCGACTCGGCGCCCGCGTATGCGACCTCGACGGCACCGGGGGAGATCATGATGGTGTCCAGGTGCAGGCCCAGGATCGCCCGCGCGTGCAGCTCGAACTCCGAAAGCCGTTGCGAACGAAGGGTTACCAGGCCACTGTCGTGCGGTCGGGTGCGGACGTCGGCGAAATAGACCTCGTCGCCACGCACCAGCAACTCGACGCCGAAGACGCCGCGCCCGCCGAGCGCGTTGACGATGCGCGCGGCGATCGACTTCGCCGCGTCCAGCGCGGGCGCTGACATCTGTTGTGGCTGCCACGCCTCCAGCTGGTCACCGTCACCCTCGCGGTGTCCGATCGGTTCGCAGAAGTGCAGCGCCGGCCCCGTCGGCCCCGTGGTCCGGACCGTGATCAGGGTGATCTCGTGGTCGACCTCGACGACCGTTTCGACGAGCACCCGGTTGTGCGGAACCCGGCCCGCGGCCACCGCCCGCTGCCAGGCCGCCTCGACGTCGTCGACACGCAGCAGTACCGACTGGCCCTCACCGGGCACGCCCGCAACCGGCTTCACCACCAGCGGAAAGCCGGCATGTTCGGCCACCGCGGTCAGCTCCTCCGCCGACCCTGCGAACCAGAACGGCGCGGTCGGCAGGCCAAGCTCGTCGGCGGCCAGCCTCCGCATGCCTTCCCGGTCCTGGGTCATCCGCACGCTGCGGGGGGTCGGATACACCTCGCGGCCGCGTTCCGCGGCGGCGACCAGCGCGTCGACCGCGATGACACCGGATTCGGCGACTACATAGAGCGGGTTGGCCCTTTCGATGATCGCGGTGAGCGCTTCGGCGTCGTTCATCTTGACCACCGCCGCGCGATCGGCTACTCCGTGCGCGGGCGCATCGGCGTACCGGTCTACCGCGACGACCTCTCGACCCAGCCGCTGGAACGCCAGCGTCAACTCCCGGCTCAGTTCACCGGAGCCGAGCAGCATCACCGCGCTTCGGTCGTCGGCGCGGTGGGCCGGCTCGCGCTCGGTCGGTTCGTCGGACGGCGTGTCCTCGGGCTCGGGGGAATCAGTCGTTGCACTCATCGCCAGTCAAGACTGCCAGATCTTGGCGCGCTCCTCGGGCTCAAGCCCGAGGTTTCCCGAGCGGCGACCACGACGTGTAGAAGTATTGGTCCTCATGACCGGTCGATACTCCTGGTTACTGGCGCTCATCGTGGTCGCGGTCGCAGGCGCGTTGATGGGGTTGATCGGCACGGACGACTCCAGCCAGCAGTCGCCGGTCCCGGTCCCTTCCAGCGCCGAGTCGGCGCGGGCCGCCGCGCTGCGGATGCAACTGCCAGGGGGCGATCGGGTTCCCGCCATCGTCGTCGTCACCCGCAAGGACAGCGCTCCGCTGAGCCCAGCTGATCTCGGCGCTATCAAACAGCAGCCCGTCGTGGTGTCCACCGACGGTCGTGCGGCGGTGGCCACGGTGCCGCTGGACGCCGGGCTGTCCGGGTTCGCACTCAACGACGCGGTCAAGGCGCTGCGCCAGTCGGCCGGCGAGGGGCTGCCCGGTGAGCTGCGGGTCGAGGTCACCGGAGGACCCGCGTTCGGCGCCGACATCGCGAACTCGTTCTCCGGGGCCAACATCACGCTGCTTGCCGTCACGGCATCAGTCGTGGCGCTGCTGCTGATCGTCACCTACCGATCGCCGGTGCTGTGGCTGGTCCCGCTGGCGGTGATCGGTTTCGCCGATCGTGTCGCCGCCGTACTGGGCAGCGCGATCGCCGGGGCGCTCGGGATGAGCCCCGACGGCTCGACGTCCGGCATCACCAGCGTGCTGGTGTTCGGTGCCGGCACCAACTACGCGTTGCTGCTCATCTCGCGGTATCGGGAAGAGCTGGGCCGCAATGAGAATCACCGCGAAGCACTCAAGGTGGCGGTTCGCCAGGCCGGCCCCGCGATCCTGGCAAGCAACGCCACCGTGGTGCTGGCCCTACTGACGTTGGTGCTCGCCTCCTCGCCGAGCACCCGCAGCCTCGGAGTGCAGGCCGCGTCGGGACTGGTGGTGGCGGCGGTGTTCGTGCTGCTGGTGCTGCCGCCCCTGCTTGCCCTGTTCGGCAGCAGGCTGTTCTGGCCGTTCATTCCGCGGGTCGGGGCGAAACCCCTTACAGACAGCGGTATTTGGCACAGTATCGCCGATGCTGTGGCCCGCAGGCCGGGCCGGGTGGCAGTGGTGGCCATCGCCGGCCTTGCGGTGCTGTGCACCGGGCTGCTGAGCACACCGATCGGCCTGTCGCAGACCGAGCAGTTCCGGGTGCAGGCGGAGTCGGTGAGCGGGTACGAAACCCTGGCGGCCCACTTTCCCAGCGGCCTGACCGACCCCACCCGCGTCATCGCCCCGACCGCCAAGGCCGCCGACATCGAACGGGCGATCACCGGCACCCCCGGAGTGGTGTCCGCGACGCCGGCAGGCGCTTCCCCGAGCGGGCTCAGTCAATGGTCGGTCGTGCTGCGCGCCGAGCCCGCATCCGACGAGGCATTCGGAACCATTGACGCACTGCGCAATTCGGTCCACGGGGTGGATTCGGGCGCGCTGGTGGGCGGATCGGACGCCCAGGCCCGCGACGCGAGCGCGGCCGCCTCCCGGGACCGGCTTGTCATCATTCCGGCCATCCTGGCCGTCGTGCTGATCGTGCTCTACATACTGCTCCGATCGGCGCTGGCGCCGCTGATCCTGGTCGCGGTGACGGTGCTCAGCGCCGTGGCCGCGCTGGGCCTGGGCGGCTGGGCGAGCGTGCACCTGTTCGGATTTCCCGCGCTGGACAACACCGCTCCGCTGTTCGCGTTCCTGTTCCTCGTGGCACTCGGCGTTGACTACACGATCTTCCTGGTCACCCGCGCCCGCGAGGAGACACCCGCGCACGGCACCCGGCAGGGAATCATCCGGGCGGTGTCGGCGACCGGCGCGGTCATCACCAGCGCGGGTATCGTGCTGGCGGCGGTGTTCTGCGTGCTGGGCGTGCTGCCGCTGATCGTGCTGACCCAGATCGGCATCATCGTCGGCCTCGGCATCCTGCTTGACACGTTCGTCGTCCGCACGGTGATCATCCCCGCGCTGTTCACGCTCATCGGGCCGCGGATCTGGTGGCCCGCTCTGCGCGAGACGGGCTACGGTTCGAGCGGTGGAAGAACACACGGTCGACACCGCGCTGGGGCGGCTAAGAATCCAGACTCGCGGTAGCGGCGAGGCGATGATGTTCTGGCCGAGCCTCCTGATGACGGGCGATATGTGGTCGGCACAGGCCGACCACTTCGCCGATCGTTGCCGCGTCATCCTGGTCGACCCACCCGGTCACGGCCAAAGCCAGAAGCTGACCGCCATGTTCGATTTCGCCGATTGCGCGCGCTGCATCGTCGACATCCTCGACGGGCTCGGGGTCGGCCGGACGCACTTCGTCGGCAACTCGTGGGGCGGCATGATCGGTGGCACGTTCGCCGCGACGTATCCGGATCGCATCGGCAGCGCGGTGTTGATGAACTGCACCGCATCACCCGCAGGCACCAGGCAGAAGGTCGAGTACGGGTTCCTGCTGCGGATGGCGAGGCTGATGGGCGGCATCCGCCCGCCGCTGACGCGATCGGTGCTCAAGGCGTTCCTCGGGCCGACGACGTTCGCCACCCGGCCGGGCGTCGTCGCGTTCGTGCGGGACGCCGTCCAGGCGGTCGACATCGGCTCCGGATCCTGGGCGGTGAAGAGCGTGGTGCCCGCCCGCCCGGACCAGCGGCCGCTGTTCGCAGACATCTCGACGCCGGTGCTCGTGGTTGCCGGGACGGAGGACGCGACGTTTCCGCTGCCCGAGACCATCGCGATGGCCGAGGCGATCCCCGGTGCGGCGATCGCGGTGCTCGAAGGCGTCGCGCACCTGGCAGGGCTGGAGAACCCACCGCTGGTCAACAAGCTCATCGAGGAGTTCGTTTTCCGCGAGTAGCGTCGAATCATGACCGAGGCTCCCGAAAAGCCGCCGCTGCACATGCGCCGCGATGCGTTCAGCCCGACCGCCGAGCTTCGGGAGGTTCGCGAGACCGACGGCGTGCGCACGTTCACCAACGCGTTCGGCATCGAGGTGTACCTGGTGACCCGGCACGAAGACATCAAGGACGTGCTCTCCGACCACGAGCGGTTCTCCAACGCGCGCCCGCCCGGGTTCGTGTTGCCCGGAGCGCCGTCGATCTCCGAGGAGGAGCAGACCAGTTCGCGGGCAGGCAACCTTCTGGGCCTCGACCCGCCGGAGCATTCGCGGTTGCGCCGCATGCTGACGCCCGAGTTCACCATCCGGCGGATGAAGCGGCTCGAACCGCGCATCGTCGAGATCGTCGACGCACAGCTGGGCGCGATGGAAAGTTCAGGTCCGCCAGTGGATTTGGTGCACAATTTCGCACTTCCGATTCCGTCGCTGGTGATCTGCGAACTGCTCGGTGTGCCCTACGACGACCGCGAGGACTTCCAGCAGCGCAGCACGCGACAGCTCGACCTGTCCATCCCGATCCCCGAACGACTGGAATTGCAGCGGCAGGGGCGGGCCTACATGACCACTCTCGTTCAGCGATCTCGACAGCAGCCGGGTGAGGACATCCTCGGCATGCTGGTGCGCGAACACGGTGACGAGCTCACGGACGAAGAGCTCGTCGGTGTCGCCGGCCTGCTGTTGCTCGCCGGGCACGAGACCACGTCGAACATGCTTGGGTTGGGCACACTCGCGCTGCTACGACACCCGGAGCAGCTGGCGACGGTCCGCGAAAGCCCCGACGCCGTCGGGCCCGCGGTCGAGGAACTGTTGCGCTGGCTCTCCATCGTGCAGACAGCAATTCCTCGCATCACTACCACCGACGTCGAAGTCGCCGGGGTGAAGATCCCCGCCGGGCAGCTGGTTTTCCCGTCCCTGCCGGCGGGCAACCGCGACCCGGACTTCATCGACTCCCCCGAGGTGCTCGACATTCGGCGCGGCGCCCCCGGTCATCTGGCGTTCGGGCACGGCGTGCATCACTGCCTCGGGGCGCCGCTGGCGCGCATGGAGATGCGCATCGCGTTCCCCGCGCTATTGCGCCGGTTCCCGAATCTGGTGCTGGCAGAAGACTTCGAGGACGTGCAGTTCCGGTCGTTCCACTTCATCTACGGTCTGAAGTCGTTGGAGGTGAGCTGGTGAAAGTCGCAGCGGACCGCGACGTCTGCATCCAGGCGGGCAACTGTGTGATGGTGGCGGACACCCTTTTCGACCAGGACGACGACGGCATCGTGGTGGTGCTCGTCGACGAAGTGCCCGATGGCGAAGAAGACCGGGCACGGGAAGCCGTCAAGCTGTGCCCGTCACAGGCTTTGCGGATCGTCGATTAGTCGTCGCGATCGAGGTCGATGACGCCGGCCCGCGCCAACAGCAAGACGCTGACGACCAGGACCCAGATCGGGAAGGCCAGCGTCAGCCACATGCTGATATCGCTCGCGAACAGAAGTCCCAGCGCCACAAGGTAAGTCACGATGACTAGCCAGCGTGGCATCAGACCCGTCTTCAGCCAGATGGTGGCCAGCGAGACCATGAACACGGCCGCCATGCGCAGCGCGTAGGTCTTGGCGATCGCCAGTACGACCATCTGCCCGAAGGTGGCCACCACGGTGTGTGCGGATACGTCGCCGGCGATCCGGTTGCTGGCCTCGAGGCCGGCACCGACTCCGGCGGCCACGAACATCATCGCGAGGAACGTCAGGCCGGCGCCGATGAAGACCGTCGAGAAGAACTTGTCCTCGAATCGGCCGAATCCGTCGCGCACCACCCCGATGAACCACAAGAAGGCAATGCCGGCGAACGGCATGATCAATGCCGCGGTCTTTAGATTCGTACCTCCGGGCGTCAACCACTGCGCACCCGGCTCGGCGCCCTCGGGAAGCGCGGTACGGATCAGTATCAGCGCCGTGCCGAACAGCAGGGCGAAGAGCACTCCGGCGATTGCCGCGGCACGCGGCGTCGCCAGCTTGTGCATCTGGCGATCGGCTCTGTTGATGGTCACGCCGTCATCGTGGCACGGTTACGGCTGGCCGGGGAGCAATCTGATCATCAGGCCGTTGGCTTCGGCCAGCAGGTTGCCGTCGGGATCGCGCAGTTCCGCGTTGACGAAGGCCTTGCGGCCCTCCGTCCTTGCCACCCAGCCTCGTACGGTCAGCGGGGTGTCGATCGGCGTCACCTTGCGGTAGTCGACATGCAGGAAGCCCGTGCGACTGATCGGACGGCCCGCAGCGTGAATCACCATGCCGAACACCGAGTCGAACAGCAGCGGCAGCACGCCGCCGTGTACCGCGTAATTGCCGCCGACCGAGAACCGGCTGAACTGCACACTCAATTCGACACCATCGGACCCGAAATCCACCACCCTGTATGGCGGCATCAGCAGGCTACCTGCACCCGGAAGATCAGGGACCCGATTGGCCGGACCGACGCCCTCGGGCGCCTCGAACGGGTCGAGCAGCTTCACCAACTCTTCGGCGCGGTCGGCGGCCTGCTCCCAGGTGTCGCTGTCCGGGTCCGCCGACACCGCGAGATCCTGCGCCCTGCGCATCGCCGTCAGAAACCGTGCGAACCCCGGACCCGGTTGTGCCGCTTCGAAATTCGGGAAGCCACCGTGCTTGTCGTAGTCGGGGTCGACGAGCCTGGGATCGTCGGTCACGCGTGATCCGCCAGAATGTCGCGACGCACGATCGTCTGGTCGCGACCGGGCCCAACGCCGATGCACGAAACATGTGCTCCGGCAAGCTCTTCCAGCCGCAGCACGTAGTCGCGCGCCTTCGCGGGCAGATCGTCGAATTCACGCGCCCCGGAGATGTCCTCCCACCAACCCGGCATCTCCTCGTATACCGGCTCCGCGTGCGCGATGTCGCTCTGCGTCATCGGCATGTCGTCGGTGCGCTTGCCGTTCACCGTGTACCCCACGCAGATCGGCACTGTATCGAGGCTGGAGAGCACGTCGAGCTTGGTCAGGAAGTAGTCGGTGATGCCGTTGACCCGGGTGGCGTAGCGCGCGATGACCGCGTCGAACCAACCGCAGCGGCGACGCCTGCCCGTCGTCACCCCGAACTCACCGCCGGTCTTGGTCAGGTATTCGCCGTACGCGTCGAACAATTCGGTGGGGAACGGACCGGAGCCGACCCTGGTGGTGTACGCCTTCAGGATCCCCAACACCGTGGTGATGCGGGTCGGGCCGATGCCCGAGCCGACGGCGGCGCCGCCCGCGGTTGGATTCGACGACGTGACGAACGGATAGGTCCCGTGGTCGACGTCGAGCAGCGTGCCCTGCGAGCCCTCCAGCAGGACGATCTCACCCTTGTCGAGTGCGACGTTGAGCAGCCGCCTGGTGTCGGCGATGCGGTGCTTGAAACCTTCGGCCGTCGTCAGCAGGTTGTCCAACACCTCCTCGGGTTCCAGCGCCTTGCGGTTGTAGATCTTGACCAACACCTGGTTCTTGAATTCCAGTGCGGCTTCGATCTTTTGGACCAGCTGTGCCTCGTCCAGTACGTCGGCGACGCGGATCCCGATGCGCGCGATCTTGTCCTGGTAGCAGGGGCCGATGCCGCGGCCGGTGGTGCCGATCTTCTTGTTGCCCGCGTACCGCTCGACCACCTTGTCCATGGCGACGTGGTAGGGCATCAGCAGGTGCGCGTCGGCCGAGATCAGCAGGCGTTCGGTATCGACGCCGCGGTCCTGTAGACCCTTCAGCTCGTCGAGCAGTACGCCGGGATCGATCACCACGCCGTTGCCGATCACGTTGGTGACGCCGGGCGTCAGGATCCCCGATGGAATGAGGTGCAGCGCGAAGTTTTCGCCGCTCGGCAGGACGACGGTATGACCGGCATTGTTCCCGCCCTGATACCGCACGACCCACTGCACACGGCCACCGAGCAGGTCGGTGGCCTTCCCCTTGCCCTCGTCGCCCCATTGGGCGCCGATGAGCACGATTGCCGGCATGGCGTTTCTCCCGCTTATTGTGGTCCAGCCGGTGAGCCACTGTATCCGACCTGGTCCCTGCGGGACCCGCAAGGAGCTGCCTTGATCACCACTGATGTCGTGGTGTTGCTGTTCGGCGGGCGCCGTTTGCCGCGCCCGCTGGCGGGCCTTGCCGCCGAACAGGTGGATGGCCCGGACGACATCGATGCCGTGGTGGGACGCGCCCGGCGGCTGATCGTGGTCGGTTCCGATGCCGACCTGGCCGCACTGCTGACCCGGTTACTGCGCACAGACCGGCTCGACGTGGAGGTGGGTCACGCTGCCGGTTGGCGAATGGCCCGGCGCGCACGCCGCGGCACCGCACGACGGGTGCCGTTGATCCGCGACGAGACGGGCCACGTCATCACGGGCTCGGCCGAATGGCGGGGTGAGAACGGCGCCGCGCTGCGCGGCGAGGCGGTCGTCGACGACACGCAGCTGTTCGACGGCGAGGTCACCGGCGTGCGGATCGAACCGACCCTGGCCATGCCCGGCCTGCGGGCGACCGTCACCGGACAGGGCCGACGGCGCTGGGTCGCCGGGCGGGCCACTCAGCTCGGCACCACGGGTGCGCTGGTGATCCGCGACGGCGTGCTCGCGCCACGATCTGTCCGTCGATCGACGTTTTATCGCCACACAGAGGGCTGGCTACTGGTGAGATAGGGCCCGTGCGAATCATTGTCACGGGTGGCAGCAGTGGTATCGGTAAGCAGACGGCTACGGCGCTGGCCGCCGCCGGTCACAGCGTGCTGATCGCCGCGCGCACCCTCTCCAAGACCGAACATGCCGCCGCCGAGATGGCGGGCGACGTCGACGTGGCCCATCTCGACCTCGCCGACCTGACCAGCGTGCGCAAGTTCGCCGACTCGGTCGAGACCGTCGACGTGTTGGTGAACAACGCCGGTGTCCTCGGCCTGCCGCTGACCCGCACGGCGGATGGGTTCGAGACGCACATGGGCACGAACTACCTCGGCCATTTCGCGTTGACCTGCCTGCTCGGCGACCGGATCAAGGACCGGGTCGTTTCGGTGACGAGCATGAACCACAGGTTCAGCCGGCTCCATCTCGACGACTTGAACTGGCACACCCGCAAGTACTCGAAGTGGGCGGCCTACGGCGAGTCCAAGCTCGCCATCATGTTGTTCACCGACGAGTTGGCCAGACGGGGCGTCCATGCGATCGCCGTCGATCCGGGCGGCGCGGACACCGACATCGCCAGGTACAGCACGGGATTTGTGGGCTGGTCATCACAGCTGAGCTTTCTGCGCAACTTCCCCCAGAGCGCGCAGACCGCGGCGCGGTCAAGCATCATCGCGGCAACCACCGACCTCCCCAGTGGGAGTCATCTCGCACCGCGTTTCTGGCAGTTCGGAAAGCCGAGGGTGGCAAAGACGCTCAAGAAAGCCCGTGACCCGGAGACGGCCCGCCGGCTGTGGGAACTGTCGGCCGAGCTGACCGGCTGCGACTGGCCGCGCTGACTGCCGGTACTTTCGTGAAGTGAGCATCCGTCCGGTGCGCCAATCGGTGCGACCAAGCCCCATCTTCCTGGCGATCGTGGCCATCACCGCGGTCGGCGGCGTGCTGGCCTGGCTGTCCGCGGCGGACCGCGAGCCGCTGGCCTACGTCGGGGTGTTCACCTTCGTCATCGCCGGCTGGATCGTGTCGCTGAGCCTGCACGAGTTCGCCCATGCGTTCACCGCGTGGCGGTTCGGTGACCACGACGTCGCGGTGCGCGGGTATCTGACCCTCAACCCGTTGAAGTATTCCAATCCGCTCCTCTCGATCGTGCTGCCGGTGCTGATCATCGCGATCGGTGGCATCGGGCTCCCCGGCGGCGCGGTGTGGGTGCGGACGTCGTTCATGACCAACCGCCAGAAGACTTTGGTCAGCCTCGCCGGTCCGTTCACCAACTTGGTGTTCGCCGCGCTGCTGTTGGCGCTGACCGCGCTGTTCGGGACGCGGGAGCATTCGGTGTTCTGGGCCGGTGTGGCGTTCCTGGGCTTCCTTCAGGTCACCGCACTGGTGCTGAACATGCTGCCCGTCCCTGGGCTGGACGGCTACAGCGCCCTTGAGCCTCATCTGAGCCCGCAGACGCAGCGCGCACTGGCCCCGGCGAAACCGTGGGGGCTGTTCGTCCTGGTGCTCCTGCTGTTCACGCCGCAGCTCAACCAGTGGTTTTGGAGTGTCGTGCTCTGGTTCTTCGATTTCTCCGGCGTGCCTCGGTGGCTGGTCGGCGACGGTCGCGAACTGACGCAATTCTGGTCTGCCTGGCTCTAGACCGAACGCCTTGCGACATATGCGCCATTGCGCATAGATTGAAAACATGGGTGCGGGCCACAACCACGGCGGTGGCGATGCCCGTGTCAGCCGGATGCTCATCGCAGCTGCCATCCTGACCGGCTTCTTCATTCTCGAGCTCGCGACCGCACTGCTGATCAATTCGATTGCGCTGCTCGCCGACGCCGGGCACATGCTGACCGACCTGGTGGCGATGTTCATGGGCCTGACTGCGGTGCTGCTCGCCCGGCACGGCAGCGCTTCGCCCGCGCGGACCTACGGGTGGCACCGCGCCGAGGTGTTCACCGCCGTCGCCAATGCGGCACTGCTGATCGGCGTTGCGGCCTTCATCCTCTTCGAGGCGGTCGAGCGGTTCGGTGATGCGCCCGATGTCCCTGGCGTGCCGATGATCGTCGTCGCGCTGGCGGGCCTGCTGGCCAACGCCGTCGTCGTGCTGCTGCTGCGCTCGCACTCCAAGGACAGCCTGGCCGTCAAGGGCGCCTACATGGAGGTGGTCGCCGACACGGTCGGCAGCATCGGCGTCCTGATCGCGGGCATCGTCACGGTCACGACGCATTGGCCCTACGCCGACGTGGTGGTGGCGGTCTTGGTCGCCCTGTGGGTGCTGCCACGCGCGATCGCGCTGGCTCGTGCGGCGCTGCGCATCCTGTCCGAGTCCTCGCCCTCCCACATCGACGTCGAGGAGCTGCGGACCGCGCTGTGTGCGGTCGAGGGCGTGACCGAGGTACACGACCTGCACGTCTGGACGCTGGTGCCGGGCAAGGACATGGTCACCGCGCACCTGACCAGTGGTGCGAATGCGGCGCGGGTGCTCGACGACGCCAAGGCGGTGCTGACCGCACGCGGACTGGAACATTCCACTGTTCAAGTCGAGCCGCCGGACGTCGCGGGCGACTGCAATTGCGAAGCGACCTGATGATCGCGGCTAGGTGAGCCCGAGTTCGGTTCGCGCCGTCGGGTCGCAGTCGTCGAGCAGATCCAGACAGCGCGCGTATTCGTCCGTTTCACCGATTGTGTCCGCGGCCCTCGCGAGCGCGGCCACACAACGCAGGAAACCCCGGTTGGGTTCGTGCGCGTACGGAACGGGCCCGAACCCCTTCCAGCCGTTGCGGCGCAATTGGTCGAGGCCGCGGTGGTAGCCGGTGCGGGCGTAGGCGTACGCCGTGATGGCCCTGTCGTCGGCCAGCGCGTGCTCGGCGAGAGCCGCCCACGCCACCGATGCCGTGGGGTGTGCAGCGGCCACAATCGCCGGGTTCTCATTGGCCGCCAGTTCCGTCTCGGCCGCAGGGTCGCCAGGCAGTAGTACCGGATCCGGTCCCAGAAGATCACCCATCCGCGTCATGGGCCTATTGTGCCGTGGGGCTTATAAGCTCGAGCAGAGACGTCGTTACGGGAGGACTGCAGCAGGGATGTCGAACCCATCAGGGCCCGACCAGGGAAACGAACCGGCTGTGGAATCGGCGGACGAATCAGCCGCCGACGCCTCGGCACCTGAGGAGAGCGAACCGGCGACCGAAGCGGC
Organism: uncultured Actinomycetota bacterium; assembly: GCA_963743225.1. GTDB lineage: Bacteria > Actinomycetota > Actinomycetes > Mycobacteriales > Mycobacteriaceae > Mycobacterium. The sequence goes on along the minus strand of CAVUPN010000037.1, from coordinate 422,376 downwards.
CCCCGTCGTCGACGAGGCGCCCGCCGGCGTCGAGGAACACGCCACCGAAGTGATGACGGTGGAATCAACCGGCCCGGCGGAGGAATCGTCGCAGGAGGAATCGTCGGCCGAGCGGCGGTTCACCGCGCCCTCCGGGATGGACTCGTCGACGACGAAGATCGAAACGCCTCCCGAGCCGGCCACCGAGGTGATGTCGGCGGCCACCGAACCGATTTCGTCGGGCAAACCGGCTGCACCACAAGTCATTCCGGCCCGCGGGGATGCGCCCAAACCACCGGGGCGGCGACACAGCTGGGGTTGGGTGGTGGCGCTGATCCTGGTGATCGCCGCACTCGTCGCCGTCGCGATATTGGGCACCGTGCTTTTGACGCGCGACTCCGATACGAAGGAGTCGCAGGAGGAGATGGTCCGCTCGACGATCCAGAACTTCGATGTCGCGGTGCAGAAGGGCGACCTGGCCACCCTGCGCAGCATCACCTGCGGCGCCACCCGCGACAGCTACGTCAACTACGACGGCCGCGCGTGGGCCGACACGCACTCCCGGGTGGCCGCGGCCAAGCGGTACCCGGTGGTGGCGAGCATCGACGAGGTCGTGATCAACGGCGACCACGCCGAGGCCAACGTGACCACATTCATGGCCTACGCGCCGCAGACCCGGTCCACCCGCAGCTTCGACCTGCAGTTCCGCGACGAGCAGTGGAAGATCTGCCAGGAGCCGGGCAGCTAGGCGCTCACGCTCCGGCCCGCGCAGTGCAGGTCGTTGCAGGCCTCGACCACCCGCTCCGACATGCTGGCCTCGGCCTTCTTCATGTAGGTGCGCGGGTCGTACACCTTCTTATTGCCGACCTCGCTGTCGACCTTCAGTACGCCGTCGTAGTTGGTGAACATGTGGCCGGCGAGGGGCCGGGTGAACGCGTACTGGGTGTCCGTGTCGACGTTCATCTTGACCACCCCGTAGCGCAGCGCCTCCTCGATCTCCGACTTCAGCGAGCCGGAGCCGCCGTGGAAGACGAAGTCGAAAGGCTGTGAGCCCTCGGGCAATCCGAGTTTGGCGACGGCGACCTTCTGGCCCTGCTCGAGGATGTCCGGACGCAGCTTGACGTTTCCCGGCTTGTACACGCCGTGCACGTTGCCGAACGTCGCGGCCAGCAGGTACTTGCCGTGCTCGCCGGCGCCGAGCGCCTCGATGGTCTTCTCGAAGTCCTCGGGCGTGGTGTAGAGCTTCTCGTTGATTTCGGCCTCGACGCCGTCCTCCTCGCCGCCGACCACGCCGATCTCGATCTCCAGGATGATCTTGGCGGCGGCCGTCTGCTTCAGCAGTTCCTTGGCGATCGTCAGGTTCTCGTCGATCGGCACCGCCGAGCCGTCCCACATGTGCGACTGGATCAGCGGGTTCTTACCCTCGGCCACCCGGCTCTGCGAGATCGCCAGCAGTGGGCGGACATAGGTGTCCAGCTTGTCCTTCGGACAGTGGTCGGTGTGCAGGGCGACGGTGATCGGGTATTTCTCCGCGACGACGTGGGCGAACTCGGCGAGCCCCACCGCGCCGGTGACCATGTCCTTCACCCCGAGGCCGGAGCCGAACTCGGCGCCGCCGGTCGAGAACTGGATGATGCCGTCGCTGCCCGCGTCGGCGAATCCCTTCAGCGCGGCGTTGATCGTTTCCGACGAAGTGCAGTTGATCGCCGGGAACGCATACGAGTGCTCCTTGGCGCGGGCCAGCATCTCGGTGTAGGCCTCGGGCGTGGCGATGGGCATGGGAGTTCCTCTCGCTGGTGGCGCTTTCTACGTAGTATCTCAAGACTGCAGCCGACCTGCTCGTTGGGTGTCGGCGCAGCCCGCGCCGGTATCTTGGTGAGCCATGAGCACCGCGGAGCCGCACCGGCGGCGACCTTGACCACCGTGATGGCCCTGCCCGGCCTGATGGACCCGATGTACTGGCTGGGCGAAGGCGGGCTGTTCGCATCCGCGGTGCTGCCCGGAATCCTGGTCATCGTCTTCATCGAGACCGGGCTGCTGTTCCCGATCCTGCCCGGCGATTCGCTGTTGTTCACCGGTGGGCTGCTGGCCGCGGCGCCGAACCCGCCGGTCAACATCTGGGTGCTGGTGGGCTCCGTATCGCTGGTGGCGGTGCTCGGCGACCAGACGGCCTACTTCATCGGGCGCCGAATCGGCCCGGCGCTGTTCGACAAGGAAGACTCCCGCTTCTTCAAGAAGCGCTACGTCACGCAGTCGCACGAGTTCTTCGCACGGCACGGTCCGAAGACGATCATCCTGGCCCGCTTCGTCCCGATCGTGCGCACCTTCACCCCGGTGCTGGCCGGCGTCTCCTACATGCGTTACCCGGTGTTCCTCGGCTTCGACATCGTCGGCGGCATCCTGTGGGGCGCGGGTGTGACGCTGCTCGGCTATTTCCTGGGCAACGTGCCGTTCGTCAAGCAGAACCTCGAGTTGATGATCCTGCTGATCGTTTTCCTGTCGATCCTGCCGGGCATCATCTCGGTCGGCCGCGCGCTGCTGGCTCGTCGCCGCTCTACCGGTGAGGTGGCACCGGTCGAGGATTAGCCCCGCCACCCAGCGCGGCGAAGAGGTCACGTAAACCCGACAGCGAGTGCGCGGGCAAAAACAGATCGCAGTACGGCAGGGCGGCCGCCATCGACCCGGCCAGCGGTTCGAATCCGGGCTGTGCGGCACGCGGATTCAGCCAGACCACCATGTGCGCCCGACGCCGCACCCGGGCCAGCGCGCGTTCCAGCACCTCGGGCGGGTCGCTGTCCCAGCCGTCCGAGGCGACGATCACCACCGCGCCGCGCAGCGCGCTGCCGTGTGGCGCGGCCAGAAGCCCACCAACGCATCGTCCGAGATGTGTACCGCCGTACCGGTCGACGACCTTCGCGTTGGCCCGGGACAGCGCCACCTCCGCCGAGCGGTGCGACAACGCGGGTGTGAGCCGGGTCAGCGAGGTCGAGAATGCGAAAACCTCGGGACGAATGCCTTTTTGGCGCAACGCCGCTGCCCGCATGAGGTGCAGGTAGATCGCCGCATAGGGCCGCATCGAACGGCTGACATCGCACACCAGCACCACCCGGCGGGGCCGACTGCGCCTGCGGGCACGCGCCAGCCGCAACACCTCCCAGCCCGTCGTGCGGGACGTTCGCATCGACTCGCGCACATCGATCCGCTTGCCGCGGCGATGCACTTCTCGGCGCATGGTGCGTCGGCGCGGCCAGCGTGTGGACAGCTGTTCCAGCCATGTGCCGATGCGGTGTAGATCGTTCTCGTCGAAGCGATCGAACGGCTCGTCTGCCCTTGCAACCAGTCGGCTCGGCAGTGAGTCGGGCACAACGATTCCGCTGTCGGAGAAGTCCGCGGCGCCGATCGCGGCGGGCATCGTGGTCCACGGCAGGCCATCGCCGTCGCTGTTGCCGCTGTCGCGTCGCTCCGGCCGCTCTCTGCCGGCGCGGCCGGCGGACGCGGGCCGCGTTTCAGTGTCGGCGGATCCACCCCGAGCACCGCATCCGAGAAGATCGCGTCGAAGACCGCGTCGAATGCGGTCAGGTCCTCGGCCCGGTTCACCAGTGTCAGGCGGGCGGCCCAGTACAGGGCCGTACGTGACTGCGGCGCGAGGTGGCGCATCGCCTGCACCAGGGTCGCGGGTCCATCCGCCGACACCACGACGCCGCCACCCCGCAGCTTGGCCACCAACGCGACCGCAAATGCGGAAACGTCGACGCCGCGCAGCAGAAATGGAGCCGTCATCGGCTACGCTGCAACGCCTTTCGGGCCAGCCGCAGACGCCCCAGCGTGAACACCACGGCCGCCGCCAAGAACGCGCCGAAGACCGGCGGCCCGTACTTCTTCAGCGCGCCACCGCCTGCGAGTGAAAGAAGGTCGATGGGCTCCGGTGCGGGCTGTTGCGGAGCCGGCTTGGCGGGTGCACTGTCCGCGGCGAGCTTGGCCTCGAGGGAATCGACGAACTGGCCGAGCAGCTTCTCGGAAACCTGTTGCAGCATGCTGCTGCCGAACTGGGCGAGCTTGCCGACGATCTTCAGATCGGTGTCGACGGTGACGCGAGTGTGGTCACCGGCCTCGTGCAGTTGTGCAGTGACGGTTGCAACCGCGTTGCCGGTGCCGCGGGCCTCCTTGCCCTTGCCGTCGATGACCGCACGGTGCGCATCGCGGTCCTGCTCGACGAAGTGCACCTTGCCACTGAACTCACTGGTCACCGGTCCGACCTTGACCTTGACCTTGCCCAGCACCTCATCGCCCTCGCGGCCGGTCATCTGCGCCCCCGGCATCAACGGGATGACCTGCTCCAGATCGGTGAGGACGTCCCACGCGTCCTCGATCGGCGCGTTGACGGTGAACTCGTTGGCGATCTTCATCGACTCTCCTTCGGCTGGGAACCCCGGGCTTGAGTCCGGGGAGGAAGCTGCTCCCCGGTGTGAGGCTGTCGTGCGACGTCGGGGATGTCGGTGGTGGCGGTTACTTTGCGAGTATGTCGCGGTTTCGGCTGTTGCCGACTCCTGAGCAGGAGGAGGCGTTGTTGACGCATTGCCGGAATGCGCGGTATGTGTGGAATTTGGCGGTGGAGCAGCAGCAGCATTGGCAACCGGGTCGTAAGGCTCCTGGCTATGTCGAGCAGTGTGCGCAGTTGACCGAGGTCCGTGCCGAGTACGGGTGGCTTCGTGCCGGGAGTCAGACGGTGCAGCAGCAGGCGCTGCGGGATTTTGCGCAGGCCATGCAAAACTTCTTTAGGCGCACGCATCGGCGGCCGACGTGGCGTAAAGCCGGTGTCCATGAAGGGTTTCGGCAGGTCGCGGTGAAACCACATCACGTCGTGCGGCTGAACCGCCGCTTCGGTCGGGTCTGGGTGCCCAAGGTCGGCTGGGTGCGGTTTCGCCTGTCGCGGCCGGTGCCAGAGGGTGTCAAGTCCTACCGAGTCACCCGCGATCGGGCCGGCCGCTGGCATGTCGCGTTCGCCCACATCCCCGCTCCGATATCGGGGCCGCGCGATGGGAGCGTGGTCGGTATCGACCGTGGCGTTGCTGTCTCGGCGGCGCTGTCGACCGGCGAACTGCTGCACGCACCCAGTCTGACCCGGGGCGAGGCGAAGCGGTTGACGGTGCTGCAGCAGCGGCTCGCCCGGGCCAAGCGAGGCTCCAACCGGCGCGCGCGAACAAGACGGGCGATCGCGAAACTGAACGCGCGCGAGGCCGACCGGCGCAAGGACTGGGTCGACACTGTGAGCTGTACTCGGTGAACGCCTCGCTGATCAGGGCGTAGTCGTCGGGGGTCTTGGCCAGCGCGCCAAGGCCGGCCAGGCCGCGCTCGGTGCCCGCGTCCACCAGCTCTGCCACACCGAGCGCCACCAGTGCGGCGACCCAGTCGATGGTCTCCGCCACACCCGGTGGTTTGTCGAGATCGAGACCCCTTGTGCTGCTGACGAACTGGGCGGCGTGTTCGATGAGGGCAGTGTCCGCGCCGGGCACCGTCCGCCGCACGATCGCGGCCGCCCGCGACGGTTCCGGGTAGTCGATCCAGTGGTACAGGCAACGCCGTCGCAAAGCGTCGTGCAGATCGCGGCTGCGGTTGGAGGTGAGCACGGCGATCGGTGGCCGCTCGGCGACGAACGTCCCGAGTTCGGGCACCGTGACCGCCGCCTCGCCCAGGAATTCGAGCAGCAGCGCCTCGAATTCATCGTCGGCGCGGTCGATCTCGTCGATAAGCAACACCGGCGCAGCGGGCCCGCGGTACCGAACGCATTGCAGGATGGGGCGGTCGACAAGGTATTCCTCGGTGTAGAGGTCGGACTCGTCGATCCCTGCGTCTTTTGCCTCGGCGAGCCGGATGGACAGCAGCTGGCGTTGGTAGTTCCAGTCGTAAAGCGCTTCGGCCGCCGTCAACCCCTCATAGCACTGGAGGCGCAGCAGTGGTGTGTCCAGCACGGCGGCAAGGGTTTTGGCGGCGGTCGTCTTGCCCACACCGGGCTCGCCCTCCAGCAACAGGGGGCGACCGAGCGTCACGGCCAGGTAGATCGCCGACGCGGTGCCGAGGTCGAGCAGGTAATCGTGGTCGTCGAAGCGCCGGATCACCTCGTCGACATCGGCGAACGGGTTCGTCATCCGGGGCCGGTCACCCGTCGGCCTTTCAGCCCGTCGACTCGGATCGACTTGATCACCTCGGCCACGATGGACACCGCGATCTCCGCAGGGGTCTTCGCGCCGATCGCCAGCCCGACCGGCGTGTGCACCCTCGAGCGTTCGGCCTCGGTCAGTTCGAGCCCACGCAGGATCGACGCACCCCGGACACGACTGGCCACCAGCCCGATGTATCCGACGCCCGCATCGAGGGCGGCGCGGATCGTCTCGGCCTCGGGACCGCCGAGGCTGGCGATCACCACCGCGGTCGTCCCGTCCAGGTCGCTCAGGTCACCGCTGCGGGCGTCGTAACCCATGGCGCCGCAGAGATCCACCAGCGCATCGGCGATCGGCGTCGCACCGACGACCCGCACCAGCGGCGCGGGCACCTGCGGGACCAGGAAGATCTCCAGCGCGCCGCCGGACAGGCACGGGTTGACGACGACGCAGGCCCCCGGCGCCTCGGGAAAGTGCACATCTCCGTCGGGCAGCACCCGCAGCAGCACGCTTTCGTTCGTCTGCAGCGCCCCCATCGCCGCCTTGCGAACCGAGTTCTGTGCGCAGTGACCCCCGACGAACCCCTCAATAGTGCCGTCGGACAACAGGATCGCTTCGTCACCGGCATGCGCTGAGGTCGGTGGTGCCGCGCGCACCACCGTCGCGTGGACGAACGGTGTCCGCGCCCGCAGCAACTGCTGCGCCCGTTCGTCCATCTTCATCGCTGTCCGCATGGCACCTTCTAGATCGGCGGGGTGGCCCGACCCTGCATGGCCTCCCACACCCGCGACGGAGTAAGCGGCATGTCGGCGTGCCGCACACCGAACGGCGCCAGCGCGTCGACGACCGCATTCACCACGGCGGGCGGCGACCCGACGGTGGCGGACTCCCCGACACCCTTGGCGCCGATCGGGTGATGCGGTGACGGCGTCGTCGTGAATCCGGTCTCCAGATTCGGCACCTCCACGGCGGTGGGGATGAGGTAGTCCATCAGCGAGCCACCGAGGCAGTTGCCCTCTTCGTCGAACGCGATGATCTCCATCAGGGCCATGCCGATACCGTCGACGATGCCCCCGTGTATCTGCCCCTCGATGATCATCGGGTTGATCCGGGTCCCGCAGTCGTCGACGGCGAGGAAGCGCCGCACCTTCACCACGGCCGTGCCGGGATCGATGTCGACGACGCAGAAGTACGCGCCGTACGGATAGGTGAGGTTCTCTGGGTTGTAACAGATCTGGGCGTCGAGGCCACCCTCGAGGCCCTCGGGCAGATCGCCTGCCCCGTGTGCGCGCATCGCGATGTCCTGGATCGTCACCGACGCCGACGGGTCACCCTTGACGTGGAACGACCCCTTCTCCCACTCCAGGTCCGCGATCGAGGCCTCGAGCATGCCCGAGGCGATGATCTTGGCCTTGTCCCTGACCTTGCGGGCAACCAGGGCGGCAGCGGCACCCGACACCGGCGTCGACCGGCTGCCGTATGTCCCGAGGCCGAACGGCGTCTGGTCGGTGTCACCGTGCACGACGTCGATGTCGTCGGGCGGAATGCCGAGCTCTTCGGCGACGATCTGGGCGAACGTGGTTTCGTGTCCCTGCCCCTGTGTCTGAACCGAAAGCCGCACAACGGCTTTCCCGGTCGGATGGATCCGTAGTTCGCAGCCGTCGGCCATGCCGAGGCCGAGGATGTCCATGTCCTTGCGCGGCCCGGCGCCCACCGCCTCGGTGAAGAACGCCATGCCGATGCCCATCAGTTCGCCGCGCTCGCGCTTTTCCTTCTGCTCGGCGCGCAGGGCGTCGTATCCGATCATGTCCATGGCCTTGCGCATGGTGGTCTCGTAGTCGCCCGAGTCGTACACCCAGCCGGTCTTGGACTTGTACGGAAATTGGTCCGGCTTCAACAGGTTCTGCAGTCGCAGCTGCGCCGGGTCCATCTTCAGCTCGAACGCCAGGCAGTCCACCAGGCGCTCGACGAAGTACACGGCCTCGGTGATGCGGAACGAACAGGCGTACGCGACGCCGCCTGGCGCCTTGTTCGTGTACACCGCGGTCATGTGGCAGTAGGCGGCCTCGATGTCGTAGCTGCCCGTGAAGACGCCGAAGAAGCCGGCAGGGTATTTCACGGGCGCGGCGGTTCCGTTGAACGCGCCGTGGTCGGCGAGCACATTGGACCGGATCGCCAGGATCTTGCCGTCGCTGGTGGCGGCGATCTCGCCGACCATGATGTAGTCGCGGGCAAAGCCTGTGCTGGTGAGGTTTTCGCTGCGGTCCTCCATCCACTTGACGGGTTTACCCAGCAGCAGTGAACCGACGATCGCGCAGACGTATCCGGGGTAGATCGGCACCTTGTTGCCGAACCCGCCGCCGATGTCGGGCGAGATGACCCGGATCTTGTGTTCGGGCAGGCCCGCCACCAACGCATACAGCGTGCGGTGCGCGTGCGGTGCCTGCGTCGTCGACCACAGCGTGAGCTTGCCGGTGACCGGGTCGAGATCGGCTACGGCGCCGCAGGTTTCCATCGGTGCGGGATGCACGCGCGGATACACGATCTCCTGTTTGACGACGACGTCGGCCTTGGCGAACACGGCCTCGGTGGCCGCCGCATCGCCGGTCTCCCAGTCGAAGCAGTGGTTGTCGGCCTTGCCATCGAGGTCGGTGCGGATCACTTCGGCGTCGGCGTCGAGCGCCTTGCGGGCGTCGACGACCGGGGTGAGCGGGTCGTAGTCGACGTCGATGAGCTCCAGCGCGTCGCGGGCGGAGTAGCGGTCCTCGGCGACGACGAACGCCACCTCCTGGCCCTGGAACCGCACCTTGTCGGTGGCCAGCACCGCCTGCACGTCGTTGGACAATGTCGGCATCCAGGCCAGGCCCTTCTCGGCGAGATCGGCCCCGGTGACGACGGCCTTGACCTTCGGATGTGCCTGTGCCGCTGAGACATCGATGCTGTTGATCCGCGCATGCGCGTACGGCGAACGCAGGATGGCCAGGTGCAGCATGCCGGGCAGGCTGATGTCGTCGACGTAGTTGCCGCGGCCCCGGATGAACCGCGGGTCCTCCTTGCGCAGCATCCGGCCGTGGCCGCACGGCTTCTGGTCGTTGTCGGCCAGATTTTCCGGCCGGGCCTCCGCGGTTGTCATGACGGGCTCCCTGTTTCGATGATGTGCTCGCCCGCTTCGGGGCCCATGGTGTCGTCGGTCTGCGCCTCGGGCGCGAAGTCCTCATCGTTCGGTCCCGGTTCGACGACGCGGCCGTTGGCATGCCTGGCCGCCCACTGGATGGACCGCACGATGGTGGTGTATCCGGTGCACCGGCAGATCTGGCCGGATATGGCCGTGCGAATGGTGTCCTCGTCGGGGTCGGGCACCCGGTCGAGCAGGGCCCGCGCGGTGATCATCATGCCGGGGGTGCAGAATCCGCACTGCAGCCCGTGGCACTGCATGAACCCCTCCTGCACGGGATCGAGCTGGCCATCGGTCTCCAGCCCCTCGACGGTGCGGACGCTGTGGCCGGACGTCATCGCCGCGAGGGTCGTGCACGATTTCACCGGTTCGCCGTCGACCTCCACCACACAGGTGCCGCAGTTGCTGGTGTCGCACCCCCAGTGCGTTCCGGTCAGCCGCAGCTCGTCGCGCAGAAAATGGACCAGCAGCATTCGTGGTTCGACGTCGGCGGCGATCGGCTCGCCGTTGACGGTCATGGTCACCTGCATGGCTATCCCCCTCCGGGTCCGTTGGTCGACAGCGCACCTGTCACGCGTTCGGCGGCCGCGTGCAGCGTCCGGAATGTGAGTTCGCTGGCCAGATGGCGCTTGTATTCCGCGCTGCCCCGCATGTCGCTTGCCGGCTCGCAGGCCTGCGCCGCGCGGCGGCCGGCCTCGGCGAATACCTCCTCGGTGGGCGGCCTGCCGACCAGCGAATCGGATATCGCGGCGAGTTCGGCGGCATCCGGGTTCACCGCGGTCAACCCCACTCGTGCGGCCGTGATGGTGCCGTCCTCGACGGTAACCGAGGCGCCCGCCGCAGTCACCGCCCAATCGCCGATCCGCCGTTCCACCTTCGCATATGCACTGGAAGTGTTGGGCCGCAATGGGATACGCACCTCCACCAGCATCTCGTTATGCGCCAGCGCCGTCTCGTAGGGGCCTTCCAGGAAGTCGTCGATCGAGATCTCGCGCAACCCCGACGGTCCACGGGCCACGCAGACGGCGTCAAGCACGGCACACACCGTCGTCAGGTCCTCGGCCGGGTCCGCCTGGCACAGCGATCCCCCGACGGTTCCCCTGTTTCGCACCACGGGATCGGCGATCAGCAGCTCTGCGTCCCGAAAGATCGGGCACACAGCGGCGAGTGCATCAGAATCCAGCGCCTCGCGGTGACGGGTCATGGCACCGATCCGGACCGCGGCCGGATCGATGGTGATGTACCCGAGCTCGGCCGCCAGGTCGTTGATGTCGACGAGGTATTCCGGGTTGGCGATGCGCAGCTTCATCATCGGCAGCAGGCTGTGCCCGCCCGCGACGATCAACGCCCCGTCGCCCAACCGGTCCAGCAGCCCGATCGCGTGGTCGACGCTGGTAGCGCGCTCATACTCGAAAGGTCCAGGTACCTGCATGTGACCGACCTCACATCCTCCGCGGGAGTCCCAGTCTCGGCCGGTCCAGCAGGCACGTCAATATCGAGTTAAGTGATCGCTTAACTCGCTTTCGTGGTGGATCCGGCCTTCGACCTCGGCGAGCGGGCGGCCGCCGCCGCCCCACCGCCGGGCGATGATCTCCGCGGCGATCGACACCGCCGTCTCCTCGGGGGTCCGCGCGCCCAGGTCCAGCCCGATCGGGCTCGACAGCCGGGCCAGCTCGGCCTCGGTCAAGCCGGCTTCGCGAAGCCGGTCCAACCGGTCGTCGTGGGTGCGTCGCGACCCCATCGCACCCACATAACCGACCTCGGGCAGCCGCAGCGCAACCTCCAGCAGCGGAACGTCGAACTTCGGGTCGTGGGTGAGCACGCAGATGACGGTGCGGCCGTCGATCTCGCCCGCGTCGCTGAGCGCGGCCAGGTAGCGGTTGGGCCACTCGACGACGACCTCGTCGGCGGTCGGGAACCGCGCTGGCGTCGCGAACACCGGGCGGGCGTCACACACCGTCACCCGGTAGCCGAGCAGCGAGCCCTGGCGCGCGAGGGCCGCCGCGAAGTCGATCGCACCGAATACCAGCATCCGGGGTCGCGGCGCGTAGCTGGCCACGAAGACCTCCATGCCGGCACCGCGGCGCTGGCCGTCGGGGCCATAGGTGAGCACCTCGCTGCGACCCGCAGCCAGCAGGCCCGCGGCGTCGTCGGTGACGGCGGCATCGGCGCGCTTCGAGCCGAAAGAACCGCGAGCCGAGTCGGGTCCGACCACCAGCCTGCGGCCAACCCAAGCGGGGTCGACGTGTGCGATCACGGTGGCGACCGCGACGGGCCGGTGCTCGGCGACGTCGTGGGCCACGGCCTCGAGCTCAGGGAACGTCGTGCGCGAGACCGGTTCGACGAAGATGTCGATGATGCCGCCGCAGGTGAGCCCGACGGAGAACGCGTCGTCGTCGGTGACCCCGTACCGCTCGAGCCGCGGCGCGCCTTCGGCCACAACGTCATTGGCCAGTTCGTAGACCGCGCCTTCGACGCAGCCGCCCGACACCGACCCGCTCACGGTACCGTCCGGCGCCACCACCATCGACGCCCCGGCCGGCCGCGGGGCCGAGTGGAACGTGCGGACGACGGTGCCGACACCCGCGGTGCCACCCGATTCCCAGATGGCCATCAGCTCTGCCAGCACGTCACGCACGCAACCCAAAGTAGGCTCAAATCGTGACACCGGCTCAGCTTCGAGCCTTTTCGGCCGTTGTGCGGCTGGGCTCAGTCCGCGCAGCGGCCGAGGAACTCGGCATGTCCGACGCGGGAGTGTCGATGCATGTCGCACAGTTGCGCAAGGAACTCGACGACCCGTTGTTCGCCAGGACCGCCGCCGGGCTCGCGTTCACCCCTGGCGGCTTGCGGCTGGCGAGCCGGGCGATCGAGATCCTCGGCCTGCAGCAGCAGACGGCGATCGAGGTGACCGAGGCGTCGCACGGGCGGCGGCTGTTGCGCATCGCGGCGTCGAGCGCGTTCGCCGAGCACGCCGCACCGGGACTGATCGAGCTGTTCTCGTCGCGGGCGAACGACCTGTCCGTGGAACTCAGCGTGCATCCGACGAGCCGATTCCGCGAGCTGATCACTTCGCGCGCCGTGGATATCGCGCTGGGTCGCGGCGCAGACGACGACACGTCGGACGGGTCGATCGTCGTGCGGCCGTTCTTGAAGTATCAGATCCTCACCGTCGCCGCACCCGACAGCCCGCTCGTCGGCCATCCTCCGACCGCCGCCTTGCTGACCGGCCAGCAGTGGATGCTCGGGCCATCGGCGGGCAGTTCGGACGGCGAAATCGCAGCGATGCTACGGGATTTGGCCATCCCCGAGTCTGCGCAACGGATCTTTCAGAGCGATGCCGCAGCGCTTGAAGAAGTGCAGCGTGTCGGCGGCGTTACTCTGGCGATCGGCTTCTCGGTCGGCAAGGACGTCGCTGCCGGGCGACTGATCCACGTCAAGGGGCCGGGTCTGCAGGCGCCAGGGGAATGGTGCGCGATGGCGCTGGCACCGGCGGCTCGCCAGCCTGCCGTCTCAGAGCTGCTCCGTTTCATCACCACACCGCGCTGCACGCAGGCGATGTTGCGTGGCACCGGTGTCGGCGTAACCCGGTTCCGGCCCAAAGTTCATGTGACACTGTGGAGTTAACCGGGGCGTCCCGCTTCGAGTGCTCGGATCAGGCTGGCGGCGTCCCACGGGCCCTTGTGCCTCTTACCGTTGACGAAGAAGGTCGGCGTTGAATTGAGGTCCATGACCTCGGCGTCCTGCGCGTCGTCCTGCACGCGGTGCAGCACCTTCGAGGAGTGCACCCGCACGTCGGAGTCGAAGCGTTCGATGTCGCAGCCGGCGGTGACGGCATAGCGGTACATGTCCGACCACTCGAGATCATCGGGGTGACTGAACAGCTCGCGCGCCATCTCCCAGAACTTGCCCTGAAGTGCGGCCGCCTCACTGGCCCTCGCCGCATCGAATGCTCGTGGGTGTACGCGCTCCAGCGGTAGATGTCGCCACACGTAGCGCAGGTCGTCACCGAAGTGCGCGCGCACCTGGTCGATCGATCCGGTGGCACGACTGCAGAACGGGCACTCGAAGTCGCCGTACTCGACGAGGGTCAGCGGCGCGTCGGGGTCGCCGCGGATATGGTCTCGATCCGGGTCGACGGGCCGAACCAGCTTCAGCCCGACCGGTTCGGGCGGGCTGACCCAATCGGTGACCCGGAATATTGCCCAGCCGAGCAGGAACGCCAACAGCGACGCGAGAAGTACGCCGACCCTGGCTTCGTCCTGGCGCAGCGAATCGTGGATCGCGATGTCGATGATGAAAAGCGAGATGGTGAAGCCGATTCCGGATAGCGCCGCCCCTCCGGCGACGCGGCGCACGGTGAGGCCAGGGGCGAGTTGGCCCCAGCCGAACCGCTGAATCAGCCATGTCGCGCCGGTGATCCCGACGAACTTGCCGAGCACCAGGCCGCCGACGATCCCCCACGTCAGCGGTGACCGCATGGCCGCTGAGATCGTGTCGGCGTTCAGCCTCACGCCGGCGTTGACCACCGCGAACAGCGGCAGCACCAGGAATGACACATAGGGTCCGAACTGGGTCTGCAACCGTTCGTTGATCGAAATCGACTCTCGCAGGCCCCGGCTCGCGGCGCGCGCGTACTCCGAGTTCGGCGATTGGCGAAACGCGCGGATCAGCTCGACGGTCTGCTCTACCTGCCTGCGCTCCGGCGTGAAAACGGGTATCAGCAGCGCGATCGCCACGCCCGCCAACGTCGGGTGTACGCCGCCGAGGAACAACGCCACCCACAACGCGAAACCGAGTACGGCGTAGGCCGGGCCGCGGCCTGCAGGAAGGTAGCGCACCAGCGCGATCGCGACGGTCAAAGCCGCCGCCGCCAGCAGAGGCATGATCCGGATGCCGTGCGAGTAGAAGAGTGCGATCACCGTCAGGGCACCGATGTCGTCGACGACCGCCAGCGTGAGCAGGAAGAGACGCAGTCGCGCAGGGAATTTCGGTTTGATGATGGCCAGTGCACCGATCAGGAACGCGGTGTCGGTGGATATCACCACGCCCCATGCATGCGCATTCTCTCCCGTCGAGTTGATCATGAGGAAGATCAGCGCGGGCACCGCCAGGCCGGCGATGGCAGCGAGCACCGGCACCGCCGCCCGGGCACGGTCGGTCAGCTCACCGATCGTGAACTCCGCCACCACTTCCAGGCCGACAATGAAGAAGAAGAACGTCATCAACCCGTCGTTGACGAGTTGTTTGACCGTCAGGTCGAACCGCATGTCGCCGAAGCTGAATCCGACCGGCGTGTTCAGCAGTGTCCAATAGCTTTCCGCCCAGGGTGAGTTCGCCCATGCGATCGCGAAGACCGTGGCTACCAGCAGCAGACCGGCAGCGGTGTTCTCGGTGGTACGCGCGCCTTTGGGGTTGCGGCCGAAGCGGGTGGGCAGCAGCCGGACGATGCGCGGGAAGCCGCTGGCGCTCGAGTCTCCCGCCTCGACACTCACGCCCGGGCGTGCTCCGCGAACACGGTGAGCAGATCGGGTTTGTCGACGGCGCTCGACGACACCACGTCGGCGGGCTTGGCGCCCAACAGGATTCGCTTGATCGGAATCTCGAGCCGCTTGCCGGTCATCGTCCGGGGTATCCCCGGTACCTCCAGGATGTCGTCGGGCACGTGGCGCGGCGATGCGCCGTTGCGGATGGCGACGGTGATCTTCTGGCGCAACGCGTCGTCGAGTTCGGCGTCATCGGCGAGGTGGACGAACAACGGCATCCAGTAGCCGCCGTCGTCCTGTTCGATGCCCACCACCAGACAGTCCTTGACCTCGGCCAGCGATTCGACCGCGTTGTAGATCTCTGCGCTGCCCATCCGGACGCCCATCCGGTTCAGGGTGGCGTCCGAACGGCCGTGCACCACAACCGAATCACGATCGGTGATGGTGATCCAGTCACCGTGACACCAGATGCCCGGATACTTGTCGAAGTAGGCCTCGCGGTAGCGGCTGCCGTCGGCGTCGTTCCAGAAGAACACCGGCATCGACGGCATCGGCTGGGTGAGCACGAGCTCTCCCGCCTCCCCCACCACCGGGGTGTCGGCGGCGGTCCAGGCCTGCACGTCGGCCGCGAGGCACATGACGTTCAGCTCGCCGGAGACGATGGGAACCAGCGGACAACCGCCGATGAACGCGGTCACCACATCGGTTCCACCGCTCATCGACATGACGGGCAGCGGCCGGCCCACTCCTTCCTGGATCCAGCGGAATCCCGATGCGGGCAATGGTGAGCCGGTGGAGCCCGACGCCTCGCAGCGAGTCGAGCTGATACTCCTTACCCGGGTGCAACTCCTCCTTGGCGCAGCCGAGGAAGTAGCCTGCGCCGGCGCCGAACAACGCGACGTCGTGGTCCGCGACCACCTTCCACAGGCTGTCGCTCTGCGGGTAGGTCGGGCTGCCGTCGTAGACCACCACCGTCGCACCGACCAGCAGTCCGGAGACCAGCAGGTTCCACATCATCCAACTGGTCGTCGAGTACCACATGAAACGCTCGCCGGGTTTCAGATCCGCGTGCAGGCTCAGGTATTTGAGGTGTTCGAGCACGACGCCGCCGTGGCCGTGCACGATGCCCTTCGGCGTGCCGGTGGTGCCCGACGAGAACAACACCCACAGCGGATGGCCGAACGGCACCGGCGTGATCTCCAGCGGTGCGTCGAGGTCGAGGACCTTCGACCATGGCGTGACATCCTCGGCCGGCTGGTTACCCAGCCGGGGCACCAGCACGGTCGCCTTGACGGTGGGCAGTTGAGACCGGATCTCGGCGAGTTCCTTGCTCCGGTCATGCCGCTTCCCGCCGTAAACGGAACCGTCGCTTGCCACAAGCACGGTCGGTTCGAGCTGCCCGAGCCGCGCGACCACGCCGTCGACGGCGAGGTCCTGGTTGCACACCGCCCAGGTGGCACCGACACTGGCGGCTCCCAGGAATGCGGCGACCGCTTCGCCGATGTTCGGCAGGTAACCGACGACCCGGTCGCCCGGCTTGACGCCGAGCCTGCGCAGATAGTTGGCGAACGCCGCGGTCTCCTGACGCAGGCGGGCCCATGACCATTCCGTCGAACCGTCCTCGCGCGCGACAACGAGTGCCGGGTGCTTGTCGGTCTCGTGCCGGAACGCCTCGATCGCGTAGTTCAGCGTCGCGCCCGGAAACCACTGGGCCCCAGGCATTTCCCGACTCGCGAGCACGGTGTCGGCGGGCGTCATCGCGCGGATGTCGAAGTAGTGCCACACCGCGTCCCAGAACCAGGCGATATCGTCCAGCGACTTCGCCCTCAGCTGGAAGTAGTCCTCGAACTCACCGCGGCCGGTTTCGGCAAGCCATGCCATGAAGCGGGTGAGATTGGCGCGCTTGACGGTGTCTTCGTCCGGTGTCCAGCCCCCGGGTTCGGTCATGCCGGTGCTTCCTCCTCCGAAATCGCGTGCGCCGCCTCCATCAGCATCCAGCCCGACAACTGCACCGACAGGTCGCGCTCGGGAGCCTTGGATTCATAGACGGCGCCCTCGACGAACTCGGCCCCGTCAGTGCCCACCGTCGGCAGTTCGGCGTTCCGGTCCCAGAACGGTCCGAACAGCGGCAGTCCGTCCACGGTCTGCCGGTAGTCCCACGCCGACTGCGCGGACTTCAGCACGATATTTCTGGCGGTGTCCTTGGCGGCGGCGTCTTCTGGCGTCTTGTCCGGCAGCGTGGTGACGACCAGCGCCAGGTAGCGGGCCGTGACCCCGTTGAACAGACCACCGTCACCCCCGCCCGCGCCCTTGATCACGCCGTCGGGCGCCATCTCCTTGTCCACCGCGGCGACCAACCGGTGCACGCGCTGCGCGTGGTCGGCGTCCTCGGTTCGCGCGGCGAGCTCGGTTTCCAACCCGAGCACCACGCCCTGGCAGTAGGTGTACTGCGCTCGCACCATCGAGCCCGCCTTGATGCCGTCGAACACCAGATGCGTTTCCGGGTCGATCAGGGTTTCGTCGATCCAGTCCGCCATCTGCTGGGCGCGGCGCAGCCGGTCGTCATAGCGCGCCAGGAAAATGCCCGCCGGTCCGTTGGCCGGGGCGTTGAAGAACTGGTCCTGTTTGCGCCACGGGATGCCGCCGCCGTCCTCGGGCACCCACGCGTTGACGAACTGGTCGCAGAGTGTCTTCAGCGCGCGGGGTTCCTCGACGCCGGCGAGCCGGCCCGCTCGCTCGAGAGCCAGCGCCAGCCACGCCATGTCGTCGTAGTAGTTGTTGACCCAGGACCCGTTGTTGCGCAACCGATGTGACCGGATCTGCCGGGCGATTTTGCGCTCTCGTTCGGGTTGCGGGTCGCGCAGCTGCGCGTCGACGAGGTTGTCCAGCAAGTGGGCCTGCCACCAGTAATGCCAGGTGCCGAATGTGCGGTCCTTCCGCGTCGGCGGCCACCCGACAACTCCCAGCTGGGTGCCGGGCAGATGCCAGAGCCGCTTCAGATGGCGCTTCGCGACTGCGGCTTCGGCGCTCGCCGCACGATTTGCCCATTGCTGATCCATGGTGTTGATCCTGCCTTACCAGGCCCGCGATATGTCACCGTGTTGCCTGATCCAGGTGTGCATTGCGATGCCCGCCGCGACCGCCGCGTTGATGCTGCGGGTGGAGCCGAACTGGGCGATCGACACGGTGATCGACGCGCCGGCTGTTGCCTCGTCGGTGATTCCCGGCCCCTCCTGCCCGAAGACCAGCAGGCAGGTCGCGGGCAATGCAGTGTCCTCCAGGCGCTGCGCGCCAGGGAGGTTGTCCACCGCGACGACGGTCAGACCGGCGTCCGCAGCGAAGGCCAGCAACTCAGCGGTCGTGTCGTGGTGGCGCAGCCGCTGGTATCGGTCGGTCACCATGGCGCCGCGCCGGTTCCAGCGGCGCCGTCCGACGATGTGCACGGTGTCGACCGCGAATGCGTTGGCGGTCCGCACCACCGCACCGATGTTGGCGTCGTTGCCGAAGTTCTCGATCGCGATGTGCAGCCGGTGTCTACGTTTGTCGATGTCGGCGACGATCGCTTCGCGGGTCCAGTAGCGGTAGGCGTCAACGACGTTGCGGGCATCGCCGTCGAGCAGCAGCGCGGGGTCGTAGCGGGGATCGTCCGGCAACGGGCCCTGCCAGGGGCCGACGCCGTTGGTCTCGCCCCATTCGGTCGGGCCGGGCGGGCCCGTCATTTCACGGTCCACAACCCGGCGTGCGTGCCGTCGCCATCGCCGGAGCATGCCGACGTCACCGCAAGCACGGCCACCGACAGCAAGGCGACTAGCGCCCGCACCAGAACTCAGGTGCGGCCACGGCCCTTGCCCACCACTTTGTTCATGGCGCGCACCAGGTTTCGCGGCACCATCCGTCCCGCGGTGGTCAGTGCCTTGTACTGCACGCCGGGAATGATCACCACGTTGCCCTTCGCGACACCGGCGAGACACTCCCGTACAACGTCTTCGACCTCGAGCCACATGAACGACGGGGTGCCGCCCATCTCGATGCCTGCACGCTCGTGGAACTCGGTGTGCACGAAGCCCGGGCACAACGCGTGCACGCCCACACCGGTGCCGCCGAGCCCGTTGGCCAGTCCTTCGGTGAACGAGATCACCCACGCCTTGGACGCCGAGTACGTCGATCCGCGGCCGGGTAGCAGCCCTGCGACGCTGGCGACGTTGATGACGGTGCCTGCACCCGCGTCCAGCATCGGCGGCAGCGCGGCGTGCGTCAGCTGCATGACCGCGGTGACGTTGACGTCCAGCTGGGACTGCAGCACCGACAGCTTCGCCGTCCAGAACTCGCCCGAGGTGCCGAACCCCGCGTTGTTGACCAGCACCCGAACCCCTGCCGCCAACCGGTCGGCAACCTTGGCCCGGTCGGTGGCGTCGGCCAGGTCGGCGGGCAGCACCTCTACGTTCGCACCGGCTTCGTCGTGCAGTTCGGCGGCGAGCCGATCCAGCCGCTCGACATCACGGGCCACCAACACCAGGTCGTATCCGTCGATCGCGTAACGACGCGCAAAACCCGCCCCCAGCCCGGATGTCGGTCCGGTGATCAAAGCGACGGGGCGCGGCATGCCCACAGGTTACTTACCGCTGATAGTGCGGCGACTGGCGGCCGTAGCGCGCCTGCGGCGGGCGCCGGACCGGCTCCGAGCGTTCGGGTCGATACGACTCGGCGCTCTGGCTGTGGCGGCTGGCATCGGCTTGACTGGGCGGCAGGTCACGGCCGGCTGACTGCTCTGCCTGTCGGACCGGGCTCGGCATGAGCGGACGGCTGGGTGACCCGCCGCGCCGGGCTAGCCCGGATTGGCTGGGCTGGCCGCCCGCAGCGCCGACGCCGGTCTGCGGAATCGGCGGCAGCACCCGGAGCAGGTCGTTGAACTGGCGCACCGTGCGCAGGCCCTCGTCCCACTGGGCCCGGGTGCTGGTCACGGGCATGCTGACCAACGTCCAGTGCTGCTCGTTCCACATGATCTCGGCGCAGTCGGGGGCGGTGTGGGCGAATGTGACCATCCGCCGGTCGCAGGCGCGCCGGGCGGCGTCGAGGTTGGTGGAGTACACCATCCGCGGGCCGATCGCGCCGAGCAGCCAGATGTCGTTCTCGCGCGGCTCCTTGATGCCCTTGAGCCGCAGGTCGACGACCACGTTCGTGCCGACCTTGCGGTGCAGGGCGATCACGGTCGCGACGTCTTCGAGGTCGAAGATGAACACTGCCTCGCCGCGGATCTGACCCAATACGACATTCTTGGCGCTGACGTCGCCGACGGTCGACATCACACCGCGCTTCCAGCGCTTGAGGATGTCGCGGGACTCGTGCTCGTAGTCGAAGCCGTGCGACTTGGCCCACGACTTGCGGCGGCGCCCCAGCCCGCGTCGACGGTCGATGTCGACGTACAGCAACACGGCCGCACCCACGAAACAGAGTGCGGACAGCGTGAACCAGAGCGGGACCATTAGGCCTAGCCTATCTGCTCGACGGCGTGAAGCCCGAACTCGAGCAGGTCACAACCGAGTTACGCATGGGCTCGGCGGCCCCTCGCGGCTCAGACGGCAAGCAGTCGCTCGAAAAAGTCGCGGTAGCGGGTCAGCGCGACACGGAGATCCTCCGTCGAGACCTCCTCACCTCGATCCCATTGCTCCTCTAGTTGCGAGCGGGCCTGGGAGAACCCTGCGGTGAGCTTGTCGACGACGTCGGCCACCAAGCCGTCCGCCTTCTGTACGCAGTCGCGGGGATCGTCGACGAAGGCCGACTGCACCTCGGTCCAGCGCGAGCGCAGGCCCGAAAGGTCGCTGTCCGCGAACAGCATCTGGTCGCCCGAGCCAGCCACCTCAGTCGGCTTGACCTTGCCATGCCGGGGCTCGGGATCTATTGCCGGATCCGCGATTTCACCCGTCGGCTCAACGGTTTCGGCCGGTTCACTGACGGGACGTGGGCCGGCATCGACGGGCGCAGCAGGCGCATCGGTCATCTCCGGGTTCACCGTCTCGGGTTGCGTCTCATGCGTGGTCATGGGCCTGACTCCTTTGTTCGCCGTCCCGGTTGTCTGTCTCGATCTCGGATTCGGATCCGAGTAGTCGGTCGAAGAGTGCGCGGTAGTGCACGAATGCCTGCCGTGCCTGCTCGGTGCTGATGTCACCGTTGTGTTGCGACGCGTAGATCGCGTGCGCGCTGCGGTAGTTCTCGACAATGTCCGGGTGGTCGACTGAGATGTCGGCGGCGCGCTGATCGAAGTCGTCGATCGGATAGCCGCGCTCGCGCATCACTCCGCGTCACCAGGCGCTCGGCACGCCCGACCGCGTCCTGCGGGGCGTCCACGAACTCCGTCTGCACCTTGTGCCAAGTCGCCTCGTGCTCCTGCCTTGCCTCGGGCGTCAGGGAGATGATGTCGAGCTTCTTGCGCTTCTTCTCACGCTCGAGAAGGTCGGCCTCCGCGGCGCGTTGTTCGCCGAGCTCTCCGACCGTGCGTTCGTACTCCGGACCGAAGTGCTCTTTCAGCCGCGCGGACCTCTTGCGGCGGCTCAACGACCACGCGACGATGACGACAGCGACCAACACCAACACTGCGATGAAAATCCATATCCACTCAGGCATTTCATTGACCTCCTCGTCAATCGGAGGGATGCCCCGCGTTGGTCCGACGGAAACGTCAATTTGTGATCGGGGTCGCATAGCGTCTCGCTATGACCTATGACGACTACCGGTTCATTCGGATCTCGCTCGGCGACGGGATCTGCCGCGCGACGATCGACCATCCACCGATCAACCTGCTGGACCTGCCGCTGCTGGGAGAGATCGGCCGCCTGACGCAGGAGGTCGCGGCCGACGACGGGGTACGCGTGCTGATCGTGGACTCGGCCGATCCCGAATTCTTCATTGCGCACGCCGACGTCGAGTTGATTCAGGGCCTGCCGACCGACGACACCTCACTGCACGACGACCTGTCGCCTTTTCACGCCCTGATGGAACAGTTCCGCACCCTGCCGCAGGCCACCATCGCCGTCATCGAGGGCATCGCCCGAGGGGGCGGCAGCGAGTTCGCGATGGCCTTCGACATGCGCTATGCCGCGCTGGGCAAGACGCGCTTGGGCCAGCCGGAAGTGGGCGTCGGGATCATCCCCGGCGGCGGGGGAACGCAGCGGCTGCCCCGACTGGTCGGTCGTGGGCGGGCGCTCGAGGTGATCCTCGGTTGCATGGACATCGACGCCGCTACCGCAGAAAGCTGGGGATACGTCGACCGCGCGCTGCCGGCTGACGAGCTACGGCGATTCGTCGACAACCTGGCCGCCCGCATCGCGTCGCATCCGATCGAGGCCATCTCCCGCGCCAAGCGCGCCGTCGACGCCGCCCTGGACGGGCGGGCCGATGTCGCCACCGGCCTGCGCGTCGAGGATCAGCTGTTTCGGGAAACCCTCGCACAGCCGGTCGCGCGCGAACGGCTGCAGGCGATCCTCGACGCCGGCGCCCAGACCCGCGACTTCGAGCTGGGTGAGCTGCGGTTCCGATCAGCTGAGCCCACGGTCTTCGCGCGAGCGCTCATCCCAGAACGAGCGAGTCGCCGTCCGGGCTGACGTTGACCGGCACGACGTCGCCGTCGTTCACGTCGCCGGCCAGCAGCATCTTCGCCAACTGGTCGCCGATGGCCTGCTGGATCAGCCTGCGCAGCGGACGCGCACCGTAGAGCGGGTCGAACCCGCGCTCGGCCAGCCACTTCTTGGCAGGCAGCGACACCTCGAGAGTGAGTCGCCGCTGGGTCAGGCGCTTCTGCAGCTGGGCCAGCTGGATGTCGACGATCTCCACCAGCTCCTCGGGGTTGAGCGCGTCGAAGATGATCACGTCGTCGAGGCGGTTGATGAACTCGGGCTTGAACGCCGAGCGCACCGCGGCCATCACCTGCTCCTCGGTTCCTCCGGAGCCGAGGTTGCTCGTCAGGATCAGGATCGTGTTGCGGAAGTCGACCGTGCGGCCCTGGCCGTCGGTCAACCGACCCTCGTCGAGCACCTGCAGCAGCACGTCGAACACGTCCGGGTGGGCCTTCTCGATCTCGTCGAACAGGATCACCGTGTACGGACGCCGTCGCACCGCCTCGGTCAGCTGACCGCCCTGGTCGTAGCCGATGTAGCCGGGAGGCGCACCGACGAGGCGGGCCACCGAGTGCTTCTCGCCGTACTCGCTCATGTCGATGCGGACCATCGCGTGTTCGTCGTCGAAGAGGAACTCCGCCAACGCCTTTGCCAACTCGGTCTTGCCGACGCCGGTCGGTCCGAGGAACATGAACGAGCCGGTCGGACGGTTCGGGTCGGCAACGCCGGCCCGGCTGCGGCGCACCGCATCCGACACCGCCTGGACGGCCTTCGTCTGTCCGACGACGCGCTTGCCGAGCTCGTCCTCCATGCGCAGCAGCTTGGCGGCCTCGCCCTCGAGCATCCGGCCTGCCGGAATGCCGGTCCACGCCGACACCACGTCGGCGATGTCGTCGGGCCCGACCTCTTCCTTGAGCATGACGTCCTCGCGCGCCTCGGCCTGCGGCACCGCCGCGTCGAGCTTCTTCTCGACCTCGGGGATGCGGCCGTAGCGCAGCTCGGCGGCCTTCTCCAGGTTGCCGTCGCGCTCGGCGCGGTCGGCCTCGCCGCGCAGCGTCTCGAGCTGCTCCTTGAGCTCGCGGACCACGTCGATGGCGCTCTTCTCGTTCTGCCAGCGGGTGGTCAGCTCGGCGAGCTCTTCTTTCTTGTCGGCCAGTTCGGCGCGCAGCTTCTCCAGCCGGTCCTTGGA
Organism: uncultured Actinomycetota bacterium; assembly: GCA_963743225.1. Taxonomy (GTDB): domain Bacteria; phylum Actinomycetota; class Actinomycetes; order Mycobacteriales; family Mycobacteriaceae; genus Mycobacterium. The sequence goes on along the minus strand of CAVUPN010000037.1, from coordinate 398,782 downwards.
CGCATCGTCTTCTTCCTTGGCCAGCGCCATCTCCTCGATCTCGAGGCGGCGCACCAGGCGTTCGACCTCGTCGATCTCGACGGGCCGCGAGTCGATCTCCATCCGCAGCCGAGACGCGGCCTCGTCGACAAGGTCGATGGCCTTGTCGGGCAGGAAGCGCGACGTGATGTAGCGGTCGGACAGCGTGGCCGCGGCAACGAGCGCGGAGTCGGTGATGCGCACGCCGTGGTGCACCTCGTAGCGCTCCTTGAGGCCGCGAAGGATGCCGACGGTGTCCTCGACCGACGGCTCACCGACGAACACCTGCTGGAAGCGGCGCTCCAGCGCGGCGTCCTTCTCGATGTACTTGCGGTACTCGTCGAGTGTGGTGGCGCCGACCAGCCGCAGTTCGCCGCGGGCGAGCATCGGCTTGATCATGTTGCCGGCGTCCATCGACGACTCGCCGGTGGCGCCCGCCCCGACGATGGTGTGCAGCTCGTCGATGAACGTGATGATCTGGCCTGCCGAGTTCTTGATGTCGTCGAGCACGGCCTTGAGCCGCTCCTCGAACTCGCCGCGGTACTTCGATCCCGCGACCATGGAACCGAGGTCGAGCGAGACGACGGTCTTGTCGCGCAGGCTCTCCGGGCACGTCGCCTTCGACGATGCGCTGGGCCAGGCCCTCGACGATCGCCGTCTTGCCGACGCCGGGCTCGCCGATCAGCACCGGGTTGTTCTTGGTGCGCCGGGACAACACCTGCACGACGCGACGAATCTCGTTGTCGCGCCCGATGACCGGGTCCAGCTTGCCTTCGCGGGCACGCTCGGTGAGGTCGGTGGAGTATTTCTCCAGCGCCTGGTAGCTGCCCTCTGGGTCGGCGCTGGTGACGCGGGCGCTGCCGCGCACCTTGACGAACGCCTCGCGCAGTGCCTGCGGCGACGCGCCGTGCCCGGTCAGCAGCTTGGCGACGTCCGAGTCGCCTCCGGCCAGACCGACCATCAGGTGCTCGGTCGAGACGTACTCGTCGTCCATCTCGGTGGCCAGGTTCTGGGCCGTGGTGATCGCGGCCAGTGATTGAGGGGACAGCTGCGGCTGCGCGCTGGCGCCGCTGGCGCTGGGCAGCCGGTCGAGAAGCCGTTGAGTCTCGGTGCGAATAGTCGCGGGGTCGACGCCGACGGCCTCCAGCAGGGGGGCGGCAATGCCATCGTTTTGGGTGAGCATCGCCATCAAAAGGTGGGCAGGCACGATCTGCGGGTTGCCCGCGGCGCTGGCCGCCTGCAACGCCGCGGTCAGCGCAGCCTGGGTCTTGGTCGTCGGGTTGAACGAGTCCACGACTACCTCCGATCAGTCCTCTAAAGGGGGTTGAGAAAATGCTGGTCGCAAAGATCAACGCCGTCAAGGTTGAGTCTGTTCCGCTCAACTTTAACTTTTTTGCGCCGCGACTGCGCGGAGATCGCGCAATCGAGGAAATTCGCGATCTGTGAGCAGTTTCGGCGATCTCTGGACAATGGGCAGGGATGCATATTGCCGTCTCCCGGCCCGAGCCGACGATGATGTCGTCCGCCACCGCGTTTCCGTCGACGTCGGCACCGGCGACGTTCACACCACCCCGGTAACCCGCATCGAAAGGCGCGAACCTGATTAACTCCGCCGTGAATCGGCCGTGGGCCGAGTCGTTGCCATAGAACGACGACCTCGTTGTCCGCCCCCGGACCGGTGCCGACGATCAGGTCGAGGATCATGTCGCCGTTGACGTCGGACATCGCCACCGAGGGAGTGCCCTCGAACGACGGGAACGGAGTGACGAAGGCGATGACCGTGTCCCCGTTGCCGTCCGGCCTGCCGATCTCCAGCATGCCTGCGAGACCCATGTACGTCTGTTGGACGGTCACGGTGTGACGATGGCTGTGGTACCGGTACAGGCCGTTGGGAATGGACAGCAGCACGTTCCGGGGTCTGCGCGGGATCGTTGAAATCGGCGATCGTCAGACCCTGAAGGTGGTTGTCGCAGTGGATGATCAGCCGCTTTCCGGGGTCGACGCGCAACGTCGGGGCGGGATAGTTGTTGTCGCCATGGTCGACCCGTGCGAACTCGTGCCCTTGATGAGCTCATAGAAGACCAGGAAGTTGGACACCGGCTACTTGACGGTGTCGAGGTTGACGGTGCCCTGATGCGCCGACAGCCGAACCTCGAGCACGCCGTCGCGGTCATCGACACCACGACCGTGCAAAATTTCACGACCGCGTCGACATCATGCTCCCGCTTCTGATCGCCACCATGGCTGCCTCCTGCTTGCTACGTTCTCCTCGATGACGCGACGAAGGGGCAGATGATGTCGAGCAATTGGGGGTCGGTGCTGACCGAACTCATTCCGCTGGCGCTGCTGGTCGCACTGTCGCCGTTGTCGATCATCCCCGCGGTGCTGGTGTTGCAAACGCCGCGGCCTCGGCCTACGGGCCTGGCCTTCCTGGCCGGCTGGCTGGTAGGTCTTGCGGTGCTCACCGCGATCTTCGTCGAGGTGTCCAACCTGCTGGGTGGTGTCGGCAACAAGCCTCCCGGGCTGGGCGTCGTGGCTGCGTGTCGTCATCGGAGCGGCCCTCATAGTGTTCGGCGTCTACCGCTGGTTGACACGCAAGCGCTCAGAGCACACGCCGCGCTGGCTGCAGAGCATGAGCAAGCTCACCCCGCTTCGGGCGGCCGCGACCGCAGCGGTTCTGACGGTGGCCAACCCCAAAGTGCTATTCATCTGCGCTGCAGCGGGTTTGGCCATTGGCACCGCCGGGCTCGGCAACACCGGCGTATGGATCGCCGAGCTTTGGTACGTCCTCGTGGCCGCCTCGACGGTGGCGATCCCGATACTCGCCTATGCGGTATCGGGAGACCGGCTCGACGCACCGCTGACGCGGCTCAAGGGCTGGATGGAACGCCAGCACGCCGTATTGGTCGCCGGCATCCTGATCGTGATCGGTCTTCTGGTGCTGTACAAGGGAATTCACGGCCTATAGGTCAGGCAGGCCGAGTTCGGAGGCGTCGGCGGTCAAGTATCTGGTGACCGTCGGCGCGATCAGCCGAACCACCTCTTCGTGCGACAGCGTCGCCAGCGGTGGCACCTCCATGACATAGCGCAGCATCGCGGTTCCGACGAGGCTGCTCGCCGCCAGCATCGCGCGCAGCCGCGCCTGCTCGCCGCCACCGAGCGCCCCGGACACCGCGGTCAGTACATAGTTCTGCATGAAATCGCGGAAGGCCGCGTGGGCATCGGAGTTGGACGTGGCCGACTGCAGCATCGCGCGCATGCTGGCCGCGGTGTCAGGCCCCTCCCAGATCTGCAGATAGGTCCGCACCATTCGGGTCCCGATGTCAGCGTCATCGCCTGGGCCGCCGGCCAGGGCCGCAACCAGCATGTCGGGGTCCATGATCAGCCGCAGCGACGCCCGGAACAACTCCTCCTTCGACCCGAACAGATAGAGCACCATCGACGGGTCGACGTGCGCGTCGCTCGCGATCGCGCGCAGTGTCGTCTTCTCGTAGCCCTCCACCGCGAACCGGTGCTTGGCCGCGCGCAGCACTGCGTCACGCGATACCGGCTCACCCTGACGCCTGCCACGGCGGCGGCGTCGTCTTGGCTGGTGGGGCCATACGTCGACAGTATCATTTCACTCGCTGTTGAAATTTGTCCGCATCGGAGTTACGCTCGGCCCGGACAGGAATTCAACGTCGGATGAAAAGGCGAGTGAGCCATGACAACGCAGTCGCTTCCGAAGCACGCCCATCACGCTTCCCCCAGCCATGAACCACCCGCCGCCCTGCGTGCGACCGGGATCGTCGCGGTGCTGGCGGTGGTGATCGCGATCGTCGCGATCGCCTTCGCCCTGCCCGCAGCGCGTTCGAAGCCGCACGACGTTCCGATCGGCGCGGCCGGACCTCAGGCGGCCAGTGGCCAAGTCGCCGGCATCCTCGAGCAGAATGCGCCGGGCGCCTTCGACGTCACCTACTACCCCGGCGAGGCCGCGCTGCGGGATGCGATCCGAAACCGCGACGTCTACGGCGGCATCTCGTTCGGACCGGACGGCCGCACGCTGCTGATCGCCACCGGCGGCAGCCCGACCGTCGCCCAGCTGCTGAGTCAGGTCGGCAACGGCATCGCCCAGCACTCCGGTGTCCAGCTGCGCACCGAAGACCTGGCCCCGCCGACCGCCGACGACCCGCGCGGCGCCGGGCTGGCGGCCTCCGCACTGCCGATAACGCTGGCCGGGCTGCTGCCCGCCATCGCGCTGGTGCTCGTGCTGCGGCGCGAGGTGTGGACCCGGTTCACGGCCGCGGTGGTGTTCGCCGGGCTGGCGGGTTGGACGATCGCGGCGCTGCTGCGATACGTCCTCGGCTCGATCGACGCGAACTTCTGGGGCGTTGCCGGCGGCTTGACGCTTGGCGCACTTGCGTCCGGGCTGTCGATGCTGGGCCTCGGCTCGCTGTTCGGCCGCGTCGGCCTGGGCATCGGCGCCCTGCTGGCGCTGTTGCTGGGCAACCCGCTGTCGGGCTTGACCAGCGCGCCCCAGCTCCTGCCCAGCGGATGGGGTGCATTGGGTCAGTGGTTGCCACAGGGCGCGAACGCGACGCTGCTGCGCTCGACGGCGTTCTTCGACGGCGCCGGCTCGACGATGGCGATCGTCGTGCTGACCTGCTGGGCGCTCGCCGGGGCGGCTCTGATCGTCATTGCCGCGGTGCGTAACGGCAAGAGGTGCGGCGGCGTGCCCAACTGACCTACACTCAAACGGCGTGGGACTCGATGACCGCGACGGGCTGCGGATGCTGCGCGACGCGGTCGACCCACGCCTGGGGTCCGAGGAGCTGATCCGCCAGTTCTACACCAAGTGGTTCGCCATCGACATGGCGGTGCGTGACCTGTTTCCACCCGACCTCGGAACCCAGTTCAAGGTGTTCGGCCAGGCGCTGACGTGGCTGTTCGGCGAGCTCGTCGACCAACGCGCGGACGAGCCGGTGGCCTTCCTGGCGCAGCTGGGCCGCGATCACCGCAAATACGGTGTCACCCAAAGCCATTACTACAGCATGCATGAGGCGTTCTACACGACGTTGCGCAGTCACCTGATCGACAACTGGGACGACAAACTCGACGACACCGCGCGTGCTGCGATAGGTCTGTTCATCGGGGTGATGCGCGGCGCCGCCGACGCGGAGCAGGGTCCGCCGTTCTGCGACGGCACCGTCGTCGAGCACATTCGGGTGTCCCGCGACATCTCGGTGATCCGGCTCCAAACCGACCAGCCGCTGTCCTACTACCCCGGGCAGTACGTGACCGTCCAAGTACCGCAGTGGCCGCGCCGATGGCGCTACCTCAGTCCGGCCATACCCGCCGACCCCGGCGGTGGCGTCGAGTTCCACATCCGCTCGGTCACGGGCGGCATGGTCAGCCCGACGATCGTCGGCGAAACACAGCCCGGCGACCGGTGGCGGTTGTCGAACCCGCACGGCGGCATGCAGATCGACCGAGACGCCGGCGACGTGCTGATGGTCGCGGGCAGCACCGGCCTGGCGCCGCTGCGGGCGTTGATCATGGACCTCAGCCGGTGGGGCGTGAACCCGAGGGTCCACCTGTTCTTCGGCGCGCGCTATCCGTGCGAACTGTATGACCTGCGGACGCTGTGGCAGATCGCATCGAGCAACCCCTGGCTGTCGGTGTCCCCGGTGTCGGAGTTCGCCCACGACCCGCCGTGGGCGGCCGACTACCCCGATGTGCAGCCACCCCGCGGACTGCACGTGCGCCAGACCGGAAAGCTGCCGGAGGTGGTGACCAAGTACGGAAACTGGAGCGATCGGCAGATACTGATCTGTGGCGGGCCCAAGATGGTGGCCGCCACCAAGGAGGCACTCATCGCCAAAGGCGCACCGGCCGAACGCATCCAGCACGATCCGCTGGCCAGCTGAAAGATCCGTGGCAGGATCGACACCCATGCCGGAGTTTGAGTCCGTAACGCTTCGCGATCCGTCGTCGTCGCTGTCGGCAACCTATGTGCCGGTCGCGGGGATGGTATGCACCTCTCTCGCCGAAGACGGCGCCGAGTTCCTCGGTCAGCGTCGCGGGCTCAACGCCTATGTGACGACGGGCAAGACCATGGGCATCCCGATCCTCTATCCATGGGCAAACCGGTTGAGCGCCAGTAAGTACGGCATCAACGGCGCCGTGGTCTCGCTGACCGTGGGCACCGGCGGCGTGCGCGCCGACGAACACGGTGTTCCCATCCACGGCGTGCTGGCGGCCTACCCCGGCTGGCTGGTCACCGCGATGTCGGAGAACAAGCTGACAGCCGTCCTGGACTACGGCGGCAAGCCGCGCCTGCTGGCGTCCTTCCCGTTCCCCCACGTGCTGACCCAGGAGGTCACGTTGGCGGACCGGAGACTCACCATCGAGACGACGGTCATGCCGACAACGGCCGCATCGGTGCCGCTGTGCTTCGGCTACCACCCGTATCTCCGGATTCCGGATGTGCCCCGCGAGGAGTGGACGCTCACCACGCCGAGCATGCGGCGCCTGCCCGTCGACAATTGGGGAATTCCGACCGGAGATTCCGAGGAGTGGAACGGAGCCACCGAACCACTCAAGACCGTCGAGTACGACGACGGCTTCGACAAGGTGCCCGACGGTGCCGTGTTCGCGTTGTCGGGTGGCGACCGCAAGATCGAGGTCAAGTTCGAGAAGGGCTATCCCGCAGCGCAGCTGTTCGCACCCCGGAACGACGACGTGGTCGGGATCGAGCCGATGGCGGCCCCCACAGATGCCCTGCGTCGCGGAAACTACCGCTTCGCGGTCGCAGGCAAGCCCGAGACGACGCGCTTCTCGATCCGGGTGACCTAACGCTTCGCCCGGCGGCTGCCAGACCACAAGTGCCGTGCTCTTCGGCACGACGGCGACGTCGCGACGCTGGTTGGCGCGCAACCGTTCCAGCTCCTCGGCCATCTCCGTCAGCCGCGACTGCAGGGCCTCGACCTGGTTGGTCAGCTCGATGATCCGCTTGACGCCGGCCAGATTGACGCCCTCGTCCTGCGACAGCCGGTGCACCTCGCGGAGCAGGTCGACATCGCGCTGGGAGTACCGGCGCCCACCGCCGGAGCTGCGACGCGGGCTGACCAGTCCGAGCCGGTCATAGGTGCGCAGCGTCTGCGCATGCATGCCTGCCAGCTCGGCGGCCACCGAGATCAGGAAGGTCCGCGCCGCATCCCGGTCGTCGGAACGCTTGCCGGCCATTACGCACCGGCCCATCCGGCCCGCGGGTCGAACCCGCTGGCCCGCTCGGCCTTCGCGTAGGCCTCGAGGGCGTCGTGCGCCTCGCCTTCGAGTTTGGGCGGAACCGCCACCTTGACGGTGACCAACAGGTCGCCGTGTCCGCCGGACCGCTTGGGCACTCCTCGACCGCGCACCCGCAGGATGCGACCGTCCGATGTGCCCTTCGGCACCCGCACGCCCACCTTGCCTTCCAGCGTCGGCACCGAAAGTGTTGTGCCCAAGGCCAGTTCGCTGAAGCTCACCGGCACGGTGACGGTCAGGTCGTCGCCGTCACGGCCAAACACCTTGTCCGGCCGCACATGTACGGTCACGTACAAGTCGCCCGAAGGCGCACCACGCAGACCGGCCTCGCCCTGTCCGGCGAGCCGAATCCGTTGATTGTCCTCGACACCCGGCGGGATCCGCACGTTGATGGTGCGGGTGCGCGTCGTCACGCCGGTCCCCTTGCACTCGTCGCAGGGGTGCTCGATGATCGAGCCGCTGCCCCGGCACTCGGTGCAGGGTTCGGAGAACCCGAACGCGCCCTGGTTGCGGCTGATGACACCGGAGCCGTTACAGGTCGGACACACCTTCGGGCTGGTGCCCGGCCGTGCGCCGCTGCCGTGGCAGTTGGTGCACGGCGCCGGACTTGTCAGCCGCAGCGGCATCGCCACACCCTTGGTGGCCTCCATGAAATTGAGCTCGGTCTCGGTCTCCAGGTCATTGCCGCGCCTCGGCCTGCTGGGCCGTGGCTGGGCAGCACCGCGCCCGAAGAGTCCGCCGAACAGATCGCCGATGTTCGCGCCGCCGGTCTGGCCGGCCGCATCGAACAGGTCGTTCAGATTGAACTCGACGCCGTCCCCGCCGAATCCGCCGAAGTTTCCGCCGCCGCCGCTGAATCGGCCGCGGCCGAACCCACCGCCGGCGAAAAGCCTTCGGGTTTCGTCGTACTCCTTGCGCTTGGCCTCGTCCGACAAGATGCTGTACGCCTCGGAGACCGCCTTGAACCGGTCGGCGCCATCCGGGTTCTTGTCCGGATGCAGTTCGGAAGCCAGCTTGCGGTAGGCGTTCTTGATGTCTTTCTGGCTCGCGTCAGAGGAGACGCCGAGCTCCTTGTAGAAGTCCTTCTCGACCCATTCGCGTTGGGCCATATCGCGTCACCTCCTCGCCGATTCTTAGTCGCTCTCTGATTCTGCGGCCTCTGCGGCAGGCTCGTCGCTGTTATCGGGCGTGTCCTCGCCCTCAGGCACCGTGTCCACGACACCGACCAGGGCATGACGCACAACGAGATCGCCGACCTTGTAGCCGCGCCGCATCACGCTGCCCACGATCGGGTGTGTTCCCTCGCCCTCATGCTGAACGGCCTCGTGCAGCGCCGGGTCGAATTCGTCGCCCTCGGCACCGAAGCCCGAAAGGCCAAGCCCCTCAAGGGCAGTCACCAGTTTGTCGGCAACCGACTTCAGCGGGCCGGACTCCAGATCACCGTGACTGCGGGCACGGTCGAGATCGTCGAGGACGCCCAGCAGCTGGGAGACGACGGCGGCCTTGGCGCGCTCGGCGGTGAGCTGCTGGTCGCGCATCGCCCGCTTGCGGTAGTTGGCGAAGTCGGCCTGCACCCGTTGGAGGTCGGCGAGGAGTTCGGAGGCCTTGTCGGCCTCCTCCGGGGTCTCACCCGCGAACTCTCCCGGCACCGGCCCACGGGGGGCCGGGCCGGAAACACCTTCACGAACTTCGCCGGTCTCGGGATCGACACGCCGTTTGTCGGTGACGGTCACCGGCTCGTGCGGATCGTTTGAACTCACTTGTTCTCCCGGTCATCGTCGTCCTCGACAACCTCGGCGTCGACGACGTCGTCGTCCGACGAGCCCGCATGCCCAGCGTCGCCGGGGGCGCCTGCGCCAGCGGGCTGCTCGGCCTGCGTGGCCTCGTAGATCGCCTGACCGAGCGCCTGGGACTCCTCGCCCAGCTTCTCCATCGCGGACTTGATCGCGGTGATGTCGGTGCCGGCCAATGCCGTCTTGGCATCGGCGATCGCCGTATCGATCTTGCCCAGCGTCTCCTCGGGGACCTTCGATCCGCCCTCTGCCTCACGCTGCTCCTTGACGAACTTCTCCGTCTGGTAGACCAGCGACTCGGCCTGGTTGCGGACGTCGGCTTCCTCGCGACGCTTGCGGTCCTCGTCGGCGTGCGCCTCGGCGTCCTTGATCATCCGGTCGATCTCCTCCTTGGAAAGGCCGGAGCCCTCCTGGATCTTGATCGTGTTCTCCTTGCCGGTGCCCTTGTCCTTGGCGGTGACGTGGACGATGCCGTTGGCGTCGATGTCGAAGGTGACCTCGATCTGCGGCACGCCGCGCGGGGCCGGCGGGATGCCGGTCAGCTCGAAGCTGCCGAGCAGCTTGTTGTGCGCCGCGATCTCGCGCTCACCCTGATAGACCTGGATCTGCACCGACGGCTGGTTGTCGTCGGCCGTGGTGAAGGTCTCCGACCGCTTGGTCGGGATCGTGGTGTTGCGCTCGATCAGCTTGGTCATCACGCCGCCCTTGGTCTCGATACCAAGGCTCAGCGGGGTGACGTCAAGCAGCAGAACGTCTTTCACCTCGCCCTTCAGCACGCCGGCCTGCAGCGCTGCGCCGACCGCGACGACCTCGTCGGGGTTGACGCCCTTGTTGGGCTCCTTGCCGCCGGTCAGTTCCTTGACCAGATCGGCCACCGCAGGCATGCGGGTTGAACCGCCGACCAGCACCACGTGGTCGATGTCGGACACCGAGATGCCTGCGTCGGCGATCACCGACTTGAACGGCTGGCGGGTGCGGTCCAACAGGTCCTGAGTGATCTTCTGGAACTCGGCACGGGTCAGCTGCTCGTCGAGGAACAGCGGGTTCTTGTCCGCGTCGACGGTGATGTAGGGCAGGTTGATCGAGGTGCCCTGCGAGCTGGACAGCTCGATCTTCGCCTTCTCCGCGGCCTCACGCAGCCGCTGCATGGCCATCTTGTCCTTGGTCAGGTCGATGCCCGCCGACGCCTTGAACTTGTCGACCAGCCATTCGACGATCCGGTCGTCCCAGTCGTCGCCACCGAGGTGGTTGTCACCGGAGGTGGCGCGAACTTCCACGACACCTTCGCCGATCTCCAGCAGCGAGACGTCGAACGTACCGCCACCCAGGTCGAACACCAGGATGGTCTGTTCCTTCTCGCCCTTGTCCAGGCCGTAGGCCAGCGCGGCCGCGGTCGGCTCGTTGACGATGCGCAGCACGTTGAGCCCGGCGATCTGGCCGGCCTCCTTGGTGGCCTGCCGCTGGGCGTCGTTGAAGTAAGCGGGCGTGGTGATCACCGCGTCGGTGATGTCCTCGCCGAGGTAGGCCTCGGCGTCACGCTTCAGCTTCATCAGAATGCGGGCGCTGATCTCCTGCGCCGTGTACTTCTTGTCGTCGATCTCGATGGACCAGTCGGTGCCGATCTGCCGTTTCACCGAACGAATGGTCCGGTCGACGTTGGTCACCGCCTGGTTCTTGGCGGGCTGCCCGACGAGCACCTCGCCGTTGCGCGCGAACGCGACGACCGACGGGGTGGTGCGGGAGCCCTCGGAGTTGGCGACGACGACGGGGTCGCCACCCTCCAGCACCGCGACGACGGAGTTGGTGGTCCCGAGGTCGATTCCGACCGCACGAGCCATGGTTGTCCTCCTGAATAGCTTTGTAAGGGGTCTGAGCGGACCGCACTCAAGACTGCTACCACTGACACATTCGTGTCAACCCAGACTTGAGCCTGATTCACTCAACTTGTCGAATGTCTCAACGGCGCGTCGTTCAGGTTTGTTCCCGATTCCGCGAAGTTTGCCGGTGGCAGGCGGACGATGGACCGATGGACACCACAGTCGATGAAATCGGGGCGGGCATCTTGCGGCTGTCCACCTGGATACCGGACATCACCGAGCACGGTTTCACCATGAACCAGTTCCTGCTCACCGGGGACCAGCCGTTCCTTTTCCACTGCGGCCACCGGCAACTTTTCCCGCTGGTGTCTGCGGCGGTCGCCAAGATCATTCCGCTGGAGAAGTTGCGCTGGATTTCGTTCGGCCACGTCGAAGCCGACGAGTGCGGATCGGTGAACATGTGGCTGGACGCAGCGCCTAACGCCGAGGTCATCCACGGCCCGCTGGCATGTGCCATCTCGCTGATCGACATGTGCGACCGACCGCCAGTGGTTGCAACCGACGAGCCGCTCGACACCGGCGGGCACCGATTGCGCTTCATCCCCACCCCCCACGTTCCGCACAACTGGGAGGCCGGCCTCTGGTTCGACGAAGCCACCGCCACGTTGCTCTCCGGTGACTTACTCACCCACGTCGGCAAATGCCCTGCACTCACCGAATCCGATTGCGTGGCACCGGCAATGGAGGCCGAGGAGGTTTTCCGCGCGACCGGGTTGACGACGAACCTCGGCCCGACGCTGGAGGAGCTCGCACAGCTGAACCCCAATACGCTGGCGATCATGCACGGGTCCTCGTTCTCCGGCGATGGTGCCGCGCAGCTGCGCGGGCTGGCGGACGGCTACGCCGCGATGGTTCGATAAAAGCTGTGGGGGCAAGCGGAACCCGGCTCGCGGTCGCCGGCATATTGCTGGTGTTGACTAGCGTCGCGGCGGGCTGCCAGTCCGGCATCGAGGGCACGCCCGTCACGAGTTCCAAATCGCCCACGACGATCGCGCCATCTACACCTCGCGGGCCGATATCACCGCCTGGCGCAGAGGTGCTGCCGCCGGACGAGTCCGGCTATGTCTTCATCGAAACGAAGTCCGGCGAGACCCGCTGCCAGATCGACGAGCAGACGGTCGGCTGCGAAGCGCCGTTCACCAACACACCGATGCAGGACGGGGTGCGGGCCAACGGGGTGAACCTCACCGCCGACGGAGACGTGGAATGGATTGTCGGCAACCTCGGCGACATTCCGGTCGTGACCATCGACTACCGCACGTACAGCGCGGTCGGCTGGACGATCGTGGCCACCAGCGACGGCACCCGGTTCACCAATCAGCGCACCAAACACGGCATGTTCGTCAGCATCGAGAAGGTTGAAACCTACTGAGTGCACGGCGCCTCTAGGCTGGACCTCGTGGACTTTCGCGCGTTCGTCGAACCCCAGCAAGGCGCCACCTACGCCGACCAACTCGCCGTCGCCAAAGCCGCTGAGGCACAGGGCTACTCGGCGTTTTTCCGGTCCGATCACTATGTGGCCATGAGCGGCGACGGCCTGCCCGGACCCACCGATTCATGGGTCACGCTGGCCGGCATCGCGCGCGAGACGACCTCGATTCGGCTGGGCACCATGGTCAGCTCGGCCACCTTCCGCTATCCCGGCCCGTTGGCGATCTCGGTGGCCCAGGTGGACGCGATGAGTGACGGCCGTGTCGAATTGGGCATCGGCGCAGGCTGGTTCGAGGCCGAACACCGCGCGTACGCCATACCGTTCCCACCGCTCGGCGAACGATTCGAGCGGTTGCGCGAACAATTGGACATCATCACCGGGCTGTGGACCACACCGGTTGGTGAGACGTTCGACTACTCCGGAACGCACTACACCGTTGCCGATTCGCCCGCGCTGCCCAAGCCCGTTCAGCGGCCGCATCCGCCGATCGTCGTCGGCGGTGCGGGCGCCAAGCGGACACCGGCGCTCGCCGCGAAATTCGCCGCCGAGTTCAACGCTCCTTTCATGCCGCTGGACATGGCGAAGGCCAGCTACGACCGCGTCCGCGCGGCACTGGCCGACGCCGGGCGGTCTCCGGACTCGGTGACGTATTCGGCGGCATTCGTGGTGTGCGCCGGACGCGACGACGCACAGGTGGCGGCCCGCGCCGCGGCGATCGGGCGCGAGGTCGATGAGCTGCGGGGCAGTTCACCCGTGGTCGGCACACCGAACGAGATCGTCGACAAGCTCGGGCCGTACACCGACATCGGCGTGCAACGGGTCTACCTGCAGCTTTTGGACATGTCCGACCTGGACCACCTGGAGCTGTTTGCCGCCGACGTGGTCCCCCAACTCGGCTGACCCGGCGTTCCCGCAGGTCCCGGGTCTAATATCGGTGGCCGTGACAGATGTTGACGATGAGCTCAACGGAGACGAGCCGTCGCAGCCCTGGCACCACTCGACGCGCGCGGTGCTGGGGGCGAGCGCGGCCGGCGCGGCCGTCATCGCCGTCCTCGTCGCCTCGGTGGTGTACGTGACGGGAGCGGACGAGCCCGCGGACGCGCCGCTCAACTTTTTCGAGCCGTCCTTCTCGACGACCGCCTCCCGAACGCCGACGTCGGCCACCACCACGACCGCGACGATCACCAGCACCGCTCCGCTGTCCACCACCGAGATCAACGAACCACCCGGACCGTCGACCACCTCGGATTCGTCCAGCACCAGCCCCAGCAGCAGCGAATCGCCGTCCGTTTCGCGCCCGCCGGAGGAAGACGACGGGCCCACGATTCGGACTACCCGCCGGCCGCGCACCAACGTGACCCGCACGCTGCTGCCCCAGCCGATCGGCTGATCGCCCACTGCGCCTACATCGGTGCCCGTGGCGCGCTCCGGGCCAGCCGCCCGAGCCGCCGGTCCCGCAGATCCCGCAGATCCCGCCGCCTGGCGGATAGCCACGACACTGACTAGCGGCCGCGGGCCGCGTATGCGGCGACCATCGCCTCGGCGCTGCGCACCGCTGCCCGGCATGCTCGGGTGGTGAACGGGTCGTTGAGCGGATGGTCCGCACGGCGCCGCCACCGCTGGGCGGCGGCGAACGCGGCGCGCGGTCCGTCGTAGGGCATGTCTGGCTGCAGGCCCAACCGGCTGGCGGTGTCGGTGCCGGAGCCGCCGATGATCCGGCGCAGGGAAGCCATCTCATCGTCATTCAATGTTGTTGCACGCGAGCGCAGTTGGCTGAGCAGACGCAACTCTTCGAAGGCATGGGTGTCGGCGAGCAGAGGGTCGATGTCGGCGATGATGTAGGGGGTCGCGTAGACCGGGTTGTTCTGCACGAACTGCCGAAGCGACAGCAGCGCAGTGTGCGCCTTCAGCAGATCGGACCGCTGCGCGAACTGCTGGTCGATGACATCGCGCAGGGCGACGAGACCGCTGCGCTCCAACAGCTCGTCGGCCAGGGCCACCGAGTCGGTCACGCCGGCCCGCAACACCGCGATGGAGATCCGGAGGCCGAACATGCCGAACCGGTCCAGCAGCGCCGCGCGGGTAGCGGCATCGACCGGCAACTCGCTGTCTTCGCGCACGAAGCGGTCCACCGAAAGCATGGCCTTGGCCAGATCGGCGGCATCCACCCCGGCGAGTTTCTCCAGCGCGACGAACTCGCTCTGCCGCAGGGTCCGTGCCGTCAGCGCCAACAGACCCGAGACCGGGACGACGGCCTGACAGATACCGGTCTTGTCCATCTCCGAGGTGAACCGCTTGGCCACGTCCCTCGCCGACAACATCGCGTCGATGCGGCCCGCGCCGATTTCGTCGGCCCGGGAGGCCACCCCGATGACCCCGAGTGCGCCCGCGGACCCGCCGACGAGCTCGCCGATCTGCTTGAGCAGGGCGATATCGGCGGCATTCAGCGTGCGCAGCAGGAACACGACGGCGTCGACACGCGGCACACCGTCGTCGGGCACCAGCAGCCGCAAGGTCCGCTGCGAGACATCGCGCGACAACGAGGAGGTGCCCGGGGTGTCGATGATCGTGGTGTCGATCAGCTCGGCCGCCGGCCACTCCACATCGAGGTCGACGACGTCCTCGGGATCCAGGCTGGCGAAGTCGAACGTCAGGCCGCCATTGCGGGCGATCGGTACGTTGGACCGCCTGCCGCCCCGGTGGTTCGCGGTGACCTTGGGGGTTGGGCCGTTTCGAAACCACGTCACGATGCGCGTGGCCTCGGTGGCGTCGGTCGGCGCAATGTCTTCGCCCACAAGCGCGTTGACGAGCGTCGACTTACCTGCCTTCAATGTGCCGGCGAGAGCGATGCGGATGGGCTGGTTGAGGCGCCGGCCAATCCGCTCCAACTCGTTGTGAACGTCGGGGCGCTGGCGGTACGCCGGATCGGCCCGGTAGGCCTGAATGGTGCCGCCCAGGATCGCGCGCACCTGATCGCTCGTGCTCATATCCGGTTACCCAGCTTATTCACTGGGTCCAAGGGTCGCTGGCGGGGCTAGTGGATCTTCGGCTATGTACTGCCCACGGGTTGGGGAGCCGATTCCGGTGCGCCCGGCGCAAGTTTGTTCGCGTGGTCGATCACCTGGCCGAGGATGTTGAGCTGTCGCTCGAGTTCACCGATCCGGTTATTGCGCTCGTTCTCCTCGAGCTTCGCGGCCGTCAGGGTCGCCTGGAGTGATTCGTTGAGCGAGCGAGTGGTCTGGTTGGCGATGCCCCGGTAGTGATCGCGAATCTGGCGCTGAATGCCCTTGAGCCGGTCGCGCGATTCCTTGCTGACGACGAACGAGACGTCGTCGACGAACCGACGCATGTTCATCTTCGCCTCGTTGCGCACCCGAAGCATCCGGTTCTCCATGTCCTCCTTGTATGCCTTGCGGCCCAACAGAAAACCGGCGCCCAGCGACAGCGGGTTGAACATGCCCAACCCGGCGAACGACGTCAACATTCCGAACATCAGCACGCCGCCGTAGGAGCCACGCATGCCGGTAACCACTTTGTGCCCGGCCTTGATCGGCTTGGCCTCGAGCTTGGACAGCGACTTGAGCTCACCGAAACCGGCACCCATCTCCCTGGCGTCGATCTGGGGCATTTTGACCGCTTCCAGGCCGGCCTCGACGAACGTCCTGCCCACTTCTTCGGCGAGCGCTTCGGCGCGCTGATAGGCCCAGACGAAGTTGTCGCCGACCGCCGTGGCGACCGCGTTCTCCAGTTCGGTGCCGATTTCTGCCCAGTGATTGGTCGGGTCGCAGTTGTCGATTGTCTTCTCGGTGTGCTGCGTGATCACCCGGAAGCGGCCGCGCAGGTCATGATCGATATCCGATGTCAGGTCGGCGATTCCGTCGTTGAGAACCTGCTGCCACAGCGCGGTCTGTTGCAGGGCCTCCTGCGCCTCCTCCTTGCGCCGTTCCAGGTCGTCCTTCAGCCGGTCCCGGGTGTCCGGGTCGTTGAGCGCCGACAGTTCGCTGTCCACCTTCAGCGTCAAATGCTGCGCAGCCGAACGAATCTCAGCGAGAACCTGATCGCGAATACGGTCATCCTCCCGGGACAGCACCTTCTCGCTGAGGAACTTGATGATGGCCGGGAAGTTGGATTCCTCGTTGAGTTCTTTGTCATTGTGCTGAAGAGCATGGCTGCGCAGCAGCGAGGAAGCCGGAATCAGCGGAAGGGACAGACCCGCCCCTTGCAGGTGGGCATTGTTGGCCGCCACGATGTCCCGCCAGTGCGGATAGAGGTCGGTCTTCGTCACGACAATCGCTGCCACCGGGCAGATTTCGTGCGCCTGCCGGATGAAGGTCATCTCGGGTTCGGTGAACTCCTGGCTGGCGTCGCTGATCATCAGCATTGCGTCGGCGTCCGGCAGCAGACCCAGAGTGGCCGAGAGGTGCGGCTGGCCGTGGCCGCCGACGCCCGGAGTGTCGACGAAGGCCAGTCCGTGCTTGAGTAGCGGGCTGCTGGCGGTGACCTCGACGCGCAGCACCTCACGGCCACGGGCCTCCGGCGCGCGACGCAGGTCATTCTTGAGGTCGGCGGGCGGGATGGCGATCACCTCGGGCTCGGCACCGTCCGGATTGGCCACGATCAGCTGTGCCGATGCCTGCTCTGAATAGGACACCACGGTGGCCAGCACCGTGGTCTCGTCGTCACCGACGCGGGCCACGGGCAGGTTCAGCAGAGAGTTGAGCAGTTGGCTCTTGCCCTGCTTGAGCTGGCCGGCTATCACCACCCGGATCTGCGGATCGGCGATACGCACCCGGGCCTGTGCGAGCCGCTCGGCAAGGTCGCCGCGGTCGTTGTCCTCGGCGATCTTCCTGGTGTGGTCGATCAGCTCGAGGATGACCTTCACCTTGCGGGGGTCATTGGGTTGCGTCATGGTGTCCCTTTTGCTTTCAAAGCCTGCCGGCCGCAGCCGTTCATCAAACGGTAGACGTGCCAACTGGCGGGGATCGGAAAACGATCCCCGCCAGTTGCGCTATGCGGTTGTGGTGTCGGTCAGAACAGGCCGGCGTCGACGTCGACGTTGGTCTCGACGGTCGTGTCGTGGCTGTCGTGCGTCGAGTTGTCCTGGTTGGAGTTGTCGACCGAGTTGTCGACCGAGTTGTCGTCGTGGCTGGCGTCCACATCGCCGCCCACGTTGCCGACATTGGTCTGGTCGCCCTCGACATCGTTGTTGCTGTTGGTGTTCTGCGTCGGGTTGATGATCACCGGGCCGCCGGCACCGCCGGCCGCCGATCCACCGTCACCGCCGTCGTTGCCGATGCCGATCAGGCCGCCGCCGCCGGAGCCACCGTCACCGCCGGCCGCACCGCCACCGCTGGTGTCGATGTCGCCGACCTGGGTGTTCTGGCCGCTGCCGGTGTTGGTGGCGACGTCCCCACCCGCGGTGGTGTTGACATCGTCGCCGGTGTCGTCGAGGTCGTTGTCCTTGCCGCCGGCCTGGACGTTGGAACCCTGCCCGGCATCCACGTCGCCGGTGTTGGCGCCGTCGTTGTCGTCGCCGACGATGTTGCCGTCGCCCTCGACATTCGTGGTGTCCACGTCGCCGTCGATGGTGCCCTGGTTTACGACGGCGCCGTCGGAGGCATTGACGTCACGGCTGAAGTCGAAGTCCAGGTCGACGTTGCCCACGCCCTGCTGAACGTCCTCGCCAGCGCGCGGGCTGCCGATGTCGTTGTGGCTGGCGAGGTCGGTGTTCGTCTCGGGGGCGAACACCCTCTGCGGCGCGAAGGTCAGGCCGTGGTTGTCGGCGACCGTGTGCTGCAGTGCCTGGACCGGGTCGCTGCCGTAGACGGCGCCCGGGGCGACGACCGCCGAAGCGGCCTGCGTCAGCTGGGCCTGGGTGACCGCGGTTCCCATCGCTTGCGAAGCCGCCTGCGTCGGGTTGGCCACGAAGTTCCGGACTTCGTCGGGGTTTGCGCCGGGGCGAGTCAGGCCCAGGAGCCAGTCGAAGAGGAAGGAGATGGGGTTCATCGTCGTCATCGGAGTGCCTTTCGGGTTGGTGTTTCGTTGTGGTCGTCACCGGGCTTTCCGGCGATCTGGTGAATACGGTATGGACGCAACAACCACGCCGGAACGGGGTCGGCGCCCATCCCTAGGGGATTGCCTGCCGGGATACGGGGGTGGCCCCCGTTAGGGGATTAGGGGCTCGTTGGGGGTAGTACCATTTCGCCAGTTCAAAGGGGGTTCCGCACGCACGAAAACGGCGCGGCCATCGCTGACCGCGCCGTTCACGATTGGTGCAGAGGACTAATCAAAGATGTCGAAGCCGGAATCGCCGGCATCCAACTGCTCACTGTCGTCGACGACGGACTGCCAGTCGGTGTCGGCGGCCTCGCCGATGAAGGGGGCATCGTCGATGATTCCACCCGTGAACTGCGTCGACGGGTCCTCGACACCCGCAACCGTCGGAACACCGGCGTCGTCCAAGGCGTCGATCACGCTCGCCGGCACGCCGTACCCGTCGTCAATCACCGGGACCGACACGTCGTCGCCGAATGCGTCGAACGCGGCGGTCGCCGCCCCGCTGGTCCACACATTGCCAGCCGGGTCATCGATGAGGGCCTCTGCGCCGGTGCTCGGCGCTGCCATCGACAGTGACTCCGAGACCACGGGAATGAGCGCGTTTACGTCTGCGCTGGTGACATCGGTAAGATTGGCGTCCAGGAGGGCCTGGTCGGCGTCGGCGGCATAGCGAGCGGCAGTGTCAGGGTCCCGCACCACCGACATGACAAAGTCGAGTAGCGGGTTTGCCATGACACACCTTCTTTCCTATCGCGATTACTTGGGCGGGGCTTGATGTCGCCGGCCGAGCGGCTCCGACGCCCTTGGTTAGTCACGATGCTATCCAGGGGCCGCTGCGGCGTGATCGGTGCCAACCCCGCCCCCGCAGCGAGGGCGTTAGGGGACTCGGCGTTAGGGGTTTTGCACCACTAGGGGGATCCGCATGTTCCCCGGCTTGTTGGCGGCTATCGTGATGAGCGGCCGAACACAGGGGAGTATGCAGTGAGCGATTCTCTCGGGTTGTCCATCGGGATGACCAACCTGGTCGCAGCGCGCGTCGGCCGCGCACCGGTAATGCGCCGCGCGGTGCTGACGCTGCTCTCCGGTCGTGCCCCGGAGGTCGGAATTCCAGGGGAGAACACTGCGCTCAATCAACCCGGCGTGACGCTGACCGGCTTCGTCGAGCGCGTCGGTGACCCGGTCCCTCTGATCGCCGAAGACGGCAGCGCGCACAGCGCTGAGCGCGTCCTGGTCGAAGCCCTCGACGCAATGGCCCGCACGGTGGGCGGCGGCTCCCCCGTCGCGATCGCGGTGCCGGCGCACTGGGGACCCGCGATGGTCGGGGCATTGCGTGGAGCACTCCGCGACAAGCCGAACCTGGCGCCCAACGGCGTGCCTGCCGCGCTCGTGCCGGATTCCGTCGCCGCGCTCACCGCGCTGCAGACCGCGCCCGGGTTGCCGACCGGCGGTGTCGTCGCCCTCGTCGACTTTGGCGGCAGCGGAACCAGCATCACGCTTGCGGACGCGAACGCGAACCTCGCGCCCATCGGCGAAACCGTCCGCTACACAGATTTTTCGGGCGACCAGATCGACCAAGCCGTGCTCAATCACGTCATCGCCGGAATCGCCGATGCAAACAACTCTGATCCGGCAGGCACCGCGGCGGTCGGGTCGCTGACCCGCCTGCGCGACGAAAGCCGGCAGGCCAAGGAGCGCCTCTCGGCGGACACCGCCACCGTCGTGCCCGTCGATCTACCCGGCTTCCGGTCCGACGTCCGGCTGACTCGCACCGAGCTCGAGAACCTCATCGACCAGCCGTTGGCCGGCCTCCTCGGCGCTATCGAAGAGACGCTGGGGCGCAACAACATTGCCCGTTCGAGCCTTGCCGCGGTGGCTACCGTCGGCGGCGGTGCGGGCATCCCGCTGATCACCGAGCGGCTGTCCGGCCAATTCCGCGTCCCGGTCATCACGACGCCACAGTCGCAGTTGAACGTGGCGGCAGGCGCGGCGCTGATCGCCGACCGGGACCTGGCCGCCGATGCTCCCACCGGGTTGTCGGCTGCGGCGGACGCCCCGACGGGTATTGCCCCGGCGGCATGGGCGGCGGGCGCCGCCGGGCTTGCAGCGGGCGAGTCGGCAGCCGACGGCGCCCCGTCGGCGACGTTCCGCGCATTGGCGTGGTCGCAGGACGACGCTCCCACCGCCGAGCCAGTGCCGTACACCGGCGCGGATTACACCGCCGACACCGCCGACGTCTACTCCGGCCCCACCGATGCCCGGCCACCGGTGGCGTTCACCCCGGCCGAAGAGCAGGCCTACGAGGCTGAGCCGGCACCCCTGCCCTGGTACAAGCGCCCCACCATTCTGTTCGGCGCGGCGGCAGTCGCCGCGTTGCTCGCCATCGGCGGCTTGGCGGTCACGCTGACCAGCGGCAGCGGTGTCCTGGGACCGGTCACCGAGACGAGCACGACCTTCTCCGTTGGCCCGTCGCCGGGGCAACCGCCGACATCTGTTGCGCCGCAGACCGTTACGGTCACCGGTTCCGACGGCCAGCCGAGCACCACCGTGATCACGCCGCCTCCGCCTTCGCCGTCGTCGACAACGTCCACGACAACGACCACTTCGCCGACCACCACAACGACGACGACGACAACAACAACCACCACCACCACCACAACGACGACCACCACATCGACGACGACAACGACAACGACGTCGCCACCGGCACCGCCACCAGAACCTGAACCCGAACCCGAGCCAGAGCCGCCCGCTGGCGGGCCATAGCGGCGGAGCGACAGCGATGGCCGGACCCGTGCCAGAAGCACTCACCGACATTCCGCCGGCTGCCCGCGACGCGGTCTCGGCACTGACCGCGGCGCCTTCCGAGCCGATCAAGATCCTGGTGTCGGGTGGAATCGGCACGGGCAAGAGTTCCGTCCTCGCGATGATGCGGTCGGCGTTGCGGTCGGCGGATGTGCCGGTGATGACCAGGGCTCCCCGTGCGGGCGACGATCAGGCCGCCGCCATCGTGATCGACGACGCGCATCTACTGGCCGACGAGGAACTCGATCGGCTCGCCGAGCGCGTGTCCGATCCGGGATCGACAGTCGTGGTCGCGGCCGAACCGCTCACCCAACAGCCGGCGTTGCGAGCACTTATCACCACGCTGGAGCGCGAGAATCCGGTGATATCGCTCGGTTCGCTGACCCCACCCGAGGTCACAGAGGCGGCCGCCGTGGCGATCGGTGCTCAACCACCGACGGAAGTCGTTAGGGCCCTGATGGTCTCGACCGGCGGCCTGCCGTTCTTGTTGCGTCCCGCGATGTCCGCTGCGGTATCACCAAACGGCGAGCCTGCAGCGAACGCCATCGTGCAAGCCGCCAAGTACGCCTTGATCGAGCGCCTGCGCCGTGTCGAGGAACCGGTGCTCGACACCCTGCTGGTGTCCTCGCTGAGCCCAGAACTCGGTCCCGACGACATCGCGGCGGCGCTTCGGCTCAATGCCCACGATGCGCAGCGGTTGGTCGATCGCGCCCGCGCCAGCGGACTCATCGAGCCTTCGCACAGCGAGGCGTTCCTGCGATCGGTCCATCTCGGCATCGCTGCGATCATCGGCGCTGCGAGGCATCACGACATCGAGATCGCCCTGCTCCGCTCCCAGATCGAATTGACGACACTGTCGTCGGATCTCGCGCTGCAGATGGCCGACCACGGCCTGCGCGACGATCGGCTCGCCAACGCGCTGGCCGACCTCGCTACTCAGCACCGAAACCAACCGGCAAGGGCCGCAAGGCTTTACCGTGCCGCAGCGGAAGCGGGAGCGACCGCAATCAGTGCCCGACTTGCCGACGCGTTGGCGATGACGGGTGACTGCACGACCGCGGGCCGGTTGACCGACGAGCTCTTGGCTTCCGATGACGCAGCCGAACGGGCGGCAGCCGTCCGGATCGCCGCAAGCATCGCCGTCCATGACGGCAGCGCGGCACAGGCCGCCGATCTGTTCCGGTGGCTCGGCCCCTACCCCGATGCCTTCGTCAGCGCCGCCAATGCCATCGTCTCGATCGCAGCGGGCGACGCGCAAGCGGCTCGCGCGGCGCTGAGCACCGAAAGCGCCGGTCCGCCAACGTCAACCGCGCGAGCGGCGCACAGCCTGGCCGAGGGACTGCTGCTCTCTCTCGACCAGCCGTTCCCGGTCGCTGTTGCCCGGCTGGGGCAGTCCATCACCTCCGAACAGCAACAACCCGGCGTCGCACCGGACAGCCCCGCCGCGCTGGTCGCACTGGCGGCCCTGCACGGGGGCGATCCGGTACGGGCACGCAGCGTCATCGGCCGGGCGGTGCGCGCAGGCAGCGAAGACGACGTCTTCTCGGCCTATCGGCACCGGCTGCTGCTGGGTTGGGTACGGATGCAGGACGGGCAGTTGGGTTCCGCGGTTGCCGATGCCGGTTCGGTCAGCGGTGCGTCGCTGCATCGCCGCGATGCGTTGTGGGCGGCGGCACTGAACACGGCCATCGCCCGCCGCAGCGGTGACGGCGGAGCGGTGCAGAAGCACTGGTACGCCGCGATGGAAGTGCTCGCCGAGTACTCCGTCGACCTCTTCTCTCTGCTGCCGCTCGGCGAGTTGTGGGTAGCCGCCGCGCGGATGCGTCAGGTCGACCGGCTTCAGCACACGCTGGACGAGGCGTTCGCGCTCCTCACGTCGTTGGGTGATCCGGTGTTGTGGTCGGTGCCGCTGCACTGGGCCGGCGTTCATGCCGGAATTCTGGCGAACTCGCCGGAGGCGGTCACTCCGCACGGCCATGCCCTGACGGCCGCCGCGGGCCACAGCACCTTCGCAAAGGCGCTCGCGGGTGCGGGTCGGACGTGGCTGCGGGTACTGGCCAACCACGTCGACATCGACGAGGTCACCTCGGCCGCACGCTCGCTATCCCAATTCGGGCTGACCTGGGACGCCACCCGATTGGCCGGCCAGGCCGCGCTGCAGACCCCCGACGGACGGGTGTCCGGCGCGATGCTGCAGCTTGCCCGCGATCTGAAACTCACGACCGCCGTCGACGATGGACCGGGCGTCGAGTCGGCGCCCGCGGCCGCAGCGTCGACCGGCTCGCCCCGCCAGCAGTCGTCGCGGTTGTCGGACCGCGAACGCGAGGTCGCCGAGCTGCTCCTGTTGGGCATGCCGTACCGCGACATCGGCAGTCAGCTGTTCATCTCGGCCAAGACCGTCGAGCACCACGTGGCACGAATCCGCCGCAGGCTCGGCGCGGAGTCCCGCTCCGAGATGCTGTCGATGCTGCGGGCGATGCTGGCCACGAGCTGAGCGGCTCGACAGAACCCCTAACGGGCCTAAATCCCCTAACCGAGTTCCCCCAAGGGGTCCGCGCCAGCACCGGGATGGGCACCGATCCGCAACCGCATCGATGCCCTTACGGTCGATCCATTCAGTTCGTTGCCAACCTGACGCAGAGGTGTGACATGTCGAATCCGCAAGGCGGCAAGGGCAATTCGCTTGGCCTGGCCGTCGGGGCCACGAATCTTGCCGGCACGGGCGACGGACAACGACCTGTCGTTCGCCCCGCGGCGGTGACGCTGGAGCAGGGCCTGACGCTCACGGGGTTCGTCGACCGCGTCGGCGATCCCGTCCCGTTGGTTGCCCAGGACGGTTCCCAGCACAACCCCGAGGTGCTGCTGACCGAGGCGCTGGACGGCCTGGCCCGCAGTGCTGCCAACGGGGCGCCGGTGTCGGAGGTCGCGGTGACGGTTCCCGCTCACTGGCGGGCATCCATGGTCGAAGCATTGCGCACGGCACTGCAGAGCAAGCCCGGACTGAGTCGGTCGCCGCTGGTCTCCGATGCCACCGCCGCGTTGACGGCACTGCGGTCGAATCCGGGGTTGCCGTCGGCGGGTGTGATCGTCCTGTGCGACTTCGGCGGCAGCGGCACCAGCATCACGCTGGTCGACGCGGCGGAGAAGGACACCCCCATCGGCGAGACGGTCCGCGTGCTCGACTTCTCCGGTGACCACATCGACCAGGCGATCTTGACCAAGGTCGTCTCCGGAATCTTCGAAGCATCTGACGCCGACCCCTCGGGCACCGCGATGGTCGGGTCGCTCACCCGGCTGCGTGACGAGTGCAGGCGCGCCAAGGAACGGTTGTCGGACGAAACGGCCACGGCCGTCTTCGTGGACCTGCCCGGGCTGGAAAGCACCGTCCGGATGACCCGGATGGAGCTTGACGACCTGATCTCCGGACCGATGGCTGCATTCCTGGCGGCCCTTGCCGACACGCTGGAGCGCAATCGTGTTCCATTGGCCAGCATTTCGGCCGTGGCGACGGTCGGAGGTGGCGCCCGCATCCCGCTGATCACGCAGCGGCTGTCAGAGCAGCTCCGCGCCAAGGTGGTCACCAGGTCGCATCCACAGCTCACCGCCGCGGAAGGCGTCGCGCTGATCGCTCACCGCAGCCAGATCGTCGAGACGGCCACCACGCTCTCCCCCGCCGCTCCATCAACCGGCACCGTCGCAGCGACGGCGTTCGGGGCGGGCCAAGTCGCGCCGGCCATCGGCGCACTGGCGTGGTCCGAGGTCGAGGACCACTGCGACGCCGCGCCGAGCGACAGCCGACCCGAGCTGCACTTCACCCACGACGAGTGGGAAGAAAAGAAGGAGACACGTCGACGCGTTCCGGTTCTGTTGTTCGGGCTGTCGGCGGCGGCCGCGGTGACCGCCGCGGTGGTTTTCAGCCTGACGACGTTCACGCGGGACGCCTCCACCGTCCCGGCCGGCACCTCTTCGAGCATTGCGCCGTCGCCTGCACCCGCTGTCGCGGTGTCGCCTCCTCCCGCGGCGGAGGCTCCGGCTTCGCCTCCGGCTCGGGCTCCGGCTCGGGTAGTCACGACCGTGGTGGCCCGGCCGCAGCCGCGGGTCGCGCCACAACAACAGCCGCAGGTCGTCCAGCCCGCACCGCAGCAGCCGGCGGCTCCCCCTCCGGCCGCACCAGCACCTGAGCCGCAGGCGCCGAATCCCGCACCGCCGAGTCCCGCACCCCCGAGTCCGGCACCCCCGGATCCGGCACCCCCTACCGATCCCGGCACGGGCACTCCCCCGATCGACCCCGGCACCGGTGGCAGCGGGACCGGCACAGGGACCGGGACCGAGCCGGACACCGGCGGCGCGGGGAAGACTCCGCCCGACCCGGGTACCGGCACGGGCACCGGCGACACGGCAAAGCTTCCACTCCTGCCGGGTTTGGTCGGCGGAACCGACCCCGGAGCCTAAGTTAGGTCAGCCTGTGTAGCGGCCTTTCCCGGTGAGATGCAACTATGAGCTGGCATTGAGCATAAGTTACCGGCAAGTAACTTTGAATAAGTTACTCTTGGGTAACTTGAACACCGGGAGGCCCGCGGGTGGATACCCATACGCTGATCAGGCTCGTCGTCGGACTCGGGATGACCGCGATCGTGCTGGTCTTCGCCGCTCGCCGCGTCCTGTGGCTGACGAACCTGATCCGGTCCGGCCAGAAAACCAGCGATGAGCACGGCCGCAAGGACAACCTCGGCACCCGCATCACCACCCAGATCAAAGAAGTCTTCGGGCAAACCCGCCTGCTGAAATGGTCGATCCCCGGCCTGGCGCACTTCTTCACGATGTGGGGCTTCTTCATCCTCGGTTCGGTCTACGTCGAGGCGTACGGCCTGCTCTTCGTCCACGATTTCCACATTCCGTTCATCGGCCGCTGGGACGGGCTGGGCTTCCTGCAGGACTTCTTCGCCGTCGCGGTGCTCCTCGGCATCGCGACCTTCGCCATCATCCGGCTACGGACAGAGCCGAAAGAGCACGGCCGTGAGTCGCGGTTCTACGGATCGCACACCGGCGGCGCCTGGCTGATCCTGTTCATGATCTTCAACGTCATCTGGACGTACGCGCTCGTCCGCGGCGCGGCGGTGAACACCGACAACCTGCCCTACGGCAACGGCGCGTTCTTCTCGCAGCTCATGGGCATCGTCCTGAACCCACTGGGCCATACCGCCAATGAGTGGATCGAGACCATCGCGCTGCTCCTGCACATCGGCGTGATGCTGATCTTCCTGTTGATCGTGCTGCACTCCAAGCACCTGCACATCGGCCTTGCCCCGCTCAACGTCACGTTCAAGCGGCTGCCCAACGCCCTGGGCCCGCTGCTTCCGGTCGAGTCCAAGGGCGTGCCGATCGACTTCGAGGATCCGGCCGAGGACGCTGTGCTCGGCCGCGGCAAGATCGAGGACTTCACCTGGAAGGGCTACCTCGACTTCACCACGTGCACGGAGTGCGGCCGGTGCCAGTCACAGTGCCCCGCCTGGAACACCGGAAAGCCGTTGTCCCCCAAGCTCGTCATCATGAACCTGCGCGACCATCTGTTCGCCAAGGCGCCGTACATCCTGGACGGCAAGGAGACCCCGCTCGAGAACACGCCGGAAGGTGGTGTGGGCGAGAAACTGCGCGGTGAGAAGCACTCCGAGGAGCACGCCGTCCCGGAGTCCGGCTTCGAGCGCGTACTCGGATCCGGCCCGCAGCAGGCCACCCGGCCGCTCGTCGGCACCGCCGAACAACTCGGCGTGATCGACCCCGACGTGCTGTGGTCATGCACCACGTGTGGTGCGTGCGTCGAGCAGTGCCCGGTGGACATCGAGCACATCGACCACATCGTCGACATGCGCCGCTACCAGGTGATGATGGAGTCCGAGTTCCCCTCCGAGCTCGGCGTGCTGTTCAAAAACCTCGAGGCCAAGGGCAATCCGTGGGGCCAGAACGCCAAGGACCGCACCAACTGGATCGACGAGGTCGAATTCGACGTACCGGTGTTCGGTAAGGACGTCGATTCCTTCGAGGGCTACGAGTACCTGTTCTGGGTCGGCTGCGCCGGTGCCTACGAGGACCGGGCGAAGAAGACCACCAAGGCCGTTGCAGAACTGCTCGCGATCGCCGGGGTGAAGTACCTGGTGCTCGGCGAGGGTGAGACCTGCAACGGCGACTCGGCCCGCCGCTCCGGCAACGAGTTCCTGTTCCAGCAGCTGGCGGCCCAGAACGTCGAGACCCTCAACGATCTGTTCGAAGGTGTCGAGCGTGTCGACCGCAAGGTCGTGGTGACCTGCCCGCACTGCTTCAACACGCTCGGCCGCGAATACCCGCAAGTGGGCGGCAATTACACGGTGCTGCACCACACGCAGCTGTTGAACAGGCTGATCCGCGACAAGAAGCTGGTACCCGTTTCTCCGGTGAGTCAGGACATCACCTATCACGACCCGTGCTATCTGGGCAGGCACAACAAGGTGTACGAAGCGCCGCGTGAGCTGATCGGTGCGTCCGGCGCCACGCTGACCGAGATGCCTCGGCACGCCGACCGCGGATTGTGCTGCGGCGCAGGCGGTGCCCGCATGTGGATGGAAGAGCACATCGGCAAGCGCGTCAACCACGAACGCGTCGAGGAGGCGCTGGACACCGGAGCGTCGAAGATCGCGACCGGCTGCCCCTTCTGCCGGGTGATGATGACCGACGGCGTCGACGATGTCGCCGCAGCCAATGACATACCGAAGGCCGAAGTGCTCGACGTGGCACAGCTGCTGCTCGGCTCGCTCGACAAGAGCTCGGTCACGCTGCCCGAAAAGGGCGCTGCCGCAAAGGAGGCCGCAGAGATGGCCCCGGCGAAGGCGGAGGCCGCGACGGTCGAGGCGGAACCGGAAGCCAAGCCGGAGCCGAAGGCCGACGCCGGAACCGCCACGGAGAGCAAGCCGGTCACCGGGCTCGGGATCGCAGGCGGTGCGAAGCGTCCCGGTGCGAAGAAGTCCGCGCCGGCCGAGCCGGCCGAGAAACCCGCGGCCACTGCACCACCCGCCAAGGGACTCGGCATCGCGGCGGGAGCCAAGCGTCCCGGCGCCAAGAAGGCCAGTACGCCGGCGACCGAAGCACCCGCCCCTGCCGAGGCCGCCAAAGCCGAGCCCGAGGTCAAGGGACTCGGCATCGCGGCGGGAGCCAAGCGTCCCGGCGCCAAGAAAACGCCCGCGTCGACCGCCAGCGAGCCCGCGTCGACCGCCGCAGAGCCGGAGTCCACGGCGACCGAACCCGCGCCGAAAGCCGCCGAGCCGCCGGTCAAGGGACTGGGCATCGCGCCGGGTGCACGCCGTCCCGGCGCCAAGAAGTCGCCTACCCAAACCGCAGCGAAACCCGCTGCACCGCAGCCGGAACCGGAACCCGACGGCGAATCCGCCGCTGCGCCTGAGCCTTCCAGCGAGGGCAACGGCGAGCAGCCTCAAAAGACCGAGCCACCGGTGAAAGGCCTGGGAATCGCAAAGGGTGCACGCCCGCCAGGCAAGCGTTGACCTCGGCGAAACATCACAGCCCGGTCTCGATCGGCAAATTCGATTTGCCATCAATGAGAAGATGGTGGACGTGACTACCCATCAGGTGCCGTGGCACTCGACGAGCCACCACCCGCGGCAGCGCACGTTCACGCAGTCGTCGAAGCTGCAGGACGTCCTGTACGAGATCCGCGGTCCGGTGCACGAGCATGCATCGCGGCTGGAGGCTGAGGGTCACCGCATTCTCAAGCTGAACATCGGCAACCCGGCACCGTTCGGGTTCGAGGCGCCCGATGTGATCATGCGCGACATCATCCAGGCGCTGCCGTACGCACAGGGGTATTCGGACTCCAAGGGCATCATGAGCGCCAGAAGGGCCGTGTTCACCCGCTACGAACTCGTGGATGGCTTTCCCCGGTTCGACGTCGACGACGTCTATCTCGGTAACGGCGCCTCCGAACTCATCCAGATGACGCTGCAAGCGCTGCTGGACAACGGTGACCAGGTGTTGATCCCCGCACCGGACTATCCACTTTGGACCGCCTGCACCTCGCTGGCCGGCGGCACCCCGGTCCACTACCTGTGCGACGAGACGCAGGGGTGGATGCCCGACATCGCCGACCTGGAGTCGAAGATCACCGATCGCACCAAGGCGATCGTGGTGATCAACCCGAACAATCCGACCGGTGCGGTGTACAGCCGGGAAGTCCTCAGTCAGATGGCCGATCTCGCACGCAAGCACCAACTGCTGCTGTTGGCCGACGAGATCTACGACAAGATCCTTTACGACGACGCGAAGCACATCGCGATGGCGTCGGTGGCGCCGGACGTGCTGACGCTGACCTTCAATGGGTTGTCGAAGGCTTACCGAGTCGCGGGCTACCGGTCGGGTTGGCTGGTGATCACCGGACCCAAGGAACACGCCGAAAGTTTCATCGAGGGCATCAGCCTGTTGGCGAATATGCGACTGTGCCCGAATGTGCCTGCCCAGCACGCCATCCAGGTCGCCCTCGGTGGGCATCAGAGCATCGATGATCTGGTGCTGCCCGGCGGGCGCTTGTTGGAGCAACGCGACCTCGCATGGTCGAAACTCAACGAGATCCCGGGCGTGTCCTGTGTAAAGCCCGACGGTGCGCTGTACGTCTTCCCGCGGTTGGATCCCGAGGTCTATGACATCGGCGACGACGAACAACTCGTGCTGGATCTGCTGCTGCAGGAGAAGATCCTGGTCACCCAGGGGACCGGATTCAACTGGCCCACACCCGATCACCTCCGCATAGTCACGCTGCCCTGGGCTCGCGACCTCGCCAACGCGATAGAACGGCTCGGCAACTTCCTGGCGTCGTACCGCCAGTAAGTTTCGCCGCAAGGTAGCGGCCAAGCCCGGCGGCGCTACTGACGTTCGAGTAGCTCCAGAAGGTAGGCGCCGTACCCCGACTTGAGCAGTGCGTGCGCGCGCTCGGCGAGCTGGTTGTCGTCGATGAAGCCCACCCGCCAGGCCGCTTCCTCGGGCACGCTGATTTTCAACCCCTGCCTGCGCTCGATGGTGCGCACGTAATCGCTGGCGTCCAGCAGTGAGTCGAACGTGCCGGTGTCCAGCCACGCGGTGCCGCGGTCGAGCACCTCGACCGACAGCCGGCCCTGGTTCAGATACACCTGGTTGACCTCGGTGATCTCGTACTCGCCGCGTGCGGACTTGGTCAGCGACCGCGCGATCTCGACGACGTCGTTGTCATAGAAGTACAGGCCCGGCACCGCATAGTGCGACTTCGGGGTGGCCGGCTTCTCCTCGATGGACAGCGCGGTGCCGTCGGTGCCGAACTCAACCACGCCGTAGGCCGACGGGTCGGCGACCCGGTAGGCGAAAATCGCTCCGCCCCTGACATTTTGGAACCGGCTGAGGCTGGTGCCCAGGCGTGGGCCGTAAAAGATGTTGTCGCCCAATACCAATGCGACAGAATCCGTGCCGATGTGGTCCGCACCGATGACGAACGCCTGCGCCAGACCGTCGGGTTCGTCCTGAACCGCGTACGAGAGGTTGATGCCGAACGCCGACCCGTCCTCGAGCAGCCGACGGAAGTTCGGAGCGTCATCGGCGGTGGTGATCACCTGGATGTCGCGGATCCCGGCCATGATCAGCGTCGAGAGCGGGTAGTAGATCAGCGGCTTGTCGTAGACGGGCAGCAGCTGCTTGCTCACACCCATGGTGATCGGGTACAGACGCGTGCCCGATCCGCCGGCCAGGATGATTCCGCGCATCAGCCCGCGAAGTCTCTCTCGGACAGATCAGTCGCCGCCAGCGCCGACGCCAGGTCGTCGTGCCGGAACACCGACGTGACATGGTCACGGACGACACGGAATGCCGATGCCTTGCCATCCTGCTCCTCGGCGACGACCACACCATCGCGGACAAACATCCGGCCTGGGACGGCGGCGCTGACGTCCAACGAACTCGCCCACTCGCGCAAGGCCTTATGCCCCTGTCCCGCGCCGCTCTCATCACCGAACTCGATGTCATCGCTCGACACCTGAATCAGGGTGTCGAGGTCGCCCTCGTTCAGCGCGTCGTGCCACGCGAGGACTGTCGCGATCTCCGAAGTCGTCATGGTCGAAACGTACGCCACTCAGAAAGGCGTGCGGTCCAGCCACCCGTCCCAGACGGCAGCGTCTCCGAACACCTCGATGCCGCCGTCGGCCGCGGGCTGGCGGCGCACGATGGCCAGCAGCAGATCCTTCGCGCTTCCGCGCAGTGCGGCGTCGCCCTTGCCATGAGCGTGCGACCATGCGATCCCGTCGTCCGTGCCGGTGATCGTCCACTCACCCGAGGCTCCGAGGCCGTCGTCGGTGGCGTGCAGATGCAACGTCTGGCCCGCGTCCAACGGCGACGATTCGGTGTTCGCTTCGACGACGATCCGTTCCAGCCACTCGTCGATCCCGTCGGCGGCCACCTCGGGTGTCAGCCGATAGTCCGTTCCGAGCGCGATCGCCGCGTCGGCGCGGTGCACGGTCGCTTCGTGCACCCGGCGGCGGATCCACCACTGCGCCGGCCGAGGACCGATGAATGTCCAGACCGGGGTGTCGGCTCCGACGGCGTCCACCGAGTCGAGGATGAGTTGGGCGCCGTCGTTGAGCCAGTCGACGGCGGCGTCCGGATCGACGGGGGGCCTGCCGTCGCGCACTTCGCGTGGGTCGAGCGCCTCGTCGCGCCGGTCGGCGACGATCTGCGCCGCCCACCTGTTTCCCCGCCCGACGTGGCGGAACAACTGCTTGATCGTCCAGTCCGGACACGTCGGAATCGGCGTGTCCTGGTCGGCATTGCGAACCAGTTCGCCGAACGCCCCTGTCTCGTCGATGAGCGCAGCGCGGTAGTCCACGTCACGAACCTAACTCAATGAACGACGCGGGATCGCGCCGTTCCCAACGTGACCGGAAGCGACGACCAGCCGTGCAGCACCCTGGTGTCGCGGCGGCTGCCGGGGCCGGCCAGCCGCGAGTCCGGGAAGCGCTCGAAGAACGTTCGCAACCCGACTTCCCCCTCGGCACGTGCCAACGCCGCGCCCAGGCAGAAATGTCGGCCGCCGGAGAAGGACAGATGCCTGCCCGCGTTGTCGCGCTCGATGTCGAAGCGATGTGGATCGGCGAAGACGTTCGGGTCGCGGTTCGCCCCGGCCAGGTGGATGATCACCAGCTCGTCCTGCTGCACGCGGGTGCCCGCCACGTCGACGTCCTTGCCCGCGATTCGTGCGCTCAACTGCACCGGTGACTCCAGCCGCAGAATCTCCTCGACGGCGTTGGGCCACAATTCGGGGCGGGCGGCCAAGGTCTCGAGGTGCTCGGGCGCATCGAGGAGCATCCGAATTCCGTTGCCCAGCAGGTTCACCGTGGTTTCGAAGCCGGCTGCGAGCACCAGTCCCGCGAGTGCCTGCAGCTCGTCGTTGTTCAGCCGTGGGCCCTCGTCGGAGGCCCTGATGATCTGGCTCATCAGGTCGTCGCCCGGGTTACGGCGCAACTGTTGCAGGTGGCCGGCGAGCCAGCTGTTGAAGCCCACGATGCCCTGGTGCACCTGCAGGTGCTGCCGCCACGACAGCCCGATGTCGAGGCTGGGCGCGCCGAGTTCGCCGAAATGCAGGATGCGCGGCCGGTCCTCGTCGGGGACCCCGAGGATGTCACCGATGACGGCGACCGGAAGCTGCGAGCAGTAGCGGTCCACGATGTCGACGACTGCGGTGTCGCCCTCCAGGTCGTCCAGCAGCGCGATCGCGGTCTGCTCGACCCGGTCCCGCAGGGCCGAAACGGCTCTCGGCGTGAACACCGACGACACCAACTTCCGGTACCTGGTGTGCTCGGGCGGTTCGACGGACAGCAGCGAGGGGGGCCGCAGCGGGTGCAGCGTCCCGGTGTCGGTCTTGTCGACGATCCACCGCAAGGGCCGGGGCAGGCCACCGCCGATCACGGTGACCCGGAAGTCGTCGGAGCGCAGAAGTTCGTGGGCGACGGCGTGGTCGACGGTCATCAACACCGCGCGACAACGGATCACCGGTCCCCGCGGCCGAAGTTCGTCGGCGAAGGCCGCGGGGTTCTCCCGCACGGCGGGGTCGGCCATCAGGCGTCCCTGTGGGTCGCCGCTGCGGGCTCCGAGCTTCGAAAGCACCCGAATGACGCCGTGAAGGGCAAACCACCGTATCCGCTGCCTCATGACGCCGAGCTTACGACCGCCGGCGTTGTTATACAAGCGTCAAACAGTGACTGCTCTTGCCGAGCATGTACACCCGCCAGCCCGCCTCGGTCCACTTCGCCGAGTCCAGGCAATTGCGGCCGTCCACAACGACTTTGACGCGCACGGTGTCTGCAAGTTCGTTCGGGTCGAGCTCGACGAACTCGCGCCACTCGGTGAGCACCAGCACCGCGTCGGCGCGATCACATGCCTCGACCACCGACGTCGAGTAGTTCAGTGTCGGGAAGAGCCGCTGGCTGTTCTCCATCGCCTTGGGGTCGTAGACGTTCACGGTGGCGCCGTTGAGTTGAAGCAGTCCGGCCACATTCAGGGCGGGCGAGTCGCGCACGTCGTCGGACTCGGGTTTGAACGCCGCGCCCAACACGGCGACGTTCGCGCCGAGCAGCGAACCGCACGCCTTCGTCGCCAGGTCGACCATCCGGGTGCGGCGGCGCATGTTGATGCTGTCCACCTCGCGCAGGAACGTCAGGGCATGGTTGGCGCCGAGCTCGCCGGCCCGCGCCATGAAGGCGCGGATGTCCTTGGGCAGGCAACCACCGCCGAATCCGAGGCCCGCGTTGAGGAACCGGCGGCCGATGCGCGGGTCATAACCGAGTGCGTCGGCGAGCAGCGTGACGTCGGCATCGACGGCTTCGCACACTTCGGAGATGGCGTTGATGAACGAGATCTTCGTCGCGAGAAAAGCATTCGCCGATACCTTCACCAGCTCGGCTGTCTGCAGATCGGTCAGCAAGAACGGCACACCCTCGTCGAGCAGTGGGGCGTACAGCTCACGGATCGCCGCCTCGGCCTGCACCGAATCCTGCTGCACACCCAACACGATGCGATCCGGATGCAAGGTGTCGTGAACGGCGAAGCCCTCACGGAGAAATTCGGGGTTCCAGGCGATTTCGACGTCGACGCCTTCGGGGGCCAGTGCGCGGGCCCGGGCAGCGAGTTCGGCTGCGGTGCCGACCGGCACGGTCGACTTGCCGACAATCACCGTCGAGCGTCGCAGCCGGGGCACCAACGTGTCGATAACGGCA
Organism: uncultured Actinomycetota bacterium; assembly: GCA_963743225.1. Classification (GTDB taxonomy): domain Bacteria; phylum Actinomycetota; class Actinomycetes; order Mycobacteriales; family Mycobacteriaceae; genus Mycobacterium. Next base: position 364,251 of record CAVUPN010000037.1, on the reverse strand, counting down.
TGCACATGCCGCAGATCGGCACCGTATTCGCCCTTCTTCTGCGGTGTTCCGACCCCGAGGAAGTGCACATCGGCGAATTCAACGGCGGCTTCGTAATCCGTCGTGAAGTGCAGCCGGCCAGCAGCGAGGTTGTCGCTCAACATCTTTCGCAGGCCCGGCTCGTAAAAAGGAATGTCGCCCGCCGCCAGCTTGGCGACCTTACCGGGATCTATGTCGACGCCGATGACATCGTGTCCCAATTCGGCCATTCCAGCGGCGTGTGTGGCGCCGAGGTAGCCCGTGCCAAAGACGGTGCATCGCATACTGCCTCTATATGCGGCTGCGATGAGCTAACTGCTAAGCGACACTGAGCGGCAAACCAACGGTAGGTGTCGGGCTAGTGCCGGCCTCCGCTACCTGCAGAAGATAAGGAAGCAGCCGCCCGAGCCTCCGCGCGAGCCGGAACCGCCGCCGTCTCCGTAGTCACCGGATCCGCCGCCGTAATCGCCCGAGCCGCCGCGCGAGCCGGACCCTCCCGAGCCCGGGAAGCCACCCGAACCCGAACCCGAGCCCGACGAGCCGGGGAACGGAAACTGCGGCTGCTGCACAGGTGGCGCCTCCGGCTCGTCCGGAATCTGCGGCTGCTGCACAGGCGGCTGCCACGGCGGCTGCCACGGCTGCTTCACGACTGGGGGGTCTGGATCACGCCACGGCGGGACCCAGACCGGCAGCCGGGGCGGAAGGTAGACCGGCGGGTTGAAAACGGGCGGCACGACCACGGGAGCCGGGATGGGGACCGGCGGCGCCGCAGGAGGCGGCGGCGGTGCGGCCGGAGGCGGAGCTACCGCGGGTGCCGGCTGCTCGACGAACACCGTCCGTGGCGCTTGCGCCGGGGCTTGCTGCACCACCGGCACCGGCGCCTTGATGGTTTGCGCCGGCGGGGGTGGCGCGGGTGCAGGCGCGGCCGGAGCGGGCGCGGGCGCTGGGGCCGGCGCGGCTTGGCTTGGAATCACCGGCGTCTCGCCCGGACTGGGCCGTTGATCGACCGTGGGGCGGATACTGACCGCCAACGAAATCACCAGGGCGACAACGCCAACCACGAAGATCGACGTCAAAGCACTGCCGACGAGCAGGAACGGCTTGCGGCTCTCGTCCCCGTAGTACGGCTCGGGATCGGCCTCGGCATTGGGGTCGACGTCGTCGGCATACGCGATCGGGTCGGAATACGCGGCGGCGGCAGCCACCGGAGCCAGCTGCGTGGCCGCGCCGTCCAACTCGACCGGGTAGACGCTGCCTGCGGTGGTTCCGTCGGGATCCTGCGAGTAGGCGAGGCCGGCGGTGGACGCCTCCATTTCGGGCGCATGCGCCGACGCGAGCGCCGCGCCGCGGGCGAGGGCGAGTTCGGGTTCCTCGGGCGCGCTGACAGGCAGCGAGATCAAATTCTCCAGGTGGGCCTTCACCGAGCCGGCCTCAACGCCGGATCCGACGATGAACAGTCCCTGCGGCGGTGATTCCGCAGACTCGACCGCGGCCGCCATGTCGGTCAACACCGCCATCGCATCGGAGTCGTGCAGGTCGCGGCTGAGCACCTTGACCACCGACCCGTCGTCGGTCTGGACGACCGACATGGTGGCGGTGTCCTTCTCGATGAGGAGCAGCGCGGTGGCGTCGTAACCGATCGCTCGGCCGACGGCCTGGGCCAGCGCCGCGGCGGCATGCGTCGCGGAAACGAGCATGACGTCCTCGATGCCGCGCGCCTCGAGGGTGTCGCGCAGTGCGGCGGCGTCCGAATGGTGCGACCACGTCACGCCGATCGACTTCAGGTGGTGGCCGCTGGCGGCGGCGCTTTCCTGGGTACCGAGCACTGCTGCAGCGACTTGATCGGCCGGACTCGAGGTTGCTGAGCCTCCGGGGGCGCTGATGTCGAAGACATCGTGGTCGACGGTGACACCGTCGGCCTTTTCCCCCTCGACCAGCACCATGCGCACCGTCGTAGGTGTCATCGACACACCTAGTACGATGTCCACTGACCCCTCCAAAATGTTTGCTACGCTGTCTAGGTTGTCGTTGTGCACTCGTTCCGCGCGAGCCGCCAACTAGATACTTCATCGCCACTGCCAGGTCGGGCGTTACAACCAACCGCGTTTGCTGATGGCGGTGAAGTCCTGGCCGGATCGCGACTGCACGTATGCCCGCCGAAACCGGTACTTCGACCCTACCCGCGTAGACGAAAACGACGACGCCGCGGTTCAAATTCCTACGTCGATTTGATGAAGTTCTGGTACGAGCGCGACGGCGTCGGACCGCGCTGGCCCTGATACTTCGAACCGGCCTTCGCACTGCCATACGGATTTTCGGCCGGGCTGGTCAGCCGCAGCAGGCAGAGCTGGCCGATCTTCATACCCGGCCAAAGTGTGATCGGCAGGTTAGCGACGTTCGACAGCTCGAGCGTGATGTGGCCGCTGAACCCCGGGTCGATGAAGCCCGCCGTCGAGTGCGTCAGCAGGCCGAGCCGTCCGAGCGATGACTTCCCTTCGAGGCGGCCTGCAAGGTCGACGGGCAGCGTGCACCGCTCCAGCGTCGAGCCGAGCACGAACTCGCCGGGATGCAGCACGAACGGTTCGCCCTCCTTCGGCTCAACAAGGCTGGTCAGATCGTCCTGGCGCACCGACGGGTCGATGTGGGTGTAGCGCGTGTTGTTGAAAACCCGGAACAGATTGTCGAGTCGGACGTCGACGCTCGACGGCTGCACCAAGCCCTCGTCGAACGGATCGATGCCAAGGCGCCCGGCAGCGATCTCGCCCCGGATGTCGCGATCGGAGAGCAGCACGCGACGAGCGTAGCCGCTGCAGTGTTAGCCTTCGTGATCACCGGCGCTAGGTCGGCGATGCCGATGTAGTTCAATGGCAGAACATCAGCTTCCCAAGCTGAATACGCGGGTTCGATTCCCGTCATCGGCTCCACGAAACCGCAGCTCAGACTGCTCGAGGAACTTCGAGGCTGTTTTCCTGCACTATCACCGGATCGCCGATGTTGACCGTGTTGAAGTACCACTCTGCGTCCTCGGTGCTCAGGCCGATGCAGCCGTGGCTGACATTCTCAAACCCCAGTGAATTGACAGCCCACGGAGCCGAATGCACGAAAAGGCCACGGCTGGTGATACGGACGGCGTAATCCACCGTGAGCCGGTAACCGTCGGGATCGGTGACCGGGATGCCGACGGTGCTCGAATCCATGATCACCGAGCGCTCCTTGGCCAGGACGGTGTAGATGTCGACCGGCGTCGGGTAATCCGGCCGACCCATCGAGGCCGGGAACACGCCCTCTTCTCCCCAGTGGGGTCGGTGGTGCGGCGCTGGTAGTGCAGACGGCGGTCCCGCGTCGACGCCGTCGATAGTCACGGTGAACGTGTGATCCGAGATACTGGCGACACCGACGACGGCAGGACCCGTTGCAAAGTTCGTGGACAGGCTGCCCACCGAAAGCGCCACCGTGCTGTGCGCCGGCCAGAATCGGTCGGGAACCCACTGCACAACGTCGTTGTCGAGCCATTCGAACTTGCCGGTCATCACGGGCGCCGATTTGACGTCAATGGCGCGCTCGGCCGCGTGCCGGTTGGCGACGGGCGCGCTGAAGGTCACCACCACGGGATGCGCCACACCCACGACCTCGCCCCGCGTTGGTAGAACCGACGCGATGGCGAACCCATCCGACTGGTTCGCCGCCGCCAGGCTTGAGCCGGCCGGTGCCGCAACCACACTCGCAGCGATTCCGATCACCGCAAGAAAGCACCGAACAACAGCCCGCATGGCTCCTACTCCCCGTGATTGACAGAGTTTGTCAATTCGATCGTAGAGGTGATGTGAAGAGTGAAAGTGCAGGCGCGCGTTGGCAATTCGATCACACCTCTGACACGCTTTGGCTACAGGCGGCCTCAGCCCGCAGCCGAAGGACCGGGCGGAACCGGCTGACCGGGCGCAGGCGCGCCAGCCGGCGGCGGACCAGTCGGCGCACCCTTACCCCCGCTCCCAGCCGCAACAGCGAGTGGAGCGCCGACCGCCAGCGGAGCACCCACCGGAGCACCAACCGGCACCGGAGCACCAAGCGGCAGCGGAGCACCGATTGGCAGCGGCGCACCAAGCGGCAGCGGCGCACCAACCGGCACCGGCGCGGCTACCGGCGCAGGAACCGGCCCAGGCAAAGCCAACGGAACACCAGCCATGCCAGAAAGTGGCGCGCTAGCGGGACCGCATCCGGCGGTGGGTACCGGTCCGGCGGCGGGTACCGGTCCGGCGGCGGGTACCGGTCCGGCGGCGGGTACCGGTCCGGCGGCGGGCACCGGTCCGGCGGCGGCACCGGTCCGGCGGCGGCACCGGTCCGGCGGCGGCGGCAATCGGTCCGCTGGCGGCGGCCACCGGTCCGGCGGCGGGTACCGGCGATGCAGCTGCCGCCCCCTGGATGCACTCGTAGCCGCTCGTTTTCAGAGGGGCGGCCGCCGCATCGGGACTCAGGGCTAAAGCGGCTAGGCACAACCCAGCGCTGACAATTACTTTGATGTTGAACCGATCGAAGATCGTCATCAACGTCAACTCCTCTTTTCGCGCTGGTGCAGTCGAAGCGCATATCCGTACAGAAGCCGTCTCCTTGACGACCGAGTCAATTGGTAGCAGAGCCGACGTGAAATACGAGCCGCGCCGCACCGCGCCGTGTCCAAACGGTGACGTTCGATGTCGAGTGTCGGTCGGTGCCGCGCGCGAGTTCCAACTCCTTAACCGGCTGCAACCTCGGCAAATGCGCCGGGACACCCACAGATGCACCGAATCGACCTTCCAAGCTGAATATGAGGGTTTCAACGGCTGCGGAGTGTCGCAACTGCGCTGCTCGCAGCAATGAGGATCAGTGGTTGCGACACAGCCGACGATGGGCGGCGCGCCCCGGTCTGATCATGAGGAGCCAGCGGCTACACCGGTGGTCGAAATCGCCAAGCCAGGATCGGAAGCATAGCTCCCCTCAGGAGTTCGCTCCGTAGGCCCGCGCGATGTCCGGCGAGTCCAGCCATCCGGAGTACGTCGGTCTCGACGGCCAGCCCTCCGGTGAGTCGAGCCATTCCTCCTGACGACCCCACGGCAGGATGTCGATGAGCCCGAACGAGTGGCTGAGCTGTTCGGTGCCGCGGCCGTTGGTATGCCATGTGCGGTACACGGTGTCGCCGTCGCGCAGGAACACGTTGACGCCGAATCCCTGGCCGGGCGGCGCGTCGACGTCGGCGGCGAATGTGCTCTCCGACGACGAGTACCACTCCATCTTGTTGCCGACCTTGTCGCGGTAGGCCAGCGCCTCGTCGATCGGTCCGTTGGTGACGATTACGAAGCGCGCGTCATAGTTGTCCAGAAACTCCAGCCGGGTGAACTGCGACGTGAAACCGGTGCAGCCGCCGCACTGCCACTCCGCGCCGTCCTCCCACATGTGGTTGTAGACGATGAGCTGCGAACGTCCCTTGAACACGTCGACCAATCGGACTGGCCCGTCCCCACCGATCAATGTGTAGTCACCCATCTCGACCATCGGGAGGCGACGGCGCTGGGCGGCGATGGCGTCCAGCTCACGGGTCGCGGCCTTCTCCCGACGTCGTAGCTCGTCAAGCGCGCTGCGCCAGGTCTGCTGATCGACGACCGGCGGCTTCGAGGTCGCCGACGATGTGGACGTCTGCTCGGTCATGCGGGTCTCCTTCCGGTGCTCTTCTGATGTAGACACGACCGACGGGCGAAACTCATCACCTCTGCGCAGTATCGGGAAGTATCTGAACGATGGCGAGACTGCTCGAGAACAAGGTTGTCATTGTCGCCGGCCTCGGCGGGATCGGCAACGGCCTGGCACGGCGCTTCGCCAGTGAGGGCGCGCTCCTGGTGATCGGCGATCTCGACGCCGAGTTGGTGTCGCGCGTCGCCACCGACCTCGACCCGTCGGGTGCGCGGGTGCGCGGCGTCCCGCTCGACGGCGCGGACGAGGAGTCCGTCATCTCGGCGGTCGGCTTGGCCGTCGACACATTCGGCGGTCTCGACGGAATGCACGTCAACTTCGCCAACACGGCTGACGCCTACCTGCCCGGCGGCGTCGTCGAGCTCCCGCTCGAGGTGTTCGACGACGTGATGCGGGTCAACACCCGTGGATTCGTCATCTGCGCCAAGTATGCGATTCCCGCGATGATTGAGCGCGGCGGCGGGTCAATCGTCTTCACATCGTCGATCGACGCCTACAACGGGGCGAGCACACGCGTCTCGTATGCGATGAGCAAGGCCGCAGAGTTGGCGCTCATGCGACACATCGCGCGGCGGTACGGGCCGAAGGGCATACGCGCCAACGCCATTGCTCCGGGATTGATCTGGCACTACAAGTTCGACGAACAACCGATGCCCGACGGCATTGTCGATCAGGTGCGTGCCCGCCAGATGATCAAGTCCCGCTTCGGCAAGCCCGACGACATCGCCGCCATGAGCGCCCTGCTGCTCTCCGACGACGGCAGCTTCATCACCGCCCAGACGATAAGCATCGACGCCGGAGTGACGTTCCGCCCGTGACGAACTCCCAGGCTGGCGGGCTCAGCGGGCGTAGACTTCATCGCCGCTGGGGAATCCGCCACCGGTCGTGGTGATGTGGACGTGGTCATAGTGGCCGTAACCACCGGCGCGCGCCCCTGTGGGCGTGTAGTAGACGCCACGCCAGATCGCGTCCTGCAATCCGAACCTCTTCGCGTTCTCGAGCGCGAACGAGACGATCCTGTTTCCGAGCGCTATACCCTCCGCGCTGCTCGGGTTGGGGATCATCACATCGAGCGCCAGACCGTTCGGGTGCCACCTCAGCCCATCGGGGCGAACGCCGCCGATGCTCTGAATCTCGGGGAACATCGCGCTGATTGAGCGTGAGGCCAAAATGGTTCTGACCTGTAGGCCCGACTCAGGTGCGAGCCCGACGGGTAACACGCGCTCGGCCTCGCGGTTATAGACGCGGTATCTCGATGCCGGGGCGAACTGGGCGGCGGGAGCCGCGCTCAAACTTGCTTGCACGATGGTGTCGGCCGCCGGAATCGCGGTCGGTGCTGCCGCCACGATCTCCACACTGCGCGATACAGGTTCGTCGACAATTTGTTGATCGGGCGCCTCGGCGTCGATGCTCGGCGCTGGTAGGGAGACATCTCCCCCGGCGGCGAGCAAAAGGGCGTACGGGGCGATCACCGCTGCAGCGGCCACCGACGGTGTCCGTCGGCTCCTGGCGGCACTGTGCTTCCCCATCAGCTAGCACCATAAGAGCAAACCGGCCGATGTACCGAATCCCTCAACGAACCCTTAGAAAGCGAGGGATCGTCGGGGTCACCTAACAGTTGGACGCGCGACTGCATTTTCGCAGCTCATCGGCGCGCCGACGGTTGTTTGAGCTCCGGTTCGATGTTTCTCACCGGTCGCGGGGCGTCGTCAGTCACACTGTGCGACGTGGCCGAAGACGCCATCAGCATCGGAGGCGTTGACCTCGCCGACCCGGACACCTATGTCTCAGGCATGCCGTTCGAAGCATTCCGTGAGCTGAGGCGGCGTTCCCCCGTCGCGTGGCACCCGTACCAGGACGGACCGGGGTTCCTGGTGCTCACCGGCTACGACGAAGTCCTCGCCGTCTCGCGGGACAGCGCAACGTGGTCGTCCCAGACGGCAGGAGTGTTCTTCGAGGTGCCTCGTCCCGAGGACGAATTCCAGCTGGCGCTGATGATGCTGACGATGGATCCGCCGCGCCACACCAAGCTGCGCTCGCTGGTCAGCAAGGGCTTCACGCCACGTCAGGTCGCGAAGCTGAACAAACACGTGGCGGACATGGCGCGCCAGATCGTCGATGACGTGGCGGAGCGGGGCGAATGTGACTTCGTCGACGACGTCGCGGGCGCGCTGCCGTCCTTCGTGATCGCGGAACTGCTCGGCATCCCCCTGGAGGACGGCCGCAAGCTCTACGAACTGACCGAGATCATGAATACCGGCGCCGTCGGCGAGCCGACGCACGCCGCGGACGCTCAGATGCAGATGTTCCAGTACGGCACCGAGCTTGCGGCGCGCAAGCGCGCGGTGCCGGGCGACGACATCGCGACGTCCCTGCTCCAGGCGGAAGTGGACGGTGAGCGCCTCACCGACCTCGAGTTCAACATGTTCTTCCTGCTGCTGATCAACGCCGGCGGTGACACCACCCGCAACCTGGTCGCGGCGGGCATCCTCGCGCTGATGGAACACCCCGCCGAGCAAGCCCGCCTTGCCGCGGAGCCGTCGCTGCTGCCGACCGCGATCGAGGAGATGCTGCGCTACACCAGCCCGGTCACGGTCTTCGTGCGCACCGCGACCAAGGACACCGAACTGCGTGGGATACCCGTGAAGTCGGGCGACCGGGCGGCGATGTTCTATCCTTCGGCCAATCGGGACGAATCCCGATTCGCCGATCCCGATCGCTTCGACATCGCCCGGGCTCCGAACCCACACCTGGCCTTCGGCGGTGGTGGGACCCATTTCTGCCTCGGCGCGAACCTCGCCCGTGTTGAGGCCTCCGCGATCATTCCCGAGGTGCTGTCGCGGATGAAGGACCTCGAGCTCGCGGGGCCGGTGGAGCGGGTGCGCTCGACGCTCATGAACGGCATCCGGTCGATGCCGGTCAATTTCACTCCGTCGACGGTCCCGGTCTCACGTTGATGGCCCGCTGCGCCAGCGGAAGCTGTTGACGTACTTGCCCATGTCCATGGCGAGTTGGAGGTTCACCCCCGACGGGTGACCGGTGCCGAAGTCCGGAGTGAATTCGTGGTACGGACCGACCGCCGTGGCCACCAAGGCATAGTCGTTCTTGACTGCGGACAGCGCGACGATCCGAAGCCTGGTGAACTCGCCGCTGGAGTCCTGCGGGTAGTCATCGAACACGGCGCCGTATCCCGGCTCGTAACCGACCATTGCATTGGGGATCTCGTAGTCGAGCGTGGCGTCGGGATAGTAGTCGGCGATCATTTTGTCGATGACCTGCTTCGCTGTGCGCTTATCGGCAGACTCGCCCCACAAATCCAGGAGGCCGGTGTCGCCACCGACATACTCGAGCTCGATCCAGTCCGGGTAAAGCGTGGCCGTGTACAAAGATTCGGGACCCGGGTACTGCACCGAGAATTCTCCGTCCGCTGAGACGAAGCGCGGGTTGATGTCGATCGGCTCGGCGATCGGCGGACGGCCACAGTCGGGCGGGCACGTGTACCGCGGTCGCGGCGGCGTCGCCAAAACTGACGCGGTCACCCCCGCCGCAACCGTTACGCCTAGGCCGGCAGCCAATGTCGTGAACAGCCAGCGATAAGTGGTATGACGCACGGGCGCAACCTCGTACACCCCGGCCGGCACCGCATAACCCGGCCGTGGTGCAGCGCCTTCGTCGCTGGCACCAGCCCGGCGCGCGGTTCGCGACACACGCGACGCAGCCGCCGCAGCGACCCCGCAGTTCGGGCAGAATGCCATATCGGGAACGACATGGTCGCAGTGGGGACACAGGACACGTCCACCCGGATTAGGCGCGTCGTGTTCCTCATGAAGTAGGCAGTACTGCAACCCAATCCGCAGCGCCAGAAGCGCGATAACGGCGATCATGAGATGCGCACCGAGATCTACGCCTTGCAGGACCGGGGTGACTTCCCAAAGGCCGAGCACGGCGAATACGACGAGGGTAGCCAACACGCTGGCAACCACGAGATTCCGTCGGCCGAACCACAATGCCGCGCCGACCAATCCGCCCATCGCCGCCGTCGTCAGCGGAATGGCGACGCCTTGCACAGTCGCCTGGAATATCATCACGCTGGCGGGCCGGTCGCCGGCAGTCACTCCGGTTGCGAATTGAGGTGCCAGCCGGATCAGCGTGCCGGCGCCGGTGAAGCTGATCGCGCCCAGCGATCCGATTACGAAGCCGTCCAACGACTCCCGCGTAGGCCGGACAAGCCGCATCACCACCGCAGGCACTAGCATGAGGATCGCTCCGCCGACTGGTACCCCGATTCCCACCAGCTGGGCGAGCCTTCTGGACGTTGCGTCAGCCAATGACACATCGTAGAAGTCAGAGACCAATGAGCCGGTTGCGAACGCCCATCCGACACCCAGCCCGATGCCAAGCAATGCGGTCGGTACCAACGAACGAAGCGTCAAGTCGCGGTGGATGTCGGCTTCGTACAGGTAGAGCAGAAACACCAGAGGCAGGCCAAGCGCGATGACCGCGATCATCGGCGCCTGCCACCGCAGCAGGCCGAGGGCGATCAACAACAGGAACAGACCCGCGAGGCCCACTCGAAATGCAGTGCGGGAGCGGTGCGGAAGATGCGGGAAGAGTGAACTCGCCACCGACAGGCGCACCACCTGCTCGCCGGGCGCTGCCGCATACGCGTCCATTCGAAGGCGGCCACGCCCGCCACCGGGCCGCTCCGACAGCTGCGCACCGCATGCCCCGCAGAACGCCGCGGCGGGCACCTCCGTACCGCACACCCCGCACGACATGGTGACCACACCACGATCCCCGGCGGGCGGTTGTGTCATCCGGACGCCACCTGCGATTGAATCCTGAGGAGGTTCTGGGCGAGGTTGTAGGTGTTCGGACTTCCGAGTCCCGTCACGACATCGTAGCCGGGTTGAGAGAGGTCGACAGCGTTGCCGCCCAAGTGAATATCCCGAAAACCCGGTAGATCGGCACCGGTCGCGACCCTGTACAGAAGGGGATTGATGTTTCCCAGTGCCAGGCCACCATTGGCCTTCAAGTACTGGTTCATCAGTACCGTCAGCGCGGCCCAGATCGGCGCTGCCTGAGATGTCCCACCGCCGACGAACTCCTGCTGACCGAAGATGAACCTCACCCCGGTGAACGGGTCGCCGACCGCGGCGACATCGGGCGACAGTCGACGCCGCGCGGTATCTCGGTCCGCCGACAACTTCTCCTGCCATTTCGGCCGTTCGAACAGGGCCGATATGCCGCCGCTTGTGCCCTGAGACAACGGCGAGTCAAACCATGCGTACTCGGCCAGCCACTGTCGTCGAGGACCCGTCGACAGGGTGGTCGCACCGACCGCGGTCATCGTGGGAAGCGATGAGATCGCATCAAGCCCAATGTGATCCGGCCCCGGCGGAGCCGACCATTCGTCGCCACCCTTGCACTCCAGGCCTGCGTTGTCTCCGGTCGCATCGAACGCCGACGTGCCATGTTCTTGTGCCTTGGCCAATGCGGACTCCACCGGAGCGAGGTCGGCAGCGTTGACCAGCGCGTCACACCCCCACCCGATCGACAGGCTCCACACCGCGCCGGGGAATTGCCGGTCGGCCTCCTCGAACATTCGGCCGATCTTCTCGTACGCGCCGTCGCCCTCCAGGGTCGGCCTGGCGTTGACGACGACGAGCCGTGCATCCGGCGCAACCGCGTGTGCCACTTGGAGATCCATGGCCGTCTCGCCGTGCAATTCAGTCGGCAGTCCTCCGATCACCTCGGGCGTGAACCTTGGCAACCCGGATGTGTCGGCGAAGATGTCGAGGTCTTTCTGGTCGAAGCCGTCGAACTCGAAGAAGACGATTGTCTCGCCCTTGCCGGTGTGGCCCTCCTTCGCCAGCGGGGCGGCGTTGTACGCGTCCAACAACCCGCCGGGAGTCAATCCCCCCTTGGGAACGTCAAGCGGAAGGTTTCCCGGCCGGTTCGTGCGATGTGGGGTGTAGCCCATGATTCGGCCCAGTCCGGTGACGACACCCGAGAGTGCGGTCGGGACCGAAGGCTGCAGTGGTGACGCGTAGAACACCTGTCCTTTGCGACCCCGATAGTCGTGCACCGAGACCTCGAAGGCCCGTGCCACATCGGTCGCGGCACCTTCGACGATCGCCCATTCGTCGCCGGGCCGCCATCGCAGCGACAGCTGCCGCGCGTTCGCCCATTCCATCAGCTCCGCGGGGCGAGCCGAGCCGGACAGCGTGAGGGTGAGCTGCGCGTCACCGGCGCGCGACGGACCGAGGTCAGTCGAACTGGCGAGCAACGACGCGAACGGGCCAGTGATCACCGCCGACCTGGTCGGCGCGCAGCCGGCATTCAAGGCCGACGCGCCGATCAGCGCGGACGCCGCGAGAAGCGCCGACAGCCGGCGCCGCGTTTCGGTGATGATCCTAGTTAAATTACTGGTGCCTACCGCCCTGACCGGAGGCGGTCTGAGGCGGGGGCGCAACGTGGGGCGGGGTGAACAGGTTCGGCGCCTGCGGATCGATCCGCGGGGCCTTCTCCGTCGGCGACACCGGAGGGGCCGGCGACGTGGTCGTCGTCGTTGTTGTCGTCGTGGTGGAGGTTTCGGGAGCCTCTTCCTCACCGGCGCAACCTGCGGTGATCGTTCCGATCGCATTGCGCAATGGCAGGCAGGATCTACCGTCGATCTTGCACAGATAGCGAATCCGCTGATCGTTAGCAAAACTTACGGCTGCGAAAATCCTGCTAGATGCCCGCACACACAGACACGAATGGAATGGGCGCGCAGATACCCACTGAGAAGTACGGCGTGATGTCACCGTTCCACACCGGAGGTGGGGGAGGTGGCGGCGGTGGCGGCGGGGCCGGCGCCGCGACGCAGGTGTTGGACGGCGGATCGAACACGGTGCCCCACCCGCATTCGACCGCGCTACTGACCCCGGGATTAACCACTGTCACAAAGGCGAGCGCCGCCATTGCGGTCGCGCCGACGATTGCCACGCGATGAATGGTGTTCACCATCGAAGGCCTCCCTCGGATTACCCCGACCTTCTTGAGCAAAGATCTTAGACCCGTTCCCGCCCCGATAAGATTTAAATTTACGATTGCGAAAAACTAGAATCCCAGTTGTCACTCGTGCAACACTGTTCCCAAGTCGGGGTGCATCAACTTAAACTTTGGAAGTAGGCAGGCATGGGTGCATCCACTTATATCGGGCGCGTTGGCGCATTAGCTGTGGCCCTCGGGGTTGGCGCCGCGGTCGCTGTGGGGCAGGGGGTTGCGTGGGCCGGCCCGACCGAATCGGACAAATCGACCACCGAACCACCCCCGGCCGCCGACGCGGATGCCGGCCTGGATCCGGCCCCGCCGGCACCCCCGGCGCCAGACACACCGGCTGCCACGACACCGGAACCCGCACCTGAGGCTGCACGGCAATCGCAGACCCCCTCGTTGACGACACTGACGTCTCGGGCTAACTCCCTGTTGTCGTCTTTGACGCGTGCCGCGGAACGGGGAATCGCCATATCCACCGGTGGGGCCCTGACCAGTAAGAAGGCCACTTCGCAGAAGAGCCCCGGTGCCGCCGAGGTAGACGAGGTAGACGAGGTAGACGAGGTCGACGAGGTAGACGAGGTAGACGTAGACGAGGTAGACGAAGGCGAGCCAGAGGAAGCCGAGGTCGTCGAGGCCGCGAGTCCCGAGCCGGTCGAGAAGAAATCGTCCGCCGCGCCCGACGAACAAGCCTGTTGAAAGCCTGGTCCACCGCCTGCGGGCAGCCAAGCCGACTGTCGAGGTGCGCGGTGTGGACGGCCTCGCCGCCAAGGCCGTCGCCGCCGCCGAGCCGGCCGAGACAGTCATTCAGCACACCGTCGTCGCCGTCGAGCAGAAGACAGTCCAGGACGTCGTGCCGGTCATGACGGCAGCGGTGGAAGCTCCCGTCGAACAGCCGATAGCCCCGCGCCTGCTGACCAATCTGGTCTCGGTCTTCGGGCTCGGCGCGTTGGCCTCCGATACTCCCGGGGCTCCCCTCGGGACACCGATCGCCATGGCGCTGCTTGCCTTGGGCATTCGCCGTGAATCCGAAGAGTCGATCGCGACCCTCAACAAGACCGCCGCCGTGGGTAGCACTCCGGTCGCAGCGCTCGCGCTGACGGACACACCCACCGCCGCGGTCGTCGCGCCATCCGACCCGTCGACCTCTTATTCGGTCAACCCGGTAGTCGTGAGCCCGAATACGTCGATCATCACGAAAGTCACGGGCCCGGGCGGCCTCAACAACACGCCTGCCCGCTTCGGGATCGGCGGCACCGACCTCGGGATCATGTGGGACAACGGAATAACGGACAATCCGGCCACCGCCGTGAACGAGCATCAGGTGCTGATCCTCTTCGGCGATACATTCAGCAGCACCACGCCCGTGCGAACCGGGGTGTGGCGCAACAACATGCTGTTACGGAGTTCCGACAACATGTTGTCCAACGGCATGTACATCCGGGACGGCAGTGTTCCAGTCGATGGCACCACTGCGGACGACTTCACCGGCGCCCCATTGGTCTACAACCCAGAACTGAAGCAAAACATCTTCAAACAGGTCATCGCCAATGAACGCTATGCGGTCGGGCAGGACGTAACGATCATCCCGACGTCTGCCGTTTCGGTTCCGTATAACAATGCCTACGGCTCGAGGCAGTACGCCACCTTCATGGATGTCCGGTCATGGGATACGCCGGGCCGGTGGACGACCAACTACTCGGGCGTCGCGTTCTCCGACGACAACGGCGTGACATGGCATGTCGCGTCGGAGAGCATCCGCGCATCCGCCCCGGGGTACTCGACCAAGCCGTACGTTTCCGGCAACCAGAACTTCCAGCAGGCAGCACTCGTCAAGCCGCCGGCGGGCTCAACGGATGCGGCTGCCGGCTGGGTCTACTCGTACGGCACCCCCTCGGGGCGCGGGGGCACTGTCTACCTCTCGCGGGTCCAACAGGACCAGATACTCGACCGACCAAGTATCAGTATTGGAACGGGTCGACGTGGGTCACCAACAACCCTGCCGCGGCCAAGCCTGTTTTGCCGGGGACGACGACGAGTTCCTTCTTCGGTCTCATCAAGCGCACGACGTACCCCGCCGTCGGCGAAATGTCGGTGCAGTACAACGAATACGAACAGAAATACATCATGCTGTACGCCGACCAGAGCAACAACGTCGTGATACGCAAGGCGGATCGGCCGGAGGGTCCTTGGTCGGCTCCGACGACGTTGGTGACGTCGTCGAAGATGCCCGGGCTGTATGCGCCGATGATCCATCCATGGTCCTCTACGACGAACGTCGCGGAGTCCGACAGGCAATACCTGTACTGGAATCTGTCGACGTGGAATGACTACCAGGTCACGTTGATGCGTACCGACCTGAGCAAGGTGTAGCGGTCGATCATGAAGCGGATAATCGTCGGCGTTGCGGCGGTGGCGGTCTCGGCCGCCGCGACGCTCGTCGCGTCACCTCTCGGAGCCGCGGAGCCTGCGGTGCCGCAGCCGGGCGCTCCGTGCTCGGCGAGCATCGCAGGCGCGCTGACCCAGCTGCCCGATTTCATGACATTCCTGCAGTGCGAAAATCAACGGGGCGGTGAATATCGTTGGCAAACTTTCGATTCCCCGTACCCGAACAGCGACCGATGGCTTAGCTACGGGCCCCGGCTAACGCTGCACGGGGAGGGACAGCCCAATCGCGAGGTCGATTCCGGCGACTGGATCGCCTACCCGCAGACCTCCGACGGCCAGTGCAAGGCCGAGCAACTCGACCTCCGCGGTGCGGGAGAACGAACTCAGCCTCAGGTATCGACCGGCGAGCCCGGGCAACCTCTCAAGCTTCGGGTGCTACCGCTGCTGTTCACCGTCGAGTTGTCGGGCAATTGCCTGTGGCAGAAGGTGCAATAACCGAGATTCCCCGAACGCCCAGCCAAGTTCATCGATGTGGCGTAGGTGTAGGGGAGTGTCCGGATCGCCTGCCAAAGGGAGCACCATGAACACACTGCGCAAGATGCTGGTGATCGCTTGCACCGATCGCGCTCGCGGGGTTCGGAGTAGCCGCGTGCGGCAGCGAGAAAGACCAGGGTGGCGGGGGTGGCGGGGGTGGCGGCGAGATCAACATCGCGTTGACCTCGTTCCCCGACTACGTCGACCCGCAGCTTTCCTACACGCTTGAGGGGTGGGAGGTGCTCTGGAACGTCTACACCCCCTTGCTGACCTACAAGCACGCCAAGGGCAAGGACGGCACCCAGGTGGTCCCCGGCTCTGGCCGAGGACATGCCCGAGATCTCGCCCGACGGCAAGACCTACAAGCTGAAGCTGCGGCCGAACATGAAGTACTCGGACGGCACCCCGATCAAGGCGTCCGATTTCGCCTACGCCATCCAGCGGCTGTTCAAGGCCGACTCCGGCGGCTCGGTGTTCTTCGACGTCATCGTCGGCGCCACCGACTACGCCGACGGCAAGGCCGCAGACGATCAGCGGCATCAAGACCGACGACAACACCGGCGACATCACCATCGAGCTGACCGAGCCGAACGGCACCTTCGAGAACGTGCTGGGGCTGATGTTCGCCGCACCCGTACCGCCGAGCACCCCGCTGGACAAGGACGCGACGAACAATCCCCCGCCCGCAAGCGGTCCGTTCATGATCAGCAAGGTCAATGCACCGCGCAACCTGACGATGGAGCGCAATCCGAACTTCCAGACCGTCAAGGACGCCGGCGCCAGCGAGGTGGCCGACGCCAACGTGGACAAGATCATCGTCAACGAGAACAAGAACAACAGCGCTCAGGTGACCGACGTCGAGCAGAACAAGGTCGACTTCATGGTCGACCCGCCCGTCGCGGACCGCCTCGCCGAGGTCAAGGCCAAGTACGGCGATCGCTTCCGCATGGAGGACTCGATCAACACCTACTACTTCTTCATGAACATGGAGAAGCCGCCGTTCAACGACATCAAGGTCCGCCAGGCCATCAACTACGCGGTCGATCCCGAAGCGCTGAACAGGATCTTCGGTGGCCGCCTGCACCCGTCGCAGCAGATCCTGCCGCCGGGCATGCCCGGCTACCAGGAGTACAAGCTCTACCCGGGTCCCGACATGAACAAGGCGAAACAGCTGATCGCTGAAGCGAATCCGGCTGACCGCGACATCACGGTATGGACCGACGACGAGCCCGACCGCAAGCGGATCGGTGAGTACTACCACGACCTGCTCACCCAGCTCGGCTTCAACGCGACGCTGAAAGTGATTGCGGGCGACGTGTACTGGACGACCATCGGCAACCAGTCGACGCCCGACGTGGACACCGGCTTCGCGGACTGGTTCCAGGACTTCCCGCATCCCGACGACTTCTTCCGTCCGCTGCTGCACGGAGACAGCATCCTGCCGACCAACGGCAACAACTTTTCGCGGGTCAACATCCCTGCCAACAACGCCAAGCAGGACGAACTGCTGACGAAGCTGATCGGCGACGGAGGGGTCGAGCAGCAGTACGCAGACCTGGACAAGGCGTACATGGAGCAGGCGGTCTGGGCGCCCTACGGCAACGAAGAGTTCACCACGTTCCTGTCCGAACGCATGGACTTCGACAAGTCCTATCACCATCTGCTGTTCAACCAGGACTACACGTCGTTCGCCATCAAGTAGCCGGCGATGGTTTCGCCGATCGACGCGCTGGAGGCACCCGGAGAACCACCGATCCCGACCGGCGTGCCGGCGTCACAGATCCAGGGCCGCAGCCCCTGGTACCTGGCCTGGCTTCGCCTGCGGCGCAACAAGGTTGCGTTGGCGTGCGCCGTCCTGTTCGTGCTGATCGTGCTGTTCTGCCTTGCGGCGCCGCTGTGGGCCGAACACGTTGCGCACACCGGGCCGAACGAGAACCACCTGACCGACAAGGTGATGATCGACGGCCAGGAGACGAACGTCGTCTCACCCGACGGCACTCCGATCGGGCCCGGGTTGCACGGGCGCTTCCTGCTCGGCGCCGACCAGAATGGCCGAGACGTCATGGTGCGGCTGATGTACGGCGGCCGGACGTCGATCTACGTCGGACTTGCGGCGGCCGCGGTCACCACCGTGCTTGCCGTGATCGTCGGCCTACTCGCCGGCTACTACCGGGGCTGGATCGACTCGGTGCTGTCGCGCGTGATGGACGTGATCTGGGCCTTCCCGGTACTGCTGCTCGGCATCGCGTTGGGCACCACACTGTCGATCGGCGGCCTCAAGGTCGGCCCGATCGCCATCGCCGGCGACTCGATCTGGATCCCGATCCTGATCATCGGATTGGTCTATGTCCCCTACATGGCCAGACCGATCCGCGGCGAGATCCTCGCGCTGCGCGAGAAGGAATTCATCGAGGCCGCGGTGGCGCAGGGCAAGGGACCGCTGCGAATCATGTTCTCGGAGCTGCTGCCCAACATCATTTCGACGATCGTCGTGTTCTTCACGCTGAACATCGCCAACAACATGCTGCTCGAATCGGCGCTGTCGTTCCTCGGCGCCGGGGTCCGGCCGCCGAACGCGTCATGGGGCAGCATGATCTCCGACGGCTATCAGATGATCTTCACGGCACCACATCTCACCGTCGTGCCCGGGTTGATGATCATCGCAACGGTGCTGTCGCTGAACGTATTCGGCGACGGCCTCCGCGACGCGATGGACCCGAAGGCAAAGATCCGGCTGGAGCACTAGCCGATGGCCCGCTTCGTCGCCAGGCGCCTGCTCGGAATGATCGCGGTGTTGTTCGCGATCTCGGTGATCGTGTTCCTGATCTTCAACGTCATCCCGAACTCCGACCCGGCCGCCCGGATCGCGGGCAAGAACGCCGACCCGGCGCTGATCGCCAGGGTCAGCGCCGATCTCGGGCTCGACCAGCCGTTGCCCATCCAGTACCTGACGATGATGAAGCAGATCTTCACCGGCCAGCTGACGTCGTATGCGAAGGACCGCAACGTCGTCGAGCAGATATGGGAGGGGCTGCCCGCCACGTTCTCGTTGTGCATCGGGGCCGCGGTGCTGTGGATGTCGCTGGCGATTCTGTTCGGCTACCTGAGCGCCGTGCACGCCGGCAAGTTCACCGACCGTGCGCTGACAATCCTTTCGCTGGTGGGGATTTCGATGCCGGTGTTCTGGCTGGCGGCGATGCTGCTGTACTTCCTCAGCTTCAAGGTCGAGCTGTTTCCGACCGGCAGCTACGTGCCGCTGACGGAGAGTCCGGTGGAGTGGGCGTACCACCTGATCCTGCCCTGGTTCACGCTGGCGGTGCTGTTCGTCGGTTTGTACAGCCGGGTGTTGCGCTCCAACATGCTCGACGCGATGAACGAGGACTACGTACGCACCGCGCGGGCCAAGGGGCTGAGCGAACGCCAGGTGCGGATCCGCCACGTGCTCCGCAACTCGATGATCCCCATCGTCACCCTGTTCGGGCTCGACTTCGGCATGGTGGTCGGCGGCGGCGCGATCCTCACCGAAACCGTCTACAACCTCAACGGGGTCGGGCTGTACGCGGGTGAGGCGATCCGGTCCCTCGACCTGCCGCCCCTGATGGCCGTGACGATGTTCGGCGCGTTCTTCATCGTGCTGTTCAACACGATCGTCGACATCCTCTACGCGGTGCTGGATCCGCGCATCCGACTGGGCGAGGCGGCACCCGCATGAGCCCCATCCTGACGGTCGAGGACCTTCGGGTCAGCTTCGCCACCGAAGACGGTGTGGTGCAGGCGGTCGACGGCGTCTCGTTCGAGCTGGCTGCGGGCGAGGTCCTGGCGATCGTCGGTGAATCTGGTTGCGGCAAAAGCGTTACCGCGCAGACGCTGACCGGTCTCACCCGGGCCACGCAACGCCAGGATCACCGGTTCGGTCAAGTATCGCGGTCGAGAGATCAACGGACTCGACGACAACCAGCTGCGGGACATCCGCGGCGAGCAGATCGCGATGGTCTTCCAGGATCCGATGTGTGCGTTGAATCCCGTCTATCGCGTCGGTGACCAGATCGCGGAGATGATCCGGGCGCACCGCGACGTCTCCAAGCGGGAAGCTCAGTCCCGTGCCGTCGAGCTGTTGCGGTCGGTGGGCATCCCCAATCCCGAGCGACGGGTGCGTCATTACCCCCACGAGTTCTCCGGCGGGATGCGGCAGCGCGTCATGATCGCGATGGCGCTGGCGCTCGAACCCGACGTTCTGATCGCCGACGAGCCGACCACCGCGCTCGACGTCACGATCCAGGCCCAGATCCTGCAACTGATCGACCAGCTCAACCGGGAGCGTGACCTGGCGGTCATCCTGATCACGCACGACCTCGGGGTCGTCGCCGAGATCGCCGACCGGGTGCTGGTGATGTATGCCGGCCAGGTCGTCGAGGACGCCACGCTGGACGAGATCTTCTACGAACCCAAGCACCCCTACACGTGGGGTCTGCTCGGTTCGCTCGCCCGGCTCGATCAACCGCGAACCGCGCGGCTGGCGCAGATCCCCGGTGCAGCCTCCGTCGCTGCTGGCCCCGCCGTCGGGCTGTCGCTTCGCTCCGCGCTGCTCACACGTCTTCGACGAGTGCACGGAGCTACCGCCACTGGAGGCGCGCACCGGCGGCGAGCATCTCGACCGGTGCTGGCTCGACACCGCGGAGAAGGCGCGCCATGGCTAAGGGCGAGCCGCTGCTGGAGGTGACCGACCTCGTCAAGCACTTCCCGATCAAGTCGGGGATCGTGGTCGACCGCGAGGTCGCCCGGGTGCGCGCGGTGGACGGCGTCAGCCTCACCCTCAACGAGGGCGAAACGCTGGGACTGGTGGGCGAATCGGGCTGCGGCAAGTCGACGCTGTGCCGGGCGATCCTGCAGTTGACGACGCCCACCTCCGGGTCGGTCCGGTTCGCCGGCCAGGAGCTCGTCGGCAGGTCCCGGCGCGACCTGCGCTCGATGCGCCGCCAGATGCAGATGATCTTCCAGGACCCGTTCGCATCGCTGAATCCGCGCAAGCGGGTGGGCCAGATCGTCGGCGACCCGCTCGAGCTGCACGGGCTGGCCAGGGGCGCCGAGTTGAAACGCCGGGTGCAGGACCTCCTCGACCGCGTCGGGCTTGCAGGCCGAGCACTACAACCGGTTCCCGCACGAGTTCT
Organism: uncultured Actinomycetota bacterium; assembly: GCA_963743225.1. Classification (GTDB taxonomy): domain Bacteria; phylum Actinomycetota; class Actinomycetes; order Mycobacteriales; family Mycobacteriaceae; genus Mycobacterium. Next base: position 343,381 of record CAVUPN010000037.1, on the reverse strand, counting down.
CCGGCGGGCAGCGTCAGCGGATCGGTATCGCCCGCGCACTTGCGTTGCGGCCCAAGCTGATCGTCGCCGACGAGCCGGTCTCGGCACTGGACGTCTCGGTGCAGGCGCAGATCATCAATCTGCTCGAGGAGGTCCAGGACGAGTTCGGCCTGTCCTACCTCTTCGTGGCCCACGACCTCGGCGTCGTCCGCCACGTGTCCGATCGGGTGGCGGTCATGTACCTGGGCAAGATCGTCGAGAACTCCGAGCGCGGAACAGCTTTACGAGAAGCCGATCCACCCGTACACCAATGCGCTACTGTCCGCGGTTCCGATCCCAGACCCGAAGCGGAACGCCGCGCGCGAACGGCTGGTGCTCGAGGGCGACGTGCCGAGTCCGATCGACCCACCGCCGGGCTGCCACTTTCACACCCGCTGCCCGTGGGCGACCGACGTCTGCACGACCGACGAGCCCGCCCTGCTCGACCACGCGTCGGGCCACGCGGCGGCGTGCCACCACCCGCGAAACGTTTGAAAGCTATACCGGCTCGTCCGTGGCGTCCTCAGAGTCGTCAGGGGCGTCCGGGGCGTCCGGCGACGCGTCCAACACACTGACCGCGATTCCGTACGGGAGGAATCGCACCTTCCGCGCGGGGTCGGTGTTGTTCTTGTTCGCCCGCAGCGCGTCGAGCTCGGCGGCGTACACCTCTTCGACGTGGGCTCCGCCGTCCTGGTTAACGGTGTAGATGGCCCACACGCCGTCGCCGGTCTCGCCGGTCGTTTCCGGCTCCCGCCGCTGACGGCGCGTGAACTCGTCGAAGAGCACACCCAGCCCGGCCCGCTCACCGGTTACGTCGAACATCTTGCTGACTGCGTCGCGCAGTCCTTCGCCGGCCTCACGGATGACTCGATCGAAGTCCTCCGGATCGAACCCGAACGGCCCATTGCTACTCATCTACCCAGTGTGCCACTGGTCAGCCGAAGGGCGAGGGCTGATACGGCTGATATGGCTGCTGGTACTGCGGCGGCTGCTGGACAGGGCCCTGGTTGGGAACCTGGATCGGCACCGGCACCGGCACGAACGGGACCCTGATATAGCTCGTCGTCATCGATGGGGTGGTGCTGGTAGTGGTTGTCGTCGTCGTGGTCGGCGATGTGGTTGTCGTCGTCGGCGACGTCGTCGTGGTCGTTCTCGTGGTGGTGGTGGGTGGCTCCGTCGTCGTCGGGGTGGGCGACGGCGGTGGCGGCGCTTCGCTGGTAACCACCTCGCTGGGTGGCTCCGGCGCGGGCGGCGGTGGTTCGGGGCTTTCCTTCGGTGGCGAAGGCGGTTCGGGCTCGGGCGGCTTGGGTTCGGGCGGCTTGGGTTCGGGGGGTTCGACGCCCGACTCTTCGGTCGCCTTCGTGCTGTCGGTCGCGCTGGTCAACGCGTATGCCACACCGCCGACCGCAATGATCGCGATGACGGCGGCCACCCCGATCGAAAGCCGCAGCAGCCGCTGCCACGACCGCCGCGGCTCCTCGTAGATCGGCCCCGTCGCCGGCACGTATTGAACCGACGGGCGTAGATCGGAATCCGTTAGCTGGTAGGGGTTTTCGCCGGTGTACGGGACGGGCTCGTCGCCGCCGTCCTCCTGCGACCAAGCCAACGCCCGGAATGTCGCCGAACCGGGAGCATCGGACCCTGGCCCGCTGTACACGGGCGCGGCTGCGGTGGCGTCGGTGGCCGCAGCAGCGGCGCCGGTCGGTGCGTCCGCGTCGGCGGCGGCTGCCGCGGCGGCTCCGGTAACTCCGGTCGGTGCGTCCGCGTCCGCCCCGAACGCCGCGAAGAGCGCGGCACCGACCGCTGCGTTGAGAGCGGGTTGCGGTGTGGTTATCAAAGGGAGTTGGGTGTGCTCGGAAAGCCGTTGTCTAACAACGGGGATGCTGGCGCCCCCACCCACGACCGCGAGCGCGGCCAGACCCTTCGGCGCTATCCCGTTGCGCTCAGCCAGTTCGTCGAGGGCGGAGATGACGCCGTCCAGCGGCGGTCGAATCAGATCCTCGATTTCATCCCGGGTCAGCCGGATGTCGGCGCGGTACCCCCGAAGTTCGACGAGCAGTTGGGTCGCAGTATCAGCCGACAGCCGCTCCTTGGCTGACCTGCACTCCTCCCGAAGCCTGGTGAGCGACTCGACCGCCGCCGTTCCGGCGGGATCGACGTCGCCGGCGAGGTTGTCCAAGACGTGAGTCAGCAACGCCTGATCGATCAGGTCACCGGAAAAGTCCAGGTAACGCAAGGTCTCGTCGATGGGCGCGAAGGAGGACGCGGCGTCGGCCAGGGTGATGCTGGTGCCGCTGCCGCCGAAATCGAGCAGAGCCACTACACCGTTGACGTTGATGCCGGGGTTGGCCTGCAGGGCTGTCAACGCGGCCACGGCGTCCGAGATCACCCGGACCGGCTCGTTGGTCTGCGACAGGTACGAGCTGTTGCCCAGTGCGCTCCGGAACGCCCACGTCGTCGACGGACCCCAGTGCGCCGGAACCGCGATCGCCATGTCAGATGACGGCCCGCCGCCGACCTGCACCATCACGTCGAGCGCCTCGACCAGAAGCTGTTCGGCGAGGTAGCTGGTCCCATCGGCGATCACCAACGGGACGCGGTCCCCAACACGTTCGACGAAGCCGCTTATCGGGGCGCCGGATTGCGCGAGGGTCAGCACCGAGCGGCGCGTCACCGGTTGATTGCCCACCCGCGCCGCGACCAGGTTCGTTGTCCCGACTGACAACCCCAGAGGGTCGCTCATAACGGCCCACACCCTAGCCCCGAAAAGGGCGTACACGGCTCAGACACTCCGTGGGCAACCCGTTTGAACGGCCTTCCGCCAGCATGCTTTCGGCGATGTGTTGCAATGTCGGGCATGGGTGACATCGACGACATCAAACGGGTGAAGTACCGCTACCTGCGGGCACTGGACACCAAGCACTGGGACGAGTTCGCGGACACGCTCACCGAGGACATCGTCGGTGACTACGGAAGCTCGCTCGGCGAGGAGCACCACTTCACCGATCGTGACTCCCTGGTCGAGTTCATGCGTTCGGCGATGCCGGCCAATGTCCTCACCGAGCACCGGGTGACGCACCCCGAGATCGACGTCGACGGCGACGAGGCCTCCGGCATCTGGTACCTGCAGGACCGGGTCGTCGTACCCGAGTTCAACTTCATGCTCTACGGCGCGGCCTTCTACCACGACCGCTACCGGCGCACCCCCGACGGCTGGCGGATCAGCGCCACCGGATACCAGCGCACGTACGAGATAAACATGTCGACCGAGTCGATTACCAAGTTCAAGGTGAAACCCGGTGAGGCGCTGAATATCTGAGCGCTACTGGGTGACCGCGATCAGCGCGCCCGGCTGCAGCCAGCGCATGATCTCGACCAGAGTGCCGTCGTCGATCGCCACGCAGCCAGCGGTCGGTCCGCCGTCCGTGGCGTGCAGGAAGAACGCACCGCCGTTGCCCGGCACGCGTTCCTTGTTGACGCCCATCACCACGGCATGCACGTACTGCGGAATCTCGAGGTTCTCGGTGCCGCTGGCCGGGTCGGTGTTGAACGGGCACTGCGCCTTCTCGCATACCTGCATGGTGTTGTAGGTCGGGCTCTTCATATCGCCGTCCCACCAGTGGTTGGGACCGACCCGCACGTACTGCAGGCCGCCGCCGGGGTTCGGCGCGGTGCCGAACGCGAAATCGAGCGTGAAGATGCCCATCGGGGTCTTCGCCTGGCCGTCATGGGTCTGCGGCGCCATGCCGTTCGCACCGACGAAGGCGGGGATCCCGGCCCGGATCGGCTGCCACCCAGCGGCCGTGCGTTGGAAGACGTCGATCTTGGCGGACGAACCACCAGCTCCCACAACGGAAATCACCTGCGTGGCGTTTCCGACTTTCGGGGCGAACCACGGAATGTAGTCGGCGTGGCCCGCGGGCGCGGAAACCGCTCCAAGCCCCACGGCCAACGTCGCTAGCAGCGGTACCAGCCATCGGCGCACGCGCCTATGTTTGCACATCATCGGGTCCGGCTACGTTGGCGTCATGCGATTCCGTCGGAAACCACACGGCCTTGGCGTTCTGACCGAGATAGGCCAGGGGCTCGGCACCCTCGATCGCGAGGTCTTCGAAGCGGTCGCGGAGTCGCCGAGCCCGCTGCTGGACGCCACCATGCCCCGGCTGAGCTGGGCCGCCGATCATTCCAAACTGTGGTTCGTCATCGCCGCTGCACTGGTGGCGACGCGTCATCCGGCCACCGCTCGCGGGGCCCTGCGGGGCGTCGTCAGCCTGGCGGTGACCAGCCTGTTCACCAACCAAGTCGCCAAGCGGGTCTGGAAACGGCCGCGGCCCAATCGCCTGGTTGTGCCGTTGGCGCGGCAGAGCCGACGCTTCCCGACGTCGAATTCGCTGCCGTCCGGACATTCCGCCAGTGCCGCCGCATTTGCGGTCGGGGTGGGACTGGAGAACCCTCCCGTCGGACTGGGGCTCGCCCTCCTTGCCGGGCTGGTCGGGCTGTCCAGGGTCGCGGTGGGTGTGCACTATCCGGGCGACGTGTTTGCCGGTTTCGGCATCGGCGCGGCCATAGCGGTGGTCGGGGCTCGGATCGTGCCGCCGGTCGTCGTCACAAAGATCCCCGCCGCCGACCCGTTGCGGGTGGACACACCCCCGCGCCCCGACGGCGCGGGCGTGGTGCTGGTGATCAACCCCGCGTCGGGCAGCGGCACCGGGGCGGGAGTCGTCGACGAAGTGCGTGACGCGTTGCCTGCGGCAGAGATCGTCGAGATCGGCGAGGACGACGACATCGAGGCGGTGTTGCACGACGTGGCAGAGCGCGCCGAGGTGCTCGCCGTCGGCGGCGGCGATGGCACCGTCTCGTGCGCGGCGGGCATCGCTGTCGAAAAGGGCATCCCCCTTGCGGTCTTTCCCGGCGGAACCTTCAACCACTTCGCCAAGGACATCGGGTGCGACAGCGTGGCCAAGACCGTCGATGCGATCCGGCGCGGCAGCGTGGCGTGTGTCGACCTGGTCTGCCTCAACGAGGAACGCATCGTCGTCAACACCGCGAGCATCGGCGCCTACCCGAGGTTCGTGCAGACCCGCGAGAAGCTCGAGCACAAGATCGGCAAGCCGCTGGCGGGCCTGTACGCGATGTTCCACACGCTGCGGCGCGACGAGCCGGTACGCATCACCTACGACAACAAGACCCTGCAGACATCGCTGTTCTTCCTTGGCAATTCGACGTATCTGCCGTCGGGCTTCGCGCCGTCACGACGAACCAGGATGGACGACGGCCTCATCGACGTACGCATTCTCGAAACCGGCCGCAGGTTCAGCACGCTGCGCATCGTCACGTCACTGGCGCTCGGCCGACTGGAACGCAGCCCGCTCTACCATGAAATGCGAGTGCCCGAATTCGCGTTCACCGCGGTGGACGGGTCCACCGTTGTGGCTCACGACGGCGAGGTCGGCAGCGAGTTGCACGGAGGCCAGCTTCAGTGTGAACTACCGGGCGCTACCGGTGTTTCGTCCGCTGCCGTGATCGGCACCACGGGCGGCACCAGCAGCACGCACACGACGAACCACACGTACCCCAGTGCCCACCCGGCGAGCACATCCGACGGATGGTGCACGTTGAGCACGACGCGCCCGACCCCGATCGCGACCACGACGACCGCGCCGACGGCGATCAGCCATACCCGTAGCGGACGGCGCACGACCGGCAGCACAAGAGTCAACAAGGCCACCACGGCGACCATCACGCCGAGTGCGTGACCCGATGGAAACGATGTCGACGCCGCGGATACGAAGGCTCCTTCTGGTCGCGACCGGTTGGCGGCGGCCTTGGCGGCCTCGGTGATCAGACCGCTGACTTCCACCGAGATCACGAGGAACAGCGCTACCCGAAGGTTGCGGCGCGCCAGCGCAATCACGATCAGCGCCACGGCGAACAACCGGAAAGCTGCCGGTCCGAGAACGGTGCAGAACACGTGCCAGAACCTGATCCAGTCGGGGTTGGCAGCCCCATAGGCATGCAGGACGTCGAGCGCGGACCTGTCGATGACATCGAGCCACTGCCACTGCTGCGCGAAACCGACCCACATCGCCACATACAGCGCAAGCGACAACGCTGCCAAGCCAACGAGCCGACCTTTGCGCCCTGTCACCTCTAACGAGTACCACGCTGCCGCTACCGTGCACTTATGGCCGTGTTTCTGCGCAAACTGCTACGCATCGGCGGGCTGCCCGATCAGCTGCGCGCTCAAGTCGAAGCCGAGGGCATCATCCATCTCGCCGAGTACCTCCCGGTCACTCGGCGTTTCAGCGGATCCGTTCCCGGCAAGCGGGCGTCCACAAATATCTCCAGCTATGTCGGCGCGCTGGTATTCACCCCGCAGCGCGTGCTGGGCACATTATCGTCGGTGCCCAAGCTCGCCAGCCGCACCATCGACCAACGGTGGGACGCCCCGCAAAGCGGAGCGGTCAAGGCGGACATCTCGAACACCGGGCTGCATATCGAGGTCAATATCGCCGAGGTCGATCCACGGTTCAGCGGCCACCTGTCCCTGAACTACAAGGACTCCGATCCCCGACGACGTCCTGATGCAACTGCCCCGCAGATCGCTGGCGTTCGATGTGCCACCGGAGTATGTGCTTCGCGCGGTGGGTGTGCCCGCCCGAGGCTGACTCAGACCGAAACTCGACCCGGTCCTCGGCTTAGACTTCCGCAGTGTTCTCGGAGACGCGCTATGCGCTGAACGGGGACTTGCGCGTCGCCTATCGCGCGTCACGCGAAGGTCCGCGAGACATCGTGATCGTCCCGAACTGGTTCACGTGCTGCGAAATCCTGCCGGAGCTACCGTCCCTTCAAGGGTGGGTCGAAGCGATGACGTCGCTTGGTCGGCTCATCTTCTTCGACCAGCCGGGCACGGGAGCGTCTGATCCCGTCACGCCGGGCGCGCTGCCGACCTTGGAGCAATGGGCCGACAGCATCACCGCGGTGCTCGACGATCTCGGAAGTCGCGAAGCGGTCCTCCTCGCGACCGACGGTGCGTTCGCGACAGCGGCGCTGTTCGCGGCGACACATCCGTCTCGCACCACCGCGCTGGTCGTGCTCGACGGCTACGCGGATCGCGGGCGGCAACTGATGCGTTCGAGACCGAGGAATTCCTGCCGCGTTCGTCGCGCATGTGGGGCAGCGGGGAGATTCAACATCTGATCAATCCGGACATGCCGTGGAACGAGGAGATCCGGGCGGCGTGGGCTCGGCATGAACGTCTGGCGGCGAGCCCGAGGACCGTAGCTCTCATACGCCGCTCATGACCGAATTGGACGTGCGGGCGGTCCTTCCGACAATCCGCGTGCCGACCCTGGTCGTCCAGCACGCCGACGACCCGTTGCATCCCGCCCGCGAAGGGCAAGTACATCGCCGATCACATACCCGGCGCGAAATACGTTGAGCTGCCGGGCGCAACATGTACCACTTCGTCGAACCGATGGCGCGCGTCCTTTCAGGAGATCGCCCAGTTTCTCACCGGTCACCAGGCTGACGTGCCCGATGATCGGGTGCTCGCCACGGTGCTGTTCACCGACATCGTGGACTCGACGCGCCGCGCCGCGGAGATGGGTGACCGCGACTGGCATGCCTTGCTTGATGCGCACGACGCCGTCGTGCGGTCGCAACTCGCTCGCTTTCGTGGGCGCGAGGTGAACACCTCGGGCGACGGTTTCCTGGCGATGTTCGACGGTCCGCAGCGGGCGATCCGCTGCGCCATGGCGATCCGTGACGCGGTGCAGGCGCTCGGCATCGAGGTGCGCGCGGGGTTGCACACCGGCGAGTGCGAGGTGCGCGGCGACGACATCGGTGGCATCGGCGTGCACATCGGGGCGCGGGTGAGCGCACTGGCAGGGCCGAACGACGTACTGGTCTCCAGCACGCTGCGCGACCTTGTGATCGGGTCAGGACTCGAGTTCGAAGAGCGCGGCGCTCACGAGCTCAAGGGTGTGCCCGGCGAATGGCGCCTCTTCACCGTCGCCTCTACATAGCGGCGGGTTCGACGTCGTGGCGAACAGTTGCTTGACCGCGTCGAGCCATCGTTGGCGTCCGAGAATTGCTGGTTGTGACGACGCTCGTCGTCGATTCGCTTCGCGCGGTCCTGGGCGCGGGTTCGTGTCCGTCGCGGCATCATCAGGCCGCGGCTGCTTTCCGTGCTTGTCACATTCAACTGGGCGATGGGTGCGGTGGGTCGGCACAGGGTCGGGAACAGCAGCCGGCTACCAGGGTGTGTGGTGTAGGTCTGTCCGCCCGGCGACGTCCAGAGCATCGTCCCGTCGGGCAGCTGTCGGTCGCGCCAGTCGTGCGGACCACCCCAGAATGTTTTGAGTAGGTGTTGGCAGCGATTGCGCGCAGAACGCTTTGCTTCAGCTGGTTGCGCGACACCGAAACTCGACCCGCTCCTCGGCATACACTTCGGCGATGTTCTCGGAAACGCGATATGCGCTGAATGGGGACTTGCGCGTCGCCTATCGCGCGTCGCACGAAGGTCCGCGCGACATGGTGTTCGTCCCGAACTGGTTCACGTGCTGCGACGTCTTTCCGGAGCTGCCGTCCGTCCAAGGGTGGGTCGAGGCGATGACATCGCTCGGTCGGCTCATCTTCTTCGACCAGCCGGGCACGGGTGCGTCTGATCCGGTCACATCGGGCGCGATGCCGACTTTGGAGCAATGGGCCGACAGCATCACCGCGGTGCTCGACGATCTAGGAAGTCGCGAAGCGTCGCTCCTCGTCCCTACCGGCGCGCTCCCGACAGCGGGGCTGTTCGCCGCCACGCATCCGTCTCGCACAACTGCGCTGGTCGTGCTTGAGGGCGCCGATCCGAAGGGCATCAGTGAGTTGAGCGCCTCCGGGTTCGATAGCGAGGAATGGAGCGCCGCTGTGGTCGGTATGTGGGGCACCGGCGAGATTCAACATGTAGTAAATCCGGACATGCCGTGGAACGAGGAGATCCGGGCAACGTGGGCCCGACACGAACGACTGGCGGCCAGCCCCGCGACTGTAGCTCTCATGATGCCGCTCGTGCTCGAGTTGGACGTGCGGGCCATCCTTCCGACAATCCGCGTGCCAACCCTCGTCGTCCATCACACCGAGGACCCAATCATCCTGCCCGCGGCGGGAAGATACATTGCTGATCACATATCGGGCGCGAAATACGTTGAGCTGCCTGGACGCAACGAGTTTCACCACGTCGAGCCGTGGCGGCAGTCGTTCCAGGAGATCGCCGAGTTCCTCACCGGCGAGCAGCCCGACGTGGCCGATGATCGGGTGCTCGCCACGGTGCTGTTCACCGACATCGTGGACTCGACGCGCCGGGCGTCGGAGATCGGCGACCGTGACTGGCATGCGCTGCTCGACGCACACGACGCCGTTGTCCGCGTGCAACTCAACCGCTTCCGAGGCCGCGAGGTGAACACCTCGGGAGACGGCTTTCTGGCGATGTTCGACGGCCCGCAGCGAGCGATCCGCTGCGCCATGGCGATCCGCGACGCGGTGCAGGCGCTGGGCATCGAGGTGCGCGCCGGGTTGCATACCGGTGAGTGCGAGGTCCGCGGCGATGACATCGGCGGGATCGGCGTGCATATCGGTGCGCGCGTGAGCGCACTGGCAGGGGCCAGCGACGTGCTCGTGTCCAGCACGCTGCGCGACCTCGTGATCGGGTCAGGACTCGAATTCGTGGACCGCGGCGCTCACCAGCTCAAGGGCGTACCCGGCGAATGGCGGCTCTTCGCCGTCATGTCTGGGTAGTCGGCCGGTTCAGAACGGCGGCGGCGTGTCATCATCTGGCGGGAGGGCCGCCAGCCACGATGGGATGTTCTCCGCTCGGGCCGGCGCCGGTGCGGCGGCCACCGGGCTGGGTTCGGGCCCGGCTTCGTTGAGGAGCCGTTCGGCCGCTATCCGCGCGGCGCGGTCCTGGGCACGCGTGCGCCGCCGACGCGGCATGGCCAGTCCGCGATCCGTCTGCGTCTCGGCTCCGGCGACCGCCGCTGCCGCTTCGGCTGCTGACAACTCGACGGGAGCGGTGGGCCGACATAGGGATGGGAACAGCAGCCAGCTACCGGGGTGTGTGGTGTAGGTCTGTCCGCTCGGTGACGTCCAGAGCACCGTCCCATCCGGCAGCTGTCGGTCACGCCAGCCGTGCGGACCACCCCAGAATGTTTTGAGTAGGTGGTGTTTTCGGCACAGACATTTCAGGTTCGACGCGCACGTCGGCCCGACCGGGTAGGCGATGGTGTGGTCGAGGTCGCATACATCCGCGGGCTCATCACAGCCGGGGAAGCGGCACGTCATGTCCCGGCAGCGCACGAACCTGTCGAGCTTCAGTGATGGGCGGTGGTGCGGCTCGGGTGGGGTCTGGCCGGGGTGGATCACCATCCGGATCGTCGCGCCGACGGCGACTTTGGCCGCCAGCAGGGGGCGGGGATGATGGGTCCGCCGATCATCGCCGCCGGGTTGGTGTGCGCCGGACCGATCGGCGGTGGGGAGCTCAGCGCTTCCGTGAGCGTCCTGTCCCGCAGCGGTGTGGTGGGCCGGTCGGGGTTGGCACCATCAAGCGCCACGACCGTGTCGTCGGAAAGGCAGTTCTCTTCGGCGATCACGTTGATCACCACCGCACTGGCCTGCTTGCCCGCCGCTGGGCAGTTGCTGCGACCGCAGGTGCAAGACAGTTCGTCGGCTCCGGCGGCCAACGCCCCGAGCGCGTCAGCGCGGCGCTGATCCAGGGTGCGGCCGTCGGCGTCGCACACCGCCTGGGCCATCGCGTCGAGCCGCTTGTCCAGGGTGGCGGCGTCGTGGTCGAAAAGCACCGCCTCGATCGTGGAGGCGCCGGACCCGTCGGAGAAGGTCCAGTCGACGTGGCGACCCTGCGCGCGAGTCTCGATGCGCCGCAGCGCGTACGGGTCGTAGCGGTCCACCCAGTAGTCGATGGCCTGCTCGATCTTGACCGCCGACAACTGGCCCCACCCCGCGACCACGGCCGCCAACTCCACGTCAACCTTCGCCCGCGCCTGCGGGTCGGAGATCAACGCGGTGCGGTACACGATCGTGTTCACCATCCGCACCCCGATGCGCCCGGAGGCGAACACCTCCGCAACCCGGGGCAGCCGCTCACGCAACGCCATCGCCACCATCAGCTGATGCGAAGCCACCCCCAACGACACCTCGTGGGCGGCGGCGACCTCGGCGGCCACCGCGTCCCAGTTGTCCAGGCACCACTGGTCGCGCTCGGCCGAGCCGTCCTCGGCCCTCCGGGCCTCCAGAACGTCGGAGATCGCCGAGAGCCGCCGCGCACACGCCGCGTTCTCCACCCGCGCCCACGCACCGATCGCCTCACCACCGGAGGCGGCGGCGGCACAAGCGGTCAACTGATCGAACTGATCGAACATACGTACGAATCTATCGACGACGGCCGACGGAAACCACCACGTCAACCCAAGGCTGTGGATGAAATCCCAACTGTGGATAACTCAATCGCGATGAGCCGAAATGTTGCCGAACCGCTCCGGTACCTGTTCGGTATATCGATGGCCGAACGACCGAAGGACAACGTGCTGATCGTGCACTGGCACGACCTCGGGCGTTATCTCGGTGTCTACGGCCACTCCGACGTGGCCAGCCCGCGGCTCGACCAACTCGCCGCCGAGGGCATTCTGTTCACCCGCGCGCACGCCACCGCACCGTTGTGCTCGCCGTCGCGCGGGTCGCTGTTCACCGGCCGCTACCCGCACAGCAACGGGCTGCTGGGGCTGGCTCACCACGGCTGGGAATACCGCGCCGATGTCCGCACGCTGCCCCAGATCGTTTCGGAAGCGGGTTGGTACACAGCGCTTTTCGGCATGCAGCACGAAACCTCGTATCCGGCGCGGCTCGGTTTCGACCAGTTCGACGTGTCCAACTCCTACTGCGAGTACGTGGTGGAGCGCGCGACACAGTGGCTCACCGACGCGCCGCCGGAGCCGTTCCTGCTGACCGCGGGCTTCTTCGAGACCCACCGTCCGTACCCGCCAGACCGCTACCAGCCCGCGGACCGGGACATCGTCGCGGTGCCCGACTTCCTGCCCGAGACCGACGATGTCCGTCAGGACCTGGCCGAGTTCTACGGCGCGATCTCCGTGGCGGACGCCGCCGTGGGGCAGCTGCTCGACACGTTGGCGGCGACCGGCCTTGACCGTTCGACGTGGGTGGTGTTCATGACCGACCACGGACCGGCGCTGCCCCGCGCCAAGTCGACGCTGTATGACGCCGGCACCGGCATCGCGATGATCGTCCGCCCGCCGCGCAACAGTGGGCAAGCACCACGCGTCTATGACGACCTGTTCAGCGGGGTGGACCTGGTGCCGACGTTGCTGGAGCTGCTCGACGTCGATGTGCCTACCGACATCGAAGGCATGTCGCATGCCGGCAACCTGCGCACCGCTTCCAAAGGTGACAGACCGGTCCGTTCCGAGGTTTACACCACCAAGACGTTTCACGACTCCTTTGACCCGATTCGGGCCATTCGGACGAAGGAATACAGCTATATCGAGAACTACGCGAAGCGAGCCCTCCTCGACCTGCCGTCGGATATCGCCGACAGCGCACCGGGTAAGGCAGTCGCGCCGTTGATCGGCGAACCGCGTCCCGGGCGGGAACTGTACGACCTGCTCGAAGACCCCGGCGAGTCGCACAACCTGCTGGGCCCGGACGCAACGGACAAGGCGGAGGCGATCGCCGGCGACCTCGCGCTGCTGCTCAACGACTGGCGTCTGAAGACGAAGGACGTCATTCCATCCGAGTTCGCGGGCACCCGCATCTCGGAGCGCTACACCGAGACGTATCTGCGCATCCACGGCCCGACCTTGACGAGCCGATCGGCGATCGCCGCCGAGCGCGGCATCGAAGAAGCCCACGGTTAGGAGCAACGATGGCGGCCTCTGCGTACCTGGTACTCGCGTCGCAACGCAGCGGCAGCACGCTGCTCGTCGAGTCACTTCGGGCCACCGGCGTGGCGGGCGAACCGGGTGAGTTCTTTCAGTATCTGCCGACCACTAGCCAGTCGCCGCAACCGCGTCAGTGGTTCGAGGGCGTCGAGGACGAGTCGATCCTGCGCCTACTGGACCCGCGAGACGAGGGCAGGCCGGAGCTCGCGCCACCAGAGATCTGGCGCGACTACATCCGCACGGTAGGCCGGACACCCAACGGCATCTGGGGCGGCAAGCTGATGTGGAATCAGACGCCGTTGTTGCTCCAGCGCGCCGACAGGCTGCCGGATCGCTCCGGCGACGGGTTGCTGTCGGCGATCCGGGACGTCATCGGCACCGATCCCGTCCTCATCCACGTCTACCGTCCCGACGTTGTGTCGCAGGCGGTTTCGTTCTGGCGGGCGGTGCAGACGCGGGTGTGGCGCGGTCGGCCCGACCCGAGGCGAGACTCCGTCGCCGAATACCACGCAGGGGCGATCGCCCACGTCATCACCATGCTGCAGGAGCAGGAGAAGGGTTGGCGGGCGTGGTTCGACGAGGAGGGCATCACCCCGATGGAGGTCTCTTACCCGGTGTTGTGGCGCAACCTCACTCAAATCGTGGGAACCGTCCTCGAAGCGCTGGGGCAGGACCCGCAGCTGGCCCCCGCGCCGGTCTTGGAACGTCAGGCGGATCAACGATCCGACGAATGGGTGGACCGTTATCGAGCGGAGGCAGAGAAGCACGGCCTGCCGAGCTGACCGTCGCTCAGCCCACCTGGGCCACCACGAACACCCGACGGAAGGGGAAGAACGTCCGGCCGTCCGGCCGTGCCGGATAGGCCTCGTCGAGCAGCGGTATGAGCTGCTGACGGAACTGCTGCCACGCCTCTTTGGACAGCCGATCGATCACCGGCCGCAATGCCGTACCCGTGATCCACTCCAGCACCGGATGTTCGCCGGTCAGCTCATGCACGTACACCGTCTCCCAGGCGTCCACCCGGCAACCCGCGTCGGTGAGCATGTGCGCGTACTCGGCCGGGGTGTCGACCACCTTGCCTTCCCGAAACGGCATGTCGCGCAGCCTGTTTACGAATGGTTCGCGCCGGGCCACCGCACGCACCGCCTCGTGCGAGGGCGCCTGGAAGTTGCCCGGCATCTGCACCGCGATCCACGAACCCGGAGACAGCGCACCCGCCCAGCGGACCAGCAGTTCGGCGTGCTCGGGCACCCACTGCAGGGTGGCGTTGCTCAACACCACGTCGGTGTCGGGCTTCGGTACCCAGGACCGCACATCGCCGACCTGCGCGTCGACGCCGCGCTCCCTGGCGGATTCGACCATCTCCGGGGAGTTGTCCCACGCCTCGATCACCGCGTCGGGCCAGCGCTCGGTGAGTGTGACGGTGAGATTGCCTGGCCCGCAACCCAGATCGACCACCCGGCGCGCATTCTCGGCCCCCACCCGCGATAGCAGATCGAAGAAGGGACGACCACGCTGATCGGCGAACGTGAGGTAGACGTCGGGATTCCACATGGGAGACAGTGTTTCACTTACAGACCCGGCGCTGCCTGGATACCATCGGGCCGTGCCCAGTTCGCAGCCGTCAGATGCCGCCCCGGTCGACCCGCCCATTCCCGTTCCCGATGTCGCAGGGGCCGACGCGACCGCGCGGGGACTGCCGCGACGTGTCGACCTCACACTGCGGCAACGCCTGATCGTCGATTCTTCGGCAATCGCCGATCTCGGCCTCCGAACCGCTCTCGCCTCGGTCGTCGGCGCGGCGATGCTTCCGCAGGTTGCAAAGGCGGCGCTGGACGGATCGGGGTCGTCATCGCAGCGCGACGCGCTGCGATTTTACGCCGAGTTGGGCGCCGCGAAAGATCCCGCTCTGTCCTTTCCCACCCCGACGGAGGTGCCTCGGATCTCGTCGCGCCCGGCGAATCCAATCGCCGAATGGATGGCCAACGGCCGCGTGCACAACATCCGGTTCAACAGCAGTTTCCAGGCGGTCAACCCAGCGATGCGCGACCGGTGCGGCTCGTATGCGCGCAACAACGTCGTGCATGCCCAGCACTGGCGCCACGACGACGGCCCCCATCCCACCCTCTGCGTGATCCACGGGTTCATGGGATCGGCGTACCTGTTCAACGGGTTGTTCTTCTCGCTGCCGTGGTTCTACCGGTCGGGCTATGACATCCTGCTGTACACCCTGCCGTTCCATGGCCGTCGCGCCGAAAAGTTCTCTCCGTACAGTGGTTACGGGTTGTTCGCCAACGGCATGGCAGGTTTCGCCGAAGCGATGGCGCAAGCCGTGTACGACTTCCGGTCGCTGATCGACTATCTGGAGTTCACCGGCGTCGACCGCGTCGCATTGACCGGAATGTCTTTGGGTGGATACACCTCTGCGTTGATCGCCTGCGCCGACGACCGCATCCAGGCCGTGATTCCGAACGTCCCTGTCGTCATGCCCGAGTCCCTGGTCGACGACTGGTGGCCCGCCAACATGCTGGTGGCACTAGCCGACAAGCTCAGCCGCACGGACCCTGAACTGTCAACGGCCGCAGCAATGTTCCACTCGCCGTTGAATTATCCGCCACTGGTACCGAAGGACCGGCGGCTGATCATCGCAGGGCTGGGTGATCGACTGGCCCCGCCGCAGCAGGCGGAGGCGCTCTGGGAGCACTGGGACCGGTGCGCATTCCACTGGTTCCCCGGCAACCACATCCTGCATGTCAGCCAGCCGGACTACCTGCGCAGAATGACTCGCTTCATGCGGGATTTCATGTTCAGCTAGCCAGTCGCTGGATCGACAGCGGATGTAATGCGTCCAGCGCGAGTCCGTTGCGTCCGCGCTGCGGTGTCAGTCCCGGCGGGGGTGCGTTCGCGGGCCGCTCCGCCGTGAGCAGGCACATGCCGCGGTCACCGTGGGTTGCGTTGCGGTGCCGGACATTTCCAGCGCGGTCCAGGTTTCACCCGATGCGTGCGACCGCACCGCCGACAGCGTCTGGTCCAGCTTGTCGTCGACGGCGACGCGGTGACGAGTGGAGCGGCATGGCTGTGCATGTCGGGGCCCGTATCGGCGCTCTCGCCGGTCCCGGGGAGGTGCTGGCCAGCCGTACTGTGCGTGACCTCGCGGCCGGCTCCGGGCTGGTCTTCGAATCCCTCGGCCCGCAACAACTCAAGGGGCTACCTGAGGAAGTCGACGTCTACCGCGTGAGCTAGACGAGCGGGCGGCCGGTCCGGATCCGCCAGTCAACGTCTTTCAGCAACACGTTGAACGGGAACTGCCTGATGAACCGCGGCAACAGGTTGTTGACCACGCGGAGCCTGCCCATCAGCCGGTCGAAGCGGCGCTGCTTGTCCTCATTCCACTCGATTCGCATCTCATCGCGGAAGCGTGGGGGCAGGAAACCGCCCGTGATCAGCAGATTGAAATTGTCGAGCCTGCGCTGTAACGACGCCGGCAGGCTCACCCCGGGCACCCGGCCCGCGGCGATCGGATACAGAAACTCGCGGACGGCTTCGTCGATGTGGACCTTTTCCAGCGACTCCTGCCAATAGCGGTCGAACGCGGCCCGGTCCGCTGGCCACATCTCGATGGGAACTTGCAGCGTCGTGCCCAACGCTGCGCTCTCGAGATAGAGGCGATCGGCGGTCTCGTCGTCCATTTCACCGACGAAGGTGCGAAGGACGTCGACGGTGCCTTTGTAGATGCAGGCCGCGACCCACAGCTGCAGCTCTTTATCGAAAGCGTTGTAGGACACCGGGCTGTCCGGTGTCGAGTAAACCTCTGCATGCGACTTATTGACCGCGCTGCGGTACGCCGCCTTCTGCTGTTCGTTGCCCTTCGTCGCCACCGCGATGTACGTGAACGTCGTGCGCGCCCGCTTGATGGGATGACGGTCGATACGGCCGCTTTCCACGCGGCTCTCTTTCACCCCATACCCGACGCCGGGTTGGGACAACTCCATGATCACGTTCGCCGGTCCAGCCAACAGCGCGATACCCATCAGACCTTCGTCGAAGTCCGCGCCGCGTCGCGAGAGGGGGCGGCATGTCTGAAGGATCGCCATTGACCTACCTATCCGTAAATGTGATAACACGTGTTTCCAGATATATTGCCCGGGCGCGGACCGCGCTGTCAAGATGGACAGCGTGCGGCCCTATCGCGGTGTGGAGGCGGCCGACCGGCTTGCTGACCGTCGTGGGCGGCTGTTGCAGGCGGGGCTGGACATCCTCGGCTCGGAATCGGACCCCTCGGAGCTGACGGTGCGCGGGATCTGCCGACAGGCCGGCATCACAACGCGGTACTTCTACGAGAGCTTCACCGACAAGGACGACTTCGCCGCCGCGGTATTCGACTGGGTGATCGCCGACATCGCCGCCAGCACACAGGCCGCTGTTGTCGCGACCCCTCGAAAGCAGCAGAACCGGGCCGCCATGGCCAATATCGTGCGGACCATCGCCGAGGACCCGCGTGTCGGCCGCCTGTTGTTCAACTCTCTGTTGGCCAACTCCGTGCTGGTCCGCAAGCGCAAGGAGGCAGGCGGCCTACTTGCAACGCTCTACGGCCAGGACGTCGGCAGCGCGCTGGGAGTGAAGGAGAGCGAGCGCAGCAAGGCCACCTCGTATTTCGCCGTCGCAGGCGTCGCACAGACTCTCAGCGCGTGGCTGAACGGCGATGTTGAGTTCGAGCACGATCAGCTGGTCGACCAGTTGGCGGCCATCCTCGACGCGCTCACCGATCCCAAGCTGTACCGGGCCTAGTGCCCGGCGGCCACCGATGGACGACGGTCGGCCGCGGTCTTCGGCTTGGTCTGCGTGTCAGCCTCGGTGAATTCCTTGACCCAGCAGGCGAACTCGAGCGTGATGCCATCCGGGTCGTGGAAGTAGAACGACCGCACGTAGACCCCCGGGTGGACGGTCGGCGAGACCTGCGCCTCGCTCTCGTCGTGATTGAGCACCGGGCCGACCCGCACCCCTTTGTCCTTCAGGCGCTGGCGGTACTCGTCGAACTTCTCGGCGGGTACGTGGAACGCGAGGTGGTTCATGGAGCTCACCGAGCTGGTGATCTCACCTATTCCCGGGATCGCGGCGGGCGACGAGATGCCGGGCACCCGATCGGCTGCGCCGGCGAACCAGAAGAACGCCACGCAGTCGCCGTTGCCCGCGTCGAAGAAGAAGTGCTGACCCATGCCGCCGGGCAGGTCGAGCGATTTGATCAGCGGCATGCCGAGCACACCCGAATAGAAGTCGACGGTTTTCTCCATGTC
Source organism: uncultured Actinomycetota bacterium (assembly GCA_963743225.1). Classification (GTDB taxonomy): domain Bacteria; phylum Actinomycetota; class Actinomycetes; order Mycobacteriales; family Mycobacteriaceae; genus Mycobacterium. Next base: position 325,116 of record CAVUPN010000037.1, on the reverse strand, counting down.
CGAACACACCAGCGCCACATGGTTGATGCCGCCTAGCTGGAACTCGGAATTGGGATTGTCCGGCCTGATCATGTCCCGAAACTCCTGCAGAGATCGAAATATGAATCTAACATCAGATTTCGGTGCGATCAACGTCCGTCAGACAAGAGCGAGGGGATCGTGACGGTCAGTCCGCGCGAGCAATCGCCGACCCTTCGTGGGCGGCAGACGCGGGCGGCGATCGACGCCGCGGCGCGAGCAGTTATCGCACGCAAGGGATTTCTGGCGACCACCATCTCCGACCTCGCCGGGGCACATCGCTTTTTCGACGACGCCCGGGACCGCGCGCGGGCAGCGGGCGGACCCGGGCTGAGCACCCGCGAGCTGTCCTACGCGGCGGCGGCCGCGCACTGGAACACCTACCGCGACCGGGCCAACGTCTTCTACCGGACGATCTATTACAAGGAGACCGGAGCGACATGACCAGGACAGCCGCGTCTTCCGCCACACCGGGGGTGACGCGTGAGTTTGTCGGATTACCTTCACCCACCGCGCGACGGGCCGGGTCGGGTGGGCATCCCTGCCAAGGGCTGTACCACCGCGGAGTGGGACGTAAGCCAAAGGTGGCGATGATCGCCGCCCACTACCAAATCGACTTCTCCGAGCACTATCTCGCCGACTACATGGCCACCCGCGGTATCGGTTTCCTGGGCTGGAACACCCGATTCCGGGGTTTTGAGAGCAGCTTCATGTTGGACCATGCCCTGGTTGACTTGGGTGTTGGCGTCCGCTGGTTACGCGAAGTCCAGGGGGTCGAAACCGTTGTGCTTCTTGGCAACTCCGGTGGCGGTTCGCTGATGGCCGCCTACCAGGCGCAGGCTGTCGACCCCAATGTGACACCGCTGGAGGGCATGCGGCCCGCCGCAGGGCTCACCGAACTGCCCGCCGCCGACGGTTATATCGCCACCGCGGCGCACCCGGGTCGTCCCGATGTCCTGACTGCATGGATGGACGCATCGGTGATAGACGAAAACGACGCGATTGCAACTGATTCCGAGCTCGACCTCTTCGATCCGAAGAATGGTCCGCCCTACAGCGAAGATTTCATCACTCGCTACCGATCGGCACAGGTGGCCCGCAACAACGCGATCACCGACTGGGCTGAACTCGAGCTGAAACATGTTCGCGCGGTTGGATTCTCCGACCGCCCGTTCACCGTCATGCGAACCTGGGCCGATCCGCGGATGGTCGACCCGAAGCTAGAACCGAGCAAGCGCCAACCGAACCTGTGCTACGCCGGCCTCCCGATGAAGGCCAACCGGTCCGCGCATGGCATCGCTGCGGCGTGCACGTTGCGCAGCTGGCTCGGCATGTGGAGCCTGCGGCATGCTCAGACTCGCGCCGAACCGCATCTGGCCCGGATCGAGTGCCCTGCCCTGGTGATCAACGCCGAACAGGACACCGGCGTCTTTCCGTCTGACGCAAAGCGCATTTACGACGCGCTGGCGAGCGGGGACAAGTCACAGTGCTCAATAGACACCGACCATTACTTCACCACGCCGGGAGCGCGCAGCGAGAAGGCCGATATGATCGCACGGTGGATCGCGAAGCGGTGGCACTGAAGGTCTTGGCCCATTTCGTCCCGGGTGAGAAGGTGCTGGATTTTGTTGCACCAGAATCCGATTGGCTGGATATCCGGTACTGCGCCGAGGATGACGACGACACCTTCTATCGCGAATTGCCCGATGCCGAGGTGATCTGGCATGTGCTGCGGCCCCTGTCGGATTCCGATCTCGAGCGGGCGTCACGCTGCAGGCTGGTGCACAAGCTGGGCGCGGGCGTCAACACCATCGACGTCGAGGCCGCATCGCGGCTGGGCATCGCGGTGGCCAACATGCCCGGTGCCAACGCGGCGTCGGTCGCCGAAGGCGCCGTTCTGTTGATGCTGGCGGCGCTTCGCCGGCTGCCGGAGCTGGACAGGGCCACGCGCGCCGGTGCAGGCTGGCCGTCGGATCACAGCCTCGGCGAAACAGTGCGCGACATCGGCGGCTGCACGGTGGGGCTGATCGGTTACGGCAACATCGCCAAGCGCGTCGAGACCATCGTCACCGCAATGGGTGCCGACGTGCTGCACACCAGCACCGGCGACGACGGCCGTCCCGGCTGGCGGACGCTGCCTGACCTGCTGGCCACAAGCGAGATCGTCTCGCTGCACCTGCCCCTTACCCCGGACACATCGAAACTGCTGGACGCCGCCGCGCTGGCGCTGATGAAGCCCGGCGCCGTCATCGTGAACACCTCACGCGGACCGATCATCGACGAGGACGCGCTGATCGATGCGCTCCGCGGCGGGCGTCTGGCCGCAGGCCTGGACGTGTTCGCGGTCGAGCCGATACCCGCCGACAACCCGCTGCTGGGCCTCGACAACGTGGTGCTCACCCCGCACGTCACCTGGTACACCGTCGACACCATGCGCCGGTACCTGGCCGAAGCCGTCGACAACTGCCGTCGCATCCGCGACGGGCGGGACCTGCGAAACGTCGTCAATTCATCCGAGTAGGCTCGTTCCCAACCCACCGGTTATTAGGGAAGCTCCGACGGAGGACAACGGCTATGCCCATCGCGATCAGTCCTGAGCACAACGATCTGGCCGATTCGGTTCGGTCTCTGGTGGCGCGGGTGGCGCCGTCGGACGTTCTGCATGAGGCGCTGGAGACGCCGATTCCCAACCCGCCACCGTACTGGAAGGCCGCTGCCGAGCAGGGCCTGCAGGGCGTCCATCTCTCCGAAGCCGTTGGCGGACAAGGATTCGGCATCCTCGAACTCGCCATCGTGATCGCCGAGTTCGGCTACGGCGCGGTGCCCGGCCCGTTCGTTCCTTCGGCCATCGCCAGCGCGCTGATCTCCGCCAACGACCCCGAAGCCAAGCTGCTGAACGACCTGGCCTCCGGCGAGGTGATCGCCGCATACGCCATCGACTCCGGGCTTACCGCCACCCGGGCCGGTGACAACCTCGTGATCCGTGGCGAGGTCCGGGCGGTGCCCGCGGCCGAACAGGCGTCGGTGCTGGTGCTGCCGGTGGCGATCGACAGCGGTGATGAGTGGGTCGTGCTCGACGCCGACCAGTTGGAGATCGAACCCGTCCAGAGCGTGGACCCGCTGCGACCGGTGGCACACGTCCGCGCCAACGCCGTGCAGGTCGGCGACGACCGCGTGCTGAGCAACCTCAGCCGGGTCCTCGCCCGCGCCCTGATGTCGACCCTGTTGGCGGCCGAGTCGGTCGGCGTGGCGCGGTGGGCCACCGACACCGCGTCGGCGTATGCCAAGATCCGCGAGCAGTTCGGCCGGCCGATCGGACAGTTCCAGGCCATCAAACACAAGTGCGCCGAGATGATCGCCGACACCGAGCGCGCGACCGCAGCGGTGTGGGATGCCGCCCGTGCCGTCGACGAGTCCCGCGAGAGTGACTCGAAAGACAGCGCTTTCGAGTTCGCCGCCGCGGTGGCCGCGACGCTCGCGCCTGCCGCTGCACAGCGCTGCACCCAGGACTGCATTCAGGTGCACGGTGGCATCGGCTTCACCTGGGAGCACGACACCAACGTCTACTATCGCCGTGCGCTCCTGCTCGCGGCCTGCTTCGGTCGCGCCGCCGACTATCCGCAGCAGGTCGTCGATCTCGCCACCGACACCGGGATGCGCAAGCTCAACATCGATCTGGATCCGGACACCGAGAAGCTGCGCGAGGAGATCCGCGCAGAAGTCGGCGCGCTCAAGGCGCTTCCCCGCGAGGAGCGCAACACCGCGATCGCCGAAGGTGGTTGGGTGCAGCCCCACCTGCCCAAGCCGTGGGGCCGAGCTTCCGACCCGGTCGAGCAGATCATCATCGCCCAGGAGTTCACCACCGGACGGGTGAAGCGCCCGCAGATGGGCATCGCCTCGTGGATCATTCCGTCCATCGTCGCCTTCGGCACCGACGAGCAGCAGCAGAGGTTCCTGCCGCCCACCTTCCGTGGCGAAATGATCTGGTGCCAACTGTTTTCCGAGCCTGGCGCCGGATCCGATCTGGCCGGCCTGTCCACCAAGGCCACCAAGGTCGACGGCGGCTGGCGCATCACCGGCCAGAAGATCTGGACCACAGCCGCGCAGTACTCCCAATGGGGTGCGCTGCTGGCCCGGACGGACCCGTCGGCGCCCAAGCACAACGGCATCACGTACTTCCTGCTCGATATGCGCAGCGAGGGTGTCGAGGTGAAGCCGCTGCGCGAGCTCACCGGCAAGGCGATGTTCAACACCGTGTTCATCGACGACGTCTTCGTGCCCGACGAGTACGTGCTCGGCGAGGTGAACCGGGGCTGGGAAGTCAGCCGGAACACGCTGACCGCCGAGCGGGTGTCGATCGGCAGCAGCGAGCCCCCGGGGATGGCCAGTTTGGAAGGCTTCGTGGAGTTCATCAGGGATGGACAGTTCGACCAGATCGGTCAGAACCAGGCAGGGCGGCTGATCGCCGAGGGCCACGCCGCCAAGATTCTCAACATGCGATCGACGCTGCTGACCCTGGCAGGCGGCGACCCGATGCCTGCCGCGGCGATCTCGAAGCTGCTGTCGATGCGCACCGGCCAGGGCTACGCCGAGTTCGCGGTGTCCTCGTTCGGCACCGACGGCGCGATCGGCGACACCGAGCAGTTGCCAGGGAAATGGGCCGAGTATCTGCTGTACAGCCGTGCCACCACAATTTACGGTGGCACGACGGAGGTGCAGCTCAACATCATCGCCGAGCGACTGCTGGGGCTGCCCCGCGACCCGTAAGCAGGAGGATGAGCCATGATGCGTACTCTGCTGGCGGCGGCGTTGGCAACGGGTCTGCTGCTGGGGTCCCCGATGACGCCGACCGCGCATGCCGCGGACGTGTGTGCCGACTTCGGCGGTGCCGTCGAGGAAGACGGGCTGTGCCGGGTGCACGAGACGAAGCCGAACTACACCCTGGACATGTCCTTCCCCGTCGACTTCCCCGACCAGGCTGCAGTCGACGACTTCCTCACCCAGACGCGGAACGGCTTCCTCAACGAAGCGCAGACGCCCAACTTCGCGAACGTGCCCTACGCATTGGAGATGACGGGCTTGCTGTGGGCCTCCGACGCCACCCGGTCGGTGGCGTTCGAGGTATATGAGAACCTCGGCGGCGCGCATCCGAACATCTGGTACAAGACGTTCACCTACGACACGGTTGACAACCGCCCGATAGCCTTCGCCGACCTTTTCGCGCCGGGTGTCGACCCATTGGACGCCATCTTCCCGGTCGTCCAACAGAAACTCGAGGCGGAGATGGGAGTTACCCCACCAATTTCGGAGTCTGACGGCCTGGATCCGTCGCACTACCGGAACTTCGCGATCACGCCGGTGGACCTGGTGTTCTTCTTCGACCGGGGCGAAATGATGGCGGGGGCGGCAGGCGCGCACACCGTGTACGTGCCGCGGTCCGCGATTCCGCCGTTGGCGGTGTAGTGGGCAGGTCTACCATTGACATAGGTAGATGCCTGGGTTGGCGGTAGTGATGAGAGATTTACAGCGACGCATCCTGCGCCTCATAGTGACCGGCTCGGCGGCGGCATCGTTCTTGATAGCCGCGCCAACCGCGTTCAATTCAATCGGCTCGGAACAGGTCGCTCAACCGCGTCCATGCGTCAACGGGGTGATCCCGTGGAACCCGTACGTGGTGAACTGCAACCTTCCACCGCGTGGCCCCAGGATTCGTGGAGCGGCCCCAGACGCGGGCGCGATCATCGCCTGCCGCGATCACCCCGGCTGCCTGTCCTGGTATGTCAACGGCCCCTGGTAGTTTCGGCGGCCCGCTGCGGGTAACCCGGCGATCATGAGCAATGCCAGAGACGTCGAAAAGCGGTGGCACGACCCCGCTGAGCTACGCAAGGCCGTCGCCTACGGCGTGGGGGTCATCGTCGTCGCCGGCATCGCCTTGGCCGTCTACGCATTCGTAGACAAGGGGTCCGTCGTTCTGGCTTCCAGCGTGCCCACGATCCTGTTGCTCGGCGGCATCGGGGCGCTCGTGAAGGCGTACCTCGTCTGGCGCGACGGCGGCACCTGGCCGATCTGGCAGGGTGCGGGATGGTTTCTGTTAACCCTCATGCTGGTGTGCCTATCAATACCCTGGTCAGCGGCAATGCTTGCTACCAGGCTGGGCTAAATTAGTTTGCTATTGCAGTGTGCACACAAAGAACGAACCGCATGCCGAACCGCAGCACCACTGTCAAAACTCTCTCGATCCCGTAGGTACGCCGGCACCGCCTCCCGGCCAGTAGCGCGAAAAGCGTTACTCGACTTCTGCCTTTTAGTCGTCTCCGCCGACGGCGATTTCGCGTAGTTCGCGCTTGAGGATCTTGCCGGTCGGGTTGCGGGGCAGTTCGTCGAGGAAGACGACCTCGCGCGGCACCTTGTAGCGGGCCAGGTTCTCCCGGACGTAGGTCTTGATGGCGTCCTCGTCGACACTGGCGCCCTTGGTTTTCACGACGAACGCACGTAGCCGGTGGCCCCACTCCTTGTCCTCGACGCCCAGAGCGGTGGCCTCGACGACTTCGGGATGACCACTGATGAGGTCCTCGACCTCGGCGGGGAAGACGTTCTCGCCGCCGGACACGATCATCTCGTCGTCGCGGCCGCTGACGTAGAGCAGGTTGTGCTCGTCGAAGTAGCCGACGTCGCCCGAGGACATCAGCCCGTCGATGATCTGCTTGTGGCCGCCGCCCGTGTAGCCCTCGAACGGGAAGGTGTTGCCGACGAAGATCCTGCCGACATCGCCCTGCGGCAGCTCGTTGCCGTTGTCGTCGAGGATCTTGACCTTGACACCCTTCACGACCGGTCCGACGGTGGCCGGGTTGATCGACAGATCCTTAGGCCGCGCAATCGTCGCGAACGCGATCTCCGTCGACCCGTACAGGTTGTAGATCACCGGCCCGAGGTCCTTGAGCGCGCGGGTGGCGAGCTCGGCGCCGAGCTGCGAACCGGACACGAAAACGATCCGCAGCGACGACAGATCCGGCTTCGGCTCCGTCTTGTCCAGCTGGTCGAGAATTCGCGACAGCATGACCGGCACCACGACCATCGCGGTGGCCTTGTTCTTCTCGATGTCGGCGAGCACGGTGGCCGGCTTGAAGCGGCGCCGCAGCACCAGCGTCGAACCCAGCATCATCGCGATCGTCGCGTGCAGGAAGCCGAGGGCGTGGAACATCGGCGCGGGCAACGACGTCACCTCGTTGGCCTTGAACGGCACATGGGACAGCACGCCGCCGATCGGCGCGAGCGACGGCGGGGTGCTTCGGTTGGCGCCCTTGGGCGTTCCGGTGGTGCCGCTGGTCAGGATGATGATCGACGAGCGCTTCGTCACCTTCGGAGCGGGCTTCCTGCTGCTGCGCTCGATGAGGTCGGCCAGCGTCTCGTCGGTGCTAGGCTGCGACTCCTCGCCGTCGGCGAGGCCGACGATTTGTCGGCGTCGGGGTTGGTGGCCAGCGCACGCAACTTGCCCTGTGGTGGCTCGGACTGGGAAACGGCGGCGGTGTACTCGTCGTCGTAAATGATGACCTTGGCGCCCTCGCGCTCCGAGACCTCTTTGATCTGCGGCCCGGAGAACTCGCTATTGAGCAGGATGATGCGGGCGCCGACACGAGCGGCGCCGTACACGGAGATCAGGAACCAGCGGTGGTTGCGGGCCAGGATGGCCACCCCGTCACCGCCCTTGACCCCCATCGCCAGCAGGCCGTTGGCGACGGCATGCGCGGCGTCGTCGAGTTCGGAGAACGTGATCTCGCCGTCGTCGTCGACGACGGCCGTGCGGTTGGGGGTGCGCCGGGCGTTCAGCGCGGGAATCATGCCGACCTCGCCCCAGCGCCGGATATCGGCGAGAAGTGCGGCGATGTTTTGCGGCGGTTCCAGCTTCAAAGCGCCGGCTTCGAACATCTTGCGGGCATAGTGCAGTTCTGCGGAGCCGCGCTCGGCATACTGCTGGATTTTGGCCGCTGCCTGCAACGGAAGATCAGCTAGCTTAGGCATGGCTCCACCCTATGTGACGACCGTCGCACTTCGGCCGGAAATTCCTGCGTAATTACCATGGCCGTATGGCCGGATCCGCCAAGGGCGAGTACCTGGAGGTCGACGGTCAGCGGGTGTCCATCACCCATCCCGACAAGATCGTCTTCCCCGATATCGGCGTCACCAAGATGGACCTGATCCGCTACTACCTCGACGTGTCCGAGGGCGCGCTGCGCGGGGTGGCGGACCGGCCGATGATCCTCAAGCGCTTCGTCAAGGGCATCACCGAAGAGGCCGTCTTTCAGAAGCGAGCACCCGAGAAGAACCGTCCGCCCTACGTCGACGTCGCGGAGTTGAAGTACGCCTCCGGCACCTCCGCCAAGGAAGCGGTTCTTCACGACGCCGCGGGCCTGGTGTGGGCGGTCAACCTCGGTTGCGTCGACCTCAATCCGCATCCGGTGCGCGCCGACGATCTCGCCCAGCCCGACGAGTTACGGGTCGACCTCGATCCGATGCCCGGTGTCGACTGGCGCCAGATCATTCACGTCGCGCTCCATGCGCGGGAGGTACTCGAGGAGCACGGACTGACTGCGTGGCCGAAGACGTCGGGATCACGCGGCTTCCACATCTATGCGCGCATCCAGCGGCGCTGGCCGTTCAAGTTCGTCCGGCTGGCGGCGCAGGCCGTCGCCCGCGAGGTCGAGCGAAGGGCACCGGACTTGGCCACCGCACGGTGGTGGAAGGAAGAACGCGAGGGCGTCTTCGTCGACTTCAATCAGAACGCGTTCGACCGCACGGTCGCCTCGGCGTACTCGGTGCGGGCCACCCCCGACGCCCGGGTGTCGACACCGCTGTTCTGGGATGAGGTCATCGGCTGCCGTCCTGAAGAGTTCACCATCGCGACCGTGCCACGGCGATTCCAGCAGTCGGGCGATCCGTGGGAGGGGATGGACGACGCAACGGGCAGCCTGGACCAGTTGCTCGACCTCGCCGACCGCCTCGGCCCGGCCGAGACTGCCCCGCGGCGCGCCGCGAAAAAGACCCAGAAGGGAACCGGGCGCCGCATTTCCAACATGCCGCTGATCGAGATCGCCCGCACCAAGACCAAGGACGAGGCGATGGCAGCGCTCGACACCTGGCGCGAGAAATACCAAGAGGTGGCTAGGAATTTAAAGCCCGCCGACGTCTTGGTCGACGGCATGCGCGGCCCGAGCTCCATCTGGTACCGCATCCGGATCAACCTCCAGCACGTTCCGGAAAACCAGCGACCACCGCAGGAGACGCTGCTCGCCGACTACAACCCGTGGGAAAACTACTCCGGCGCGCAGTTCCGGGGCGGCTGAGCCTAATTGATCCTTTAGAAATTGTTCTTAGCAAAGTATTAGCGGCAGCTCCCCAACGCCTTAGATCGGCGGCATAGCTTTATCAACATGTACGGAAACCCAGCAGTCGACTGCGGCGGCGCGCAGCTGCGCGCGCTGTGTCGTCAGCTGGCCACCGTGGTGACGGTCAGTGGCGACGTCAATGACACCAACGTCGATCAAATCTGTGCCTACGCCAAGCGCTTCGTCCTGATGGAGAAGCCTTTCGTATTGGACCTGAGCGGCGTGAACTCGTTTTCGCCCGAATGCATCTCGCTTCTCTACAACCTCGATGAAGACTGCCACCGCGCCGAGGTGGAGTGGTCGATCATCGCCAGTCAACCGGTTCATCGGACTCTGCGGTTGTCCGGCGAGCGCGAGACGTTCCCCACCGCGGGCTCCGTGCCCGAGGCGCTACATCACTTCGCCGACAGCATCGGCGAACGCCGCCGACTACTTCCACTTCTCACCAAGACCGCCTAACAGAAAGGGCGATCACTCGTGCTTATCGACATCCGCTGGCTGACCTACCTGGTGCACGGCCACAAGTCGGCCACATCGCGTACCTCTTACCGCTAATCGGCACGGCCGCGATGGCTGCGTACGCGGCGGCCCTGCTCGTCGTCGTCGGTTTGTTGTTGCTGTACAGCGGGATTCGTGCGCTTTAGCGGTCGGTGATCATTCCCCGGTCGCTTCGCTCTCCCAGCTGGCGCGTGGGCCCAGCCCTAGGGAGACCAGTAGGCGAGCATCTCCGCGAAAGTCTCGAAGGCCGCGCCGGACACACCGTATGTCGCCTCGAAGTGGATGCTCAGCGGGAACCCGAGATCGCCGACTCCGTCGATCACCCGCTTGTACAGGTCGACCATCGCCTGGCGCTTGTCTGCAGGGTCGCGGCTCGCCAAAGTCCTGACGAACTCCTGCTCCTCGGCGACGGCTGAGTTGCCGGGGTCCTGGATCAGCCACTCGATCAGACCCACCCGGGACTCCACCTTCGGCACGAAACCAAAGGACAACAGGATCTCGGGCCGATGATCCGTGCTCTTTGCGAACTCGGTGAGGAAACCAACGATCGCGTCGGAGTACAGCAGCTGCGTCATACCGAAGTTGGCGCCCTGATTGCACTTGAAATTGAACCGGCCCTGTTCACCTTCCCGGGTGGGAATCAGGATCACGCCGCGGTTGCCGACCTGCCGGTCATAGATCGACAGGGCATCGGAGGGAGCGACACCGGAACCTTCACCGTCGTTCATGGTGCGGGGCACCCCGACGAACACGATTCCCTCGAACCCGGCATCACCCAAAGTGGTCAGCCGCTCGCCAAGGGCCGCCTCGTCCATGAAGGCGGTGACCTGGGTGCACAGTCCATGCACCCCGGGCAGCTCCGGTCTGATGATCGACCAGTAGTCCAGCACGTCGAGCTTCGGCTTCATCGGGACGGGCCGGTCGTCGTCCTCGGCGATCATTCCGGGGATCATCACGTGCCGGATCCGGCCATTCAGGCCCGAGTCTGCGGAGATCCGCGCCACCTTGCGCGCCTCCTCCACTGCGTAGTCGGGCCCGCGCTCCACGTTGGGAGGCACCAGCTCCAGCGCAATAGTGTTGAGGGTCACAACGTTGCTCCTGATCAAGACGACCGCACCACAATACAGAGCTGACCTGTGTAGTTCGAAATCGCAGATCGACGACAAACTTCGCGCAGTAGTCAGCGGCGCGGCCCGCGCAAGCCGATGAAGAGCGCCGCGGCCAGCGCGCTTATCGCCAGGACGGTGGCCGAGGAGTGCATGGCTGCCACGAACGCATTCTGCGCTTGCTCGATGATCGTCACACCCTGCCGACCAGCGATCTGTGCGACATGAAGCGCTTGGCCAAGCGAGTCCGTTACGGCAGCGCGGATGAACTGGGGCTGCGCCGCCACATCCGGTGCCACGCCTTGGGTGTAGCGCTGAGCGAGGACCGATCCGGCCATCGCAATGCCCAGCGCCGCCCCGAGCTCGCGCGCCGCATCGTTGATCGCCGATCCGATGCCCTGCCGCTCCTCGCCGACGCCGGCCATGATCGCCGAAGTCGCCGGTGCAGTGCACAGCCCGATACCGCAACCGATGACAACGATGCACGCTGCCGCGTGGAGATAGGCCGAGCCCCGCTGCAGCGCAAACATCGTCAGGAATCCAGCCGCGATCAGGAGCAAGCCGGCGGCGAGCACGCGCCGCAGACCCAGCCTGGGGGTGTAGTAGAAGGAAAGCGCGGAAAGCCCCACGACGGGGAGCGCGAACGGGATGAATGCGATGGCGGTCATCAGTGCCGAGTAGCCCATGACGAGCTGCACATACTGCATGGCCAAGTAGAAGAATCCAAACGTCGCGGCGAACAGCACCAGTATCGTGGCGACCCCGGCGGCGAACCTCTGGTCGGCGAAAAGCCCCACGTCGACGAGCGGCCAGCGCCGCTTTCGCTCGACGACCACGAAAGCCAACCCGCAAGCCAGGCCGGCCGCCAGGCAGCCCAGCGTCGGCGGACTGACCCAGCCGTGCTGCGGGGCGTGGAGCAACCCGGTGACGGTCACGGCGGCCGCGGCGGCGATCAGCACCGCCCCGACCCAGTCGACGGGTGGTGCGTCGGCGTTGCGCGACGCCGGCACGGCCCGCGCCGCCACCGCCACCAGCACGGCGGCGCCGGCAAAGGCCCAGCAGATCGTCCGCCAATCCGAGAAATGCAGCAGCGCACCGGAACTGACCATCCCGAGCACTCCGGCGCAGCCGGCCACCCCTGCCCATATCCCGATCGCCTTCGCACGCTCGTTAGGCGGGTATGCCGACGCCATCAACGCCAGGGTGGCGGGCATCACGAATGCGGCGCCGACGCCCGCAACCATGCGCGCCGCGATGATCTGCGACGGGCTGTCGAACATGGCTGGCGAAGCCGACGCCGCGGCGAACACTGTCAACCCGCAGAGCAACGCTGCCCGCCGCCCATAGCGGTCACCGATCGCACCAGCGGGCAGCAGTAGGCAGGCCAGCATCACGGTGTAGCCGTCAACGATCCAGGTCAGCTGTGTCTGAGATGCCGACGTTGAGATCGCCAGTGGGCCAAGGGCCGTGTTGAACGCAACCATCGACCCCACCACCAGTGCTACCCCGAGACAGCCGACAACCAGCGTCCACCCCAGGCGTTGGTCGCGGGCTGCGGTCGCTGGCAGCGGCCCCGAGTCGCCGACTACCGGGGAACTCACCCGTTGTCGCTGTCAGAGTCACCGGCCGGTGAACAAGTGCCGACCGCCAACCTGTCACCGAACCCAAGTGATCTCTGCGTGTTCATACCGATGATTCGTTGCAGAACGGATTCGAGATGGGTCCACCAACGAGATTTCTCGGGTGATCGACTCCCTACAGTCGCCGGCGGGCGGCGCGCACCGCTGCGACGGTGTCGTCGTCGCCGGTGAAATCGACCTGAACCGCGTCGCGGCCGGACAGAAACAGCAGCAATTCGGGCGGCGTCCCGGTGATCACGCATTCCCGACCCCGGCCGACCGACGCCACGGGCGTCCCGTCGGTGTCCCTTAGCGTCACCATCGCGGGCGCACGAGAGAGTGACATCCTGACCGCCACTCGAACCTGCCGGCGCAGCGCGGACGTCAGGTCGCCGTCCAGGTCACGCGGCTGCCAGTCGGGTGCCGCGCGGCGGACGTCCTCGTGGTGAATGAACATCTCCGTGGTGTTGACGAGTGGGTCGAGCAGCTTCAGCGGCGAGTACAACGGCGGTCCCGACGCGACCATCTCCAGCAGGTTCGGCCAGTCGGTGGAGTCTGTGAGGCGCTGCTGCTTGCGGGCGGTGTAACCGGCCAGCGCGGGAATCAGGATGCCCGCCGCAGCGTCCGGACGTCGTTCGCGCAGAACCAGATGCGCCGCCAGGTCGCGGGTGGTCCACTCACCGCACAGGGTCGGGGCGTCGGGTCCGACGGCCCGCATCGTGTTCACCAGTGCGGCGCGTTCGCGGGAGGCTGCGGTCATAGGGCTTCGACGAGACCATAACGCTCGGACGGCAACCCACCGTGCGCGGAAGAACGGCGGCTCACCCGCCGCCACCCTCCTCGGCGGGCAACGGTGGCGGCAGCGGCTTGGTCGGCGTTGGTGTGGCGGGCGGCGCGGCAGGAGCTTCAGGACCGTGGAAGTCCACCATCGGTTCCTCGCGGATCACCTTGTTGCCCTCGCTGACGACAAGAGACTTCGCCGTCACCAGGTAGCCGATTCCCCCGTTCTCGGCGACGAATGCGCCGTCCTCGGAGGCGTCGGCGGAAACGATCAGCCTGGCGCCGTCGCGTACTCGCACCCCGCGGTACTCGTACCCGCCGCCAGGCGTCGTGCAGATCGCCACCCGTGAGCTGTCCGTCCTGCCGAATACCACCGTCGCAGCCGCCGAGCTGCAGCGCGCCGTGGAGTCGAGGTAACCCTGGGCGTCGCTTTCCGGCGCGGCACCGGCCGACGGCAGCCCGGTGGCGAGCAACGCCCCACAGGCCGCCGCAGCCGTGGCCAACCGCACAATCGAACGCACAGCGGAGTTCATCAGCTATTACAAGACCACGGCATTCCAGGTCGTGCGAGCGTCTACGCCGACACACGACTGAATCGTTAGGCCATCGAGACCATGGGCTCGCGCGGTCCACCTCGTAGTAGTGCGTCGGGCCGCGTTGCTCAGGCGACCGACTCGAGGTGTCTTACCGCCCCTGAATGCTGACCGCGGACGCGCGATGCACGGGGATGCAGGGCAACCAGGGAACCCGATCGGACGACACCCAACGGCCCTAGACGGGCAAAGCGAGCGATCCCCACTGCTCGTAGTGTTGCGGCCGCTTTGGCTTGGCGGTATCCGACCGCCATCCCGGCTGCGCTGATGATCAGGAGCCCGGCGCTGCCCGGCAAACACGCAAGGGCGAGCGCGGCCAGTGACACGGGCACCAGGACGGCGGTGATGGTGCGTTTCACGGACGAAAGGAGACCACTCGGTGCGACGGCTTGCGGCACGAGTGGCGACACCGCAGAAACCGATAGTTCATCACTCACGCCGGCGGTCGCGACGCCTCCCAGTGTCGGATGCCCGGCGATGTTGCCAGTTGAGGAAGCGCCCCAATGAGCAGAAGTGACCAGCAGCTGCGGCCATCGCACTGCTGAAGACGAACGCATTGGCACATGTACAGCCGGCGACAGGCCGGCACCGTGGAGGCCTTTTTCGATTTCGGAAATCGTCCTGGGAGCCATTCCGGGGACGCCGAGCAAAGAGGCAAGATCAGCCGGCACTCGTGCGAGCGAGGCGCCAATACCGGCAACCGAGTTGAGCATGTCCTGAACCGCGGTGATGACGTCCCTAACCGGTGTCCGGGAACTGGGAAGCGCCGCGACCACAGCCCGGAGCGCGGCTGCTTTATCCGCAGCAGTTGCGACCGCATTCTATGACCGGCGCGACCGCTGTCCGTACGGCCGCGCGCCGATCAACGGTACGCACGCTCGACTTAGAGGTGACCACGTCCGGTGAAGGCACGATCACCGACGAATGCGATACGACTACGTCCGGACTGGAGGCGACCTGGGTGGTAACCGCCGTGGTGGATTCGGATCCCTGATTCTCGCTGTTCGGCGACCACCGTGGCGACCTCGTTGGTGCCCGTCGGCGCGAGCTCCTGGGTGTCCGTCGTGGCAGCCATGGTCATCGGGCCTGTTGAGCTGGTGAGTTCTTCTTGGCCCGAAGTTCCGAGCAAATCAGTCGGACCCGTGTCAGGTGTGCTTTCGTCCGGCGCAGTCACCGGACTGACGACTTGGCTCGAGCTCGTCAGCAATCGTGGTACCGGCAGTCGAATCGCCGGAATCCGAATCGGCCACAGCGATCGCCCCCCCGAAGCTAGCGACGAGGAGAGCTGCAGATATGCAGATACCCAGCGCGTAGCGCAAACGCATCGTAGTCAGGATCCCTCCCCATGCCGCCCGGAATCGTCGAAACATTCTCTCACACCGCCGCGGGTAGTGATCCCGGCTTCTGCAAACATCCCGGTGTTTGCTTACTTTCGGCCGCAATCGCTGCAGAGAAGCTGCTAGGAGGGCCCTGCGCCGACACTAATCTAGCGACCGGGGCCGTTGGGCCACTTGAGCATCGATCCCGCATCGACCCGGATATGTTGCCCGGTGATGTAGCGGCTCTCTTCGCTAGCCAGGAACACCCCGAGGTTGGCGATGTCCTCCGGCTCGACATACGGGATCGGCATGGCATTGAAGTAGGTGAACGCAGGTTCGGCGTCCTCGCGGGTCGGCTTCTTGCCTTCGGCGGTCATGTCGGGCCGGAAAACGCTGTAGATACCGTCGTTCTGCAGCAGGTGGGTGTTGACGTTGGTCGGGTGCATCGCGTTGACCCGAATCATCTTGGGCGCCACCTGCAGACACAAGTGGTCGACGTAGTCGATCAGCACCCGCTTGCTCCAGCCGTAGCCCGCGCCGCCCGGGCCCATCATCGGGTTGTCGCTCGTGCCCTTGATCATGCCCGCTGTCGAACCCGTGATGATGATCGAAGCGCCGTTCGGCAGGTGGGGCAGGGAGACCGCGACGGTGTTCATCACGCCCAAAAGATCGACGTCAGTGGCGTCGACGAAATGCATGGGGTCGAACTCTTTCCCGAAGGCCATCGGCAGAATGCCCGCGTTGGCGACGACGATGTCGAGCTTGCCGAGGTCGGCGACGCCGGCCTCCAGTGCGTCGCGCAGCTCGTGGCGCTCCCGCACGTCGGCGACCCTGGCGACCACCCGACGGCCGAGCTCCTTGACCGACCGCTCCGTCTCAGAGAGATCGTCGGGCGTCGCGAGCGGGTAGGGGTTCGAGTCGATGTTCCGACAGATGTCGACGACGATGATGTCGGCGCCCTCCTTGGCCATCGCAAGCGCGTGGGCACGTCCCTGACCGCGAGCCCCACCCGTGATGAAAGCGACCTTGCCTTCGAGCCGTCCAGCCATATGCCCTCCGCCGACCACGTCGCGCGGGCTGAATCCCACGCTCGAACGATGATCGAACCTATTTTATGCAGACTGTTTAATCAATAGCACCCGGGACAAATGTTTGGTACCGGCGTAAGTACTCGATATCCCGGGTATGTCGGATAAATGAGCCGACCGGGAATCATCGTCGTCGGGAGCGGACCGGCAGGCGTCAGTGCGGCGGAGGCAGTCCTCGATCAAGGACGCGCGGTCCCTTCCTGTTTAATACCGACCCTGGATGATTCGAGGCCAATTCTTGACTTGGACATGTATATATCGGCGGCAATAGCCTGCATATATGACGTCCGACCGCATTCGCCACCTCAGGCTCTCTCACGTCGTGCTGCCCCTGGAAACTCCGGTCAGCGATGCGAAAGTGCTCACGGGACGGCAAAAGCCGCTGACCGAGACCGTGCTGCTGTTCGTCGAAGTCGCGACCGAGCAGGGTCATCAGGGCATGGGGTTCAGCTACTCCAAGCGGGCCGGCGGGCCGGCACAGTTCACCCATCTCAAAGAGATCGCGGACGTTGCGCTCGGCCAGGACCCATCCGACATCGACCGGATCTACCAGTCCCTGCTGTGGGCGGGTGCGTCGGTCGGACGATCCGGCGTCGCCACCCAGGCGATCGCCGCGCTCGACGTCGCACTGTGGGACCTCAAAGCACGACGTGCGGGCCTGCCGCTTGCCAAGTTGATCGGCGCGCATCGCGACTCGTGCCGCGTGTACAACACCTCGGGCGGGTTCCTGCAGGCCTCGGTCGCCGAGATCAAGGAGAAGGCGACTGCGTCGCTGGAGTCCGGCATCGGCGGCATCAAAATCAAAGTGGGACAACCCGACTGGAAGACCGATCTGGATAGGGTCGCGGCGCTGCGCGAGCACCTCGGCGACGGCCCCTTCATGGTTGACGCCAACCAACAGTGGGACCGGGCCAGGGCCCGCCGCATGTGCCGCGAGCTCGAGAAGTTCGACCTGATCTGGATAGAGGAACCCCTCGACGCCTGGGACGCCGTCGGCCACGCCGACCTCAGTCGCACCTTCGACACCCCCATCGCGACCGGCGAGATGCTCACTTCCGTGCCCGAGCACATGGCGCTGATCGACGCCGGCTATCGAGGGATCGTCCAGCCGGATGCGCCGCGGATCGGCGGCATTACGCCGTTCCTGCGCTTCGCCACGCTCGCCGCGCACGCCGGGCTCGCGCTGGCGCCGCACTACGCGATGGAGATCCACCTACACCTCGCCGCGACGTATCCGACCGAGCCCTGGGTCGAGCACTTCGAATGGCTCAACCCGCTCTTCGATGAGCGCATCGAGATCCGCGACGGACGCATGTGGCTGCCCGATCGGCCGGGCCTCGGCTTCACCCTGAGTGACCGTATGCGCGCCCTCACCAAGGAGACAGCCGAGTTCAGCGCCTGACCGCGACCGAGCGGACTCAGGCACTCACTTTCTTTGGCGTTTCGGAGGATTCAGCCGACTTGCGGTCGGCACGCCGCCGCAGCAGCTGCCGGACCACAGGCAACAACGCAAGGACGACGAAGATCGCCAGAATCGTTCCCGAGATCGGCCGGGTGAAGAAACCCGTGGGGTCGCCGCCGAAGATGAGCAGTGACCGGCGAGTGCTCGACTCGATGATCGAGCCCAGCACGAAGGCCAAGACCATGGGGCCGGGATCGAAGCCGGCCTTCTTCATCAGGTAGCCGATCACGCCGAACGCGACCATCAAGAAGATGTCGAACGTCGAGTTGTTGATCGTGTACACACCGAGGATCGTGATCAACGCCGTGATCGGCGCCAAGATGGCCGGCCGGACCCGCAGAATGCGAACGAACAAGCCGACCAACGGAATCGACAGGATCAGCAGCAGGATGTTGCCGATGTACATCGAGTTGATGACGCCCCAGAAGACGTCCGGATTTTCGTCCACCAGTTGCGGACCCGGCGAGACACCGAGGATCAGCAGCGCGCCGAAAAGCATCGCCATCGAGGCGTTCGCGGGCAGCCCGATCGTGAGCAGTGGGATGAACGAGGATGTCGCCGCCGCGTTGTTGGCGGTCTCTGGCGCTGCCACGCCCTCCACGGCGCCCCGCCCGAACCGCTCCGGCGTCTTGGAGCGACGCTTCTCCACCGCGTAGGCAACGATCGATGAAAGCACCGCGCCGCCACCGGGCAGCACGCCAAGCACGAAGCCGATGACCGAACCGCGCCCGATGGCACCGGACGACTGCTTGAGATCCTTGCGCGACGGCCAGACGTTGCCGACAGCGGTTGGGGGTTGCACCTTGCGATGTCGCTGCTCGAGGTTGTACAGGATCTCCCCCACACCGAACAGACCCATTGCCACCACGACGAAGTCGATGCCGTCGGCGAGTTGCAGGCTGTCGAATGTGAAACGGGAAGCACCGCTGAAGTTGTCGCGCCCCACGGTGGCCAGTAGCAGACCGATGGTGCCGGCGATCAGCGCCTTGAGTTTGTTTCCGCTGCCGATCGTGGCGACCAGCAGCACGCCCAGCAGCGCGAGTGCGGCGTACTCCGGCGGGCCGAAGTCGAGGGCAACGCTTGCCACGACCGGGGCCAGCAGCGTCAGGCCGATGATCGAAATGGTGGCGCCGACAAAGGATCCGATCGCGGCGATGCCCAGCGCCGTGCCGGCTTTGCCCTGTTTGGCCAGGGCGAACCCGTCGAAGACGGTGACCACCGACGACGCTTCACCCGGAAGGCGCAGCAGCACCGAGGTGATCGTTCCGCCGTACTGTGCGCCGTAATAGATGCCGGCCAGCATGATGATCGCCGACACCGGATCGATGGTGTACGTGATGGGCAGCAGGATCGCGATGGTGGCCGCCGGGCCCAGCCCGGGCAGCACGCCGATGACCATGCCGATCAGCACGCCGACGAGGCAGTAGAGCAGGTTGTGCGGCTCGACGACGAGCGCGAAACCTTCCAGGAATGCGTTGATGTCCATGGCTTCGGCTCAGAACTTGATCAGGTGGGGCAACGGGATTCGCAGCCCGTAAAGGAAGAGGAGGTAGAACGCCGCGACCGTCACCACGCTGATCACGACGGTGTTGCGCCAGCTCTCGCCGCCGAGGAACTTCAGCCAGATCACGCTCAACACGAGCGCCGGGATCTCGAAGCCGGTGACCGGCATCAGCAGGCCGAAGGCGACGAAGGTGACGGCTCCGACAACGGGCAACACACTGCTCCGGGTGAACGCCTCACTGTCCGTCAACCCACGGCCCACCACGAGCAGGATCACCGACAGGGTGGCGATCACCACGCTGACGATGAACGGCCATAGGCCCGGACCCGGCTTCTGAAGATTTCCGAGCCCGTAGCCGTATGCCAACACTGCGCCGCCGACGCCGATCGCGACACCGACCAACGCGCCCACCGTTTGATAGACCGGACCGCCCGCAGGCGGGCGGTCCTCCTCCATTTCGTGGGCGACCTCGGCCTCTAACTCGGCCAGGATGTCGCGCGTGTGCTGGTGTGCGGGAACGTCGTTCACGGGTCAGCCCTCGTCGCGGAGGTTGATGCCGTACTGCTTGACCAGGTCGGCATATCGCTTCTGGTCTTTCTGCAGTTGCGCGACGACCTCGTCACCCGACAGCTCCATCGGGGTCAGGCTGTTCTGCTTGTTGAACTGCTTGTAGTCCTCGGTCTCGAAGGTGGCTTTCATTCCCTCGGCGATCTTGTCCTGCACGTCCTGCGGTGTTCCCTTCGGGACCGTCATGAACCGGTACTGCGTGACCTCGACGTCCAGGCCCTGCTCCTTGGCGGTCGGTACGTCGGGCAGGTACTCGATGCGGTCGGGACCGAAAACCGCCAGCGGGGTCAACTTGCCGGACTGGATGTTCTCGATCGCCTCACCGACCTGAATGCTGGCCACGTCGACCTGGTTGCCGAGCACGGCGGCCAGCGCGGGTGCTCCGCCGTCGAACGGAACGTCCTGGGCGTTGACGTTGCTGGTCTTGAACAGCAGCGCGGCCGACAGCTGCGCGCCGGTGCCGACGCCGGTGGTGCCGTATCGGACGACGCGCGTCGCTTTCTTGATGTCGTCGAGGGTGCGGTAGCCACTGGCGGGGTTGGTCACCAGCACGTAGTCGTCGCGGGAGACGCCCTGGACGACATCGAAGTCATCGATCTTGGTGACTTCGTCGGGCGCCACGGCCAATGGGGTGATGGCGAACAGGGACGCGTTCTGGATCGCGATCACCGAGCCGTCCGGCTTGGCATTGGCGACTTCGGCTGCGGCAAGGGCACCGTTGGCCCCCTCGCGATTGATCACCGGGAACGACGCGCCAAGGTTGTCGCTCAGTCCCTTGGACATGGCGCGGCTGATCAGGTCGCTCGATCCGCCGGCCGAAGCGCCGACGTACATCTCGACGGTGCCGGACGGGTAGTCGGCGCCCCCACCGCCTCCGGTGCTCGTCTCGACGCCGCCGCACGCTGTCAGGGCAAGGCCTGCTGCGGCGGTCGCGACGATGGTGCGGGTGCGGATCCTGCGGAGTGATGTGGTCACCATGGGGAACTCCTGTGTTCGAGGCATCACTGGTGCGGCCGATGTGGCCGCTGTCACTCCCTACGGTAGGGAGTCTGTGCGATACCTGTCCAAGCCCTAAATGGCATAGATTGATGCCTTGAGTGAATGACGGTGCGCTAGGCCAGGTAAACCGAGCCTCGGGCGGGATCGAACCCACAACAAGCGAGGTAGAAGCTCGCTGGTCTACAAGGAGGGGGTCGGCACCTACCGCCGGCTCAACGCCGGCGCAGATCCATGGCGGCTGATCGCACTGCGTCGGTGATGGCCTTGACGGTGGGGCTGTCCAGCTTCCAGCACTGCCAGTACAGCGGCACGTCGAGTTGTACGTCGGACACCCGAACGAAGGACCCGTCGGCCAGGTACGGAGCGGCCAGGCTGTCCGGGAACATGCCCCAGCCAAGTCCGGCCCGCACGGCGGCACCGAACCCCTCAGCGGTGGGCACGAAATGGACCGGTCTGCCGATCTGGCGACGGAATGCCCTGCTAACCAACATGTCCTGCAGGGCATCGTCACGGTTCCACGCCAGCGACGGGGCTGACGCGACCGCGTCGGCGGTGAATCCATCCCGCAGATGGCGCTCGACGTAAGCGGGGCCGGCCACTGGTAGGTAGCGCATGACCTCGAGTGGCTGCACCCGACAACCCGGCACCGGCGCACGCTCGGTAGTGACCGCACCCATGACCGCGCCTTCACGCAACAACCGAGCCGAGTGGTCCTGGTCCTCGATCCGAACGTCGAACAACACATCGGGCAACCGGTCGAACACGGCAGTGAACCACGTCGCCATCGAATCGGCGTTGACCGCGATCGCTATCCGGGTCCGCTCCGACGATCCGCCCCCCATCTCGCCCAGCGCTTCCGACTCCAACAGCGCCGTTTGCGCGGCGAGCCGAAGCAGCGGCACACCGGCGGGCGTCACCACACAGGGCTTTTCGCGGCGCACCAACACCTGGCCGACCCGCTGCTCGAGTGCCTTGATCCGCTGGCTGATCGCCGACGGCGTGACGTGCAGCCGCGCCGCGGCGGCGTCGAAGCTGCCGTGCTCGATCACGGCGGCGAATGCAGCGAGCTGCTGACCGTCGAGTTGCACATTAGTGATGCTAATGCATATGAAGAATCATTAGCTGTACTGATCTGGCAAGACCTCTTAACGTCGATGACATGAATTCGCCCCTGATCGTCGGCTTCGTGGCCTCGTTCACCCTGATCGCCGCGATCGGGGCGCAGAACGCGTTCGTGCTTCGGCAGGGCATCCGGCGCGAGCACGTGCTGCCGGTAGTGGCGCTGTGCACCGTGTCCGACATCGCGCTGATCGCCGCGGGCATCGCAGGCGTCGGCGCCCTCATCAATGCGCATCCAGGCGCGGTGAACGTCGCCAAGTTCGGTGGCGCGCTGTTTCTATTCGGCTACGGGATGTTGGCCGCGCGGCGCGCGTGGCGACCTTCGGCCCTCAACCCCTCGGATGCCACCCCGGCACGGCTGGCCGAGGTCCTTCTGACCGCCGCGGCAATGACGTTCCTCAACCCGCACGTCTACCTCGACACCGTCGTGCTCCTCGGGGCACTTGCCAACCAGCACCGCGACGATCGCTGGCTGTTCGGCGTCGGCGCCGTCACCGCCAGCGCGGTGTGGTTCGTCAGCCTCGGCCTCGGTGCGCGCCGCTTGGCCGGCTTGTTCGCCTCGCCAATGACATGGCGGATCCTCGACGGCCTGATCGCCGTCACGATGATCGGACTCGGCGTGTCCCTCGTCGTGACGTGATCGCTACGCCGCCCTAACCCATCGGGCCCTGAGGAGGCACCCCACAGCGTTCACGGAAGGCGACCGAGGGTTGCCGGATGTTCTGAATGTCTTGCCGGATGGTCGGATTGGCGTCCAGATAGGTCTGTACCTGGTCGCGGATCTGATCCTTGGGTTGACCTTTGAGGCTCGTGAAGAAGTCGTTCACGGCGGGGTGGGTGATCAGGTAGTTCGATGTGTCGAACGTGACGCCTGACATCACGCGTGCCAGTTCGGCGGCCGTGCACGGCGGTGGCTCCAGGAGCGGCTCGGCAGATGCGGTGGCGGCAGCACCGAAAAGCATTGCACCGGCAGCGGCTGCGGTGCCGATCGCTCCCGTTATCGCGCGGCGAGTAAGGCGTACTGAGGGCAACATGTTGGCTCCTTCATCGAGGGGTTGACGGTTCATGGGAAAGCTGCTCATCGACGTGGTCCGATACCACCGCCGCCACCGATGCCGGGACGGCCGGGATCCCAACCGACGTCGAGATCCCAGTCGGTGCCGCAGTACCAGTCGTACTCGCACGGATAGGGGACGGCCGCAGTCGCGGCCCTCGGCACCCCGTCAGCACCGCGGACCTCGCCCTGCGCACACACGGTGGACCCCCCACTGTAGGTGCAATCCGCCCTCGCCTGGGGCGCCGCGACGACGATAGTGATTGGGGCCATCGTCATCGCCAAACCCAATATCAGGTAGCGCTGTGTTGATCTCACGGCTGCCTCTCTGCAGTCTGTCGGGCCGTACGGCCCATAAGCGGAGCTAAGCACGCTGCGCAACGATCGGTGGGCGGAATTGCAATTTATGAAAGCTGTTCGTTGATTGCACACTCCTCGATCACTCGGCACGGATCGTGATTGTTAACAGCGGGCAAACATTTTTGATCCCGTAGTCATTGGTCTGCTTCCTCCGTTCGTGATCTGGACAAGCTCACCTCGCTTTTCGATGTGAAACTGCCGTGACGGTCACAACGGCAGAGTACGGTCCGCTTCATCGACTTCGAGAACAGAGGGCAGACATGACGACAACTGATCAGGACTGGACGAAGCCGTCGGCGATGGCCATCCCCCCGGAGGGCTACTTCAAAGAGGAGCGCGGCCGCTACGGCCCCGTCTACCCGAGGACGCCCGCCTGCCACGGGTTCTCGATCATCGCGAAGGTGAAGGAGGGCCGCGAGGACGTGGTCCGCGCGTACGGGAAGACCATCGAGGAGACCATCGCAGCCAGTCCGGAGGCCTTGGCGCCGCTGAAGTTGCACTACCTGCGCTGGAATCTCTTCGACGTCGGTTCCGGTCTGCACTTCCAGTACATGGGCATCTTCGACACCGACTTCGACAAGTACACCGAGGACGCGGTGCAGCTGTTCAGCGCGACCGGCATCACCACCATCTTCACCCAACTCGAAGGGTTCCCGGAGGATTGGAAGGAGAATCCCGAGGCGTTCATCAAGTTCGTCCGGGAGCACCAGGTGCCGAGCTTCCTCGAATACGGCGAGTACCCGTACGTGACGGCCGACGAGATCAAGAAGGCGCTGAAGCTGAAGGCGGCCTTCTCGGAAATGCTCGACCAGATGCAGTGAACCGCGCCGGTGCTTGAATTCGAGGACATCCAGCACATCCTGCTGACCCGCACGCCGGCCATCACGGGTCGCTACGAGTTCCTGTCGTTCGACACCCCGGCTGGCGGGCGGGCCTGGCTCTCCGAGCTGTTGGACAAGACACAGTCCGTCGCGGACGCCACGGCCGCAATGGACAGCTCCGACCGCTGGGTCACATTGGCCTTCACGTGGAACGGCTTGCGCGCGCTCGGCGTCCCCGAGGAGTCGCTGCAGACCTTCCCCGAGGAGTTCCGCACGGGCATGGCGGCCCGGGCCGACATCCTCGGGGACACCGGCGCCAACGCACCAGAGCATTGGGTCGGCGGCCTGGCCGGCGATGATCTGCACGCGATTGCGATCTTGTTCTCGCGCACCGACGAGCAGTGCCGACGATCGATCGAGGAGCACGACAAGTTGCTCGCCCGCACCGATGGGGTGCGCAGTCTCTCGTTCCTCGACCTCAACGCGACACCACCGTTCAACTACGCCCACGACCACTTCGGCTTCCGGGACCGGTTGTCTCAGCCTGTGATGAAGGGCTCCGGCGAGGAGCCGACGCCGGGTTCCGGCGATGCGCTGGAACCGGGCGAATTCATCCTGGGATACCCCGACGAGAACGGGCCGGTGGCGAATCTCCCTGAGCCCGAGGTGTTGTCACGCAACGGCAGCTACATGGCGTATCGCCGATTGCAGGAACACGTCGCGGCGTTCCGCGACTACCTGATCGAGAATGCGGAAACACCGGAGGAGCAGGAACTGCTCGCGGCGAAGTTCATGGGGCGTTGGCGCAGCGGTGCGCCACTGGTGCTGGCACCGGAGGCGGACGATCCCGAACTCGGTGCGGATCCGATGCGCAACAACGACTTCAACTACAAGGAGATGGACCCGTTCGGGTATGCGTGTCCGCTCGGCTCCCATGCCCGCCGGTTGAATCCGCGTGACACCGCGCACTACATGAACCGTCGGCGAATGATCCGCCGGGGCGCGACGTACGGACCCGCGCTGCCGGAGGGTGCGCCCGACGACGGGGTGGACCGCGGCATCGCCGCGTTCATCATCTGCGCCGATCTCGTGCGTCAGTTCGAGTTCGCGCAGAACGTGTGGATCAACGACAAGAGATTCCACGAACTCGGCAACGAACACGACCCGATCTGCGGGACCCAGGACGGCGCGATGGATTTCACCGTCCCGAAACGACCGATCCGCAAGGTGCACAAGGGTCTTCCGGCGTTCACCACCCTGTCGGGCGGTGCGTACTTCTTCCTTCCCGGAATGAACGCCATGCGCTACCTGGCCTCGCTCGGCAACTGAAGGATCGACCATGAGCACACTGCAGCCGCCACGCACCTACAACCAGAACCACGTCCCCCGCGCCCATACCGGCGGGCGCCGCATCAGCATCTACTGGACGTGGAGCTATCCCTGGGAAGCCCAACGGGATCCGGCTTCGATGGAGAACCGCTTCTCCACCATGACCGAGGTCCGCAATGTGCTATGGCCCGGCTACGAGACACCGGAGTACGACGCGGCGAACTTCCTGCAGGGCATCGCGGGCACGCTGGAGCTGTTCCACCGGTCCGCCCTGGCATTCCAGGAGCTCGCCGGTGAGGCCACCGGTCACCCGGTCGCCGTCTACCAGCGCATCGACCAGGCCGGGTACAAGCTTCTGATCGACGAACGGATCCTGGCCGACACCGACACGCTCATGGTCTTCGGGCTGGACCATCTGCTCTCCGAACAGGAAGCTGCCCCGGAAGAGATCGCCGCGATCACCGAGTGGCTGAAGCGGGAAGGAACCTGCCTGCTGCTGGCACCCCACCACGACGTGGGCTTCACCGACGACTTCGAGCAGCGGCAGGTCGAATACCTACACCACGGTGACCGACTCGTGCCGCGCCAGCAGCGCTTCAGCCAGTACACCCGCTCTCTGATGCGAGCACTCGATGTGCCCGTGCACAACATCTGGGGACTGCGCCCCGCCGTCGTCGAGGGCACCAAGGAAATCGCACCCCTTAACGCCATTCGCGATCTCGACACCCCGCGGCTGCTCGACAACGTCACCACCTTCAATTTCCACCCGCACCTGCCGCACTACGAACTCACCGCTCCTGAAGGCGACGCGCTACGCGTCCTTGGGAAACAGCGCGTCGACCCCAACAGGCCACATCCGTTCACCGCGGAGGGCAACACCGAGTTCAACGCGCTGATCTGGATGCCGCCGAACAGCCAGCGCTCCGGCGACATCGTTCTGATCGACTCCACGCACTTCACCACGCTGTTCGGCGGCACCGACAGCCTGAGAAACCTCTGGCACAACCTCGCCACGATGAAGTAAGCATGACGCATGGGCAACAACAGAGCCGTGTTCATCACCGGCGCCGCCGCGGGTATCGGCCGTGCGACCGCGCTGACCTTCGCCCGCAACGGGTTCACCGTCGGCGGCTACGACATCGATGAGGTTGGACTGAAGTCGCTGGCCGACGAGATCGACGAGCTCGGCGGCAGGGCGGTGACCGGCCATCTCGACGTCATCGACCCCGACGAGATGGCGCAACGGGTGAGCGAATTCGCGAAGGCGGCCGGTGACCGGCTCGACGTGATGATCAACAACGCCGGCATCCTGCTGGCGGGCCGGTTCGAGGACATCGCCGTCGCAGCCCATCTCAGGGAGATCGACATCAACACCAAGGGCGTCGTCAACGGTTTGCACGCCGCCTTCCCCTACCTCCGGTCCACCCCGAAGTCGGTCGTCGTCAATCTCGCGTCGGCGTCGGCGATCTACGGCCAGGCCGAGCTCGCCGTCTACAGCGCGACAAAGTTCTTCGTCCGTGGCATCACCGAGGCGCTCGACATCGAGTGGAACCGCTACGGCATCCGGGTCATCGCAATGTGGCCGCTGTACGTGCAGACCGCGATGACCGACGACGTCAAGACCGGCACCACGGAGTCGCTCGGCATCAAGTTGACCGCCCAGGACGTCGCCGACGCGATCGTCGCGGCGGTCGAGCCGTCCCGGCTGCGGCGCGCCATCCATCAGGTGCACTTCGCGATCGGGCCCCAGACCAAGATGGCGGCGGCGGGTTCGCGGTTCTCACCGGCCTGGCTGACCCGGCTGATCAACAAGCGACTGGCGCATTTGTAAGCGTTGAATTCGCGCTGATCGCAACCGTTCCCGGCGGCATCGGTCGGTCACTACGGTTTGCCCGCATGAATGAGGACTGGCTCGCGGTCATCGTTGGCCTCGCGCTGTTGGTGTTGGTGCTCGTCGGCGCGATCCCGGGCAGTGTGATCCCGTGACCGAGCAGACCGCTCAGGAGACTCGCGTCGAGCGGGCCGATTCACGCCCTGTCCTCGGCTACGCGATCGCCGGTGTGCTGGTGGTCATCGCCCTCGGTGCGCTGACCCGCTTCCTGGAAGCACAAGTACCGGTCTGGGCGGCGGACACCCCGCTCGAACGTGTCGCCAAGTCGATCGAATTTCCCATCTATGCGATCGCTTTGGGCCTGATCGGCAACGCCGTGTTGACCAAGCTCGCGCTGCGCGACGCGTTGTCGAAAGGCTTCCGCACCGAATTCTTCATCAAGACCGGGCTGGTACTGCTTGGCGCATCGATCAACCTGAAGGTGCTCGTCACCGCCGCGGGCCCGGCCATCATCCAGGCGCTGTTGCTGATCACGACCGTGTTCGGCTTCACCTGGTGGTTGGGCGGACGGCTCGGTCTCGACGACAAGCTGCGCGCCCTGCTGTCCTCGGCGGTGTCGATCTGCGGGGTGAGCGCGGCGATCGCGGCGGCGGGCGCCGTGCAAGCCAAGCGCGAACAACTGGCCTACGCCGCGTCGCTGGTGATCGCGTTCGCGCTGCCGTCCATCTTCCTGCTGCCGTGGCTTGCCGACCTGCTCGACCTGTCCGACGCGGTCGCGGGCGCATGGATCGGCGGGAACATCGACACCACCGCCGCGGTCGCGGCGTCGGGCGCAATCGCAGGCGAGAACGCACTGCAGATCGCCACCATCGTCAAGACCACCCAGAACGCGTTGATCGGTGTGGTGGCGATCGCTCTCACCGCCTACTTCGCGCTGAAGGTCGAGCGCCGCAGCGCCCCCGAAAAGGACCAGTTGCGCGTCCATCATTTCGACAGTTCTGGGAGCGATTCCCGAAGTTCGTGCTCGGCTTCATCGCCGCGTCGATCATCGGCACGCTGTACCTGCAGTGGGTCAGCGGGGGCAAAGCTGAGATCGCGACCGTCAACGACCTGCGCACCTGGTTCTTGATCTTCGCGTTCGTGTCGATCGGTCTCGAGTTCTCGCTCACGGGCCTGCGCGAAGCCGGTTGGCGACCGATCGCGCTGTTCGCCTCGGCGACCGTGGTCAACATCGTCGTCGCACTCGGCCTGGCAGTCGTGCTGTTCGGAAACTTCACCGTCGGTTAGCGCGCTACTCCTTCATGTCGAGCACCGGCGTCGGGCGCTGGAAGCCGCGGGTGACACCGAGCAGCCAGACGAAACCGATGGCCAGCCAGATCAATCCGACCTTGAG
Source organism: uncultured Actinomycetota bacterium (assembly GCA_963743225.1). GTDB lineage: Bacteria > Actinomycetota > Actinomycetes > Mycobacteriales > Mycobacteriaceae > Mycobacterium. Next base: position 296,273 of record CAVUPN010000037.1, on the reverse strand, counting down.
CGCGAGGCCCGGGAGACTGGTCCACAGCCACACGGTCAGGCCGAAGCCGATGAGCGGCAGCACCAGGTTGTTGAACACATTCTTCTCACCCTTGTCGATGAAGTAGTGCTTGATCACCGACAGGTTGACCGCCGAGAATGCCACCAGCGCACCGAAACTGACGAGCGCGATCAACACCGTGAGATCGATCCACAAGGCCACCAGCGAGATCACCGACACCACGAGGATGGCGAACATCGGGGTGGCGAAGCGCGCGGACACGTGCCCGAACACCTTGCGCGGCAGGATTCCGTCTCGGCCCATCGCAAACAGGATTCTCGACACCGATGCCTGCGACGTCAGTGCCGACCCAACGCATCCCGCGACGTAGGCTGCGGTGAAGAACACGTTCAGGAACTGTCCACCCGCCGCAAGCATCACGTCGAGCGAACCCGAGTCGACGTCCTCGAACGCGTTGGAGGGAAACACCAACTGCGAGACGTACGACAACGCGAAGTAGATGAAGCCGGACAGCACCGTGGCGATCATGATCGCCTTGGGCACAGTGCGTTTGGCGTCCTTCGCTTCTTCGGACAGCGTCGAGACCGCGTCGAATCCGAGGAAGGACAGGCACAGCAGCGCCGCGCCGGTGAAGATCGGGCCGAGTCCGTCGACGGTGCCGTCGCCGGCGAGCGGCGCCATCAGGTTCACGCTGCCGGATCCGGAGATCGAGGCGATCGACATCACGACGAACACGGCGATGAAGAGGAACTGCAACCCGATGATGACGACGTTGGCCCACGACACCGAGACGATGCCGACGATGTTGAGTATCGTCACGATCGCGATCGCGACCAGGATCCACACCCACTGTCGGCACCGCGGGCAGCGCAGCCCCCATATAGATGCCGATGACGAGGTAGTTGAGCATCGGCAGGAACAGGTAGTCGAGCAACAGCGACCACCCCGCCAGGAAGCCGATCGGTGCACCGAACGACTTCTGCGAGTACGTGTACGCGGAACCCGCCACCGGATACGCGGCGGCCATTCGCGCGTACGACCTGGCGGTGAACACCATCGCGACGAGCGTCACCAGATAGGCCACCGGCACGCGGCCGCCGGTCATCTGCGTCACGAGGCCGTAAGTGGTGAACACGGTGAGCGGCACCATGTACACCAACCCGAACAGCACCAGGGACGGCGTGCCGAGCACCCGCAGGAGGTGGCCCTCACCCTCCTCCTGCGGCGGCGGGACGGTCGGATCGACTGGCGCAGTTGATGACATATCGTTCTCTCCTCTAGTTCGCGGCCGAGTAGACCGACCTGCCGTGCAGATAGGTGGCACGCACCTGTAGCGCGGGAAGCTCCAGTGCGGGAGTGATCCTGGGGTCGCGGTCGAGCCAGAGCAGATCGGCGCTCGCGCCGGGCTCTATCCGGCCCCACCGGCCCTCCGCGAACGCCTGATACGCCACGCCCGCCGTATAGGCGGAGAGCGCCTGCTCGATCGGGAGTATCTCGTCGGGGGTCCATCCGCCTTCGGGCTCGCCGTCGGCCGTTCGTCGCGACACTCCCACCGCGATACCTCTGAGCGGCGCGCCCGAAGACACCGGCCAGTCGGAGCCGAAAGCCAATGGCGCACCAGACTTCTCGATGCTGCGGATCCGATACTGCTTGTCCGCGCGTTCGACGCCGAGGCGTGGAACGGTGAGCACCGTCATCAGGGCGTCCAGTTGCGCCCACAGCGGTTGCATATTCGGGATCACCCCGAGCTCGGCGAACCGCCCGATATCGGCGTCGTCGACCAACTGCGCGTGCGCGATCACCGGTCGCCGGTCGCGCGGACCGTTGCGCTCCGTCACGTACTCGATCGCATCCAGCGCCTGGCGCACCGCCGCATCGCCGATCGCGTGGATATGGATCTGCAGACCCAGCTCGTCGACCCGGCATGCCGCCTCGGCCAGCGCATCGCCCTCCCAGTTCCGCATGCCGTGGTTGTGCAGCGCGGAGCAGTACGGCGCAAGCAGCGCGCCGGTCTCGTTCTCGATGACGCCGTCGGCGAAGAACTTCACCGTCTGGGCGGTCAGCAGCGGCGACTCCACCTCGTCGACTCGGCGTCGCGCATCGGCGAAATTTATTACCTGGGAATCGAAGTGGCGCGGATCGGCGTAGAAGGCCAAGTTGAATCGCATGCGAAGCGCGTCGCGTCGGGCCGCCTCGATGTACGTGTCGACATCCGCCGGTTCGACCCACGCGTCCTGGACCCAGGTGACGCCGCGGGCAGCGTAATAGTCGGCGGCCGTACCGAGTGCCGCCACCCGGACGTCCTCGTCGCGCTTTGGCATCACGGCCGTCATGAGGTCCATAGCGCCCCACTCCCGCAAGGTCCCGAGCACCGACCCGTCCTCGCGGTGCGGGATCTCGCCGAGGACCGGGTCCGGCGTATCCGCGGTGATGCCGGCGCGCTGCAGGGCAACCGAATTGCACCACATGGTGTGGTAGTCCCACGCCCTGAGCACCACCGGCCGATCCGGCACCGCTGCGTCGAGCCAGCGGGCGTCGAACAGTCCGCCGGGCGCGAGGCTGCTGTCATAGGAGGCGCCGATGATCCATTCGTCGTCCGGATGCTCGGCGGCGAATTTACCTACGGCGTCGACGATTTCGTCAACCGAATTACATGGCCGCACCGGCGGCCCGGCGTATTCGAGCCCGCCGTAAAGCGGGTGGGCATGACCGTCCCCGAATGAGGGCATCAGGAAGCCCCCGCCCAGGTCGACCTCGTCGGCTCCTTCGGCCGACGCACGGGCTTGATCGCCCAGCGCCCGCACTGCTCCATCGACGACCAGCAACGCATCGGTATCTCCGGCCGGCCCGGCCCAGATCACACCGCCGGTGAAGATCGTCGCGGTCACCTGCGGGACCCTACGCCGCAAGGGGTCACTTGACGACGAAAGTCGCGGGGTGACCGGCCCCGTAGGGCCGGGCCGCGTCGACCGGAACGGTCAGCGCGCCATAGCTGTCGGGCCTTCGGGTCAACAGCAACGGGAACAGCTCTAACCAGTCACGCCGCTGATCCAGGTCGAGGTCGGCGACCAGCACGGCCTCCTCGTCGCGGGGAGCCTGCACCAGCACACGGCCGTACGGGTCGGAGATGAACGACGAGCCGTAGAAGGACAAGCTGCCCTCGTCGCCGGTGCGGTTGGGCACCACCATGAAGAGGCCGCTGTTGATGCCGTTGGCCACGATCACCTGCTGCCACAGCGGCTGCGTGTCGAAAGCCGGGAACATCGGCTCCGAGCCGATCGCCGTTGGGTAGACGACGATTTCGGCTCCGCCGAGTGAGTAGTTGCGGGCGACCTCGGGGAACCATTCGTCCCAGCACGTCGGCATGCCGATGCGGGCGTCCAGGCCGTCGGGCTCGTACACCGGATATGGGTTGTCGTCGGCGGGTCCGGCCCGGAAGTAGGTGTCCTCGTAGTAACCGGCCGAGATCGGGATGTGCAGCTTGCGGGTGCGGGCCACCAGCTCACCGCCGGGCGAAACCAGGATCGCGGTGTTGTAGCCCAGTCCGTCGTCGGCCGGGGCGCTCTCGTAGAGCGAGGCGTGCACGAAGATGTCGTTGGCGATCGCCGCTTCGGCGGCCAGTTGGAAAGTCGGTCCGCCGACCAGATCCTCGGCGGCGGCGCCCGGATTGGGTCCAGCGGGAGTGTCGGCCGGGTACCGCAGCAGCGTGATCTCGGGCAGGAAGACGACTCGCGCGCCCGCGGCGGCCGCCCGGTCGATGCCGTCCCGAAGGACCGTCGCCAGCTCCTTCGAGTCGGCGCGCCAGCGGTGCTGCACCAGCCCAACCCGCAGCGGCGGCCGGCGCGACGGGGTCGTGCGAGACAACGGGTCGGGGGCCTGGGCCGTGAGCGTGATCATCCCAATACGATTCCGCATTAGGTCTGTCGCCTCAAGGTAGTTAGCTGGTTGAGCGCTACGCTCGCGGAGTGCCGATTGTTTGGTCGCGACGGCGTTTCCTGGCAATGACCGCGGGCGTGGCGGCCGTCGCCGCGGGTTGCTCGGAGAAACCCGGAGAAGTGGCCGACGACGGCTCGGTCACCGTCAAGCACATCTTCGGCGAGACCAAGGTCCCCGCGCCGCCGAAGCGTGTGGTCAGCGCCGGCTTCACCGAGCAGGACGACCTGCTCGCCGTCGGGGTCGTGCCGATCGCGGTCACCAATTGGTGGGGCGACCAGCCGTTCGGCGTGTGGCCGTGGGCGCTGCCCAAGCTCGGCCCCGCCCAGCCCGAGGTCCTCAACCTCGCCGACGGCATTCAGGTCGACCGGATCGCCGCGCTGAAACCCGACCTCATCGTCGCCACCAACGCCGGCGTCGACCAGGTCACCTACGACAAGCTCTCCGAGATCGCGCCGACCATCCCGCAGTCCGGCCAGGACGCGTTCTTCGAGCCGTGGAAGGACCAGGCCGCCACCATCAGTCAGGCCGTGTTCAAGTTCGACGAGATGGCGGCGCTCGTCAAGGGCGTCGACGACAAGTTCACCGCGGTGGGAACGAACAATCCGCAGTTCTCCGGCAAGAAGGTGCTCCTGCTGCAGGGCACGTTCGTCGACGACAGCGCGGTGGCGACGATGGCCGGCTGGCGTACCGACTTTCTCACCCAGATGGGATTGACGGTCCCGGACAACATCAACGCCTTCGCCCGCGATCACCGCGCCTTCATTCCTCGCGATCAGATGGTGTCGGTGCTCGACGCCGCCGACGTGCTCGTCTGGACCACCGAGTCCGACGACGACCAGGGCCGCCTGACCATGGATCCGACGTTCAAGCAGTTGAGGGCGACGGCCGCCGAAACGCAACGTCTTCACCGGTAAGGACCTGGCCGGTGCCATCGCCTTCTCGTCGCCGCTGTCCTACCCCGTGGTGGCGGATCAACTGCCACCCGCCTTGGCCAAAGCGCTGGGCTGACGGTTTGATGACCGGGTGACCAGCGAGGAGACCAAGGAGCAGCGCGCCGCATTCGCTCAGGTGGGGTCCGCCTATTACCCGGTACTCGTCGCGGTCTTCACCGCGCTGGTGATCATCTCGAACGTGACCGCGACGAAGGGCGTTGCGTTCGGCCCGATCATCACCGACGGCGGGTTCATCGTGTTCCCGCTGACCTATGTGATCGGCGACGTGCTCTCCGAGGTGTACGGGTTCAAGGCCGCCCGCAGGGCGATCTTGCTCGGTTTCTCGATGAACGCCCTAGCGGCGCTGGTGTTCTGGATCACGGTCTACCTCCCCGCCGCGGACTTCTACCCCAACCAGGAGCACTTCGAGAACATCGTCGGTGCCTACACCCAGCTGATCGTGGCCGGGCTGGCCGGCTTCATCGTCGGCCAGACGATCAACGCGTGGGTCGTCGTGCTGATCAAGGAGCGCACCAAGGAGAAGTACCTGTGGGCGCGGCTGGTCGGGTCCACGTTCGCCGGCCAACTCGGCGACACGGTGGTGTTCTGCAGCATCGCGGCGGGCGCCATCGGCATCACCAGCTTCGGCGACTTCGCCACGTACACGGCGCTGGGGTGGCTCTACAAGACGGCCGTCGAGGTGTTGATGCTGCCCGTCACGTACCGGGTGATCGCGTACATCAAGCGCCGCGAGCCCACATATCGGCCGGCCGTCTGAGGCTTCATTAAGGCAGCTCTGGCAACGCTCACAGAGCGGCGGCTTCGGAACCTACTCGGCGGTAGCTTTGTGTCATGACTGTGGCAACAGACTCGTTGGTGATCGGCAGGGTCACCGACTACGGAGACCAGGCGCTGCTGCTCCAGTTCGACAGCACCGGGGAGGTATTGGCGTGGACCGATGCCCTGCGGGACGCCGAACTGCTCGGTGTCGTCGACATCGTCCCGGCCTCCCAGACGGTGCTGATCAAACTCGACCGGCCTCGCTACCAGGGCGCCGTCCGGCAGCAACTCAGCAAGCTGACACTGACGCCGGAGAGCATCAGGGAGGCGACCTCGTCAACCGACGGCCGCGCCGACGTGGTGATCGACGTCGTCTACGACGGAGCGGACCTCGACGAGGTCGCCAAGCTGACCGGACTTGATCCCCGGGACGTCGTCGCCGCACACACCCAGACCCCGTGGCGGGTCGGATTCGGTGGTTTCGCACCGGGTTTCGCCTACCTGATCGGCGGCGACGAACGGCTCAACGTGCCGCGGCGATCGGAGCCGCGGACCAAGGTGCCCGCCGGCTCGGTCGGCCTGGCCGGCGAGTTCAGCGGCGTCTATCCGCGCGAGTCGCCTGGCGGATGGCAGCTGATCGGTCACACCGACGCGGAGTTGTGGGATGTGGACCGGGATCCGCCCGCGCTGCTGATGCCGGGGCAGTGGGTCCAGTTCCGGGAGGTGTCGTCGTGACGACCACCCCGAAGACGAGCGCGAGTGAGGATCGCAGCGAGGTACGAGCGAGGACCGGAGCGAGCGGGAGTCGAGGCATTACAACGTTGGAGGTCCTGCGCACCGGCCCGCTGGCGCTGATCGAGGACCTCGGCCGGGCGGGGATGGCTCACCTGGGTGTGACGCGGTCCGGCGCCGCCGACCGTCGCGCGCACACCCTGGCCAACCGACTGGTGGCCAACCCGGGTGACCGCGCCACCATCGAGGTAACGTTCGGCGGGTTCACCGCGCGGGTCCGAGGAGGCGATATCGCGATCGCGGTGACGGGCGCCGACGCTGATCCCGCTGTCAACGGAGTTCCGTTCGGCACCAACAGCATTCACCATGCACACGACGGCCAGGTGATCTCGCTGGGCGCACCGCATTCCGGACTGCGCACGTATCTGGCGGTCCGCGGTGGCATCGACGTCGCGCCCGTGCTCGGGTCGCGCAGCTACGACGTGATGTCGGCGATCGGCCCGCTGCCGCTGCAACCGGGCGACGTGCTGCCGATCGGCAGCCACACCGAGGAGTTCCCCGAGCTCGACCAGGCGCCGGTGGCCGCGATCGAGGACGACGTGGTCGAGCTGTCGGTGGTGCCCGGACCGCGCGACGACTGGTTCACCGACCCCGACGTGCTGGTCCGCACCAACTGGCAGGTCACCAACCGCAGCGACCGAGTGGGCATGCGTCTGGTCGGCATGCCGCTCGAGTACCGGTGGGGCGACCGTCAGCTGCCCAGCGAGGGTGCCACCCGCGGAGCGATTCAGGTGCCGCCGAACGGTTTTCCGGTGATCCTCGGTCCCGACCATCCCGTCACCGGCGGCTATCCGGTGATCGGCGTGGTGGTCGACGCAGGACATCGACCGGATCGCGCAGATCCGGCCGGGGCAGACCGTCCGACTGCATTGGTCACGACCGCGCAAACCCTTCCGCAACGGTTCCTGAAGGGTCCCGAACCTGGTAGAACCAGGTTGTGCACGCGGTAATGACTGCCCGCCTGGTCCACACCGCCGACCTCGACGACGAGACCCGCGACGACGCTCGTCGAATGGTCATCGACGCCTTCGGCGGCGGCGAGATTGAGTTCACCGACGCCGACTGGGAGAACTCACTCGGCGGAATGCACGCGATGATCAGCCACCATGGCGCCCTGATCGCCCACGCCGCCGTTGTGCAGCGCCGGCTGCTGTACCGCGACTCCGCCCTGCGGTGCGGCTACGTCGAAGGCGTCGCGGTCCGTGAGGACTGGCGCGGCCAGGGATTGGCGAAGGCACTGATGGACGCCGTCGAACAAGTGGTGCGCGGCGCGTACCAACTCGGCGCGCTCAGCGCGTCGGAGGCGGGCCGACACATGTACACGACGCGAGGCTGGCTGCCCTGGCAGGGGCCGACGTCGGTGCTGGCGCCCTCCGGAATGCGGCGCACCCCCGACGACGACAGGTCGCTGTTTGTGCTGCCCGTCGCCGTCGAATTGGACACCAGCGAGGCGATTACCTGCGACTGGCGCGACGGCGACGTGTGGTGACCCGCGGCGTACGTTGGATGAAGTGACTACCCCGCAGGCCTTTCAGCCGACACCCGAAACATTCGACAAGCTCTACCGCGGCGAGCCGACGATCGAGGGCGGACCCAAACCCACCGGGGTGCCGTGGGACATCGGGCAGGCACAGCCCCGGCTGATGGAACTCGAAGCGCTCGGCGGCATCACCGGCGAAGTGCTCGACATCGGTTGCGGCCTCGGCGACAACGCGATCTACCTGGCGTCACGTGGCCACTCGGTGACCGGACTCGACGGCTCGCCCGCGGCGATCGAGAAGGCCCGTCAGCGGGCGGCGGACGCGGGAGTCTCGGTTACCTTCGACGTCGCCGACGCCACCAAGCTGACCGGCTACGACGGCCGGTTCGACACCGTCGTCGACAGCGCCCTGTATCACTGCCTCGACGACGAGGGCCGCCAGGCCTACGCCGCGAGCCTGTACCGCGCAACGCGCCCCGGCGCCAGATGGCATCTCTACTGCTTCTCCGAGGGCAACATCAACGGCCTCATCGCGCCGATGGGATCGGTGCCCGAGTCGAACATCCGCGACACGCTGACCGCGAACGGCTGGCGCATCGACTTCCTCGGGCCGACAACATATTTGGGTAACAGCGCCGGCTTCCGCAGCGGCGAGGAGGGGTTCCCGCAAGCGATGGCCGAGCAACTGCCGCCCGGAGGCGCTTGGAGCAGATGCGGGAGGTCACCGCCCGATTCCGCGCCATCGCGGACCTGGTCGACGACGACCGGGTGTACCTGCCGTTCACAGTCGTGCACGCGCACCGGGTGGACTAACAGCCGACCTCATTGCGCCCCAGCCGCCCAGGTGAGACGAATTTCACTGCTGGCCAGGCAGCGATATGCCGGGGCAACGGCTGGTTAATCGCCCGGAAACACGCGGTGCGAACACTGGAGACATGAACGAGCCCGAGTGGGCGCCGCTCACCGGATTCAGGGTGGCGGTGACCTCCGCCCGCCGCGCTGACGAACTGAGTGCGTTGCTGCGCAAGCGCGGGGCCAGCGTCACAAGCGCGGCGGCCATCGAGATGGTCCCGCTGCCCGACGACCGCGAGCTGCGGATACACACCGAGGCTCTGATCGATGTGCACCCCGACATCGTGATAGCTACCACCGGCATCGGCTTCCGCGGCTGGGTCGCCGCCGCCGACGGCTGGGGACTGGCCAACGATCTGATCACCTCACTCGGCAAGGCCCGCATCGTGTCGCGCGGTCCGAAGGCGACCGGTGCACTGCGCGCCGCGGGTCTGCCGGAGGAATGGTCGCCGGAGTCCGAGTCGTCCCGGGAGCTGCTGCACTACCTTGTCGAGCGCGGCATTTCCGGTCAGCGCATCGCCGTCCAGTTGCACGGCGCCACCGCGGAATGGGACCCGTTCCCCGAGTTTCTCGACGAGCTGCGCGCCGCGGGCGCCGACGTGGTGCCGATCCGGGTCTACCGATGGCATCCGGTGCCTCGAAACGGTGACTTCGACCAATTGGTGGCCGGCATCGCCGAAAAGAAGTTCGACGCAGTCAGCTTCACGTCGGCGCCCGCGGTCGCGGCGGTGTTGATGCGGGCGGGGGAAATGGGCATCGAGGACCGAGTGCTCGCCGCCCTGCGGACCGATGTGCACGCCATGTGCGTCGGGCCGGTCACCGCGCGCCCCCTGGTCCGGCTCGGTGTACCCACGTCGGCACCGGAGCGGATGCGGCTGGGCGCGCTGGCCCGCCACATCACCGACGAGCTGCCCCTGATGCGTGCGCGCACCATGCATGTTGCCGGACACCTGCTGGAGATCCGCGGCACCTGCGTCCTGGTCGACGGTGCGGTGAAGGAGCTGTCCCCTACGGGGATGGCGACGATCCGCGCGCTCGCGCACCGCCCCGGTGCCGTCGTGTGCAGGGCCGATCTGCTCCGCGCCCTTCCCGGCACGAGTACCGACACGCACGCGGTGGAGACCGCCGTGCTGCGGCTGCGAACGGCGTTGGGCGACAAGAACATTGTCTCGACGGTGGTGAAGCGTGGTTATCGGTTGCCCGTCGACGAGCCGCTGGCGCAGGCGCAATGAGTCTACTGCTGGTCGCCCACGGCACACGCAAGCCGGCCGGCGTCGCGATGATCGGTGACCTGGCCCAGCGGGTTTCCGAGCAGCTCGACCGACAGGTCCATGTCGCCTTCGTCGACGTGCTCGGCCCGACACCCCACGAAGTGCTCAGCGCGCTGCCCGTCGACCAACCCGTAACGGTAGTTCCCGCGTTTCTGGCCAGCGGTTACCACGTCCGTGTTGACCTACCGGCCCACGTGGCGGCCAGCGGTCATCAGGCAGTGACCGTCACGGCTCCGCTGGGTCCGTGCCCGCACACGGTTCAGGTGATGGCGCAGCGACTCGTCGAATGCGGATGGCGCCCAGGCGATTCGGTGGTGTTGTCAGCGGCGGGCACATCGGATGCACACGCGCAGTCTGACCTTCGCTACACCGCCGCGCTGCTGTCCGCGGCCATCGGCGACCGGGTTGAGCCGGCGTATGCGGCCACCGGAGAGCCGCGTGTCCACGACGCCGTGTCCGAATTGCGGCGACGGGGCGCGCGGCGCATTGTGCTGGCGTCATACCTGTTGGCGGACGGGCTGTTTCAAGATCGGCTACGCGGCAGCGGAGCGGACCTGGTTGCCGATCCGCTGGGCACGCATCCGGCGATGGTGCGGCTGATCGCCAACCGGTTCAAGCGCGCGCGGGTGCCGATCCCCGCGTAGTCTCGCCCAGGCAAACCGATTGTGACGTTTAAGGGCAGATTTCGACGATGCCGTCGGCGGTGATGCGGGTCTGGTACACCGGCACCGCGACGGTCGGATCGTCGAGGCAGGTGCCGTCGTCCAGGGCGAACGCCTGCTTCTTGATCGGCGACTGTACGGTGGCCCGGCCGCCGCGGTCGCCGACGATTCCGCGGGACAGCACCGCCGCACCGGAAAACGGATCGATGTTGCCGACCGCATGCATCGTGCCGTCGTCGAGGCGGAACAACGCCGCCTGCGCCCCGTCGGGGAGAAGCACGCCGACCCCGCGGCACGGGATCAGGCGGTCGTATGCGCAGGCCGCGGTCCAGACTTGAATGTCATTGAGCAGAGTCATTTTTGGGGCACCTTCGGCATTCCGATGTTGGGGGAACCTTGCGGCCGGACCGCTCGGTGAATTCGACGGTCGGATCGACGACGTCGGGCGCGTTGACGAACGAGACGAACCGCGACAGCTTGTCCGGATCCTCGAGCACGCCCTTCCACTCACACGCGTACCCCTCGACGTGACGCGCGATCGCTTCCTCGAACTCCGCCGCCAGCCCGAGCGAGTCGTTGCACACCACGTCATGTAGATGCTCCAGGCCACCGTCGAGTGCCTCGACCCACGGTGCGGTGCGCTGCAACCGGTCGGCGGTGCGGATGTAGAACATCAGGAAGCGGTCGACGTAGCGGACCAGTGTCTCGTCGTCGAGGTCACCGGCGAGCAGCTGCGCATGTTTGGGGGTCATGCCGCCGTTGCCGCCGACGTAGAGGTTCCAGCCGTTCTCGGTGGCGATGACGCCGACGTCCTTGCTGCGGGCCTCCGCGCATTCCCGCGCGCAGCCCGAAACGCCCATCTTGATCTTGTGCGGGGCTCGCAGGCCGCGGTAGCGCAGCTCGAGGTTGATCGCCATCTGCACCGAATCCTGCTGCCCGTAGCGGCACCAGTCGCTGCCCACACAGCTCTTCACGGTGCGCAGCGCCTTGCCGTAGGCGTGGCCCGGACTCCATCCCGCCCTCGACCAGCCGACGCCAGATCTCGGGCAGCTGGTCGACGCGGGCGCCGAACATGTCGATGCGCTGGCCGCCGGTGATCTTGGTGTACAGGTCGAAATCGCGGGCGATCTCGCCGATCAGGATCAGGTGCTCGGGCGTGATGTCGCCGCCGGGCACCCGCGGCACCACCGAGTAGCTGCCGTTGCGCTGGATGTTGGCGAGGAAGTGGTCGTTGCTGTCCTGCAGCGAGGCCTGCTCGCCGTCGAGGATGTGATCGGAGCTCGTCGACGCGAGGATGGACGCGACCGCGGGTTTGCAGATGTCGCAACCTTTTCCGCTGCCGAAGCGCTCGATCAGAGCCGAGAAGGTCCGGATCGACGTCGCGGAGACGATCTCGAACAGCTCGGCACGTGACTGAGTGAAGTGTTCGCACAGCGCCTTGGACTGCTCGACGCCCTCGGCTTCCAGCAGTTGCTTGAGCAGTGGCACACACGAACCGCAGGACGTGCCGGCCAGCGTGCACTTCTTCAGGTCCGGCACGTCGCAGCAGCCGCCCGCGATCGCCTCGGTGAGATCGCCCTTCGTGACGTTGTTGCACGAGCAGATCTGTGCGGCCGCCGGCAGCGCCCCGACGCCCAATCCCCCACCGGCACCGTCGGATCCGGCCGGTGCGATCAGCGCCAGCGGGTCACCGGGCAGCTGTTCGCCGACCATCGGCCGCAGGATGCCGTACGACGAGGCGTCACCCACCAGGATGCCGCCGAGCAGTGTCTTCGCGTCGTCGGACAGCACCAGCTTGGCGTAGGTCTGGTTGACAGCGTCGTTGACCACGACCTCCAGGCAATCCGGCGTGGTGCCCATCGCGTCGCCGAAACTGGCCACGTCGACGCCGAGCAGCTTGAGCTTGGTCGACATGTCGGCTTCGGGGAATTCCGCGGCACCGCCCAGTAGCCGGTCCGCAACGACCTCGGCGCTGGTGTAGCCGGGGCCGACCAGGCCGTAGCAGCGGCCATCGATTGCAGCTACCTCACCGACCGCGAAGATGTTGGGATCGCTTGTGGCACAGGACAGGTCGGTGAGTACGCCGCCGCGGTCGGCGATCTCCAACCCAGCGCTGCGGGCAAGCTCGTCGCGGGGACGCACACCCGCCGCGAAAACGACCACGCCGGCATCGATGGCCGTCCCGTCGCTCAGCGTCACCCGCACCGAGTCGTCGTCGGCGGACCGCCGGACGGGTCGATTGCGTTGTGCCGGCGCGATCGTGTCGGTGCCGACGCCGACGTGCACGGAGATACCCAGCTCGGTGATCATCCGGCTGAGCAGTGCGCCGCCGGCCTCGTCGAGCTGCTGGGCCATCAGCCGTGGCGCCATCTCGACGACGTGGGCATGCAGCCCGAACGAGCGCAGCGCGTTGGCGGCCTCCAGGCCGAGCAGGCCGCCGCCGATCACGACGCCGACGGGGGCGTGACCGGCGTCCCGGGTGCGTTGCGCGTCGGCGCGGATCGCGTCGAGATCGTCGAGGGTGCGATAGACGTGGCAGGACGGCAGGTCGTTGCCGGGCACCGGCGGAACGAACGCATAGGAGCCGGTGGCCAGCACCAGCGCGTCGTAGTCGACCCGCTCGCCGTCCGCGGTGACGACGGCCTTGGCGGCCCGGTCGATCTCGGCTACCCGGACGCCCAGCCGCAGCTGGACCTGGTCGTCACCGGCGTACTCGTTGCCGGGCAGCGCGAGCCGGCCGCGGTCCCAGTGCTCGGTGTAACCGGTGAGGCCGACCCGGTCGTAGGCGGCATCGGCCTCCTCGGCCAGCACGGTGATCCGCCACGTCGCCGCCGTGTCGCGTGCTCGCATGGCCTCGACGAACCGGTGGCCGACCATGCCGTGGCCGACCACCACAACGTGCCTGAGCTTTGATTCTGACGGCATGACGCGAGGCTAACCAGCGGATATTGCCGCAATGTCGCCTCGTGTGACGCCGCCATCACGGTGTGCTCACCGACGCACGACTATGGATGTGAGGCGGTTCGCTCCCGGCGCGGATTCGCCGTCTATAGGGCTAATTCAGGCTCGTGATGAGGTCCGACGTGTAGTACTCGCCGCGGATTTCGCCGGGATCCGGCGGACCCTCGATGAACACCCACGCGCCCGTCGCGCCGGAACGAACACTGTCTTGCAAGGTCACTGCGCCGGTTCCGACGCCGTCGGTGATCAACACGCCCGCCGCGACGCCGGGGTCCCCGGCATTGCACGGCTGCGACGCCGGTCGGGGCACCTGGATCAGCCTGACGTTGTACGGGGTGTTCGGCTTGCCTACCGCAAGGCGCACGTCCGCGGTCACGGTGCTCGCGCCCCCGGTGCCGATGACCGCTTGGCTGTTGCCGTTGCCCGCCGCCGGCACATACTGTATCTTGCTTTGGTCGCAGGCCCTGAAGATGCTGGTCAGCGGCACCATCCCACCATTGGGCGCATCGGCCGCCGCGGATCCGCTGCCGAAGCCAATCATCCCCAGTGCGGCTATAACGACTGTTATGAAGCGCATCGCAGTAATCATTCCGCCAGCCTATGTGACGGCCGACACATTTTTCAGGCGTAGCGGATTACGGCTGGAATGCTAAGCCCAGCGGGCCAGGATCTCTTGGGCCCGCCCGGTCAGAGCCATCTGCAGAAACGGGCCGAAGCTGATTCGGCCCACCCCAAGCGGGCCATACGATGCTGGATCCGATTGATCGGGCAGTGCGATGGCATTGACGGGTAGGGGCAGCTCGGAGGTCAAGCGCCGCAACGTCTCCGGGTCGTGACGTCCGACCGGATACAAGGCGTCGGCGCCGGCGTTGGCGGCTTCGGTCAGCCGTGCGATGGCTCGTTCGACACGGTCGGACTCGTCGCCGTCCTGGCGGATGAACAGATCGGTCCGCGCGTTGATCACCACATGCACCCCCGCGGCGTCGGCGGCGGCACGCAGGGCGCCGACGAGCTGCGCGTGTTCGCTGGACGACCGCAGCCGCCCGCCCTCGCTGTGCACGGTGTCCTCGATGTTGAGGCCAACCGCACCGGCGCCGAGCAGGCCGTCGATGAGACGGGTGGGTGCCTCGCCGTATCCGGACTCGATGTCGACGGAGACCGGGACCTGCACGGCATCGGTGATCTGCACGACGCGGGCGAGCAGGTCGTCGAACGTCATGCCCTCGTTGTCCGGCTTGCCGATCGAGTCGGCGACCGGGTGACTGCCCACGGTCAGCGCCGCGAAACCGGCGTCGACGGCGAGCTTCGCCGACCACGCGTCCCACACCGTCGGCAGCACCACCGGGTTACCCGGCTGGTGCAATGCGAGCAGCGCCGCCGCCCGCTCCTGAAGAACCTGGTTCCCGGCCATGCGACGACCTTCCGTTTGAGACGTGACCTGTTTCACGCCTGATCTCCATGATGTAGCTAGCATCGGGTGTCGTACTGTGATCCGAGACACCCTTCAGCCCAAGGAGGTCTGATGTCGAGCACTACCGAATTTGCCGAACTGCACGAGTTGATCGGTGGCCTGCGGCGGTGCGTGACATCGTTGGCGTCGCGGTACGGAGACACCCCGGCCATGCGCCGAATCGTCAACGACGCCGAACGCATTCTCAACGACATCGACCGCCTCGACATCGACGCCGAAGAGCTGGAACTCACGCGCGGGGTGACTCGTCACCAGCAATCCGCCGAGAAGATCCCCATCCCGGACACCCAGTACGACACCGACTTCTGGAGAGACGTCGACGACGAGGGTGTCGGGGGTCACAGCAGAGGGTGATTTAGGCTCTGACGCACTGCGGAGCACGTACTGGAGAGGCTTGGAGAAAAACTGTGAGCGCACCCACCGCTGACCGTCAGGCCACCGGCGTCTTCTCGGCCACCCGCGCTGAAATCCCCCAGCGCACCCTGCGCACCGACCGCTGGTGGCAGTCGCCGCTGATCGTGGATCTGGGCTTCGCCGCGTTCGTGATCTACGCGACGGTGCGGGCGTTCCTACAGAACAACTATTACGTCGCCGAGTACAACTACCTGACGCCGTTCTACTCCCCGTGCATCAGCACGGGCTGCACCCCGGAGGCCAGCCACTTCTGGCCGCAATTCCTGCCCGACGTGTGGTGGCTTCCCTACGCGGCGGCGTCGCTGCCGTTCCTGCTGTTGTTCCGGCTGACGTGCTACTACTACCGCGGCGCCTACTACCGGTCGGTGTGGCAGTCCCCGACCGCGTGCGCGGTGGCCGAACCCCACGCGAAGTACACGGGTGAGACCCGGTTGCCACTGATCATCCAGAACACACACCGGTACTTCTTCTATGTCGCCGGGATCATCTCGGTGATCAACACCTACGACGCGATCGTGGCTTTCCACTCCCCCTCGGGCTTCGGATTCGGTTTGGGCAACATCATTCTCGTCGTCAACGTCGTGATGCTGTGGGTGTACACGATCTCGTGTCACTCCTGCCGCCACATCGTCGGCGGCCGCCTCAAGCACTTCTCCAAACACCCCATCCGGTACTGGATGTGGACGCAGGTGAGTCGCCTGAACACCCGACACAAGCTGTATGCGTGGATCACGCTCGGGACGCTGATGCTGACCGACTTCTACATCGCGCTGGTGGCCAGCGGCGCCATTAATGATCTCAGATTCATTGGCTGACAAACGTTTTCAGATAGCTCAGGCGAGATAGGCAAGTGAGGATCTATGACTGAAGCCGATGCTCTTCGCGCAAGCGGCTCATCGGAAGTCGAACGGCACCAGTTCGACGTCGTCGTCATCGGTGCCGGCGGCGCCGGTTTGCGAGCGGTGATCGAGGCGCGTGAGCGCGGCCTCAAGGTCGCCGTGGTGACCAAGTCGTTGTTCGGTAAGGCCCATACGGTGATGGCCGAGGGCGGCTGCGCGGCCGCGATGGGCAACACCAACCCGAAGGACAACTGGCAGGTCCACTTCCGTGACACCATGCGCGGCGGAAAGTTCCTCAACAACTGGCGGATGGCCGAGCTGCACGCCAAGGAGGCGCCCGACCGGGTGTGGGAGCTGGAGAGCTACGGCGCCCTGTTCGACCGCACCAAGGACGGCCGGATCAGCCAGCGCAACTTCGGTGGCCACACCTACCCGCGGCTGGCCCACGTCGGCGACCGCACCGGCCTGGAGATCATCCGCACGCTGCAACAGAAGATCGTCTCGCTGCAGCAGGAGGACAAGGCGGAGCTCGGCGACTACGAGGCCCGCATCAAGGTCTTCCACGAATGCACCATCACCGACCTGATCAAGGACGGTGAACGCATCGCGGGTGCGTTCGGCTACTGGCGCGAGAGCGGCAACTTCATCCTCTTCGAGACGCCCGCGGTCGTGCTCGCCACCGGCGGCATCGGCAAGTCCTACAAGGTGACGTCGAACTCCTGGGAGTACACCGGCGACGGGCACGCACTGGCGCTGCGGGCCGGCGCGACGCTGATCAACATGGAGTTCGTTCAGTTCCACCCGACCGGCATGGTCTGGCCGCCCAGCGTCAAGGGCATCCTCGTCACCGAGGGCGTGCGCGGCGACGGCGGAGTGCTGAAGAACTCCGAGGGCACCCGGTTCATGTTCGACTACATCCCGCCGGTGTTCAAAGGGCAGTACGCCGAGAGCATCGAAGAGGCCGACCAGTGGCTCAAGGACAACGACTCCGCGCGCCGCACCCCCGACCTGCTGCCCCGCGACGAGGTGGCCCGCGCCATCAACTCAGAGGTGAAGGCGGGCCGTAACTCGCCGCACGGCGGAGTGTTTCTCGACATCGCGTCGCGACTGCCCGCCGAGGAGATCAAGCGCCGGCTGCCGTCGATGTATCACCAGTTCATGGAGCTGGCCGAGGTCGACATCACCAAGGAGCCGATGGAAGTCGGGCCGACCTGTCATTACGTGATGGGCGGTATCGAGGTCGACCCCGATACCGCGGGCGCCACCACGCCGGGACTGTTCGCGGCGGGTGAGTGCGCGGGCGGTATGCACGGGTCCAACCGGCTGGGCGGCAATTCGCTGTCCGACCTCCTCGTCTTCGGCCGCCGCGCCGGGATGGGAGCCGCCGAGTACGTGCGCGCGCTCTCGGACCGTCCGGCGATCTCCGAGCAGGAGGTGGACGCCGCCGCCAAGCGGGCACTGCATCCCTTCGAGGGCCCGACGAACGGCGACACGGCCGAGAACCCGTACACGCTGCAGCTCGACCTGCAGGACTCGATGAACAGCCTCGTCGGCATCATCCGCAAGGCCGAGGAGGTCACCGACGCCCTGAACAACCTGGCCGAACTGCGGGAGCGCTACAAGCACGTCAAGGTCGAGGGGCACCGGCAGTTCAACCCGGGCTGGCATCTCGCGGTCGACCTCCGCAACATGCTGTTGGTCAGCGAGTGCATTGCCAAGGCGGCGCTGGAGCGCACCGAAAGCCGCGGCGGCCACACCCGTGACGATCACCCGTCGATGGAATCGGACTGGCGCAAGACGCTGCTGGTGTGCCGCACCGAGGGAGATTCCTTCGTCCCCGACGTGAGTGTCACCAAGCAGCCACAGATCCCGGTGCGTCAGGATCTGCTGGACATCTTCGAGCTCTCCGAGTTGGAGAAGTACTTCACCGACGAGGAACTGGCCGCCCATCCCGAACGGAGCAACTAATGGCCTACCAGGCGAGCATGCGGGTGTGGCGCGGCGACGACGACGGCGGCGCACTGCAGGACTACACCGTCGAGGTCAACGAGGGCGAGGTGGTTCTCGACATCATCCATCGCCTGCAGCAGACCCAGACCCCCGACCTCGCGGTGCGGTGGAACTGCAAGGCGGGCAAGTGCGGATCGTGCTCCGCCGAGATCAACGGTCGGCCGAAGCTGTTGTGCATGACCCGGATGTCGACCTTCGACGAGAACGAGACGATCACGGTGACGCCACTGCGGACGTTCCCGATCATCCGCGACCTGGTCACCGACGTGTCCTTCAACTACGAGAAGGCCAGGGAGATCCCGTCGTTCACACCGCCGAAGGACCTCCAGCCCGGCGAGTACCGGATGATGCAGGAGGACGTGAACCGCTCCCAGGAGTTCCGCAAGTGCATCGAGTGCTTCCTGTGCCAGAACACCTGCCACGTGGTGCGTGACCACGAGGAGAACAAGCAGGCGTTCTCCGGACCGCGCTACCTGATGCGTGTCGCCGAGCTGGACATGCATCCGCTCGACACCCTCGACCGCCCCGCGTCCGCTCAGCAGGAACACGGCCTCGGGATGTGCAACATCACCAAGTGCTGCACCGAGGTCTGCCCCGAGCACATCAAGATCACCGACAATGCGCTGATCCCGATGAAGGAACGGGTCGTCGACCACAAGTACGACCCGGTGGTGTGGCTGGGGAACAAGTTGTTCAGGAGAGGTTGAGGCCGGCGACTTCGCGGGTAGCCTTCGGGTAGCGGTCAATCAACGACGAAGGCAGCACAGCATGGGACATACCGACAGCGTCAATGACATTCGCACTGCCATCCGCGAGTTGACGGCCCGCGCCGAACTGGCCAGAAAAGAAGGACGGCCGGGGGACGCCGACGAGATCGAAGCGCGTATCGCGGCGAAACGGCAGGAACTCGGCGAGCGCCCTTAGACGGACCCGAAGACCTAAGCCCCCAGCCGCCGAAACGTGCTGCGGTGAAATACGATCGGCGGCACATCGGGGTGCAGCGTGATACCGCTGACCCGCAGAATCACTATCGTGTGATCCCCGGCTGGGATCAGCTGTTCGATTGCGCTCTCCACCCAGACGCTGGTGCCCTCGATGAACACCGCACCGCTGTCGGCTGACACCGTCGAGAGACCGGCGAACCGATCGCCGGTCTTGGCCGCGAGTGTGCGCGCAGCCTCGTCGTGCGATTCACCGAGCACACTGATGCCGAGTCGGGGCAGGTCCTTCAGTTGCGGCCAGGTTTCCGAGGTGTTCTGCACGCAGAACGAGACGAGCGGCGGATCCAGCGAGACCGGCACGAAGGTGCTTGCCGCCAGGCCGACGCGGGCACCGTCCACCTCCGCCGCGATGGCGATGACTCCGGACGGGAAGTGACCGAACGCCTCGCGCAGCGTCGACGGGTTCAGGTTCGCGGAGCTGGACATCTCAGCTCCCATCTTCCCACGCGTCGAGGTGCGGCCATCGTCGCGATTTCTGCACCAGGGCTGCGAGCGGCTGGCAACGACCCTGGTGCAGAAATCGAGGTGCGTAGGACACCACCAGCCACCGCTGGCTGGACGCCATGTCACACCCGACACAAATCCATTGCCCACTCCATTCGATTTTCTCGAACTCTGACGTTCGATGGAGTGAGCGTGTCGTGGGCGGCTCAAAGGTTTCCAAAAGCCGCCAAGGTCAGTCGGCAGACCACCGCTGTGCTTCGACCTCGGGGGGAAGCGGGGGGTGAATGGGCACATCCAGGCCGTCGTAGATGCCCGGTTTCTGGGTCGCCAGCCACCCGATGGCGCCGAGGAGTCGGTTCGCGGCAGTGGTGTTTCCACCGTCGGCCCTGGTGCCGCCCGGCACGTCGGCGCGGCTGACCAGCGTCAGCTCGGGATCGCCGTCGACGATGACGCGGTGGTCGCCCGCCCCTTGATCTGGCTGCGGCCAGTCCGGCGCGCACGATGGATGGATGCGGGTGATGTGGTCGATGACGATCCGCTCGCGGCCGCCGGACTTTCCGATCACCTTCAGCCAAAATGCGCCCTGCGTGCCCTCCTCGAACCGCCCCATGATCGTGTCCACCGACGATTCGAGTGGCCGCCGCTCAACCTCCTCGGTGATCTCGTCGATCTCCAGACCCAGACCGCGGCCGATCAGCCGGACGTTGCCGCCCCACACCATCGTCGGGATGGACGGCAGCAGCAGCATCGGCACCTCGTCCATCGGCTGGCCGAACCCGGACAACACCTTCACCGCGTGCGGTTGATCGTAGGTGGAGTAGTCGAAGATCTCCTGGCAGTGGATGGAGCGGATCCGGGTGCACAGGCCCGCGGCGATCACGGCGAGCGCGTCGTTGCCCCAGCCCGGGTCGACCCCGCTGACGAGCAGCCCCGCGCGACCAGCCTCGGCGGCAGCGGTCAGACGCTCCACCCACTCCGGCGGTGCGGAGCGCGGGTCGTAGAGCGAGTACAGCGACGGCGTGACGACGTGCGCGCCTGCGCGCAGGCAGCGCTCGATGTCGTTGACGGCTTCCTCGGGCCGGATGTCTCCCGACGCCATGTAGGCGACGGCATCGCACTCGGCGAGCACCGCGTCGGCGTCGGTGGTCGCCACGACACCGGTCGGACTGTCCAGCCCGACGAACTCGGCCGCATCCATGCCGGCTTTCGACTCCGAGGAGGTGATGATGCCGGAGAGCCCGAGCCCCGGAAACGCCAGCGCCGACCGGATCGCCGTCGACCCCATGTTGCCCGTTCCCCAGACCGCCACGCGCTGTTGCATACGTTTACCTTAGTGGTGCGTGTGACGAGCCTGTGTTAGGTATCACAGGCGGACGAAATCCCACTTCAACGGATGTTTTCGCCGGTCAATCGAGGCCCGATCAACCGCTCGGTTACTTAGCTGATGGAAATTGCTCGTGGCGGCTTTGCGTTGAAGTTACCGAGCGGTATATTGGGTCTCAGTTACTGGTGGGTAACTTAACCATAAGTACCCAACCGCAAGTGGCGTCTCGACGAGGAGGACACGTGAGCCACTACAAGAGCAACGTTCGTGACCAGGTATTCAACCTGTTTGAAGTGTTCGGCCTCGACAAGGCGCTCGGTGCGGGTGAATACGCCGACCTGGACGTAGACACCGCCCGCGAAATGCTGGGCGAGATCGCTCGGCTGGCCGAGGGACCGGTCGCCGAATCGTTCGCCGACGCCGATCGCAACCCGCCGACCTTCGACCCCAAGACGCACGCGGTGACGCTGCCCGACTCGTTCAAGAAGTCGGTGCAGGCCGTCATCGACGGCGGCTGGGACAAGGTCGGCATCGAAGAGGAGCTCGGCGGAATGCCGATGCCCAAGGCGCTCCTGTGGGCGTTGCACGAGCATCTGCTCGGCGCCAACCCTGCGGTGTGGATGTACGGCGGTGGCGCAGGCTTCGCCAGCATCTTCTACAAGCTGGCCACCGAAGAGCAGAAGAAGTGGGCCGTGATCGCCGCCGAGCGGGGCTGGGGCGCCACCATGGTGCTGACCGAGCCCGACGCGGGTTCCGACGTCGGCGCAGGCCGCACCAAGGCGATCAAACAGGACGACGGCTCCTGGCACATCGACGGTGTGAAGCGATTCATCACCTCGGGTGACTCCGGCGACCTGTTCGAGAACATCTTCCACCTGGTGCTGGCCCGCCCCGAGGGCGCAGGCCCCGGCACCAAGGGTCTGTCGCTGTTCTTCGTGCCGAAGTACCTCTTCGACTTCGAGACCGGCGAGATCGGCGAGCGCAACGGCGTCTTACGTCACCAACGTCGAGCACAAGATGGGGCTGAAGGTCTCGGCCACCTGTGAGCTCTCGTTCGGCCAGCACGACGTGCCTGCCAAGGGCTGGCTGGTCGGCGAGGTCCACGAAGGCATTGCGCAGATGTTCGACGTCATCGAGCAGGCCCGCATGATGGTGGGCACCAAGGCCATCGCCACGCTGTCGACGGGCTACCTCAACGCCCTCGACTACGCGAAGAACCGCGTGCAGGGCGCCGACATGACCCAGATGACCGACAAGACCGCGCCGCGAGTGACCATCACGCACCACCCGGACGTGCGTCGCAGCCTGATGACCCAGAAGGCCTACGCCGAGGGTCTGCGCGCGCTGTACATGTTCACGTCGACCTATCAGGACGCGGCGGTGGCCAAGGCCCTGCACGGTGTCGACGCCGAGTTGGCGGTCAAGGTCAACGACCTGATGCTGCCGCTGGTGAAGGGTGTCGGCTCGGAGCAGGCCTACGCGAAGCTGACGGAGAGCCTGCAGACGTTCGGTGGTTCCGGCTTCCTGCAGGACTACCCGATCGAGCAGTACATCCGCGACGCCAAGATCGACTCGCTGTACGAAGGCACCACCGCCATCCAGGCGCAGGACTTCTTCTTCCGCAAGATCGTCCGCGACAAGGGTGTGGCGCTGGCGCACGTGGCCGGCCAGATCGAGCAGTTCGTCCGCAACGAGTCCGGCAACGGCCGGCTGAAGGCGGAGCGTGCGCTGCTGGCGACCGCGCTGGAGGACGTGCAGGGCATGGCCGCCACGCTGACCGGCTACCTGATGTCGGCCCAGGAGAACCCCGAGAACCTCTACAAGGTCGGCCTGGGTTCGGTGCGCTTCCTGATGAGCGTCGGCGACCTGGTCATCGGCTGGCTGCTGGCCCAGCAGGCGGCGGTGGCGATCGAGAAGCTGGACGCCGGTGCCGGTGACGACCGCGCCTTCTACGAGGGCAAGGTCGCGGTGGCGGCGTTCTTCGCCAAGAACATGCTGCCGCTGCTCACCAGCACGCGTCAGGTGATCGACACCCTCGACAACGAGGTGATGGAACTGGACGAGGCGGCGTTCTAGGCCTTCTCAGCCGCTTCGTAAACAAAAGGCCCCGGGACTCTTCCCCGGGGCCTTTTGTGTTGCGCCACAGACAATAAAGGCGGGTTCGGGAGGACATTTGAGGTGCGTCTCATTAGTCTCGCGCGGTCGGCTTTCACCTCTTGCCGACTCTTTGGATCGGTCACTCCCGAACCCGTCGTGCGGTCGATCGTACGCCGGTGATTGCGGTCACACCAGAGGTAATTTTCGGCTGTCAGGAGTCCTTGGTTCGCAGCAGGGCGCGGGTGCGGTCACGCACTTCGGGAGAGGCATCGAAGACGACGGCACTGAACTCGTCGACGCCCACGGCACTCAACTCGTCGAGCCGATCGGACACCGTTTTCTCGTCGCCGATGATGGCTGCATCCTCGGGATTCGCGTAACCCTCCCGATCGAGCATCGCGCGATACGACGGCAGCTGGCCGTACATCGCGAACTGTTCAGCGGCCTGCGCGCGGGCCCCATCGATATCGTCGGTGACGCTGACCGGAAGACTGGCCGCCACCCGCACCGCGCTCTCGGGGCGGCCTGCTTCGACGGCCGCACCACGCAGTGTGGGCACGACGTGTTCGGCGAGTGTCTTGGGTCCGGTCATCCATGTGAGTGTCCCCGACGTGCGTCGTCCCGCCAGCCGCAGCATCTGCGGACCCAGTGCCGCGATGTGCACATCCGGTGCAGGCGCACCGGGCATCTGCAGCGCGCCGCGCGTGGTCCAGAACTCGCCGTCGGCTTCGGCGGGCTGCCCGGCCAGCAGTGGCAGCAGGCCGTCGAGATACTCGCGCATCTGGCGAACGGGTTTGTCCCAGGAGACGCCCCACATCTGCTCGGTGACCATGCGGTGGCTCATTCCGAGACCGAGACTGAACCGGCCGCCGGCGATCGCATTGAGAGTGAGCGCACGCTGGGCCAACGAAGTCGGATGCTGCACCTGTATCGGCAGCACGCCGGAACCCACCTCGATGGTGTCGACCTCGCGCATCGCCACCGCGAGAACCGTCAACAGGTCTGCCTCGTACGGCAGCTGGGCCATCCAAACTCTGCGGAAGCCCTCGTCGCGCATTTTCGCCAGGGTCTTCACCGTCGCATCGACCGGCGACGAACCACCAAGAATTCCGACGAGGCTGAGGCTGATCTGCATGCTGACCATCGAAGCACGACCCACGACCGTCAAGGCGATCAACGATCCGCCCAATTAGATGCCCCGTGTTGCCGTCGGGTCGGGGGGTCAGACGACAACACGGAGCTATCCCATGTATCGAATGGCCCCGCGGAGCCGTTACACCGTCGTCAAAATGCCTGGTCAGGCCTCAAGAATCGCGGCGACGCCCTGCCCGCCCGCGGCACAGATCGAGATCAATCCGCGCACCGGCTGCCCGGTCTCCCCACCCTTCTCGGCCTTCCTCTCGCTCAGCTGCTTGGCCAGCTGCGCGACGATCCGCCCGCCGGTCGCGGCGAACGGGTGCCCGGCCGCCAGCGACGAGCCGTTGACGTTCAACTTCGATTTATCGATGCGGCCCAGTGCCTTATCCAAGCCGAGCCGTTCCTTGCAGTACTCCTCGGACTCCCACGCCTGCAGATGAGCCAGCACCACCGATGCGAACGCCTCGTGGATCTCATAGAAGTCAAAGTCCTGCAGGCTCAATCCATTTCGGGCCAGTAGCCGCGGTACCGCGTACGTCGGCGCCATCAGCAGGCCGTCCTTGCCGTTCACGTAATCCACCGCGGCGGTCTCGGCGTCGACGTAGTAGGCCAGCACGGGCTGCCCGTGAGCCTCGGCCCACTCGTCGGTGGCCAGCAGCGACACCGACGCGCCGTCGGTCAGCGGGGTGGAGTTGCCCGCCGTCATCGTCGCGTCCCCGGACTTCACGCCGAACACCGGCTTGAGGTTGGCCAGCTTCTCCGCCGACGAGTCGGCCCGCAGATTGTTGTCCCGGTACAGCCCGAGGAACGGGGTGACCAGGTCGTCGAAGAAGCCGCGGTCGTAGGCGGCCGCCATGTTGTTGTGGCTCGCCGCGGCCAGCTCGTCCTGGTCGACCCGCTTGATGCCCATCTGCTTGGCGGTGACCGCCGCGTGCTCGCCCATCGACATGCCGGTGCGCGGCTCGCTGTTCACCGGGATCTCCACGCCCAGCGAGGCGGGCAGCTTGCCGACCAGCTTGAGCCGATCGACGGTGGACTTCGACCGGCGCAGTCCGAGCAGCACCCGGCGCAGGTCGTCGCCGAATGCGATCGGCGCGTCCGAGGCGGTATCGACACCGCCGGCCGCGGCCACCTCGTACCGCCCGGCGGCGACCCCGTCAGCCGCGGCGATGGTGGCCTGCAGACCGGTGCCGCACGCCTGCTGAATGTCGAACGCGGGGGTGTACGACGACAGCGAGCTGCCCAGCACGCATTCGCGCATCAGGTTGAAATCGCGGCTGTGCTTGAGCACCGCGCCGCCGATCACGGCGCCGAGCTTCTCCCCGGCCAGATCGAAGCGGTCGATCAACCCGCCCAGCGCGGCGGTGAACATGTCCTGGTTGGAGGCGTTGGCGTACGCGCCGTCCGAGCGCGCGAACGGGATTCGGTTACCGCCAAGAATGCCTACGCGGCGACTCGATTTATTGGCCATGGGGGCCATACTACCCACCCTTCTTACTCTGGAGTAAGTTCGGTGTCGTGGCTACCGACCTGTACTCGCAACTCGTCCATTCGGCACCGGGAAACTTCCTCGCCAAGCAGCTCGGCATCCCCCAGCCCGAGACGCTACGCCGCTACCGCGCAGGCGATCCACCGCTGGCGGGCTCCCTGCTCATCGGTGGTGAAGGCCGCGTCGTGGAACCGTTGCGCACCGCGCTCGCCGAGGACTACGACGTGGTGTCGAACAATCTCGGCGGGCGCTGGGCGGACTCGTTCGGCGGCCTGGTGTTCGACGCCACCGGCATCACCGAACCCGCCGGCCTGAAGGGGCTCTACGAGTTCTTCACGCCGCTGCTGCGCAACCTCGGAGCATCGGCACGCATCGTGGTCGTCGGCACGACGCCGGAGGAAGCAGGCAGTGCGCACGAACGGATCGCACAGCGGGCGTTGGAGGGCTTCACCCGGTCACTGGCCAAGGAGATGCGCCGCGGCGCGACTGTTTCGCTGGTGTACCTGTCCCCCGACGCCAAACCCGCGGCGACGGGGCTCGAGTCGACGATGCGCTTCATCCTGTCCGCCAAGTCGGCCTACGTCGACGGGCAGGTCTACCGCGTCGGTGCGGCCGACGCTGCGCCGCCCGCCGACTGGGATCGGCCGCTGGACGGAAAGATCGCGCTGGTGACCGGGGCGGCGCGCGGCATCGGCGCCACCATCGCGGAGGTCTTCGCGCGCGACGGTGCCAGCGTGGTGGTCGTCGACGTCGAGGGAGCAGCCGAGGCTCTCGGGAAGACCGCCGAGAAAGTCGGTGCGACGGCCCTGACACTCGACGTGACCGCCGACGACGCCGTCGACCGCATCGGCGAACACTTGCGCGAGCACTACCACGGCACCCCGCTCGACATCCTGGTCAACAACGCAGGCATCACCCGCGACAAGCTGCTTGCCAACATGGACGAAGCGCGCTGGGACGCCGTCGTCGCGGTCAATCTCCTTGCCCCGCTTCGGCTTACCGAGGGCCTGTTCGACAACGGAACCCTCGGCGAGGGCGGCCGGGTCATCGGGCTGTCGTCGATGGCGGGCATCGCCGGCAACCGCGGCCAGACGAACTACGCGGCCACCAAGGCGGGGATGATCGGCCTGACCGACGCGCTGGCCCCGAAGCTGGGCGAGAAGGGCATCACCATCAACGCCGTCGCGCCTGGGTTCATCGAGACGAAGATGACCGAGGCGATCCCGCTGGCCACCCGCGAGGTCGGTCGCCGGCTGAACTCGCTCTACCAGGGCGGCCAGCCGGTGGACGTCGCCGAGACCATCGCCTACTTCGCCAGCCCGGCGTCCAACGCCGTCACCGCCAACACCATCCGGGTCTGCGGCCAGGCCTGGCTGGGCGCCTAGGCTGGGCACCGTGACACAGCCAAGCGGCTTGCGAAACCTGGTCCGGGCGGCCGCCGGAGCACTGCCGTTCATCCCGCGCGGCGATTCGCTTCCCGACCGCACCCTGACCGTCGACGATCTCGAGATCGACAGGGCCAACGTCGCCGCGTACGCAAACGTCACCGGCTTGCGGTTCGGCGACACGGTGCCGCTGACCTATCCGTTCGCGCTGACGTTCCCGACCGTCATGGCGTTGGTCACCGGCTTCGACTTCCCCTTCGCCGCAATGGGTTCGGTGCACATCGAGAACCACATCACGCAGTACCGGCCGATCGCCGTCACCGACACCGTGGGGGTTTCCGTGCACGCGGAGAACCTGCGCGAGCACCGCAAGGGGCTGCTGGTCGACATCGTCACCGACATCAACGTCGGCAACGACTCCGCCTGGCAACAGGTGACGACCTTTCTGCACCAGCAACGCACCAGCCTGTC
Source organism: uncultured Actinomycetota bacterium (assembly GCA_963743225.1). Lineage (GTDB taxonomy): Bacteria > Actinomycetota > Actinomycetes > Mycobacteriales > Mycobacteriaceae > Mycobacterium. The sequence continues at coordinate 268,525 of CAVUPN010000037.1, read as the reverse complement.
CGACGAGCCGAAGCCACCGCCGGAGAAGCAGCCGAAGCTCGGCCCACCGAATGCGGTGCTGCGCATCACGCCGGGGCAGATCCGCCAATACGCGTCGGTCGGCGGCGACCACAACCCGATCCACACCAACCCGATCGCCGCGAAGCTGTTCGGATTCCCGACCGTCATCGCCCATGGGATGTTCACCGCCGCAGCGGTTTTGGCGAACATCGAGGGACAGTTGCCGGATGCGGTGAAGTATTCGGTGCGTTTCGCCAAGCCAGTGGTGCTGCCTGCCCGCGCCGGACTCTACGTCGACCGGGTGTCAGACGGCTGGGAACTCACGCTGCGCCATCTGACCAAGGGCGACCCCCACCTGAAGGGAAGTCTCAGCGCGGTGCCCTAGAGTCGAGCGGTGACCACCTCAAGGGTGCCGCCCGCCAAACTCGTCCGCGTCATCGAACGCGCCCGCCACATCCTCGGCCGCCTACATCAACGCAGCGCGCCGCCCGCGGCCGCGATGCTGGAGATGATCTTCGGCGCGTGGATCGCTCAAGGCATCGCCGTAGCCGCCGACCTGAAGGTCGCCGACGCCCTGGCCGACGGGCCGCTGGCCATCGACGAACTGGCCCGTCGCGTCGGCGCCGACCCCGACGCACTCGCGCGGTTACTACGGGCGCTGATCAGCGAGGGCATTTTCGTCCAGCGGCGTGACGGCCGCTACGCGCTCAATGCCCTCGGCGACACCCTGCGAAGCGACGCGCCCATTTCGATCGCAGGAATGGCCCGATTCGTCGGGGCACCCGAACACCGTGAGCACTGGAGCCATCTGCTCGACGCCGTCAAGACCGGAGAGGCCGTTACGCCCAAGCTGCGCGGGATGAGCGGTTGGGACTATCTGGCCCAACAACCCGAGCTCGCGGCGATCTTCAACGACGCGATGACGAGCATGTCGGAGTTGGCCATCGACCCGGTGGTCGCAGCGTACGACTTCGCGCCGTACCCAACCATCGTCGATGTCGGAGGTGGGCACGGCAGGTTGCTGGCGGCGATCGTTACGGCGACCCCTGGCGCGCGCGGAGTGCTCTACGACCTACCTCAAGTCGTCGAAGGCGCCCCGGAACTGCTGCAGAAATACGGTGTCGACGGATCGGGTGCGCACCGCAGGCGGATCCTTCCTCGACACGGTGCCCGAGGGCGGCGACGCCTACGTACTCAAAAACGTCATCCACGATTGGCCCGACACCGAGGCCGTGACGATCCTGAGCAACGTGCGGAAGGCAGCCACCCCGGGCACCACGCTGCTGTTGGTCGAGTTGGTGATCCCCGACCACAACCGGGAATTCACCGGAAAGTGGGTTGACATGGAAATGCTGGTCCAGGCCGGCGCCCGCGAACGGACCGCGACCGAGTACCGGAAGCTGTTGGAACAAGCGGGCTTTCAGATGACTCGGGTGGTGCCGACTGCGGCCCCGTTGAGCCTGGTCGAGGGCAAGGCCGTCTGACGACCAGCTGATGCGGGATCAACCGACCTCTGCCTCCGGCGGGGTCGGATAGACCAGATCGGGGTCGACGTTCTGCGCCTCGTACAGTCGTTTGTAGAGGCCGCCTTCGGTCATCAGCGCGTGGTGGTCGCCCACCTGTGCAATGCGTCCGTGCTCGAGGACCAGAATGCGATCCGCAACCGCGGCAATGAAGTCCATGTCGTGACTGATCACCACGCACGTGCGATCGCGCGCATAGTCGCGGATCACGCCGGTCAGCCTGGCCCGCTGGTCGGCGTCGAGGTTTTCGGTCGGCTCGTCGAGCAGCAACACCTCGGGCTTGCGCAACAGGCAGCGCGCCAGTGCGATGAGTCGCTTCTGTCCCCCGGACGGCACCTGCACGTCCACCACCGTGTCGTAGCCGTCGTGCAGCTTCGTCGGGTCGGTGATGACGGAGTGGACGTGGGCCTGCTTGCACGCCTCCTCGATGTCGGCGTCGCTGGCGTCCGGCCGCGCCAACCGGATGTTCTCGCGAATCGTGTCCTTGGTGAAGAACGGGAACTGGGCGAGTTTGGAAACCTGATCGCGCAGCGAGGCGATGGTCACCCCCGCGATATCGTGACCATCGAGCAGAATCCGGCCCCGCTGCGGATCCAGGAACCGCAGCACGAGGTTGAACACCGTCGACTTGCCCGACCCGATGCCACCGACCAGGGCGACGGTCTCGCCTTCGGCGATCGAAAACGACAGCCCGTCGAGAACGGTTTGCTCCGGCGTGTAACCGAACATCACGTCCTCGAACACGAGGTTGCCGTGCACGTCGCCGAGTCGCGACGGCGTCCGCGGGTTCGGAAACCGAGGGGCGGGTGTCGAGCAACTCGTAAGTCGAGGCCGCGTTCGGCGCCACCGACTGGTACGTGGTGTACGCGCCCATGACCCGTTGCGCCGCCCCGAGCATCGTCGGGACCATTCCGGTGAACACGATCAGGCCGGCGAACGTCAGACCGAAGCTTGCGCTGAATCCGATGCCGACAAGCAGCACCACGACCGTACTGAGCGCGATGAACACCTGGGACCCGTTCGCCGTGGCCTGCATCCAGACCACAGCGGACGCCGAGTTCTTCGCGGCGTGCTCCGACACCTCGTGAAATCGCCTGCTGCGCAGGGACTGGGCATTGAACATCTGGATCTCGGAGATCCCGCTCACCGTCTGCTCGACCTCAGCGGCCATCGCACGGTCCGCGTTCATCACCCGTCGCATCGCCGCCTGGACGCCGCGACCGGCGAACCTCAGCGTGAACAAGGCCAGCGGTGTGAGTGCCAGCGCGGCGACCGTCATCTGCCACGAGATGGCCAGCAGATAGCCGATTGCCACGATCAACACGACTACATCGATGAGCGGCGGGAAAAGGCAGTCGGTCAGAAGGCGTTGCACTCCAGCGGATTCGACCGTCACCCGCTGTATCAGCTCTCCAGTGCGCGACCTGGTGAAGAAGTCCAGGGACAGCGACTGGAGGTGGTCGTGGACCCGTTGCCGGATGTCCACCAGAAGCACCCGTTCGACCTTCGCGCCGACCCAGGCGTTGACGAAGTACATCAGCTGAGCCAGCAACAGTGAGACTGCCCATGTCGCCAGAAGCACCGCGAACGGGACCGGGCCGGCCAACGACCTGAGCAGGCCGTCCTCTCGGGCGACCAGCGGGCCTCGCAAGTCCCATACCCCGCTGAGGTTTCCGCTGTTGCCTGCGTCGGCGATGACCTGCACCATGGGCCCGAAGGCAGCAACCGAGATGTACGGCAACGCCGACGCGACCACGCCTAGCACGAGCATGACCACGATGAGGCCACGCACCGCCCGCAACATGCCCAGGCTGCGCCACACCAGGCCGCGAGCCGTCATCTGAGCCCTAGCCGGTAACCGCGGGGTGTGCATCCTTGTCGGACGGCGTGCCCTTCAGGCCCCGCCAGAACAGGTTGATCATCAGTTCGGCGGCCTCGTCGACGTCGGCGTCGCCGGTGCTGACCCGGTTGGCCACCGCCTCACCCGCACCCACCAGCGCGACCGCCATCATGTCGAAGTCGGTGTCCGGCTCGGGGTTTCGGGTGCCCGACGCAAGCAGCCGCGCCGACCAGGTCGATGATGCGCTCACGACCCTCGCGCACCGTGTGCGCGAACGCCTGCGAGCTGGTGGCCTGGGTGTACAGCACCATCCACGACGCACGGTTGGTGTCGATGTAGTTCAGGAACGACAGAACCGCGTTGCGCAGCAAGTCCTTTGGGCTCTGCTTGAAGTCGATCTCGGCGCGCACCACGTCGACGAACCGAGTCAGCTCGCGATCCAGGCACGCGCCGAACAACTCCTCCTTGGAGCCGTAGTAGAGGTAGAGCATCGGCTTGGAGATCTCGGCCTGCGCGGCGATCGCGTCCATCGAGGTCTCGTGATAGCCGTTGACGGAGAACATCTGCACAGCGGCGTCGAGCATCTGCTGCTCGCGCACGGCACGCGGCAACCGCTTGGTACCACCTGCCATGAAGGTGCCTTTCTGCGACGCTTTGCCTACTTCAGAGTAAGCAATGCGTGACGAATCGGCGTCAGCACCGCGGATTCGGGCCCTTGACGCCGGCCATCCGCAGCACCGAGCCGTCGACCTGCGCCATGGACAGCTCACCGGCTGCCAGCGCCTTCTCCAGCCGGTCCAGCACCGCGGGCACCTCGTCGGTCGTCACCCACAACGCGACGTCGGCGCCGGCCTGCAGCGCGCGCAGCACCGCGTCGGCGACGCCGTAGCGCTGGTTGATGGCGCCCATGCTGGACAGGTCGTCGGTGAACACCAGGCCGCCGAACGGCGGGCCGCCGTAGTCGCCCGAGCGCAGCAGCGCGTAGGCGGCGGGGCTGAGGCTGGCGGGGTCGCTGCCGGTCAGGCCCGGCACCTGCATGTGCCCGACCATGACGGCGACGGGCGCCTGCGTCGGTCAGCGTCCGGTACGGGCACGAGGTCGTTGGTCTGCAGATCGGCCAGCGGCGGGCGTCACGACGCCACCCTCGTGCGAGTCGCCCGAGGCGTGGCCGTGTCCCGGGAAGTGCTTGAGCACCGGCAGCAGCCCGGCGTCGCGCAGCCCCTGGGCGTAGGCGCCCGCGATAGTCGACGACCTGCGCCGGATCGGAGCCGAACGAGCGATCGCCGATCACCTCGTCATCGGATTCCGTCGTCACGTCGACGACCGGCGCGAAGTCGATGGTGATGCCCAGGTTTCGCATGGCCTGGCCGCGCTGGAACGCGATGTCGTGCACCTCGCTCGGGTGATTTGGTCTGCGCCAGCACCCGCGGCGACGGCTGGCTGCCGATCAGCGTCGGCCAGCCGCGACACCCGGCCGCCCTCCTCGTCGACGCTCACCGCCAGCGGCAGCGGGCCCGCAGCCGCGGCGATGTCGGCCAGTGGTGCGCCCACCATCGACAGGTCGGTCCAGCTGCCGATCATGATGCCGCCGACGTGGTGGGTGTCGACGACGGCGCGGGCGTCGTCGGCGCCGGTGACGCCGACCATCAGCAGCTGCGCCAGCTTGTCGCGGGTCGACATTCCGGCAAGCAGCGCCGGTCCGTCGCCACAGGCCGGCGGCGGCGGGGCGCCGGGCGGCGGCCCTTCACGCGAGGTGTCGGCGGTCGCGGAACCGTTGGACGGATCGGCGACGCGGCGGGCTTCTCGGTGGCCGTCGAGCAACCGGCCAGCAATAGGCCGGTCAACGCGGCGAGCGCACCCAGTGCGCGGGGCAGGACGGACATGGGGCGCATGTTACGTTGGCCGCATGGACCGGTTCCTGGTGCCCGCTGCGGCAAGCATCGTTGTCGGCCTGTTGCTGGGCGCGGCCGCCATCTTCGGGGTGACGCTGATGATCCAGCAGGACACCAAGCCGCCGGTGCAGGCAGGCGATCCGGCGTCGTCGGTGCTCAACCGGGTCGAGTACGGCGACCGAAGCTAATTCCCGGGTCGCTCGCTCCTGCCCGCCGACGCTAGCCTGACCACCGATTCACCGGCGCTCGCTGCGCCGCTCTCCCGCCGCTGGCTGTGGTTGGTCGCGGCGGTATCGCTGATCCTGACCTTCGCCCAGTCGCCCGGAAAGATCTCGCCCGACACCAAGCTCGACCTGACCGCCAACCCGCTGCGGTTCCTGGCGCGCGCGGTCAACCTGTGGAACAGCGAGCTGCCGTTCGGCCAGGCGCAGAACCAGGCCTACGGCTACCTGTTCCCGCACGGCGCCTTCTTCCTGCTCGGCGACATCCTCGGGCTGCCGGGCTGGGTGACCCAGCGGCTGTGGTGGGCGCTGCTGCTCACGGTCGGCTTCTGGGGACTGCTGCGGCTCGCCGAGGCGTTGGGCATCGGCACGCCGGGTTCGCGGGTCATCGCGGCGGCGGCCTTCGCGCTGTCGCCGCGCGTGCTGACCACGATCGGCGCCATCTCGTCGGAGACGCTGCCGATGATGCTGGCGCCGTGGGTGCTGTTGCCGGTCATCCTGGCGCTGCGCGGTGCCGGGTCGGTGCGGGTGCTTGCCGCGCGCTCGGCGTTGGCGATCGCGTTCATGGGCGCGGTCAACGCGGTCGCCACACTGACCGCCTGCCTGGCCGCGCTGATCTGGTGGGCGTGTCACCGGCCGAACCGATTGTGGTTGCGGTTCACCGCATGGTGGGCGCTGTGCTCGGTGCTGGCCATCGCGTGGTGGGTGGTCGCGCTGATCATGCTCGGCCGGGTCAGTCCGCCGTTCCTGGACTTCATCGAATCCTCCGGCGTCACAACGCAATGGACGTCGCTGACCGAGATGCTGCGCGGCACCGACAGCTGGACGCCGTTCGTCGCGCCGAACGCCACCGCGGGCGCCTCGCTGGTGACCGGGTCGGTGGCGGTGCTGGCGACCACGCTGGTCGCGGCCGCCGGGCTGGCCGGGCTGGCGATGCGCACGATGCCTGCCCGCGGCCGGCTGGTGACGATCCTGCTCGTCGGCATCGTCCTGCTGGCCGCCGGATACGCGGGCGGGCTGGGATCGCCTCTGGCGCATGAGGTTCAGGCGTTCCTCGACGCGACGGGCACCCCGCTGCGCAACGTGCACAAGCTGGAGCCGCTGATCCGGCTGCCGCTGGTGCTCGGCCTCGCCCATCTGCTTGGCCGCATTCCGCTGCCGGGAAGCGCACCGCGACGGGAGTGGACGCACGCCTTCGCCCACCCCGAAAACGACAAGCGGGTGGCCGTCGGCATCGTCGTGCTCGTCGCGCTGGCGGCGGGCACCTCGCTGGCGTGGACGGGTCGGCTCACCCCGCCGGGCGCGTTCGACGCGATCCCGCAGTACTGGCACCAGACGCGCCGACTGGCTCGACGAGCACAATGCCGGATCGCCGGCCGGGCGCGTGCTGGTGGTGCCCGGCGCGCCGTTCGCCACGCAGGTGTGGGGAACCAGCCACGACGAGCCGCTGCAGGTGCTCGGCAACAGCCCGTGGGGCGTCCGCGACTCGATCCCGCTGACGCCGCCGCAGACGATCCGGGCACTCGATTCGGTGCAGCGGCTGTTCGCCGCCGGACGGCCGTCCGCGGGACTTGCGGATACCCTTGCACGGCAAGGTATTTCGTATGTCGTGGTGCGCAACGACCTCGACCCGGAGACGTCGCGGTCGGCCCGACCGGTGCTGGTGCACCGGGCGATCGACGGATCGCCCGGCCTGTCGAAGGTGGCGGAGTTCGGCGAACCGGTCGGACCCGGCACGCTCGCGGGTTTCATCACCGACAGCGGGCTGCGGCCGAACTACCCGGCCGTGGAGATCTACCGGGTGGACAACGCGGTGGGCGATGCCGGGCGCGCCGTATCTCACCGACACCGACGCGATGGCCCGCGTCGACGGCGGCCCCGAGGCGCTGCTGCGGCTCGACGAGCGGCGCCGGCTGCTCGGCCAGCCGCCGCTCGGGCCGATGCTGCTGACCGCCGACGCGCAGCACGCCGGGCTGCCCGCGCCCGTCGTCACCGTCACCGACACCCCGCTGGCCCGCGAGACCGACTACGGCCGCGTCGACGACCACTCGTCGGCGATCCGCGCGCCCGACGACACCCGGCACACCTTCAACCGGGTGCCCGACTATCCCGCGGGCGACACCCGCATGGTCTACGGCGACTGGACCGGCGGCCGGATCTCGGTGTCGAGTTCGGCGGCGGATTCGACCGCGCTGCCCAACGTCGCACCCGCGACCGGGCCGACCGCCGCCATCGACGGCGACTCGTCGACGAGCTGGGTGTCCAATGCGCTGCAGTCGGCCGTCGGGCAGTGGCTGCAGGTCGACTTCGACCACCCCGTCACCAACGCCACCATCACCATCACGCCGAGCGCAACGGCCGTCGGCGCACAGGTCCGCCGCATCGAGATGTCCACCGTCAACGGCACCAGCACGCTGCGCTTCGACGAGGCCGGCAAGCCGCTCACCGCGGCGCTGCCCTACGGCGAGACCCCGTGGGTCCGGATCACCGCGGTCGGCACCGACGACGGGTCGCCCGGCGTGCAGTTCGGCATCACCGACTTCACCGTCACCCAGTACGACGCCTCCGGCTTCGCCCACCCGATCGAGCTGCGCCACACGGTCCTGGTGCCCGGGCCGCCACCGAACTCCGCTGTCGCACAATGGGATCTGGGTTCGGAGCTGCTGGGCCGTTCGGGCTGCGCGGAGGGACCCGACGGCGTGCACTGTGCGGCGGCGATGGCGTTGTCCCCGGAGGAGCCGGTGAACCTGAGCCGCACGCTGACCGTGCCGATGAGCCGATATCGGTGACGCCGACGGTGTGGGTGCGGCCGCGGCAGGGCCCCAATCTGGCCGACCTGATCAGGCAGCCGGGGACCACCCGCGCCGCGGGCGACGCCGACCCGATCGACGTGCTCGGCTCCGTCTACGCGGCCACCGACGGCGACCCGCGCACCGCGTGGACCGCGCCGCAGCGCGTCGTGCAACACCGCACGCCGCCCACCCTGACGTTGAAGCTGCCCACCGCCGCAGAGGTGACGGCGCTGCGGGTGACGCCGAGTTCGTCGACGCTGCCCGCACATCCGACGCTGGTGGCGATCGACCTCGGCGACGGCCCGCAGGTGCGGCCGCTGTCCAGCGACGGCGGTGCGCAGACGGTAGCCCTGCGGCCCCGCGTCACCGACACGGTCAAGGTGTCCATCCTCGATTGGGACGACGTCATCGACCGCACCGCACTGGGTTTCGACCAGCTCAAGCCGCCCGGCCTGGCCGAGGTCACGGCACTCGACCGCGCAGGGTCGGCCGATCGCCGCCGCCGACGCCGCGCGCAACCGGGCGCGGGCGGTCGCGCTGCCGTGCGGCCGCGGGCCGATCATCGCCGTCGCCGGCCAGTTCGTGCAGACCTCGATCGACACCACGGTCGGCGCGCTGCTCGACGGCGACCCGATTCCGGCCCGGCCGTGTCAGGCCGCCCCGATCACGCTGCCCGCCGGTCAGCAGGAGCTGCTGATCAGCCCCGGCGCGGCGTTCGTCGTCGACGGCGTCCAGCTCGTCGGGCCGCTGGGCCGCCAATTGGCAGGCGCCCCAACGAATCCCGTCCAAACCGGAACATGGACAGCCGACCATCGCGAGGTGGACGTCCCCGCATCACAGTCGTCGCGCGTGCTGGTCGTGCCCGAGAGCATCAACCCCGGCTGGACCGCACGCACCGGTGACGGCACCCGGCTGACCCCGGTCACCGTCAACGGCTGGCAGCAGGGCTGGGTCGTCCCGCCGGGCACGACGGGCACCGTCACACTGTCCTTCGGCTCCAACGCCGTCTATCGCGCCGGCATCGCGGGTGGCCTGGCGCTGCTGCCGATTCTGGTGCTGCTGGCGTTGGTGCCTGCGCGTCGACCGCCGCCGCCCGCCGACCCGGCACGGCCGTGGCAGCCTGGTCCGGTCGCCACGGGTCTGGCGGTGCTGGCGATCGGCGCGGTCGTCGCGGGCGTCGCCGGCGTCGTCGTGGTCGGCGCGGCGATGGGTGTCCGTTACGTGCTGCGCAATCGCCCGACCATCTGTGAGGCCGATCACCGTCGGCGCCGGCGCGGGCGGGCTGATCCTGGCCGGTGCTGTGCTGTCGCAGAACCCGTGGCGGTCGGTCGACGGCTACGCCGGGCACTCCGCGGGTGTCCAATTGCTGGCGCTGATCTCGGTCGGCGCGCTGGCGGCGTCGGTAGCATCGGCGAGTGCCGCAACTGAATACCGCGCGAGGAGCCATCGACACCGCCGACCTCGGCGTGACGCTGATGCACGAACACGTCTTCGTCCTGTCCACCGAGATCATGCCAACTATCCCGAGGCCTGGGGCGACGAGGCCAAACGCGAGGCCGATGCGATCGAGCGCCTCAACGAGCTCAAGTCCCGCGGCGTCGACACCATCGTCGACCTGACGGTGATCGGGCTCGGCCGCTACATCCCGCGCATCGCCCGCATCGCCGCGGCCACCGACCTCAACATCGTCGTCGCCACCGGCCTCTACACCTACAACGACGTGCCGATGTACTTCTCACTACCGCGGTCCGGGCACGCTGCTCGACGGTCCGGAGATCATGACCGAGATGTTCGTCCGCGACATCACCGAGGGCATCGCCGACACCGGCATCAAGGCGGCGATCCTCAAGTGCGCCACCGACGAACCGGGCGTGACCCCCGGCGTCGAGCGGGTGCTGCGGGCCGTCGCACAGGCGCACCGCCAGACCGGCGTGCCGATCTCGACGCACACCCACGCCGCCACCCGGCGCGGCCTCGAGCAGCAGCGGATCTTCGCCGAAGAGGGCGTCGACCTGTCCCGCGTGGTGATCGGGCACTCCGGCGACACCACCGACATCGGCTACCTGGAGGAGCTCATCGGCAACGGCTCCTACATCGGCATGGACCGGTTCGGGGTCGACATCTTCCTGACGTTCGAGGAACGGGTGAACACGGTCGCGACCATGTGCGAGCGCGGGCACGCCGACAAGATGGTGCTGTCCCACGACGCCTCGTGCTACTCGACTGGCTGCCGGAGGAGCTCGTCCCGATGGCGATGCCGAACTGGCACTACCTGCACATCCACAACGACGTGATCCCCGCGCTGAAGGCGCGCGGCGTGACCGACGAGCAGCTCACCACGATGCTGGTGGACAACCCCCGCAAGATCTTCGAGAACCAGGGCGGCTACTGAGATGGCAGACATTCCGCCGATCGGCACCCAGGTCTCCCGGCTGGCCGCAATGGCGCCCGACGACCCGGCGGTCACCTGCGCGGGCCGCACGCTCACCCGCGGCGAACTCGACGCGTCGACCAACCGGCTGGCCCGCGCATACGCCGAACTCGGTGTCGGGTCAGGGCGACTACGTGACGATCGTGCTGCCCAACTCGATCGAGTGGGTGCAGGCCGTGCTCGCCGCGTGGAAGCTCGGCGCGGTTCCGCAGCCGCTGTCGGCGCGGCTGCCCGACGCCGAGTTCGAGGGGCTGCTGGAGCTGCGGCCGCGCGCGCTGCTGGTCGGCCGGGCCGACCCGCGAGGCGAAATCCCCAGCGTGCCAGCGGATTTCACGCCTGACCCCGCGCTATCGGACGCTGCGCTGCCCGAGGCGGTGTCGCCGGTCGTGGAAGTCGATGGCGTCCGGCGGCAGCACCGGACGGCCCAAGCTGATCGAGGCGGGCGGCGACAGTCGGTTTCCCGCAGCGGCTCGGGTATCCGACTCGGCGTGCAGGAGGGTGACGTCAACCTGCTCTCGGTGCCGCTGACGCCACAACACCGGGCTGATCGGCAGCCGCCGTCGGGCTGTTGCTGGGCACACCTGGTGGTGATGCCGCGGTTCGAACCGCGACGAGTTCCTGCGGCTCGTCACCGAGCACCGGGTCACCTTCCTGGCGACGGTGCCGACGATCATGCAGCGGCTGCTGCCGGTGTACCGACGCGGACCCCGATGCCTACGACCTGTCGTCGATCCGGCGGTTCTGGCACGTCGGCGCGCCGTGCCCGCCGGCGATCAAGCAGGCGTGGATCGACTTGCTCGGCCCGGACGTGGTCTGGGAACTGTACGGCGGCACCGAACTTCAGGCGCTGACGTTCATCTCAGCGGCGACCAGTGGCTGGCCCATCCCGGCTCGGTCGGCGTCGTCGTCGCGGGCGAGATGAAGGTGCTCGACGACGACGGCAACGAGTGCCCGCCCGGTGTGATCGGCGAGATCTACATGCGGCCGGCGCCGGGCAGCGCGCCGACCTACCGCTACATCGGCGCGACCGCCAAGAGCCGCGACGGCTGGGACTCGCTCGGCGACCTCGGCTACTTCGACGAGGACGGCTTCCTCTATCTCAACGACCGGCGCGTGGACATGTTCACCGTCGGCGGCCGCAACGTCTACCCCGCCGAGATCGAGTCGGCGCTGTGTGCCCACCCGGACGTGTTGTCCTGCTTGGTGGTTGGCGTGCCCGACGACGATCTGGGTCAGGTGCCGTACGCCCTCGTGCAGGCCGACGGCCTCGACGAGGCCGACGTCATCGGTTTTCTGGCGGAGCGCGTCGCCGGCTACAAGGTGCCGCGCACCGTCGAGTTCATCGACACACCGCTGCGCGACGACGCGGGCAAGGCCCGGCGGTCGGCGGTGCGCGACGACGTCATCGCGCGGCGGGCTCGGGCGCGCTCCTGACCGCACTATCCAGCGGCGGGGCCGGCTCGTCGGGACTGCTGCGGCGATATTCCCAGCGCCGCAACGCAACCCGGCACGGTGACTCGACCAACGCGTAGCTGACCGCTGCGATCGCGAAGCCGAACACCACCGTCAGCACCAGGACGACCGGCATGTGTCCGTTGAACGCGAACTCGCCGATGACGGGAAACACCATCGACAGCGCCGCCAGGTGCCAGATGAACAAGCCGTAGGACCAGCGGCCCAGCGTCACCATCGTCGGCTTGCCCAGGATGCGGTGCGGGGTGTCCGGCCTGTCCAGCACCAGCGGCGCGAGTAATGCGCCGGCGAGCACCGCGCCCATCGCGATCTTCACGATGAACTGGTGCGCGGTCCCTGGTGTAAGGCCTTCCGGACCCGCCAGGGGTGAGGCCGCAACCAGAAACGCGACCACCGCGATGACCGCCATCACAATGCGCCGCCGGGCCAACCGATGTGGCCAACCGATCGGGCTCACGGTCAGCTCGGCCAGCAGCATGCCCGCGACGAACCAGGACAGAAAGGCCGGCGGCCAGTTCACCGCGTTGACCCCGAAGGGCGTGTCGAACGGGATGAGGGCCCAGCCCAGGCTCAGCACACCCGCGGCGGCGAGCACCGGGATTCGCGCGCGCACCGGCACCCGCCGCACCAAGAGCGCGAACACGGGCAGCGCCAGGTAGAAGCTCACCTCGACGGACAGGCTCCACATCTGGGTCAGCCCCGCGGTCAGCGTCAGCGGCACGTAGATCTGGGTCAGCGTCAGGTTGGCCAGCCAGACGGTGAGGTCGGCCTTGGCGTCGGGCAGCAGGGTCAGGATCACCACGACCGCAACCAGGTACGCGGGCATGATGCGGACCAGTCGCGAGCGCAGGTAGTGCCCGGTCGGCGGAGTGGGGCGCAGGCCACGGGCCGCGGCGGCGTGGCCGCGCCACAGCAGGAACCCCGACAGCGCGAAGAACACCGCCACAGCGAGGTCGAACCGGCCGAACAGCCGTCCCACTACCCCGCCGGTGTGCCCGGTCTGGAAGGCGACGTGGGTGACGACGACCCCGACGGCCGCGCAGGCACGCATTCCCTCGACTGGAGGCAGGAAGCCACGGGTACCGCCGACACCCTGGGACTGCCCTCCGGACACTGCCACAGCGACCAGTGTGCCGGGCGGATACGAATCGCCGGAAAACGGGTGGTCAAGCAGCCCATGCTCGGGTCGAGAACGCCGCCCGGCCCGGAGTCCGTCGTAGTCAACGACGGACTTAGTTTGTGCTGTTAGGGTCGCTGAGCATTGGGGTCGCCCAAGCCGAAGGAGGAACGGTTTGAACCGCGCAGTGGCGTTGCGTATCGCGGCATGCGGAATCATGGGGCTGGGAGCCGCCCTTCTGGTCGCCGCGCTGCTGCTGACCACCTACACCAAGAGCAAGATCGCGAAGATCCCGCTGGACCTGGACGCCACACTGGTCAGCGACGGAACGGGAACGGCGTTCGATCCGGCGTCACTGACGGCCGAGCGGTTCGAGATCAACAAGAACGTGCCGCTGTCGCAGCAGCAACAGGTCAGCGTCGAGGCGCCGTCGAACGCCGAAGTGGTCACCCTTCAGGTCGGCACCACGCTGCGCCGCTCCGACAAGCAGCAGGACACCGGGCTGCTGCTGGCCATCGTCGACACCGTCACCCTTGACCGCAAGACCGCGATGGCGGTGTCGAGCGAGAGCAATCCCGGTGGCGCCGTGCAGAAGCCGCGCACCATCGAGGACGACCAGCCGCCGACCAACATCGCGCTGCCACACGAGGGGCTGGCGTACCGCTTCCCGTTCGACACCGAGAAGAAGACGTATCCGTATTTCGACCCGATCGCGCAGAAGGCCTTCGACGCCAACTACGACGGCGAGGAAGACGTCAACGGCTTGACCACCTACCGCTTCACGCAGAACGTCGGCTACGACTCCGACGGCAAGCTTGTCGAACCGGTCAAGTACGCATCGCTCTACGACGACGACGAAGACAGCCAGGTGACCGCGCCGGCGGGGATGTGGGGTGTGCCCGGCGATCCGGAAGAGCCGATCACCATGACCCGCTACTACGCCGCGCAGCGCACGTTCTGGGTCGATCCGGTGTCGGGCACCATCGTCAAGACCAAGGAGCGCGCGAATCACTACTACGCGCGCGAGGCCCTCAAGCCGGAGGTGACGTTCGTCGACTACACCGTCACCTCCAACGAGCAGACGGTGGAAGGTCAGGTCGCCGAGGCCCGCGACGAGCGGGACCGGGTGGCGCTGTGGGGCCGGATCCTGCCGATCACGTTCACGGCAATGGGCCTGATCGCATTGGTCGGCGGCGCGCTGCTGGGCTCGTTCAGCCTGCGCGCCGAGTCGGCACTGATCGACCCGGGTCTGGACGAGGCCGATCACGGCTTCTTCGATACCCAGGGCATAAAGGTGCCGGGTGCCGAGGCGAAGACCGAGAAATTGCCTGCACAGCGGCCTAGACAGCCGCCGGACAGTCCGGTCTGATCGCCCGCTACTTGGCGAGATTCGGGGCGCCGGCATACGCGCTGGCGCTCGCTCTTGTGGTGACGGCGCCGCTGCTGGCGCCGGGCTATCTGCTTCTGCGCGATGCGGTTTCGACGCCGCGGTCCTACCTTTCCGATGCGGCGCTTGGACTTTCGGACGCGGCGCCGCGGGCCCTGCCGCAGGACTTCGCGGTCGCGCTGGCCTCGCACCTCGTCGACGGCGGCGTCGTGGTCAAGGTGCTGTTGGTGGCCGGGCTGTGGCTGGCGGGCTGGGGTTGCGCGCGGCTGGTCGCAACGGTGCTGCCCGATGCGGGCGTGCCCGGCCAGTTCGTCGCGGCGACGATGGCGGTCTGGAATCCCTATGTCGCCGAACGGCTGTTGCAGGGGCACTGGAGTCTGCTGGTCGGCTACGGGTGCCTGCCATGGGTGGCGACGACGATGCTGCGGATGCGGACATCGCGCACGCCGCTGTGGCCGGAGGTCTGCGCGCTGGCGTTCTGGACGGCGCTGGCCGGCTTCACGCCGACGGGCCTGATGCTGGCGGCGACGGTGGCGTTGGCCTGCTCGTTGGCGCCGGGATCCGGTCGGCCGCGCCGGCTGTGCGCGGCGCTGGGAGTGGGCATCGCGGTACTCGCGGCGTTGCCGTGGTTGGTCGCCGCGATCGTGTCCGGGTCGTTGTCGTCGTCGCAGGCCGAGGGAGTCACGACCTTCGCCGCGCGTGCCGAGCCGGGCCTCGGCACGTTGGGAAGCCTGGCCAGCCTCGGCGGCATCTGGAACGGCGAGGCCGTACCCGGTTCCCGGACAACGCTTTTCGCGGTGGTGGCCGCCGTCGTGCTGCTCGGTGTGGTGGCGGCCGGCCTGCCCGTTGTCGTGCGCAGGCCGACCGCGGTTCCGCTGCTCGTCCTTGCGGCCGTCGCCATCGTGGTGCCCACGCTGATGGCGACGGGGCCGGGGCTGGCGTTCGTGGAGTCGACGGTCCGGGCGCTGCCCGGACTGGGTGTGGTGCGCGACGCGCAGAAGTGGGTGGCGGCGGCGGTGCCGGGCTACTCGCTCGCGGCCGCGGCGTCCGTGGTGACACTGCGGCGCTGGCTGCCCGGCTTCGTCACGGCGACGGTGTGCAGTCTGGCGTTGGTGGCGACGCTGCCCGACCTGGCATGGGGGGTCGGCGGCAAGGTCGTCGCGGTGCAGTACCCGCCGGGCTGGGCGGCGGCGGCCGCGGTGATCAACGCCGACCCGCGACCGGTGGCAGTGCTGCCCGCCGACAGCATGCGGCACTTTTCGTGGGCCGGCGATGCGCCGGTGCTCGACCCGCTGCCCCGCTGGGTGCGCGCCGACGTGTTGACGACCGGTGACCTGACGATCTCCGGGCGCCTGGTGCCCGGTGAGGGCGGGCGCGCGAGGGACGTCGAGCGGCTGCTGGCGGCCGGGGCCGATCGCGACGCTCTGGCGCGAGCCGGCGTGGGCTGGGTGGTCGTCGAGTCCGGCGACGAGGTGAGGGTCACCCGCATCGGCGGCGACCATCCGGCGGCATCTCACCGCGGCTTGCTGATCGCGGCGCATCTCGCCTGGCTGGCGGTCCTTTTTGGGGGTTTCGGCGGCCTACTCGCCGGGCTAGTGAAACGCCGCGATACCGCCGAATAGGTGATTCCTCTCACAGTGGAGTAGTCGACTACTCTATGCGGCTTCCTCGGCCGACAGAAGCATGGACATTGTCAATCGTCCCGAGCCCGAGGAGATGGCCATGAGCGTCCCGAGCGTGTTCGAAGCTGACATTCCGACCGTCGAGTACGAGGGCGCTCCAAGTCCCGACGAAGCGCACAGAAACCTCCGAAAGGCCCTCGAGCAGGCGCCGATCGCGATGGGCGCACACGGCCCCGAGATCCTGAGCTACGAATTGGTGCGTGCCACGCTGCGGGACTCCCGATTCATCGTCCCGCCGGGTCTGGGACTGGAGACGCAGGGCATCACCTCGGGCCCATTGTGGCACCGGGCGAGCACCACCCTGCTGGCGATCAACGGCGAAGACCACGCGCGGCTGCGCCGACTCGTGTCGAAAGCTTTCACTCCGCGGTCGGTCACCCGGCTCGACGACATCATCGTCGACGTGATCAACGGCGTGATCGACGCGATCAGTTCGCAGGGACGCTGCGAGGTCGTCGCGGACATCGCCCGGCCGTACCCGGTGCCGATTATCTCCGCGTTACTGGGTGCGCCCCGTGAGGACTGGCGGCTCTTCGACGCGTGGGCCGACGATTTCTTCAAGCTGTTCAGCTGGAACGTCGCCGAGCACGAGACCGTCATCCTCACGGCGTGGCAGGAACTCGACGACTACATCGACGACATGGTCGCCTGTAGGCGCGAATCGCTCACTGACGACCTGATTTCCGAGATGATCCGCGCCGAGGACGAAGGCGACCGATTGTCGACCGACGAGTTGCGGATGCTTGCGGCGGGCCTGCTGATGGCGGGCACGGACACCACCCGCAATCAGGTGGCCGCTGCCGTCGATGTCTTCTGCGACTACCCCGAGCAGTGGGAACTTCTGGCGCAGCGCCCGGAGCTGGCGATGAAGGCGGTCGAAGAAGTGATGCGCTTCTGCCCGGTGGTTTTCGGTGCGATGCGGATGACCACGGAGGACGTCGAACTCGCCGGCGTGATGATCCCGGCAGGGACGTTCGTTAGGTGCAACACCGCTGCGGCGAACCAAGATCCCGACGTGTACGTCGAGCCGGATCGCTTCGACATCATGCGCGAGGACGCCCCGCCGATGCAGACCTTCGGCGCAGGTGCGCACTACTGCCTCGGCGCGAACCTGGCGCGACGCGAACTCGCCGCCGCAATGTCCGTGATGGCCGCCCGGATGCCTAATCTGCGCCGGGACGGTCTTGCCCAGTGGAGGCCGATGGTCGGAATCACCGGTCCCGCAACGCTTCCGGTGGCGTTCGACGCCGCCTAGGCCGCTGACGGACCACGCCGCTGATCCGCTTTCCCGCAAGCATCGACTCCAGCACCTCGCGCATGGCGTCGGCGCTCTGCCGCCAGGAGAACTCCCCGCTGCGGGCCTGCGCCTTGCCGCCGAGCTGATCGCGCAGCACCGGATCGGACAGCAGTCGCTCGAGCCCCACCACCATTTCGTCGTGGTCGTCGACGAGTAAGCCGGTCACGCCGTCGACGATCGAGTCGGTCAGCCCGCCGGAGGACCGATAGCCGATGGTGGGCACGCCATGCTGAGCGGCCTCGGTGACCGCGAGCCCCCAGCCCTCCTTGCGTGACGGCAGCACATGCACCCAGCACCGTTGCAGCACTTGGTGTTTGGTCACGTCGTCGACGTGGCCGTGGAACGTCACCGCGTCGGAAACCCCGAGCAGCCGCGCGTGGTCGATGAGGCGTTGGCGCCACCAGCCGCCGCCGACGATGTCGAGGTGCAGGCCGGGCATCCGCGCTCGCAGTCCGGCGACGGCCTCGAGCGCGTCCTCGATCTGCTTGTGCGGCACCAGCCGGCTCAGCAGCGCGACGCGCGGCGTTTCGGACCGCGGAAGCTCGAGCGTCGCCGGTGGCGCCTCGTCAAGACCGTTGCGTACCACCGCAATATGTGCGGCGTCGACGCCGAGGTCGGTCAGATCCCGGGCCGACGGCAGCGACACCGTCACGTACTGGTTGCGCCGGTGCAGCCACGGTGACAACCGGGACTCGACGAACCAGCCGAAGCGGCCTTTCCAGCGACCGGCAACGGGCCACAGTTCGCGGTGGCAGTGATGCACCAGAACGACGACGCGGCGACCATAGGCAAGGCGGGCAAGGAACGGAAGTCCGTTCTGGGTGTCGATCACCACGTCGGGGCGCACCTTCCGCAGCGGGCCGAGCCCGATGCGCGCCAGGACCATCGCCAGACCCGCCCAGATGTATATCGAATAGGGGCCGCCAGCGCGGTCGATCCGGACGCCGTCGATGACCTCACGGCGCGCCGCACCGGGATAGCGCGCCGTCCGCAGCGTCACCTCGACACCTGATTGGGCCAGCTGCGCGCCGATGCGCTGCAGGTATGCCTCGCTGCCGCCGCCCTGGGGATGGCCGGTATCCCGCCAGCACAGCAACAGCACAGAGCGCACGGGTCGGCCAGACATCCGTGCCAGCGTAGCCGCTGCATAGGGTCGGGTTATGTCGGCCACCGAACTGTTCGCGCGGCGGGCAACCCTGTCGCGATCGGTGCGGCTGTTGTCCGCGTTCCGCTTCGAACAGACCGACCCGGCCCGGTTCTACACCGCACTCGCCGAGGACACCGCCGCCATGGTCACCGACCTGTGGCAGGCGACCCATCGCGAGCCTGCGACCGGCCGCACCCTGCTCGACGTGGGTGGCGGCCCCGGCTACTTCGCCACGGCCTTCAAGGACGCCGGACTCCGGTACATCGGCGTCGAGCCCGATCCGGCCGAGATGCATGCGGGCCCCGCGACCGGGGGAACGGCCACCTACGTCCGCGCCTCGGGCATGGCGTTGCCGTTCGCCGACGACAGCGTGGACATCTGCCTGTCCTCCAATGTCGCCGAGCACGTGCCGGAGCCGTGGCGACTGGGCCGGGAGATGCTGCGGGTCACCCGGCCCGGCGGCCTGGTCGTGCTGTCCTACACGGTGTGGCTGGGCCCGTTCGGCGGGCACGAAACGGGGCTGAGCCACTACCTCGGCGGCGCCCGCGCCGCGGCGCGCTATGCCCGCAAGCACGGCCATCCGCCGAAGAACAACTACGGATCCTCATTGTTCGCCGTCTCCGCCGCCGACGGCTTGAAGTTCGGGGCGCGATCGGGCGCGCTGGTCGCCGCATTTCCCCGCTACCACCCGAGATGGGCGTGGTGGATGGCGAGCGTGCCGGTGCTGCGCGAGTTTCTGGTGAGCAATCTGGTGCTGGTCCTTCGGCCGCCGCGATCCCTCGACTGAAACATGTTCTCGTTTTGGTCCGATCGTGGGTAGGGTGGCGCCATGACGCAGAGCACTGCATTCAAGACCGAGTGGGACAAGCTGTTCATCGGGGGCAAGTGGGTGGAGCCCTCGACCGCCGAGGTCATCGAGGTGCATTCGCCGGCCACCGGCGAGTTGGTGGGCAAGGTCCCGCTCGCGAGCCAGGCAGACGTCGACGCCGCCTGCGCCGCCGCGCGCAAGGCCTTCGACGAAGGCCCGTGGCCGCACATGTCGCCGCAGGAACGGGCCGCCGTGCTCGGCGCCGCCGTCAAGCTCATGGAGGAGCGCGCCGACGAGCTGAAGTTCCTGCTGGCCGCCGAGACCGGTCAGCCGCCGACGATCGTCGACATGATGCAGTACGGCGCCGCGATGTCGGCGTTCCAGTACTACGCGGGCGCCGCCGACAAGTTCACCTGGCGCGACTTCCGCGACGGCGTCTACGGCCAGACGATGGTGGTGCGCGAGCCGATCGGCGTCGTCGGCGCCGTCACGGCGTGGAACGTGCCGTTCTTCCTGGCCGCCAACAAGCTCGGACCCGCATTCATCGCGGGCTGCACCGTGGTGCTCAAGCCCGCCGCCGAAACCCCGCTGTCGGTTTTCGCGATGGCGGAGATGTTCGCCGAAGCCGGGCTGCCCGAGGGTGTGCTGTCCATCGTGCCCGGCGGTCCGGAGACCGGGCGCGCGCTGACCGCCAACCCCGCACTGGACAAGTTCACGTTCACCGGCAGCAGCGCGGTGGGCAAGGAGATCGGCAAGATCGCGGCCGAGAAGCTCAAGCCGTGCTCGCTGGAGCTGGGCGGCAAGTCGGCGGCGATCATCCTCGAGGACGCCGACCTGGACTCCACGCTGCCGATGCTGTTGTTCTCCGGGCTGATGAACTGCGGGCAGGCCTGTGTCGGCCAGACCCGCATCCTGGCGCCGCGGTCGCGCTACGACGAGGTCGTCGAGAAGGTGTCGGCCGGGGTCGCCGCGATGCCGATCGGGCTGCCCGACGATCCCGGTGCGATGGTCGGTCCGCTGATCAGCGAGAAGCAGCGCGAACGTGTCGAGGGCTACATCAAGAAGGGCGTCGACGAAGGCGCGCGGCTAGTCACCGGCGGCGGGCGCCCCGAAGGCCTGGACAGCGGATGGTTCGTTCAGCCAACGGTTTTCGCCGACGTCGACAACTCGATGACCATCGCCCAGGAGGAGATCTTCGGGCCGGTGCTGGCGATCATCCCCTACGACACCGAGGACGACGCGGTGCGCATCGCCAACGACTCGGTGTACGGGCTCGCGGGCAGCGTGTGGACCACCGACAACGACAAGGCGATGAAGATCGCATCCCAGATCCGCACCGGCACTTACGCGGTCAACATGTACGCGTTCGATCCGGGTGCACCGTTCGGCGGCTACAAGAACTCCGGCATCGGCCGCGAGAACGGCCCCGAGGGCATCGAGCAGTACACCCAGGCCAAGAGCGTGCTGCTGCCGTTCGGCTACACGCCCGAATAGCCGCGCGAGCAGACGCAAATGTCCCCATTTTCGCGGCGTGTCGGGTACTTATGCGTCTGCTCGCGAGGATGGACGAATGCCCGGTCGGCAGCCTGAGAGGAATCGGGACATTCGCGAGGGTGGGTGCGCCGGCTAGAACAGCACGCGCACGATCGTCTCGGCGACCGCGGCCGGCTTGTCCGATCCGTCGAGTTCGATCGTGTGCTTCACCGTCATGTTGACGGTGTTGTCGTCGACCTTGGCCGCATCGACGAGTTCGGAGCGTGCGCGGATCCGGCCGCCGGACGGCACCGCTGCGATGAACCGCACCTTGTTCAGCCCATAGTTGATGGCCATCTTCGCGTTCTCGACGCGGTAGTTGGCCTTGGTCAGCGCCGGGATCATCGACAGCGTCAAGAAACCGTGCGCGATCGTTGTGCCATAAGGGCTTTCGCTCTTCGCCCGTTCGGCGTCGAGGTGGATCCACTGATGATCCCCGGTCGCATCGGCGAAGGCGTTGATGCGCTTCTGGTCGATCTCCTGCCAGTCGCTGACACCCAGTTCCTCTCCGACGGCAGCACTGGCGTCGTCGATCGACGTGATCACCTTCATCAGAAAGCTTCCTCTCGTAGGTCCATGATCGTCAGGTCCACACCCTCGGCGATCTTGCGCTCGGCGGTCAACCGCGGCAACACATTTTTCGTGAAAAATGTTGCGGCTGCTACCTTTCCGGCGTAGTACTCGCGGTCGCGATCCGACGGATCTCCGTCGAGGTTGTTCAATGCGATCTCCGCGTGGAGCAACAGTAGCCAGCCGATCAGCAGGTCACCGACCGCCAACAGGAAGGCCACCGAATCCAGGCCGAGCCGATACAGCTCGCGCGCATTCTCCTGGGCGGACATCAGGTAGCCGGTCAGCGTCGCCGTCATCGCCTGCACGTCGGCGAGCGCCGTGGCCAACAGCGCGCGGGCATCGGCCAGCTCCGGCCTCGCGTTGTCGCTCTCCAGGAACCTCTGGATCTGCGTGACGACGTGCTGCAGCGCCACCCCCTTGTCGCGGGCGATCTTGCGGAAGAAGAAGTCCTGCGCCTGGATGGCGGTGGTGCCCTCGTAGAGGCTGTCGATCTTGGCGTCGCGGATGTACTGCTCGATCGGATAGTCCTGCAGGAAGCCGGATCCGCCCAGCGTCTGCAGTGACTCGGTCAGGCATTGGTAGGCCCGTTCGGAGCCGACGCCCTTGACGATCGGCAGCAGCAGGTCGTTGACCCGCTCGGCCAGCTCGGCGTCGGCCCCGGAGACGATCTCGGCCACCGAGGGGTCCTGGTGCGCGGCGGTATAGAGGTAGAGCGCCCGCAACCCTTCGGCGTAGGACTTCTGCGTCATCAATGCGCGGCGCACGTCGGGGTGGTGGATGATCGTCACGCGCGGCGCCGTCTTGTCGGTCATCTGGGTCATGTCGGCGCCCTGCACCCGAGTCTTCGCGTAGTCCAGCGCGTTCAGATAGCCCGTCGACAAGCGTCGCAATCGCCTTGGTGCCGACCATCATTCGCGCGTACTCGATGACCTTGAACATCTGGGCGATGCCGTTGTGGGTATCACCGACCAGCCAGCCGACGGCCGGGACGCCGTGCTGGCCGAAGGTCAGCTCGCAGGTCGCCGATGCCTTCAGCCCCATCTTGTGCTCGAGGCCGGTGACGAATACGCCGTTACGCTCTCCGGGCTCGCCGGTTTCCGGGTCGGGCAGGAACTTGGGAACCAGGAACAGGCTGAGTCCCTTGGTGCCCGGCCCGGCGCCCTCGGGTCGCGCGAGCACCAGATGCAGGATGTTCTCGAACACATCGTCGGTGTCGCCGTTGGTGATGAACCGCTTGACGCCGTCGATGTGCCATGTGCCGTCGCCGGCGTCGATGGCCTTGGTGCGTCCAGCGCCGACGTCGGATCCGGCGTCGGGTTCGGTGAGCACCATGGTGGCGGCCCAGTTCCGCTCGACAGCGAGCTGCGCCCAGTGTCGCTGCTGTTCGCTCCCGATGTGGTACAGGATGTTCGCCATGACGGGGCCCGCCATGTAGAGGAATACCGGCGGGTTGGCGCCCAGCGGCAGTTCGTTGATCGCCCACGCCACCATCGCCGGCGCCGCCACGCCGCCGATGTCCTCGTCGAGCCCGACTCGGAACCACTCGCCCTGTCGCCAGGCGCGCAATGACTCCTTGAACGGCTCGGGCAGCGACACCACGTGGGTCTGCGGATCGAACGTCGGCGGATTTCGGTCGGAAGCCGCGAACGACTCGGCCACCGGACCCTCGGCCAGTCGAGTTGCCTCATCGAGCATCTGGCGTACCGACTCGCCGTCGAGATCGCCGAACTCGCCGCTTGCCAGCGCCTTCTCCAGCTCGAGCACCTCGAAAAGGTTGAACTCGAGATCGCGCACATTGCTCTTGTAGTGGCCCATGACCAGCCCTCCCACACGACTGGGCCGAGCGTAACCCGTTCTCGTTGCCTTGGAACCGACTCAGCTCCGGTGCTGTCATCAGCCGTGAACTGCATTCGACCTGATTATGCAATATCCCATAATTAGGCTCAGGGCGAGCGGATTGCCGAATGTCCGGAAAAATAATATTTCACCTGCGGTTTATCGTCATATCGACGGGATACGGCTATGGCGCTATTGCGCACGTGTCTCATCGGTTCTATGCTGAGTGACATAGTCATGAGTCGGCAACGGCGCTGACTCATCTAGAGGAGGCACACGATGTGGGTCATAGAGCTCAACTTCGCCGGCCGCCAGTTCACGCACCGTGTGCCTGACCGTCGTCGGTCGCTGCTCCGCTTCGCGCAACGCAGCGTGGCTTGGCGACCGGCGCAACTTCGCAACCAGCACGCGGCGTGAGGATCGTTTAGACCGTGCCGACAACCAAGACGCGAACCAAGCGAGGTTCGACGCGCACCAACATGCTGATCAGCGCCGCCGAGGTGATGCGTGAGCGCGGTGCCGCGGGCGTGACGATCGACGAGGTGCTGGCCCGCAGTGGCGCTCCCCGCGGTTCGGTGTACTACCACTTCCCCGGGGGCCGGGATCAGATCCTCGTCGAGGCCCTGCAATATGCCGGCGATGCGATCGCCGGTGTCATCGACGAAGCCGCCCAACGAGGTGGCATGCACCTGGTCGGTGAGTTCGTCGAGTTCTGGGAGCAGCTCCTGGTCGAGAGTGATTTCACCGCAGGTTGCCCGGTGGTCGCGGCGGCGATCGGCTCGGCAGAAGAGGAGCCGCAGCTCACCTCCGTGGCAGGCAGCATCTTCGGCCACTGGCGCGACGCGCTGACCCGCGCCTTCGTCATCGACGGATTCGACGAACCCGACGCGGCGTCGCTGGCCATCATGTGCATCGCGTCGCTGGAGGGTGCGGTGGTGCTGTGCCGGTCGACCCGCAGTGTCGACCCTCTGCGCGAGGTCGGCTGTCAAGTCGAATTCCTGATCAAGTCAAGGGAATTCGTCCGGCGGCACGGTCTGCCAACCGTCAGCGCCGACCGCTAGCTCTTACTCCAGCGGGCACACACGAAGTCGCCGTTGACGGCGGATTCCACCAGCTTCCATTCTGTGTGCGTCGGTAGCAGGCGCCCGCCCGTTCCCAGCGTGCACGGCGCATAGCTGACGATCAGCTCGTCTATCAGCCCTTCGCGGGCGAACTGGGCGGCCGCGTCACCGCCGCCGACCACCCAGACGTCCTGATAGCCGGCCGCTTCCAACAGCAGCGGATGCAGCTCGGTCACGTCACCATGGAAGGCCCGCACAGGGTGGCCGGCCTGCACGATATTCGGGCGGTGGGTCAACACCCAGGTGGGCTGCTTGTACTGCCACCCTTCGGAGTCGTTGGCCAGGATCCATTCGTATGTCGTGGCACCCATCACCAGCGCGCCGACCGATTCGCCGAAGGCGTTGTAGCCGAAGGGACCGTCGGCGTCGATGTTTCGGGACAACAGCCACTCGAGGCTGTCCGTCTCGTCGACGATGTAGCCGTCGATGCTGGAAGCGGTGAAGTAGATGGTCGCCATCGAAAGCTAGAGTAGCCGCGCGACCACGGAAAGCCGGTGCTGCCAGTTGAGCGAATTCGATGCACTCTGTGCCAACGACGGCGAACTGGCCAAGCTGCGTAACTCGATCCGGGACTTCCTGAACGCCGATCGCGCCGCGTTCGGCTGGGAGCCTGCGGTGGACTCCTGGCTGGCGAAGTGGGACCCCGACTTCTCCGCCCGGCTGGCCGGCGCCGGGTTCGTCGGCCTCACCATCCCTTCCGAGTACGGCGGGCACGGGCTTGGATACCTGCATCGGTATGTGGTGACCGAGGAACTGCTGGCACACGGCGCACCCGTCGCCGCGCACTGGATCGCCGACCGACAGGTGGCGCCCGGCCTGCTCGCGTACGGCAACGAGGAACAGCGACGCCGGCTTCTGCCCCGCATCGTCGCGGGCACACTGTATTCCGCGATCGGGATGAGCGAGCACGGCGCGGGGTCCGATCTGGCCGCTGTCCAATCGCGCGCGGTCGCGACCGATGGTGGCTGGCTGTTGACCGGGACCAAGGTGTGGACCAGCGGCGCGCACCTCGCGCATCAGATCGTCGTGCTGGCCCGAACCAGCCCAGCCGACCCGCAGCACCGCCATGCCGGCTTCAGCCAGTTCATCGTGCCGACCGACTCTGCGGGCATCACGATCAGCCCGATCCAGCTGATGAACGGCGAACACCATTTCAACGAGATCGCATTCGACGACGTCTTCGTCGCCGACGGCGACGTGCTCGGAGAAATCGGCAACGGCTGGCATCAGGTCACCGGCGAGCTGGGCTTCGAACGCAGTGGGCCGGAACGGATTCTGTCCACCGCGACCCTGATCTTCACCGCCATTCGCGCACTCGCCGGACTGGACGTCGACGACCGGACGGCCGCCGAGGTGGGCGACCTGATGGCCCGCATGATCTCGCTGCGTCAATTGTCGGTGTCGGTGGCCCGCACACTGTCGGAAGGCCGCGACGCCGCGAACCGGGCCGCTCTCGTCAAGGACCTCGGCACCAGCTTCGAACAAGACTCGGTGGAACTGGTGGCCGACCTGCATCGACTGTGTCGAGCCGCAGTCACCGAGCGGTCGGCTGCTACGTGACCTGCTGGCCACCGCCCGGCTGCATTCGCCGTTGTTCACCCTGCGCGGTGGCACGAACGAGGTGCTGCGCGGAGTGGTCGCCAAGGGCATGGGGGCGCGGTGAACGAGCTGACGCAACTCGTCGACGACATCGGCCGCCGGTCGTTCGACGCCCGCCTCGGTCATCGCGGCGTGCCCGAGGAATTCGACGAAGCGCTGTGGCGCAATCTCGAGGAGACCGGGCTGAGCCGACTGACCAGCAGTGAGGAGGCCGGTCCGGCCGAGGCCGCGATCGTGCTGTCCGGCCTGGCCCGCCACGCGGGCGCCGTTCCGATCGCCGAGACGGATCTGCTGGCGGCCTGGCTCGCGGGCAGAGCCGGGATTGAGGTACCCGAGAACGGGCCGCTGACCATCGCGATCGCCGACGCCGAACGCCGTCGACGGCCGGATCAACGGGGACTGCGGCCGATGTGCCGTGGCCGCGCTCGGCCACGGTTGTGCTGGCCGCGCGAACCGTTGACGAGCTTCACGTCGCGGTCGTCGACGACCCGGAGGTGACCGACGGCCACAATCTGGCCGGTGAACCCCGCGGGTCGTTCGCCTTCGACCGGCCCGCTGACCGCTTCGCACCGATGGACCTGTCTGTCGGCGATGAGCTCGTCCGTCGCGGCGCGTGGGCGCGCTGCGTGCAGATCATCGGCGTGCTGGACGCGGCAGCCGAGCTCACCGTCGCGCACACCCGCGAGCGGGAGCAGTTCGGCCGGCCACTGAGCGCGTTCCAGGCGGTTCAGCACTCGTTGGCCGCGATGGCCGGTGAGATCGAACGGGCCCGCGCCGCAACGATGTTGGCGGTCGCCGCCGCGGCAGACTACGGGTTCGACAGCGCCCAGGCCGACTACGCGGTGACGGTGGCCAAGGTTGCGCTGGGCCGGGCGGTCGGGCCGGTCACCACCATCGCGCACCAGCTGCACGGCGCGATCGGCGTGACCATCGAGCACCAGCTGTGGCTGGCCACCATGCGGGCACGAAGCTGGGTCGACGATTTCGGCAGCACCGCCCACTATGCGCGTCGGCTTGGCCGCCTCGCGCTGGCGGCGGACCGCCCGTGGGACGTCGTCGTCAGCTGTCCAGCACCTGGTTGACCCGGGCCTCGACGTCGCCGAGGCCGGTCAGGTCGATGCCGAACCTGTCGGTCAGCGCTTCGAGCACCTGTGCTGCGGTGTCGAAGCGAATCCGCTCGGTATCCCCGCCACTGTGGACGGCCAGATTGCGGCCTCGCAGGTTCCAGCGTGCGTCGTCGGTGACAAGCGCAGCCGAGAGCCCGGTGACGAAGCCCGACTCCGGATACGTTGAGACGTACCAGCTTCCGACCACGCGATCGATGAGCGGTTGTGGCCGGGTGGTGAACATGTACAGCGGTTCCCAGGTGTCGCGGATCTCGCTCTCCAGCATGTAGCCGTCGCCGTGCTCACGAAGCCGGTACGGCTCGTGGCGGGTCTGCTGCACCGGGCCGGCCTCCAGCCGGATCGGCGAGGACAGGGTTTGGCCGCCGAACCCGACGTCGACGAGATAGCGGCCGTCGACACCCGGCACCGTCACCGCCAGCGTCAGATGGGTCATGGCGGGCAGCGTGCCGCTGGTGTTCATCCAGACCACGCGTCCGCCGAGGAGATCAACCGTCAAAACCCAACTGCGACAGCACGTATGCCATCAGTCCGTTCTGCTCGTAGCAGTAGCCGCCGCGGCGCCGGCCAACCAGCTTGCCGAAAAGTGCGTCGGGTCCCAGGTCGACCACGGGCACGCCCATCACCGGGTCCAGGTTCTCGAACGGGATGCTGCGGTTGTGCGCGGCCACCAGCGCAGTGAGCACGTCCAGTGTCGGCTCGGTCGGACCGGTGTAGGCGACGCGGCCGAAGTAGCCGGTGACGTCGATGTCGGCCATGGCTTCAACTGTCATGCACGCATGCTCCGACATCAACCTCGGTTCAGGTCAAGCGCGGTGCAACAATGGAGCCGTGGTGGCGCATCTGACCGAGGACCTGCGGGAGGACCTGCTGGCCCGATGGTCGGAGTCGCATCGACGACACCACACCGTGAACCACCTGCACGAGATGCTCGACGCGATCGGCGTGCTTGCCGACGACGGCATCCAGTTCGATCGGGAGGCGGTGGAGCTGGCCGCGTGGTTCCACGACGCGATCTACGAGATCGGCCGTGACGACAACGAGGACCGTTCGGCCGAGCTGGCCCGACAGCTGTTGGCGTCGTCGCCGGTTCGTGACGAGGTCGCCCGGCTGGTGCTGGTCACCAAGACCCACAAGGCCGCGGCCGATGACGTCAACGGCGCGGTGCTCAGCGATGCCGATCTGTCGGTGCTCGGCGCGAACCCTGGTCGCTACGGTGAATATGCGCGCGCCGTCCGCGAGGAGTACGCCGATGTTCCCGACGACGCGTTCAAACCGGCTCGGGCGCAACTGCTTACGGCCCTTCTTGAAGGACCGATCTTTCACACCGCTGCCGGCCGAGGCCGGTGGGAGGACCAGGCCCGCCAGAATCTGGCCGACGAGATCGCGGCCCTCACCGGCTAGCGGTCGCGACGACCATCGGCAGGTCGACCACGGATACGCCGTCGACCACGTGCTCCTGAGCTTCTCCGGCGAACTGACGTTCCAACGCCGACTTCGCTGCGGGTGGAGCCTGCTCGATGAACGCGGCCATCGGGGTCAGACCGATGTACTGCCACAGAAACTCAGCGGGCGTGGGCAGCCTCAGCGTGGTCGTCAACACCGTCGAGGACACGTCACGCAGTCCGGCCTCCTGAAGCAGACCGGCGACGTCATCGGGGTCGTGCATCGAGAAGACCGCGCTGACGAAGCCGCCGAGATCGGCGCTGATCTGCTCGACGATCGCCCGCTCGAGAGCTTCGAAGAACGGTGGTATCCGTCCCGGCGTGTTGATCACCAACCGGCCCGAAGGCACCAGCACCCTGCGCATCTCGGCGACCGCGGCGGGCCTGTCCTCCATGAACATCAACCCCATTTGGCACAGCACGACATCTGCGGAGGCATCCGGTATCGGTAGCGCGGCGGCGTCGGAGATCTGCCACTCAACGCTCGCACCGCCCGGCACGGGAACGGACTTGGCGACCTCGATCATGTCGGGTGCGATGTCGATTCCGGTGACCGTCCCGGTGTCGCCGACTCGCTCGGCGGCGGCGCGGGTGACGTGGCCGGTACCGCATGCGACATCGATGACGTGTTCACCCGGCTGAAGATCGGCTATGCGCAGCAGGTCCTTCGACACCGGTGTGGCGATGAGGGGTACGAAGTCGCGTTGGTAGTTCTCGGCTGCGGTTCCAGTGAAGTGTCGGTACGAAACGGAAGACATAGCAACACGCTACGAAGGCGATCCTGCGTCGCACATCGGGCGAACAACCCATTGGCGAAGATGGGTCAAACGGCCAATCGCTCGCTGCACCATTTCGTTCCATCTGCTCGCACGAAGTAGCGGAATCCATTTCCTCTCAATGACGCCCAGGTCGGCCCTGGCCTGAGTTCGCCAAGTCAATCTAACAGCACCGAACGCATCACATCTGGCCTCGCGGCGGGCACCGCGGAAGGCAACTGACGGAGACCTGTGCCGCCGGTTTTGCCGCCTGCTACTGCTGTGACGTACATCACTACGGCAATCGTTTCCGCTTTATTGACATAGTTGCGAATTGCTTCCTACTGTGACGTATCGCACACCTAGCCGCCCGCAGTGCGACCGCCACAGACAGGAGGCGTGAGATGCACGACGTTTTCGTCGTCACCAGCGAAGGCTCGGGCGGCGGACACATCACGCGCATCGTCTACGCCGCCGACGTAGACGACGCGCGCCGAACACACCAGGACAACTACCCCGGCGAGTCGATCGTGGCTGTGGCCACCCGAATTGCCCAGCTGACGTCATCACGAAGTCGATCAAGTCGATTCCCAGTACCGCAGAACGGTTTCGGTGACGCGACATGGGCCGACGCTCGCCCGAAACCTCGGGCAAGAAACGGACGGGGAGAGGATCTTCGTCCTTGTCCCACAGTAAGGAAATGCAACATGACAGTACGCAAAGTAGTTGCAGGATCCGTCCTCGCCGCAGGTTTGGGCGTGGCCGGCATGTTGGGGGCCTGACCGGCCCAGGCCCTCGGCCTCTCGGTCGATGACGGTAACGGCGGCGGCTTCCGGTCGGCTCCGGAGCCACCGCGTCGGCGACCCTAAAGCCGACAACACGTTGAACCTGTTCAACAGCGCCATCGCGCTGGGCGACAACACCAGCGCGTTGAGCGCGGGGTTTGTCAGCAACTCGCTGGCGGCGGGTAGGAACACCACCGCTATCAGCGCTGGCCTCGGCAGCATGGCTGCTGACATCGGCGACAACACCTACAAGGGCAGCGGATCTGCCACGGCGGTTGGTCTGGCCAACCGGGCGATCAACCTGGGTGGCGATAACACCGCCGTCGTGACTAGCGCGTTCCCGCCGGTCCTGGATCTGGCGCATCCGGAGACGTTGAGCATCGGCAACAACTCGGTGATCAACATCGGGAAGGGGAACTTCGGTGCCGTCCAGGATGGCTTCTCCACCGGCGTGTACCAGATCGGTGATCGCAACCAGGGAGCCGCCAGGGGCATCCTGTCGAACGTGCTTCAGGTCGGCAACGACAACCACGGGCCGCTGGGCAAGCACGTGCCGGTGAACCCCAACGTCGCGGCGGGCCTGGGTGCGATAAACCTGGTCCTCGGCAACCGCAACGCGCAGAACGTAATTGGCAACCTCGCGGTTGGGACCACGGTCGGCGATGACAACAAGAACGATGTCGTCGATCCGGCGCTGCTTGGTCCGGATGCGGGCTTCAACCCGTCGTTCAACAATTCCAACGTGTTCGGTAGCGGCAACAAGGTGTCGTCCTTCGGTCAGCGCAACTTCACCGACACGATCGGCGACCGCAACGGTGTCGACGTGGCGGGCAACGGCAACGTCACCACCACGCTGGGCAACGACAACCAGGTCACGCCCAAGAAGAAGTGGCAGCACTACACCTACCCCGGTGTGAAGGTGCGCGGCGACAACAACGTCACCACGACGGCTGGCAACGAGAACACCAACAAGGTGTTCGGCAACAGCAACCTGACGTCGGTGTTCGGCAACCGCTCCCGCGCGCTGTCGACGGGTGACGGCAACGTGACCAACGCGGTCGGCGACGACCAGTCGGCTCACAACGGCACCAACAACGACAACTAACGGACCCGCTGCCGGGGGCGTGACCCCGCTCGTGTCCCCGGCAGCACCCCAATCATCAACACACACAGGGAGACTCATGCTAAAGACACTCATACTTGGCACCGCCGCTGCGGCCGGTGCGCTGATCCTGGCTCCGGCGGCGGCTGCGGCTCTACCGGCCGGTGACTACGACTTCAATCTCCCCGGGCTCAACCCCATCGCAGTGCACATCGAAGAGACCGGATTCGAGACCATCAAGCTAACCGCACCCAGCGGGTCCAACGTGGACATGCACGTCAACCGTCAGGGCACCCGGTACGAAGGCGTGGCGACCGACCCGCACGGAGCCATGTGCGCGGGCAAGCCCATGATGGCCGACGTGTTCTACAGCGTCGACCTCGACGGCATGAACGGCGTGGTCGAAGTCAAGGGCCAGCCCTGCGGACCTGGGGCGCCGATCGCGCCGCTGGTATTCGCGCTGGCAACAACTACATAGACCTCCAATACCCCTGGTCGACGCCACCAAAGGTCGACAGGGTGCGGATTGTGTGGCTGGGCATAGTCCAACTGGCGGCGGCGGAGATCCAACTGGCGTAGGCCAACCCAGCGGTAGCGGCACCGATCCCGATGGCAGTGGGCCTCCTGGAGTCCCAGGTGGTCCAGGTGGCCCCAGAGTCCACCAGCGCACCATCAACGTGCCGGTGCTCACGTTCGACAAAAAGACTCACCCTGGACACTGACATGGACGCCGCGTCGTCGTGTTCCACCATTCGGTGGCCAAGAAGTAAAGAATCGGGTCTCGTTAGGGCAGCAACAGCCTGGACCGTCGGTATCAAACCAGATGGTGTTCGTAGGCATACGCGGTGGCGGCCGTGCGGTTCGCGACGCCGAGCTTGGCATAGATGTGCTCGACGTGGCGGGCGACGGTGTGCGGGCTGACGACCAGACGCTCGGCGATCTGCCGATTGGTTCGGCCCGCCGCCAGGTGGGCCAGCACCTCGAGTTCACGGGCCGACAGTTCCGTGGACTCGTCGCGTCGACCTGCGTCGTCGGCCAGTCCGGCCACCAACCGCTCCACCCTGGCCAGGTCGGGCGCGGCCCCCAGCTCACCGAAAATAGCTCTGGCAGTGTCGAACTCGACCTCGGCGCCAATCCGGTCGCCCAAAGCTGCGCACGCCAGTCCAAGCAGCACCGCAGTACGCGCGACGTCGTACGGCATGTGCGCAGCGCGCCACGCACTCGCCGCGGCCCTCAGTGCCGACAGGGCCGCTGTTACGTTTCCCGCCGCCAGCAGCACCGACCCCGACGCCTGATCAGCCATCGCCGTGAGGAGCTCCGAACTGGACCGCTCGGCGATCGCCGACAGTTCGTCGGCTGACTCCCGTGCTGCGGTGATATCGCCGGTGGCTCGGTGGATTTCGACGGCGGCACACAGCAGCGCCGGTCGAGAGGCCGAAGGGCCGGCTTCTGCCACGGCCCGCCGGATCGTCGCGCCCGCGGCCGTCCCGTCGCCCCTTGCGAGCTCCAGCAACGCCAAGCCCGGCACCGGGTCATACCCGTGCCGACTCGCTTCGCGGTAGCAGCGCAACGCGGCGTCGAAATCCCCTTGCAGACGGTGCAATTCGCCTTGTTGATAGTGCGCCAGGCCAAGCGCCGGATGCAAAGGATCGGCAAGCCGCACGCACGCGTTCAGTGCGCTGTCGACTGCGCCGGGCCAGTCGCCCTTCGCCTGCTTCAACTGCGATCTGTGCACGAGACACTGGCCGCGGAACGGCACCAGGCCGGGTTGTGCATCGCACCAACCGCTGAGCGCCTCGGTCCATTCGGCCGCGCGGCGCAGGTCGAAGAGATCCACGCACTCGAGGATCACCGCGCAATAGGCGATTCCCGTCGCGATCGGATTGAGCTCACCGGTCGTCACCGCCACCATGACTTCATCGAGCTTGGCCACACCCGCGTCCGGCTCGCCGAGCGCGATGAGCGCCTGCCCTTGGCACAGCGTTCCGAACGTGTGCAGATCGGCGTCGTCGAACCGGTGGCCGATGTCGGCGGCACGAACACTCAATTCCCTGGCGCGCCCAGGGTCGCCCGCTTCCAGCGCGGCCAGACCCTGAGGAATGAGCAGGTAACCCGAAGCCGGGCACTCGACGCCGGCCTGCGCGATCAACGACTCGCTACGGGCCAGCCAGCCGTTGGCTCGCGCCGTCTGACCGCCGGCCAGGAGGAGAAACCCGAGCCAGAACGCGTAGCGGGCCGCCTCCGCCGGCTGCCCCGCGGCCAGTGCGGCGCGCTGCGCGGCCTCCCACTGCGTGACGCACTCGTCATCCGCGCCGAGCAGAAATGCCCGGATCGCTGCCTGTTCGCATTCCGACGCGTCGGCCGACGACGTCATGACTCCAGTGTCAGGTGCCGGTCCACTTCGGTGGACGTTTTTCGGCGAAGGCCACCGCGCCCTCCCTGGCGTCGTTGCTGCTGAACACCGGCATCAGGATCTTGGTCTGCTCGGTGAACATCGTGTCGGGGCTCCAGCCGCGCGACTCGGTGATGATCCGCTTGGTCGCCGCCACCGCGAGCGGACCGTTGGCGGTGATCCGCTCGGCCAGCCCGATCGCGGCCTCCAGCGCGGCTCCCGGCTCGGCCAGCACGTTGACCAGCCCCAGCTCGTGCGCCCGCTCGGCGGACAGGTTCTCGCCGGTCAGCGCCAGCTCCATCGCGATCGCATACGGGATGCGCTGCGGCAGCCGAAGCAGGCCGCCGCCGCCGGCGACCAGGCCGCGCTTGACCTCCGGGATGCCGAACGCCGAGTCCTTCGACGCCACGATCAGGTCGGTGGCCAGCGCCAGCTCGGTTCCGCCCGCCAGCGCGTAGCCCTCGACCGCCGCGATCAGCGGCTTGACCGGCGGCCGTTCGGTGAACCCCATGCCGCGGCCCTCGACCACGACGTTCTCGCCACGCGCGAACGCCTTGAGGTCCATCCCCGCGCAGAACGAGCCGCCTGCGCCGGTCAGGATGCCGACCGAGAGGCCGTCCTCGGCGTCTAGGCGGTCCATGGCGTCCGCCAGTCCCCGGCTGACCGCGGCGTTGACGGCGTTCTTCGCCTGAGGACGGTTGATGGTGATGATCAGGATCCGGTCGCGCTGTTCGACCAGGACGACTTCTTCGCTCTTGGCTTCTTCGCTCACGTCGGAGATGCTAGCGACCGGTGGATACCCGGCCACGGCGACTGGGTACTATGGAAAACTAGAACACGTTCTAATTCGACAGGGGGCCGCATGGCCACGACCGATATCGAGCCGTCGGAACTCACCAAATGGGATCCGGGCCTGACCGAGCGCGTGATGGGGATAACCCGGCCGCTTCTCAAGCGGTACTTCCGCTCCGAGGTGCGCGGCTTGGAGAAAATCCCGCCCGGCGGCGCACTGCTGGTGTCCAACCACTCCGGCGGCATGTTGCCGATGGACGTTCCGATCCTCGCCGCCGACTTCTATCACCAGCACGGCTACGAGCGGCCGCTGTACACGCTGAGCCACGACATGCTGATGATGGGACCGACGGGAGACTTCTTCAAGAAGATCGGCTACATCAGCGCCAACCACGAGAATGCCGACGAGGCACTGCGGTCCGGTGGTCTCGTCGTCGTGTTTCCCGGCGGCGACTACGACGTGTACCGGCCGACGTTGTCGGAGAACAAGATCGACTTCGGCGGCCGCACCGGCTATATCAAAGCCGCCCTCAATGCCGGGGTGCCGATCGTCCCGACGGTCGGGATCGGCGGCCAGGAGACCCAGCTCTACCTGTCCCGCGGCACCTGGCTGGCCAAGCGCCTCGGGCCGATCGCGCGCCTGGCCCGTACCAAGATCATGCCGATCTCGTTCGGCTTCCCATTCGGGCTCAGCCTTGTGGTCCCGCCCAACTTTCCGCTGCCCGCCAAGATTGTGATGCAGGTGCTGCCACCGATCGACATCGTCGCCGAGTTCGGCGAGGAGCCCGACATCGACGAGGTCGACGCCCACGTCCGCCATGTCATGCAGCGCGCCCTCGACGAATTGGCCGCCGAACGTCGCCTGCCGGTGCTGGGCTGAACGGGTTGACATGGCTCTACTGGAACGGCTGAACGACACACTGGGCCTCGTCGCCACCATGCGGCGGGCCGGATTGATCGCGCCTTTGCGGCCCGATAAGTACCTGCGGATGGCCGCGGCGATGCGTCGCGAAAACATCTCTGCCATTTCGGGTTTCGCCGCGGCGGCGCAACGATGCCCGGATCGGCCCGGCCTCGTCGACGAGGTGGGCACCCTGACCTGGCGCGAAATCGACCAACGCTGCGACGCGTTCGCGGCGGCATTGCAGGCCCTCCCCGGCGGGCAGCCGCGGGTGATCGGGATCATGTGCCGCAATCACCGCGGCTTCATCGAGGCCGTCGTCGCGGCGAACCGCATCGGTGCCGACCTGTTGCTGCTGAACACCTCGTTCGCCGGACCCGCCTTGGCGGAGGTGGTGGCTCGCGAGGGCGCGGACGCCGTTGTCTACGACGAGGAGTTCACCGAGACCGTCGACCGCGCACTGGCCGACAACCCGGATGCGACGAGAATCGTCGCCTGGACCGATGACGCGTCGGCACTCGGGGACTCGCCGACCGTCGAGAAGATGATCGTCGCGCACGCGGGGCAGGAACCGAAACGCGCCGCCGAGAAGCCCAGGACGATTCTGCTCACCTCCGGCACCACCGGAACTCCCAAGGGAGCCAAGCTGACCGGCGGTGACCCGAGCGCTCTCAGGGCGATCCTGGACCGCACCCCGTGGCGGGCCGAGGAGTCCATCGTCATCGCGGCACCGATGTTTCACGCGTGGGGCTTTTCGCAGCTGATCTTCGCCGCGACGATGGCATGCACGATCGTGACCCGACGCAAGTTCGACCCCGAAGCGACGTTGCAGTTGGTCGACCGCCATCGCGCAACGGGGCTGGCGGTGGTGCCGGTGATGTTCGACCGGATTATGGAACTGCCCGACGGGGTACGCAACCGCTACAGCGGGCGGTCCTTGCGGTTCGCCGCCGCCTCGGGGTCGCGGATGCGCCCGGATGTGGTGACGGCCTTCATGGACCAGTTCGGTGACGTCATCTACAACAACTACAACGCAACGGAGGCCGGATTGATCGCCTCGGCCACGCCCGAAGACCTTCGCGCGGCCCCCGACACCGCGGGCAAACCGGCACCGGGGACAGAAATACGGGTGCTGGACAAGGATTTCCGTGAGGTGCCGACCCGGGAGGTCGGGCAGATCTACTGCCGCAGCGGCACTCTCTTCGACGGCTACACCTCGGGAAAGACCAAAGATTTCCACGACGGGTTCATGGCGTCGGGAGACATGGGCTATGTGGACGAGAACGGCAGATTGTTCGTCGTCGGCCGCGACGACGAGATGATCGTCTCCGGCGGCGAGAACGTCTACCCCATCGAGGTCGAGAAGACGCTGGCGTCACATCCCGACGTGGCGGAGGCGGCGGTGATCGGAGTCGACGACGAACAGTACGGTCAGCGGCTAGCGGCGTTCGTGGTGTTGAACGACGGCGCCAGTGCGTCACCCGACACGCTGAAACAGCACGTGCGGGAGAGCCTGGCGAACTACAAAGTGCCGCGCCAGATTTCGGTGCTCGATGAACTCCCCCGCAGCATCACCGGAAAGATCGTCCGCCGCGACCTGCAGGCCTTGGTCGACAATGGGTAGGCGCCACCACCCGCTGCTGCGCGCGTCAGCGGAACTCCTCAACGCCGCCAACGGTGTGCGCCCACTCGGCCGCGACGGATATCCGACCGTGGCGTGGTTCGCGTTGGGCTGGCCGACCTCCGAGATGGCTCCGCTGTACATGGGCGGCTCGATGCTCGGCGCACTGTTCCGGGCGTGGCGCGGGGACTACAAGAGCGGGCGTGGCCGAATCGCATTGGTGCTCAAGGTGATCACGTGGAGCTTGCTCGGCCTCATCATGTACCGCAACGTGAAGTCCGAGCCGTATTTTGAGACCCCGCTTGCGGAGACGCTCGGCGACGACTACGAGGCGATCGCCGCGCAGTCACAGCCCGTCCGACGACGACGACGCGACCTGGTCGGCGTGCCACCCCATGAATTGATCCGACGCCGATACGTCGAGAAGGCGGACACCGTCAGGTATGGGCCACACCGGCGAGTCAACTTCGCCGACATCTGGCGCCGGCGCGACCTGCCGCGCGACGGCAAGGCACCGGTGCTGCTGCAGGTGCCCGGCGGTGCCTGGATGATCGGCATGCGCCGACCGCAGGCCTATCCACTGCTCAGCCATCTCGCCGAACGCGGCTGGATATGCGTGTCGATCGACTACCGGGTGAGCCCCATACACACCTGGCCGGACCACATCGTCGACGTCAAGCGCGCGCTGGCCTGGATCAAGGAGCACATCGCCGAATACGGCGGCGACCCCGACTTCGTCGCGATCACCGGTGGCTCGGCGGGCGGCCACCTTTGCGCTCTGGCCGCATTGACCCCCGACGATCCGCAGTACCAGCCCGGGTTCGAGGACGCCGACACCTCCGTGGTTGCGGCGGTGCCGATCTACGGCCGCTACGACTGGTTCTCCACGACGGGCCCCGGCCGCAGGGAGTTCGTCGGACTGCTGCAGCGGCTCGTGGTGAAGAAGCGCCTCAAGGAACACCGGCAGGTCTTTCTCGACGCGTCGCCGATCACCCGGGTGCGGCCCGACGCCCCACCGTTCTTCATCCTGCACGGCGAGGACGACTCCCTCATCCCGGTTCCCGAGGGACGCGAGTTCGCCGCTGCCATGTGTGATGTGTCGAAGTCGACCGTCACTTATGCCGAGATTCCGCACGCCCAGCACGCATTCGACTTCTTCGGATCGCCGCGCGGGCACTACACCGCCCAAGCGGTCGAGAAGTTCCTGTCCTGGGTGCATGCCACCCGGGACGAGAAATAGCTACTGCGCCATCGCCTTCTCGACCACCGTCAGCTCCTCGGAAAGCCCAGCGGCACGGCGTATTTCGATGAATGCCTCGATCATCGCGTCGGTCAGCTCGTGTGGATCGTCCAGGGTGGCTCCGTCGGAGAGCACCGAGATGTTCAGCTGGTCGACATAGCTCCACACCGTGATGTTCAAACCGCTGCCGGTGGTCAGCGGGCCGACCGAGTAGATCTCGGTGACCAGCGCGCCGCCGACACGGCCGGGCTCACGCGGTCCCGGCACGTTCGAGATGGGCAGGTTGAGCACCTTGTTCTGGCCGTCCTTCTCCGCGAGCCAGCGGAACAGCGCCTCCGCCGGAGCCGGAGGGAAATACGAGGACCATCGGCTCACCAGCTCGGGCCCCATGAGTTGATGGGTCTCCTTGGCGTCGACCGCGCCGTCGTGCACGGCCTGCACCCGCTCCAGCGGATCGTCGAGCTCGATCGGCAACACCATCATCACACCAGTGAAGTAGTTGCCCGAGATGCGATCCCGCGAGAAGTCGAAACTCACTGGGACGGAGGCCAACAGCGGATGGTCGGCGTGACCGTCGTACTTCAGGCACAGCCCCCGCAGCGCCCCGGCCGAGATTGCGAGCACCATGTCGTTGATCGTGACGCCGAGGTGCTTGGCCGTCTCCTTGACATCCACGAGAGCCAGTGTGGCGGTGGCGAACTTGCGTACCGCGTCGACCTTGTGGTTCATGAAGCGTCGGCGGCGGGGTGAACGGCCGCGTCAACTCGGCTGAGAACTTCTTGGAGCTCTTGCGCACCCGGCCGATGCCCTGGGCGGTGTAGCGCATCACGCCGGGCAGCCTGCCGATGTGCCGCACGTGGTCGGCGAGTGCCGTGCGCACCAGCTCGCCCGTGCTTGGGGCCGGGTCGGTTGCATAGGAGTCGCGATCGGATTGCGGCCCGTCCTGAAGGTCCATCCCGCGAGCCAGCAGGTTGGCCGACGCGACACCGTCGGCCAGCGCGTGGTGGATCTTGCCCAGCACCGCGATGCGGCCGTTGGCCAACCCCTCGATGAAGTACATCTCCCACAGCGGCTTGCTGCGGTCCAGCGGGGTGCTCGCGATCCTGCCGACCGCCTCGTCCAGCTGGCGGCGGCCGCCGGGACTGTCCACGCGGTACGGGCGCACGTGATAGTCGAGGTCGACCTCGCAGTTCTCCCGCCACATCGGGTGGTGCATCTTCAACGGGATGTCGATGAGCTGATAGCGGAACGGTTCGAGCTTGTGGAGCCGGCCGTGAATGACCTCGCGGAACTCCTCGACCCCGAACTTCCGGCCCTTGAGCTCGTCGAGTTCGATCACCGCAAGCTTGAGCGTGTGCATGTGCACGGTCGGCGTCTCGCTGTACAGCAGCACAGCGTCCCACCCGGTGAGCCGCTTCACCCCAGATACCTCCTACCGGAGGCGTCTATATAACCTCTTTGGCCTTCATCAGCGACCTGTTTCGGTGAATCTGGTTGAGGAACAGGCCGATTGCCGTGGCCACCGACCCGGTGCGGGCACCGTCGATCATGTCGAACCCGTGTCCGGCGCCCGGCAACTCGACGTAGCTCACCACCGAGCGGGACACCGAACGCAGCCGCTCGACGAAGCCGCGGGCCTGCGCGACCGGGATGACGGAGTCGCCGCTGCCGTGGATGACCAGGAACGGCGGGGCGTCGGGATGTACCTGGGCGATCGGCGAGGCCTTCCGGAAGATCTCCGGGTGGCGGTCGATCTTGCGCTTGACCACCACGCGCTCCAGAAAGTCGACGAACCGTGCGCGCTCGAGGGTCGATCGGTCCTCCCAGTCATAGCGGCCGTAGATGCCGACGACGGCATCGACCGAGGTGTCCGAGCCCTCCGGCAGATCGGTCTGCATTTCGGGGTCGTTGGCGGTCAGACCGGCCAACGCCGACAGGTGGCCGCCGGCCGAACAACCCGCCACCGCAACGAAATTGCGGTCACCGCCGAACCGGTCGACATTGGCGCGCGCCCAGGCGATCGCGGTCTTCACGTCGGTGATGTGCTGCGGCCAGCGATGGTGTGGCGAGACCCGGTAGTTCACGGACAGGCACACCCAGCCCTGCTCGGCCAGGTACGACATCAGCGCGTAGCCCTGCAATTGCCGACCGCCGTGGATCCAGGCGCCGCCTGGCACGAAGATCATGACGGGCGCCGGCTCGACGGGCAGGTCCTTGCGCCGCCACACATCCAGCAACTGCGACGGGTGGTCGCCGTAGCGAACCGAAGCCCGATGCAGGCTGCGGCGGTGCTGCCGAATCTTCAACACCGGCGCGGACCGCTCCGGCGCGGGCCAGTCGATGGCGAGATCGGCTGCGGGCACGATGCCGCGCAGCGCGGCTTCGACCACGGCGTTGGTCGACTCGCGTTCCTGCTTGCGAATCTCCGTCTGGTCGGGGGCGCGCCACGACCGTGCGGTGGCGGCGACGAACTCGGGCACGTGCTTGTATCCCCAGATGCTCATCGCGGTCGCAGCACCAAGGGGCTCAAGGTGTTTCCCGATCACGGGCAGCGACGCCGACGCGACGCTCATCGCCAAGCAAGTAATCGGAAGGGCCGGCACGCAAGAACCATCGGGCGCGCTTCCACAACTCCTGCGCGGGGTACCGGGTGTCCGGTCGTACCGTCATTGCGCGAGCGTACCCCGCTACGGCGGTTTGACACGGCAACATTCCGAGGTTGTCTACTAGTCGCACGTTGGTGACCTAATTGTGATCCGGATCACATCGTCGGGCCTGCAAGAATGCGGGTTAACTTTCCTCTGACAGCCGTCAACGGCAAAAGGATTCCAACGTGAGCAAGTCAGCGCTAGCCATCACCGACGAGCACCAGGACCTCGCCGACGCCGCCATCGGCCAATTGGCGCGGCTGTCCACCCGGGCGAGTGCGCGCGCGACGCTCGAGGGCGGTTCGTCGAATCCAGCCGATATATGGAAGGCCGCCGCGGAGTTGGGCTGGTTGGGGCTCGCCATCGCAGAAGAGCACGGCGGTTCGGGCTTCGGCCTCGCGGAACTGGCTGTTGTGCTGGAGGCCCAAGGACGGGAATTGAGCCCGGGACCGTTCCTGCCGACGGTGGCAGCCGCGGTGGTGATTGACCGGTGCGCACCCGATTCGCTTCGCGCCCAACTACTTCCGGGACTGGCCGACGGCACGACGGTCGGCGCGCTCGGATTGTCCGGCAGTGTGGTCGTCGGCTCGGATCTGGTTGTCACCGGTGAAAGCCCAGCGGTTCTCGGTGCGCCCGACGCAGATGTGCTGGTGCTCGTCGCGGGCGACGATGTGGTCGTCGTCGACGCGACCACCGAGGGCGTCACGGTGAACGCGCTGGAATCCCTCGACACCACCCGCACCGTCGGGTCGGTGGCACTGCGCGGGGTCGCCGTCACCGAGGACAGGGTCTTGCGCGGCGCCGCCCGGCGTGCGCGCACGGTGTTCCGGATCCTGGCGTCGGCGGAAGCGGTCGGCGTGAGCTGGGCCTGCCTGGAGATGTCGGTCGAGTACGCCAAGGTCCGCGAGCAGTTCGGCAGAACCATCGGCACCTTCCAGGCCGTCAAGCACCACGCCGCCAACATGCTCGTCGACGCCGAGCAGACCACCGCCGCGACCTGGGATGCGGCCCGCGCCGAGGATCTGGACAGCGCCTGGTTCGCCGCCGCGGTCGCGGCGTCGCACGCGATCCGCGCCCAGGTCTTCAATGCGCAGAACAACATTCAGCTGCACGGCGGCATCGGCTTCACCTGGGAGCACGATGCACACCTGTACCTTCGCCGCGCCCGCACACTGGCCGCGCTGATGGGCGACGGCGCCGACCCGCTGTTGGACGTCGTCGAGGGCCAGCGCAGCGGCCAGGCGCACGGCGCGTCGTTCACGTTGCCCGCCGAAGCCGACGAGTACCGCCGCCAGGCCGGCGAGGCCGTCGTCGAAGGTGGGCTCGCTGCCCGACGACCAGAAGCGCGACTTCCTCGTCGACTCCGGATATCTGGTCCCGCACTGGCCGAAACCGTGGGGCCGGGCGGCCGACGTGCTCGAGCAACTGGTCATCGAGGAAGAGTTCGCCGACGTCGAACGGCCCGACATGGGCATCACCGGTTGGGTTGCGCTGACCATCGCCCAGGCCGGCACCGACGACCAGCGTGAGCGCTGGGTCGAACCCGTGTTGCGCGGCCAGGTGATGTGGTGCCAGCTGTTCTCCGAGCCCGGCGCGGGCTCCGACGCCGCCGCGGTGCGCACGGCCGCCAAGAAGGTGGACGGCGGATGGCGGGTCACCGGACAGAAGGTGTGGACCAGCCTCGCTCAGCATTGTCAGTGGGGGCTGGCCACGGTGCGCACCGACCCCGACGCCCCCAAGCACGCGGGTGTGACCATGATGGCGATCGACATGAAAGCCCCTGGCGTGACGGTCAATCCGCTTCGCGGGATCACCGGCGACGCGCACTTCAACGAGGTGTTCTTCGACGACGTCTTCGTTCCGGACGAGGACGTGGTTGGCGACGTGAACAAGGGCTGGCTGGTGGCCAGGGCCACGCTCGGCAACGAGCGGATCTCCATCGGCGGCGGCTCGGGCGGCCAGACCGGGTTCGACGTGGACGATCTCGTCAAGCTGCTCGACAGCGTCCCGGCCGACGTGGCGGCCAACTACGTGCGTCGAGCCGGTGAGGTCATCGCCGAGATCCACACCTTGCGGCTGCTCAACCTGCGCCGGGCCAGCCGCGCCATCGCGGGCGCAGAGCCCGGGCCGGAAGGCAACGTGACCAAGCTGCTGGTCGCCGAATCCGGCCA
This sequence comes from uncultured Actinomycetota bacterium, assembly GCA_963743225.1. Classification (GTDB taxonomy): domain Bacteria; phylum Actinomycetota; class Actinomycetes; order Mycobacteriales; family Mycobacteriaceae; genus Mycobacterium. The sequence goes on along the minus strand of CAVUPN010000037.1, from coordinate 225,277 downwards.
GCACCTCACCGAATTGGGCATCGCGCTGGCCGGGTCGTCGGCCGTCGTCGGAGCGAACCAGAAGTTGATCCGCAGTTACATGGGCAGCAGGGCGATGACGATCGCCGGCGGCACATCGGAGATCACCAGGAACACCATCGCCGAACGAATCCTCGGCCTGCCCCGCGATCCGCTGCTCAAGTGACGAGGCGATAGTCCCGGACTCACGGATTCCGCTGCAGTACGTCTTCTACGTGCCGCTTCCCACAGGATCGGTCTTCGGCTGACCCTGCGGCACCGTCAGCTCGACCAAGGTACTGATGTCGTCGAGTCCCAGTAGCCCCCAGCACATTTCGGCAACCGCTACGGCGCGGTCCCGACCCACGACCGGCGTGGCCAGGCCCAGCAGCTTGTCCTCGAGTTGCTGGTCGGTCATCGGATTGTCGGGCGTGCCGAGGTTATGGGCGACGTGGCGCTCGAGCGTGCGACCGTCCCGCAGGGTCAGCACGACGCGGGCGGAGTCCTTGTGCTGCTCGGCGTCGGTGTGGACGTGCACCCGCTCCCGAAGTCCGGCCAGTGCCGGGTCGGCGACCCGTTCGTCGGTGAATTGGTCGAGCAGGGCCGCGCCGTCGGCGAGCGCGACCGCGAGCACGTGGTAGATGCTGAACTTTCCCTCCAGCCCGGTGCGTGGCTCGGTGAGCCCGGTCGTCGTCCTGACGTAGTCGTGCACGTAGGCGTCGACGGACACGACGTCATCGGCGGTGAGGCCGTGCTCGGAGCGCAGTTCGAGCAGAGCCTGCGCGGGCGGGTGGGTGAGCGAGCCGCACGCGTAAGGCTTGAAGCCGTCGCGGGGCAGGTACCAGGTTTCGCCGAGACCCTCGACCGCCCGTGATGGCACCGGGTCCGGCGAGAACAGATGCAGGAACCCGCGATGCCCCTCGATCGACTCCACGCTGGAGGTGAACCCGTCCCGCGCGAGGAACCCGGACAGCAAGCCGTCCATGGCGGCCTTGCCGGGGTGCAGGGCTTTACCCATCGATCCGTAGACCACTTTCATGCCCGCGGCCTGCGTGGCGCCGGTTCCGAGCGCCGCGAGCGTCTGTTCGGGTGAGAGCCCCAACAGCCGCGCGGTGGCCACGGCGGCTCCGATGTGTCCGACCGTGCCGGTGACGTGCCAGCCGGCGTCATAGTGTCCCGGTCCCGCTGCGACCGCGACCCGCGTCTGCACTTCGAAGCCCGCGACGAACGCCTCGACGGCGGCGATGCCGGACACCGGGAGCAATTCACCCGCCGCGACGATGGCGGGCCACAGCGGAGCGCTGCCGTGGATCGTGGTGCGGTCGGGGTTGAACGTGTCGTCGAAATCGAGCACGTGCGCCGCGATCCCGTTGGCCAATGCGGCGTAGCCGACCCCGGCGCGCTGCCGGGTGCCGACGATCGCCGCCGTGCGTGATCCGTCGCCGCCGTCCAGCGCACTGATCGCCGCGCGGACCCTCTCACCCTCGGCGGTCGCAGAGCCCGCGATGGTGCAGCCGAGCCAGTCGACGAGGCAGCGCACCGCCTGGTGCGCCACGTCCTCGGGGACATCGTCGATCTGCACCTCGGCCGCAAACGCGGCCAACGTGCGACTTACCGAGTGATCACCGGCCACCGGGCACTCCAGTCTGTGATACGGAAAGAAATTCTGATATACAGACTATATGGAAGAAGGCTACGACGATCGGACTTCCCTCGAAACCCGGACCCTGCTCGACTTCGTTTCGAAGACGAAGGCCGACGAAGTGCCCGCCGAAGTGCTGCACGAGAGCATGCGGTGCCTGATCGATCACCTGGGCCTGGCGATAGCAGGCGCCGCGGAGCCTGCCGCGGCGATCGCCAGGGAACAGTGCCGCCTGCTCGGCGGAGAACCTCAGGCGACGGTGCTCGGCACACCACACCGGCTGCGGCTCACCGATGCCGCGCTGGTCAACGGAATCGCCTGCCACGCATTGGATTTCGATGACACCCATGTCCCCACAATTCTGCATCCCACCACACCGATGTACGCCGCGGGCACGGCGCTGGCCGAGTGGCGCGGCAGCCGGGGCATCGACCTGCTGGCCGCCCACGCCCTCGGCTACGAACTCGCGGCCCGGGCCAGCAATGCGCTCTACCCCGAGCATTACGACGCGGGCTGGCACATGACCGGGACCACGGGCGCGCTGGCCTCGGCCACCGTCGCAATCAGACTGCTCGGGCTCGAGGGAGTGACCGCGTCGCACTGCCTGAGCATCGCGGCGACCCAGGCCGCGGGCCACCGCGAGCAGTTCGGCACCATGACCAAGCCGTTCCACGCCGGGCATGCCGCGCAGGCGGGCGTGTGGGCGGGTCTGCTTGCCGCGGGGGGATTCACCGCAGCGCCGGACCCGCTGCAGGGCCGTCGCGGCATGTTCGCCGTGATGTCGTCGGTCAGCACGCCCGCCGACCTGGTGGACGGCCTGGGTGAGCGGTGGCAGATCTTCGACAACGGGGTCAAGCCCTACGCGTGCGGGGTTGTGATCCACCCAGCGATCGACGCGGTTCGCGACCTCGCCGTTCGCAAGGGGTTGACCGACGAGCGGATCGAAAAGATCAAGCTCCACGTTCACCCATTGGTCCAGGAACTCACCGGAAAGACCGATCCGCGAACGGGTTTGGAGGGCAAGTTCTCGGTTATGTTCGCTTGCGCCATCGCGCTGCTGGAGGGCAGAGCGGGCGAGGCGGAGTTCTCCGATATGGCCGTGCACCGCGCCGATGTCCGTGCGCTGATGGCTCGGATCGAGGTCGTTCCGGATCCCGAGGTTCTGCACACGCAGGCCGGTGCGACCGCGCTCACCGGCGACGGCGAGACGGTGGAAACCTGGGTCGATCACGCGCGTGGCACCCCGGGCAACCGGCTCACCGACGACGCGCTCAAGGATAAGTTCCACGGACTGGCGGACGACGTGCTTGGCCGTAACCGAGCGGAAAGGCTTGCAGATGCTGCCTTTTCGCTCGACACCGCGGGGACCGTCGACGCGATGCTCGAGCTCACCACGCCTGAGAAGAACTGACGGCTTCCGAGCCGTCGCAGTCGACCCGCACCACGGTCCCAGATAGCTCGGCGGCCTCCGCGAAGGCGAGACGGGCCACCTGAGAAGCGATTTCCTCGCGGCAGCGGTCCAGCTCGGGGCCCTCGCTATCGACTCCGGGCGAGACGGCGTTGACGGCCACACCGTCGTCGCGCAGGGCCGCCGCCAGTGCGACGGTGAGCCCGAGCAGGCCGTACTTGGCCGCTGAGAGGTGAACCCGCTCGGGGTCGCCGGCCAGGGCGTTGCGACCGAGGATGTTGACGATGCGGCCACCGGGGATGAGGGCGGGCAGCGCGTGCCGGATGCACCGGAACGCCCCGTCGAGGGTGACGGAGCGGACCTGATGCCAGTCGTCCTCGGTGATCGTCTCGACACGCTGGCGCGGACGGTAGGACGCGTTGTTGACGAGTACCCGGAGCCTGCCGTGGGCGGCGACGGTGTCGAACATGCGCCGCACTGCGGACGGATCGGTGACGTTGGCGACGACTGGGAAGGCGCAGCCACCATCGGCGCGGATCGCGGCGGCCACCGCGTCGGCTTGCTCGGCATGGGCCCTGGTGTTGACGGCCACCGTAAGACCCTCTGCCGCAAGGCGTTCAGCGATCACTGCCCCCAGGCCGCTGCCCGCCCCGGTGACCAGGGCGATCTGTGGTGTGGGGTCAGCCATCGGCAGGCACGGTCTGCGCGAGCAGCACCGAAACGTCGGGGAGCTCATCGACGCGCCAGCAGGTCGCCAACAGTCGTTCGGTGCGTTCCGTCCCGAGGACCGGTTCGACCAGTTCGCGGAACTTCGCGTCGAGTTCGTCATCGTCGAGTGGAGCCGACGGTGTGCCGCGGTTGCCGCGCACCTGGGTGGACAACGTCTGCCCCGAGGCCAGCGTGAGTTCCACGTCCGCGTCCTGCTTCCCGAGCGCTGCGTCGGCGACGACCTTGACCCGGTCACGCAGCGCGATGACCTCCGGCCGCGCCAGCACCTTTTCGGACAGCTCATCGGTACCGACGCGCCGGAAAATCGCCGCCGCCGCCGCGCAGTGGCGCAGGCTGAACTTCGCCTGCATGCTGGTTGTCGGCCGGGGCCGATCGGTGAATCGCGCAGCAGGCGGGGAGACCCGAATGTCGATCACCGTGACATCGCCTGGGGCGACGTCATTCTCGGTCACCAGGTCGATTACCCCGTCGATCATCGGATGCGTCAGTGAGCCGCTCGGATAGAGCTTGTACCCGTTGTGGGTCAAGTTCCATGTCTCACCGAGCCCCACGCTTATCCGATCGGGCGATGGGTCGTCACTCATCACCGCGAGATATCCGAAGTCGCCCTCGAGCGCCTTCGCGCTGGCGCTCAGGCCGTGCTCGACGAGCGTGGCCGCCAACACACCGTCCATCGCGGCCTTGCCCGGATGCATGCTCTTGAGGTCACTGCCCGCCATGATCCGCAGCCCCGCGGCCTGAGTGGCACCCGCGGCGATCGCATGCTCGACCTGCTTGTGGCCGAGGCCCATCGTGCGGGCCGCCGCGGCCGCCGCGCCGACGTGACCGGATGTGCCCGTGACGTGCCAGCCGGCGTCGTAGTGCGTCTGGCCGGCCGCGTGGCCGACCCGGGTCTCTACCTCGAACCCGAGAGCGAAGCTGGCGAGAGCATCACGCCCGGTGACCGGACGGTCGTCGGCCACGGCCAGGATCGCCGGCCACACCGAGCAGCTGCCGTGCACGGTCGTGCCCGGCGGGTTGTACACGTCGTCGAGGTCGAGCACGTGCGAGGCGAACGCGTTGAGGAAGGCGGCGAACGGCGGCGACACCCGCTTGTGGGCACCGACAACCGTTGCGCCGCCACCACTCTCACTGGCGGCGATCGCCTGTTGAGCTCGGCGCGCAGCCTCGTCGCTCGAGCCTGCGACCGCCACTCCGATGTGATCGACAAGAGCGCGCCGCGCCGCGTGCAGGACCGGTTCGGGAATCTGCTCGCACTTGTGCTCGGCAACGAACTTGGCGAGAAGCGATGTCGGATCGCCATCGGCGGGCATGTGCGATGGGCCCACGCCCGAAGGGCAGGGGACGACTCGGGATTCAGCAGGAGTCACTGATCCTTCCTCAGCCCGAGTCCCTCGAGGAGGCCGCCGACGATGTCGGTCTGTTCCTTGAGGTACGCCGTGAACTTGTCGTCCTGCAGGTTCTGGGTGACCAGACCGTCGCTCTTGGTCAGGTTCTTCCAGTCCTCGGTCTCGACCATCTTCGTGAGGTCGTCCTGGTAGCGCTGCACTGCGTCCTCCGGCATCTCGGGGGCACCCATCACCGCGCGGAACTGGACGGGCACCTTCGATGAGTCGATGCCCTGCTCCTTGGTGGTGCTGACGTCGGGGAAGGTCTCCAGACGCTGGTCACCCACGACCGCAATAACCTTGAGCTCTCCGGCCTTGACCTGCTCGGCGACGTCCGAGGCGCTGCCGAGCATGATGTTCGCGTCGTTACGCAACAGCGCGGTGATCCGGGAGCCGGTGTCCTCGAACGACAGGAACTTCCACTTCGCTCCGAGCGTGTCCTGCAGCACCAACCGGGTCAATGCATCGTTCGCGGTGCTGGATCCGCCGGCCTGGACGAGGGTGTCGGGATTCTCTTTCGCGGCGGCGACAAAGTCGGAGAACGAGTTGAATTGAGAATTGGCGTTTGTGACGATCAGCTGGGGTTCGGTGGCGACGAGTGCGATCGGAGTCAGATCTGCGAGACTGACCTTCGCGTTCGCGACTGTCATCGGGGTGGCCAGCCAGGTGGGCGTCACCTGAGCGATCAAGCCTTCGTTGCCCTTTCGCTCGACCATGTACGACATCGCGCCGATCGAGTCACCGGCGGGCACATTCCGGACCGGCCAGTTGGTGTCGATGATCTTGTTCTCGTACATCACCTTGATCATCTGCCGGGTGAACACGTCGCTTCCGCCGCCGACGGCGTTGTGCGTCACGACCTCGACGGGGCCCGACTTGCCGCCGCCGCCCTCTCCCCCGCCTCCGCCTCCGCCTCCGCAGGCCGCGAGAGCGACGAGTGCCACGGTCGCGAGGATGATGGTGAGGAGCTGCCTGATTCGGATCATGATCCGATTCCTTCCTGGTGGGGGTTGGGGCGAAGTGTGGTTGGTGATGACCTGGTTGATTCGCTTGTAAGTTGCGCTCATGCGTCGATTTCGAGTACCTGCTCGCGCACCTTGCGCGCCCGACGCCCGAACGTCAGGACGAGCAGGAGCAAGACCGCGAGTCCGATCAGCGCCGCGGAGATGGGGCGCTGGAGGTAGATGATCGGGCTGTTGTCGGAGAGCAGTAGTGACTGCCGAATCGAGTTCTCCGCGATCGGTCCGAGCACGAAGGCCAGGACGAGGGGCGCCGGTGGGATGTCGAGCTTGCGCATGACGTATCCGAGGAGGCCGAACACGACCAGCAGGCCGACGTCGAAGATCGAGAAATTCACGCTGTAGACGCCGACCACCGAGATCAGCAGGATCGCGGGATAGAGCACCTTGTACGGCGTGTTCAGCAGCTTCGCGAAGAACGGAACCATGGGCAGGTTCATGATGAGCAGCGCGATATTGCCCAGGTACATGCTGGCGATGATCGGCCACACCACATCTGAGTGCTCCTGAAAGAGCAGCGGACCCGGGTTGAGCCCGTAAAGCACGAGCGCGCCGAGAAGCACTGCGCCCGTTCCGGATCCGGGGATGCCCATGGTCAGCAGCGGCACCATCGCACCACCGGTCTCGGAGTTGTTCGCGGCCTCTGGGGCCGCGACACCCTCGATCGAACCCTTGCCGAACTCTTCGGGCGTCTTCGACGTCTTCTTGGCGATGATGTAGGAGACGAACGAGGCGACCGTCGAGCCGGCGCCCGGCAGGATGCCGATCAGGAAGCCCACAATGCCGCCCTGCAGCATCGCCGGCGTGGACTTCGTGATGTCCTTCCGGGACGGAAGCAGTTCGGACAGCTTGCTGGGCACCTTGAAGAGCTTCTTCTCGGTCTTGTCCTCGATGTTGACCAGCACCTCGCCGATGGCGAAGATGCCGACGCTCAGTGCGATGAACTCGATGCCGCCCGCCAGTTCGATCTGGTCGCCTGTGAATCGGGGCTCCCCCGAAAACAGATCCGTGCCGATCGTCGCCAAGAACAGCCCGATGAACATCGCGATGAAGCCCTTGAGCATCGAGTCGCCGGCCAACATGATCACCAATAGAAGGGCGAACACCATGAGCGCTGAATACTCCGGCGGACCGAAGTTGACCGCGACGTCCGCCGCCAGCGGAGCAAGGAAGGTCAGACCGATCACGCCGAGGGTGCCCGCGACGAACGAGGCAATGGCCGCGATCCCGAGCGCCTTGCCCGCGCGGCCCTGCTTCGCCATCTCATAGCCGTCGATACAGGTGACGACCGACGAGGACTCACCGGGGATGTTCAACAGGATCGATGTCGTCGACCCGCCGTACTTGGCGCCGTAGTAGATGCCGGCCATCATGATCAGGCCGGTCGCCGGGTCGAATCCGGTGGCCAGTGGGAGCAGGATCGAGATCGTGGCGGGCGGCCCGAGGCCCGGCAGGATACCGACGAGTGTGCCCAGCAGGCAGCCGATGATGAGCCACAGCAGATTGGTCGGCGTGATCGCAGCCTGCAGTCCGTGGAGCAGACCGTCGACCGCGTTCACCGGCGAGCTCCCACACCGCCGAATTCACGAAAGTGGTTCAGTACCACAGGGTTCCTCCTGGGAGTTGCACCTCGAGCAGGGTGTCGAACAGCAGATACATGGCCGGGGGCAGCAGCAGCAGCGTGATGATCAACGGGATGGAGCGGATCCGCTCGATCACCAGGATCACCAGCAGAACAAGGACTTCCCCGGCGAGGAGGAACCCGAGCGGCTCGATCAGAAATGCGCAGACAACCAGCGCGAGCCACACCAAGAGCGCGCGGCCCATGTGCCGGGGCGACAGCGAGAGCGTCGGCGCATCACCGTGGCGAGCCTTCGAGCCGAACAGCCAGACCGCCGTGAGCGCCAATCCGAGCCCGATCAAGCAGATCGTCAATAGCACGGGAAGGTAACCGGGACCGGGTTCGTTGTTCGAACCGCGGAACGCGAGCTCCGTGCGGCTCCGGTACAGCAGCCAGGCGCCCAGCCCGGCGATCACCAGTCCGAGGACGATGTGAACCCACCGCGTCACCCGCTCGTCGTGGGCGTGGTCGGCATCGTCGTCTAGGTCAGTCGAGGCCGTGTCGATCGGGCCGACCGGGCGGTCGGCCGGGGCTCCGGCCTTCGGCTGTACGTCTTGTTCCATGCAGACCTCTGTAGCGCTATGTCTATCATGACGGAAATATTTTCTGGCTGTAGGAAAAGGTAGGTCCGTCGCGGCCTTGTGTCAAGGGTCACTTTGCGAACGCGGTGTGGCGTGGCGAGTCGGCAAACACCTGGACCGGTGGCGGTAGGCTTCTTCTATGCAGAAGACACGACCGGAGAGCGATACTGGTCCGGCATACCCCATCGCCTCGGTGAACAACGCGCTCCTACTGCTTCTTCTGTTCCGTGAACAGCCCCGGGTGCGGCTCACCGACGCCTGCAAATATCTGGGCGTCGCCCACTCGACGGCACACCGGCTGCTCGCGATGCTCGCCCACCACGGCTTCGTCCAGCAGGAGCCGGTCACCCGCGCCTACATCGCCGGACCCGCGCTGGTCGAGGTGGGACTGGCCGTCGTCGGTTCCCTGAATGTGAGGGAGCAGGCCAGGCCGATGATGGAGGAACTCGCCGCCGAGACCGGCGAAACCGTCCACCTCGGGGTGCTCGAGGGTGACCAGGTCCGCTACGTCGACGCGGTCGAGTCCGAACGCGCTCTACGGGTGGTCGCGAGGACGGGAACTCTCGTTCCCGCCCACTGCACGTCGCTTGGCAAGGCGTTGCTCGCCCAGTTGACCGATCAACAGGTTGCCGCCCTGTACCCCACGTCGGCCGAGCCGTTCGCCGCCCAAACCGAGCGGTCGATCACGACCCAGGCGAAACTGATGAAAGAGGTGTCGCGGACCAGGGCCCGCGGGTACGCGGTCAACACGGGCGAGACCGAGGACGACGTCGGCTCGGTCGCCGTCGCGTTCCGCGACTTCGCGGGACGCCCCGCCGCCATTGCGGTGGCCGCACCGACGAGTCGGCTTACCACGCCGCGGATTTCGCATATCGGCGATTTGATGATCCAGACGATCGCCAGGGCCCCGGAGTCGCCGGTGATCGCTCAGTCACCGGCGGACTGACGACCGCGGCGGGCGCTCAGCGCGCCGGCGCCCGCGGTCGCGAACATGACGACCGCCAGCAGTGCGAAGGCCGTCTCCACTCCCCACCACTGCGTCGCGACGCCCGCCGCAACGAGGATGAAGGTCTGCCCGACGCGGTTGGTCGCCAGTCGCAGACCCAGCGCCGAGCCGCGGCTGGTGTCGTCGACCAGATCGACGACCCAATCCATCGTGGTCGTCTGGGTCAGGCCGAGGGCGAAGCCGAGCACCGACATCGCCAGCATCATGGGCGTTAGGTTGTGGCTCAGCGCGACGATGAGTAGGCAGGTCGCCGCGACGGCGGTGGCGACCACGGTCAGGTTCAGCGTCGGGATCCGTCGGACGAACCACGGCGTCGCAGCCCGTGCCAGCAGCGCACCGCTGGAGCTGATGCCCAACAGAATGCCTACCTGCGACGGCGTCAGGCCGACGGACGCGCCAAGCAAAGGCACGTATACAAGAAGCAGGTCGATTCCGCTCTTGGCGGAGAAACTGGTCATCAGGGCGGCCGGCATGCCCCGCCTGCGCAGCAGCTTCCACACCCGCTCGGGCTTGCCGGTTCGCACCGTAGACACCTGCCTTTGAGTGCGCATCGCGAGAACGGCGGCGGGCAGGCCGGCGACGAACACCCAGGCAGCGACCTGAAGCGCCGACGATGTGGATTCGAGGCTGGGTTCTTCGGTATGGCCGATGATGACGCCGCCGAGGACAGGGCCGACGATCTGGCCGAGCGCCGAAATCGTTGTGAGCGTGCCGAACCGGCTGATACGCGCCAGCGAGCTGTGCGCCTGGGCCATGATGCTCTGGCCGCCGATGGTCCCGGACATGTGGCCGATGCCGAGTGCGGTCGTTGCGATCGCGATGGCGGGGATTTGATCGGCGACCATCAGCGCGAACGCCGCGGCTGCGGCGACGCCGAGCCCGAAGCCAAGTGCGATCGCTGGATGGTGCCGCTCGGTCCAGCGCCCGAAGCCGACCGCGAGCAGCATGGGAGGTACCGCGAAGCACGCGGCCGTCAAGCCGAGGGTGATCCCGTCGGCGTCAAGCGCCAATAGCCGGTACGTGGACACGGGGCGCGCCAACGTGACCGCCACCTGCAGCAGGAAGATGCTGGTGACGGTGCCGACGAGCCACAGCGGTGGTAGGGAACGCTCCTTGAGGCGAACCACGGCTCAACCATGCCCCAGCTCAGGAAGACCCGAGCGGGGGCAGGTGTCGGTCAGAACTTCCAGCCACGCTCCGGCGTGGCCACGTCGACCTCCACACCGTCTGGGTCGCGGAACTTGAAGAACCGCGGCGGGTCTGCCTGCTCGGCGCCGTAGACCTCGATGCCGCGTTCCTTCAACGCTGTCACCACCGCGCCGGTGTCCTCGATCGTCACACCGATGTGGTTGGGGCCCATCGCCCCGTATGTCCATTCGGAGCGATCGATCTCCGGATTGGGTTGCAGCAGCGAGTAGTTGACCTCGCCATCGCTGAGATCCAGCGCCTTGCCGGGATAGTGGCCGGGGGTGCGGGCGTCTCCCAGACGCTTGAAGCCCAGCACGTTCTCGTAGAACTCTGCGGTCCGCTCGAGGTCCTGGACGACGATTCCGAGATGTCGGATGCGCACTACTTTCTCCTCTTTCTGCTGGAGTGTGACCATCTTCCGTACTGTAGAAATTGTTTCTGCAAATCAGACTGTAGGCCTCGGGGCGGCCCACGTCAACGCCGGCCCCCGACGTTTGTCGGCGACCTCGTCACTGAAATTCCTGCGCTCAGAACTGGAGCGCGGTGAACCGCCAGTCCAGTACTTGCCGATCCTCGGCGCCGTCGCCGGCCGCGTAGACCAGCGACCGCAGCTTCAACACGCCACCGCGGCCGTTGGGCAACGGAACGGCGCCGTCGACATGTAACTCGCTGTAGAGCGTGTCGCCCTCGTGGACCGGACCGGTGTGGTCGCAGGACTCCCAACCCAACAGCGTGGCGATATTGGGCAGTAGCCGGGTGGCTTGCGCGAACGCCAACCCGATGGTGTGGCCGCCGTAGACGAGGCGTTGGCCGCCGACACGCGAATCATGGTGCGTCGCGGCGATATTCAGTGTCAGCCGGGCCAGTTCGGGGGCGCTGCTGACGACATCGGCGGTGCTGTGCAGCACCGAGCCGGCAATGCCGGGATCGAAGTGGGTGCCCGGCACCCTGGCGCGGAATGCGTCGGCGTCCCAGTCGGCAGTCGGGTCGGTCGCCAGTCCCGTCTTCGTCCCGATCGCCGACATGTCGTCGTCGTGGCCGGTGTCAGCGGCAGCACCACGCAGCGGCAGCATCGCGCACCGGTGGAAGTCGAGCACCAGCCGGCCGATCTGGTCGATCGTCGTCATCCGCAGCGCAGCGAGGCCGGTCGGGGCCCGGCCCGGCTTGGCCGAGTTCTGCTTCAGCCCGACGACCTCGGTGCGGGTGAACATTGTGTCGCCGAGGACGGGGAACCGGTGGAAAGCCAGCCCGCGGTAGAACAAGTTGGCCTTCACCCGCTGGGTGGCCAGAGTGGACTGCCCGATGGCGACGTCGCAGATCAGTGCCGGATGAGCGAGCGCGGCCGTCGCCCCAGTGACCGCCATCGCGAGATCGGCGTCCAGTGCCAGCCGGAGCCGGTCACCGATTATCGACTGGTGCACCGCTGCGGCCCCGGCCGTCAGCGTCATCGACGGCGCCCAGTCGAAGACCTGCCCCACCCCGAGGTCGTCGAAGTAGGGCCCTCCGCTCATCGCCCATCGCCTCCGGTTGTCGATTCGGCCGTACGAATCGTGTCACACCGGGCCGAAGGGCTGCGTCGTCAGAATTTCACCAGCGCGCTACCGGTGACCAACTCGTAGACGAAGTTCACGAAGAAGAACCCGAAGAACAGGAAGTTCAGCGCAAGGATCACGTAGTGCCACCACCGTGGTCGGGCCGGCTTGGGCAGCTTCGAGTTCAAATACATCAACATGAACGAGTGGGTAGACGTCGGTTGTCCAGCTGGTTCGATTTCGGTACTACCGGCCATGAGGGCCTCCCCGCTGAGATGGCTACATCGGACCTGTCCTTGATTGGGACTACACCACGCCCTCGGGAAGGTCAATGACTAAGCGGTCCGCGGCTCGGCCGAGGAGAAGGTGTACCCGTGTCGCGGCAATTTAGTGCGTGGCATACTTGTGGCATGAATCGCATACGCTTGAGCACGACTGTCGACGCGGACCTGCTCAGTTGGGCGCGCACAGTTCGGTCGGGCATCACCGATGCCGCTCTCGTCGACGAGGCCCTCGGGGCATTGCTTGCTCGTCATCGGTCCGCCGAAATTGACGCGAGCTACGTTGCTTACGACGAGCATCCGCCCGACGAACCGGACGAGTGGGGCGACCTGGCGTCATGGCGGCGGGTAGCCGGCGCCTCGTGAGCGCGATTCCTGCTCGCGCGGAAGTGTGGTGGTGTGAGATGGCCGAGATCGGGCGGCGGCCGGTCGTCGTCATGTCCCGCGACGCGGCGATCCCCCGGCTTCGACGATCGCTGGTCGCGCCCTGCACGACGACAATTCGCGGGTTAGCCAGCGAGGTTGTCCTTGAGCCAGATGTTGACCCCATCCCCCGGCGTTGCGCGGTGAACCTGGACTCTGTCGAAAGCGTCCCAATCGCAGTGCTGATCGACCGCGTTGGCCGGTTGGCAGATTCCCGGATGCGCGAGATTTGCGCAGCCCTTGAAGTCGCGGTCGACTGCTCCGGCTGACCCATGCCCTCAGGAATACTTCGTCACCAGGTCCTGCTTGTAGAGCTTGCCGGTGTCGGTGCGGGGCAGCTGCGCCTCGAACGAGATCGAGCGTGGACATTTGTAGTGCGCCAGACGGTCCCGCAACCATGCCATCAGCTCGTCGGCGAACTCCTGGGTGGCGTCGGCCGGGTCGACCGTCTGCACCACACCCTTGACGCTCTGGCCCATCTCGTCGTCGGGGATGCCGAAAACGGCGGCGTCCATCACCTTAGGATGGGTGACCAACATGTTCTCGGCTTCCTGCGGGTAGATGTTCACTCCGCCGGAGATGATCATGTGGTGGCGCCGGTCGGTCAGGTAGAGGAACCCGTCCTCGTCGAGATATCCGATGTCGCCGACGGTCTTCCAGCCGTGCTTGTCGCGTGACTTCGCCGTCTTCTCCGGGTCGTTGAGGTACTCGAAGTCGAAGCCGCCCTCGAAGAAGATCTCACCGGGCTGACCCGGGGGCAGCTCGTTGCCGTCCTCGTCGAGGATGTGCAGCAGGCTCATCATCGATCTGCCGACCGACCCGGGATGGGCCAGCCACTCCTCGGCGGTGATCAGCGTCGAGCCGATCGCTTCCGAGGACGCGTAGTACTCGTCGACGATCGGCCCCCACCAGTCGATCATCTGCTTCTTGATCTCGACCGGGCATGGGGCCGCCGCGTGCATCACCCGCTTCAGGCTGGACACGTCGTACGAATTACGCACGGATTCCGGCAGTTTCAGCATGCGTGTGAACATCGCCGGTACGAACTGGCCGTGCGTGACCCTGTGGCGCTGGATCGCTGTCCAGGCAACCTTCGGCGTCGAACTTGTCCATCACCACCGTCGTGATGCCCGCACCCTGAATCGTCATCGACCACACCGACGGGGCGGTGTGATAGAGCGGCGCGGGGCTGAGATAGATCGCCTCGGGGTCGAGCCAGAAACTCACCAGCGCCGACATCATGCCCGGTGCTTCGGCGGGCGGTAGGTGCGGCAACTCGCGCTTGATTCCCTTCGGGCGGCCCGTTGTGCCCGACGAGTACTGCAGCAGATCACCCTCGATTTCGTCGTCGATCGGCGTATCGGGTTCGCCCGCAACACATTCGGGGTAACGGTGCCAGCCGTCGAGATCGTCGTCGGCGATGATCAGCAGGTCGGGCAGACCGTTCGGCAGCTCGGTTGCGAGGCCCTCCAGGGTCTTTCGCAGTGCCGCCGAGCCGACGATGGCCTTGGCGCTGCTGTTGTCGATGATGTACGCCGCCTCTGCCGCGGTCAGGTGGGTGTTGATCGGGACGTAGTACAGGCCGCTGCGCCGGGCCGCCCACATCACGGCATGGAAGTGCTCGTTGTTCTCCATCAGGATCGCGACGGCGTCGCCCTCACGCAGACCGTTGCGCCGGAAGAAGTGCGCCAGTCGGTTGGCGCGGGCCTCCAACTCGCCGAACGTCACCGTCGTACCCGACGGATGGATGATGACGGCGGGCTTATCGGGGTGAGCCTCGGCATGCTCGCGGATCTGCATGCGCAGAACTTTACGATGCCCGAACTTGACGGGTGTCAAGAGGTCAAGAAACGCAGGTCGGTCCACCGTTCCGGACATACGATGACGTGTCCGGTCGAAGCGAGGGTCCGAGGTGCGCCGATGAATGTGGTCGCGCCGTCGGGTGTCGTCACTTTTTTGTTCACCGATATCGAGGGGTCAACCCGGCGCTGGGACACGGACGCGGACGGAATGCGGGCAGCGCTCGCCGTCCATGACGCGCTGCTGCGTGAAACCGTTACGGCGCACAGCGGCTGGCTGTTCAAGCACACCGGCGACGGGGTGTGCGCGGCGTTCGCTTCGCCGCGCGCGGCCGTCGACGCCGCGGTGGACGCGCAGCGGGCACTCGAACTGCCGGTGCGGATGGGCATCGCGACCGGTGAGGCCGAGTTACGCGGGGACGACTACTTCGGTGCGGTGCTCAACCGTGCCGCGCGCGTGATGGCGGCAGGTCACGGCGGCCAGATCCTGCTCGACAGCGCGACCGCCGAACTCCTCACCGGAATCGACTTGGTCGACCTGGGATCACGACGGCTGCGCGATATCGCCAAACCGGTCAACCTCTTCCAGGTTCGGGCCTCGGGCTTGCCTAGCGACTTTCCCCCGGTGAAGACGCTCGACCCGATACGTGGAAACCTACGGCAGCCGACCACCAGCTTCATCGGGCGCGACTCAGAATTGGACGAGCTGGAAGTGCTGCTGAAGTCGCATCGGATGGTGACATTGACCGGTGTGGGCGGGGTGGGCAAGACGAGGCTCGCGTTGGAGCTGGCAGCGCGCTGCGCGGATGACTTCCCGGACGGGGTGTACGTCATCGAGTTGGCCGCCGTCGGCGATCCCGCTGCAATACCCGACGCGGTCGCCGCCGTGCTTGGAATCACCCAGCAACCGGGGTTGAGTCTGGCCGACAGCGTCGCCGCCGCCATGGATGGACGTTCGCGGCTGCTGGTCTTCGACAACTGCGAGCACATCCTCGATGCGGCGGCCGATCTGATCGAGAAGATCCTCACTCAATCGGCGACGGTGAGAATGGTGGCCACCAGCAGGGAAGGGCTGCGGGTAATCGATGAACACCTCTGGTCCGTACCATCTTTGGAAATCGACTCGACTGCGGCAACACTGTTTGTCGAGCGGGCTCGTGCGGTGGCGCCGGAAATCTCGCGGGCGAAAGTAGAGCAGGCGAGAGCCGTCGTTGAGATCTGCCGACGCCTCGATGGGATCCCGTTGGGTATCGAGTTGGCGGCATCTCGCATGCAGTCGATGACAGTAACCGAAATACGCGATCGGCTGAACGACCGGTTCCGACTGTTGGTGGGTTCGCGACGGGGGCTGGAACGCCACCAAACACTGCGCCAAGCCGTTCAATGGTCCTATGACCTGCTCGACGATGCCGAAAAGGCGTTGCTGGCAAGGTGTTCGGTCTTTGCCGGGGGGTTCGACATTCAGGGGGCCCGCGCGGTCACCGAGCTCCGTCGATGAGTTCGCCGTCGTGGATTTGCTCGATGCCCTGGTTCGAAAGTCGTTGTTGGTCGCCGACCGATCGGCCGAGCGAACACGTTTTTCGATGCTGGAGACCATCCGCCAATTCGCGGAGGAACAACTCCTGCACACTGGCGCGGCTGACGAGATCCGCAGCGCACATGCCCACTACTTCGCGGGGCGGGAAGGCGACGTGCTCGCGCTGTGGGACAGTCCGCGACAGCGGGAGGCCTACGCGTGGCTCTCTGTTGAGTTGACGAACCTGCGCGCCGCGTTCCGCTGGTCAGCCGACCAGGGCGATATCGACACCGCGGCTGCGATCGCGTTCTATGCCGGAATTCTCGGTGTCCTGGTCGAACAACTGGAGCCTGTCACCTGGGCCGAGGAGCTGATCGAACCCGCGAAGGCTGTGGAGCATCGACGGCTCGCGCAGCTCTACGTGATCGCAAGCCAGTGTCACGCGGCGGGCAGGCTCGACGAAGGTGTCCGCTTCGCCGACAGCGGACTGGCTGCAATTGCCAGTGGGTGTTTCGACGAAGTCCCATTTGATTTCGAATCAGCGATCGTTGCGGCGTACAGCATGGTGGGCCGCGCACAAGATGCGGTCGCTCCGTTGCGCAACATGATCACGCGAACTCCCGGCCCTCACATCCTTCAGCGCGCCTGCCTGGTTCTGGCGTTGATCCAGGCAGGCGCCAGCCATGAAGCGCTTGCGGACGCCAATGGCCTGCTCGCGGCGGCTGAGTCCACCGAGAATCCGAACGCAAAGTCCTTGGCGTTGAACGCATACGGCTGGGCGTTCCGCGATGTCGACCCCGCCTCTGCGTACGACGTCAGTCGCCGTGCCCTGAAAGTCGCCCAAGACAGCGGCGGTCGGTACCTCGAGTCGTTCATTGCCCTCGGCCTGTCGCGGCTCGCCCTCGTCCAGGACGATCCCGCGGGAGCCTTCGACTTGTTGACCGTCGCCATCCGCAACTACCACGACTCCGGCAGCTTCTCTCACCTGCGCGGCCCACTGGCGGTCCTCGGCGCCCTCTTCGATCGGCTCGGGCATCACCAAACGGCCGCTACCGTCACCGGATTCGCCGCAAGTCCGGCCACGCTCCAGACCCTGCCTGAACTGATCACTGCGATAACCCATCTGCGCGAAGTGCTCGGCGACGATGGCTACGAGTCGTTCGCGAGCGCCGGCGCCAGTATGACCAATGCGGCTATGGCCTCCTATGCATTCGAGCAGATCGACCGGGCGCGCGCGGACCTCCTGCAGGGAGATTCTCGGTGAACGAGATGCATGCGCCGTCGGGAGTCGTCACGTTCCTGTTCACCGACATCGAGGGATCCACTCGTCGGTGGGACACGGACGCGGACGGAATGCGGGCAGCGCTCGCCGTCCATGACGCGCTGCTGCGTGAAACCGTTACGGCGCACGGCGGCTGGCTGTTCAAGCACACCGGCGACGGGGTATGCGCGGCGTTCGCTTCGCCGCGCGCGGCCGTCGACGCCGCGGTGGACGCGCAGCGGGCACTCGAACTGCCGGTGCGGATGGGCATCGCGACCGGTGAGGCCGAGTTGCGCGGCGACGACTACTTCGGCGCGGTGCTCAACCGTGCTGCGCGGGTGATGTCGGCAGGGCACGGCGGCCAGATCCTGCTCGACGGAACCACTGCGAGTCTGCTCACCGGCGTCGAGGTCGTCGGCTTGGGATTACGACGATTGCGCGATATCGCCAATCCCGTTGAGCTTTTTCAGGTCAGCGCACCCGGGCTCCTCAGCGAGTTTCCACCGCTCAAGACCTTGGATGCGAGGCCCGGGAATCTCCGGCCGCCGACCACAAGCTTCGTCGGGCGCGAATCGGAACTCGGCGATCTGCAGACCGCATTGAAGTCGCATCGGTTGGTGACGTTGACCGGGGTGGGCGGAGTCGGCAAGACGCGACTCGCGTTGGAGCTCGCCGCGCGCGCATCGGACGACTTCCCTGACGGGGTGTGGGTGGTCGAGCTCGCCGCTGTCGGCGATCCGGGCGCCGTGCCCGACGCCGTGGCGGCCGTGTTGGGAATCACTCAGCAGCCCGGCATGAGCATCGCTGCCAGTGTGGCTGCAGCGTTGGAGGGTCGCGCACGGCTGCTGCTGTTTGACAACTGCGAACATGTTCTGGGCGCGGCAGCAGACATCGTTGAAGCCATCTTCGCCGCTTCTTCGGCGGTGAAAGTCCTTGCGACCAGCCGAGAAGGATTGCGCTTGCCCGATGAACAACTCTGGCCCGTGCCGTCACTTGAGCTGCGAACGTCCGCGGTCACGCTCTTCGTTGAGCGTGCCCAAGATGTCGCGCCGGGTATCGCAGTAGGCGACGACGACGCGGTCACCGAGATCTGCCGCCGTCTGGACGGCATACCGCTGGCGATTGAACTCGCAGCATCGCGGATGTTGTCCATGACGGCAGGCGAGATTCGTGATCGGTTGGATGACCGCTTCCGACTGCTGGTGGGGTCGCGTCGCGGCGTGGAACGCCACCAAACGCTGCACCACACTGTGCAGTGGTCCTACGACCTGCTGGACGAGCCTGAACAGGAGTTGCTGCAGCGGTGTTCGGTGTTCGCCGGCGGATTCGACCTGGCCGCAGCGTGTTCGGTCACCGGATCCGAGGACGACCTCGCCACCCTCGATCTCCTCGACGCCCTGGTGCGCAAGTCACTGTTGGTCGCCAACCGATCGTCCCGAACACGCTTCTCGATGTTGGAGACGGTCCGACAATTCGCCGAGGAACAACTCGTCAGTGCAGGTGAAGCCGAATCAACCCGCAACGGGCACGCCCGCTATTTCGCCGGCAGGGAAGCCGACGTCATGGCGCGGTGGGACAGTCCGCGACAACGCGAGGCCTACGAGTGGTTCACCGCCGAACTGGCCAATCTGCGCACCGCATTCCGGTGGGCGGCCGACACGATGACCTCGACACGGCCGCCGCGATTGCTAGCTTCGCAGGGTTCCTCGGTATTTTGCGTCGAACAGTATGAGCCTGTCGGTTGGGCCGAGGAACTCATCGATCGCGCACGGGCCATCGACCACCGGCGCCTGCCGCAGCTCTACGTGATGGCGGCAGAATGCTATGCAACCGGACGGGTCGACGACTCCGTCAGCTATGTCGAAGCCGGCCGGCTGGCCATCGAAAGCGGACGTTTCGACGAGGTACCGTACGAGTTCGAAGTTGCGCTCGGCGCTACGTACGCCACGACAGGACAGACCGACCAGTGGGTTGAGTTGTGCCGCAACATCATCGCGCGAAAACCAGGTACTCATGTCCTTGCCCGGGCGTTCCTGGTCATGGCACTGACCATCGCCGGCGCCACGGACGAGGCGAAGGCGGCATTGGAGGGCTTATTCGCCGCCGCCGAAGCCACTGGCAACCCCGCCCTGCTCGCATACGCGCACCTCGCACACGGCCTTGCCTACCGCGACGCCGATCCCGTCGCCGCCTACGACGTACATCGTCGAGGCCTGATGATCGCTCAAGACAGCGGCAACCTACTGATCGAGTCGCACCTTTCGGGGAGCCTGGCGCAGCTTGCGGCCGCACAAGGCGAGCCCACGGATGCCTTCGAATACCTAACCCTGGCCATCCGCCACTTTGCCGACGCGGGCAGCTTCTCCCACCTGCGCGTCCCACTGGCAATCCTCGCCACCGTCTTCGACAGGCTTGGACATCACGAACCGGCCGCCACCATAAGCGCGTTCGCAGCAGCGCCCCTCACGCGGGCGGGGGTCCCTGAGATCGACACCACCATCAGCCATTTACGCGAAGTACTGGGCGACGAGGTCTACGAATCACTCGCCCGCACAGGCGAAACCATGACCAACGCCGAGATGGCGGCCTACGCGCTCGAGCAGATGGACCGGGCGCGCGCCGACCTAGACACCGACGAACAGACGTAAAAGTC
Organism: uncultured Actinomycetota bacterium; assembly: GCA_963743225.1. Lineage (GTDB taxonomy): Bacteria > Actinomycetota > Actinomycetes > Mycobacteriales > Mycobacteriaceae > Mycobacterium. Next base: position 205,233 of record CAVUPN010000037.1, on the reverse strand, counting down.
CCCAAAATCCAAGGGATTTGGGGACTTTTACGTCTGCTCGCGCTAGGAAACGCGCTAGTCGGCTTCGGCCAGGCGGTGCTTCAGCGCGTCGAACTCGTCCTTGATGCCGGTCGGCAGCTTCTCGCCGACGAACTCGAACCACTCCTCGATCAGCGGGATTTCCTCGCGCCACTCGGCAGCGTTGACCGCCAGTGCCTCGTTGACGTCGGCCGCGTCGACATCCAGGCCGGACAGGTCCAGGTCGTCGGCGGTCGGTACGGTGCCGATCGGCGTCGTCTTCCCGCCGGCCTTCTGCTCGATGCGGTCGATGATCCACTTCATCACGCGGCTGTTCTCGCCGAAGCCCGGCCACAGGAAGCGGCCGTCGCCGCCGCGGCGGAACCAGTTGACGAAGAAGATCTTCGGCATCTTGGACTCGTCGGCGTTCTTGCCGATGTCGATCCAGTGCGCGAAGTAGTCGCCGACGTTGTAGCCGAGGAACGGCAGCATCGCCATCGGGTCTCGACGGACCGTGCCGACCTTGCCTTCGGCGGCCGCGGTCTGCTCGGAACCCAGCGTGGCTCCGATGAACACACCGTGCTGCCAGTCACGGGCCTGCGTCACCAGCGGGACCGTGGTCTTGCGGCGGCCACCGAACAGGATCGCCGAGATCGGCACGCCCTGCGGGTCGTCCCACTCCGGGGCCAGCGTGGGGCACTGCGACATCGGCGTGCAGTAGCGCGAGTTCGGATGCGCGGCCTTGCTTTCCGTCTCGCGGAGCACCCAGTCGTTGCCCTTCCAGTCGATGAGGTGGTCGGGCTCGCCCTCCAGGCCCTCCCACCACACGTCGTTGTCGTCGGTCAGCGCGACGTTGGTGAAGACGGTGTTGCCAGCCGCGATGGTCTTCATCGCATTCGGGTTCGACGTCCAGTTGGTGCCCGGCGCGACACCGAAGAAGCCGAACTCGGGGTTGACCGCATACAGCCGGCCGTCCTTGCCGAACCGCATCCACGCGATGTCGTCGCCGACCGTCTCGGCGCGCCAACCCGGGATGGTCGGCTGCAGCATCGCCAGGTTGGTCTTGCCGCACGCCGACGGGAACGCCGCCACGACGAAGTACGCCTTGTTCTCCGGCGAGATCAGCTTGAGGATCAGCATGTGCTCGGCGAGCCAGCCCTCGTCGTGGGCCATCGCCGAGGCGATCCGCAGCGAGTAGCACTTCTTGCCGAGCAGCGCGTTGCCGCCGTAGCCGGACCCGTAGCTCCAGATCTCGCGGGTCTCGGGGAAGTGGCTGATGTACTTGGTGTCGTTGCACGGCCACGGCACATCTTTCTGGCCGGGCTCCAGCGGGGCGCCGATGGAGTGCAGCGCCTTGACGAAGAAGCCGTCGTCGCCCATCTTGTCCAGCGCCGCCTGGCCCATCCGGGTCATCGTCCGCATCGACACGACGACGTACTCGGAGTCGGTGATCTCGACACCGAGCTTGGGATCCTCGGCGCCGAGCGGGCCCATGCAGAACGGCACCACATACATGGTGCGTCCGCGCATGCAGCCGCGGTACAGATCGGTCATGATGCCGCGCATCTCGGCCGGGTCCATCCAGTTGTTGGTGGGACCGGCGTCGATTTCGCGCTCTGTACAGATATAGGTGCGCGATTCCACGCGCGCCACGTCGGATGGGTCAGACAGCGCCAGGTAGGAGTTCGGCTTCTTCTTGTCGTCGAGCCGCTTGAAGGTGCCCGCCGCCTCGAGTTGCTCGCACAGCCGGGCGTTCTCCTCGTCGGAGCCGTCGGCGAACACCACCCGATCGGGCTGCGTGAGCTCTGCGACCTCCTGGACCCAGGCAAGCAGCCCCTCGTGCTTAGTCGGTGCGGTGTCCAGACCCGGAATCGTCGCTGACGTCATCAAAATCTCCTGCGTAGCGTATCTCTGCCAGAGACGCAGTCAAATCGCGCCACTGGTGCTTGTTGCCCTCGTACTAGAGGTTAACGCGGGTGACATACCCGTAGTAAATCGGATCCATGTCCGATCACTCACAGGAACGATTCAGAAACTCGATCTGGACTGTTCATCATCGGTTCAGTGAATTCAATTTCCCGCTTGGTCAATTCTGTGACCCGCCCGCCAGCTCCGCCCGCACGGTGTCCAGTGCTTGCTGCAACGGCGGCAGCCGACGATCCCGCAGCGCGGCGGCCCGCGCCGTCGCAATGGCGTGTTCACGCAGCTCGGCGTCGATTTCGCCGACCCGGGCCGCAGCCGACTCGGCATCGGCTTCGTCGCGTCCGGCAACGTCGGCGGTCAGCGCGGCCTCTGCGGCCAGCACCCGCGTCGCGACCCGCTCCTCGACCGCCGACTGCAGCGTGCCGGTGACCTCGCTGACCCAGCGATCCAGCACCGCCCGGTCGCTCAAGAGGCCACGCATGCCGACCACCCACACGGTGAGCAGCAGACCGACCACGCCGCCGGTCACCAGCCCGGCGATGGTCAGGCCGGGAGCCAGGCCGGCGAACAGCCGGCTGACACCCAGCGCGACGCCGAGGCCGAAGCCGGCGCCGAGCACCATCATCAACCGCGTCTCCAGCCGTCGAGACTTCAGCGGCGGTGCGGGCACCGCAGGCGGCGGTGGTGGCGGAGGCGGCTCCGGCGCGGTCAGCTGGAGCTCGGTCGCGACGTCGGAGAGATGTCTGGTGATTCCCGCCTCGACCTCGTTGACCACCTCGCCGACCCGGGTGCCGACATAGGTCTCGAACTCCGGCAGCCGACGGCGGGTCATTGACGACACGTCCTCCTGCAGCTCGGACCGCACCGAGGTGCACCGGTTGCGGGCGAAGTACGCCAGCTGCACCCGGGCCTGTTGAATCTGGCTGCGCAGCGCGATGGTTCGCTCGGACTTGGATATTCTGCGCTCCCGCAGAACTCCCTCTCGTCGTTCCCGCAGCGCGCTCACCCGCGCCTGCCGATCGTCCCCTGCGCCGTCCTTCTCGTACCGCGAAATCACCGTTTGGAGACGGGACTCCCACGCCCGCAGCCTGTTTCGTCGCTTCACGTCGGCATCATCAAGGCGCGACCGCAGCAGATCGACGAGCTCATCGATGTTCGGTTCGCCAAGATCAGGTGCCGCCGCGACACCCACCCACGGCACCTCCTGGAAGCGCGCCGCGTGGGCGGCCAGCCGGGAACGGTCTTCGGCCAGCACGTCGCGCCAACCCCGATGCACGTCGATTTTCGACACCACGCCGACCACCAGATCTGTGTGCTGTGCGGCGAGATCGATTAGGGCGCAATCGGATTCAGTAATCGGAGCTACTGCGGACACCGCGAACACCACCGCAGCGGGCGCGTCGGCGGGCCCGATATCCTCGGCTTCGACGAACTTGTGCTCCGGCATCCGATCCCGCAGAGCGGCGATGAGGCCGGTCGCACCGGCCAGCCACGGCCCGGTGACGACCACGACGTCGCGGCTCTCCACTCCCGGTGAGCTCAACCCAGGGTCAGCCCCGGCTACCAGCGCGTCCACCGCACCGATCGGGTCACCCGTCTGGTCGACGCCGGTCACCGGGCCTCCGCACGGGACGTGCGCCGCAGCAGCCTCAGCGAGCCGCGGCAGATATCGGCGCCGCAGCTGCGATGAAGATGGTTGACGGGTCCGCGGCTATAGCGATGCCAGTACAGCGCCCGGTGCAGATGCGCCGACGGTCGGTCATCGGGATCTACTGTCAGCCCGGCCGCCTGCATGACGTCGACGGCGGCCGCCATCACGGCGATGACGGCCTCATCGCCGGAGAGAAACTCGGCCAAAGCCGGCGTGCCGCGCGCCGCCAGCGTTCGCAACTGGACGATCGCCGAACACACCCGCCGGTAGCGCACCTCGGCGCCGGTCACCGCGACCTGTGCCAGTACGTGGTCGACCTGGCTGAGCCGGCGCAGCACGGCAGGCAACGCAGCGACGTCTGCGCCCTGCTGCAGGGCGAGGACGCCGTGGGCGATGCCGAAGAGGTCCAGGGTGTCCAGCAGCCGCGCTCGCATGGCGCGGGGCAGGCTGTGCTCGGACGTGAGGAACCCGTCGGTCGAGGTCAGGTCGGCTGGCTCGGCGGTCAGCCGGCGCAGCGCGGCGATCAGCGCGTCGTCCAGCGTCGCGGTCGCCAAGAGGCCCACCATCGGCACCGTCGGCGCCCCGGTCAGCGCCTGGTAATCGGCGGCGCGGCGGTCGGCCACAGCGATCGGGCCGCCGGCGCCGAAACCGGCCAAGTCGGCCTTGTTGAGCACGACGAGGGTTGGGCGGCCACGGAGCATCATTCGGTCTTCGGGCTTGAGCGCCTCGGCGACGACCACGACATCAACGTCGGCGGCCGTCTCGTCGGCTACGACGGTGAGCCCCGCGCGGGTCAACGCGGCAGACACAGTGCCGCGACCGACCCCTTCTCGCCCCCGAACGGCAACCCGAAGCGGGCCGGCCACTTGGTCGATGAGCGGTGTCATCCGCGAGTCACCTGCCCGTTCAGCGAACCGTGTCAGCTCGTTGGTGAAAATCTGGTGGCCTTCCCGGTCGGCTGTCCGCCCATACGATTCCCCCACCGCAAAATGGTGTCATCCCCGCGGGACCTTAGCGAGCGGTTGTTTTCGGCGGGCGCGGGTAGCAGCGGAAGGCAACTGTTGGGTATCAATCTGCACCACAATGCGGGTCCGATGGTGTTGATGGGCCACCATGGACAAATGCATGCACAGCGCGCGGGTACCCGCACGCCGTCATCCGAGAGGCGGCGATGACCCGACCCGAAACGGCTTCGCATCTGCATCCCCGGGTCACCAGCTACCGGTCCCGGCGATCCTCCGTTTCCGAGGGCCAGCAACAGACGTGGGACCGGCTCTGGCCGGAGCTCGGCATGCAGGCCCGCGGGCCGGAGGGACCCGCCGAGCTGCTCGACACCCGGAAGTGGTTCGGCAGGTCCGCGCCCGTGGTGCTGGAGATCGGAAGCGGAACCGGAACCTCGACGCTGGCGATGGCGAAGGCCGAACCGCACATCGATGTGGTCGCGGTCGAGGTGTACCGGCGCGGGCTGGCCCAGTTGCTCAGCGCGATCGCGCGGGAGGGCGTCACCAATATCCGCCTGGTCCGCGGCGACGGAGTCGACGTGCTCGAGCACATGTTCGGCCCGGACTCGCTGACCGGGGTCCGGGTGTTCTTTCCGGACCCGTGGCCCAAGGCGCGCCATCACAAGCGCCGACTGCTGCAGCCGGAGACGGTCGCCGTGATCGCCGACCGGCTGCGGCCCGGCGGTGTGCTGCACGCCGCAACGGACCACGCCGGGTATGCCGAACAGATCGCCGAGTGCGGCGACGCGGAACCTCGGCTGCGCCGAGTCACCTCCGACGACAGCCTGCCCATCTCGGTGGCGCGGCCGATCACCAAGTACGAGACGAAGGCGCGCGACGCAGGCAGTGCGGTCGCGGAACTGGTCTGGGAGAAGTGCTCACGATGACAATCACCGAAGAAATCGTCGAGGCGCCGCCAGCTGGCGCCCGGTACGGCCCGTGTACTGCTGGTCTGGGATGCGCCCAACCTCGACATGGGCCTTGGCTCCATCCTGGGTGGCCGGCCGACCGCCGCGCACCGCCCCCGGTTCGACGCGCTCGGCCGCTGGCTGCTTAGCCGCACCGCCGAACTGGCCGCCGGGCAGGACGATTTGTCGCTGGAGCCGGAGGCCACGGTCTTCACCAATATCGCCCCCGGCAGTGCCGACGTGGTCAGGCCGTGGGTGGAGGCGTTGCGTAACGTGGGGTTCGCGGTTTTTGCCAAGCCGAAGATCGACGAGGACAGCGACGTCGACGTCGACATGCTCAACCACATTGCCCTGCGCCGCAGCGAGGGGCTGGCCGGCGTGCTGGTCGCCTCGGCCGACGGGCAGGCATTTCGTCAGCCGTTGGAGGACATCGCCCGCGCAGGCGTCCCTGTTCAAGTGCTCGGATTTCGCGAACACGCGAGCTGGGCGCTAGCCTCGGATACTTTGGAGTTTGTCGACCTGGAAGACATCCCTGGCGTCTTCCGGGAGCCGCTACCGCGAATCGGCCTAGATTCGCTGCCCGAGCAGGGCGCCTGGCTGCAGCCGTTCCGGCCGCTGTCATCGCTACTGACGTCGCGCGTGTGAACAAATGAACTGCGCAGGTAGCCACAGACTTAGTTAGGAGCTTGAGTGTTCGCCTGGTGGGGCCGAACGGTCTTCCGCTACCGGTACATCGTTATCGGTGTGATGGTCGCTCTCTGCCTTGGTAGCGGCGTCTACGGCATGTCCCTTGGCCAGCACGTCACGCAGAGCGGCTTCTACGACGAGGGCAGCCAGTCCGTGCACGCGTCCATCGTCGCCGACGAGGCGTACGGCCGCGACACCTCCGGCCACATCATCGGGGTGTACACCGCGCCCGAGGGTAAGACCGTCGACGACCCGGAATTCCAGAAGAAGATCCTCGACAACCTGGCCCAGGTCGAGAAGGACCACCCCGACCAGATTCTCCGCTCGATCGGCTACTTCAAGAGCCCCGACGTTCTCAAGAACATGGCCGATGCCGACAAGCAGCACGCGTTCATGTCGATCCAGCTCCAGGGCGACAACGACGACGCGATTCTGAACAACTACAACAAGAACGTCGGCGAGGACGGCAAGACGGTCAAAGAGGCGCTGAACATCGACGGCGTCGACGTCAAGCAGGCCGGCCTGCAGCCACTGGCCAGCGAGCTGACCGGCACCATCGGCGAGGACCAGAAGCGCGGCGAAATGCTCGGTGTGCCGCTGGTCATGGTCGTGCTGTTCTTCGTGTTCGGCGGCGTGATCGCGGCCAGCCTGCCGATGATCGTCGGCGGTCTGACCATCGCCGGGTCACTGGGGATCATGCGCCTGACAGCCGAGTTCATCCCTGTGCACTTCTTCGCACAACCGGTGGTGACGCTCGTCGGACTCGGTATCGCGATCGACTTCGGTCTATATATCGTGAGCCGGTTCCGGGAGGAGATCGCCGAGGGCTACGACACCGAGGCCGCCCTCCGCCGGACGATGATGACGTCGGGTCGCACGGTGACGTTTTCGGCGGTGATCATCGTGGCGTCGGCGCTACCGCTGCTGCTGTTCCCGCAGGGCTTCCTGAAGTCGATCACGTACGCGATCATCGCCACGGTGATGCTGTCGGCGATCCTGTCGATCACCGTGCTTGCGGGCGCGCTGGCCATTCTCGGCCCCAATGTCGACGCATTCGGTGTGCGCACTCTGCTGCGAATTCCGTTCCTGCGCAACTGGAAACTCTCCAACGCGATCCTCACCTGGCTGGCCGAGAGGACCCAGAAGACGAAGACCCGCGAAGAGGTCGAAAAGGGTTTCTGGGGCAAGTTGGTCAACCGCGTGATGAAGCGGCCAATCGCCTTCGCCGCCCCCATCATCATCGTGATGATCCTGCTGATCATTCCGCTGGGACAGCTGTCGCTCGGCGGCATCAGCGAGAAGTACCTTCCGCCGGACAACAGTGTCCGCCAGGCGCAGGAGCAGTTCGACAAAACCTTCCCCGGCTTCCGCACCGAGCCGCTGACAATGGTGCTCGAAAGCGACGACGGCCAACCGATCACCGACGCGCAGGTCGCTGAGGTCCGCAACAGGGCGATGTCGATTTCGGGGTTCATCGAACCCGACGACGACCGAACCAAGATGTGGCAGGAACGTCCCTTCCTCGACGGCGCCTCGAAGGATCCCTCCATCCGGGTGATCCAGAACGGTCTGGAAAACCGCAATGACGCGGCCGAGAAGATCGAAGAACTGCGGGCCATCCCGCCGCCGCACGGCCTGACGATGTCAGTGGGCGGAACCCCGGCGCTCGAGCAGGACAGTATCCACAGCCTGTTCGCCAAGCTGCCGCTGATGGTCGCCGTGCTGATCGTCACCACGACGATCCTGATGTTCCTGGCGTTCGGGTCGGTGGTGTTGCCGATCAAGGCCGCCGTGATGAGTGCGCTGACGCTCGGCTCGACGATGGGCATCCTTACCTGGATGTTCGTCGACGGGCACGGTGCTGACCTGATGAACTACACCCCGCAGCCGCTGATGGCGCCGATGATCGGCATGATCATCGCGATCATCTGGGGCCTGTCGACCGACTACGAGGTCTTCCTGGTCTCCCGCATGGTGGAGGCCCGCGAACGCGGCATGTCCACCACAGAGGCGATCCGCATCGGCACCGCGACGACCGGTCGGCTTATCACCGGTGCCGCGCTGATCCTGGCCGTTGTCGCGGGCGCGTTCGCGTTCTCCGACCTGGTGATGATGAAGTACCTGGCGTTCGGCCTGCTGATCGCGCTGCTGCTGGACGCCACCGTCATTCGGATGTTCCTGGTGCCTGCCGTGATGAAGCTGCTCGGCGACGACTGCTGGTGGGCGCCGAAGTGGATGAAGCGGCTGCAGGAGCGACTCGGCCTGGGCGAGACCGAGCTGCCCGACGAACGCAGACGCCCGGTCGCGCGCGAGGCGGAGGACGCGCTGGTCGGGGCCGGTGCACCGGTGCCGCCGCGGCCGCCGCACGACCCCACCCATCCCGCCGTCGAGGGCTCGTCTCGGCCGGGCGCCGCTACGACGCGAATCAAGACGGCACCGGCCCGCACGAACGGCCCCTCGGTCGCCGGGACCACCCGGATACCGACCCCGCGCGCGGCGTCGGCGGACGAGCAGCAGACCACCCGGCTTCCGACGGCCAACAGCAAGAAGCCGCGCACCGCGGTGGGCAACGCGCCGAAAAGGCGGGCAACCCCGCCGCCACCGGTACGGGAGGACCGCGAAATCGAGTCGTGGCTGGGCGAATTGCGCGGCAACAGCCCCGCTGCGCCGCCGCCTGCGCGCACGCCGCGCCCGCAGAAGGGCGCCGAGCCGACCACCGCGATTCCGGTGCAGAGTCCGCGCGACGGCCGACCCGTCAAGGAGTCGACCGAAGCCACGACCGCGATACCCGCGCAACCGCAGCCGGATCCGGAAGCGACCGAGAAACTGACCGCGCAACAGGCGCCAGACGAAGAATCCCGGCGCCGCGGCGCCAACGGTGGCGTCAGCGCCGCCGATCTGTTACGCCGTGAAGGACGCGGGCGCTAGTCCTGGGTCGGACTCCTCAACGCGGCTCGACGTCGTCGGCCTCGGCCTCGATGACCTTGCCTTCTTCGGATTCCTGGGCCTCTAACTCGGCCTCGGGTTCGCTCGCGGCCAGGACCCGCACCGCGCTGTTCAGGAAGGCGAGGATCGGAACCGCCAGCAGCGCACCGACGATGCCGGCCAGCACGCCGCCCGCGGCGATCGCCAGCACCACCGCCAGTGGATGGACCGAAACCGCGCGGCCCATCACGAGCGGCTGCAGCACATGGCCTTCCAATTGCTGCACGGCGATGACCAGCGCGAGTGTGATCAGCGCGTAGACGAAGCCCTTGGCGAGCAGCGCGACGATCACGGCGAGAAACCCGGCGATGACCGCACCGACCAACGGGATGAAGGCGCCGAGGAAGACCAACGAGGCCAGCGGCAGCGCCAGTGGCACACCCATGATCGCCAGGCCGGTGCCGATCCCGACGGCGTCGACCAGCGCGACGAGAAACGTCGCGCGAATATAGCCGATCAGCGACTGGAACCCGGCCCGGCCCGCGTCACGAACCCGTTCCTGCACAGTTCTCCGGAAAGATCTTCGTGACGAACTGCCAGATGTTGCGGCCGCCGTGCAGGAAGAAGATCAGGGTGAACAGCACAAGCAGTGCGCCCGTGACGATTTCGGTCACGGTGGCCGCCGTCGACAGCGCACCGCTTGTCAGCTTGGTCTGGTTGTTGCGTAGCGCTTCGATGGCCGAGTTGCCCGCGTTGGTGATCTGGTCCTTGCTCAGGTGCGCGGGACCCTCGATCAACCACGTGCGGGTGGTCTCGATGGATTGGGTGACCTGTTCGACCAGTCCGGGCAAGCCCGTGACGAACTGGCTGACGACGAACGTCAGCAGGCCGCCGACGATCGCGATTCCGCTCAGCAGGACCAGGGCCACCGCGCCCCCGCGGGGCGCGCCGCGGCGATCCAGAAAGTCGACCGCCGGAATCATCAGTGCGGTGAGCATCAGCGCCAGTGCCACCGGCACCACGATGAGCTCGAGCCGTCGGATCACCCAGATCACCGCGACCGCCAGCGCGATGATCACCAGCAGGCGCCACGACCAGGCCGCCGCCTTGCGAATGAAGGGGGGGACCGCCTCGTCCATAGATTCGACGGCGGCCATGCCGGTAGCGTAGCCGCGTGTCGGAGACCCCCGCCGCTACCCTGTAGTGCGTGTCCCACGACGCGCCGGCGAACGACGCGCGCAGCCAGGAGGCAACCACCCGCGGCAAATACTGGTGGCTGCGATGGGTGATCATCGGCATCGCGGTGGTGGTGCTGACGGTAGAAGTGGCTCTGGTCTGGGATCAGCTGGCCAAGGCGTTCCACAGCCTTTACGCCGCCAAATGGTTGTGGGTGCTCGCCGCGGTCGGTGCCGCGCTGGCGTCGATGCACAGCTTCGCGCAGATCCAACGCACGCTGCTGAAGTCGGCGGGCGTGGACGTGAAGCAGTGGCGGTCGGAGGCCGCCTTCTACGCGGGTAACGCGCTGTCTACCACGATGCCGGGCGGGCCGGTGCTTTCGGCCACGTTCATCTACCGCCAGCAGCGACTATGGGGAGCCTCACCGGTGGTGGCGTCCTGGCAGCTGGTGATGTCGGGGGTGCTGCAGGTCGTCGGCCTCGCACTGCTGGGGTTGGGTGGTGCGTTCCTGCTCGGTGCGACCAAAAACCCGCTGTCCCTGATCTTTACGATCGGCGGGTTCGTCGCCTTGCTGCTGCTCGCGCAGGCGGTCGCATCGCGGCCCGACCTGATCGACGGCATCGGGGTCAAGGTGCTGTCGTGGTTCAACTCGCTGCGCGGCAAACCGGCGGACACCGGCGTGGACACCTGGCGCGAACACCTTGAGCAACTGGAGTCGGTCAGCCTGAGCCGCCGCGACCTCACGATCGCGTTCAGCTGGTCGCTGTTCAATTGGATCGCCGACGTCGCGTGTCTGGCCTTCGCTGCCTACGCCGCGGGAGGCAAGCCCTCGCTGGCCGGGCTGACGGTCGCCTACGCCGCGGCGCGGGCGGTCGGATCGATCCCGCTGATGCCCGGCGGGCTGCTGGTCGTCGAGGCGGTGCTGGTGCCCGGTCTGGTGACCAGCGGCATGACGCTGGCTTCGGCGATCTCCGCGATGCTGATCTACCGCCTGGTCAGCTGGATCTTCATTTCGGCGATCGGCTGGGTGGTGTTCTTCTTCATGTTCCGCACGGAGAAGGACGTCGACCCGGACGCCGCCCTCGGCGAGGTCGACCAGTCTGAAGCCGACTCGTAGGAGCGCTACATGCCGACCAGAGAGCGCACCATCGCCGCAGTTCTCTGCGCGGTCGCTCTGACGGTCGCTTCCTGCTCATCGTCGACTGACAGCCAACAGGAGACGGCTCGGTCTCCCTCGCCCACAACGAGTTCCACGTCGCCTGAGGTTCCTGTCGCATTCACGCCGGTCCTCGCAAAGGTGGTCGCTGCCCCAGTACCGGTGCCCGCCACCGATGGCAAAACCCATCTCGCGTACGAGCTAGAGCTGACCAACACGCTCAATCAGGAGGTGACGCTGACGTCGGTGGCCGTCCACGCCGGCGACAAGACGCTGCTCACCCTGGCCGGAGACAAGCTCGGCCACTGGACCCGCGTGTACGGGACGCCCACGCCGACGACGAAGTTGGGACCGGCCCAGGGCGGCGCGGTCTGGCTCGACGTCGCACTGGACACGTCCGCCCCTCTCCCCACTGACCTCGTACACACGGTCAGCTTCACGGTCCCGAAGCCGACACCGCCGCTGATCAACGCGGTCATGGACGAGAAGGTGGCGCCCGTCGTTGTGTCGTCCCGGAAGCCGGTCGTCGTCGCGCCACCGCTGGACGGCCCAGGCTGGTTGGACGGCGGCGGTTGTTGCGACATGAGCGCACACCGCAATGCGTTGAACCCGCTGTCCGGAGGCCTATGGGCGGCCGAGCGGTACGCCATCGACTACCTGCAACTACAACCCGACGGGGTGCTGTTCACCGGAGACCCGACCAGGCTCGAGAGTTATTCCTACTTCGGTACCGACATCCACGCGGTTGCCGAAGGGCCTGTCGTGGCAGTGCTCGACGGTCTGCCCGAGCAGATTCCCAGCAAGACGCCGACCGGACTGCCTCTCGAGCAGTACGGCGGCAACCACATCGTGCAGGACATCGGCGACGGCAACTACGCGTTCTACGCGCATCTCAAGACCGGGAGCCTCAAGGTGAAGGTCGGCGACCAGCTCACCACCGGGCAGGTCATTGCGGCGCTGGGTAACACCGGCAATTCCGATGCGCCGCACCTGCATTTCCACGTGATGAGCACCCCGGATCCGTTGCGCTCCGACGGACTTCCGTTCGTGTTCAAGTCTTTTCGTCTCGATTCCCGGATCGCCTCGACGGTCGACCTCGAGAAGGTGGTGACGGCGGGGAAGCCCGCGCCGATGCAGCCCGGATTAACCGCTCGCGACGAAACCGACGTCATGCCACTGGATGACGACGTGATGAGCTATGAGACGAAGTAGCACACTGGCGGCGCTTGCCGACGTCATCGGCGTGGTTCTGTTCTGCGCCATCGGGAGGCGCAGCCATGCCGAAGGATTGACGGTGACCGGAATCGCCGAGACCGCGTGGCCGTTTCTGGCGGGCGCGGCGATCGGCTGGCTGGTGAGCCGCGGCTGGCGACGTCCCACCGCACTCGTTCCCACCGGTGTGGTGGTGTGGGTGTGCACGGTCGCCGTCGGAATGCTCTTGCGCGCAGCAACTTCCGCCGGCGTCGCAGGCAGCTTCGTCGTGGTGGCATCCGCGGCGACCGCGGTGATGTTGCTCGGATGGCGAGTGGCCGTCGCGGCCGTACAGCGCCAACCGAATCAGCCTGATCGATCTAATCCGACTGCGGCTCAGGGGCACTAGACACCGTCAAGGTAGCCCGCAGCCCGCCGAGCGGACTGTCGGACAGCACGATGCTGCCACCGTGCAGTGCTGCCTGCTGAGCGACCAGCGCCAGGCCCAGCCCCGAACCCCCCGGCGCTGCGGTGCTCCCGCGCGTGAAACGGCCGAGCACGTTCTTGTGCTCCTCGGCGGGCAGGCCACGACCGTTGTCGTCGACGGTGATCGTTATCGCGTGATCCAACCGGTGGCCGGCCAGCACGATCATGCTCGCCGGTCCGTGCGCGACGGCGTTGCGCACCAGGTTGTCCACGGCCAGCCGCAGGCCGTGCGGCCAGCCCCAGATGGTGCCGAGATTCTCGTCGGCCTCCACCACGATCTCGACCTGCCCGCCCGGCCGCATGTTTTCTCGCGCCACCCGGTCGAGCAGTTCGGTGACGTCGATGACCTCGCGGTCCTCGGCCTGCGCGAGCTCTCCGGAGGCAAGCTGACCGAGCGCGGTGATGATCGCCTCGACGCGGCGCTGCGCCCGCGACAGGTCGTTGACCACCTCCGCGCGCTCCTCGGCAGGCAGGTCATGGATACGCAGCGTGTCCAGGTCGGCGCGCATCGCGGTCAGCGGCGTGCGCAACTCATGTGCGGCGTTCGCCGCGAAATCCTGAGCGGCCTGCAGCGAGTTCGTAGTCGCCTCCTGCGCGGCGACCAGACGGCTCAGCATCCCCGTCATCGCCTCGGACAGCTCCTCGGCCTCGCGGACGCCGCGCACCTGCGGCATCTCCTCGGTCCCCTTACCGAGCCGCCGGGTGTGTTCGGTGAGCCGGCGCAGCGGCCGGATCGCGGGCCCGGCCAGAAGCCAGCCGACGCCGGCGGCGATCAACACCGTCACCGCACCGACCGCGGCGTAGAACGGTATGCGTGCCCGATTCAACAGGATGCTGTCGGCGCGGATACCGATCGAAACCAGCACGCCGCCTTGCTGATCCAACGGGGTGGTTCGCACCCTGTAGTCGACGCCGTTGACCGCGACGGTCGCCGTGCCGGGCGGCAGGGGCGGAAGCTGGAGTCCGCGCTGGAACACCACTTCGCCGGTGGACTCCATCCGTCCCGTGGAAAGCACCCCCCGCCGGGGATCGGACAACTGGTCGGGATACATGCTGGCGTCGACGATGGAGTCGAGCCGCCGATCCAGCTGCGCGGCGTCATTGTTGGCGAGTACGACCGACGTCAGGATCGTGAACATCGCGACGACGGCGGCGGCCGCGGCCGCGGCCGCCAGGGCGACCCTGGTGCGCAGGGAAGCGGAACGACCGAAGCGTGACCGGACCACCGGCCTCACGGCTCGTCCGGCGTTGATTGCTCGACTCGGCCTCACGGCTCGTCCGGCGTTGATTGCTCGACTCGCCTCATGGCTCGTCCGGTGTTGGATGCTCGACTCGCCTCATGGCTCGTCTCGCAGCACGTACCCGATCCCGCGAACGGTTTGAATGACCCGCGGCAGCCCTTCGCGCTCGAGCTTCCGCCGCAGGTAGCTGATGAACACGTCGGCCACGTTGGTGTCCACGTCGAAGTCGTAGCCCCAGACCAACTCGAGCAGCCGCTGCCGGCTGAGCACCACGCCGGCATTCTCGGCCAGCACCGCCAGTAAGTCGAACTCACGCTTGGTCAGGTCGACACGCTCGCCGTCGACGAACACCAGCCGCCGCGCGGTATCGATGGTCAGCGGACCGACCGTCATGGTGTCGGACGACTGATCGGAATGACTGGAGCGGCGCAGCAAGGCGTGCAGCCGCGCCACCAGTTCACCCAAATCGAACGGTTTGGTCAGATAGTCGTCGGCGCCGGCCTCCAGACCGGCTATCCGGTCGTTGACGGTGTCGCGTGCAGACAGCACGCAGATGGGAATGTCATTTCCTAGCGCGCGCAGCGCGGTAACCACCGCGACGCCGTCGAGTTCTGGCATTTGCACGTCCAGAACCAAGGCGTCGTGTGTCTCATTGGCTAGGAGCCGCAGCGCTTCTTTCCCGGTTGCGGCGACCCGAACATCAAAACCCGAATGCCGCAGTCCGCGGGCAACCGATGTCCTGACGTCCGGATCGTCATCGACCATGAGCACCCTTCGACCGGTGCTCTCCAGCGCGGGCGGCTCTCCCCCGACCCGCACGCGGGTTATGGGGTGTCAGCGATGCCGTCGCCGTTGGTGTCGCCGCAGCGGTTCTTCAGGTCGACCAGCGGCTGACGAATGCCGGTCAGCTCGGCCTTCTGGATGGGATTGGCGTTCATGTAGTTCTCCACCTCGATCTTGACCTCATCGCGGTTCTTGCCCTCGAGGCCGGTGAAGAAGAAGTTGACGTCCGGGTGCGAGAACAGGTAATCCGACGTCGCCTTGGAGACGCCGGCGGCCGTGAAGGCAAGGTCGGCGGCGGTGCAGTTGGGCGGCTCCTCTGCCATCGCCGTGGGGAGGGCGCCGAACAGCATCGCCCCGGCGAGCGCACCGGTGCCGACCGCGCCAGCTACCGCACGCCGCGCGGTACGGGCTGAGAGCAACATCTACAGGCTCCTTCATCGAATGGGTTGAGGCAGTAACCATGGCGGTTACAGACACCGAAAAGCTAAGCAGAATCGGTGCCGACTTTCCTGCCTTGCGCCGAAACGGGTTGTAATAACTTCCAAATTCGCAGTTCAGCACGCACGCACCGGGGCGGCGCGTAGTGCACCCAGCTACCGCGTGGCGACGGTCGTCGGACCAGGCAGCGGCCCCGTGCCCATGGCAACCGCCGACGCCGGGGTGGGCTGAGCAGGCAAGGCCGCACCGGGCACGCGGACGGTCTGCGCACTGGGCAGCGTTCCTGGCAAACCAGCGGGCAGTCCGGGGTCTCGTACAGGCCAATCCAAGGGCGGCGCCATTCACAGAGGCGGGTTAGGGCTGCTTAAGGCCTTATTGAGGCCGCGTCGCCGCAGCGCACGCTGTTGTACGCTCACGCTACGCAACGGGCCGGGGAGAAAGCAGGACAGACATCCAGCAGTTCATGATGCGCTTGAGCAGTAGCCTGCGCAGATTCCGCTGGGCGGTGTTCGTGGTCTGGCTACTTCTCCTCGTGCCTGCGATGTATCTCGCCGTGAACCAATCCGGTCACCTCACTGGCGGCGGGTTCGAGGTTGCCGGCTCGCAGTCGCTGTACGTACAGAACGAACTCGAGGAGCAGTTCCCCGAGCAGGGGGCGTCGCCCCTCGCGCTCGTCGCGGCGCCGCGGGCCGATGCGTCGTTCGCCGACATGGACGCCGCCGTCGCGCGTTTGGAACGCCTCGCCGCCGAGGTGCCCAGCGTCAAGGTCGTGCCCAATCCCGCAGCAACCGCCGCCGCAGCCGGACCGGCCTTACGTTGTGACCCTGCAGCTGGATTTCAACAACACCGGTGCGGTGGACGTCGCAAAGCAGCTGCGGCAGAAGGTCGGGATCAACGGCGACCAGCCCGGTGAGATTCAGGACGGCAAGGTCAAGCTCTACGTCATCGGCCAGGGGGCGCTGGGCGCCGCCGCCACGGCGGCCACCAAGCACGACATCACCCAGGCCGAACAGTGGAACCTTCCGATCGTCCTGATTGTGTTGCTCGCGGTATTCGGCTCGCTGGCCGCCGCCGCCATGCCGCTGGTCCTCGGCATCTGCACGGTCGCGGTGACCATGGGCCTGGTCTATCTGCTGTCGATGTTCACGACGATGTCGGTGTTCGTCACCTCAACGGTGTCGATGTTCGGGATCGCGCTGGCCATCGACTATTCACTATTCATATTGATGCGGTACCGCGAGGAACTGCGGGCCGGCAGAGATTCTCAGCAGGCCGCCGACGCCGCGATGGCCACCTCCGGCCTCGCCGTTGTGCTGTCGGGCCTGACCGTCATCGCGTCGGTGACCGGCATCTACCTCATCAACACCCCCGTACTGGTGTCCATGGCGACCGGCGCGATCCTGGCGGTGGCCGTCGCCGTGCTGACCTCGACGACGCTGACGCCCGCGGTGCTGGCGACGTTCGGCGAGGCGGCCGCGAAGCGGTCCTGGCTGCTGCATTGGTCGAGGCGGCCGGAGACCACGCAGTCGCGGTTCTGGACCAGGTGGACCGGCGCCGTGATGCGCCGTCCGTGGCTGTCGGCGTTGGCGGCGACGGCACTGCTGCTGACGCTGGCGGCACCGGCGTTCTCGATGGTGCTCGGCAACAGCATGCAAAGGCAGTTCGACCCGACGCACGAGATCCGTGGTGGCGTCAATGCCGCGGCGGACGCGCTCGGCCCAGGCGCCCTCGGCCCGGTCCGAGTGCTGGTGACGTTCCCCGAGGGCAACGCCGCCTCCGCACCCGTGAAAGAACCGCTTCTGGCAGCGGTGCAACAACGAATGTCGCAGGCGCCCAACGTCGTGACGGTGCAGCCCGCGGTGTTCGGCAACGACTACCGCAGCGCACTGGTATCGGCGGTGCTGTCGGTGGACCCCGAGGACATGGCGGCCCGCGAGTCCGTCGACTGGATGCGCGAGCAGCTTCCGCCGGTGGCGGGGCCCAACGCGCAGGTAGACGTCGGCGGGCCGACCGCGCTGATCAAGGACTTCGACGACCGGGTGTCGAAGACCCAGCCCGCCGTGTTCGGTTTCGTCGCGCTGATCGCGTTCGTGATGCTGCTGATCTCCGTCCGGTCGGTTTTCCTCGCGTTCAAGGGCGTCCTGATGACGATGCTGTCGGTGGCCGCGGCCTACGGCAGCCTGGTCGTCGTCTTCCAATGGGGCTGGCTGGAGAATCTGGGCTTCAGGCCGATCGCATCGCTGGACAGCACGATCCCGCCGCTGGTGCTCGCGATGACGTTCGGGTTGTCGATGGACTACGAGATATTCCTGCTGACCCGCATCCGTGAACGGTTCCTGCAAACCAACAACACCCGCGACGCCGTCGCCTACGGCGTGAGCACCAGCGCACGCACCATCACCAGCGCCGCGCTGATCATGATCGCGGTCTTCACCGGCTTCGCGTTCGCCGGCATGCCGCTGGTGGCGCAGCTCGGCGTCGCGTGCGCGGTGGCGATCGCCGTCGACGCCACCGTGGTGCGATTGGTTCTGGTGCCCGCTCTGATGGCGATGTTCCACGAATGGAACTGGTGGCTGCCGCGCTGGCTGGCTCGCATCCTGCCGTCGGTCGACTTCGAGAAGCCGCTGCCGAAAGCCGACATCGGCGACCTGGTCATCATCCCGGACGACATTTCGACGCTGGCGGCATCCGGAATCGATATCCGCATGGTGGTCAAGTCGGCGGCCAGGCTCAAAACCATGGCGCCGCACACGATTACGGTCGCCGATCCGCTCGCACTCAGCGGCTGCCTACCCCTCAAGGGTTCGGTCGAATGCATCAAGGGTGGCGACGAGCCGCGGCAGAGAGGCGTCAACGGTCACACCAACGGCAACGGGAACGGCCACGCCGCCAGAACGCCAAGACGATGAAGGTGCGGCGGGGCAGGCGGCCCGTGCATCCCGTCACGATGTGGCGTGGCCGGCTGTCGGTGGCGTTGGATGCCCTTGAAACCGAGGCCGACACCGAGCGGCCACCCGTCGAACGCAACAGCCCGATGGAGACCACCAACGTCCAGCTGCCCACGGGCGACCGGCTGCAGATACCGACCGGGGCGGAGACGTTGCGGTTGAAGAGCTACCTGATCATGTGCCGGAACAGCACCAAAGACTTCGCGGAGTTTGCCGATTTGGTCGAGTCGATGGAGACTCAAACAGCTGCAGTGGTACTGGCGGGAATGGATCGGTACTACTCTGGAGAGCCATCCAGGAAACAATGGGTGGCCACGCAGCTGGTGCGCCGACTGGCCGATCCGCAACCGTCGGACGAGTTCGACATACCGATGTCGGGCCCTGAGGCGGAGGCTGATTGGGCCAAGGTCAGGGAGCGCTGCTTGTCGGTGGCGGTCGCGATGCTGGAGGAGGCGAGGTGACGGTGACTGTGGACGCGCGCCGCGACGCTGTTACCGCACGAATTCCATCCGCGGCTGCGAAACCGCCACGCCGCCCGTCCGATGACGACCAGCCGGTGGAGTTCTGGCCGACGGCCGCGATCCGCGAGGCACTGGAAACCGACGACCTGACGGTATGGCAGCGCATCGTCGTCGCCATCAAGCGTGATCCGTATGGCCGGACCGCGCGCCAAGTCGAGGAGGTGTTGGAGTCGACACGGCCGTATGGAGTTTCGAAAGCACTGTCCGAGGTGCTGACCCACACTCGGGAAAATCTGGAAGCCAGCGAGCGTGCCGAGGTGGCGCGTCAGATTCGGCTGCTGCTCAGCCGGTCCGGTCTCAAGCCGCAGGAATTCGCGTCGCGCATCGGCGTGCCCGGTGAGGAACTCGCCGGCTACATCGAGGGCAAGACCAGCCCGTCGGCGTCGCTGATGGTTCGGATGAGCCGGCTGTCGGACCGCTTCGCGAAAATGAAGGCCCACCGCCCGGGCGGTTCTCACTGAGCTCGACCGGCCGATGCCGACCACCTACGCGTTGATCCCCGGTGCCGGCGGCAGTGCCTGGTATTGGCACCGGGTGACTCCCCTGCTGGCCGAGCGCGGAAGCGAAGCCATCGCGATCGACCTTCCGGCCGACGACGATTCCGCGGACCTCACCACCTACGCCGACACGATCTGCACCGCGCTCGCCGGCGTGCAGGGACCCGTCATCCTCGTCGCACAGTCCATGGGCGCCTTCACCGCGCCGATGGTCGCCGACCGCGTTCCGGCGCGGTTGATCGTGTTGGTGAACCCGATGGTGCCCGCCCCCGGAGAAGCGCCCGGCCAATGGTGGGAGGCGACCGGCCAGGAGCAGGCACGCGTCGACCAGTTTCGGCGAATCGGCCTGCAGCGCAGTGAGTTCGACCCGGTCGAGGACTTCTTCCACGACGTTCCGGATGCGGTGCGGCGGGAGGCGTTCAGGCAGCCCGAACCGCGTCAATCCGACACCCCGTTCGCCCAGCCGTGGCCGCTGGACGGCTGGCCGGACATCCCCACCCGCGTCCTGCAGGGCAGCGAGGACCGGTTGTTCCCGTTGGAATTTCAGCGCCGTGTGGTACGTGATCGACTGGGCCTGGAGGTCGACGTGATGCCAGGTGGGCATCTGATGGCGTTGAGCAGTCCGCGGGAGCTGACCGACCGACTGGAGTCGTACCGCGCAGCGGCGAGGCTCTGACTGCGTTCGCCTCTAGCGTGAGTTGATCGGCGTCACGTCGTCGACCAGCCAGCGGCCGTCGTTCTTGGACAACATGATTCGCAGGGCCAGCACCGCGGTGTCGGGCGGTTTACCCGGCGCGTTCTGGGTACCGCGCATGATCACCGCGACACTCGCCGCATTCGGGCCGATGGCCTCGACGCCCGCTGAGATCGTGCTGGCCTGCGCCGAGACGTTCTTGCTGGTCAATTGCTTTGCCACAGAGGCGAACTCGTTCTTGTACTTCTCGGCGCGCTGCGGCGACATCATCGCCGTCGCCCGGTCGATCGACGCCGTCGGACTCTGCGGTGTGAAGGTCGCGCTCGCCTCGGCCACGCTGCTGGCGATGCCCGCCACTTCCGCACTGTCATTGCGCAGGTTGCGATCCGGCACCGTCCACTTCGTGTAGCCGACGAGTACCGCGGCGACGGCCGCCACCGTGGCCAAGCCGACGACCGCCAGTCGCAGCCCCGGCCCGTCGTCGTCGGTGCCGACCGTCACCCCGTCGCGTCGCGCCAGGACGATGTTGACGATCACGCCTTGCACGATCAGCAGGCACAGCACCGATGCCAGCGACACCCACCACAGCGGCCAGTCCATCGCCATGCCGATGAAAACCAGTGCGGCTATCGCCGCGAGCGGTGCAGCGATATCGAACGCCAGTACCCGCAGGCGGTTCCTCATTGAATCGGCTCCAGCCGGGAGATCAGCAGCTTGCCGTCGACGTCGGAGACGTCCAGGCGGAGGTTCCAGCGCAAGGCCTGCGGCTTGCCGCCTTTGTTGTCACTGATCGACGTCGCCACCACCAGCACCGTGTCGGTGCGCCTGACCAGCTCGCCCAGCCCTGGCGGCGGGGTCGGCGCGGGCGCCGGCCGGCCGTCGGGCAGGGTCTGCGGGCGGTGGTGGATCGACTCCACCGCAACCGAATCGATTTGGCCCTTGGTGCGCGACTGCAGGGTGTGCACCACCTTCTTGTACGGCTCGACCGCCGACTCGAACTCGTTGTTGAGCTCACCGACCGTGCCGTCGTGCAGCTTCTGCAGGCTGGCGTCGATGTCGTCCTTGTTCATGTTGATCAGAACATTGGTCCATTCGGCGGCGGCCTTGAGCACCTCGGTCTGGTATCGGCGCTCGTCGGTGTCCGCGCGATGGCCCGACCAGATCATCACCGCGAGGACGATCGCGGCCACCGTGAGCAGGCCGAGCGCCGCCGAGGCGATGCCGTAGCCGGAGAAGACGCTGCCGCCGTCCTCGGTGCCGTGCGGTTCGTCGGCGCGGTCGTCGTCGGGCATGGCCGTGAGGGTACCTGGGCGGTTCGGCTGCCCACTCAGTCGATAGTTGTCCACAGTTGCGTTTTCATCCACAGGCACGTAAGCCGCATCTGCGGATTAGCACATACGTTCGATAGTGTGGTGTCATGAGTTCGGTCATCGGTCCCGACGCGGCACGCGAGGAGATCCGCGCCGCATTGGACGCCGTTGACGCGGCTCATGCCCGGTTGCGCGCCGTCGGCTCGGACGTGGTGGGCAATGCGTTCCGGGTCGAGGTGGCCCAACGGCTGGAAACTCAGGACAGGGTCAACCGAGGCCTGATGTATCGGTTCGTCGGCGAGATCGTCGACCCGCCCGACGGGCCCGACGATCCCGAGCTGCCCGCCGGCACGGTGATGGGCAAGCTGCTGTGGCAGCGGCTGCGGATCACCCCCGGTGAGGTCAGCCGCCGCATGCGCATCGCCGCGCGCATCCGGCCCCGGCGCGCCTTGACCGGACCCGAGTTGCCGCCCGAACTTCCCCAGCTGGCCGAGGCGGTCGAGGACGGTCAGGTCGGCGACGATCACATCGCCGCGGTCTGCGGGGCACTCGACGTGCTGCCCTCGGTGGTTCCCGAGGCGAAACGCGAGAAGGCCGAACAGATCCTGGTGCGCCACGCGAAATGCCAGGACGCCACCTTCGTCAAACACATCGGCCGGGGCATCGCCGATCACCTCAACCCCGACGGCCTGTTCGACGAGAACGACCGCGCCCGCCGCCGCGGCCTGCACCTGTCTCCGCAGGGTCCCGACGGCATGAGCCGGCTGTCGGGCTGGATCGACCCCGAGGCCCGCGCCTATCTGGAAGCGGCCACCGCCGCCGTCCGACCCGGCCGCCACCAGCCCGACGCAGACCAACACGACGAGGTCCAACCCGATCCCCGCACCGGGCCGCAACGCCTGCACGACGCCGTGAAACTCGGTCTCAAGGCCGGCATCGCCTCCGGCCAGTTCGGGCAGCACCGCGGGCTGCCGGTCACCGTCATCGTCACCACCACACTGAGCGAGCTCAACCAGGCCGCCCACGCGGTCAACGACCCGACGATCCCGATGCCGCCACCCGCACGCACCGGCGGCGGCTCGGCCCTGCCGATGCGCGACCTGATCCGGATGGCCGCCGACTCCATTCACTACCTGTCGGTGTTCGAGGATCACACCAACCGCCCGCTCTATCTCGGCCGCACCAAACGCGTCGCCTCCGCCGACCAGCGCATCATCTGCTACGCCCGCGACCGCGGCTGCACCCGACCCAACTGCACCGAGTCCGGCTATCACTGCGAAGCCCACCACGACCCACCCTGGGCCGACGGCGGCCGCACCGACGCCGACTGCCTGTTCTTCGGCTGCGGACCCGACCACACCCTGCTGAGCAAGGGCATCCTCCAAACCAAACTCACCGACACCGGCAGACTCGCCTGGACCGACGGCACCGGACCACCCCAAATCAACCTCGCCCACCACCCCGACGAACTCCTCGCCGAACTCGACGAGGACGACCACGACTAGCTGACTTCCGCAGTTCTGGAAGGATGTTGGGGTGACGGTAGAAGCCACTCCCCGCTCCGGTATCGACCTGAGCTACGTCGACCAGCAAGCCCGCCCCCAAGACGACCTGTTCGGCCACGTCAACGGCCGCTGGTTGGCCGACTACAAGATTCCGGCCGACCGCGCCACCGACGGCGCGTTCCGCTCGCTGTATGACCGCGCCGAGGAGCAGATCCGCGACCTGATCGGCAAGGCTGCCGAGGCTGAGGCCGAGAAGGGTACAGATCAACAGCGCATCGGCGACCTCTACGCGAGCTTCATGGACGAGGACACGGTCGAGCGGATCGGTGTGCAGCCGCTGCTCGACGAATTGGCGACGGTCGACGCCGCCGCGGACGCCACCGAGTTGGCCGCGGTGCTCGGCGGGCTGCAGCGCACCGGCGTCGGCGGTGGGGCCGGAGCCTACATCGACACCGACTCCAAGGACTCCACCCGCTACCTGCTGCACCTGAGCCAGTCCGGGCTGGGGCTGCCCGACGAGTCGTACTACCGCGACGAGCGGCACGCCGACATCCTCGCCGGCTATCCGCGCCACATCGCCGCGATGTTCGCGCTCGTCTACGGCGAGGAGCCGCAACCCGGAGAGTGGCAGGCCACCGCCGAACGCATCGTCGCGCTGGAGTCCAAGCTGGCCGCCGCACACTGGGACGTCGTCAAGCGCCGCGACGCAGATCTCACCTACAACCTGCGCACATTCGCCGAACTGCCGACCGAGGCTCCCGGCTTCGACTGGACCGGCTGGATGACCGCGATGGGCGCAGATTTTTCCGGGAACCGGGGGCAGCCAGCCGAACTCGTTGTGCGCCAACCCGACTACCTGACCGCGTTCGCGGCGCTGTGGGCCGGCGAGGACATCGAGGACTGGAAACGCTGGGCCCGCTGGCGGCTGATCCATGCGCGCGCATTCCTGCTCACCGACGATCTCGTCGCCGAGGACTTCGCCTTCTACGGCGCCAGGCTTAGCGGCACCGAGTCGATCCGGGACCGGTGGAAGCGGGGCGTCTCGGTGGTGGAGAACCTGATGGGCGACGCGCTCGGCAAGCTCTACGTCGAGCGGCATTTCCCGCCCGGCGCCAAAGCCCGGATGGACGAGCTGGTGGCCAATCTGCGGGAGGCCTACCGGGTCAGCATCAACCAGTTGGACTGGATGACTCCGGAGACCCGGCAGCGCGCACTGGCCAAGCTGGACAAGTTCACCGCCAAGATCGGCTATCCCGCGAAATGGCGGGACTACTCGAAGCTGGTCATCGAACGCGACGACCTGTACGGCAACTACCGTCGCGGCTATGCGGTGAGCTCCGCGCGGGAGCTGGCCAAGCTCGGCGGTCCGGTGGACCGCGACGAGTGGTTCATGACTCCGCAGACGGTGAACGCCTACTACAACCCCGGTATGAACGAAATCGTCTTCCCCGCAGCGATTCTGCAGCCGCCGTTCTTCGACGCCGAGGCCGACGACGCCGCCAACTACGGCGGCATCGGCGCGGTGATCGGACACGAGATCGGCCACGGCTTCGACGACCAGGGCGCCAAGTACGACGGCGACGGCAATCTGGTGGACTGGTGGACCGACGACGATCGCACCGAATTCGGTATGCGCACAAAGGCGCTGATCGAGCAGTACGACGAGTACGCGCCAAAGGGGCTCGACGGTCATCACGTGAACGGCGCATTCACCGTCGGGGAGAACATCGGCGATCTGGGCGGGCTGTCGATTGCGCTGCTGGCCTACCAGCTCTCGCTGGACGGTCGGTCTGCGCCCGTGATCGACGGGCTGACCGGTGTGCAACGGGTGTTCTTCGGCTGGGCCCAGGTGTGGCGCACCAAATCCCGTGACGCCGAGGCGATCCGGAGGCTCGCCGTCGACCCGCACTCGCCGCCGGAGTTCCGGTGCAACGGCGTGATTCGGAACATGGACGCGTTCTACGAGGCTTTCGACGTCGCCGAGGATGACGACCTGTACCTGGACCCGCAGCGGCGGGTCAGGATCTGGAACTGAGCTCCAGTTCGCCTTCGCCTGCCTTGTAGAACGGGCGGATGGCCAGCACGTACATCCCGAACACCGCCAGCGGGGCCAGCAACGGCAACCACGGCAACTCGAACGGGAATGACGCGGCCAGCACGCCGACGAAGGTAAAGCCAAGCGCCGCAAGCATTGCCGGTGCCGATGCGCCGATCGCACCGGTCGACCCACTCTCGGTGTGGCGCAGCACCAGGTAGCACGCCGCGCAAAGGCCCGCGACCGCGGCCGGCATCGGTGGTGCATCGGAGATCACGATCGCGGCGGCCGCAAACAGGACGGCCAACGTTGCCGCGACGCGAAATGCGATGCCCACCAATACCGCGGCCACCGCGAGCATCGCGATGACGAAAGCGATCCCGGCGGTCTGGATTCCCGCCGCTGTCGCCATCACCGATCCGAACGCGGTCGAAAGCAGATGGGCCCTCCGGAGCATGCGTGTCATCGTCGCCCCCGCACCAGACGTCGACGCTCAGGCACCAGCCGCATCGACTGGTCGAGGGTGCTCTCCGAGGACCAGGACACCACATCGACTCCGATGGTGCCCATGTCGCGGTACATGAACGACCTCTGCATCGCCCATATCCGGGTGAGCAACGGGTCCTTGTCCCCCTCGAACGGAGCGCCTTCGAGAACGTCGACCGCGACAACGGTGTGCCCGCGCTTCCGCAGGTCGATCAGCGACAGCGCGAACTCGGTGTCGAGCATCGTCGAAAAGGCCACCACGATCGCACCCGGCGGAAGCGCGGCGCGGGGTGCCAATGTGCCTGTGGTGGTTTCGAATTCGTCGCCCGCACCCAGCAATGTATCAAGCACCCGGTAGAACTGCCGCCGTCCGATATCGGCTCCGAGCCACCGCGGTCGA
Source organism: uncultured Actinomycetota bacterium (assembly GCA_963743225.1). Taxonomy (GTDB): domain Bacteria; phylum Actinomycetota; class Actinomycetes; order Mycobacteriales; family Mycobacteriaceae; genus Mycobacterium. Next base: position 179,274 of record CAVUPN010000037.1, on the reverse strand, counting down.
CCACCGCCGAGGGTGACGATTCCGGCCCGATCACCGCTTCGCAGTGCGCTCTGCACCACTTGAACCGCGCCGCGCAGCGTTCGTTGGGTCGCCTCCGTCGCCGGACCCGGCGGTTGCGAATACGTGTCGATCAGCACCACCACATCGGCGGCTCGGTCGGTCAACCGCTGCGTGACGTGCAGGCTGCCACGGCGCGCGCTCACCGGCCAGTTGACCGTACGCAATTGGTCCCCGGGGACGTATGGGCGAATGTTGGCGTACTCGACACCTGGCCCGATGTGTCTGGTGAGGTGAGTGCCGAGCCGATCCAGCAGTTCGGTCTTGGGGATCGCGGTGGATTGCGTTGGGGCCAAGGGAAACACGAACACGTCGGCCGCATCGACGGTCGCGGTGCCCACCAGCAGCCCGCCCGGGGCGACGACGTCCACCCTGGCCCGGATCGGGTAGCGGCCCCATCGTTCGGCCGCGGCCGTAACGGTCTGCCGCCGGCCGGGATCGCTCTCGAGAGCGTCGAGTTCCATGCCCTCGACGCCCGTAATCGCAAGTGCGACCGTGACGTCGCCCGGCTCCGCGGTCGCCCACACGCTCAGCTGCGTCGGCTCCTCTTCGAAACAGCGCTGCAGGCCCGGCTCTGCGTGCAGATAAACTCTGGGAACCGTCCGCTGCCAGCCGATCGAACACAACACGCCCAGTAGCGGCGCCACGAACGCGATGAGCTGCCATCGCGATCCGATCAGCGCCACGGCGAGGACAACACCCACGCAGGTGGCCACCGCGCGCGTCAAGGGTGATGCGCGCCAACGTAGCTCGGCTTCCGTGCGGCGGACGTCAATCATGTGCGGCCCGCGGAACCGGCAACCGTCGCAGCAGTTCCTCGACGACATCGGCACCGTGCACGCGGCGCACCCACATCTCGGGTTTCAGGCTGATCCGGTGTGCCATGGTCGGAACGGCAAGCGACTTCACGTCTTCGGGTATCACGTAGTCGCGGCCGAGCAGAAGTGCGCGCGCACGGGCATGCTGGACGAGGTCGAGTTCGGCTCGCGGACTGGCGCCGACCGCGATCTGCGGGTGCTGGCGGGTCGCGTTGGCCAGCGACACGACATAGTGCAGCACGTCTTCGTGTACCGTCACCTGCTCCACCGACTCCCGCATCGCATCCAGATCATGGGAATCCACAACCCGATTCACCGTCGGCTCGGCCGAACCGCGTTCGAGGCGGCGGCGCAGCATCGACATCTCCTCCTGTTCGGACAGGTAGCGGAGTTCGAGCCGGATCGCGAAGCGGTCCAACTGCGCCTCGGGCAGTGGATAGGTGCCCTCGTACTCGATCGGATTGTCGGTGGCCAGCACGACGAACGGGTCGGGTAACCGGTGAGTGACACCGTCGATACTCACCTGACCTTCGGCCATCGCCTCGAGCAACGCCGCCTGCGTCTTCGGCGGTGTCCGGTTGATCTCGTCGGCGAGCAGCAGATTGGTGAAGATCGGGCCTGGACGGAATTCGAACCGACCCGACTGCATGTCATAGACGGTCGACCCGAGCAGATCCGCGGGAAGCAAGTCGGGTGTGAACTGCACACGGGTGAATTCCAACCCGAGCGCCGCGGCGAAGGACCGCGCGATCAGCGTCTTGCCCAGACCGGGAAGATCCTCGATCAGCACGTGTCCGCGTGCCAGGACGGACGTGAGAATCAGCGTCAGCGCCCACCGCTTGCCGACCACGACACGTTGAATTTCGTCGAGGACTGCCTCGCAGTGCGCGGTGGTCGTCGCCGCCGGCATTAGAGGGCCCGTCATACCTGCTCCAACCTTCGAAGAATCTCGTCGAGCGCCGACCGCCCCGGCCCCGGCACGTGCTTGTCGGTGCGCGCGACGTTCTCCGGATCCACCCAGGCCCACAGTTCGTCGCCGAACAGCATCCGGCCGGTGGCGCGGAAGCCATCCGGATTCTTGTTCTGCTTCTGGCCGGTCGCGATGCCGAACTGCCGCGCGAGCATCGGGCGAAGGTGGCGGTCCCAGTCCGACCGGGTGGATTCCGACCACGAGATCAGCGTCTCCGTTCGGGACAGCCAGCGACGCAACGACTCTTCGGCATCGTTGGCTTTCGAGGCGTCCGGCTCGATCGTGGTTCCGCGCACCAGATACCAGCGCAATCCGAGCAGCGCCAGCGCCACCGCGACGCCGATGGTCGCCAGTACGAACCGGCGGTCGGGCATCAGCATCGCAATGAGCTGCACCCCTACCACCAGGCAGAGGCCCGCGGCCACAAGCTTTTTCATGGTCATGCGACGCTCCGCAGTTCGGCGAGGACCAGCCTCAGCACGCGCACCGCGATCTCGCGGTGCTCCTCGGTCATCACGTGAGGACTGAACCGCGCCTCTTCGAAGAGGTCGACGAGTTCAGTCGCGCTGTCCTCATGTAGAGCGTGGTGCTCGACCGCGCGCGCCAACACTTCCGATGGCGTATCAGATTCCCGCGGAACGACTTCTGGAGCATTCTCGAGTTCGCGCTCCATCGCCGCGTAACACGCGATGATCGCTTCCCGCGGTTCGCGACTCAAGTCTCCGATCTCGGCCAGCCCCAGTTCCGCCGCGCGCGCAAGCGAATCGGGTCCGTCCGTCGGTGTCGGACGCCGGTATTCGTCGCCTGAAGAAACCGATGGTGTCACGGCACGCCGCTGCCTGCGGCCGGCGATAATCGCACCGACGAACACCAGCATCATCAGCACGATCGCCGCCGCGGCGAGAACGGAGAACACGCCCGTCGGCGGCTCCGGTTGCTCTGGCTGCTCCGTCGCGGACCGGGGCCTGCCGGACGGCGGAGTGCCCGCATCCGGCGGTGGCTGCTCCACACCGAACTGCACGTTCAGCCACGACATCAGCGACAGCAACAGCAGCCACGCGGTGAGCACACCCGCCGCGATCAGCACCATGCGCCACGTCAATGGCCGACGCTCGCCTGCGAGCTCGCGGAGCGGTTCGCCCGCCTTGGGCGACACTGGCCGGCGCGACTGCGTGATGATCGCAATCACGATGATGGCCATCGACACGGCCAGCATCGCGACCACCGCGAAGAGGCTGCCGAAGCCGCCGGTCGGCCGGTCGCCGGGCGGAGGCTCTGCGCCGGGCAGGTACCCGTGCAGCGCGGCGGCAGCCACGATCAACAGCACGCTCACGGCGATGACGCGCGTCGGCGCCTTGTCGATCCCAGGCATCGGCCACCACTCGACTGGTTGCCCACCGCCGTTGCGATCGGTGGGCCTGGCCCCATCCTCGCCGCGGTCAGGTCAACGTCGCAACAGTATTGCTAGATCTGCCAGTCCTGCGCGCCGTCGTTCTGGTTGTAGGTGCCGACGGAGTTCTTGATGACGACCGGGTCGCCGCTGCCGAAGTTGTCGTAGAACCACTGCGCGTTGGCCGGACTGAGGTTGATACAACCGTGGCTGACGTTGCGCTTGCCCTGGGCGCCGACCGACCACGGAGCGCTGTGCACGAACGCGCCGCTGTTGTCGATCCGGACGGCGTCCTGGACCTTCAGCTTGTAGCCCTCCGGCGAGGTGTTCGGCACCCCGTACGTCGCGGAGTCCATCACCATGTCGGCGAACTTCTCCAGCACGTAGTAGGTGCCGTTCTTGGTCTCGTGCTTCCCGTCGGGCTTGCCCATCGACACCGGGAACGTCTTCTCGATCTTGCCGTTTCGGCCGATGATCATTTGGTGCGTCTTGTCGTCGATGGTGGCGATAAGCGAATCACCTGTACGGAAGCTCGACTTGACGCCGCTCGCGTCGATGTTGACCACGGTATTGGCCGGCCAGAAATCGATCGGGCGCCAGCGCACCTGCGTATCGCTCATCCAGTAGAACCTGCCCGGCACCGCCGGGTTGGACGAGATGTGGATCGCCTGCTCGGCCATCGGGCGGTCGGCGATCGGCCGCTGGAAATTGATGATGATCGGCTTGGCCACGCCGACCATCGAGCCGTTGACGGGGTTGAACGACGGGGGCAGAAACACCGGCTCGCCGGTGAACGGCGTCGGGTTCTGGCCGGCGGGGGTGCCTTCCGGAATCGGTCCCGGTGGCACGGCCAGCGGAGCCGCGGGAGGCGGTGGCGCGAGCGGGTCGACCGGAGCAGGTGGCGCGAGCGGGTCGACCGGAGCGGTGGCGCGGCCAGCGGGTCGACCGGAGGCGGTGGCACGGCCAGCGGGTCGACCGGAGGCGGTGGCACGGCCAGCGGATCCGCCGGAGGTGGCGGCACCTCGGGTCCCGGGGGCACCGGCGCAAGCGCTGCCGCCGGGTCGACCGGCGCCTCTGCGGCGGGAACCGGGCCGGGCGGCGGACCGGGCGGTGCCGGTTCCACCACGGGCTCTGCCATTGCCAACGGGCTACCGAACGCCAATCCACCGATCACTGCGACCGCGAAGGTCGCGGTGGCCAGCCTCCGCATCTTCCGCTGCGGCATGCAAACACCTCCAGTCAAAGCTGCGTCCAGTCTCGCATAGCGAGGAACCCGGCTACGGCCGGAAATGACCCCCGAACCCGGACACCTGTCCAGCGAATGGCGCTGAGCTGCTGTGTTCATCGTCAGCGGGTGTCGAATGTTACTTCCTGCTGGTTACCTGAGGGAACGACGAACAGGCGGCGGGCGCCCGCCACGCCGCCCAACGCGACCGCGACCAACGCCGCCGACGCCCCGATCATCGCCGCGAGTCCGGCCTGCTCGTAGAGCAGCCCGCCGCACAGCGAACCGGCCATGATGCCGATCTGGAACGCCGTGACGTATAGCCCGGACGCACCGTCCGGGTCGTCCGGCGCGGTCCGCATCGCCGCTGCCTGCAGCATGGGCGGCAGCGCGGTCGACGCCGCCCCCCACAGCACGATTGCGGCGGCGCCGATGAGGATCGTCGTGACACCCGCCTGCTTCCCGATCGCGAGCGTGGCCAGCACCGCGAACGCGACCGCCAGCGCGCCGAGGCAGCCGACCACCGACGCCTTGGGCCGCCGATCAAGCGGTCGGGCCATCGCCGCCATCGACAGCAGGCCGGAGACCCCGAACGCGGCGAGCAACCAGGCCAGCGATGGGCCGTGCACACCGAGCACGTCGCGGATGATCACGACGATGAACGTGTAGGAGATGAAATGCCCGGTGACCCCGACGAGCGTCAGAACACTCAGCGCCACCAGCCGGTTGTTGCGGTGGTGCCGCTCGTGGGAACGCACCGAGTGGACTTCGTCGGCCGACAGCACCATCGGCGGCAGCGTCAGCCACGCGGCGAGGGTGACGGCAGCCGCGGCCACTGTCACCACCACCACGGCCAGCCGCCAGCCCCACAGCTCACTCATCGCCGCGGTCAGTGGGTTACCGACGACGAGGGCGAGCGTCGTCCCCACGTACACCGCGGTGGTGGCCCGACCGGTGTGCGTTGCGGGCACCAGCCGGGCCCCGATCGGCGCGATCACCGACCACATCAGCCCGTGGGTCAGCGCACACAGCACCCGGCTGCCTGCCAGTACCGCAAAGTTGGGCGCCAACGCCGAAATCAGTTGCGACGCCGTCAAACAGACCAGGGTCAGCATCAGTGTGCGACGCCGTGGCCAGTGCGCAGTCAGCCGCACCAACGGGACCGTCGTCACCGCAGCTACCAGGGCATAGCTCGCCAGCAGGGTGCCGACGACGGCCTCACTGACGCGGAGGTCCGACGCGATGTCCGGCAGCGCAGCCACCGGAACCATCTCCGCCGTGACGAAGACGAAGGCAGCCGAGGCCAGCACCGCCAGCTGTACGGCGATGCGGGGTGTCCACGCCCGGCTCGGCAGTGTCGGGATGTCGGCGACCATATTGGGGTACATCACCGTAGCGGCGCGGGATGCAGTTGGCGCTGCAGCTGGTTGTGATGTGGAGTCGAACGTCGCCCAATCGAGAGAGGATCGTGATGGTCGCCATTCCGGATGGTTACGAGTCGCTGTTAGAGCACCCCGTGTACGGGCATCTCGCCACGGTCAGACCGGACGGCCGCCCGCAGGTGAACCCGATGTGGTTCGACTGGGATGGTGAACTGCTGCGGTTCACCCACACCACCAAGCGGCAGAAGTACCGCAATATCGCCGCGAATCCGAATGTCGCGATGTCGGTCATTGATCCGGACAACCCGTATCGGTTCCTCGAGGTGCGCGGCGTGGTCGAGGAGATCGTGCCGGACCCGACGGGCGCGTTCTATCTGCAGCTCAACGACCGCTACAGCGGCCCGTTGACCGAGCCGCCGCCCGACAAGGCCGACCGCGTGATCATCGTGGTGCGGCCGACCGGGTTCAGTAAGCAGTAGCCGGCGACTACGAGCGCACGAGGCGCGCGATGGCCGCCGACGCCTCGGCCAGCTTCGCGTCGGCCTCGTCACCACCCTCGGCGACCGCCTGGGTGACGCAATGGCCGAGGTGCTCGTCGAGCAGACCCAACGCCACCGACTGCAGGGCACTGTTCACGGCGCTGATCTGGGTGAGGACATCGATGCAGTACTTGTCCTCTTCGATCATCTTCGCGATGCCGCGAACCTGGCCCTCGATCCGGCGCAGCCGCTTGGCGTAGTTGTCCTTCTGCTCTGAGTAACCATGTGGGGCAGTCATTTAGCCTCCCAGCATCTGTTTCATCTGGCCGATCTCGGCCTGCTGCGTGGTGATGATGTCATTGGCCATGCCCTTGGCGTCGACGTTTTCGCCATTGGCGACTTCGGCTTTCGCCATCTCGATGGCGCCCTCGTGATGCCCGATCATCGACTGCAGCCACAGCGTGTCGAACTCGGCGCCCTTCAGCGACGCGAGTCGGGCCATGGTGGGCTCGTCGACCATGCCCTGCATCGCGCCATGGCCGCCGTGCCCGCTGCCGGTGTTCGTGTCCGGATTCTCGTTCCACTGCACGAGGAAGACCTTCATGGTTTCGATCTCCGGTCCCTGCGCGGCCGCGATGTCCGACGCCAGCTTCGTCAGGTCAGGGTTGGTGGAGCGGTCGGGAACCAGCGCGGACAGATCGATGGCCTGCTGATGGTGCGGAATCATGTTGGTGGCGAATGCGACGTCGTCGGCGTTGTAGCCGGCCGGCTGGGCGGATACGAGTGGCTCGTCGGACTGCTGGTGGTCGGCGTGCCCATCCGACGATGACCCGGCCGGCTCGCTGCAGGCCGAGACGAACAGTGCGGTGGCCAGCGCGATCAGGACCGCGGCAATGCGGGCGGTGACAGGGCGTCATGACTCCAGCGTACAGGTACCCCTCCGGGGTATGCATATTTGTTTGGCCGGGGCAAACGCCGAAGGCATACTGACTGTCATGCCCTCAGACTCTGTCGATGCTCTTCGCGCAAGCGGCTCATCGCCGGTTCCGCCCGACATCAAGCCCCGCAGCCGCGACGTCACCGACGGCCTCGAGAAGGCCGCCGCGCGCGGGATGCTCCGGGCGATCGGCATGGAGGACGACGACTTCGCCAAGTCGCAGATCGGCGTCGGGTCCTCGTGGAACGAGATCACCCCGTGCAACCTCTCGCTGGACCGGCTGGCCAAGGCCGTCAAGGACGGTGTCTTCGCGGCGGGCGGCTACCCGATGGAGTTCGGCACCATCTCGGTCTCCGACGGCATCTCGATGGGCCACGAGGGCATGCACTTCTCCCTGGTGTCGCGCGAGGTGATCGCCGACAGCGTCGAGACCGTCATGCAGGCCGAGCGCCTCGACGGGTCCGTGCTGCTGGCCGGATGCGACAAGTCACTGCCGGGCATGCTGATGGCCGCCGCCCGGCTCGATCTGGCCAGCGTCTTCCTCTACGCCGGGTCGATCCTGCCCGGCAAGGCCAAGCTTTCCGACGGCACCGAGATGGACGTGACGATCATCGACGCGTTCGAGGCGGTCGGCGCGTGCGCCCGCGGCCTGATGCCGCGCGAGGACGTCGACGCGATCGAGCGGGCGATCTGCCCGGGCGAGGGTGCGTGCGGCGGCATGTACACCGCCAACACCATGGCCAGTGCGGCCGAGGCGATGGGCATGTCGCTGCCGGGCAGCGCCGCTCCGCCCGCCACCGACCGGCGACGCGACGGGTTCGCCCGGCGCAGCGGGCAGGCCGTTGTCGAGCTGCTGCGCCGCGGCATCACCGCCCGCGACATCCTCACCAAGGAGGCGTTCGAGAACGCCATCGCGGTGGTGATGGCGTTCGGCGGCTCCACCAACGCGGTGCTGCACCTGCTGGCGATCGCACACGAGGCCAACGTCAAGCTGTCGCTGGAGGACTTCACCCGCGTCGGTCAGAAGGTGCCCCACCTGGCGGACGTGAAGCCGTTCGGCAAGCACGTGATGTTCGACGTCGACCACATCGGCGGTGTGCCGGTGGTGATGAAGGCGCTGCTGGATGCCGGTCTGCTGCACGGTGATTGCCTCACCGTGACCGGACAGACCATGGCGCAGAACCTCGCCCACATCGCGCCGCCGGACCCCGACGGCAAGGTGCTGCGTGCGCTGGACAATCCCATCCACCCGACCGGTGGCATCACGATCCTGCACGGGTCGCTGGCGCCGGAGGGTGCCGTGGTGAAGTCGGCGGGCTTCGACTCCGATGTGTTCGAGGGCACCGCAAGGGTTTTCGAGCGCGAGCGGGCGGCGCTGGACGCGCTGGAGGACGGCACGATCACCAACGGCGACGTCGTCGTCATCCGCTACGAGGGTCCCAAGGGCGGCCCGGGTATGCGCGAGATGCTGGCCATCACCGGTGCGATCAAGGGCGCCGGGCTGGGCAAGGACGTTCTGCTGATGACCGACGGCACGGTTCTCCGGCGGGACGACCGGCCTGTGTGTCGGCCACGTCGCACCCGAGGCGGTCGACGCCGGGCCGATCGCGTTCCTGCGCGACGGTGACCGCATCCGCCTCGACGTCGCCAAGGGCACGCTCGACGTGCTGGTCGATCCGGTCGAATTCGACGCGCGCAAGGCCGGATTTCGAGCCGCTGCCCCCGACTACACCACCGGTGTGCTGGCCAAGTACACCAAGCTCGTCGGCTCGGCGGCGAACGGAGCGGTCTGCGGCTAGCGGGTTACGTATTTCGTCCGCCGTTGACGCCGAGGATCTGACCGGTGATGTAGCCGGCCTCCTCGGATATCAGGAACGCGCACGCCGCCGCGATGTCCTCGGGCCGGCCCATTCGGCCCACCGGCGTCATCGCGATCGCCTTCTCGACGTCCATTACGCCTCGCCCTTCGGCGCCGCGCAGCATCGGCGTGTCGATGAAGCCGGGCGGTACCGCGTTGACGGTGATGCCACTCGGGCCGTACTCCAGCGCCAGCGACTTGGTCAACCCGTTGACGGCGGACTTGGCCGCGACATAGTGCGCCATCCCCGGCACCCCCGAATGCGTGCTCGACGAACTGATGTTCACGATCCGGCCCCAGCCGGCGTCGACCATCTCGGGAATCACGGCCTGACAGCAGTGGAAGACGCCGTTGAGGTTGACGTTCACCACCCGCTGCCACTCGTCGAACGTGATGTCGGTGAAGCGTGAGAACCCCTCGAGCCCGGCGGCGTTCACCAGAACCGAAACCGGGCCGAGTTGTGTGCGGATCTTGCCGAGCACGGCGTCGACCTGAGCGCGGTCGGTGACGTCGGCGGTGTAGGCGAAGTCTGCCTCCGAGGGTTGCAGGTCGATGGTCGCGACGTGATGGCCGTCCCTCTCGAGTCGCGCTGCGATGGCCCGGCCGATACCCGATGCTCCACCGGTGACAACTGCTGTCTTCATGAACGCTTTCCTTTCAGCCCAAGGGTGCGGCGCCCGGTGTCGATGAGGTGCCGCAGCAGGTCGTGGTCGTCGACGGTGATCCATGCCGGTCCGACGGCGCTCGAGATTCCGGCGAGCGCAACGGTGGCCTTGATCAGCCCGCCCGGAGCCGGCTCAGCACCAGCGAGCAGTGCCAGTTGCCGGTTGATCAGGTCGGCCCAGTCCGGCTGATCCCGCAGCAGGGTCGTCACGCTCGGGTCGCAAGCGAGCACCGAGACGAGGGCGCGATTTGCCACCGCCAGTTCGGCGTAGCCGCGCAGCATGTAGTCGGAGCGGGCGTTGGCGGTGCTCAGCGCTTCCGCCGCGGCGATGATGTCGCTCAACTGCGCGAAGATCGGGCCGATCACCGCGCCGAGCAGCTCCTCGCGGGTTCGGAAGTGGTAGTAGATGGCCGCCTTCGTGAAGCCCATCTCGTCGGCGATCATCTGCAGCGAAGTACCCGCGAAACTGTGCCGGGTGAACAGCTCGACGGCGACGTCGATCAGGCGCTGCCGGGTGTCGGCGGCACCTGAACTCTGCACTACGGCTGTCTCCATACTTTACGATCGTACAGTAATCACTTGCCGATCGTAAAGCGGGTCTGGCGGGGCTACTTGACCAGCGCCACCGCGAAGCCGTCCCAGTCCTTGGTCCCGACCGTCTGAATCGCCGCCGCATCCAATCGCGGGTTCTCGCCCATCATCTCGAGCATGTCGCGCACGGCCCGGGCCTGGTGATCGTCGGCGGCGGGGTCCAGCACCCGACCCATGCGCGCGATGTTGTCCACCACGATGACCGAGCCCGGCCGGCCCAGCTTGATGGCCCACTCGACGTAGGCGACGTTGTTCTCCTTGTCGGCGTCGATGAAGAACAGGTCGAAGGCCTCGCCGCGGTCAGCGAGTTGCGGCAGCGTGTCCAGTGCGGCGCCGACGATGATCTCGATCCGGTCCGCGACGCCGGCACGCTCGAAGTTCTCTCGCGCCACTTCGGCGTGCTTCGGTTCGAATTCGAGCGTGACGACGCGGCCGTCCGGCCCGACGCCCCTGGCCAGGTTGATGGTGCTGTACCCGGCCAGGGTGCCGATCTCGAGCACCCGGCTGGCGTGCGTCATCGTCGCCATCAGCCCCAGCAGCCGTCCGTGTTGAGCCGACACCTCGATCGCCGGCATCCCCGCCGCCGCCCCGGCTTCCCTGGCGGCGCGCAATGCGTCGTCCTCGGTGCGCAACACCCGGTTGAACACCTCGTCGAGGGACCTGGGGTCCGGCTTCGTCACGCGCCGAACGTTACCGCTAGGTGGGATTGTCGGACTCCTCAACGCGGCTCGTACCTCGCCGCTTGATCGTCGTCCGCCTACCGCACACCTTCCTTGGCGTAGACCACGCGCAGCACATGAGCGACCTCCGGGCCCATCACCGCCTCGGCGAGCTCGCAGAACGTCGCGACGAACTCCGGTCCGTGTGGCGGGTCGGCGTCGCACAGGTGGTGGGCGACCTCGTGCAGCACGACGAGTTCGCGCAGCGCCCAGTTGGGCCGTCGCTCGGGCACGGCGATCGCAGCCCCGTCGTCGTGTCGTTCGTAATGCGCAGCGGTGGCCCCGCGTCGCGGCCGCACGGTCAGCGGTGCGGGTGCAGGCCACCGCGTGCGGACGGAACCGAGCGCGAGCACATCATCGACATAGCGCTGCACGGTTTCCACGGAGGCGAACCGCCCTTCCGGCGGCAATGTCAGGTTTGTGCCGAAGAACTCGATGCTGCGGTCTCCGTGCTCGCTGGCCCGGTCGAACAAGGTCCGGACGAACTCTTCGGCGGCGTAGACCTTGGAGCGCTGGGTGTCGCGGGTTGTCACCGGTCGAGCGACGCGCGGGCGCCGCTGAGTTCCGAGCTGTTGCCGAGCCGCGCCCGGCGGCCCGCGCGATCGCCCGCCCGCCGCGCCGACGACGAATAGCCGGCGGTTGCGCTGGTGGCCCGCCACGATCCGCGCGCATCGGACGTCTCACGGTAGAAGGACCTCAGCTCGATGTCCTTGTCCCGCAATGCGATGGCGGTGCCGGGGCTGCTCTTCCTGCTCTTGGTCGCTTCCTGCCGGGCCTCTTCGCGGGCCTCCGACAACCGCTTCCCGATGCGGGCGCCGAAGGCCAACTGAAAGTTGATCCGCGCGGTGATCGTCGGGGTGGGCCGGTGCTTGCCGGAGGCGATGTAGGCCTCCGACGCCCTGACCATCTGCATCACCAGGCCGGCGTAGAGGGCATGGCTGGCATCGATGTCCTCGGCGAACCCGTAGGCGTAGACGAATGTCGAGTTCGACGCGATGTCACACTTCACGTCGTTGGCGTTGGCGATCAGCACGAACAGCTGCACGTAGGTGCGCAGCCCGCGCGACCCCGCATTGCCGATGCTGATCGTGCGCTGCACCGGAGTCTGGGCCTTGGTGCGCTTGTCCGAATGCGATCGGGCGACGGCGAGATCGATCGACGTCGCCGTGGCCAACCGTTGCGCGGCGGCCATGAAGGCCTCCGCCTCGTGCGTGTTGTCGGTGCCCTCGGCCTGGCGCAGCAACGCGGCGATGCGGGCCAGCATCTTGTCGTCACTCATGGCGTCAGATTAAAGCTACTTCGTGACAAAACCGTCGAGGGCGGTCACCAGCTGTGGAGAAAGCGGGGCCTGCTTGGAGAGATTGGCGATGCTGTCGGTCGGGTCGTCGCGTAGCACGTGGTTGACGCCCTTGAGTTCGACGACGGTCAGCGCGGTGTGCTCGAGCGCGTCGATCAGCGGTTGCATCGTGTCGCACATCGCCTGGCGGTCGGAGTCCGAACACGTCAACAGCACCGGGGTGCCCGCGGGAATATCGGCGGCCAGGGCCACCGGGTCGATCCTGTCGGCTTCCGCGATGGCCTTCGCATTGCCGGGGTTGAGGATGGCGCCGAGCCCCTCCGGTAGCTGCGCGGGCACGGTGCCCTTGGCGCGGACCTCGTCGACGGCCGCGAGCCAGGTCGCCAGCGTCTCGGGGCTCGCGTCGGTGCGCACCCGGTTGGTGATGATGTCGAGATAGCGACCCGACAGCGGCTGCAACAGGCCGAGGGAATGGATCTTCGGCGCGCCCGGCGAGGTGTCCGACGCCAGCGACATCGCATGGATGGCACCCTCCCCCAGCGCGTACACCGACATCCGGGCCTTGTCGGTGCCTGGCTGGTCGGCGAGGAAGCGCGCGGCGGCCTTGGCGCCGGTGGTGTACACCGCACTGCCGATGTCGGCGGGCCGCAGCTTGTACGGACCGAAATCGGTCTTGCCGGTGCCGATCTTGTCGTAACGCAGGCTGGCGACGCCATGGTCCGACAACAGTTCGGCGAGCTGTCGCATGTTGCCGATGGGGCCGACCACCTTGTTGTCGCCGTTGCGATCGGTCGGCCCGCTTTCGGAGACCAACAGCCCAGCGGGACCGGGTTCCGCGTCCTTCTGGTGGCGGTACGTGCCGTGGATGGTGAGACCGTCCGCGTCGAAGCTGACCTCGTCCTCGACCCACTGCCGCTGCGCTTTCTCATCCGACGAGCAGGCGGCCGTCAGAAAGAGCAGGATGGAAAGCGCCAGGGCGACAAGAACTTTCAAAGCCTTGCCTCAATCCACGCGGCGACGTCGTCGAGCACCACGGCGCGCTCGGGTTCGTTGAACACCTCGTGATAAAGCATCGGGTAGACCTTGAGGTGAGCGTCTTCGGACCCCACACACTCCATCAGGTGCCTGCTGCCCTGCACCGGAATCAGCTTGTCCTCCTCGCCGTGCACCACCAGCAGCGGCGCGGTCAGGGCGGCGGCGCGCTGCGGCATGGTTTCGCCGACGCCCATCAAGGCCCGCGCGATACCCGCGGGCAGCTTGCCGTGATGAACCAGCGGATCGGCGTTGTAGGCGGCCACCACGACGGGGTCGCGGGACACCGCGTCGGTGGGCAGCTGTTCGACGGGCAGGCCGGGCACGATCTTGCCGAGCGCATTGGCCAGGAACACCATCACCGGCGACACCGCATCCTGGGCATCCACCGCCGGGCCCGACAGCACCATCGCGGCGTAGTCGTCAGGGTGCTCGACGCCGTAGGCGAACACGATGCCGCCGCCCATGCTGTGGCCCAGCACGACACGCTTGAGCTCCGGGTACTCGGCGGCCGCGATCCCGACCAGGGTGTGGAAGTCGTCGGTGTATTCGGAGATGTCGCGCAGGTAGACGCGCTTGCCGCCGGAACGGCCGTGTCCGCGCAGGTCCAGGGCATATACCACCAGGCCGGAGTCGCCGAACCGCTGCGCGACGTGGTCGTAGCGGCGGGCGTGCTCGGCGTAGCCGTGGCACAGGACGACCACACCGCGAGGGTCGGTCTCCGGTTCCCACACGTCGTAGACGATGTTGACACCGCCGACGCCCTCGAAGGATCGCTCGGTTCGGCTACTGGGCATCAGCGCAGACTAGCGAACCGGGGCAACAGGCTCGGTGCCGTCTGTCGGACCCGTGCGTAAGCTCGACGACGTGAGCGTGCTCGCGCGGAGCCTTGAGCCTGAAGACGAGGCAGCGGCCGCAGATGCCTTCCTGGCCGATGCCCAGCGATACCGACGTGAGCTGCTCGCGCACTGCTACCGGATGACCGGCTCGTTGCACGACGCCGAGGACCTGGTGCAGGAAACCTATCTACGGGCGTGGAAGTCCTACAAGGGATTCCAGGGCAAATCCTCGGTGCGCACCTGGCTGTACCGGATCGCGACGAACACCAGCCTGACCGCGCTGGAGGGCCGTCAGCGCAGGCCGCTGCCGGCGGGGCTGGGCGCCCCGAGTTCGGATCCCACCGGTGAGCTGGTAGAACGCGCCGAGATGCGGTGGCTGGAGCCGCTGCCCGACAATTCGGATGACCCGGCGGATCCTTCTGTGATCGTCGGCTCCCGCGAGTCGGTTCGGCTGGCGTTCATCGCCGCCCTGCAACACCTGTCCCCGCGGCAGCGCGCCGTGCTGGTGATGCGCGACGTGCTGCAGTGGAAGGCGGCCGAGGTCGGCGACGCGATCGGCGCCTCGACGGCCGCGGTGAACAGCCTGCTGCAGCGGGCCCGCGCACAACTCGACGCCGTCGGCCCCAGCGAGGACGACGACCTGGCGCCGCCGGATGCACCCGAGACCAAGGACCTGCTGGACCGCTACATCGCCGCGTTCGAGGCGTACGACATCGACAAGCTGGTGGAGATGTTCACCGAAGAAGCGGTCTGGGAGATGCCGCCGTTCGATGGTTGGTATCGGTCGCGGCGCGACATCCATACGCTGATCCGCACCCACTGCCCCGCCGAGAAGGCCGGGGACATGCGGCTGATTCCCACGACCGCCAATGGCCAACCCGCGGCCGGTTTGTACATGCTCAACAAGCAGACCGGCGCGCACGAGGCGTTCCAATTTCACGTGATCGATGTGCGGGCCGACGCGGTGTCGCACGTCGTCGCGTTCGGCGACGCCGCGCTGTTCGAGAAGTTCGGGCTTCCGGCGACGCTGTAGGAGACTGGGATGCATGACGGCTTCCGTCGACATCCGCCGCGGCTCGGACCGCGGCACGAGCACGACGGAGTGGCTCGACTCCAAGCACTCGTTCTCGTTCGGCGGGTACTACGACCCGGCGAACACCCACCACGGGCTGCTGCTCGTCAACAACGACGACGTCGTCGCACCGGCTGCCGGGTTTGACACGCACCCGCACCGTGACATGGAGATCGTCACGTGGGTGCTGCAGGGCTCGCTGGCGCACCGCGACTCGATGGGCAACTCCGGCGTGATCTACCCCGGCCTGGCGCAGCGGATGTCGGCCGGGTCAGGTGTGCTGCATTCGGAGAAGAACGGATCGGCCAGTGAGCGTGTGCATTTCGTGCAGATGTGGGTAGTTCCCGACGAATCGGGCATCGCGCCGGGCTACCAGCAGGCCGAGATCGACGACGGGCAGCTGACCGGCGAGCTGGTGACGATCGCGTCAGGCATGCACGACGGTGCGGCGATCACCATCCACAACGGGAGTGCGGCATTGCACGGTGCACGGCTGCAACCGGGGGACGCCGTCCAGCTGCCCGAAGCGCCGTTCCTGCACCTGTTCGTCCCTCGCGGCGAGGTGGCTCTCGAAGGAGCCGGGCCTCTTCACGAAGGCGACGCCGTCCGGTTCACCGCGTCCGGTGGCCAGCGCATCACCGCTACCGAGCCGTCCGAGATCCTCGTCTGGGAGATGCATGCGGATTTCGCCGCCGCGTAACGGGCTCGCCGCCGGGCTGGTCGGGATCGCGCTGCTGGCCGGGTGTTCGACAAGCGGGCCCCCGCAGCCGTCGCCACGCACCGTCGCCACCGTCGCCAACGTCGCCGGCAGCACCTTCGCCGGCGTCGGCGAAGTTGGTTCCGGCATCCGTCGACGTTCCCGGCGATCTGGCCCAAAGCCCGTTCGACGAACCGCGGCAGGCGCTGGTGCCCGAAGGCTGGACGCTGTCGGTGTGGGCACGGATCCCCGAGGCCCGCCTCGCCGCGTGGACACCGGACCGTGCCCTGCTGGTGTCGATACCCGTGAGCGGACAGATCGTGAAGTTGACACCGACACCCGGTGCGGCGCCGCAAGAATCGGTGCTCCTCGAAGGGCTGAACCGACCACACGGAATGGCGTTCGCGGGTTCGACGCTTTATGTCGCCGAGAGCGACCAGGTCGACGCCTACGACTACACCAACGGGACGGCCACCAACCCGCGGACCGTCGCCGCCGGGCTTCCCGACGAGCGCAGCCCGGATCTTCGGGGCGCCTACGCACACGCGCTCAAGAGCGTCGCCGTGGGACCCGACGGTGCGGTCTACTTCTCGATCGGTTCGACGGGCAACATCTCCGCGCAGGACCGCGACGCCGATCCTCCGCGCGCGACCATCATGCGCATCCCGCCCGGCGGCGGCCCGGCCCGGCCGTTCGCGACGGGCGTCCGCAATGGAACCGGCCTCGCCGTCGCGCCGGACGGGTCGGTGTGGACGGCGGTCAACAACCGCGACAACGCGCCCGACCCGGACGGCAACGTCGACACCGAATACGTCAACGAGCACCCGCCGGAGTCCCTGGCCCGGCTCACCCCCGGCCGCGAACTCGGTTGGCCGTACTGCAATCCCGACGGCGGCCCCGCCGACCTGCCGTTCGTCCGCGACATGTCCACCAACGCCGACGGATCACGCATGGACTGCGCCGACCTGCCGGCGGTCGAGCAGAGCTTCGGCGCGCACTCGGCGCCGCTGGGGCTCTTCTTCACGACCGGCGTCCTACCCCAGCCGTATGCCAGTGGAGCGTTGGTCGGCGTGCACGGTTCGTGGAACCGGCAGCCGCCGCGTGCGCCCGAGGTGTCGTTTTTCCCTTGGCGGGACGGCATTCTCGGCGACCAGCGGACTCTGGTCGGCGGCTTCCAGGCCGACGACGGGTCGCGGTGGGGACGACCGGTCGCGGCGGTGACCGGCCCCGATGGCGCGGTCTACATCACCGACGACTACGCGGGCGCCGTCTACCGATTGGCGCCCCCCGGGCGTTAGCGCACCGTGGGCGTGGTGCTGCGGCCAGCGCGCCGTCCGGTGACTCCGACGTAGATCGCGATCAAGACGATCGCCACGATGATCCCGACGAGGAACGGGATGATCTGCCACCCGCCGTTGGAGTTGCTGTAGCCCACTGAGTAGGTCAGCCATGTCCCGAGGAACGAGCCAAGCGCGCCAAGGATGACCGTCATGATCACGCCGATGTTCTGCTTGCCGGGCATGATGAGCCGCGCGAGTGCGCCGACGATCAAACCGACGACCAGCGCGGTGAGAATCGTTGCGATCATGTCTGCTCCTTCGTGAGTCTGCTTAGACCGGTATTACCCATTCAAACGCCTAAATTCACGCACGTTCGGGGCGATGCAGAATCGTGATCCCGATGTTACTGAAGTTGACTGTGAGGTTGGTGTGATTACTGTGGTCGTGTTTGGAGTCTCTTGCCGAAAGGGCAACCGTGCCGTCACCAGCCGCAATCTGCCGGCGTCTCATAGCGTGCGCCGCCGCGCTGACGCTGTGTGCTGCGCTGGCGACACCGGCGGGCACTCCGATCGCACGCGCCGACGGACGCTCGTTGCTCGCGGGCGCCATTGCGAACACCCGGGGGTCGTACCTCGTCTACAACTTCGGCGGTGGGCATCCGGCGCCGATGCTCAACGCCGGCGGCAGCTGGTACGAGATGAACAGCGGCGGGCACTTGATGACCATCAAGAGTGCCGCCGGTCGGCTGCACCCGCGACTGCTGGTCGACAGCCACCGGGGCGTCCAGGCTCGCTGCGAGCGTGATCCGGGGGCACGCACCGGCGAGGGGCTGTGGCAGGCCTCCGAAGTGTTCGCGCCACTGGAGGCATGGCGGGCGCTCGGCCAGCCGACGATCGCGATCAATGCGAACTTCTTCGATGTGCGCGGCCAGAAGGGCGGGTCGTGGCGCGACACCAGGTGCAGCTCGCCGCTCGGCGCCTACGTCGACAACACCCGCGGCCAGGGCCGTGCCAACGCCGCGGTCACCGGCACGCTCGCCTACGCGGGCAAGCAGGGCTTGTCGGGCGGCAACGAGCACTGGTCTTCCCTTGCCACGATGATCATTCCGGCCGGCGGGCAGCCGTACGTCGTGATGCCGAAGGGCCCTGACGACTACGACTCGGCCTCACCGGAGATCCAGAAGCTGCTCGACCAGAACGCACGTTTCGTGGCGGTCGCCGGCATCGGCCTTCTTGCTCCCGGGGACACCGGCCAACTCAACGACGGCGGCCCGAGCGCGGCGCGGACCGCGATCGCCTACAGCCGGGCCAGCGACCAGTTGTACGTGTTCCAGGGCGGAAGCTACACACCGGACCAGATTCAGGACCTGTTCCGCGGCCTCGGCGCCGACAACGCCGTGCTGCTGGACGGGGGCGGCTCGTCGGCCATCGTGTTGCGGCGCGACACCGGCGGCATGTGGAGCGGCGCGGGATCCCCCAAGGGCAGCTGCGACACCCGGCAGGTGCTCTGCGACTCACGCGAGCGTGCGCTGCCCAGTTGGCTGGCATTCAGCTGACCCGCCGATGGCAGAGCTGACGCGCCGCACGGTCCTGCGGCTGGGCGCCGGGTTCGCCGGTGTGTGTGCGCTAGATCCGTTGTGGCAGTTGGGGCTCGCCACCGCGGCGGGAGCTCCGCCGCCCGACCAACCGTCGCCCTCGTCGGCCAACGCGTCGTCGACGTACCTCACGGGCTCGTTCGTCTCGGCGGCCCGCGGTGGGGTCGAAACGGAGTGGGCGATCGCCATGCCGCCGGGGCAGTACGGGAAGTTGCACCCGGTGATCGCACTGCACGGTCGCGACATGGACGCGTCCGGTGTCATGGGCATGGGCGTCGAAGCGGGCCTGGCCCAATTGGTCAAGGCCGGCTATCCGCCGTTCGCGGTGGTCGCGGTCGACGGCGGCAACGGCTGGTGGCACCGGCGGGTGTCCGGCGAGGACTCGGGGTTGATGGTGCTCACGGAGCTGCTGCCGATGCTGGCGACCAAGGGCCTGGACACCTCGCGGGTGGGTTTCATCGGTTGGTCGATGGGCGGCTACGGCGCACTGCTGCTCGGCGGGGCGCTCGGTCCGGCGCGCACCGCCGCGATCTGCGCGGTCGCCCCGGCGCTGTATTCGGACTATGGCGAGGCCATCCAGGCCGGCGCGTTCGACGGTCCGGCCGATTGGTTCGCGTACTCGGTCTACGGCACACCCGCGCTCTCCGAGATTCCCCTGCGGATCGATTGCGGCGCCGGCGACCGCTACTACAAGGCCACAAAGCGCTTCGTCGCATCGCTGCGCAAGCCGCCCGCGGGGGTGTCCTTCGAGGGCGGGCATGACGTGGCGGCATGGAGCGCAAAGCTGCCCCGGCAGTTGGCCTGGCTGGCGACATAGCGCGTTGATCCAGGGATACGCCTGGGTCACGTGAGACGATCGTTGCTCGAGTGAACAGAGTTGCGACTGCGCCCCGTCCGGCCTCCCGACGCGAAACCCCTGCGAGCGGGCGTGCGGCCCCGCCGCAGAAGCAGTTTCGTCCCGACATCGAGGGTCTCCGGGCGGTCGCCGTCATCGCCGTCGTCCTGTTCCACGCCGGCCTGCCCGGCGTCGGCGGTGGATTCATCGGAGTCGACGTGTTCTTCGTCGTCTCCGGTTTCCTGATCACCGGCCTGCTGTGGCGGGAAGCGTCGGGCACCGGCACCGTGCGGTTGGCCCGGTTCTACGGCGCGCGGGCGCGACGGCTGCTGCCCGCCGCGGTGACGGTGCTCGTCGCTACGTGTATCGCGTCCGCGGCGCTGCTGCCGCCGCTGCAGGCACGCAGCGTCATCGGTGACGGCATCGCCAGCGCCCTGTATGTCGGCAACTACCGGTTCTCGATCCAGGGCACCGACTACCTGGCGGCCGACGCGCCGCCGTCTCCGCTCCAGCATTACTGGTCGCTGGGTGTGGAGGAGCAGTTCTATCTGTTGTGGCCGGCGTTGATCATCGGCACGGCATGGCTTCTCTCGCGTTTGGCGCGGCGGACCGGCACGGTCGCCACACGGTCGGTGGCGCCGTACCTTCTGGTTCTCGCGCTGTTGGCCGCCGTGTCGTTCGTTGTCTCGTTGTGGTGGACGGACAGCTTGCCGTCGTGGGCGTTCTTCTCGTTGCCCACCCGCGCGTGGGAGTTGGCGGTCGGCGGGCTGGTGGCGTTGACGGCCGGTGCGTGGCGGCATCTGCCGGGCCCGTCCGCTGCGGTGGTGGGCTGGGGCGGGCTCGCGCTGATCGTGGTCACCTGCACTCAGGTTGGTGAGGCGACGCCGTACCCGGGCACGACGGCGTTGTTGCCGGTGCTGGGAACGGCCTTGGTGATCGGCGCGGGTTGTGCGACACCGGATCTGGGTGTCGGGCATTTCCTGTCGAAGCCCGCGATGAGATCGATCGGTCGGCTGTCGTACTCGTGGTACCTGTGGCATTGGCCGGTGCTGCTGCTGGCGCCTGCGTTGTTCGGCCGAGATCTGGGGCTGGCCGGCCGGTTGGCGTTGGTCGTGGTGTCGTTCGGGTTGGCGATCCTGACGCTGCACCTTATCGAGAACCCCGCGCGGTTCACGCCATCGCTGAAACTCTCGGCCGAACGCAGCCTCGCCGTGGGTGGCGCACTCACGGCCGTAGCCGTCGGTGTCGGTGTGGTGTTGTTGATGGTGCGGCCCGTTCCCGTCGGCCAGGGTACGGCGGCGGCACCGGTCGCGCCCGTGGCGGCTGCTGGACCGTCGGCTGAGTCTCCTGCTCCGCCTCCTGTGTCGGTACGTGATCAGGTGCTGGCCGCGGTCGCCAAGTCGGTTGAATCACGCCCTGTGCCAACGAATCTGACTCCTGCACTCGGTGCGATCGCGAAGCCTGAAGTCTTCGTCAACGGATGTGTGCTGTCATGGCGGGACGTCGAGCAGCCCGAGTGCGTCTCGGGCGACGCCGCGGCGGCGACGACGGTGGCGCTGGTGGGTGATTCGCACGCGGCGATGTGGCAGCCGGCGCTCGAACCGATTGCCCGGGAACGGCATTGGCGGTTGGAGACGATGAGCAAGGTGCTGTGTCCGCTGATGGACCTGCCGATCAACAGCCCATACCTCGGCCGGAAGTTCACCGAGTGTGAGCAGTGGCGAGGCGACATCATGGCGCGGCTGGAGAAGGAGCGGCCCGAGCTGATCGTGCTCGACATGTCGCGGCGCTACGGCGCCGACTTCGGGTTCACGAGTTATGACCAGGCGTGGCTAGAGAGTCTGACGCGGCTTGTGCAGCGGCTGCGCGGCACGGGGGCAAGCGTTTTGGTGCTCAGCCAGATGCCGGATCCGCATTCGACGGTGCCGACATGCGTGTCGGCGCACATGGACGACGCGTCAGCGTGCGCTCCCCCGCGGTCGGAGGGGCTCAACGATGCAGGCATCGCCGCAGAGGCAGTGGCGACGACAGCGGGCGGCGGTCAGTACGCCGAGCTGTCCGAGCTCTTCTGCACCGCCGACCGCTGCCCGGTCATCGTCGGCAACACCTTGGTGTACCGGGACGACAACCACGTGACGACCGAGTACGCCCAGGTTCTCGCGCCACTGCTCGTCGAGCAAGTCGAGGGAGCGCTGTCCCATAGCGGCTAGGGAGTGGTTACCGACAGTGCGTCCTCCGCCGCGGCCTCCGCCTGGTGCGCGTAGCCACCTCCGAATAGCACCACGTGTGCGAGCAACGGGTATAGCTGGTGCAGCGGAACGCGATCTTGCCAGCCCTCCCGCAGTCGCCGCACCGACTGATACCCCGACAGCACTTCGTCCAGAAATGGACACCCGAACAACGCGAGCATCGCCAGGTCCGTCTCCCGGTGTCCGCCATGCGCGGCCGGGTCGATGAGCACCACGCCGTCACCCGTCCACATCACGTTGCCGCTCCACAAGTCCCCATGGAGCCGCGCCGGCCGATCGTCGTCGTCGAAGTCACCCGCCCGGCACCGGTCGATGACCGCATCGATCAATCGGCTCGCCTCGGCGCTCAGCCGCCACTCTGCCAACTCGACCATCAGGCGTAGCCGTTCCTCGGCGTAGAACTCCCCCCAGGCTTCGTGACCCCGCAGCGACATCGGCAGCGGCTCTGACAACGGGCCGAAATACCCATCCCCCGTCCAGCCGTCAGGTCCCGCACCGAAAAGCGGCGCCCCGGCTTCGTGCGTCACCGCCAGCCGTGACCCGAAATCCCTTGCCGCAGCGCGTGTTGGCGCCACCGAATCCAGTCGCTCCAGGGTCAACGAATGCTCGTCCTGCGCCACCACCCGCGCACACGGCACGCCTCCGTCCACCGCGAGCCAGCGCAACCCCGCCGCCTCCAACGCGAAGAATCCAGCAGGAGCGCTGTGGTTGGTCTTGACGAAGTCAGCCACGGGGGCGGCGTGGCAGTCCGACCATCATCCCCATCACCCGATCACGCACGCGCCGCGGGCATATTCGTGACCAGGGCGGTCTGCAGTTTGGGTAGCAGGGCGACCACGTAGCGGGCCCGCGGCCGGCGAGCCGTCAGCGCCTCCTCGACGACGGCGACGACCTTGTTCGTCGGCGACGCCAACTTCCTGGCTGTCGGGACGAACTTCTTCATGCCGGCGATGTGCTTGGCATACAGCTCACGGTGTTCGGGAGACATCGCGGCTTCGGTCTCGAGCACCATGTCATCGGCGGTCCGCCACATGTCGGTGTCGGTCTGAGCAGGCTCGATCAGTACGACAGGAATGCCCCAGCCCTTCAGCTCAACCCGCAACGCATCGGCCGCGGCCTCGAGTGCGAACTTCGATGCTGAGTACGGGACCGAGCATCGGCGTCGCAATCCGGCCGTTCACACTGGAAATGAACACCACCCGTCCACGCGATTCCCGCAGCCGCGGCAGCACCGCCTGAGTCACTGCGAACTGTCCGATGACGTTGACCTCCAGCTGCTTTCGCCAGCTGTCGGGACTGACCGTCTCGATAGGGCCTGCGACGACGATGCCCGCGTTGTTCACCACCGCGTCGAGGCGCTTCGGCAGTGATTCGGACAATTTTGCGATGTCACCGGCATCGGTGACGTCGAGGATGACGGCGGACACCCGCTGCGGATTGGCGTTGGTGATCGCGGCGGCGTCCGCCTCGCTACGGACGCCGGCGACCACATCCCAGCCCGAGGACGCCAGGTGGTCGACGATCGCCCTGCCGATACCCCGGGCGGCTCCGGTGACGAGAACTGTTGGCATAGCCGTTGAGCCTAGTCCTCGACCGGCCTACAGCTGCGGGGTCAGATCCAGCGTGGTGATCGTCGTCATCCGGGTGATGCGCCAGTCGGCGCGGTCGCGCTTCATCTCCAGCCGGTACGACAGGTACCGCAGCGACGGGATGTTCTTCGACACCGGGCTCGTCGCGACCGAATTTGTGTACACCACGGCGGTTGCCTCCGACGGCGTCACCGTTTCCACCGCAGCGCCGAGCACCGACGTGCTGTTGGTGACTTGAGCCTGCTTGTTGGTGGCGACGATGGAGTCGATGAACTTGCGGTACTGGAACGCGAAATCGCCGGAGAGATACTTCGCCGATCGGTCCGCGAGGGAGTCCATGTTCTCCGGGGTGTACGTCCACAGCGTGGTGATCGCGTTCACGGCCGTGCGGGCGATGTCCAGTTTCGTGTCGACGAGGACGCGGTCGACGAGCACCGGTTGCACCGTCGCGCCCGCGAAGGCTCCTCCCGCCACAAACAATGTCGCGGCCGCGGCCGCGGCGATCTTGAGCCGCTTGCCCGCGGGTTGGTGCGGTACGAGAACGGGCGAGTCTTCCGCGACTGCTTCCTCGGATTCGGTTCTCTCGCCCTCGGTCGCATCGTCGGACGCTTCTGCAACCAGTATCGATGCCGCGGGCTCCGCGTCGGCGGCGGGTGCCGCATCGTCGGTGCTCGGCGCACCGTCGGCCGGCTCCTCGGTCGCCACCTCTTCGGTCGCCGCCACCTCGGGCTGATTCTTCTTGCCCCGCAGGAAGTTCCACCTCCGACGTGGTTTCGCTGTCGGCTCCTCGGCCACCGACGACGTCTGTTCGATGGCCGCTGATGGCTCGTCGGGCGTCGTTTCGTCGGCGGTGGCTTCGTCAGCTTCGGGCGCGGCCTGCTCCTCGGCTGATTCCGCTTGCAGGTCCCGCCGCATCTTCCCGCGCGGCATTCGATGCCGGGCCCGGGGACCTGGCGTTTCTGGGCCCGCGGCAGCGTCCGTGGTCAGATCACCTGAATCAGGTTGCTGATCTTCCACAGCTGTCCTTCCTTCTTGGCCGTTACGACCCAACGGTTTCCGCTCTCAATCGTTGACTTTCCGTCCGGCGACTTGTTCGAGATCTTGGTGGCGACGAGAACGTCGGCGCTGCCGTCGTCAGACCAGCGTTGGACGCCGGCCTCCAGGACAGTGCCCTGCGTCGGCTCGACGCGAGCGACTTGGATCAGGATCTCGTTGATCTTCTCCTTGAACATCTTCGCGAAGTCACCGGTGGCCTGCGCCTGAATCCGGTCGCCGTAGTAGTTGGCGTGGAACGGGTCCAGCGTCGTGTAGGTGGTCATGAACGATCGCACGTAGTTCAATACATCCGCGTCGCGGACCTGGGTCCGGCGGTCGGTCTCGTGTGACACCAGCATGAACGTGCTGGCCGCGATCGCGGCCGCGACGAGTGCGGCCGACAATACGGTGAGAATCGGCAGCCCCCATCGCCGTGACGATTTCGGAGCTGGAGCGGAGTAGATCTCCGGCTGGTCTGCATCGATTTTGCGCCGCGGGCTCACTGTCCAGCCTGGTTCATGTTCGGTTTCTTCAGCACGGTGAGCTTGGCCACCCGCCACTTGTCATCGCCGGACTTTTCGAAGTCCACCCGCACCGTCGCGGTGATGAACCGCAGGGTCTTGGGGTCACTGCCGCGCTGGCCCTGCATGGCCAGCAGCATCGCCGCCCGGTCCGGTGACGCCTGGTCGCGTGACTGCGGCAGCACGGCGCTGCTCACCGCCCAGTACTCGTTCGTTGTCGCGCCCGCCTTCTGCACGGCCTGCTGCTGGGCGACCAGATCTGGCCGGTAATTGTCCGTGGCGAGCGTCTGGGCCCTGGCGAAGTCGTCGCTCAAGGTGTCCTTGCCGTAGCTCAGCATCTGCTCGACGATCCGCGGACCCTGCTCGGCGATCTGCTGGCGGGCCTGGTCGAGCGCCCGCTCGTGGCGGTACACCACCAGATAGTTCACGGCGACCGCAGCCGCACAGACGACCACTGCGGCGACCAACACCTTCGCGGCCAGTCGGCGCATGTCGCGCTGGGGCGGATCCACCGTCCGAACCTCGGTGCGCAGCAACAGATCTGCGAATGTGCGGCGGCGGGCATCCCATAGCGGCCAGAGCCATCCGATGAAGAGTGCGGCGGTGTCCAGTAGGTGGGCGATGTCGCGGGCCAGCAGCCGCCACGCCCCGACCGCCGCACCGTCACGCCGCACGACCGCGATGCCGAACAACGCGCGGCCCAGGCTCCATCCGGTGACGGCGGGCAACAGCCACCGATTGGCCGTCATCAGCAAGACCACCACCGCTGCGGCCACCGCATACACCCACCACAGCCAGCCGGGCTGTGCAACGGTGACGGCCAGCACCGCCAGCACCGCCAGCACTGCGACCACGCCTGCGCCCGGCAAGACGTCCAGCGCGAAGGCACCCGCGCGGGCCCGCCAGGACGCCAGGCGAACCGTGACAGACGGCTCGTCGGCGGGCGCGCTCGGCGTCGCGTCGAGAACAGCCGTCACGACGTGACCTGTTCGAGCTTGGCGATCTTGTACGTGCCCTCGTCGCGTGCCATCGTCACCCGCAGCCGGTAGCCCTGCTCCTGGTCGGCGGATTCCGAATTGGTCACCTTGGTCCGCACAGCCACCAGCACGGCCACCGACCCGTCGTCGTTGTGCCGCTCCACCGCCGCGCGCATATCGGAGACCTGCACCTGGGCCTTGGCCGCCTGGTAGGCCTCCACCAGTACACCGCTGTAGAGGGTGGCCTGCGCGCCGAAGTCTCCGGTGGAGCACTCGATGATCTTCAACTGGCTGGCCGACATCGCGGCGATGTCCGGGGCGTGAGTGGCCGCGACGCATTCCTTCGCGGCCCGCACCGCTGCCGCGTCACCCCGCGTGATGACTTCGCTGTGGTCGTGGTCGCGGATCGCGAAGACCCCACCGACCACCGCCGCCGCGGTCAGGATCAGCAGGCCGACGCAGATAACGGCCAGCCAGCCGCGGCCCAGCCGCGAGGGGCGGCGTTCATCGATATCAACTACCGGGTTGGACTGTTCAGTTAGCTCGTCGGCCGGCGTGTTCTCAGCATCGGTGGGGTTCAGCCGGCGGGTGCCAGCATCTCCTTCCATCCGTCGTCTCCTGGGTTACTCGAATTGCTGACGGAGTACTTCACGCCGTCGGGCCCGACCACCTCGCCGCTTGCCGGGTTGTAGATCGCACTGTTTCCTGGTGCCGGAGTGTACGTGCACGGGTTGGGTTGTTGTCCACTGCACTGGACGGAGCCCTGGCCAGGCGGGGTCAGCGGGTCGCTGACCGGCACGGGTGACCCCGTCGGCGGCAACTGATCGGCGGGCAGCGGGTTCATCCCGTTGTTGACCGACGGTGCCGGAATGACGTAGCCGGGTTTCGGCGGGCGATCACAGCGTGCCCCCGGGGCAGGGCAGCTCACGATCTGGTTCGGGTCGCCATACCAGGGGTTGGTGCCGAGAGGCTGGTACGGCTCATTGCTTCGGCATTCCTTCGGGGTCGCCGCCCGCTTACCCGGCACATCCATGCACGGGTAGTTGCGGGCACCGCGGACCACGTTGTGCTGATAGTCCTTGGGGATCTTGCAGTACGTTCCCGCCGGCAGCGGCGCCATGCTGGTGTCCGCCGGTGACCGCCACTGCGATGCCGGAAGGAAACCGGTGAAGCACGGCGGCGGCTGGTTGATCGACAGGGCGAAGTGCAGCAGGCCTTCGCCCTCGAAGATCGTTCCGGCCTGCCCGACCGTGGCGCCCTGCGGCCACATCACAAGTGTCTGCTCGAGGCCCTTGTTGTAGCGCTTGAGCATGTCGATGATGATTTCCAGGTTCGCCAACGTCTGCGGCAGAGACTCGCGGACATCGCTGAACACGACGTTAACCGCATCCAGGGTGGGCGCAGCCTGCTGCAGACCGCTGCGCAGAGCCTGATCCTCCGCGGCCGACTGCGCCGCCAGGGTGTTCAGGTTGCGCGACCACTGCTCGATCGCGTCACCGGACCGGACCTGGCTGTCCAGAATCGGCGCCGAGTTCGCGATGATGTCGTTGACCTGCGGCAGGTTCTCCTGGAAACCCTGGGCGAGGTTCGTCGTGCCGTCGACCAGGCGCTGCAACGCCGGGCCCAATCCACCCACCGCCTTCGACGTCTCGGTCAGCAGCGAGTCGATCTTCTCCTTGGGCAGCACCGCCAGGGCGCGGTTGGTGGAGTCCAGCGCCGGGCCGACCTCGCTGGGCACCGTGGCTTCGGTGATGGTCTGCCCGTCGCTGAAGTACTGGCCGGGGTTGCCGGTCGACACCAGGTCGAGATACTGCTCGCCGATCGCCGACACCGAGTGCACATTGGCCGTGGCGTCGACGGGAACCCTGTAGCGGTCTTGGATGCTCATCGTCGCCCTGGCGCCGTCCTGGGTCGGCTCGACCGCGGTGACCTTGCCGATCTGGGTGCCCCGAAAGGTGACGTTCGCCGTCGCGTACAGCCCACCCGAGCGGGGCAGCTCGGCGTACAGCTTGTACTGCCCGATCCCGACCAGGCTGGGCACCCGCAGGTAGTACCACCCCAACACCGTGATAGCGAGGATGGTGAGGATCGTGAACACGACCAGCTGGGTCTTGATGAACCGTGTCAGCACAACTCACTCACCCCTTTCCACCCTTGGTCCGCCCGGCGCGTCGTGCGGGTTTGGCGTGAAGCGCACATCCGGGATCATCGTCGCCGGGTCGCGGCCCCAGGCCTGCTCGAGTGCGCGGAGCATGCCGGAGACACCGGTTCCGGACAAGAACCCGTTGTCGATGGCGCTCAGTGTCAGGTCGACCATGACCGACACGTTGATGTAGTCGCCGCGGATCGCCTTCGGCACGTTCTCCATGGCGAACGGTGCGGTGACAATCGACTTGATGAACCCCATCAGGTACGGCGACGCCTTGCCCAGCTCCTTGAGCGGGCGCTGCAGATTCTGCAGGTTGGTATTCAGGTTTGCGCTCGACGGGCTGAGCGCCGCGTCGGCCGCGTTGCTGATCCGCCCCAACGATTCGACGGCGTCGGCGAACAGATCGCGGGTGTCGGCGAAATGCTTGATCAGCGGCGGGAATTCGGTCAACACCCGGTCCAGGGTGTTGTTGCGATCAGCCACGATCGTCAGCAGCCGGTTGGTGGAATCGATCGCCCGAGTGATGTCGTTGCGCTGCTGGTTCAGTCCGTCGGTGAAGGTGTCCAGCCGGTTCAAGAATTCACGAATTTGATCGGCCCGACCGGTCAGCAGATTGTTGAGCTCGGTCTGGATCACTTCCAGGTTCGGGATGCCGCCGCCGCGCAGGATCGTGGCTGTGCTGGCCAGCACCCGCTCGACCGTCGGGAACGACGACGAGTTCTTCAGCGGAATGGTGTCACCGTTCTTCAACGGCTGCGGCGACGGATCCGGCGGCAGGTCGAGCTGCACGTGCTGCGCTGCCCAGCAAGGTGGTCAGACCGACGCTCGCCAGCGAGTTCTCCGGCAGCCTGACGTCGGGTTTCAGGTCAAGGGTCAGGGTGGCGACCCAGTTCTTCAACTCGATCGTGCGCACCCGGCCGACATAGACGTCGGCCACCCGCACGCGGCTATTGACGTTGAGCGCCAACGTATCCGGTACCTGCACGTAAATCGTCAACCGGTCCCGCCCGGTGCCTGGACCGCCCGGCAGCGGCACGTTCGTAATGCCGCGCCAGCCGCAGGACGTCAGCACAACCGCGATCGCCGTCAGCGCCAAGGCGCGGCGTGCGATGCGGCTCCAATTACGCGAGCTCATCAGCCCCCTCCTGCTTCAGCGGGCAGCGCTGGTCCCGGCGGTGCCGGCGCGGGTCCCGAGCCGGCCGGAGTGATCGCTGCGAGCGGATCCCCCACTGTCACTCCCGGTGTCGGACCCGGTGGTGGCCCGGGCTGCGGGTACCACGGCGGCGGCAGCGGAGTGTTCTCGCTATAGGCGTTGGGCGGACCGGGTAGCCTGCCGTCGTTCACGCCGAATGCGGGCGGTGCGGCCGGAATCACGCAGTCGGGTCCGCCCAGTAGTTCTGCGAGGCACTCCGGCGTGAGATTTCTCGCGGTGTGCGGCTGCACCTCGATGCCTTGCATGCCGGGCGCGGTGACCCACCCCGGCTCGTGGTTGCCGTGTGAGAGCAAAGTGTCGCGCGAGAAGATCCCCGGCACGGTGGTGTCCTTGTAGCCCGGCGGCGGCTGCAGCCGCGGCTCGGAGTAGGTGACCTGCTTGGGCAAAACGTACGCGGAGGTCTGATTGTTGAGGCCGAACGGCAGGTAGTTGAACTTGATCGCGTCGAGGATCGGTGCCAGGTACTGCGCACACAGCTCGGCGGACTCCTGATACCCCAGCCGGCTACCAGCCTGGATCGAGCTGCAAATGAACTCCATCGGGTTGGCGAAGTTGGCGATGACCGGCAAACCGACGATGCCGCCGGCGTTGGGCGCGGTGATGTTGATGAGGTTGCCGAGGAGGTTCGGGTACACGTGCAGGGCGGTCTCCAAACCATCCTTCGGCTCCGGCTGCAGGATCGCATTGGTCACCTCGGCGAGATTGTTGACGTCGGTGGCCAGGACGGATCCGTTCTCGTCGATGAACTCGCGGGTGGTCGTCAGCAGATTGTTCAGATCATGCAGCGCGGTGGCCAGTTCCTGATCGGTGTTGGTGAACGAGTTGGTGAACTGA
The DNA here is from genome assembly GCA_963743225.1 of uncultured Actinomycetota bacterium. Taxonomy (GTDB): domain Bacteria; phylum Actinomycetota; class Actinomycetes; order Mycobacteriales; family Mycobacteriaceae; genus Mycobacterium. Next base: position 148,971 of record CAVUPN010000037.1, on the reverse strand, counting down.
GCGAGGTCGTCGTTGAGCGCCACGAACTGCTGGTCGCTCTTGTACAGCGCATTGACGAACAGCGCCAGGCTCTTGATCACCGCGAAGAAGTCGCCGCGGCCCTCGTTGAGCGTGGTGACCGCCTCGGACAGATTGTTGAGCGTCTTGTTGATCTGCTCGCCCTTGCCGGCCAGCCCGTCGGAGAAAGATTCGAGGACGTCACCGAACGGGCCCTTGGGCTGCTCTGGCGTGGGCCCCAGGTCGGTGAGGATCTTGTCGATCGAGTCCCGCAGCTCGTCGTATTCGACCGGCACCTGGGTGCGGTCGATCGGGATCACGGCGTTGTCTTCCATCACCGGCCCACCGGTGTAGGGCGGCGACAGCTGGATGATGCGCGACGAGACGAGGCTCGGGTTCAGGATCGACGCGGTGGCGTTGGCCGGGACCTTGTGCTTGTCCGCGTAGTGGAACGTCACCTTCATCTTGTCGCCGGCGGGCTCGATCGAGTCGATCGAGCCGACCTGCACGCCCATGATTTGGACCCTGTCACCGGCATACAGCGCGAGCGTGCTGGGAAAGTACGCCACGACGGTGTTGGTGGTCAGCTTCTTGTAGAGCTGCCAGCCGACGATGGCCGCGACCAGTGCCAGCACGACGACGAGCGATCCGATGATCACCGAAGCCCGAGTGACGGCTCGGCAGCTTCAGGTTTCGAATATTGAAGATAGTCGACATTGCGTGGCCCTACCTATCCCCTTGGTTCCCGGGTGGAAGGTACGGCGGGTTCCCCGGCAGGGGCGGCGTTCCGGCCGGTCCCGCGTTCGGACCGGGTCCTGGCGGCGGCGGCGGTCCCGTCAGCGCCGGCGGCAGCGGCGCGATTCCCGGGGTGAAGTCCGCCGGCCCTGGCTGCGGTCCCAGCGGGACGGTGCGCGCACCCGGCGGTGCGGGTGGCAGCGGCACCGGCGCGCCGGGCATATCAGGAGGCATCTGACCCGGGATGGCCGCGGCAGGAACACCCGGCGTGAAACCCGGGCCATTCGGGTTCGGCGGCGACGTCACGACATCCGGGGCCAAGTAATCTGCGCCGTACCGGTTAGAGCCGAACGGGCCGGTCGACAGATGGGAACAGGGCAGCGGATCACCCGGTCGCGGCAAGGTCTCGGGCGTCGGCGTGTACGAGCACGGGTGGCCTGCGACCACCGCAGGGCCGGGATGCTCCGGGGTACCTTCCAGCACCTCCGGCCCCGGCGCCGGCGCACCGTTCGGGAATCGCGCGCCGTTCGGATCGGGGAACCGCCATGCCGGCAGGCCGGCGTTACGCCAGAACTCCTCTGGGTCGATGCCGCGCTTCTTGAACGCGGCGTCGACGAACGGTTGCAGCAGCCACGGGGGCAGCAGGTTGACCAGCAGCACCTTGAAGTAGGGGCCGGACGCTACCGCCTCGGCCAGCGATCCGACGAACTTGCTCACCGATCCCAGCGTGTCGACCAAGTCGTACTTGCGCTCCTTGAGGATGTCGCTGATGGTGTGCAGCTGTTCCAGCACATGGTTGAGGTTGGGGTTGTCGTTGATGAAGCCGGTAACCTGTGCCGAGAGCTGACCCACCCGCTCCAGCAGCATGCTGACCGCGTAGGTGCGTTCATTGATCGCGCCGAGCAGGGTCTGCGCGTTGGTCAGCAGCAGGTTGATCTTCTCGCTGCGGTTCCCGAGGACGCCGGCGATCTTGTTGGCATTGGCCAGCAAGTCCTTGATCTGGTCGTCACGCTTGCCGATGGTGTCGGAGAACCGGGCGACACCGTCGAGGGCGGCACTCAAGTGCGGGTAGGTCTGATCGACCGTTTCCGACAGCACGTTCAGCGACCGTTTGACCGTCTCGGTGTCCCAGCCGGACGCCGCCTTCGTCACGTCGAAGAACGCGTCATAGATCTGGTACGGCGTGGTGGTCTGCCCGAGCGGGAGAACGCCGTTGGCTCTCAACGCCTCGGTGCCGCGCGGTTCGATCTCCATGTTCTTGCGACCCAAGATCGTGTCGGTGCGGATCGCCGCCCGGCTGTCGGTACCGATCGTGGTGCCGTTGAGTGTGTAGCCGATCCTGACCTTGTCGCCCTCGATGTCCATCGATTGGACCTCGCCGACGTCCACGCCTGCGATGCGCACCTTGTCACCACCGCTCAGGCCGGCGGTGTCGGAGAACTGCGCATAGTAGGTCGGTTGCGCGAACAGCATTGGGGCACTTGCGAAACTCTGCCCCACGCCGATCACCAGGAGCAGGATGAGGATGCCCATCAACCCGCTGCGAACCCGGTTCGAAGTCTCCAGCGTCCTCATTGCGGTGTGCACCTACCCGTCGGCTGCGACCAGACCTTCACCGTGCGCACCGCTCCCCCGGGCTGCAAGCCGTGCAGTTGGAGTGTGACGTCGCAGGCGTAGAAGTTGAAGAAGTCGCCGTAGACGCCGCCCGCCCGGCCGATGATCTTCAGCGCCGTCGGCAATTGGATCAGGATGTTGTTGAGCTGTTCCTTCTGGTCGATGAGCGGCTGCTGGAGGACCTCCAGTTTCGAGACCGTGCTCTGCAGCAGGGGACGGTTGTCGGCCAGCAGGTCACCGATGGTGCCCGCGGCGTCGCTGATGTCGGCGACGGAACCGGCAATCGGGTCGGCCCGGTTCTTCAGGCCGGTGATCAGTTTCTCGAAGTCGACGACCGTCTCGTCGAACTGCTTCTGGTGTTTGACGGTGGTGTCCAGCACGGTGTTGAGGTTGCGAATCACCTCTCCGATAGCCTGGTCACGGTCGGCCAGCGCGGAGGTGAGCTGGGACGTCTGATCCAGGATGTCGTTGATGGTGCCGCCCTGGCCCTGGAAGATCGTGATGATCGACTCGGCGATGTTATTGACCTTGTCGGGGTCCAGCGCCCGGAACAACGGACGGAAGCCGCCGATCAACGCGTCCAGGTCGAGCGCGGGCTCGGTGCGCTCCACCGGAATGGTTCCGCCTGCGGGCAGGCGCTGGTCGTTGTCGCCGCGCTTGAGCTCCAGGTAGCGGTCGCCGATCAGATTCAGATAGCGGATCGACGCTTTCGTCCCTTGGAACAGCGGCAGGTCGGGCTCGACGGCGAAGTCGACCTTGACCCCCCTGCCGCCCTCGAGCAGTTCGACCTTGGAGACCTTGCCGACCTCCACCCCGGACGCGCGGACGAACTCGCCGGCCCGCAGACCGCTGGCATTGCTGAAGATCGCCGAGTAGCCGGTCGTGCGGTCGAACCGCATCTGACCGAACACCACGATGATGATCGCAGTGAACATCAGCAGCACCAATGCGAAGGCGCCGAGCTTGATGGCGGTACCGGTGATTTTCATGGGTTGATCGTGTTCTCCCCGATCTGACGGCCCCAGAGGTACTCGATGGCGAGCGGTTTACCGAGTTCGAAGTGGTTGTACGGCGCGTTCGAGGCACCGATGTCCGTCACCAGGTACGGGTTCGGCCACAGGTCACGGGTCACGGGCTGCCAGCAGCCGGGCCGGCCCTCCGGTCCGCCTTTGGCGTTCACCCGGGGCAGGTTGTCAGGATAGACCCACGGGTTGCCGGCACCGAGTCCGAAAACCTGCGAGTGGGTCTTCAACGAATAGCCGTTGCCGCCCAGGGATGCCGCGACCTTGGGTTCGCCGTCGTGGGTGTTGCGGATAAAGCAGAAAAACATGGGGCTGTACTCGTCGAGCAGAGCGGTGGTTGGGAGCAGATCCTCGGTAGCGCGAACAAGGTACGGGCCGCCGCGCTCGAAGATGTCGCCGCCGGTGTTGCCGAAGCCGATCGATGCCATCAACGCCTGATCGAGGTTGCCCTGTTGTTCGTTGAGGGTGCGCGCCGTGGTGACCGCATTCTCCAGGCCGTCGAACAGGTCGGGGGCGGCATTGGCGTACACCTCGCCCAGGTCGGCCAGCAGCTGGGTGTCCCGCCGGATCTGCGGCATCTTCGGGTTCAGGTCGCCAAGGACCTCGTTGCCGTTGATGACCGCCTGGCCGAACCCGTCGCCGAGTCCCTGCAGCGCTTCCGCAGTCGCAGTCAGCGTCTGGTTCAGCTTGATCGGGTCGACCTTCTCCGTTATCGACATCAACGTTTCGAACAACGTGTTGAATTCGGTGGTCACATGCGTCGCGTCGATCACGTCGGACGAGGTGATGCGTTGCGGAACCGGATCTTTCGGCGACGTGAAGGAGATGTACTTTTGTCCGAACACGGTGGTGGCGTTGACCTTGGCTTCCACGTTGGCCGGGATCAGCTTGAGGTACTTGGGGTCGACGCTCAAGGTGATCTTCGCCTTGGGCATGTCGCCGACGGTGACCTGCTCGACACTGGCCACCTTGCCGATCTCGACACCGTTGTAGGTCACCTTCGAGCCGGAATCCATCGACAGGCCCGACCGGTCCGACATCATCGTCAGCTTCTCGCGCGGCAGGAAGTCGCCGCGGAACTGGAAGTACACCAGCACGATCGCAGCGATCGTCAACAAGGTCAGCACCAGACCGGCCAGCTTGTATGGCGGTGTGCGCTGAGAGTTCACCGGGGCCGTCATGCGCTACACCGTGAGGTTGAAGTTCGGGTCGACGCCATAGAGCGCCAACGATGCGAAAAGGACGACACACACGATCGCGACCAGCGAGGAACGCATCGACTTGCCGACGGCCTCGCCGACGCCGACCGGCCCGCCGCTGGCGTAGAAGCCGTAGTAGCAGTGGTTGAGCATGACGATGACCGAGATGATGATCGCCTGCACGAAGGACCAGAACACATCGTCGGGTCGCAGGAATGTGCGGAAGTAGTGCTCGTAGGTGCCGATCGACTGGCCGTAGAAGAACGTCGTGGTGACCTGGGCGGACAGGAACGACATGATGATGGCCATCGCGTAGAGCGGGATGATCACGACGAAGCCTGCCATCACCCTGGTGGACACCAGGTAGGAGATGGACTTGATGCCCATCACCTCGAGCGCGTCGATCTCCTCGCTGATCCGCATGGCACCGAGTTCGGCGGTTGCGCCCGCACCGACGGTGGCCGCGAGCGCCTGACCCGCCACCACCGGCGCGGCGATCCGCACGTTGATCAGTGCGGCGAAGAAGCCGGTGAACGCCTCGACGCCGATGTTGCCCAGGGACGCGAAGCCCTGGATCGCGACCAGTGATGAACCGGACAGGGTGACGAACCCGATGATCGCGACGGTGCCACCGACCACCGCCATCGCCCCGGTGCCCATCCCGATCTCGGCGATCAGCCGCAGCGTCTCCTTGCGGTAGTAACGCAGCGCGTGAGGGATCGAGCCGAGGGCCGTGACGACGAACCACGCGACGTGCCCGACGCTGTCCAGGAATCGGGCGGGGGCGCCGGCCACCTTTTCCGCACGGGCGGCTCCCCGCGGGAAGCGGGAGCGCAGAACCGACGACGTCGACATGTCAGCTCCCCGTCCCGAACCGGACACCGATCGTGGTCAGCACCACGTTGACGGCGAACAGCGCGATGACGCAGAGCACCAGCGTCTCGTTGACGGCGGTGCCGACGCCCTTTGCGCCGCCGGCGACCGTCAGGCCGCGGTAGCAGCCGACCAGACCGGCGATCAGGCCGAAAGTGGTGGCCTTGACCACCGATATCAACACCTCGGGCAGCCCGGTGATGAGCGTCAGCGTCGACACGTACGCACCCGCGGAGACGTTCTGCAGATAGACGCCGAAGATGAAGCCACCGACCAGGCCGATGGTGATCACGGCGCCGTTGAGTAGAAGTGCGACGAACGTCGAGGCGACCACACGCGGCACCACCAGCCGGTGGATCGGGTCGATGCCCAGCACCTCGAGCGCGTCGATCTCCTCGCGGACGGTGCGGGCGCCGAGGTCGGCGCAGATCGCCGTCGAGCCTGCGCCGGCGACAACGAGCACGGTGACCAGCGGCCCCAGCTGGGTGACGGCGGCCAGCGCAGCGCCCGCACCCGAGATGTCGGCGGCACCGAACTCTGTGAGAAGGATGTTGAGCGTAAAGATCAGGAGCACGGTCAGCGGGATCGACACCGCGAGCGTGGGCAGGAACGAGACCGTGAACAGGAACCAGCTCTGAAGAATGAACTCGCGCCACTGGAACGGCCGGCGGAACAAAGCCTTGGCGGTGAGCACGCACATGCGCATGAAGCCGCCGACAGCCTCCATCGCCGGCCTGGTCTGCTTGGCGACGTAGTCGCCCAGCCTTGGTTGCGTCGCTGTCACCGGCGTGCTCCCGCGCTCACGCCACTGTCGACGTCGACGTGGACGTGGTGGCGGTACGGCAGGCCCTGTCGCACGTCCCCTCCTTGCCCACTCGTGTGTGTGACCACCGTTTCCCTACTCGTTAGTAAGGCGAACGACAGGACTGTACCCAATCCCCACAGACGCTGCACAACATTTCGTCGGATTGATCTAGAACCGTTAGCAAACACCGCTCTCCTGGTTAATCCTGTGACTTGCCGGCAGAAACTGTTGTGGCAGAAGAACTCTCGTCAGTGTCAATCAATTTGCTCGCACCGAATCGGTCTCTTAGCTCCGTCTTGAGGACTTTGCCAGCGGGATTCCGGGGCAGTGCCGCGACAACTTCCAGATGCTTCGGATGCTTGTATCGGGCGAGGCGCTCGGTGAGAAACTCGTCAAGATCAGTGAGGCTGAGGGTTTGATCGGACACCGCGCCCAAAGCCACAATGGCGACGGGAACTTCTCCCCATTTCTCGTGGCTTCGCCCGATCACCGCCACTTCGAGGATCGCTGGATGGCCGGCCAGGACGTTCTCGACCTCCGCACAGTAGATGTTCTCTCCGCCGGAGATGATCATGTCCTTCTTGCGGTCCACCACCCAGACGTAGCCCTCCTCGTCCTGGCGCACCAGATCGCCGGAGTGAAACCAGCCGCCGGCAAATGCCTCAGCGGTGGCGTTCGGGTTGTTCCAATAGCCTTCCATCAGCGTCGGTGCGCGATAGACGATCTCGCCGACCTGACCGACCTCGACGTCGTTCATGTCGTCGTCGACCACCCGCGCGGTGACCGTCGGAATGACCTTGCCGACCGAGCCGAGCTTGCGAATTGCGTCCTCTGCCAACAACATGCACGTGACCGGAGACATCTCGGTCTGACCGAATGCGGCAAGGATCTGGCTGCCGGGAAATGTTTCGGACATGTCGCGCAGCAGCGAGTCGGACGCCGGTGCGGCACCCCACGAGAGAACGCGTAACCGGAGCTGGCGCGGATCGGCCTGTTGCGCGGCGCAAACCGCCTGCCACTGCGCGGGCACCAGGAAGATCGCCGTCACCTTCTCGGCCTCGAGGACGTCGAGCAGGGCGCCCGGCTCGAAGGCCCCCAACGGGTAGACCACTGTCGGCAGGCCGAGCAGCAGGCCGGTGATCATGTTGCCGACGCCGGCGATGTGGAATAGCGGGACGCCGATGAACCCGACGTCGTTGTTGATGTCGGCGCCGGTGGTGAACAGGTTGGTCATCGCCTGCCCGGCCAGGTTGGCGTGGGTGAGCACGGCACCCTTGGGCCGTCCCGTGGTGCCCGAGGTGTACATGATCAGCGCAGGGGAATCGTTGGGGACGTCGACCGGCGGGGCGGGCTCACCCTCCTCATCGAGCAGATCGTCGTAGCCCAGCACGCCCTCTTCGGTGGCCGAGCCCGCGACGATCACCGTGGCGAGGTTCGGGTCGAGACCCCTCACCGCGGTGGCGACGTTGGCCAGCACCGACTCGGCGATCATCACCTTCGCGTCGCAGTCGCCGACGAGGAAGGCGATCTCCGGTGGGGTCATTCGGAAGTTGACCGGAACCGCGATGGCACCGAGCTTGTTGGCCGCCAGGAAGGACTCGATGAACTCGGTCCGGTTGAGCATCAGGATCATCACTCGGTCGCCGAAGCCGACACCGCGCCTGCTGAGCGCGCCCGCAAGCGCGGTCACACGACGGTCGAGGTCAGCCCACGTGGTGGTGTGGCCGAGGAACCGGAGCGCCGTCGCATCGGGCTGCATGAGCGCATGCCGGGTCAGCTGGTTGGTCCAGTTCTGCCTTCTCGCGAGGTACGGCTGATCGGTCGGCGACGGCTGAATGTCGTCGCCGACGCGACTCCGTGGCTGAGCGGTCAACGGCTGGAGCTCCTGGGGTTGCGCGGCGTTGATATTTGATCAAACATTGTTGTTGCCCCGGTCACACTATGGCCTCGGCGGTCAGGGGACAACCCCGCGCGAATGGAGGCCCGCGAATGGAGGCCGAGTGAACGCACTGGCACGAGCCGTGCGCCGCGAGCAGATGTCCGACGAGGTCGCCGGGCATCTGCGGGCCGCCATCATGTCCGGCACGCTGTTGCCCGGCACGTTCATCCGGCTCGACGAGACGGCCGCACAGCTCGGGGTCAGCATCACACCGGTGCGTGAGGCGCTGCGCACGCTGCGTGGTGAGGGCATGGTTCTGCTGGAGCCGCACCGCGGCCACGTCGTCGCACCGCTGAGCCGTCGCGACATCGAGGACATTTTCTGGCTGCAGTCCACCATCGCCAAGGAGCTGGCCGTGGCCGCGGCCGAGCGGATCACCGACGACGAGATCACCGAGCTGGAACGGCTCAACGACGAGCTCGCCGCGATGGTCGAGACCGGAGAGGCCGAAGCCATCGCCGCGGCCGAGTTCGCGTTCCACCGTTGGCTCAATCGCACAACGGGCCGCATCAAGCTGGCCTGGTTTCTGCTTCACGTCGCGCGCTACATGCCGCCGTTGATCTATGCTGCCGACCCGCGGTGGGGAGTCGAAGCGGTCGACAACCATCGTGAGTTGGTCGCCGCATTGCGCCGCCGCGATGTCCCCGAGGTGGTGCGATTGACCGGCTGGCAGTTCAGCGACGGCGCAAGGAGATTGACTGCGCGGCTGGAGGAAACTGGGATCTGGAGCTGAGCACCGCTGGCTAGACCCGGCGGCTCCGTCCAGACGACTCCCGGGCTGCCAGCCTCTGAGCGAATCTTTCGGCGCACACGTTCGGTTTTTACAGCCATCCACCGAATCTTTCGCTCAGAGGTTGGCATCTTTAAGACCAACCCTTGGCGGCGCGGACTGTGTATAGACACGGACGAAGCACTGTGGACGCCCCAACGTGTCGGCCGCCGATGCCACCGTCGCCTCATGACGAACGCACGAATGCTTCGGGGCACAGAACTTCGCTATGTGCTCACCACGAATTTGGCGCTCCACGGTAAGTCCACGATCCCCGACCTGATCGAGACGCTCGAGTACCAGGGTTTCGCCATACCGGGCCATGCATCGAAGGTGGTGTCGGACGCGCTCCGCTGGGAGATGCGGCGGGACCGGGTTCGAAGGCTGCGTCGTGGACTCTATGGTCCCGGCCAGATGCCGCGGTCTACCGAGCATTACATCCACAAGCGATACCTGGCGCTGCGGGACGAAGCGGCGGCGCTCACAGCAGAATCCGACGGCGCGTTCTGGGACGCGCTACTCGGAGCGTGACGCCTATCCGGCGGCGAGCTGCTCGGCGCGGGCCTTGAGGTTGCCGGCGAGGTAATCCAGCGTGTCGCCGATGGCCTTCTTCACCATCGCCTTCGGGATCGGCAACTTGGTCTCCACGTCGAGGTCGACGGTCAGCAGCGCCGTTGGCCCGATCGGCACCACCGAGAACTTCTGCTCCTGCTTGTCGAAGTGATCGCCCTGCTGCAGCACCGTGTAGATCTCGTTGGGACTCGGGTAGTAGACCGCCGTGATGAACGAGCCCGACTGTCCCTGGACCACGACGTCGAGCCGGAGCTGACTGGGCCGTCCGTCGTCGTAGCGCGCGAGCACCCAGCAGCCCTTTATCTCCTCGTTCCACTCCGGGTACGACTCGAAGTCCGCGACGATCGCCATGATCGTTTCCGTGGGCGCCTCGACCTCGACGGTCTTGCTGACCAGCGGCATTACTGCGCGCCCGCGGCGAGGTCGAGGCCAAGCGGCGAATCCGTCCGCACAGCCTCATCGCGGATCAGTCCCCGGAGCAGCGCGGTGGAGAACTCGACTGCGATCTCCTTGGCGGTGCGCCGGCCCTGCGGCCGCAGCCAGCGATAAGACCCCAGCGTCATCCCGATGTACCCCAGGGCGAGGACATGAGAGTCGCAGTCGTAGAACTCGCCGCTGGCGATCCCGCGGTCGATGACGTCGCGCACGTGCTCGTAGACCTGGGTCTCCTTCTCGCGGATGTAGGCGACCTGTTCTTCGGTGAACCACTCGGTGATGTAGGGCCCCTCTTGGAAGTACACCGCCGCCCGCTCGAGGTCGCTGGCAATGCCGACCAACAGCCTGCGGGTGAAGTGGTAGATCGTCTCGCGGGCCGGCGCCGACGGGTCGTCGTGCAGCGCGGCCACGGTGAAGTCGGCGGCACCCTTGTAGATGTCGTACAGGATCAGCGACTTGCTGGCGTAATAGTGGTAAACCGTCGCCTTGTTCAGCCCCACCGCGTCGGCGACGTCGTCCATCCGGGTGCCGTGGTAGCCCCGGGCGGCGAACAGCTTGGTGGCGACGGCCAACAGCTCCTCGCGGCGGGACATCCCGTTCGGGGTGGCTTCGGACATGGCGACTCACTTCAGGCAGGCATCAATCAACTGGTTGGACAGTTTAGGTGCTGAGGGTGTCGCCGCGTTCACGGCGGGTCTAGACTTCGGCAACAGGGCAGCCGTTACGCGAGAGGGTGAGCACATGGATCCGAATCCGGACTATGACGCCAGCGACGAAATCGAGTACTTCTTGGGCTACGTCTACTGGGGGCTGCGGGGATCGTCAGCGGTGGTGGCTACCCGCCTCCCGCCTACCCGCCGGTCTAATCGATCGAACTGCGCAGTCGCCGGTCTACCACGTGGGACCGGTGAAAAACCCGTCGAAACGAATGCGCTGCTGGCGCAGCACGTCCAGTTCACGGTCCGTGGGCAGCGCCTCAACCGTCGATTCCTTCAAGGTCGGCGCCTGTCCGTCCAGCACCTGCTTCGGTGTCGGTTGCATTGCACCATCGTTTCCGGTCTCAACCGATAGTGCGTGAGTAGTGCGCTACTTCATCTCTGGGCGCATGGCCGCAGAGCAGTGTCGCGCTCTAGGAATACGCCTACCTAGAGCGCGACACCAGGTTTGTTACCTGCGCTCCGCCTCGTGCCTGCCGGGTTCCTGCTTGCCGGCTTCCTGCTCGGCGGCTTCCTGCTCGGCGGCTTGTCCTCGACACGCGTCTTGGGATCCAGCTCATCGGCGTGCCTGCGGCGCTCGTCGATCTCCTCACGCGACGCCGCGACCGCGTCGTGATGGCTTGCGGCCTGGTCCTTGAGCCGGGCCGCCTCCGCGGCCTTGGCCTCGGCCTCGGCCTCGGCAGCGCGGGCCTTCGCCGCCGTTTCGTCGGCGAGCGCCTCACGCCTGTCCACCTTGGCGATGTGCGTTGTGACGTCTTCGCGGATCCGCTCCGCCTCCAGGTGCCTGTGCTGGTTGCGCTTGCTGCGGGCCGCGAAGGCCAGCGCCGCGATCAAGATCACCGCCGCGATCACGACGACGATCCAGACGGTGGTGGTGCTATCCATGGCGGTTCCTTCCGTAGGAAATCCCGGACGAGTGCTGACGCGCCCGCTAATTACGGATTCCCTTCAGCGTCGCCGCCGAAACTTAGAGCGCCTTGAGCTCCTCGGCCACCTCGGTCACCGACTTCTTGGCGTCGCCGAACAGCATGGTGGTGCCGTCGGCATAGAACAGCGGGTTGTCGATGCCTGCGAAGCCGGAGTTCATCGATCGCTTGAGCACGATCACCGATCTCGACTGGTCGACGTTGAGGATCGGCATCCCATGAATGGGCGAGCTGGGGTCATTCCTTGCCGCCGGGTTCGTGACGTCGTTCGCACCGATCACGATCGTGACGTCGGTGCGGCCGAACTCGTCGTTGATGTCGTCCATGTCCTTCATGGCGTCGTAGTCGACCTCGGCCTCGGCCAGCAGCACGTTCATGTGTCCCGGCATGCGCCCCGCGACCGGGTGGATCGCGTACTTCACCGCAACGCCTTTGTCCTCGAGCAGGTTGGCCAGGTCCTTCACCGCGTGCTGCGCTTGGGCCACCGCGAGCCCGTATCCGGGCACAACAATCACCTGGTTGGCATACAACATCTGGATGGCGGCGTCGGCCGCAGACGTGGACTTCACATGCTTGTCGCCGTCGTCGCCGCCACCGACCGCAACGCCCCCACCGCCGAAACCACCGGCGACGATGGCCGGAATGGACCGGTTCATCGCCTTGGCCATCAGGTTGGTCAGGATCGAACCGGACGCGCCGACGATCATGCCCGCGACGATCATCGCGGTGTTGTTCAGCGCCAATCCTGCTGCAGCGGCGGACAGTCCGGTCATCGCGTTGAGCAACGAGATGACCACCGGCATGTCGGCACCGCCGATCGGCAGCACCACCATCAGACCCAGCACGCCCGCGGCGGCCAGCAGCCCGATCATCCACCACAGTGCCGCCCCGCCGCCGGGGTGCGCGGCCAGTCCGATCACCACCGCCGCCGCGATCGCGGCAAGCAGCAGCAGGATGTTCAGCGGCTGCTGCAGCCTGCCGACACCGATCGGCTTGCCGGGCAGGATCTCCTGCAGCTTGCCGAACGCGATGATCGAACCCCAGAACGAGATCGACCCGATGATGGCCGCGAACAACGACGCGACCACGATGTGCGCGGTCGGTGACTCACCGTGCTTGAACGCCGAGAACCCTTCGGTGTCAATGAATTCCGATAACGCGATCAGCGCGACGGTACCGCCACCGACACCGTTGAACAGCGCCACCAGTTGCGGCATCGCGGTCATCTTCGTCAGTCGAGCGGGCGGCACACCCAGCACCACGCCGATCAGCAGACCGGCGATGATCAGCAGCCAGTTCTCGGTGTCGCGGATCGCGATCAGCGTCGCCAGCACGGCGACGGCCATGCCCGCCGCGGCAATCCAGTTGCCGCGCACCGCGGTCTTCGGCCCGGTCAATCCCATCAGGCCGTAGATGAACATCGCGACCGACAGCAGGTACAGCAGAACGACGAGATAGTTCATCAGGCTTGCCCGTTCGTTTCGGCTTTGACGGGTTGGGGTTTCTTGCCTTTGAACATCCCCAGCATGCGGTCGGTGACGACGAAGCCGCCGACGACGTTCAGTGTGCCGAACACCACCGCGACGAACAGGATGACCTGGATCGCGATCGACGGATGCTCGACCTTGCCGAACACCACCAGCGCACCGACCAGAACGACGCCGTGGATGGCGTTGGTGCCCGACATCAGCGGGGTGTGCAAGGTGTTGGGCACCTTGGAAATCACCGCGAACCCGACGAACCCGGACAGCACCAGGATCGCCAGATTGGCCAGCAACTGCTCATACATCTACGCGTTCTCCCCCCGCTTGGTGACGCAGGATTCCGCGATCACCTGGTCATTGAAATCAGGCGCCAGCTCGCCATCGGTGAGCAGCAGGTCCAGCAGCGCGGTGATGTTCTTCGAATACAGCTCGCTGGCGTGCTCGGGCATGGTGGCGGGCAGGTTCAGCGGCGAGGCGATCGTCACGTCATGCTTAACGACGACCTCGCCCGGTTCGGTCAGCTCGCAGTTGCCGCCCGTCTCACCGGCCAGGTCGACGACGACGCTGCCGGGCTTCATGCCCTGCACTGCCGCGGCGGTCACCAGCCGCGGCGCGGGACGTCCCGGAACCAGCGCTGTGGTGATGACGACGTCGAAGCCGGCGATCGCTTCTTCGAGGGCCTTCTGCTGCTGGGCACGTTCCTCGTCGGTGAGCTCGCGGGCGTAGCCGCCCTCCCCCGCCGCGGCTACATCTTTCTCGCCAAGGCTCAACCATTGCGCACCGACCGAGCGGACCTGGTCGGCGACCTCGGGACGCACGTCATAGCCCGTGGTGCGCGCACCCAGCCGCTTGGCGGTGGCCAGCGCCTGCAGACCGGCCACACCGACGCCGAGCACCAGCACGCTGGCCGGCTTCACCGTGCCCGCCGCCGTGGTCAGCATCGGGAAGAACCGTGTCGACTCCGAGGCGGCGAGCAGCACCGCCTTGTATCCGGCGACGTTGCCCTGCGAGGACAGTGCGTCCATCGCCTGCGCCCGGGAGATCCGCGGGATCGACTCAAGCGCGAACGCCTGAACCCCGGCGGTCGTCAACGCGTCGATCTGGTTGTCGGCGTTGCGGGGGGCCAGGAAGCCGATCAACGTCTGACCGCTGTGCAGCCGGGCCACCTCGTCGGCGGTCGGCGGCGCCACCTTGACCACCACATCGGCCGCCCACGCGTCACCAAGCGTGGCGCCGGCCTCGGTATAGAGGTCGTCGGGCAGCAGCGCCTGTTCCCCCGCGCCGGATTCGACGACGACCGCGACACCACTGTTGACCAGCGATGCGACCGCCTTCGGCACCAGCGCAACGCGCCGTTCGCCCAAACCGGACTCCCGGACCACTCCGATCGTCGTCTGAGCCGCTCGGCCGGCGACATCGGATTTCGTCTGCGTCCCCGTCATGACGTGACACCTTAACCGCTACCGCAGGTCACATCTAAATTGACGCCTGTCACGCGGATACAGTGCTGATCATGGCAGTGGACCGGTTGCTTCCGTCGCAGGAGGCGGAGGAGCTGATCGCGCTGACCCGCGACATCGCCGACAAGGTGCTCGACCCCATCGTCGACGCGCACGAGAAGGCAGAGACCTATCCCGACGGAGTATTCGCCCAACTGGGCGCGGCCGGACTGCTGAGCCTGCCGCAGCCCGAGGAGTGGGGCGGGGGTGGCCAGCCCTACGAGGTGTACCTGCAGGTGCTCGAGGAGATCGCGGCGCGATGGGCGGCGGTCGCGGTCGCGGTCAGCGTGCACAGCCTGTCGTCGCACCCGCTGCTCGCCTTCGGCACCGACGAGCAGAAGCGGCGCTGGCTGCCCGGCATGCTGTCGGGCGAGCAGATCGGCGCCTACAGCCTGTCCGAGCCGCAGGCCGGTTCGGATGCCGCGGCATTGCGGTGTGCGGCCGCGAAGGCTGACGACGGCTATGTCATCAACGGGTCGAAGTCGTGGATCACCCACGGCGGCCGGGCCGACTTCTACACGTTGTTCGCCCGCACTGGCGAAGGCTCGCGCGGCATATCCTGCTTCCTCATCCCCGCCGACCTTGTCGGCCTGTCGTTCGGCAAGCCCGAGGAGAAGATGGGCCTGCATGCGATTCCCACGACGTCGGCGTTCTACGACCATGCTCACGTCGACGCCGACCGTCGCATCGGCGAGGAGGGACAGGGTCTGCAGATCGCCTTCAGCGCACTGGATTCCGGTCGCCTGGGCATCGCCGCCGTGGCCGTCGGGCTGGCACAGGCCGCGCTGGACGAGGCCACCATTTACGCCAACGAGCGAACCACGTTCGGCCGCAAGATCATCGACCACCAGGGTCTGGGGTTCGTGCTGGCCGACATGGCCGCCGCGGTGGCCAGCGCACGCGCCACGTATCTCGACGCCGCGCGCAGACGTGACCTGGGCCGGCCGTATTCGGCGCAGGCGAGTGTGGCCAAGCTGATCGCCACCGACGCCGCAATGAAGGTGACCACCGACGCCGTTCAGGTGTTCGGCGGCGTCGGCTACACCCGCGATTACCGCGTCGAGCGCTACATGCGCGAGGCGAAGATCACGCAGATCTTCGAGGGCACCAACCAGATTCAGCGGCTCGTCATCGCTCGAGGGCTGGTCACCTAACTGCGCGACGACGCGCATCGCGAGACTACGGAATATGACGGATTTCGGCCAGATCCGTCATATTCCGTAGTCTCGGCGCAAATTTTCATCCTCCACGGCGGAGCGTAGCGCCCCTGGCAGCTGCTCAGCTTGCGCGTGGGCCCAGCTCGGCGGGAGAGGTAGCCGACTCGGGCGGCGATGTCACGGTGCCGTGGCCGTCCGCGAGTCGATGTCCATCGCGCCGCCCATCGCATCGAACCGGGCCATCAGCGAACCCAGCCCGATGTGCCCGTTGGCGACGTACTGGCTGACGACCGCGGGATCGAAACCCCTTCCGTCGTCGGCGATCGTCAGGATGACCCGGTTCCCTTTTCGTTTCAGCCCGACGCGGACGGTCGTCGCTCCGGCATGCTTGCCGACGTTGATCAGCAGCTCGCGCGCGGCCCGGTGCAGGAGCTGCTGCGAGTCCGGCTTACCGACGTCCTCGAGCTCGGCTTCCACGGCGATGTCGGTGCGAGTCTCGAACTGCTTCAACAGTTCTCGCACCGCAGGCGTGAGGCCGAGCTGGGCAAGGACCTGCGGATGCAGCTCGGTGACGGTCGAGCGCAGCCCGGTTGCCGTCTCCTGCAGGGCTTCGTAGACCATGTCGAGGGCGGGATCGGGATTCCGCTCGCGGGCTTCGTCGAGCTCCAGCCGGGCGGCGAGCAGCGTCTGCAGTGGGCCGTCGTGCAGGTGCTCGGCCACTTCCCTGTTGCGCCGCTCGTCGGACTGCATCGCCTCCGACACCAGCTGTTGCCGCACGTCTTGCAATGCCTTAACCCGCAACGATCGTCGCGCGAGCACGAAGCACAGAGCGGTGGTCGCGACCGCCAGCCACAGCAGGAAGCCAAAGTGGGTGTACACCATGTTCGGCAGCCCGACCTTGTCGTCGTGTTCCGCATAGAAAATCCACACGGCGAGATAGCCCACCGCCGTTATGGTTCCGAAGATCGCCGTCAGTGCGGGCCGGTCCCCGAATGCAACCGAAATCGGCAGCAGGAAGAACACCGGCAGCAGGGCGGCAGTGGCACCACCCGACACCAGGCACAGGGCGATGATCACCAACAGGTCGACGGCCGTCGCTGCCCAGTCCGCCCAGCGGGGCACGGGCCCGCGCAGCACAGCTACCAGCCACAGCACCGCTGCAACGGCGTACACACCGAGGATCACCGCATACACCCCGGGCAGCCAGTGGTCGACGTCCCAGATCCACACCAGAACGGCGATCAGGCCGATCAGCGGGAGGCGCAGGATCGCCGAGACGCGGACGGGTCCCGCCGCGAAGTGCTCGACGATCCAGTGAGACGGGTGGTCCACGCTAATCGAGGATCCTGCGCCGCATCGCCTCGGCGACGGCGGCTGCGCGATCGCTGACCCCCAGTTTCTCG
This sequence comes from uncultured Actinomycetota bacterium, assembly GCA_963743225.1. Taxonomy (GTDB): domain Bacteria; phylum Actinomycetota; class Actinomycetes; order Mycobacteriales; family Mycobacteriaceae; genus Mycobacterium. The sequence goes on along the minus strand of CAVUPN010000037.1, from coordinate 131,825 downwards.
TAGAGCCGTTGGACGTGGGTCTTCACGGTGGAAGGCGCCAGGTACAACTCCTGGGCGATGGCGGGGATGCTGCGCCCACTGGCGATGAGCTTCAGCACCTCACGCTCGCGGGGGCTCAGCACCGGCACGTCGGGTTCGTTGCGGCGGCGGATCTCGCCTGCCAGGCCGGCGGCGAGGTCGGGCCCGATGATGTCGCGGCCCTTTGCGCAGCTCAGCACGGCGTTCACCAGCTCACTTCTGGTCGATTCCTTCGGGAGGAACCCGGCGGCACCCTCCTGCAGCGCGCGGTACACGATCGCCGACTCGTCGTGCGCCGATACCAGTAACACGCGGGTCGGCAGCTCGTCACGTTGGACCGCGGCCGCGACCTCCGCGCCGTCCATGCCGGGCATCCGGTAGTCCAGCAGCGCCACCTGCGGCGAATGCGCCCTGATCGCCTCGAGCGCGCTCACACCGTCATCGGCTTCCGCCACAACCTCGATGGAGCCGCTCGACGTGAGCGCGCGAACGACGCCGTCGCGAAACAGCGGATGGTCATCACCGACCACCACGCGCACCTTTTCGCTGGTCATGACCGAAAGCCTTGCACAGCTGCGCATGCTCTTTCCCCCGATTGGGGGACAACCGGTTCATCCGCACAGCCCTCCATTCGCCCGACAGACATCGACGACTGGCCGAAGGACAGTTGGTGCAAGGCCGGAACACACCGGCTCGACAACCGAAATATCAACTCACACAGTAAGGATTCACAATGATCACCAACAACGCTCGCCGCATCGCCCGCAATGTGGCACTGCCGATTGTGGCCGCCGGAATCATCGGCGGCGGCGCACTCGGCCTGGCCGGCATGGCCAATGCCGCCACGCCGTCGTACAACCCCGAGCCCCGACCGGGAATCGTGGCGGTGCCCCAGACCAAGGCCGAGCCGGCCGCCGAGGCCCACCCGGGCGCGTGGTGGCACCGGCATCATCCGTCGCTGATCGACCCGTCGAGTGGCTGGCATTTCGTGGCGCCGTTCGCGTAAACCTGCGCGAAACCGCACTAAGCCCACAACTGAATATCGTCCCTCCACAGAGGCCCTCCCCGGCGGCGTATTCCGGGGAGGGTCTCACTGATGTGCGGATCTGCCCACCGAACGGCGTTCGAGGCCGTCACCACAGCGGAAAGTCGTGGCCGCGCTTTCGGTCATCAACCCATTCTGCTGACCCTTTAGTGTGGCTACATGGACTTCGCGATGTCGGCCAAGGCGCAGGACTACCACAAACGTCTGTCGGCTTTCATGACGGAATTCGTCTTCCCGGCCGAGGCCTCCTACGAGGCATATCGGCACGACGCAGGCCCGGACGACCACACCGTGCCGCCGGTCGTCGAGGAACTCAAGGTCATGGCCAAGGAGCGCGGCCTGTGGAACCTGTTCCTGCCGTCGATATCGGGATTGACCAACCTCGAATACGCACCGCTGGCCGAGCTGACCGGGTGGAGCATGGAAATCGCCCCAGAGGTCACCAACTGCGCCGCACCGGACACCGGCAACATGGAGACCCTGCACCTGTTCGCCAATGAGAAACAGCGCAAGCAGTGGCTCGAGCCACTGCTGAACGGCCAGATCCGCAGCGCGTTCGCCATGACCGAGCCCGCGGTGGCATCCAGCGACGCGCGCAACATCCAGACGACCATGCTGCGCGACGGCGGTGACTACGTCATCAACGGCCGCAAGTGGTGGATCTCCGGTGCGGCAGACCCGCGGTGCAAGATCCTCATCGTGATGGGCCGCACCAATCCCGACGCCGCCAGCCATCAACAGCAGTCGATGATCCTGGTGCCCGTCGACACCCCCGGGGTGGCGGTGGAGCGGTCGCTGCCGGTATTCGGCTGGCAGGACCAGCACGGGCACTGCGAGGTCAGCTTCGACAACGTGCGGGTGCCGGTATCCAATCTGCTCGACGAGGAGGGCAGCGGTTTCGCGATCGCACAGGCCCGTCTCGGCCCGGGCCGCATCCATCACTGCATGCGTGCGATCGGCGTTGCCGAGCGGGCGATGGCGTTGATGATCGACCGGGTGCAGAATCGCATCGCATTCGGAAAGCCGTTGGCCGAGCAGGGGGTGGTGCAACAGCAGATTGCGCTGTCCCGCAACGAGATCGACCAGAGCCGACTGCTGTGCCACAAGGCGGCATGGGAGATCGACCAGCACGGCAACAAGAGCACCCAGGCTCGCCAGCTGGTGGCCCAGATCAAGGCAGTGGCGCCGCAGATGGCGTGCAATGTCATCGACCGGGCAATCCAGGTGCACGGTGCGGCGGGTATCAGCGACGACACCGTGCTGGCCCGCCTCTACGGCTGGCACCGCGCGATGCGGCTGTTCGACGGGCCCGACGAGGTGCACATGCGCACCATTGCGCGTGCAGAACTCGGTAAAGAGAAGTCGGCCTTCGCCGCGGCGGTGACGCCCTAGTGCCGCCGCTGTCGGGGGCATGGAATTTTCGCGATGTTGCCGAGAAGGCGGGGATTCAACAGGGCAGGCTGTTCCGATCCGGCGAGCTGAGCAGTCTCGACGACGATGGTCGCGAGACGCTTACTCGTTTCGGCATCACCGCCGTTGCCGACCTGCGGTCGGCGCCTGAATTGGAGCGCCACGGCGGAGGTCTGGTGCCTGACGGCGTTGCGATCCACCATTTGCCGTTCGTGGAGACGCTTGCCTCCGACGGTGATGCCCCGCACGAGAACGCATTTCAGAAGATGCTCACCGACAAACCTGACAACGAATCGGTCAGCGACGCCGCCAGCCGTTACATGAACGAGGAGTACGGGAGGATCGCCCGGTCGGTTCTCGCACAGCGCGCGGTGCACAAGGTGGTGACGATGCTCGGCGACGACGACCGGGTGCTGGCGCACTGTTTCGCGGGCAAGGACCGGACCGGGTTCACGATCGCGGTGGTGCTCGAGGCGGCAGGCGTCGACCGCGACGCCATCATGGCCGACTACCTGGCCAGCAACGCCGCCGTCCCGGAGTTGCGCGCCCATATCGTCGAGACGATCCGCAACCGGATGGCGGAGACCCCGGAAGTCGCCGAGGTGGCCGAGGCGCGCCTGACCGATGCGGTATTGGGCGTGCAGGAGGCCTACCTCGATTCGGCGCGCCGCGCGATCATCGAGGACTTCGGCTCGCTGAACGGCTACCTCGAGGCCGCCGGTGTGACTGGCGACGATCTCACGCGGCTTCGCGCCGCGCTGCTGGGTTAGCCGCCGCCCTTCTCCGCCTCGTACTTCTGGGTCATGTGCTCGATGGCGCTCATCTGCGTCTGGGCCAGGCCCTCGCGCACCTCGCTGGCTCGCGCGGCGGCGTCCAGCGTCGGTTGCGCCTGACCCTGGAAGTGCGGAATGACCTCTGCCGCAAACAGTTCCGCGGAGCGCCTGCTCGCGGCGGGATTTGCCCATTCGTGGCCCATCTGCAGCATGCAGCCGAACCCGCCGGACTGGTCCCACAACCGCTGCACCTGGGCCCTGGCCCGCTCGGGCGTGCCGATGACGCCTGCGCCGGCCTCGTTGATGATGTCGATCATCTCGTCGATCTGGTCGCCGGGCATCGTCATCTGGGGGAAGGCCGCGACCTTCTGGAAGTACCGGAACCAGGGCACGATGCCGAAGCGGACGTCGGCGCGCGCCTGCTCGTCGGTTTCGGCGATGTGGAAGGGCCCCACCAGCGACCAGTTCTTCCGGTCGACCTGAGTGCCGAATGCGGCGGCCCGCTCCTCGGCGATGCCCCAGTGGTGCGCCAGCGCGTCGAAACCCTCGACGATGAGGGTCGCGCCGATCGACAGCAGGCCGATGCCGTGCTTGCCTGCCAGCCGGGCGCCGGTCGGTGAGGCCACCGCCGCCACCGCGAGCGGAATGCCGCCGTCGGCGTAGGGCGCGAGCTGCAGCTGGGCGTCGAACAATTCGTGGGTCGCGGTCTTGGCGGTGACGGTCTCACCCGCCAGCAGGCGAACAACGATGTCCAGGTTGGTTTCCAGCAGCTCCCGGGTGTCGGTGGGGGTCAGGCCGATCATCGCCGAGTCGGTGGGCAGCGAGCCCGGTCCGACGCCGCCGATCACCCGGCCGTGGGTGAGGTGATCGAGCAGCATCAGCCGGTCGGCCGCCCACAGCGGATTGTGATAGGCCAGCGAGATGACGCCGGTGCCGAACCGGATCCGCTTCGCGCGCTCGGCGGCCGCCGCAATGAACACCTCTGGCGAGCTGATGATCTCGCTGCCCGCGGAGTGGTGCTCGCCGATCCACACCTCGTCGTAGCCGATCGCGTCGAGGTGTTCGATGAACTCGAGATCCCGCTGTAGGGCGAGGGTCGGGTTCGTCCCGGCGCGGTGAAACGGAGCGATGAAGTATCCAAAACGCAACTTGGCCATAGCATCCTTCTCTACTGGGTGAGGTAAACCCCGGCCCCCCACGCTGCGGTGGCGAACAGCGCGCCGGTGAGTTCGATGAAGATCGACAGCGCCACGCCTTTGAGTGCGTGCACCGTGGACGACCACGCCAGCCGCTGGTCGCGACGGTTCGCCAGCTCGGCCAGGTAAATGCCGAGTACAAACCCGATGACCAAACCCAGCACCGGAATGACGAAGAAGCCGACGATCCCCAGCACGCCACCGATCACCAGGCTCGACGTGCGGACCTCGGCCTCACGCATGCGCCGGACCGGCCAGGTGTACTTGATGACCGTCGTGACGCCGATGAGCGCGGCCGCGACCGCGAACGTCACCCACGCCGTCAGATCGTTTTCGATGATGGCCCACACCAGGATCGCCGCGGCGACCAGCAGCGCGCCGGGCAGGATCGGGACGACGATGCCGACCAGGCCGACGAGGATCGCCAGTCCCACGAGGACGATCCCGCCGGTACTCACGTGGTCGAATCTACGGCCTCAGGGTCGCTTCCCGCGCACCCACTGGAGGTTGCCGAGAGTCTTCGTGCGCACGCTGACGAGACCGAGATCCTCCAAGGTGTCCCCGAGCTCGTCCTCGGTGAAGAAGTGGGCGCCGCCGTTGGGAAGCCAGCGGAGCAACTCACCGGCGCGGCCGACCGTCGGCACCATCACGGCCAGCCGGCCGCCGGGCCGCAGCACCCTCACCATCTCGCTCAGGGTCGCCGTCGGGTCGGGTATCAACTGCAGCACGGCAAGGGAGACGGTCGCGTCCACGGTCTCGTCGCGCAATGGAAGCTGTTGCGCGTCCGCGCGGAGAAAACCGACATTCGGCCCCGCCTGCGCGCTGACCGCCCGGGCCAGCATCGGTTCTGAGATGTCGACGCCAAGCGCGAGCCCCTCGGGGCCCGCCTGACGGGCCAGTGATGCCGTCACGTTGCCCGGGCCACTACCGACGTCGAGGGCGACGCCATCGGTCGGGATGTTCAGCCAGTCGATCGGCAGCTGCCACGCGCTGACCAATCTGCGTGCGAAGGCCTGGGCGTTGTCGTAGAGCATCGACCCCAGTCGGGAGGCCCACACCGCCTGGATGGCGCCACTGTTCTTCGGCGGCGAGGCGGCCGTTTCGGGGACGTCTTTGAGGAGGTCGAGGTAGCCCTTGCTGATGTCGGGGTTCGCCGGCGGATCGGCGAGGAGGTCCATTGCCCTGCTCAGTGCGGGCGGCAGCACGGTTGTCACTCGATCGGTCACCCTTCCACGCTACGCCGCATTTTCAGGTGCCCAGCTGGTCGGCGAGGTCGAGAAAATCCGTTGCTGTGAAATCGAATTCGCTGTGGTCAATCCTGTGAGGTTCCCGACCGGGGCCGTATTCCAGCGGCCGCGCGACGTATGCCGTCTTCAGTCCCGCGGCACCCGCCGCGCGCAGATCGCCTGGATGGGCGGCAACGAGCATGAGCTGATCCGGTGATACGCCGAGGAGGTCGGCGCAGCCGAGGTACGCCTCGGCATCCGGCTTGTAGTGGTGGAACAACTCGGCCGAGATCACGCAATCCCACGGCAGCCCGGCGCGTTTGGCCATGTTGGTCAGCAGCGAAACGTTTCCGTTCGACAGCGTGGTGATGACGAACCGTTCCTTGAGTCGCGTCAGGCCGCGCACACTGTCCGGCCACGGGTCGAGCCGGTGCCACGCGCGGTTGAGGTGATCGACGTCGTCGTCGGCGATCGACGTGATGCCCGCCGCGGCCAGCAGGTCCACCAGGATCAACCGGTGCAGGTCGTCGATGCGCGTCCACGGAAGCTCGCCGCGGCGCACGCGGTCCATCGCGGGGGCGTAGCCCGCGCGCCAGTCGTCGGCGAACGCCGGCCAGTCCCGCTCGACCCGGTGGGTGCGGCCGAACTCTTCCAGTTCACGAATGATGCTGGTGCGCCAGTCGACAACGGTGCCGAATACGTCGAACGCCAGCGCATGCAAACTCACTTAAGGCTCCAGCACGACCTTGCCGAGCACACCGCCGTCGGCCAGGCTCTGCAATGCGGCCCTGCCTTCCGAGAGCGGAAACCTCATCGCCGGCGGCGGCCGCAGCCCGGCCTTGACCAGTTCGGCGACTCCGAACTCGAACACCGACTGTGATCCGGGCTTGCGGTTGACGAACTCGCCGTACCCGACGCCGACGACGCTGACGTTGCGCAGCAGCAGCCGATTGACCTTGACCGTCGGGATGCCGCCTGCCGCAAAGCCGATCACCAGCAACCGGCCCTCGGTGTCCAGCACCCGGATCGCATCGTCGAACGCCTCGCCACCGATGGGGTCGACCACCAGGTCCACGCCGCGGCCGTCGGTGTGCTTCTTCACCGCCTCGAGCCAACCGTCGGTCAGCGGCAGCACGACGTCGGCACCCAACGACCGCACGAACTCCATGGCCTTCGGCCGGTGCACCATCGCGATTACCTTGGCGCCCAGCGCCTTTGCGATCTGAACAGCGGCCGTGCCGACGCCGCCGGCAGATCCCAGCACCAGCACCGTTTCTCCTGGCCGCAGGGCACCCCGGCGGGTCAGCGCGAAATACATCGTCTGGTAGTTCCCCAGCAGCGCGACGGCCTCGGCGTCGTCGATGTCATCCGGGGTCGGCGTCAGATTTGCCGTCGGCACAGCCACCTGTTCGGCCCACCCGCCGAGCATCGCGAGCGCCGTAACCCGTTGGCCCGGCTTGAACTCGGACTCGTCGGGCGCCGAACGCACCACCCCGGCGACCTCCATGCCGGGGATGAACGGAGGCTCGAGCCGCAGCTGGTACTCGCCGCGCAGCAGCAGCAGGTCGGGGAAGCTGACCCCGGCCGCACCCACGTCGACGACCACCGCGTCGTCGCCGGCGACATCGGCGCACTTCCGTGTATGCCAGCCCCGTCGGCCCGGAAAGCTCCCGCGCGACAAGCGCTTTCATGCTCCTGCGATCAGCCGACGCTGAAGCTGGCCCGCTGTGCCGCAGAAAGGTCGGTGATCTCGCCCCACTTGGCGGCGACGTCGTCGACTGACGGCACACCGTCTTTGAACGTGACGCCGTCGTTCTGGAACAGCGCGGCGCGCTGCACCTTGCCGCCGCCGACGATGAACACCGATGCGGTTTCGGGGTTTTCCTCGCTCATCAGGTATGCCACCACCGGCGCCACGTACTCCGGGGTGAGCTTCTCGAACACCTCGGGCGGCAGGATGTCCTGGGTCATCCGGGTAGCCGCTATCGGGGCCACGGCGTTGGACTTGATGTTGTACTTCGCGCCCTCCTGCGCCAACGTGTTGATCAGGCCGACCAGGCCCAGCTTGGCGGCGCCGTAGTTGGCCTGACCGAAGTTGCCGAACAGGCCGCTGGTGGAGGTCGCGACGACGACCCGCCCGTAGCTCTGCTCGCGGAAGTGCGGCCAGGCGGCGCGGATGACGTTGTAGCCGCCGTACAGGTGCACCTTCAGCACGGCGTCCCAGTTCGCGAACTCCATCTTGTGGAACGTGCCGTCGCGCAGGATGCCCGCGTTGCTGACCACCCCGTCGACCTTGCCGAACTCGTCGATCGCGGTCTTGATGATGTTCTCGGCGCCCTCGGATTCCGCCACCGAGTCATAATTTGCGACTGCTCGCGCCCCAGAGTCTCGGATCTCCTTGACCACCTCGTCGGCCATGGCCGACCCGGCGCCGGTGCCGTCTCGCGCACCGCCGAGGTCGTTCACGACGACGCTGGCGCCCTCTTTGGCGAGCGTCAACGCGTACTCGCGCCCCAGTCCGCCGCCGGCTCCGGTGACGACGATGACGCGATCCTGCACTCCTGGCACTGGTGTTCCTCTCGTTGATAGGCAGCGCGGTTTGTCAGATCAGCTTGCGCGCCAGCTTCTTCGCCTTCTCTGTATACGGGGGATACATGAAGCTCATCGCGTCGGGTCGGGTCGGCTTGGTCATCACCGATTTCTTGTGGCTGAACTCCTCGAAGCCGAACTTGCCGTGGTAGGCACCCATTCCCGACGGTCCGATGCCGCCGAACGGCAGCTTGTTGCTCGCGAAATGGAACAGCAGATGGTTCACCACCATGCCGCCGGCCGAGACTTCCTTGATTACGCGTTCCCGGATGCTCTTGGCCTTGGTGAAGAGATATGCCGCCAGCGGCTTGGGCCGCGAGTTGACGAATTTTATTGCCCCGTCGAGGTTTTCGACCGTCACGACCGGCAGGATCGGACCGAAGATCTCATCGGTCATCAGTTGCTCGTTCGGATCGGGATCGACCACCACAGTCGGCTGGATGCTCAGCGACGATGCATCCGAACCGCCCCCGATCGCGATGGTTCCCTTCGTAGCGGCAAGCGCAGCGGTCAGCCGGTCGAAGTGACGCTGGTTGACGATGCGCTTCCCGCCCGGGTTATCGACCTCGAAGGACGTGACCGCGTCCTTGATCTTGTCGACGAGCTGGTCGCGGATCTTCGCGTCGACCAGCACGTAGTCCGGGGCGATGCAGATCTGTCCGGAGTTGATCAACTTGGTCCAGGCGATGCGCTTGGCGGCGACGTCGATGTCGGCATCCTCGGCGACGATGACCGGGCTCTTGCCGCCCAGTTCGAGCGTCACCGGTGTGAGATGCGGGGCTGCGCCCTCGTATACCTTGCGGCCGATCTCGGTCCCGCCGGTGAACAGCAGGCGGTCGAAGCCCTGCGCGATCAGCTCCTGACTCACTGCGCCGTCACCCTCGATCACCGCGATCGCATCGTTGTCCAGATACTTGGCCACCAACTCGGCCATCAGCGCACGATGACGCCGGCGCCACCTCGGACGGTTTGAGGACGACGGTGTTGCCCGCTGCGATGGCGGCGACGGCAGGCCCCAGCGTCAACACGAACGGGAAGTTCCACGCGCCGATGATGAGCACGGTGCCGTACGGCTCGTACTCGATCCAGCCGCGGCCAGGCAGCTGCGACATTTCGAGCATGCGATGCTTGCGCCGCATCCACCGACGGACGTTCTTGGCTGCGTCCTTCGCCTCCCCGGCGGTCGGGGCGATGTCGGCGAGCCACGCCTCGAACGGTTTGCGGCCGAGATCCTGCTCCAACGCGGCCGCGATGGCCGCCTCGTTTTCGGCCATCATCGTTTCGATGGCCTTCAGTTGCTGCTTGCGCCACTCGACGCTGCGGGTGCGGCCGCCGGCGAAGGTCTCGCGCAGGCGGGCGACGGTCTCTGGGATGTCAGGCGCTACCGGTGCGGGCACTGCGGGCGCACTCTGGGGAATCGAATCGGTGGTCATGTGGAGGTCCTTCCTGACCCGAGGAATCCACCGATCCTAACCAACCGGTTGGGCCGCCGAAGCCCGACTCACGACCTCTCTGCGGTGACGAACGTGGCGAACGCGTCGTCGGTGGCGTCCGCCAACTCGACGTAGCGGCCGAGCCGACGCATTTCGACCTGGGAGGTCACGGCGTCGGCACGCCAGCCGTTCGTGCCGAGCCACTCGGCGACGTCGGCGCGGTCGGGATCGTTGTACATCAGCTCGGCCACATCGAACTCCCGCTCGATGCCGAGGTCGTCGGCGATCCGCTCGAACCGTTCCTGCATCCGCGCGCGCCGCTCGTCGGAATGGATGCCGACCGTCTCCACGGCGATTCGACTACCGGGGGCGCTGAGCTCGGTGATCAATGTGAAGAGCCGGTCCTGCGCGTCGGCGGGTAGATACATCAACAGACCCTCGGCCAGCCATGCAGTGGGCCGGTCGGCATCGAAGCCGTTCTCGCGCAACGCGTTCGGCCAGTCATGCCGCAGGTCCACCGCGACCTCACGGAGCTGTGCGGCCGGCTTTACTCCGTGCTCCGCCAGGGTCGCGGCCTTGTACTCCAGCACCTTGGGTTGGTCGATCTCGAAGACCGTGGTGCCCGCAGGCCAATCCAGCCGGTACGCGCGCGAATCCAGACCGGAGGCCAGGATCACGATCTGACGGATTCCCGCCTCGGCCGCCTTGGCGAAGTGCTCGTCGAAGAAGTGCGTGCGGACCGCCTGGTAGTTACGCATGTGCCGGAAGATCGCGGCGACCTCGGGGTCGATGGCGGTGGCCTTCTCGAGGATCCGGTCGTCGAGCATCGCGGTCCACGTCCCGGTGCCCGCGCCCGCGACGAGGATGTCGGCGTAGGGATCGGTGATCAGCGCGTCGGACTGCTCGGTTTCGGCTGCCCTGGCGGCGGCGACCATGACGGCGGTCGTGCCGACGCTGGTCGCGATGTCCCAGGTGTCGTCGTGGGTACGGAGCGAACTCATCGGTTCTCCTCGATTCGCTCGGCGCGCAACAGCACGCTTGACGAGATCTCTTCGGCTTCGTAGTCGGGCACCGGCCGGCCCAACCGGGTCATCTCGTGCTCGCTCGGCACGGCGTCGACGTGCCAGCCGTGGTCGGCCAGCCAACCCGCGGCGTCCGCCCGGCCGGCGTCGGCGTAGGTCAAGGTGTCGACGTCGATGTCCACGCCGGACCGTTCCCGCATCCGCGCGGTCCGCTCACGCCGGGCGATCCGGTCTGCTTCGGACTGACTCGACAGATCCATGCTGAACGCCTCGACCGCGATCCGACTGCCCGCCGCGCTGTGCGCAGTGACCAGCTCGAAGAGTCGATCCTGGGCATCGGGTGGCAGATAGGGCAGCAGGCCCTCGGCCAGCCAAGCGGTCGGCTGCGCGGCATCGAACCCCGCGCCGGTCAGCGCCGACGGCCAGTCGTCGCGGAGGTCGACGGCGACCGGGATGCGGCGGGACTTCGAAACCGCCCCGTGCGCGTCCAGCGTCGAGGTCTTGTAGTCCAGCACCTTGGGCTGGTCGATCTCGAAGACCGTGGTGCCCGCCGGCCAGTCCAGCCGGTAGGCGCGCGAGTCCAGCCCTGCGGCCAGGATCACCACCTGGCGGATGCCGGCCCGCATCGCGGCGTGGAAAAAGTCGTCGAAGTAGTGGGTGCGCACGGCCTGGTAATCGCGCGACATCTCGTGCAGCCGACGGCCGTCTTCGTCGTCGGCGAGCCATTCCGTATCATCGCTGGCCATCCGCGCCCACGCGGGCCCCGCCGACGCCACGAGTAAATAGGCGAACTCGTCGCGGATCAGCGCGTCGTGGCGAGCCGTCTCGACGGCGCGGGCCGCGGCGACGCCCAGCGCGGTGGCCCCCACACTTTCGGTGATTTCCCAGCTGTCGCCCTCGGATCGAATCGAGGTGACTTCATGCAGATCGGTCATGTCGTCAGCCATGCTACCGAATAAGTTAGTTGATCTATACGCTTTTGTGGCACACATCACCCCAGGTCACGCAACGGATTGCCGGGAATAGCTACTCGGCGAGCTTCCAGAGCTTGTTGGCCAACAGCAGTTCGAGCTTGTCCACGATGGTCTCGAGCTCGTTGTGCGAGCCGACGTAGCCGGCGTAGAACCCCATTCCCCACATCACCGCAACGAGCATCTCGACAAGTTGCGGGATATCGGTGTCGGTGGTCAGCTCGCCCTTCTCGATCGCGTCGTTGACGACCCAGGACACGAACGCCCGGGAGTTCTTCAGCGAGTCGTGCTCTTCGTGGATGAGCTCGGGATGCCGCTGCGACTCCAGCACCGAGGTGACGAGAAACGCCGCGGCCGAACGATCCTCGCTGTCGGCCTGCATCGCCGCCGAGAAGAACGCCGACAACCGGCCCAGCACGGTGGTCTGGCCCTGCGCCCTTGCCACGCCCGCGCTAACGACCTTCGTATTCGTCTGCTCGACTACATCTCGGTACAGCAACCGTTTGCTCGCGAAGTAATGGTTGATTGCGGGACGCGTCAGATCGGCGCGGATGGCGATCGCCTGAAAGGTGGCAGCGTCATAACCAAGTTCGCTGAACACTTCTCGGGCGGCTTGCAAAATGCGCTCACGCGTTTCGGCCGCCTTCGCTGCTGGTGGACGACCGGGCCCCCGACTTGCCGTATGCGGCATAGTAAATATTGTGCCATAGGACACCGGGCGGCTTTGCAAAGCCCCCAATTTGTATGGCAGTTCAGCAAACTGTGCCGAAATAGGTCCGGTTATGGGCGTTCGCTATGGATCCGTAAAGCACCTACCCGTCCTGGCTCCGTAATGGTGCTCAGGGGATAGTGTTCCCTCCCATGGCGGGCGTCGTTTCGCGCGAGTCGTACTTCGAAACCGGCCTCGACGTGCTTTCTGATCTCGGCTACGGCGGGCTGAAGCTGGCCGAGGTGTGCAACCGCCTCGGCGTCACCACCGGGTCGTTCTATCACTACTTCCCCAACTGGCCGGCCTACACCCGCGAGCTCGTTGAGAACTGGATGAAAGAGCGAACGGTTCTCGCCATCGAGTTCTCTCGAAACGAGCCCGACCCGCGTCGCCGAATCGACACCCTCATTCAGGTCGGCCTTGCGCTCCCGCACGGCGCCGAGGCCGCCATCCGGGCGTGGAGTTCGGTGGATCCCGACGTGCACGCCATTCAGGTCCAGGTCGACCAGCAGCGATTCGACATCATGCGCCAGTCGGCGTTCGAGATCCTGCAGAACCAACGGCAGGCGGAGATCTTCGCGTTGTGGGCCGTCTACCTAGTGGTCGGTTTCGAGCAGGCCACCCTGCCGCGTAACACAGAGGCGCTGGCGTGGATCGCAAAGCAGCTCACCGACGCGCTCGATTACGGTCGGTTCGCTTCCGTTCCCACGGATGACTAGCGCGCCTGCCGGCATTGTGCGGCGGGCGGTCAATCGGATTCGCGAACGCGATCCCGAACGCGATGCACTGCGGCGCGCAGTGCGCGCGGCCGTGATCGTCCCGTTGGCCGCCGCGGTGAGCTTCGCCGTCGCGGGCAACTCGCAGACGCCGCTGTTCACGATCTTCGGGTCCTTCGCGCTGATGGTGCTGGCGGATTTTCCCGGCAACCGGCAAACCCGCGCCGTCGCATACGCGGGGCTCGGCATCAACGGCGCCGTCCTCATCACGCTGGGCACCCTGGTGGCGCCGCACGCGTGGCTGTCCGTCGTACTGATGTTCTTGCTGGGCATGGTGGTCACGTTCTCGGGCGTGCTCAGCGAGACCATCGCCGCCGGTCAGCGGGCCACGCTGCTGACGTTCGTGCTGCCGGCCTGCACACCGACCGGTCCGATCGACGAACGGTTGCTGGGTTGGGCGATCGCGCTGGCGGTGTGCGTACCCGCAGCGCTGTTTCTGCTGCCGCCGCGTCACCATGGCGAACTGCGTCGGCACGCCGCGCAGGCGTGCGGCGCGCTGGCCGATCGGATCGACGGTGCCGCCTCGAAGGCCGACGTCGCCGCCGCAATGTATGCGCTGCGCGAGAACTTTCTCGGCGCCGACTTCCGGCCGGTGGGGCTGACGGCGGGCAGTCGCGCGCTGGTTCGCGTGGTCGACGACCTGGAGTGGCTGGCCGAGCGTGTCGGCGACGACGCCGGCGCGGCGCTGTGGGATATGAAGGACCCCGCGGTGCGGGTGCTGCGGTGCTGCGCCGCGGTGCTGCGGATCACTCGCGTCGAGGATCGGGCGGACAGCCGTGCGGAGCTGGATGCCGCGCTGGCCGATCTGCGAGAGGTGGCCCGCGGCCGCTACCGGGAAGACCTTGTCGCGATCCTGGATGCGCCCGATGACGACACCGCCGTGCTGCTGGGGCGCGAGTTGCTGAGTCGCCGCACCATCGCGGCGACGGTGGGGGCGACCGCGCGGATCATCGCGGCCGCGGCGGCGGCCGATGCCCGGCCGGTGTGGGCGCGGGCGCTGGGACTGCGGCTGCCTCCGACCGGTGCATCCGACCGGCTGCTGCCGGAAACCGTTGCCGCGGCCCAGATTACGACCGGGTTCTTGGCCAACCGTTCGGTGGCAGTGCGTAACAGCCTGCGCACCGGCCTCGGATTGGCCCTGGCAGTGGCGGTGACGCATCTGTTCCCGGTGGAACACGGGTTCTGGGTGGTGCTCGGAGCGATGTCGGTGCTCCGCAGCAGCGCGTTGACCACCGGAACCCGCGTGTGGCGGGCCGTGATCGGAACGGGCATCGGGTTTCTGGTGGGCGCCGCGGTCATCAGTGTTCTGGGTGTCGACTCGATCGTGTTGTGGGCGTTGATGCCGATCGTCGTGTTCGGCTCGGCCTATGTGCCCGAAATCGCTTCGTTCACCGCCGCCCAGGCGGCCTTCACGATGTGGGTGCTGATCGCCTTCAATCTGATCGCTCCGACCGGGTGGCAGGTCGGCCTGATCCGGGTCGAGGACGTGTTGGTCGGGGCGCTGGTCGGGGTGATGGTGTCGGTGCTGCTGTGGCCCAGGGGCGCCACCGCGTCGGCGTCGCGGGCCATCTACGCGGCGCGCACCATTTTCCTGCGATACCTGCGCGTGGCGGTTCGGAGAATCACCCGCGGCGCATTCGAGTCGATCACCAACGAGGTCGCCAAGCTGGGCCACGACGCGCTCGCGGCGTCTCGTGTCGCGGATGACGCCGTGCGACAACATCTCTCGGAGAGCAGCGGTGAGACGGACTTTCGTGCACCGATCGTCCGGGCATTCAATCGCTCGATTCGGCTGCGCGCCGTGGCCGATCTGATCGCCGACATTCCCACGCCGCCCCCGCTGTCGGCTTACCCGAAAGTCCGCGAGGTAATTGAGTTTCACGCGGACGCGATATGTGATCGGCTCGCCGGCCGGCCCGACGCAGGCCGGGTGTCAGGGCCGATCAGCGACAACTTCGTGCTCGCGCTGCGGGCCGAATCCGGCGGTGACACTTTGTCGGTGTCGGCCGCACTGCCGCTGGTCACCGTCGCCGCATCGCTGGGCGAACTGGAGCTGATCTACCCGGCGCACCCCGCGACGCATGCGACGTAACCGGCTAGCGGTTCGAGGTGTGCGGCATCAGCGCATTCGGCGGGATGGTGCCGAACCTTCCCGCGTTGAAGTCCTCGAGCGCCTGGATCAGTTCGGATTTGGAGTTCATCACGAACGGGCCGTAGGCGGCCGACCGGTTCGCGGATCGGCCGGCCGCCGAGGATCAGCACTTCCATTGCGGGCCTGCGGGATTCCTGCGTCGCATCGGCGGCCACGCTGATCCGGTCGCCGGGGCCGAACACCGCGAGCTGGCCCTGGTGGATCGGGTGTCCGAGCGGACCGACAGTCCCGCGGCCGGACAGCACGTACACCAGCGCGTTGAAATCCCGGTTCCACGGCAGATTGAGCCGAGCACCGGGCTCAATGGTGCTGTGCGCCAGGGTGATCGGCGTATGTGTGGCGCCCGGGCCGTGATGGTCGTCGACGTCGCCGGCGATGACACGCACCAGCGCTCCACCGTCCTGCGACGACAGCAGCTTCACGTGGTCGCCCTCGATGGCCTGATACTTCGGTGTCGCGAACTTGTCCTTGCTCGGCAGGTTCACCCACAGCTGGATGCCGTGGAACACGCCGCCGCTCTCGACGAGCTCGGCGGGTGGTGTCTCGATGTGCAGGATGCCCGACCCCGCGGTCATCCACTGCGTGGCACCGTCGGTGATCAGCCCGCCGCCACCGTGTGAATCCTGGTGGGCGAAGCGGCCGTCGATCATGTACGTGACGGTTTCGAAGCCGCGGTGCGGATGCCAGTCTGTGCCCCTCGGCTCGCCAGGCTGGTACTCCACCTCTCCCATCTGGTCCATGTGGACGAACGGGTCGAGGTCGGCGGTGCTCACACCGGCGAAGGCCCGAACGACGGGGAATCCCTCGCCCTCGTAACCACGCGGTCCGGTGGTGATCGAGCGGACGGGTCGCTCGGTGTCGGATGGTTCGGGCGTGGAAAGCCGCGGCAATGTCAATGTGTCAGCGGTGATAGCAGGCATGCCTACGATAACCGGACTGTAGTCCGATTAATTCCTCAGACGAGCGCGGTCATCGCGGCGGAGCGGGCGTCCGCCGCGCTCCCGGTCGCCAGCACCGCATCTGCCGCGTCGTGACACTGCTGCAGTGTGACCTGGGAGAGCCTGGCCCCGACGCCGTTGACCGCCGCTGCGGCCGCGGAAAGGGACGTCACCCCAAGCCCGGTCAGCACGCACGCCAGCAGGGGGTCCGCCGCGGCCTCACCGCACACGCCGACCGGCTTACCCGCGACCGCGCCTGCCCGCACCGCCATGGCGACCAGTGCGAGCACCGCGGGCTGCCACGGGTCGGTGAGCGTGGCCAGGTCGGCCGACATGCGATCGGCGGCCATCGTGTACTGGGCGAGGTCGTTGGTGCCGATCGACAGGAAGTCGACGTGCTCGAGGATCCGGTCGGCCAGCAGCGCCGCCGCGGGCACCTCGATCATCACCCCTGGAGTAAGTCCACGCGAACGGACCTGCGCGGCAAAGCGTTTGGCTTCGTCGGCGGTGGCGATCATCGGCGCCATCACCCACGGTGCGTTGCCGGTGCGCTCGCCCGCGGCGGCGATGGCGTCCAGTTGCCGCTCCAGCAGCCCTGGGTTTCCCTCGGCGATCCGGATGCCGCGCACGCCGAGCGCCGGATTGGCCTCCTCGGGGTGCCCGGCGAACTTCAACGGCTTGTCCGAGCCCGCGTCCAGCGTCCTGATCACGACCTTGTGGCCGGAGAACGCCTCCAGCACCTCGCCGTAGATCTGGGCCTGCTCATCGACGCTTGGTTCGGTGTCGCGGTTGAGGAAGCACAGTTCGGTGCGGAACAAGCCGACGCCCTCGGCCGGAGTTTCGCGGGCGGTGCGGGCGGCCGCGCCGTCCTGCACGTTGGCGAGGATCGCGACGGCGTGCCCGTCCGCGGTCGCACCGGGCCCGGCCCAGCGCGCCGCCCGTTCGGCCTCACGCTCGGCGGCGGCCACCGCATCCGCGGCCACTGCCGGGTCGGGTGACACGGTGACCGTGCCGCGGGTGCCGTCGACGAGCACCAAGGTGTCGGCGCCGACCGCGTCGAGTCCGTCCACGGCCACCACGCACGGGATGCCGAGCTGGCGAGCGATGATCGCGGTGTGGCTGGTCGGGCCGCCCAGCGTGGTCGCCAGTGCAACGACCAGTGCCGGGTCCAGGCCTGCGGTATCGGCAGGCGCGAGGTCGTCGGCCAGCAGGACCGACGGGACGGCAGGAAGCGGGACGCCCGGCTCGGGGAGCCCGCTGAGTTCGGCGATGACCCGGTCGCGGATGTCGCGCAGATCGGTGACGCGTTCGGCCATCAGCCCGCCGAGCTGGGTGAAGAGGTCGACGAATTGATCGACGGCCGCCACCACGGCGCGAACGGCGGGGGTTCCGCTGTTGATCTGCTTCTCGGCAGCGCCCAACCACGCCCGATCCTGCGCCAGCGTGGCCGTCGCGGCCAGCACTTCGGACGCCGCGCCCGTGGCGTGCGCGGCACGGTCGCGCAGCCGGTCGGCGACGGCGCCGGCGGCAGCGGTGAATCGGGCCGCCTCCGCCGGGCGTTCCGCCTCGTCGACGTCGGGCGCCGACTTCACCTCATCGAGCACCGGAAGGCGGCCGGGACGGATCACCGGTCCGTACGCAATGCCGGCGACAACCGGGACACCCTGCAAAACGGTGCCCGCAGGTAGGTCGGGGGACTCGCGATCCGAGGGCAGTGACGTGGGCGGCGATGAGGCGGTCATGTGAAGCAGATTACAAACCAACCATTGACAAGTCAACACGTTCAGGAGTAAAACAACATATACCCACATAAATACGGGCCGATTACCACACAAACGGAGCGCCATGTATGCCGAAGAGCGTCAGCAAGCGATCGCCTCGCTGGTGATCAGCCAGGGTCGCGCCTCGGTGACCGATCTGGCCGAGGCCTACGACGTCACCACCGAGACGGTCCGGCGCGACCTGGCCGTCCTGGACCGCGCCGGGTTGGTGCGGCGGGTGCACGGCGGCGCCGTTCCGGTGCGGGCCCTGCGGCTCGTCGAGTCCGGCGTCGGTGAACGCGAGAACACCCGCGCCGAATACAAGGACGCCATCGCCGCGGCTGCGGCCGAGTTCCTTCCGCTCAGCGGGGCCAGCGTGCTGATCGACGCCGGGACCACCACCAGCCGGATAGCGGCCGCCCTGCCGCCCGACCGTGAACTGACGGTGGTCACGAACTCGGTCCCCATCGCCGCGCGGCTGGCAGGCATGCCGTCGGTATCCCTCCAGTTACTCGGCGGCCGGGTCCGTGGCCTCACCCAGGCCGCCGTCGGCGAGCACGTGCTCCGCGTCCTGGACACCCTGCGCGTCGACATCGCATTCATCGGCACCAACGGCATCAGCATCAGGCACGGCCTGTCCACCCCGGACAGTGACGAGGCCGCCGTCAAGCGGGCAATGATCGCCAGCGCCAATTACGTTGTGGTGGTCGCTGATTCGTCGAAGATCGGGCGGGAAGACTTCGTCAGCTTCGCCCCGCTGTCCAGCGTCGACACCCTCATTACCGATGCCGAGATCAGCGGTGCCTACCGTGTCCAGCTCACCGAGCAGGGCGTCGAAGTGGTCATCGCATGATCGTCACCGTGACGCCGAATCCGAGCATCGACCGCACCGTCACGCTCTCCACTCCGCTCACCCGCGGTGCGGTGCACCGGGTCAGCTCGGTGACCACCGAGCCCGGCGGCAAGGGCGTCAACGTCGCGCGTGCCCTCACTCTTGCCGGTGTCGACGCCGTCGCGCTGCTGCCCGCCGGAGGGACCGATCCCCTGGTGGCCGCCCTGCAGGGCATCGAGGTCCCGTTCCGCTGTATCCCGATCACCTCGCCGGTGCGGACGAACATCGCGGTCACCGAAATGGACGGCACCACAACCAAGATCAACGAGCCGGGCGCCAGGCTGGCCGCCGCCGCGATCGACGCGCTCACCCGATCGGTCGTCGGCAGCGCCGAGCACGCGTCGTGGGTGGTCATGTCGGGATCGCTGCCGCCCGGCATGCCGGACAGCTGGTACGCCGACGTTGTTGCGAAGCTCGCCCCTTACGCCTGCAAGGTCGCGATCGACACCTCCGACAAGCCGCTGGCCGCGCTGGTCGACGGGTTTGACCGGGCCGCTCCCGACCTGATCAAGCCGAACGCCGAGGAGCTCGCGGGAGTGCTCGGCTTCTCCCCCCAAGCGCTGGAGGCCGCGGTCGCTCATGGCGATCCCGAGCCAGTGGTGTCGGCCGCCCAGGAGCTGATCAACCGCGGCGTCGGCGCCGTTCTTGCCACGTTGGGCGCCGCGGGGGCCGTGCTGGTGAACCAGGCCGGCAGCTGGCTGGCCACCCCGCCGCCGATCGTTCCGCGCAGCACCGTCGGCGCAGGCGACTCCAGCCTTGCCGGCTACCTGCGCGCCGACGTCGGTGGTGCGGAGCCGCCGCAACGACTGCAGATGGCCGTCGCCTACGGCAGTGCCGCGGCCGCACTGCCTGGATCGGCCTTGCCCACCCCCGCCGAGGTCGACCTCAATGCTGTTCGCGTGACGTCGATTTCGCCGACTTCACCCACCCTCACCAACCCCGCCAGTTCGTAACAACCAACCGAAAGTATCGCCATGACCAGCACCGCCTCCCGGCCCATCATCGATGCGGATCTCGTACTCCTCGACGTCGACGCGGGTGCCGACAAGCAAGCCGTGATCGGGCGTCTCGTCGGCCGGCTCGCCGACGCCGGGCGCACCACCGACCCCGACGGACTGACCGCCGCCGCGATGGCCCGCGAGGAGCAGTCGGCCACCGGGTTACCCGGCGGCATCGCGATCCCGCACTGCCGGTCGCCGCACGTCGACACCGCCTCGATCGGGTTCGCGCGGCTGCAGCCGCCGGTCGACTTCGGCGCACCTGACGGCCCGGCGGATCTGGCCTTCCTGATCGCGGCGCCCGAAGCCGGCGGCGCCGAGCACATGAAGCTGTTGTCCAGCCTGGCCCGCGCGCTGGTGCGCAAGGAGTTCGTGCAGTCGCTGCGCGAGGCGTCGACACCCGACGAGGTGGTATCGCTCGTCGACGAGGTGCTCAATCCGGGAGAGAAGCCGAAGCCGGCGGCGGCCGAGAAGCCGGCCGCCGAGAAGCCGCGCACTCTCGTCGCGATCACGGCATGCCCGACCGGCATCGCGCACACCTACATGGCCGCCGACTCGCTGGTCGCCGCGGCCAAGGAGGCGGGCGTCACGCTGCACGTCGAGACGCAGGGCTCATCGGGCAGCACACCACTGTCCGCGGACACCATCGCCGGAGCCGACGCCGTCATCTTCGCCACCGATGTCGGTGTCAAGGACAAGGGCCGCTTCGCCGGCAAGCCGGTCGTGGCCTCGGGCGTCAAGCGCGCGATCAACGAGCCGGCCAAGATGGTCGCCGAAGCACTTGCAGCGGCGACGAATCCGAATGCCGCACGCGTCGAGGGGTCGGGCGCCGGTGCGCCCGCGAGTGCCGCCCCGGCAGGCGGCGTCGGCTGGGGTACCCGCACCCGGCAGATCCTGCTCACCGGCGTGAGCTACATGATCCCGTTCGTCGCCGCGGGCGGCCTGCTGATCGCGCTCGGCTTCCTGTTCGGTGGCTACGAGATCGCGAATTCCCCCGACGGCGAGAAGCCTTCGCTGCCCTACGGATTCGGCTCGATTGGCCACGTCATCGCGAGCACCAACTCGCTGACCAACCTGCCGTCAGGCGGTTTGATCGCAGTATCTCGGCGCGGTCCTGTTCACACTCGGAGGCCTGGCATTCATGTTCCTGGTCCCCGCACTCGCCGGTTACATCTCGTTCGCGATCGCGGATCGGCCCGGTATCGCACCAGGATTCACCGCAGGCGCGGTCGCCGTCTTCGTCGGCGGTGGCTTCATCGGCGGTATCGTCGGCGGTCTCATCGCCGGCTTCACGGCGCTGTGGATCAGCCGTATCGCCACACCGCGGTGGCTCAGAGGCTTGATGCCCGTCGTGATCATCCCGCTTGTTCGCATCGCTAGCCGTCGGCCTGTTGATGTTCCTGCTGCTCGGCCGTCCGCTTGCTGCGATCACGTCGGGCCTGACCAACTGGCTCGGCGGCATGTCGGGCAGCTCCGTGATCATTCTCGGCGTCATCCTCGGCCTGATGATGTGCTTCGACCTCGGCGGGCCGGTGAACAAGGCGGCCTACGCGTTCGCCACCGCAGGCCTCAACGTCGCCGATCCCGCGTCGCTTCGAATCATGGCGGCGGTGATGGCCGCGGGCATGGTTCCGCCGCTGGCGATGGCGCTCGCCGCCACCGTCCGGCCGGGTCTGTTCACCGAGCCGGAGCGGGAAAACGGCAGGGCTGCTTGGCTTCTCGGCGCATCGCTTCATTTCTGAGGGCGCGATCCCGTTCGCCGCGGCCGACCCGTTGCGTGTCATCCCGTCGATGATGTTCGGCGGTGCGATCACCGGAGCAATGATCATGGCCTTCGACGTGACCCTCAAGGCGCCGCACGGCGGGATCTTCGTGTTCTTCGCCATCGGCAACCTGCTGTGGTTCCTCGTCGCACTCGCAGTCGGGACGGTGGCGGGTGCAGTGGCCGTCATCGCCGCCAAACAGCTTGCGAAGCCGGCGGCCAAGCTCGACGAAACACCCGCGCTGGCCACTGCTTGAACCGCACAATCAACCCAACCATCTAAGGAGACCCCATGCCCGAGAAGACCGTCATCGTCGGATCGGCGATCGGCCTGCACGCCCGCCCCGCGGCGATCATCGCCGAAGCCGTCGTGAACGCCGGTGTGCCCGTCACAATTTCAATGGACGGCGGTGAGCCCGTCGATGCCGGATCAGCCCTGATGATCATGACGCTTGGAGCAGGAAACGGCGCTCAGGTGACCGTGCACTCCGATGACGAGGAGGCCCTCAAGAAGGTCGCCGAGCTGGTCCAGCAGGACCTCGACGCCTGATCGGCCTCGTCCCGGAATTGCCGCCGAAGGGCCTTCGTACTGCGGGTTAGGCTGGCTCGCGACGGAAGGGGCCGAGGTGGACGGATGGCTGCTCGGGCAGGTCAGCACCGTGCTGACTGCGCTGTCGCATGCCCAGGAGCTGTACGACGGCACGGGGCGTCCGGCGTTGCCAAATGATTTCGCACCGCGGCCCGACCTCCAGGACAACCTCGGCGGTGGGCTGCTGTGACCAATCCCTCGGTCGACACCGCGCAATCCGGCGACGCCGTCGACGCGGTGCGCACCCTGCAGTCCGAGCTGAGTGGCAACTACTCCGAAATACGTTCGGCTGAAATACAACTCACCGAGGCGATCTTGACGGCGCATGCGGTGACCGTGTCCGGCCGTACCCGGCTGCAAGACGTTCAGCGTCAATTGATCGAGGCCATCAACAACCCGGTCACGGCACTCGATACGCCGGCCGGCGAACGTCACTTCCTGCTGTTCCTGCGGAGCAAGATCGCCGAAATTCAGGACATCGTGGACACCGGCACGCTGACCGACGAGGACCATGCCAAGCTCACCCGCGCGCTCGGCAGTGGCTATCTGCTCTCCACACCCGCCAGTGAAGATGCCCCGTCCGCCCCCTCCGCGTCGTCCGGCGGTCTTCCGATGGCCGACCAGGCCGCTGGCGTGATGCCCGCGGTCGGCTCGGCACTCGGGGCGTTACCGCAGGCGGCTCAGGGTGCGGCCACGGCTCCGGCACAAGGTGCGAGTGGGCTGGCCGGAGCCGCGAGCCCGCTAGCGGGGTTGGCGTCGGGACTGCTCGACCGCAGCGAAGAACCCGGCCCCCTCGAGGACCGCGTCGGCGACCGGTCGATGCCCGACGAGGACACGGACGTCGACGAGAGCCGGGAGACCGACACCGAGACCGAGACCGACGAAGACAGCACCGACGACCGGTCCGAGCCGCAGCCGCCCGGCGACCGCGAACCCGAGCGTGGTCCCGCGCAGACCCGGCCCGCCGGCAGCCGCTAGGAGGCCCCATGGCAAGCATCCGGATTACCCCAGAACTGCTGGTTCAGGTCGCGGCGCGGCACGACGGCGTCGCCGACGAGATCGCCGCCGCACGCAGCGCCGGATCGGACATCCTGGCGGCGGTGGCCACCCACGGGCCGATCATGCATCAGTTCAAGGCGGCGGCGAGCGAGGTGGTGCAGCGCCGCGCGGCGGCCTTAGCCGGCCACGAGGCCGCTCACCGCGCCGCGGCGGACAAGCTGCGCGCTGTCGCAGTGCAATTTGGTGAGCAAGAAGAGGTCAATGCCGCGGCGGTTCGCTTTGACTGAGCAGTCCTTCACCGCCGCGACACCCGACAACACCATCTTTGTCCGGGTCGCGCTGGCCGGGCACACCCTCGGGGTGCAGATCGAGCCCGCGGCGATGAAGCGGCCCGCTACCGAGATCGCACTGCGCATCATGGCGTGCAACGATGTCGCGTATCTGAAGGGGCAGCTCGTGATCCGCAGCGAGTTGGAGGGGAGGTCGATTCCAGTGGACGATATGCCGACTGAGCAGGACCTCGCCGATGCCGAACGAAAGCTAGCAGAGCTGTAGGTCGCTGATGAAGGTCGATGTTGCCGGGCTCATTGCCGCCGCGCAGCGGCTGATCGCCCTCGCGACTTCGGTGGAGGGCGTACAGGGCGCGGGTCCCGGCGAGCATCCACCGCTCGGGGCCGATACGACGTCCTTCGGTGCGGCGGCCCGCATCGAGGCCGCGGCCCTGCAGTTGTGGGGATCAGCGTGCGCGCAGGCCTACAGCCTGCACACCGCGGCCGCCCACCTGGTGATGATCGCCGCCAAGTTCGGCGGGCAGGAGGAGATCAACAAGGCCGGTCTCACCATGCTGCTCGCCCCGGTGTCGGTCCTCGACGCCGGTGCTCTCGCCACACTGGACCCGGTTCCGCCGATCACGCCCGATGTCCGGGTGCCGCTTCCGCCGCTGCAGCCAGATCTCACCGGCGAACTCTTCTCCCAGCTGGTCACCACCGGCTCGTCGGCGGCAGGCGCCGGCTTCGGCACCACCGCAACCACCAACGGGCACGCCGTGGAGTCCGCCGCGCTCGCGGTACGCGACGTCGCGGCGACGGTGCCCGAACTCTGGGAAAGCCCCGAAGGCACCGCAGCCCTCTCCGGTCGACTGCTCGAACACGCCACCGCGCTCACCACGATCGCCGACAGGTGGTTCGAACTGGCCGACGAGGCGCGCAAGCACGCCGACGATCACAGCCAGACCGTCGCAGCGGTGCCCAAGCCGCAGGAGTTCAAGGAGAACGAAGCAGCCCTGCGCCAGGCGCAGGCCGACGGGAACGGCATCGCGGCATCGCAACTGATTCAGCAGCGCGGCGTGCTGCAACAGAGGGCACTCGCCGAAGCGCAGCGGTACGCCGGTGTGACCGAGACCACCACCTCGCCCAACGGAATGGGTACACCCACGGCGCCGGGTGTGGGCGTACCGGCCGGTGGGTTCCCGGCAGGCGCACCGGCCGGCGCCAGGGCTGCCTCTGCTCCGGGTGATGCGCCGCTGACCAAGGCGGCCGCCAGTGCCGGAGGCGCCGCTCAGGCCGGTCAGGCCGGCGACGCGGCCGGTCAACTCGCGCAGCTCCTACCCGCCGCGCTCGGCGCCATCGGCGGTCTGGCGGGCGGTGCCGCGGGCATGGTCGGCCAGATCCCGCAGGCACTCATGCAGAGCGGCCAGGGGTTGGCACAGGCCGCCACCCAGGGGCTGTCCGGTTTAGCCTCGCAGAAATCGACCGACGCGGAGTTGGCCAAATCGGTCGGTGGTGCGAAACCCGACGAACTGTCCAAGGCCAAGGCGGGCGGCGGAGCCGGCGGCGGTGGTGGTGGAGATACCCATCCCGCGGGCGCACTCGGCCCGGCCGTCACGCCCTCCACGTCGCACACACCGCCGGCCGTGCCCGCCGGCGCCTCGGGTGGCCCGCCTGCCCCTACACCCGTTGGTGGCAGCGCGATGGGTGCCATGCCGATGGGCATGCCGCTCGGCGGGCTGATGCCGCACGGCGGCCAGGGCGGCGACGGTGCCGGCGAGAAGGTGCCCGCGGAAAAGAAGGTCGTCGTGCCACCGCAGCCGCACACCGAGCCGGTCACCGGCAGGGTGTCCGACCGGACCGCGGCCGCCGCCGAGGCGTCCCGGGCCCGTGCTGAGTCCGACGACCCCGACGACGAGCCGCCACGCGGACCGATCATGCGGCGAATCACGTTGGCGCCGTTGCAGGATGACAGGCAGTGACCGGGTTCGACGAGCTCGATGACGCCGCCAAAGTCAAGTACAGCCAGGCTGAACTGGCGTCGACCTACGACGAACTGACGGCCATCCTGGACCGGTTGGCCGCGCTGCGCACCGACGCCGTTGACCCGGACGGCGACATCCGGTTCCAGCTCGGACCCGACGGCCGCTTGATCAGCCTGTTCATCGACGAGTCGGTGCCCGGCAGGCTCACCCACCTCGGTCTCGAGGAAAAGCTCAATGATTTGCTTGCTAGAGCCAATGTCGTTGCTCAGGATTCCTGGAAGGCCAGCCGGTGACTGCCGCAGAGAAGTTGCCGGCCTGCCCAATGGAATTCTCGGTTAGGGTTACGAAGTGACCACCCGCCCATTCGTGCCGCCGCCGCGCGTGCCACCTCCCGAGGCCGGTGGGGGCAAGATCGCGGTCGAACCGCCGATCGCCGCACCCGTCCCGCCGCCGCGCAGTATCTGGGGAATCGTGCTGCCGATCGGCCTCATCGTCGGCGTCGTCGGGTTCATCGTCGCGATGTACGTATCCGGTCAGCGATCGCTTGCTACCGGATTTGCTATCTTCCCGCTGATCATGCTGATGAGCATGGGCGGAATGCTGTTCCGCGGGCGCGGGGCCGCGCAGAAGATGCCGTGGAGCCAGCTTGAGCAATACCGTCGGGAGTACTTCGCCCGCCTCGACGAGGTGCGCGACGAGGTGCAGGAAGCCGCGCGTAAGCAATGGGAGCACCGCGGGCACAGCCATTGGGCGCCATCGGAATTGGTGAGTGTCGCGGGCTCGCCCCGGATGTGGGAGCGCCGTCCCGGCGATCCGGAGTTCGGTGTGGTGCGACTGGGCACCGGACGTGTCGAGCTGGCGATGACCATCGACAAGCCCCAGATCGCGGCGGCGTCCAAGATCGAGCCCGCGACCGGGCACGCGCTGCGCAGGTTCTTGCTCGAGCAGCGTCACGTCCGCGGCATGGCCCGGGTGGTGTGGCTTGAGCGCAACCCCGGCATCTCTCTGATCGGCGAGTTGGACACCGATGAGCGCTCGCGCGAAGAGCATGTGACCGTCCGCGGCATCGCCCGTTCGATGATCTGTCAGCTGGCCGCCTTCCACAGCCCGTCGGACCTGCAGATCATGATCGCGACGTCGGCCCCCGCACGCTGGGATTGGGCCAAGTGGCTGCCGCACTGCCAGCATCCCGACGCCAGGGACGGGTGCGGCGAACGTCGGCTGGTGTTCGGCTCACCCGCCGAATTGGAGGCCTTCGCGGGCGACGATCTGCTGGACCGCAAGGAATGGACCCCTCCGGCCAGCGGCTTGCACGGCGGCCCTGATCCGTCGTCGCCACCGCTGTGGGTGATCATCGACGACAACTGCGGCGCTGCCGAAGACTGGGCGGGCGCGACCGGCAAGCGCGGCGTCGGCCGGGTGTGCTTCGTCCGGCTGGCCCCCGAGGTCGGTTTCGGAGCCGCTGGGCCGGCGACATCCCACAAGGGCGTCGGCTTTGATCCCGACACCACGTATCGGCTGCAGGGCGGCGTGCTGCGCAAGCGGGTGGGCCCGACATCGCTGCCAGAAGAGCTCGACGACGCCTTCTACGCCGTCGCGGACACCATGAGCATCGCCGACGCCGAGCGCTTCGCCCGCACCCTGGCGCCGTGGCGGCCGGTCGGAGCGGCCACCGCGGTCTCCGCCGACGGCCCGGCCCGAGACCTGTTGGAAGTATTGGGCATTCGCGACGCCCGCAAGCTCGACGTGGATCGGCTGTGGTCGGCGCGCCGCACCCAGAACCGGCTGTGGATGCGTTTCCCGATCGGCCTTGATCCGGCCGGCGAAGTGGTCGAACTGGATCTCAAGGAGACGTCGCAGTACGGGATGGGGATGCACTCCGTGCTGATCGGGTTCTCCGGATCCGGCAAGTCCGAGACCATCATCACCGAGGTCACTTCACTGGCGCTGACCCACTCGCCCGAGACGGTCAACGTCGCGTTCCTGGACTGGAAGATGAAGTCCGCAGGCATTGTGCTGGAACGGTTTCCGCACGTCGTCGCCAGCGTCAGCAACCTCGGCGACGAGATGCACCTGGTCGAGCGCATGCTCGAGGCGCTGGAAGGCGAACTCGACCGCCGCGGCGCGCTGTGCGCGGCGACGAACTGCAAGGACCTCAACGTCTACAACGAGAAGCGGATGGTCGACCCGTCACTGGAACCGGTGCCGGGACTGGTGGTGATCATCGACGAGTACCAGGAGCTGTTCGGCAGCGAACTGGGCAGCAAGTTCATCGATCTGTGTTGGCGCATCGTCCGCCAGGGCCGCTCGATGCACGTCTTCCTCCAACTGGCCGGCCAGACCGTCGACTCGCACCGGCTGATGAAGATCCGCAGCCTCATCGGCTTCTTCATGGCGCTGCGCACGGGTACCGAGGAGGATTCGCGCGAGGCCATCGGTTCGTCGATCGCCGCACACCTGCCCGAGAAGGGCAAGGAGGGCACGGGTTATCTCCGCGAGGGCCAGCGCCCGCCGCGCGAGTTCCGCGCGTTCTACTCGTCGCCTCCGTTCGTGCCGCCACCGGAGGACGGGGGGCCCGCGCCGGTGGCGGCGGCGGGTACCTGGTTCACCCCGCGGTCGTTCACCGCGACCGAGGTTCCCGACGAGGACGGCCTGCTTGCCCCGCCCGAGACCAACGGGCAGGAGCCTGCCCCTGTGCCGCAGCAGGCCCCGATGCCGCTGGCGCCCGGTGAGCTGCCGCCGACCATGGTCGACACCATCGTGAACTCGTTGCGGGCGACCGGCGCTCGCCCGCCTCGTAAGCTCTGGCTGCCCCCGCTGGGCAGACCCGCGGCCGCCGACGAGCTGGTCCGGTTGGTGCGGGGAAAGCCGTGGGATGTCGACTACGGCAAGAATCCGGGCTTGGCGTTCCCGGTCGGGATCGAGGACCGGCCGCGTCAGCACCGCCAGGACGTGCATTTCCTGGATCTGTTGTCCGCCAACGGATTGGTGATCGGCGGACCGCAGTCCGGCGTCACCAACACCCTGGCCACGATGATGACGACAGCGGCGCTGATGTACCGGCCCGAGCGCGTGCAGTTCTACTGCGTGGCCGCCGGAGGTCCGAGCCTCGCGGCCGTCGGTGGGCTACCCCATGTCGCAGGTCTTGCCCCGGCGGTGGACCGCGAGGGCGTCGGACGCATCGTCGCTTCGGTGCTGGGCATCGTGGCCGAGCGTGAGGCGGTGTTCGCCAAGACCGGGCTGGACATGGATGAAGTCCGGCGGCGCAAGTTCAGCGACGAGCCCGAGCCGGTGCCGGTCGCCGGCGGCGACGTCGTCCTCGTCATCGACGGCTGGGCGACGTTCGCGACCGAGTACCCCCAGCTTGTCGACCACGTCGTCGCGTTGGCGCGCAGCCTGAGTTATGGCGTGCACGTGGTGATCTCGCACACCAGTTACCTGCAGGGCTTCAAGCAAGCGCTCAAGCCGCTGGCCACTGCACGCATCGAGCTGCGGCTGACCGACCCTGGCGATTCGGAGATGGACCGCCAGCTCGCCAAGAAGGTGCCGCGGGGGGTGCCGGGCCGCGGGCTCACCAAGCCCGGCATGCATCTGTTGATCGGGGTGCCCGAGTTGGGCGAGCGCCCCGACGGCAGGGTCGCGGCGCGCGACATCGGCCCGCTGATCGCCCAGGTCTCCGGCATCCAGAAGGCCGCCACCGTCAGCCGGCTGCCCGAGTCGGTGCCGTTCGAAGAGGTGCAGCGGCTGGCTCAGCCGATCATCCGTCGGAGTCTGGTCCCGTTCGGCCTTTCGGAAGCCGACCTCGGGCCGGCCTATCTCGACATCGCGGATCACCCACATGCGATTGCCGTCGGCGCGCCCCGGTCGGGCCGAAGCAATTTCCTGCGGGTGCTGTGCCGGGCGATCACCTCGCTATACCGCCCCGAAGAGGCCCAGATTCTGGTGCTCGATCCGCGGCGCACGCTGCTCGGTGTGGTGCAGGGCCCGCATCTGCGGGACTACGCGTACACCCAGGGCGCCATCCGTGAGGTGATCCGCGAACTCGTTGCTGAGCTGGACAACCGGCAGCCACCGCCGGGCACATCGCAGGAAGACATGATGACCAAGACATTCTGGTCCGGACCCGAAATCTTCGTCGTCATCGACGATGCCGGGGTGTGGCCGACGATGGACAACCCGCTGATGGCCCTGGGTCCGCACATCGAAGGCGCACGGGACACCGGACTACACGTATTTGCCGCCACCGCCGTCGCAAACTGGAACCAGGTCGCGATCGGCAGCTCCGTTCTCGGCAAACTCCGCGCCTCGCTTGCGCCCATTCTGATCCTGGACGGCCGGCGGGACGCAGGAAAGATCGTCGGAGACATCTACGCCGAGCCTCAGCGCCCTGGCAAAGCGACGTACTTTACGAGGTCCGGCACGACAGGTGCGCTGATCGGGTGGAGTAACCCCCCGGCTTCGCCGTCTTTGGCGGGTCCGCAAACGTAAGGGTACAGTCATGGCGATTTGCAAATTGGTGCGAGAAGGTAGTCCGAACCAGCTTTAAACTGCAGGAAGCAGCTACGTCAGTCGGGAGAGAACATGCTGATTAACATCGATCCGGCGATCCTCGCCGCGGCAGCCAGTTCGGAGACCGGAGGAGCCGCCACGATGGCGGGTGCGACGGCCGCCGCCGCAGGCCCGATCTCCGCGGTCGTTCCCCCCGGCGCCGACGATGTGTCGATCCGGGCCGCAGCGGCGCTCGTTGCCCGCGGTGCCGCGACCTCGGGCATCCTCGCCGAATATGTGGCCATGCGGGAGTTGTTCGCTGGAGCGATCGGCACCAGCGGCGCGACCTACACCGCGGTCGAGGCCATCAATGTGGCTTCGACCACCATCGGAGGGGCCTAGCCGTTCATGGCGGGCCTGTGGAGTGCGTTCCCCCCAGAGGTGAACGCCGGTCAATTGATGGCCGGTGACCAAGGGGCCAGCATCGCCGCGGCGGCCGCAGCGTACGAGGCGCTTGCCGCGGCGCTGATCGCCGAGGGCGCCATGATGGCGGCCACCGCGGGGACCACCGCGGCGACGGGGTGGGCGGGCGTTGGCGGCGTCGCGATGGTGGCCACTGCCATGCCGTACGTCGCAGCGCTCGAGGCCCTTTCCGGCTGGGTGCAGCAGTCCGCGGCATCGGCGGCCGCCATCGAGCAGGCTTATGTCACCGCCAAGGCCGCGATGATCCAGGTTCCGATCTGCACCACCAACCGCACCACCCAGGCCGGGCTCGTCGCGACGAACATCATCGGCCAGAACACCCCGGCGATCATCGGGCTCGACACCGAATACTTCGGCCACTTCTGGACGCAGAACGCGGGCAACATGGGCGGCTACGAAGCCATCGTGACGCCCATCATCGCCGGGCTCGGCATTCCGCCACCGCCCGCGCCGCTCACCGCGAACCCTGCGGGTCCGGCCGGCCAGGCCGCGGCGATCGGGCAGGCCGCCGCCAACGGTGCGGCCAGCGCCGCGATGTCGCAGAGCTTGTCCGGCGTCCAACAGGCCTCGGGCGCCGTCCAATCGGGCACCGCCGCGCCGGCGAGCGCCGCGCAGTCGATGGGCTCGATGGCCCCGCAGATGCTGAGCCAGCTCGGCCAGCTGCCGCAGATGCTCGGACAATTTCCTCAGATGCTCGGACAGTTCCCACAGATGTTGGGCCAGTTCCCACAGATGGCAATGGGAATGCTCGGGCCGCTTGCCAGTGGCATGGGCGGCGCCAACGGCGTGAACGGGCTGGAGAAGGCCGGCGAGCAGCTGGACACGGCGACGCTGGCGGCGACCACCGATGCCGCTGCGCGTGGTGGTGGCGGCGGCGCGGGCGGCATCGGCGGGGCGACGGGAGTGATGTCCAGCTTCACCCGGCCCACCGGCAGCTTCAACGCGCCGGGTCCGCCGAAGCTGCCCAGCGGATGGGCGCCGGGATCCGGCGGCGCGCCGGAAGTGGCGACGTCCGCGCACCCATCCGGCACCGGCGGCTCCGGTGGCCTGTATGGGGCCCCGCCGCCGCACATGGCCCGCGACGACCGTGGGCGGGAAGGCTCCGCAGAGGGCAGGACCATGCAGTTAACGGTCGGTCCTCGAACCGGGAGGGAGGACTAGCCCGGAAATTGATGCAGAGACCCCCTCCCGCAGCGGAATAAGCTTCAAGAATCGGCCAATCAGATAAGGAAAAGGAAAGTCCGTGGCAGACAACATTCTCGTAGGCGCAGACAAACTACGCGCCGTCGCAACACAACTCGATCAACTCCGCGAGCATGCCCAGCAGACACTGAACAACTATCTCAGCGCTTCGCACGACATACACGGCCAAGGCGGATGGTTCGGTCAGGCGGCGACGGCCAACATCAGCACCACCGAGGAAATCCACAACGCCCAGATGAAGCTCAACACCCAGTGGGGCGAGCTGATCCAGACGCTGCGCTCAGCGGCTGACAGCTACGAAACGCAGGAAGAGCACGCCCGCGCGGCCGTGCAAGGCGTCTCCCAGACCTAATCTGCCCAATCGGCGATCTGAAAGGACTTTCAAATGGACATGTTCGCCTACAACCCGGCGGCGATCCCGGACTATGTGCACAGCGTTGCCCAGTCCAGCGCTCAGCTCGAAGACATCCGTGGCCAGGCCCAAACCGCCCTCGCGAGCGTCCGCGAAGAGTTCCAGGGCACCGGTGGGATGTCGTTCGAACAGGCGCAGATGATGATCAACTCCGGTATCGACGCCGGCAAGGACGTCATCCT
Source organism: uncultured Actinomycetota bacterium (assembly GCA_963743225.1). Lineage (GTDB taxonomy): Bacteria > Actinomycetota > Actinomycetes > Mycobacteriales > Mycobacteriaceae > Mycobacterium. The sequence continues at coordinate 99,548 of CAVUPN010000037.1, read as the reverse complement.
GCGTCATTCCTCCACCGTCGACACCGCTCTCAACGACATGATGACCACGGACCACGCAGCGGGCCAGTCTTTCGGAATGGGCTAGCCCGACTCAGTCGTAGGCAGGGGAGGCCGACCGCCGTGTTGGCCTCCCCTGATACGTCCGGCGGCGAAAGGAGGTATCGAGGCAATGGCGGATTTGACGACCACACCGTCCGGAATCTGGGTGCTACAAGCGCTGCTCGGCGTCGAGTCGATGCCGACCTCGCTGCGGCTGCGACCGTTCATTCCATCGGTGGACGGCGACGGAACCGTGGCGACGACGCACGGCGACGTCCCGCTGAGCCAGACCGCCGAATACGCGTCGCTGGTGGCGGCGGGGGTCATCGGCGAGGACGGCCGTGTCGATGAGGCGGTGCGGGACTGGATCGCGGTGATCGGCCGGCCGCAACGCGAAGTCACGGTCGTCATCCGACGACCCGAACCGTCGGACGGCAGTGAACCAGCGGGCGACGACGCCCCGGCGCTCGTGCAGGAGCGCACGATGTCGATCTGCCAACGCGAGCGCTGGCTGGCCATGATCGCCCGCAGCGACGACGAAGTCGTGATCGCACCGCTCGGCGAGGCCGCGCTGGCCGACGCCCAGGTCGAGCTGATCTGCGACGCGGTTCTGCATGCCTTCTCCGACGGTCCTCCCGCGTCGATCGCGGGCGTCAACCTGCCAAGCGCTGCGCTGGAACAGTCTCTCACCGAGAACATCGGTGAGGACCAACACGTCATCGCGTCGGCATTGGCCCGGCTTGGCCTTTCACCCGATCAGGTGGCTGTGCTGTCGGCTGCCACCCGGATGGACGAATCGGCCATGGCGGTGGTCGCCGTGATCGAGCACGGCGTCAAGAAGAAGGTCCATCCCGACGTCCTGACGGTCGCCGACACCGAGTTCGGCCGCATCACGATCAGTTACACGACCGGTCCGGACGGCAGCCGGTGGACGAGCATCTGGCCCACGTCGCCCGACGCCCTCCGCCACGACCTTGCTAACTTGCTCAACGCGGCGAAGCCGGCGGCGGTTTAGCGGTCAGCAAACGTCAGCAAATGCACCGATGAACGAACTATTCGCTCCCCGAATCTGCGCGTCGAGGGGCCCGGACCCGCACGTAAGGTATTGATCCATGGCTTTGAATCTGGCCAGCGGACTCCAGGTGTCGGCGCACTTTTTCTGGAACCGGCGAAATGCCGCAGCGCTGTCGCACCACGGTGTGCGAATGGAGTTCGACCCGGTGCAGCGCCAGCGCGCGTCGCTGATTCTCGGCTTCATCTTCGCGCTGCTCGCCGTCGCGTTGATGTTCGTGCTGTCCTGGTTCAAGCCCGCCGGACAGGTCGGCCAGTCGACGATCCTGGCCGACCGGGACACCGGCGCCATCTTCGTTCTCGTCGACGGCCGGCTGCATCCCGCGGTGAATCTCATCAGCGCGCGGTTGATCGCCGGGCAGGCGAACAACCCGACCTTCGTCAAGGCCAACGAGATCGCGCAATATCCGCAGGGCGCCTCCGTCGGTATCGCAGGGGCGCCTGCGACCATGCCGCTGCGCACCGCCGACAACTCGGAGTGGACGGTGTGCGACACCGCGCCGGACAACCCGAACGCCGCACCGGTCGTCACCGCAATCGGTGGATCGCCCGCGGTCGGGTCACGGACGCTACCGCTCGACCCGCCGAGGGCAGTGCTCGCCGAGCACGACAAGAAGACCTACGTCATCTGGAACGGCCAGCGGTCGATGATCGACCTATCCAACAAGGCGGTCGCACTGGCCCTCGGCGTCGACACGGATGCGCCGCAGCCGGTGAAGATTTCGACGCCGTTGTTCGATGCGCTGCCTGCGACCGAACCGTTGACCACCCCGGTCATCCCGGGAGCGGGCGGCCCGTCGCAGTTCAACGTGGCGCCCGACGCCGTCGTCGGTTCGGTGCTGTCCGTGCGTGATCTGCAGACCGATGCCGACAACTTCTATGTGCTGCTGCGCAACGGCGTACAACCCATCTCGCCGTTCGTCGCTTCGCTGTTGCGTTCGGCTAACTCGTTCGGCGACGAGCTGCCGGTCGTGGTCGCCCCGGACCGGCTCGCCAGCGTGCCGGTCGTGGAGAGCCTTCCTGTCGACTTCTATCCGACCACCCGGCTCGAGCTGGTCGACACGGGGGCGAACCCGGTGACCTGCCTGCGCTGGTCGAAGGGCTCGACCGACCGGACCGCCACCACGGTCGTGCTCTCCGGCAAGGGGCTGCCCATCCCGATCGGGTCGGAGAACCGGCTGTTGCGACTGGTCAAGAATGACCGGACAACCGCAAGCATCGAGGCCGACCAGGTATATATGTCTCCGGGTGCCACCAACCTGGTGATGACCACCGGCGCGGCGCCGGGCGCCACCAGCCGCGAATCCATGTGGTGGATCAGCGACCAAGGCGTGCGGTACGGGATCTCGCTCGACAACGACACGCTGCGGGCGCTTGGCATTTCGCCGCCCATGGCGCGCCAGGCGCCCTGGCCGCTGATCCGGGTGTTCGCCCCCGGGCCCGCGCTCAGCCGCACCGATGCAATGATCCAGCACGACACCCTGGCGGTCCCCATGGAAGCGGCCCCGCTCGGCCAACCGCAGTAGTACGACTCGACGATCACCCGCAGACATCAACATTCACCGGAGGAGACCATGAACACCCAGTCAGGTCGGTCGCGGAGAGGATTGACGCCGTGACCGAACGCGACGACTTTCTGCGGGAACACCTTTCACCACCCGCCGATTCCGACGACGAGACTTCGGGCCGCCCGCCCGAGACGCCGACGCCCGCGGGGCAGGACGACACACCCCCGCGGATCGTGGTCGACGACCCGCAGCGGCCGACGGGTCCCGACGATGACGGCCTGCGCCCCCCGGAGGACGCCGTCCGCCGGCCACTCGAGGAACCGGGCCGGCCGGCCGGGCTCGACGATCGAGCCCGACGCGAGCTCTGGTCGGCGGACCGGGTCCAGACCGGACCGCAGCGCATACCGCCGGGCGGCTCGCGGCAAGGGCCTCCACCCGCGCAAGCTGGGGGCCCACCCGCCGGTCGTCACGAGGGCAGGCCCCGGGAAGCCGCCTCTGCGGAGTCCACCCGGGTGATGCCGCCGATGGGCGCGCGCCCGAGATCGCCCGGCTGGCAACAGGAGCCACCCCGAGAGCGGGCGTCGCGGCCGTCCGGCCACGAGTGGTCGGCCGCTCCGTCGTCGGCGCCGAACTGGGCGGTCGCTCCTCCCGCGGCCCCACCGTCGACCGGCTGGTCCTACGTCGACAGCATCCGCACCAGTGAACTCGTGCCCACCAAGAAAGTGCCCCCGCGTAAGGGCTGGCGCCGATTCATCTACCGGGGCACGCTCGGGCTGGTCAACCTCGGGCCGTCGCCCGACGAGCAGCGCCTGGCCGACCTGGAGAACAAGATCCGTTCGCTGTTGCGCGGCCATTACAAGATCGGCGTGTTCGGCAAGGGCGGGGTCGGCAAAACGACCGTCGCGGCGTGCGTCGGATCGATCTTCGCGGAGCTGCGCCAGGACGACCGGGTGGTGGCCATCGACGCCGACACGGCGTTCGGCAAGCTCGGCAGCCGCATCGACCCGAATGCCGCAGGCTCGTACTGGGAGCTCGCCGCCGATGAACACCTCGATACGTTCGCCGACGTTCGCAGCCGAGTCGGCAACAACTCCGCCGGCCTGTTCGTACTCGCGGGCGAGTCCAGCACCGCGCGGCGACGGGTGCTCGATCCCGCCATCTACCGCGAAGCGACGGCACGGCTGGACCGCCACTTCACGATCTCGATCGTGGACTGCGGCTCGACGATGGACTCCGCGATCGCCCAGGAGGTGCTGCGCGATCTCGACGCGCTGATCGTGGTGTCCTCGCCGTGGGTGGACGGCGCCTCGGCGGCAGGCCAGACGATGGAGTGGCTGGCCAACCGCGGATACACCGGTCTGCTGCATCGCACCGTCGTGGTACTCAACGACTCCGACGGTCACGCCGACAAGCGCACCCGGTCGATCCTGGTGCAGCAGTTCGCCAGCCGCGGTCAGGTCGTCGTCGAAGTGCCGTTCGACTCGCACCTGCGTCCCGGCGGCGTGATCGACGTGTCCTCGGAGATGTCGCCGATGACGAAGCGGCGCTTCATCGAGATCACCGCGGCGATCGCCGAGCACTTCGCCTCGACCACCGACGGACCGAAGGACCGCCGGTGACGACTGTCCGCGAACCGGCCACCACCACCCCGGCGAGTCACACCGCGGCTCCGGCCGCGGTGCCGCCGTCGTGCCGGGTGTCGATCCTTGCCGGCGAGTCTCATCAGATCGATCTCGTGTTGCCGTCGGCGGCGCCGCTGCACACCCTCGCGGACCCGACGGTCATCGCGATCAACAAGGTACTGCGTGGTCGTGGTGCCGCCGAATTACCGCCCGCTGCCTATGAATTCGCGCGCGCGGCGGGTATGTCGGCACTGGCCTCGGATGTCTCGCTCGCCGGGCACAACATCGTCGACGGCGACGTCCTCGCTCTGCTTCCGGCGGGCACGGCCGAACGCTACGGGCCCGTTGTGGAGAACGTGTCGACGGCGCTGGCGCAGTACGCATCCGACCACTTCGTGAGGGTTTCGGCGCAGACCGCTCTCGCGGTCGCAGCGGTGATAATCGGCGGTGCGCTCGGCGTGGCCAGCCTGCTGCTGTGGCGGCTGCGCTGGGCACATGAAAGCGCGTTGTTGGTGCCGATCCTGTTCGCCGCCGTCACGATCTGCCTGATCGGCACCGTTGCGATCGGCGTACGGCTCGGGGCAGGTCGCGCCGTCACCGACGGCGCAGGGTGGGCCGCGCTCGTCACCGCGGCATTGGCCGCCGCGACGATTCCACCCGGCGGCTCCCCCGGCGCTCCGCACGCATTTCTCGCCGCGATCACCGCGCTGGCGGGAGTGTGGCTGACGGTGCGGTTCACCGGCCGATACTGGTCGGCGGCCGCGGCGATCGTCACCGCAGGCTTCGGTGCGGCCGCGGTCGCACTGGTGCGGATGTACTGGGATGTGCCAGGCCCACGGATTGCCGTAGCCGTGTTGATCGCTGTCCTGGTGGCCGTCTCTGCGGCACCGACGGTGGCGCTGCGGATGGCGAATGTCCCGCGGCAGACATTCGGGTCCATCACGGGCCGCGACATCTTCGCCCGCGCCCCCGGCCAACCGGAAGACACCGTCTCGCCGGTCGAGGACGGTTTACCCTCCGACGTCACCCTGACCGGCGAACAGGTGGCGGCCGCGGCGCGCAAGTCCAACACCGTGCTGACCGGCGTGCTGCTCGGCGTAGCCGCCGTCGCCGTACCCGCCGCATGGGTCGCGGTGTTACCCGACGGCGAGCGGGAGTGGGCGCAGCTGGTGGTTCTCGGAGCGGTTGCCGCCATTCTCATCTTGCGCGCCAGGGCATTTCGCGATCGGCGACACGCAATCATCTTGGTCGGTGCCGCTGTCGCGGGCCTGATCGGTGCCGCCGCCAAGTACGGGCTGCACGCGCCGCCGACCGACACCTCCGCCACCCTGGTGGCCGCAGGGGTGGCCCTCGGCATCGCCGCGCTGGGACTGGTCGCCGCCACCGTCGTGCCGCCACGGGTGTTCTCGCCACCGGTGCGCAAGGTCGTTGAATACACCGAATACATCTTGTTGACATTGGTGGTTCCGTTCGCCGCATGGGCGCTCGGCCTACTGCAATACATCCGCTACCACTGATGGATCGGCTGACCCGCGGGGCGCGGACCTCATCTGCGGCGGTAGCGGCTGCCCTGCTGCTTGGCGCCAACGTGCTGATGCCCGCAACGGCAGTCGCCCTCGAGCCGCCCGGTGTCGATCCAGCCGCCCTGCCGCCGGACGATACGCCCGGTCCCGACCAGGAGATGAAGCAGCAGAACACCTGCGCCGCCCCGCTGACCGTCGCCACCCCTGACGTCACCCAGCCCGCGCCGGGCAACGCCATGCTGGACGTCACGAAGGCCTGGAAGTACTCCACCGGCGCGGGTGTGACCGTCGGGTTGATCGACACCGGCGTCACCCCCAGCCCGAGGTTTCCGGCGTTGTTCGCCGGCGGCGACTATGTGATGGGCGACGAGAACGGCGGCCTGTTCGACTGCGATTCGCATGGCACGGTTGTCGCCTCGATCATCGCGGCGCAACCGTCCGACCCCGCCGCCAAGCCGCCGCCGATGCCGCCCGGCGTCAAGCTGCCGCCGCCTCCTCCTGGTGTAGAGGCGTCACCGTTCCCGACCACACCGCCCCCTGCGCCACCGAAGCCCAGCACGGTCACGGTCACCGCGCCGCCACCTCCACCGCCGCCTGCCGAACCGGCCCCGGGGGAACCTGTGGCGCCGGCTGCAGGGCCCGGCGAGGGTGACTACCCACCGGTGCCCGGGCCGCCGCCGGGCAGTCCCGACGGGGTGGTCGGCGTCGCCCCTGACGCCACGCTCATATCGGTTCGCCAGTCGTCGTCGGCATTCGGCCCGGCGAGGCCGCAACCCGGCGACAACGACGAAATACGCCGCAAGGCAGGCGATATCGCCACTCTTGCCCGTGCCGTCGTGCATCTGGCCAACCTGGACGTCAAGGTCATGAACATCTCGGTGACGGCCTGCATCAACGCCGCGCAGCCCATCGATCAGGCGGCGCTGGGTGCCGCCGTGCGCTATGCCGCGGTGGATAAGGACATTGTCATCGTGGCGGCGGCGGGGAACGAAGGCGAAGAAAGCTCGTGCGGACAGAATCCGGTGTTCAACCCGCTGCGGCCCGACGACCCCCGCGACTGGCACGACGTCTCCACCATTGTCACGCCCGCCTGGTTCTCCGACTACGTGCTCACGGTCGGCGCGGTGGCCCCTGACGGCCAGCCGCTGCCGCAGAGCATTGCCGGTCCATGGGTAGGTGTTGCCGCCCCCGGCCTGGAGATCATGGGCCTGTCGAGCGTCAACGGCGCACCGATCAACGCGCTACCCGGCCGTGAGCCAGGCAAGGCAACCCCGTTGTCCGGCACCAGCTTCGCCACCGCCTACACGTCAGGGGTCGCCGCCCTGGTGCGGGCGAAGTATCCGGATCTCTCCGCGCACCAGATCATCCGGCGGATCACCGAAACCGCGCACAACCCGCCGCGCGGTGTCGATAACAAGGTGGGCTATGGCGTCGTCGACCCGGTTGCGGCGCTGACCTTCGACGTGGCACCGGGCGATCGGTTACCGCCGGAGCATCTGACCTCCTTGCTGCATGTGCCCGCACCGCCGCCTCCCCCGGATCTGCGGCCGCGGCATACCGCGTTGATCGGCGCCGCGGTCGTGGCTGCGCTGGCCGCAGCGGTCGCAGCAACGGCGGCGGTTCGGCGGAGGCGGTCATGAAGGCGCGCACCATCGGCGTCAACGCCACCATCCCCGCTGTGGTCGGGGTCGAGGTTGCGGTCATCGCGGCCATCGTGGCCTTCCCGCCGGCGCGGATGTCGTGGTGGCCGACGGTTGCGGCTGGCGTCATCGCCGCGGCCACGCTGCTGGTGACGGTGTATCGCCGCAACATGATTCGGTGGCTCGTCGACCGAGTGCGTTGGTGGCGGCGACGACGCCGCAACGATGAGCCGGCGGCGGCGGTCGACATCCCGCATGGCGCCTCGCTGTACGGGGTGCGGGTCCCGGACGGATTCGACGGCGAAGCGATCACGATGATCGAGGTGATCGGTCAGGCGTACTCGCCGACGCTGCTGACCGGATCGGCCACCGCGCTGACACCCAACCTGTTGCCGATGGATGCGCTGACCGGTCTGCTCGATCAGCCCGGTGGCATCCGGCTCTCCGGCATCGATGTGGTGTCGAGTGGACTGCGGGTGCGACGCGGCACCGGCTACCCGCCGCTGTATTCCACCCTGCTGGCCGACCGCCCGGCCGCGGGGCAGCGCCGAACGTATCTGGTGGTGCGTCTGGACGTTGCGAATTCGGTTGCCGGCCTGGCCTACCGCTCGACGGTGGGGGCGGCCGCGGCAGCGGCAGCCGAACGCATCCTGAACGCACTGCTTCAGCGCGGTGTGCGCGCAAATGCGTTGACCGCCAAGGATCTCGATGCCGCGCTGGTCGAGCTGGGTGCCGGCCTGGCGGTGGCTGCCGAATCCGGACCGGACGAGACGGCGGTCGGTACCCGCACGCCGACACCGGTCGCGCCGACCGAGGCCTGGAGGTCGGTCGAGGCCCATCCCGGCTTCCTGACGTCCTACTACTTCTCCCCGGAGGACATCACCACCAGCACGCTCAATCAGATGTGGGCGCTGCGTTCCGACGCTGTGGTGCAGACGATTTCGCTGACCAAGAAGCGCCTCCCGACCGAGGGCCGCCCCTGGGTGTCCGCCGTGGTGCGGGTCAACGACCCGCAGGCGCCGACCCGACCGCCCACGCTCTACCTCAATCCGCTTCCGGGTCACCAGGGACCCGCGGCAACACGCTCGGCGCCACTGCCGCGCCGGTTCGATGCCATCCCGGCCCGGCCACTGGATGCCGCGCCGCTGGATCTGCCGGTCGGCTCCTCGGGTGTGCTGGTCGGCACCACCCAGCGTGGCGACCTGTTGTTGTTGTCGCTGACCGACCCCGATCAGGCCACCCGGATCGCCCTGCACACCGGCATGCCCTACGCCTGCCAGCTGCTGGTGCGGGCGGCGGCGGTCGGCGAACGCATCGCGATCTACACCGATCAGCCCGCCCGGTGGCGCCAGCTGGAACAGCCGCTGATCGCGGTGGTCGACCGCAGGCATCCACCGGAGTTCGTCCCGTCGATCATCGTCAGCGACCGGACCGCGGGACCGCCGCCCGCCGGTTTGGCGTCGACGGTGATCACGATCGGTGACGCCGAGCGCAACGCGCCGTCTCCGGACCTGGCTTTCACCCAGATGTCTGCGTCGACGGTCCGTATCGCCACCGCCGCCTTCACCACCGACGTGCAGATCGCTACGTTCAAGGCCGAACAGCCCTTCCTCGGAGCCGCAGGCCAGACCGCATAGGAGAGCGCGTATTTCGATGACTGCCCCGACCGATCAGCGCCGCGCGTTCGACGCTGCGATCGAGAACTACAAGGCTGGCGACACTCGTCAGGCATTGGCCGGTTTCGTCGCGATCACCGCAGCCCAGCCGTCGATGTCCGACGCCTGGCTTGGCAGGGTCGCCTGCGGGGATCAGACCATCGACGTCCTCGAGGCGGCGCACCGCAACTCGCGGTCGCTGTACCGCGAGACCCGGCGGATCGGGTTGGTCGACGGTGATCTGCATGCCCGGCTCGATGCGCCGCTGTACGTGACGATGCCGGTGTGGTCGCGGTCGACGATCGCGCTGGCGTACGCCGCGGCACTGATCAGCGACCGGCGCTTCGCCGAAGTGGCCCACGTGCTCGAGGATCCCGTCGTCTCCGGCGACGCGATGGCGGCCCAGTGGGCGCAGTTCGTCGGCGCGGCCGCTCACCACCTGGCGCAGCGCTGGCCGGATGTCCTGAAGATCACCGCCAAGTCGCCACCCGCGCACGCGACGCACGTCGTCGACGACCTGACCGCCGCCGTCGACACGCTCGCCGCGGCCGCCGCCGCCAGCGTCGGGCAGTTTCAGACCGCGCTGGATCGCGCCACCACCGTGAAGACGAAGAACCAGTACATCGCCGCCGACGCCGCGCTGACCAGGGGCTGGTGCCAGCGTGAACTGGGCCAGGAGGAGGCCGCCCGCGCATCGTTCGAGCAGGCGACCAACAACGGCGTCCTGCTCGATGCGGCTGCGCAGGCGCTGGCCAACCCGGGCTACCGGTTGATCGTCACCGACGCCGAGACCATCGCCACCCGGACCGACCCGTGGGATCCCAGCACCGAGACGTCGAAGGCGGAACGGGTGGCCGCAGCGCTGGAGGAGCAGAAGGATGTGGTCCTCGCCGACGCGCAGCGGAAGCTGGACGAACTGATCGGCCTGACGGGACCGAAGGAACAGATCACGGTGTGGCGCACCGAGATTCAGATCGATCAGATCCTCGCCTCCCGGGGCGAAGAGACGTCGATGACGAACGAGAACCATATGGTGCTGGAAGGCCCGCCCGGCACGGCGAAGACGTCGTTCGCCCGCATCGCGGCCGAGATCCTGTTCGGGCTGGGCAAGATCGAGCATCCGACCGTCGTCGAGGTCACCGAGGAGGACCTCGTCGTCGGTTACATCTCGCAGACCGCCGCTCGGATGAAGGAAGTCTGTGAATCCGCCCTGGGCGGTGTGCTTTTCATCGACGAGGCGTACCGGTTGGCGCCCGAACATGAGGGTCATTCGTTCGGCAAGGACGCGATCAACACCCTGCTGAAGTACATGGAGGATTTCCGCGACCGCCTGGTGGTGATCGTCGCCGGCTACCCGAAGGAGATGCGCCGGTTCATGCAGGCCAACCCCGGGCTTGCTTCCCGCTTTCACCTGACGTTGTCGTTCACCAGCTATACGCCGGACGAGATCGTGCAGATCGGCCGGTTGATCGCCGGCAAGGAGAAGATCGCCATCGCGGACTCCGCCTGGCCACTGCTGCGCGACGAGGCGGCCCGATTGCGGGACACCCCCATCGAGCAGGGCACCGCCCTTGACACCGCAGGCAACGGCCGGTTCGCCCGCAAGGTCATCGTGCACTGTAAGCACGAGCGCGCCCGCCGGCTGAGCAGTACCCCACCACAACTGCTTTCCCAGGCCGCCGACAACGACCTGATTGTCAACGACGACGACATGCGTCGAGCGATCGCGGCGGCACTCGCGATCAATTAGATTGCCGCCGAACAATTACCGGTGGCGGTTGTGCGGTTTCGTACGCGACACGCCGTATCGGCGTACGGAACCGCACAACCGATCAATAGTCTTCTCACCAGGTGTCAACGAACCGCCGCGGCGGACGATCCTCTGCGTGTGCGGTCGCGGCCGTCAACGTCTCCGCGATGATCCTTCGGGTATCGGCCGGGTCGATGACATCGTCGATCTCGAACAACTGAGCGGCGTTGAGGCGCCAGCAGATCTCCGGGACGAAGTCCTCGTCGTCGCCGTGAGCCTGCGTGGGCATGATGCCAGCCCGACCTCCCAACCCCTGCCCACGGTTTCGACCGCCTCCGCGACGGTGGGCAAACGGACATCAACCCCGTAAAGTTTGTGCCCCGACGCCGGTTCACAGGTCGGATATTGCTCGACTTTGGTGGTGCGGCCCGACAGGTGCAGCACATGGGTGCGACGACGGTGTCGTCGTGGAAGATCTGCACCACGTCACGGGCGATGCGGACGTGACGTACAGGATGAACCGCCGCGTGAGACCAACTGGCTCACTTGGACCACACTCGTACCACTCGTACGATATTACAGTACGATGGCAGTACGATATCTCCGTACGGATGAGGGTGTTCAGTTCATGACCATCAGTGCAAGTGAAGCCCGGCAACGACTCTTCCCGCTCCTTGAACAAGTCAACACCGACCACGAACCCGTGCGCATCACATCCAAAGCCGGAGATGCGGTGCTCATGTCGGCCGACGACTACGACTCGTGGCAAGAGACTGTCTACCTATTGCGTTCACCCGAGAATGCGCGCCGACTCATGGAGGCTGTCGCCCGCGATAAGACCGGCCGCTCCGAACTGGGTGGGAACACCAAGTCGATCGACGAACTCCAGGAGATGGCCGGCGGCGAGGAGTGAGAAGCATCAACTTCGACCCTGACGCCTGGGAGGACTTTCTGTTTTGGTTAGCCTCCGACCGCAAGACGGCCCGACGGATCACCAGACTCATCGGAGAAATCCAGCGAAACCCGTTCACAGGGATTGGAAAACCAGAACCTCTCAAGGGGGAACTTTCCGGGTACTGGTCCCGGCGAATCGACGACGAACATCGACTCGTGTACCGAGCGGACGACAACGAAGTCAAGATCCTGAAGGCCCGCTACCACTACTGACGGGCGGCCAAATGATTGGTTGCCCGAGATTCGATGAGAAATGAACCGGCTCGGGGCGGTAGTGAAACGGCCAAGAAGGTCGAGGCCGTCGTGCCCTGAAGCGCACCAAAGGGGACCGACGACCGCACCTGGTCCGCACCGCTGATGTGCATCGAAGCGTCGTCGACATGGAGACCGTCGCGCCCTTTCGTATTCGTCGGTGCCGCGCTGTATCTCAGCTCCGCACGGTTAGCGCTTCGAATGCCTGGTCGCGTTCGTCGCGGTTGCCGTCTCGGCGTTAAGTCCCTTCCAGATGCCGACAGCGTCAAACCGCGCTATCGAGTTAGGCAACAGCGACTCGACCGATGATTTTCGAGGCGCGTGAAGGTCACAATTTCATCGGGACAAAGGACTTCTGGACCCTAGAGCAGGGAGAGCGAGAGGTAGGTAGGTCGATATGGCGGAGGCACCGTCGACGAACAGGCACGACGTCGCGTTACCTGACGTGGTTTCTGCGGCGCAGTGGCGCGAATCGTTCGAGGCGATGCTGGCTAAGGAAAAGGCGCTCACCGTCGCCCGTGACGAGCTCTCAGCCGAGCGGCGGCGGATGCCCATGATGCGGGTCGACGCCAACTACCGCTTCATCGGACCCCAGGGTGAGGTCGGCCTACTAGAACTCTTCGAAGGCCACAGGCAATTGATGGTCTACCGCTTCTTCCACGCAGAGGACGTCGAGGGCTGGCCCGACGCCGGATGCACCGGCTGCTCCCACTTCGCCGACAGCGTCACCCATCACGTGCACCTCAACGCCCGCGACACCCGTCGCTTCGAGTGACCACTTTCCGTCCGGCGTTATGGCGGCGTTCTCACTGCTGCTCACCAGGTGTCGACGAACCGGCGGGGCGGAGGAAGCTCGGCTCGTGCGGTCGCGGCGGTCAGCGTCTCCGCAATGATCCTTCGGGTATCGGCCGGGTCGATGACGTCGTCGATCTCGAACAACTGAGCGGCGTTGAGCGCCTTGGCATTCTCCTCCGCGGCCTCCGTCGCCTGGCGGACACGTTCCTCGCGCTCATCGTCGTCGGCGATCGCCTCCAGCTCCTTCCGCAAGCCCAGCCGGACAGCGCCCTCCAGCCCCATCGGACCGAGGTGGGCTCCCGGCCACGCCACGGTGAGCAGCGGCTCATGCAGGCTGCCGCCCGTCATCGCCTGGGCGCCAAGGCCGTAACCGCGGCGCAGCACGACCGCCACCAAGGGCACCCGCATCGCGGCACCCGCGACGAGCATGCGCGACCCGCGCCGCACCAGCGCTTCGGCCTCGGCGGCCGGACCGACCATGTAGCCCGGGCAGTCGATGAGCGATACGACGGGAAGGCCGAAGCAGTCGCACAACTGCAGGAAGCGCGCTGCCTTGTCGGACGCGGCGGCAGTCAGAGCTCCCGCCATGTACCGGGTGTCATTCGCGATCACCCCGACCGCCCGACCCTCGATGCGCGCGAGCGCGGTCACCATCTCGCGGGCGAAGCGGGGACGCAGGAACGTCACCGAACCCTCGTCGGCCAGTGTCTCGATGACCGGGCCGACGTCGTAGGCGCGGCGGGCACGCTCGGGAATCATTGTCCGCAAAGGTGTTTGGTCGGCGGCCGCAGCCGGCGCGGTCGCACCCTGGAAGTATCCCAACAGTCGTTTGGTGACGGCGACCGCCGTCCGCCTCGTCCGCGACGACGACGTCGACCACACCGTTGGGCTCCTGCACCGAGATGGGCCCGACCTCGTCGGGGTGGACGTCGCCGAGCCCGCCGCCGGCGATCATCGCCGGACCACCCATCCCGATCGAGGCGTCTTCGGTGGCCACGATGAGGTCCGAGCATCCCGCGATGACGGCGTTGCCCGCGAAGCAGCGGCCCTTGACGATCGCGATGCGCGGCACCACTCCCGACAACTGCGCCCACAGCTTGAACGCCCGGGTATCGAGCGCCGACACGGTGGGATAGTCGGTGTCGCCCGGCCGTCCGCCGCCGCCTTCGGCGAAGAAGACGGTGGGCAGCCGCATCCGCTCGATCAGCTCGAAGAGGCGGTCCTTCTTGCGGTGGCCGAAGTAACCCTGGGTGCCGGCGAGCACCGTGTAGTCGTAGGACAGCACGGCGCAGGCGCTGCGCTCATCGCCGAAGAGTTCGCCGTTGATCCGCGCGGTGCCCGCCACCAACCCGTCTGCCGGAGTTCGTGCGATCAGGTCCTCGAGCTCGCGCCGGAAACGCTGGGCGGCGATGGCGAACCGGCCGTACTCGATGAAGGTGCCCGGGTCGACGAGATCGTCGATGTTCTCGCGGGCGGTGCGGCCGTTCGACGCGTGCCTGCGTTCGACCGCGTCCGGCCGGGCCGCGTCCTCGGTCAGCGCACGCCGGCGCAGCAGCTCGGCGTGGTCATCGCGGATCTGGCCCTCGTCACTCATGCCGCTGATGCTAACAACGAGGCGGTGAGGTTCATCACCAATTAGTTAGTGCCCTAACTAATTGTGTACGATCAGTATCATGACGACGCTCGACACAGACGTTGATCCGCTGGCGCTGGAACGCCAGGTGTGTTTCGCGCTGGCCATCACCAACCGAGCGGTGCTCGCGGTGTACCGGCCGCTGCTGGAGCCGCTGGGACTGACCCACCCGCAGTACCTCGTCATGCTGGCGCTGTGGGATCACCACCGCGGCGACAGGAGCGGGCGGCCGCTGTCGGTCAAGGAGATCGCGCTGTCCCTGCAACTCGATTCGGCGACCCTGTCGCCGATGCTCAAACGCCTCGAGGCGCTGGGGTTGATCACCCGCTCGCGCAGTCGGCCGCCGACGAGCGGGCCACCGACGTCGAACTCACGAAAGCGGGTCTGCAGCTGCGGCGGCGGGCACTGAAGATTCCGCCGGCGGTGATCGAGCGGCTCGGTGTCGGGCTGGACGAACTCGAACACCTGCACGCGGTCCTGACCCGGATCAATTCCGCCGCGCTCGCCGCGGGCGCACTCGATGGAGAACACGCATGAACCGCCCCCACCCTGCCCAGTACGTCGGCTATGTGTTCGGTCGCAGGCTTCCCGACGAATTGCGCGACTGGGTGCGCGACGACCTCGCGGGCAACGGGGCCGTCCGGCGCCACATGGTCCGCTATGCCATTCCGCCGCTGCTGGTACTCGCACCGTTCTGGCTGCTTCCGGCATCTGTGTACGTGCATCTGGAGATGACGGCGCCGATCTACGTCTGGTCCTTGTTGATGGCGCTGGCGCTCAACAAGGTGTGGCGCCGTCACCGGCTCGCACAACACGGCCTGGACCCGAATCTTGTGGACGAAATCAACCGCAAGAAGAACGCCCACATCCACGACGCCTACATCGCCAAATACGGGCCGCGCCCGGAAGAAGCGCAGTGGCAGTCCAACAGCAGCCCGTTCTAGCCGACGTTATCCACAGGCTGCTCGTCGAACAGCCCTAAGCTGTCGGACCGGCGACTTAGCGTGCGGTCATGACGAACTGGATCAACACCGTCAGCCGCGACCACGTCGAACGTGGTGTCCGCGGCCGTTTCACGCAGGCGAACCACGGTAAGCCGAACATGTTGCGCAAGATGGCCCGCGGCGACTGGATCGTCTTCTACTCACCGAGAACCGTGCTACCCCGACGGCGAGCCGTTGCAGGCGTTCACCGCCATCGGCCAGGTCGCCGACGACGAGCCCTACCAGGTCGAGATGTCCGACGACTTCCACCCGTGGCGGCGCAATGTCGACTTCCTGGACTGCACCGAGACGCCGATCAGACCCCTGATCGACCAACTCGACTTCATCGAGGACAAGACCCGCTGGGGATACAAGTTCCGGTTCGGGGTCTTTCGGATCGACGACCACGACCTGGACGTGATCCGCTCGGCGATGACGCGGTAGAACGGCACGCGCTGTCAGGTCTCGGCGCAGAAATCGTGGCCTCCTGCGTCCGCAGGTGGGTTCAGTGTGCCAGCACCCCAATGGCCACGTCCGCCAAACCGGTGGCGGTGTCGCCGGATGAAACCAGCAGTAATTCGTTCCAGACTTTCTGCCCGTAGCCACTGTGATATGGCTCACTACTGGAAAAATTATCTGTTCTTGGCGAGCATGATTGCCGTATATTTCCTTTCATTGCATGCACCACCAAGGAGAAGCGCATGACACTCACGTTCACCCCCAGGGTCAACGGGGGCTATGTCGCAGACAACTGGGGTGCGAACTGAGTGGCAGGTCAGGACCGGGCCACTCGACTCGCCCGAAACCACGGGCAAGAGACCGGACGGGGAGAGGTTCTTCGTCCAATCCAACAAGGTAAGGAAGTTGCCGACATGACGGTTCGCAAAATAGCAGTATCCGGAGCGGCCATCATCGCTGCGGGTTTGAGCACCTTCGCTCTGGGTACGGCCAGTCCGGCAGGCGCATCCTGTGTGTCGTTCTCCGGCATCGGCAACAGCGCGCAGTGCCAGTCCACTCTGGGGAACGTCGCCGTGGCGATAGGCGACGGCGCGTATGCGTCGGCTAAAACCGGGTACGTCAGCACCGCGCTGGCCATCGGGCCTGGCGCCACGGCTGTCACGGGCCTCTTGCCGGAGTCATTTGTCAACACGTCGCTGGCTGCCGGAAAGAACACCAATGCCGCCGTCCTGGCTGGAATCGGCAACGGCTCTGCCGACATCGGCCAGAACACCGCGCCGGGTTCCGGTATGGCGATCACGGCCGGCACCTTCAACCGAGTCGTCAACATCGGTGAGGACAACCGCGGTATTGCCACGAACATCCCTTCACTGAACCCGCCGAATTCGGTTTCAACACCGTGTTCAACGCCGGCAAGAAAAACTTCCGGGTGCCGGCGTCGAAGGTGGCAGCGTGGCTGGTGCCATCGCAACCGGCGAGGGGAACAAGGCCTGTCGTCAACGGCAGCGTGTCGCTGCGTCGCGGCGGTCGGCGAATGGAACACGGCCGCGGTCAACGGTGACTTTAGCGGTGCGAACGCCACCGGCAAGCACAGCCAATCCTCACAGAGGGCAACGGCAGCATGGCCGGAACGTTCGGTGAGTCGAGCGGCGCCCTCGCCAAGGGCAACCACAGCCTGGCGGCTACCTTCGGCAACGTCTCCGCGGCGGTTGCGGATGGCAGCAGGAAGTTCGCCGCTGCGATGGGCAACAACAAGCTGGCGCATAACGGGATCAACGACGGCCAGTCCTAAGTGACCGATCGGCAGAACGGGGAGCACTTCATGCGGTTTCGAGCCTCGATGACGCTACTGTGATCAGGTGAGCAACACCGATACCGCGCCTGCCGAAGTGGCTTGCGCGGCATCGACATTCGCCGGTGTGCTGCATCCGCGGGAGGTGCCGTTGGGCGGCCCGCGTGCCATCCGCGTGCGTCGCACGTTGCCGCAACGGGAGCGGTCGCTGATCGGGGCATGGTGCTTCGCCGACCACTACGGACCACACGACGTGCGCGGCGGCGTCGGGATGGACGTGCCGCCGCATCCGCACACCGGGCTGCAGACCGTCAGCTGGCTGTTCGAGGGCGAGGTGGAACACCGCGACAGCGCCGGGGTGCACGCGCTGGTGCGTCCGGGCGAACTGAACCTGATGACGGCCGGCGCGGGCATCTGCCACTCGGAGGTCTCCACCGCCGCGACGACCGTCCTGCACGGGGTCCAGCTGTGGGTCGCGTTGCCCGACTCCGATCGCGACACCGGCCGCGACTTCGCCCACTATGCGCCGGAGGAGGTCTCGGTGCCCGGCGCCGTCCTTCGGGTGTTCCTCGGCGAGCTTTCGGGTAGTCGGTCTCCCGTGCACACCTTCACGCCACTGCTCGGCGCTCAGGTCGATGTCGATCCCGGCGCGCGCGTTGCGCTCGACGTCGAGCCGTCCTTCGAGCACGGCGTGCTGCTGGACCAGGGCCGCATCGAGGTGGCGGGCACCGCGCTCGATGTCGCGGACCTGGCCTTTCAGGGCACGGGCCGCGACGTCCTGACACTGCGCAACCTAGGCGACAGCCCGGCCCGGGCGCTGGTGTTGGGCGGCCCGCCGTTCACCGAGCAACTGGTCATGTGGTGGAACTTCGTCGGGCGCAGCCACGACGACATCGCCACCTACCGACGGCTGTGGGAGGACCACGACGCCCGCTTCGGCGCCGTCGAGGGATATCGCGGCGCCATCGCTCGGCTGCCGGCCCCTCCGCTCCCGAATGCCACCTTGCGGCCACGGCCGAATCCGAAGGGAAACTCATGACGACGACCGACAAGACCGGCGCACCCACGACCGTCACCGCCGAGTCAGATCGCTACACGATCGCGGTCGAGGGAAACGAGGTCGGCAAGGCCGAGTTCACCGACCGCGGCAACCAACGCGTCTTCACCCACACCGAGGTGGACGACAACTACGAAGGACGCGGCCTGGCAACGATTCTCATCTCCGAAGCGCTGCGGGCGACCCGAGATTCCGGGCTCCGGATCGTCGCCAAATGCCCGATGGTGGCCAACTACGTCTCCAAGCACGACGAGTTCAAGGACGTCGTCGACGAGTAGCCCGCTATCGTCACTGGCGATGACGAGTCATGACCAGGCGTTCTTCACCGCCGACGGGGACGACCTGGTAGCCAGCCCGCTTGCGCGCGGGCCATGGGGTTCGACGATCAGCGGCACCTACGTCGGTGGCCTGCTGGGCCGGGCCATCGAACTCTCCGGCGGCGACGACGGCCTGCAGCCCGCGCGACTGACCGTCGACCTACTGCGGCCCGTCTCCCTTCTCGAGCCGGTGCGGGTGGCCACCACCGTCGAACGTGAAGGCAGGCGTATTCGGTTGGTGGACGCCGCGATGACCCAGAACGGCACCGTCGTCGCCCGGGCCAGCGCGCTGTTCCTGCGGCGCGGTGATCAACCAGCAGACTCGGCGTGGACGCTGCCGATCGAGATGCCGCCGCCGCCCACCACGCCTGCCGATGTGTCGGGTGACTTCACCATGGAACTCTGGGCCTACAGCGCCAACTCGGAGCTCACCGCGCCCAGCATGGATCTCTCCGAGTGGCGACACGGCGGCCAGAAGTACGCCTGGGTGCGTGACGTCAAGCCGCTCGTCGAAGGCGAACTCGTCTCACCGTTCGTCCGTGCCGCGATGGCCGGTGATGTGACGAGCTCGCTAACCCATTCCAGCGCAAGCGGATTGAACTACATCAACGCCGACTACACGCTGACATTGAGCCGGCTGCCGGACGGTGAGTACATCGGCCTTGCCGCTTTGACGCACTACAGCCACGCCGGAGTCGCTACGGGAACGGCGGCGCTGTTCGATCGCCTCGGCCCGATCGGCGCCGGTGTGGCGACGGGCCTGGCGAATCCCGGCTTCCGTCCGCCGAAGCGCGGTTAGCGCGGCTTCAGGATGATCACCGGGATGTCCCGGTCGGTCCAGGACTTGTATGCGTCGAAATCGGCGTAGGCCTCGACCAGCTTCGGCCACAGTCGAGCCTTCTCCTCCGGGCCTGCAACGACGGCGCGCACTGCTCGTCTGTCGCGACCCCTTTCGATGTGTACGTCGGGATCGGCCACCAGGTTGTGGTACCACTGCGGGTTTTCGTCGCGACCACCCATCGACGCAACGACGACCACGTCGTCGCCGTCGGTGATGTACACCAGCGGGGAGGCGAACGTCTTGCCGGACTTGCGGCCCCGGTGCTCGAGCAGCAGCGTGGGCACCGGCTTCTTCGCCCCCGCGCCGATCCGCCAGTTCGCGCCGATCTTTCCGCCGCTCCGCCGGTACAGCCAGGCGTGCGCCCGTCCCGCGTATCTCATCGCCGTCTTGACCAACGGCGCGTTCAGCTGCTTGGGCTTCTTGTTCGCATCCATCGCGCTCAACCTAGATACTGCGCGGTGCTGCCGCCAACCGGCATTGCGGGCATGCCGAGCTTGCGGTGATCCCAGCTGCGCAGCCGGCCGGGCACCACCCGCACGCAGATCCTGTTGTGCATCATCTGGTCGACGAACGGGCGCATGTCGTCGGTGTAGGGCCCGGTGTAGCGCTCCCACACGCTTTTCCCCACGCGCAGATTGGTCTCCGGGTCATCGACGATCTCGGCGCGGCCGTCGATGGACACTCCGCGCAGGGTGTCGTAGCTCTGCCCGTCCTCGATCATCACCGTGATGGTCGGGTCGCGGAACAGGTTCACCGCCTTCTGCGACTTGGCCTTGGTCTCGAACCAGATCTCGCCGTCGACGACGGCGTACCACATCGCGACCAGGTGCGGCCGCCCGTCCGGCAGCACGGTGGCCATCGTGGCGGTCCGGCTGCGCTCGATGAATTCGGCGATCTCGTCGTCACTCATGACGATCTTCGCCCGTTCGTTCTTGCCCACGCCCCGATACTTTCAGGTCCGCACCGGGGTGACCCTCACCGGGATACCGTTCAGCCCCGTTGCCGGACGGCTCGTTCGATGACGCGCCGCCAAGGAGTTGACCGAGCCCGTTTCGAACGGTGTGCTGAGCGCAGGAGGCATCCATGCTGCAAGACATTCGTGAACTGACCGGCGACCCCGAGGCCTATGCGGCCGAACTGCGCAGGCGCTGGGGCGGGCTGCTGAGCTACCGCTACATCGGCCGCTTCCACGCGTCGATGGACAACGGCCCCGCCGACGAGACCGTCACGCTGCGCCGCGACATGCGCAACCCGACCGGCGGACTGCTGCTGGCGGTGCTCGGCATCGCCTCACCGGACAGCGGCGGCGTCTCCGATCTGGAGGCCGTACCGAACCCGGTCATCTGGTCTTGTCAGGTCCTCGATCCGGGCCGCGACATCAAGCGCTTCGAGGTCAGGACCGAGGTGCTCAAGCAGGGGCAGGCAGATGGCCTACAGCCGCTCGACCATCGTCGACGCCGACAACCCGCAGCGGGTGCTGGCGTTGACCGAGGGGCAGGGCGTCAGCATCGGCGTACCGCCAGAAGGTCTGCAGAAGATGGAGCACGTCCCGCTCGAGATCGTCGACTCCGACGACCTGCCGCCGCTGTGGCAGGCGTTCGGCGGCGCCCGCCGGCCCGACGGGCACTGGGTGCTACCCGAACTGTCGGCCGAGGTGGCGTCGCCCGATGCCGCGCTGCACATCGGGCCGCAGTTCGTCATTCTGGAGACCGCCGCCCTCGATGCCGCCAGTGGAGCGGTCGGCACCGACCAACTACAGGGCGCGTCGTCGCATGTGATGTTCCTTGCGCGCGGGAAGGTCGGCCCGTTCCGGGTCGAGGCGCAGCCGCTGGTCGGCGCCGACGGCACCGTTGCCGTGCGGGTGCTACTTCACGACGAGGGCAACGGGGACAAGGCAATCACCGCGGCGGCCTACGTCTTTCAGATCAGCTAACTCCGCTGGGCGACCGTCTAATAAGAACTGGAGAGTCCCGTGCCTGCCGCGCCAGAACTTGCGGAGTTGATTTCTAGCCGCGCCTACACCTTCACCACCCTGTTGGATCCCCACGAACTGAGCGACGACGAGCGGGCCAGCCTTCCGACCTGGTGGCTGGAATCCGTGGCACACGACGGGCCGGAGGGAATCGTAGCGGCAACCGGACACTGGGAGCAGGTGTTGCCCGGGCTGCTGGACGATGCGGTCGAACTCTTTCGCGAACGGGCCGTCGGCACGTACCTGGGACGGGTGTCCAGCGATTGGGGCGGTTTCCCGGTTCTCATCTACGCGCTGCGCGGTACGGCTGAACCGTTCGTCTGCTGGTACGGCTACCCGCCGACGGATCGCCTCGACAACCCCACGCCGGCAGGCGCCCGACCGGGCGTCAAGACCGATCTGACCCAGGTATCGGAGCACCTGCGCACGTTCTATACCCAGGTTCACAACCGATTCCGGGTTGTCGGACTGGGCGAATGCGGGCTGCCGCCGCGCGAGGAACTGTTCACTCTGGACTGGGATTCCAGCCACTACGAGTACCTGGGGGAATCGGATCACAATCCGGAACCCCGTCAGCTGCTGCCGATCTTCATTTCAAGCCACGGGCAGCTTTGCCTGGAACTCGGTACCGAAAACACCTGGGAACAAAACGATTCCGACCTCGAGCCGGTCGGTGAACTGTGGCCGACCCTCAACCAGCGGATCACCTACTACACCCAATGGACGGCCGGCGATATCGATGACGATTAAGGCCCGAGCGTCGCGCCCGCGGCGGTCTTGACTACCCCTCGGCCGCGCCTGCAGTTCACCGAAGGGTTGATGGATGATGGTTGGATGGCTGGTGGGCGAAGGGGGACTTGAACCCCCACGTCCCGAAGGACACTGGCACCTGAAGCCAGCGCGTCTGCCATTCCGCCACTCGCCCCAACAACCGGGGGAGCCTATCACGCAGGCCGGCCCCGCTCCCCAACCGTGCCGATCGCGGCCGGCACCGACGCCCGACACCGCCGCTGACCTGCCGCGATCCGATTCTCAGAGTTCTGTTGGTCCCGCAGCGCTGGTGCTGGGCCGATACCATGCATGTGACAGGATGTGGCCAGGCGACACGCGGGTGACGCGGGCACGTGAGCAGGAACGACGGACAACGACGAGTGAGGCGGGCGGTGATATGGGTCTAGTCGACCGCATCGAGCGCAAGCTCGAGTCGACCGTCGGTGACGCCTTCGCCCGGGTGTTCGGCGGATCGATTGTGCCGCAAGAGGTCGAGGCGATGCTGCACCGGGAAGCCGACGCCGGCGCGCGCGAAGTGGCCGGCGGCCGGATTTTGGCGCCGAACGACTACGTCATTACCCTCAGTGTGCCTGACTACCAGAAGGTGAGCGCCGACCCGGACCTCACATCGACCACTTTCGCCAAACACTTGGAGGGTTACATCCATGAACAGGGATGGCAAACGTATGGTGATGTGGTCGTCAGATTCGAGCAGTCAGCGAACCTGCACACCGGACAGTTCCGCGCTCGTGGTGCGGTCAACCCCGACTCGACCACAGGCGAACCCGCCCCAGCACAACGAGACCGCGCGTTCACCGCAGAACCAGGAGTACCGATGACCGACAACCCGAGCTACCGCGGAGGCCAGGGACAGGGGCGGCCCGGCGACGAGTACTACGACGACCGTTACGGGCGCCAGCAGGACGAGCCGCGCGGCCAGGATCCCCGCGGCCAGGAACCCCGCGGCCAGTATCCCCCGCAGGACCAGGGCGGCTACCCGCCGCCGGGCGAGCCCGGCTACCGGCCAGCGCCCGGGCTATCCCGATCAGGGCGGCTACCCGGACCAGGGCGGCTACCCGGAGCAGGGCGGTTACCCCGACCAGGGCGGCTACCCCGACCAGGCGCTACCCGCCGCCGTCTACGAGCAGCGTCCGCCCGCCGGCTACGGCCCGCCGCCGGGCGGCGGCTACCCCGACCAGGGCTACCGCCAGGCGCCCGGCGGCTACCCGCCGCCCGGCGGCCAGCCCGGCTACGGCGCACCGGCGGTGACTACGGCCGTCCGCCGGGCCCCCCGCGGCAGGAGGACTACGGCCGCAGGAGCCCCGGCCGGCCTATCCGGATCAGGGCGGCTATCCCCGGAGCAGGGCGGCGGTACCCGGATCAGGGCTACGGCGGCCAGGCCTACGGCCGCCAGGAGTACGCGCAGCCCGACTACGGCCGCTACGGCGAGCCGCCGGCAGGCGGCGGTTACGCCGAGCCCGGATACGGCGAGCCCGCGGGCGGCGGATACGACTACGGTCCGCCGGCCGGTGCAGCCCGGTGGCGGCTACGGCGGCTACGGCCAGGGCGACTATCCGGCCGGCGGCGCGGCCGTCACGCTGCAGCTCGACGACGGCAGCGGCCGGACCTACCAGCTGCGCGAGGGCGCCAACGTGATCGGTCGCGGCCAGGACGCCCAGTTCCGGCTGCCCGACACCGGCGTCTCCCGTCGGCATCTGGAGATCCGCTGGGACGGCCAGGTCGCGCTGCTGTCCGACCTCAACTCCACCAACGGCACCACGGTGAACAACGCGCCGGTGCAGGAGTGGCAGTTGGCCGACGGCGACGTGATCCGGCTGGGCCACTCCGAG
Organism: uncultured Actinomycetota bacterium; assembly: GCA_963743225.1. Lineage (GTDB taxonomy): Bacteria > Actinomycetota > Actinomycetes > Mycobacteriales > Mycobacteriaceae > Mycobacterium. The sequence continues at coordinate 75,565 of CAVUPN010000037.1, read as the reverse complement.
ATCATCGTCCGCGTTCACTGAGGATCTCGGCCGGTCACAGCCCGGGGACAAGCTGTCGGCTTCACCCTCACGTCGATCGCCGTCCAAGTATCGTGACGTTGCCGAAGGTGGCTGAGCTGATCGTGTTGCCGCGCGACGGACACGGGACGGGGACGGAGAGGACGTCAGATGCAGGGGTTAGTGCTGCAACTGACGCGCGTCGGATTCCTGCTGCTGCTATGGCTGTTCATCTGGTCGGTGCTGCGGATCCTGCGGACCGACATCTACGCGCCGACCGGGGCGGTGATGGTGCGACGCGGACTGGCGCTGCGCGGCTCGCTGCTGCCCAACCGGCAGCGCCGCCACGTCGCCCGCCAGCTGGTCGTCACCGACGGCGCGCTGGCCGGTACCCGCATCACGCTGGGCAGCCAGCCCGTGCTGATCGGCCGCGCCGACGACTCGACGCTGGTGCTCACCGACGACTACGCCTCGACGCGGCACGCCCGGCTGTCGCCAGCGGGGTTCGGAATGGTACGTCGAGGACCTAGGATCGACCAACGGCACATACCTTGACAGGGCGAAGGTGACTACGGCGGTACGGGTTCCGATGGGCACGCCGGTTCGAATCGGCAAGACGGTAATCGAGCTGCGCCCGTGACCCTGGTGCTTCGTTACGCCGCGCGCAGCGACCGCGGCCTGGTCCGCGCCAACAACGAAGACTCGGTGTACGCCGGCGCGCGCCTGCTGGCCCTGGCCGACGGCATGGGCGGTCACGCCGCCGGCGAGGTGGCCTCCCAGTTGGTGATCGCCGCGCTGGCCCACCTCGACGACGACGAGCCCGGCGGCGATCTGCTCAGCCAAGCTCGACGCCGCGGTCCAGGGAGGGCAACTCGGCCATCGCCGCGCACGTCGAGGCCGACCCCGAGCTCGAGGGCATGGGCACCACGCTGACCGCAATCCTGTTCGCGGGCAACAGGCTTGGGCTGGTGCACATCGGCGACTCGCGCGGCTACCTGCTTCGCGACGGTGAGCTCAACCAGATCACCAAGGACGACACGTTCGTCCAGACGCTGGTCGACGAGGGCCGCATCACCGCCGAGGAGGCGCACAGCCACCCGCAGCGCTCGCTGATCATGCGGGCGCTCACCGGTCACGAGGTCGAGCCCACGCTGATCATGCGCGAGGCCCGCGCCGGCGACCGCTACCTGCTGTGCTCCGACGGGCTGTCCGATCCGGTCAGCCACGAAACCATCCTCGACGCGCTGCAGATTCCCGATGTGGCCGAAAGTGCCGACCGGCTCATCGAATTGGCGCTGCGCGGCGGCGGGCCGGACAACGTCACCGTGGTCGTGGCCGACGTCATCGACTACGACTACGGCCAGACCCAGCCGATCCTGGCCGGTGCGGTGTCCGGCGACGACGACCAGGTCGCGCCGCCCAACACCGCGGCGGGTCGCGCCTCGGCGTTCAATCCGCGCCGCAACGAGGCCAAACGCGTTGTGCCGCAACCGGAAGAGATCCGGCACGCGGCCGCGGTCGCGGCGCCGGATGTTCATCGCGGCGGCGCTGCTGGTGCTGGTCGTGCTGGCCGGGCTGGCGGTCGGCCGCGAGATCGTCCGCAGCAACTACTACGTCACCGAGCACGACGGCACGGTGTCGATCATGCGGGGTGTTCAGGGCTCCTTTCTCGGTATCGCAGCTTCAGGAGCCGTATCTGCTGGGCTGCCTGAACGAGCGCAACGAGCTTGTCGCTCATCAGCGCCGGCGCAGTCCCGTGACAACCTCGACTGCCGGATGCTCGGTGTCAACGACATGCGCCCGTCGGAGCGCGCGCAGGTGATCGCCGGGCTGCCGTCGGGCACCCTGGACGACGCCATCGCCCAGATCGAGGAGCTCGCCCGCAGCTCGGTGCTGCCGACGTGTCCAACGCGCACCCCCACCCCCACCCCGACCCCGCCCCCCACCCCTGCGCCCCGTCCCGCGCCCAACCCGCGGGAATTGCCCGGAGCTGCATCGAAATCGCCCACCAAGCCCGAAAACCCTGCGGACAACCCGCGGGGGCCACGCCCCGGTCCTGCGCCGGAAACACCCACCACGGTCACCGCTCCCCCATCGCCGCCGCCGACCGTCACCGCGCTGCCGCCGCCCCCCGCCGAGCCGGGCACGAACTGCCGGGCCGTGTCATGACGACGCAGCCCCAGTCGCCAGTCACCGTCATTGCCGCCGCTGCCCAACCGGCGCAATGCCGAACTGTTCCTGCTGGGGTTCGCCGCCGTCATCACCACGGTGGCACTTCTGCATCGTGGAGGCCAACCAGGAGCAGGGGCTGCGCTGGGACCTGGCCACGTACACCGTCGCCTATCTGGCGCTGTTCGCCGGTGCACACCTGGCGATCCGGCGCTTCGCGCCGTACGCCGACCCGCTGCTGCTGCCGGTGGTCGCGCTGCTGAACGGCCTGGGGCTGGTGATGATTCACCGCCTGGACCTCGCCGCGGGCGAGCTGACCTCCGGTGGATTGCGTGGGCCGAGCGCCAACCAGCAGATGCTGTGGACGCTCGTCGGCGTGATCGGCTTCTCGCTTGGTGGTGATCTTTCTGCGCGACCACCGGCTGCTGGCGCGCTACGGCTACGTCTGCGGCCTCACCGGCCTGATCCTGCTGGCGATTCCCGCTGTCGCTGCCCCGATCGATGTCCGAGCAGAACGGCGCCAAGATCTGGATTCGAGTTGCCCGGCTTCTCAATTCAGCCCGCCGAGTTCTCCAAGATCCTGCTGCTGATCTTCTTCGCCGCGGTGCTGGTGTCCAAGCGCAGCGTGTTCACCAGCGCCGGTAAGCACTTCCTCGGCATGGACCTGCCGCGGCCCCGCGACCTCGCGCCACTGCTGGCGGCCTGGATCATCTCCGTCGGCGTGATGATCTTCGAGAAGGACCTCGGCACCTCGCTGCTGCTGTACGCGTCGTTCCTGGTGCTGGTCTACGTGGCCACCGAGCGGTTCAGCTGGGTGGTCATCGGCCTGGCGCTGTTCGCGGCGGGAAGCGTTGCGGCGTACTACGTTTTCGCCCACGTCCAGATCCGGGTGCAGACCTGGCTCGACCCGTTCGCCGACCCCGACGGCGCCGGCTACCAGATGGTGCAGTCGCTGTTCAGCTTCGCCACCGGCGGGATCTTCGGCACCGGTCTCGGCAACGGTCAGCCCGGCACCGTGCCCGCGGCGTCGACCGACTTCATCATCGCCGCGGTCGGCGAGGAGCTCGGGCTGGTCGGCCTGGCCGGCGTGCTGATGCTGTACACGATCGTCATCATCCGCGGCCTGCGCACCGCGATCGCCGTGCGGGACAGCTTCGGCAAGCTGCTGGCCGCCGGCCTGGCGTCCACCCTGGCGATCCAGCTGTTCATCGTGGTCGGCGGGGTGACCAAGCTGATCCCGCTGACCGGCCTGACCACGCCGTGGATGTCCTACGGCGGTTCGTCGCTGCTGGCGAACTACGTGCTGCTGGCGATCCTGGTCCGGATCTCGCACGCCGCGCGCCGCCCGATCGTCACGCGGCCGCCCAACACCGACGTCGATCGCGGCGGCCAGCACCGAGGTGATCGAGAAGCGTATGAACACCTCGCTGCGCCGCATCGCCGTCACGATCATGGTGCTGATCGTGCTGCTGCTGGCCAACGCCACCTGACCCAGGTGTTCACGGCCGACGGCCTGCGCGCGGATCCGCGCAACCAGCGCGTGCTGCTCGACGAGTACTCGCGCCAGCGCGGCCAGATCTCGGCCGGCGGTCAGCTGCTGGCGTACTCGGTGTCGACCGACGGCCGCTTCCGGTTCCTGCGGGTCTATCCCAACCCGTTCGACGTACGCGCCCGTCACCGGCTTCTACTCGCTGCGCTATTCGAGCACCGGGCTGGAGCGCGCCGAGGACACCATCCTCAACGGGTCCGACGAGCGGCTGTTCGGCCGGCGGCTGGCCGACTTCTTCACCGGCCGCGACCCGCGCGGCGGCAACGTCGGCGACCACCATCAATCCCCAGGTGCAGCAGGCGGCGTGGGACGCGATGGAGGACGGCTGCAACGGGCCGTGCAAGGGCGCGGTGGTCGCGCTGGAGCCGTCGACCGGCAAGATCCTGGCGATGGTGTCGGCGCCGTCCTACGACCCGAACCTGCTGGCCACGCCACGACGTCGACGAGCAGACCGCAGGCGTGGCAGCAGCTGCGCGACAACCCCGGAATCGCCGCTGCTGAACCGGGCGATCTCCGAAACCTACCCGCCCGGGTCGACGTTCAAGGTGATCACCACCGCGGCCGCGCTGCAGACCGGCGCACACCGAGACACCCAGCTGCACGGCCGCGGCTCGAATTCCGTTGCCGGACAGCACCGCAACGCTGGAGAACTACGGCGGCACGCCGTGCGGCGGCGGCCCGACCGCCTCGCTGCGGGAAGCGTTCGCGAAGTCGTGCAACACCGCATTCGTCGAGCTCGGCATCGACACCGGCGCCGACGCACTGAAGTCCGCGCGCAGGCGTTCGGCCTGGACACCAGTCCCCCGCCGATTCCGCTGCAGGTCGCCGAGTCCACCGTCGGCCCGATCGCCGACGCCGCCGCGCTGGGCATGTCGAGCATCGGGCAGAAGGACGTCGCGCTCACACCGCTGCAGAACGCGCTGGTCGCCGCGACCATCGCGAACGAAGGGGTGACGATGCAGCCGTACCTGGTCGACAGCCTCAAGGGACCCGACCTGGCCAATATCAGCGACGACGGCTGCCGCGCGAACAGCGGCGCGCGGTGTCGCCGCAGGTCGCCGATACACTGACGGATCTGATGGTCGACGCCGAGCAGGTGACGCAGCAGAAGGGAGCCATCGCCGGCGTGCAGATCGCATCGAAGACCGGCACCGCGGAGCACGGGACCGACCCGCGCAACACCCCGCCGCACGCCTGGTACATCGCGTTCGCGCCGGCCCAGCGCACCCAAGGTCGCGGTCGCGGTGCTGGTCGAGAACGGCGGCGACCGGCTGGCGGCCACCGGCGGCGCGCTGGCCGCGCCGATCGGGCGGGCCACCATCGCCGCGGCGCTGCGGGAGGGATCATGAGTCCCGCGCGTCGGAGTGACGCTGTCCGGCCGCTACCGGCTGCAGCGGCTGATCGCCACCGGCGGCATGGGCCAGGTGTGGGAGGCCTCGACACCCGGCTGGGCCGCCGGGTCGCGGTCAAGGTGCTCAAGGCCGAGTTCTCCGTCGACCCCGAGTTCGTCGAGCGGTTCCGCGCCGAGGCCCGCACCGTCGCGATGCTCAACCACCCGGGCATCGCCAGCGTGTACGACTACGGCGAGACCGACATGGACGGCGAGGGCCGCACCGCCTACCTGGTGATGGAGCTGGTCAACGGCGAACCGCTGAACTCGGTGCTCAAGCGCACCGGCCGGCTCTCGCTGCGGCACGCGCTGGACATGCTCGAGCAGACCGGCCGGGCGCTGCAGGTCGCGCACACCGCCGGGCCTGGTGCACCGCGACGTCAAGCCGGGCAACATCCTGATCACGCCGACGGGCCAGGTGAAGCTCACCGACTTCGGCATCGCCAAGGCCGTCGACGCCGCCCCGGTCACCCAGACCGGCATGGTGATGGGCACCGCCCAGTACATCGCGCCCGAGCAGGCGCTGGGCCATGACGCCACCGCGGCCAGCGACGTCTACTCGCTGGGAGTCGTTGGCTACGAATCGGTTTCGGGCAAGCGACCGTTCACCGGCGACGGCGCTCTGACGGTGGCGATGAAGCACATCAAGGAGACGCCGCCGCCGCTGCCCGCCGACCTGCCGCCCAACGTGCGCGAGCTCATCGAGATCACGCTGGTCAAGAATCCCGGGCATGCGGTACCGCTCCGGCGGGCCGTTCGCCGACGCGGTGGCCGCGGTGCGGTCCGGGCGCCGGCCGCCGCGGCCGAACGCAGGCGGCCGACGATCGGGCGGGCCACGCCTGCCGCCGTCCCGTCCGGCTCGCCAGGCCCGCGCGGCCGCTGACGCTCACGCGCCGCCCGCCACCGCGGCCCGTACCGCCGCCCGGCCCGCGACCGGCAGCCACCGGCCTCCCCCGCCGCGGCGGACCTTCTCGTCGGGCCAGCGCGCGCTGCTGTGGGCGGCCGGCGTCCTTGGCGCGCTGGCGATCGTCATCGCGATCCTGATCGTGCTGAACGCCCAGGACAAGAAGGACCGCGAATCGCCCCCGCCGACGATCACCGACACCGTCACCCAGACAACGCCGTACGGCGCTCCGCCGCTGGTCAGAGTGCCCGGCTGGACCGATGAGGGGTCCATCGGTCATGGTGGAGAACAAATCGGGGTATACCCGACCCAACGCGATCGCGCCGTCCGCACCGTTGCGGGCGGCGCCCTCGGATCTAGAACAGATAGTGGAATGACCACCCCGCAGCACCTGTCCGACCGCTACGAACTCGGCGAGATCCTCGGCTTCGGCGGCATGTCCGAGGTCCATCTCGCGCGCGATCTGCGGCTGCACCGCGACGTGGCGATCAAGGTGCTGCGCGCCGACCTGGCCCGCGACCCCAGCTTCTATCTGCGGTTCCGCCGCGAGGCGCAGAACGCCGCCGCGCTGAACCATCCCGCGATCGTCGCGGTGTACGACACCGGCGAGGCGGAGACGCGCGACCGGGCCGCTGCCCTACATCGTGATGGAGTACGTCGAGGGCGTCACGCTGCGCGACATCGTGCACACCGACGGCCCGATGCGCGCCGCAGCGGGCCATCGAGGTCATCGCCGACGCCTGCCAGGCGCTGAACTTCAGCCACCAGCACGGCATCATCCACCGCGACGTCAAGCCCGCCAACATCATGATCAGCAAGACCGGCGCGGTGAAGGTGATGGACTTCGGCATCGCCCGCGCGCTGGCCGACAGCGGCCACAGCGTCACCCAGACCGCCGCGGTGATCGGCACCGCGCAGTACCTGTCGCCCGAGCAGGCCCGCGGCGAGACGGTCGACGCCCGCTCCGACGTCTACTCGCTGGGCTGCGTGCTGTACGAAATCCTCACCGGTGAGCCGCCTTTCATCGGCGACTCGCCCGTCGCGGTGGCCTACCAGCACGTCCGCGAGGATCCGGTTCCGCCGTCGCAGCGCCATCACGGGCATCTCCCCCGAGCTGGACGCCGTCGTGCTCAAGGCGCTGGCCAAGAACCCGGACAACCGCTACCAGACCGCCGCCGAGATGCGCGCCGACCTGGTCCGGGTGCACAGCGGCGAGGCACCCGACGCGCCGAAGGTGTTCACCGACGCCGAGCGCACCTCGATGCTGTCGGCCTCCACCGGTCGCTCCGACCGGACCCCGCCGACCGAGCAGTTGCCCCGCCATCAGCCCGCAGTACGCCGAGCGCGAGCGCGGCGGCAGTCGGTCGGCCGCTGGCTCATCGCGGTCGCGGTGCTGGCGGTGCTGACCGTGGTGGTGACGATCGCGATCAACATGATCGGCGGCAATACCCGCGACGTGCAGGTGCCCGACGTGCAGCGGTCAGGCGTCGGCCGATGCGATCGCCGACGCTGCAGAACGCGGCTTCAAGACCCGGACGCAGCAGAAGCCCGACTCGACCGTGCCGCCCGATCACGTGATCGACACCGACCCGAGCGCCGACACGTCGGTCGACGCCGGCGACGAGATCACCATCAACGTGTCGACCGGCCCCGAGCAGCGCGAGATTCCCGACGTCGCGTCGCTGACCTACGCCGAGGCCGTCAAGAAGCTCACCGACGCCGGCTTCGAGCAAGTTCAAGCAGACGCCCGTCACCGTCGACGCCGGAGCTGAAGGACAAGGTGCTCGGCACCATCCCGCCGGCCAACCAGACCTCGGCGATCACCAACGAGATCACCATCGTGGTCGGTTCGGGACCGGAGAGCAGGCCGGTTCCCGACGTGACGGGCCAGACCGTCGAGTCGGCTCAGCAGATCCTCACCGCGTACGGGTTCACCAAGTCGGTGCCCGTCGACGTGGACAGCCCGGAAGCCGCCGGTCAGGTGGTCGGCACCAATCCGCCTGCCGGACAGACCGTTCCGCTCGACACCGTGATCCAGATGCAGGTGTCGCGCGGCAACCAGTTCATCATGCCGGACCTGCGCGGCCAGTTCTGGACCGACGCCGAGCCGCGCCTGCGGGCGCTGGGCTGGACCGGGGTGCTGGACAAGGGTGCCGACGTGCAGAACAGCGGTCAGCGGACCAACGCGGTGGTGACTCAGAGCCCGTCGCCGGGCACGCGCGGTGAACTTCGGCGCCACGATCACGCTGAGCTTCGCGGCGTAGCCGCGCGCACGGTATCGGCGACCTCGTCCTCCAGCGTGCGCACCAGCGACTCGGCCGGCGCGGCGCCGCAGTAGGCCAGCCAGTTGGCCAGCATCCGGTGCCCGCCCTCGGTGAGGATCGACTCGGGGTGGAACTGCACGCCGTGGATCGGCAGCTCGACGTGTCGCACACCCATGATGACGCCGCCCTCGGTGCGCGCGGTGACCTCGAGTTCGGCGGGCACCGTGTCGGGCAGGATCGTCAGCGAGTGGTAGCGCGTCGCGGTGAACGGATCCGGAAGGCCTTGCAGCACACCGACATTGGCGTGAAACACGGTGCTGGTCTTGCCGTGCAGCAATTCGGGTGCGCGATCGACGGTGCCGCCGAACGCCACCCCGATCGCCTGGTGGCCGAGGCACACGCCGAGCAGCGGGGTCTTCGCCGCGGCGCAGGCCCGGACCAGCGGGATCGACGCGCCCGCGCGCTCCGGCGTGCCCGGTCCCGGGGCTGAGCAGGACGCCGTCGAACTCGTCTGCGGCCGTCGGCGACGTCGGCGTCGGTGGCCAGGCGCGCGTCGTCGTTGCGCCACACCTGCGCGTCCACACCGAGCTGGCCCAGGTACTGGACCAGGTTGAACACGAAGCTGTCGTAGTTGTCGACGACCAGGACCTGCATCAGCCCAGGTTACTGCGCGATTCGGCGTGATCGTCGCGCTAGCGCTACCGGCACGCCGAAGTCATAGTAGCCGATGGGCCCGCCGGCTTGGCGAAGCGCATCCGCACCGGCTCGGTGTGCCCGACAAGATCGACCGTGGCACGGGGCTCTTCGGTGTAGCCCAGCCCGAACCGCACCACGTACTGCTTGTAGAGCGTGACCAACGGCGCCGCCGCCAGGGCCGCCTGCATGGCGGCGGCGTCGCCGATCGCGGTGATGACGTACGGCGGGCTGTAGGTGCGTCCGTTGAGCAGCAGCGTGTTGCCGACGCAACGCGGCGCCGACGTGCCGATGATCCGCTGATCCTGCATCTGGATGCCCTCGGCGCCGGCGCTCCACAGCGCGTTCAGGACGGCCTGGATGTCCTGCTGGTGCACGACCAGGTCGTCGGGGGAGGCGTCGCGCGGGAAGCGGCCGTTGGCGTCGCGCTGGGCGTCGGTGAGCGTGACGACGAGACCGGGCCCGCGGATCGGGTCCAGGCCGGCGTCGACGGCCAGCCGGGTCGATGCGGTTCGGTGATCGCCGCCAGCGCGGCGTCGGCGCCCGGCGAACCGCCGTGATGGGTGTCGATCTCGGTGACGAGGGTGTCGCGCTGGGCGGTGAGCCGGTCCACCGACTGCTGGGCGTCGCGGACGAGGTCGACCAGCCGGGGTGCGTCGCTGCGCCGGATCTCGTCGCCGCCGGAGACGCCGTGGGTGGCCGCCAGCAGCAGCCCGGCCAGCAGACAAACCAGCGGGCACGCCGAAGCGCCAGACGGTGGACCGCCGCGCAAGCTGGGGACTGGTGGACTCTGCCATCGGCTACTCCCCGTCCCATTCTGACCTGCGGCCGACCTACGTTAAGCTCGTAGGTACATCCGCTTCATCGTCGCACCGCGTGACGCCGACTGTCCGTGAAGGTACCCATGCCCAAGTCCAAGGTTCGCAAGAAGAACGACTTCACCATCAACCCGGTGAGCCGGACGCCGGTCAAGGTCAAGGCCGGGCCGTCGAGCATCTGGTTCGTGGTCCTGTTCATCGGTTTGATGCTGATCGGCCTGGTCTGGCTGCTCGTCTTCCAGCTGGCGGGCAGCGGGCCGGACGCCCCGTCCTTCCTCCAATGGATGGCCGATCTCGCGCAGTGGAACTACGCGATCGCCTTTGCTTTCATGATCACCGGTCTGTTGCTCACGATGCGCTGGCGGTGACCGTCGCCGTGGTCCTAGATGAATTTATCTTGGACTTCGCGTGTTACCCGTTCGGCAACCTGATGGTCACCCAATCACATCGTTGTGATTCATCCCCATTGGGGATAGCACTTGTGGATAACCTCATTAGCCAGGGTAAAAGGGTGTGGAATAGCCGTGCAGCAAACTGAGTGGAGTCCACCGGCGCTTGGAATCGCAGCGTGTGGCGTATTTGGACTTATGATGGCTACCGGCGCTGTGACCCTTGTCACAGACGCGCCCGGGCGCATTCTCGTGGGCATTGCCGCGGTCGGACTTCTTGTGTTTGCAAGCACTTTCGTGGCGCGCGCGACCGAAGCTGGCAATCAGCGACGACGGTCTATCAATTCGCGGTCTGCTGCGTACACACCGTGCTGCGGCAAGCCGGATATCAAGATCATCCGGATCACCGAGTTCCGGCGGATCGCCCGCAAGGTGCGGCTGCTCGAGATCGACACCACCGACGATCGGCTATTCGTCTTCACCCGATGGGATCTGGGCACCGACCCGCTGGACGTGCTCGACGCGCTGACGGCGGCCGGCTACGCCGGCCGCTAATTGCCCGTCAGGAGACGGTGATCGACTCGATCACGACCGGGTCGGTCGGCCGGTCCGATGGTCGGTCGCCGTGGTGGCGATGGCGTCGACGACCTTCTGCGACTCGGGGTCGACGACCTCACCGAAGATGGTGTGCTTGCGGTTCAGGTGCGGCGTCTTGCCGACGGTGATGAAGAACTGCGAGCCGTTGGTGCCCGGCCCGGCGTTGGCCATCGCCAGCAGGTAGGGCTTGTCGAACTGCAGCTCGGGGTGGAACTCGTCGGCGAACTGGTAGCCCGGTCCGCCGCGGCCGGTGCCGGTCGGGTCGCCGCCCTGGATCATGAAGCCGTCGATCACCCGGTGGAAGACCGCGCCGTCGTAGAACGGTCCGGACGACGCCGCCCGACGCGTTCTCGGTGCTGTAGTCCTTGGTGCCCTGTGCCAGCCGACGAAGTTCGCGACGGTCTTGGGGGCGTGGTTTCCGAACAGGGCGATCTTGATGTCACCGCGATTGGTGTGCAGGGTCGCGGTCGCTGTCTGAATGGGGCTCGTCACGGGATGCCAGTGTGCCACGCCCGCTTCGGCGCCCAACCGGCCACCGTTGGTTGCCGTTGATGGCAGGCTGGACATCGATTCCCAACACGCCGCAGAGAGGTGCGCGATGAGCTCGAAGACGGATGTCCGGTTGACCCCCGGCGAGCGGTTGGCCCGCGGCCTGAAGTACTCCGCGGTGGGTCCGGTCGACGTGACGCGAGGCACGGTGGGGCTGAGCTGGCAGGGCGCGCACTCTGCCGCCGACAGTATTCGTAAGCGTGTCGAGAGGAGCAGGCTCGCCAAGGAGATCGGCGATGCCCAGGAGTCCATCGCGCAGGAACTCGCCGCGGCGCAGGAGGTGGTCGCGAACCTGCCTCAGGTGATCGCGGACGCGCGCAAGCCCAAGCGGCGGCCTCGGCCGCTCGTGCTTGCGGCGGCGGGCGCGGCGGTGCTGGCCGTTGGGGCGGTGGCGTTCTCGATCATTCGCCGGTCGAGGCAACCCGAACCGTCGCCGCGGCCGCCCAGTGTCGAGGTAACGCCGAAGCCCTAGCGGTAGGAGCCCCAACTTATGGCCAGCTGACGCCGGAGGCCTAGGGCCGGCCACTTCTGCGGAGCGTCAACATTTGATGACGGTTCCTGGCGAGCAGTCTAGGTCTGCGGACACCGATGACGCGACTCGTCACATGGGTGGAGCCTAGGGGATTCGAACCCCTGACTTCTGCCTTGCAAAGGCAGCGCTCTACCAACTGAGCTAAGGCCCCGTTTCAGGAAGGTTGATCGGCGGCCGCGTGCCACACCTCGACGCCGCGTCGCGACCGCACCACGAGGACGCGCCAACGCCACCGCGGCGACCAGCAACACCAGCCTCATGGTGAACCTTTCCGTGGGCCTAGGAGGACTCGAACCTCCGACCTCTTCGTTATCAGCGAAGCGCTCTAACCACCTGAGCTATAGGCCCGTAACGCGTACGGCCGAGCGACGAGATTACCGTAATCGCGACGCCCGGCCCAAACCAGGATCTAGTCGCGGTCGGCCAACGTCACCTCGATACCGCCGACGAGGTCGGTGGTCAGGTTGTAGATGAACGCCCCGACGGTGGCCATCGCCGTCAACAGCACGATGTTCACCAGGCCGATCAGCGCGGCGCCGCCGAAGATGGTGCCGCTGGAGACGAGTTCGCCGCCGCTCTGCCCGCTGGCGCTGGTGAGCAGGTCGCCGACGTTGCTGTTCAGCTTGCTCCACACGCCCATGCCGCCGAGCACCAGGTACAGGAACGCGACGGCGATCATCCACACGAAGAACAGCGCCACCGACAGCACCAGCGAAACCTTCAGCGCGCTCCACGGGTCGATCCGGCGGATCTGCATGGCTGGCCCGGACCGGCCCCGACTGCTGCGCCCGACTGGCTACCTGGACGCGGCCGGGGGCCGCAGCTCGCGCCGGCGCCTGCGGCTCGCTGTGTTCAGCCACGGCCTTGCGTTGCGGGGTTCGCGGGATCGGGCCGGACAGGTCAGGAAGCTCGCTGGCGTAGGCCTCGCTGACCGGCGGTTCGGTGCGTGCCGGTTCGCGTGCCGGTCGCTGCGCGCGGTTCACTGCGCGGCGGTTCACTGCGCGGCGGCGGCTGGTCGGCGGTCTCCGGGGCCGACGCCGACGCGGCTGACCCACCGGAGATGAAGCGGTTCAGGCGGGCATCGACGCCGGGGGCGTGGCCGGCGGGGCCGCCGCCGCGATGGGCCTCCGGGCGGGAGGGCTCCCGCGCCGAGCGGGGCGGCGCCTTCTGCGCCCGGGCAGCGGGTCCGCGTTGCCACGGCGGCGTGTCACCCGGATCGGTGACGTGGCCACGCCCCATCGCGTTGCCGATGGAACCGGTTTCGGAGTCGTCGGGAGTCGCGGCGTTGGCGTTACCCGGACCGTCGGCGGCGCGGGGATAGCCCGGCTCGTTCGGTGAAGTCACTACGGCTCCTTACCGTCGTCACGTCGCGCCTCGCGGCTCGGCCTCGGCGTCGCTCTCCTCTGCGTTGCGTGCGATCGCAATCAGTGTGTCGCCCTCGCCCAGGTTCATCAACCGAACGCCCTTGGTCTGCCGTCCGGCCTTGCGAACCTGGCGCGCCGCAGTCCGGATGACGCCGCCGCCCGACGTGATGGCGTACAGCTCGGTCTCGTCATCGACGATCAACGCTCCAACCAGACTGCCACGTCGCTTGTCGAACTGGATGGTCAGCACCCCTTTGCCACCGCGGCCCTGCACCGGGTACTCCTCGATGGCGGTGCGCTTGGCATACCCGCCGGCCGTCGCGACCAGCAGGATACGTGTCCGGTTGCACCACGTTCAGCGACAGCAGTCGGTCGTCGGTGTTGAACCGCATGCCCTGCACACCGGAGGTCGCCCGGCCCATCGGGCGCAGCGCCTCGTCGGTTGCCGAGAAGCGGATCGACTGGCCCTTGGCCGACACCAGCAGCAGGTCGTCCTCGGCCGAGCACAGCACCGCGCCGACCAGTTCGTCGCCGTCGCGCAGGTTCACCGCGACGATGCCGCCGGAGCGGTTGGAGTCGAAGTCGGTGAGCTTGGACTTCTTCACCAGGCCGTTGCGGGTGGCGAGCACCAGGTACGGCGCGTCCTCGTAGCTCTTGATCTGGATGACCTGCGCGATGCGCTCCTCGGGCTGGAACGCCAGCAGGTTCGCGACGTGCTGGCCGCGCGCGATGCGCGACGCCTCGGGCAGGTCGTATGCCTTGGCGCGGTACACCCGGCCCTGCGTGGTGAAGAACAGGATCCAGTCGTGGGTCGAGCAGACGAAGAAGTGGTTGACGATGTCGTCCTGCTTGAGCCCGGCGCCCTGCACGCCCTTGCCGCCGCGCTTCTGGCTGCGGTAGAGGTCGGTCTTGGTGCGCTTGGCGTAGCCGGTCTCGGTGATCGTGACGACGACCTCCTCACGGGCGATCAGGTCCTCGTCGGCGACCTCGCCGTCGGCCGGCGATGATCCGGGTGCGACGGTCGTCGCCGTACTTCTCGACGATCTCGGCCAGCTCGTCGTGCACGATCGCGCGCTGGCGCTCCGGCTTGGCCAGGATGTCCTCGAGGTCGGCGATCTCGGCCTCGATCTTGGCCAGGTCGTCGACGATGCGCTGACGCTCCAGGGCGGCCAGCCGACGCAGCTGCATGTCGAGGATCGCCTGGGCCTGGATGTCGTCGATGTCGAGCAGCTCGATCAGGCCCTGCCGGGCGACGTCGACGGTCTCCGACGCCCGGATCAGCGCGATGACCTCGTCGAGCGCGTCGAGCGCCTTGACCAGACCGCGCAGGATGTGGGCCCGCTCGTTGGCCTTGCGCAGCCGGTAGGTGGTGCGCCGGACGATGACGTCGAGCTGGTGGTCGACGTAATGCCGGATCAGCTGGTCGAGCCGCAGCGTGCGCGGCACGCCGTCGACGATCGACAGCATGTTGGCGCCGAAGCTGGTCTGCAGCTGGGTGTGCTTGTAGAGGTTGTTCAGCACCACCTTGGCCACGGCGTCGCGCTTGAGCTCGACGACGATGCGCAGGCCGACCCGGTCGCTGCTCTGGTCCTCGATGTTGGAGATGCCGGCCGAGCTTGCCGTCGCGGACCTGCTCGGCGATCGAGGTGATGAAGTTGTCGTGGTTGACCTGATACGGCAGCTCGGTGATGACGAGCGACGTGCGGCCGCGGGAGTCTTCCTCGATCTCCACCACGCCGCGCATCCGGATCGAACCGCGGCCGGTGGTGTAGGTGTCGTTGATCCCCTGCGAGCCGACGATCAAGCCGTAGGTCGGGAAGTCGGGGCCCTTGACCGTTCTGGTGACCGCCTTCAGCGTCGCCTCCTCGTCGGCGTCGTGGTTCTCCAGGCACCAGAACACCGCCTCGGCGAGCTCGCGCAGGTTGTGCGGCGGCATGTTGGTGGCCATGCCGACGGCGATGCCGCCGGAGCCGTTGGCCAGCAGGTTCGGGAACCGGCTGGGCAGGACCGTCGGCTCCTGCACCCGGCCGTCGTAGTTCGGGATGAAATCGACTGTCTCCTCGTCGATTTCACGCAGCATCTCCATCGCCAGCGGCGTGAGGCGCGCCTCGGTGTTGTGGCTGACGAAGCCGTTCGTGATGAACGCGTGGTCAGCGGTGTCGACCCGCAGGCTGTACACCGGTTGCACACCCGCATCGGTCACCGAAGCGACGCGTGCGTACGTGTAGTCGCCGACACTACGGTTGATGATGGAATCTGCCCGATTTTCGTCAACAACCGTAGTCTCGACAAGCATGGCCGTCAGATCACCCGGCCGAATCTCCTCGATCAACTTCCACCGCAGCGTCGGCACGCCGGCGAGGTCGACCAGGCACAGCAGCGGGTGGTTCGCCGTGCCGGTGACTTCGGCGCCGTCGACGGTGCGCACCGTGTAGGTCTGATGGTCGCCCGAGTGGAACAGCCGGTCGGCGACGACGGGCTCGCCGTGGCGGTCGATGACCTTTCAGTTCGATTGACGTTGTCCGAGTTCGGCCTCGCGCCCGGGACCACATCGCGGATCGCGACCGACTCGCCTTCGGGCAAGCTGACCAATGCGTCACCGGTGACGCAGTAGCGCATCGCGGCCGGGGGGTCGTTGCCCGGCGAGCCGAAGTTGCCCTGCCCGTCGACCAGCGGGTAGCGCAGCGACCACGGCTGGGCCATCCGGACCAGGGTGTCGTAGATCGACGCGTCGCCGTGCGGGTGGTAGTTGCCCATCGTCTCGGCGACCGAACGCGCCGACTTCGCGTGGCTGCGGTCGGGCCGGAAGCCCGAGTCGAACATCGCGTAGAGCACCCGGCGGTGCACCGGCTTGAGGCCGTCGCGGACCTCCGGCAGCGCGCGGCCGACGATCACGCTCATCGCGTAGTCGATGTAGCTGCGCTGCATCTCCTGCTGGATGTCGACCGGCTCGATGCGGTCTCCTGCTTCGTCGCCTGGCGGCAACGTGGTGTCAGTCATGTAATTGAGTCCTAATTACGTTAAACATCCAGGAAGCGAACGTCTTTGGCGTTGCGGGTGATGAAGCTGCGGCGGGCCTCGACGTCCTCGCCCATCAGGATCGAGAACAGCTCGTCGGCGGCCGCCGCGTCGTCGAGCGTGACCTGGCGCAGCACCCGCACCGACGGATCCATCGTGGTCTCCCACAGTTCCTTGGCGTCCATCTCGCCAAGACCCTTGTAGCGCTGGATGCCGTCGTCCTTGTTGATCTTCTTGCCCGCCTTCAGCCCCGCCTCGAGCAGGCCGTCGCGCTCGCGGTCGGAGTAGGCGAACTCCGGTTCGGTGCGCTGCCACTTCAGCTTGTACAGCGGCGGCTGCGCCAGGAAGATGTGCCCGTTCTCGACTAGCGGCTTCATGAACCGGAACAGCAGCGTCAGCAGCAGCGTCGAGATGTGCTGGCCGTCGACGTCGGCGTCGGCCATCAGCACGATCTTGTGGTAGCGCAGCTTGGCGATGTCGAACTCGTCGTGGATGCCGGTGCCCAGCGCGGTGATGATCGCCTGGACTTCGGTGTTCTTCAGCACGCGGTCGATGCGGGCCTTCTCGACGTTGATGATCTTGCCGCGCAGCGGCAGGATCGCCTGGAACATCGAGTCGCGGCCGCTCTTCGCCGAGCCGCCTGCCGAGTCACCCTCCACCACATACAGTTCCGACTTGCGCGGATCGGTGGACCGGCAGTCCGCCAGCTTGCCGGGCAGTCCGCCGATGTCGGTGGCGCTCTTGCGCCGCACCAGCTCGCGGGCCTTGCGCGCCGCCATGCGGGCCTGCGCCGACGAGACCGCCTTGTTCACAACGGTTTTCGCCTCGGCCGGGTTCGCCTCGAACCAGTGGCTCAGCTGCTCGTTGCAGATCTTCTGCACGAACGACTTCACCTCGGTGTTGCCGAGCTTGGTCTTGGTCTGACCCTCGAACTGCGGCTCGGCCACCTTCACCGAGAGCACCGCCGCCAGCCCCTCGCGGATGTCGTCGCCCGTGAGGTTGGGGTCCTTCTCCTTGAGCAGCTTCTTGTCCTTGGCGTACTTGTTGACCACGCTCGTCAACGCCGCGCGGAACCCTTCTTCGTGGGTGCCGCCCTCATGGGTGTTGATGGTGTTGGCGAAGGTGTGCACCGACTCCGAATATCCGGCGTTCCACTGCATCGCGATCTCGACCTCGTGGCCTTCGCCCTTGCCGGCGAAGTCGACGATGCTCTGGTGGATCGGCGTCTTGGTCCGGTTGATGTGCTTGACGTAGTCGACCAGGCCGCCGGGGTAGTGGAACGTGCGGTGCTTGACCTTGTGCGGCCCCGCCGCCTCGGCGGCCTTCTCCTCCGCCGACTTCGGCGCTTCGGCGGTATCGCTGACGACCTCGTCGACCACTTCCTCGGCGTGTCACCCGCTCGTCGGACAGCGTGATGGTCAGGCCCTTGTTGAGGAAGGCCATCTCCTGCAGCCGCCGGGCCACGGTCTCGAAGTCGTAGTTGGTGGTCTCGAAGACGTCGGGGTCGGCCCAGAATCTGACCGTGGTTCCGGTCTTCTTGGTGGCGTCGCCCTGCTTGAGGGTGCCGGGCATCGGCGCGGTCGTAGGACTGGAACCACTCGTGGCCGTCGCGGGAGATGTCGACCTCGAGCCGGGTGGACAGCGCGTTCACCACGGAGACGCCGACGCCGTGCAGGCCGCCAGCGACGGTGTAGCCGCTGTTCTCGCCGCCGAACTTTCCGCCGGCGTGCAGCTGGGTCATCACGACGTCGACGGTCGGCGCACCGCTTGCGTGCATCTCGACGGGGATGCCGCGGCCGTCGTCGCGGACCTCGACCCCGCCGTCCTCGAGGATCCGGACGTCGACCTTCGTCGCGTATCCGGCCATCGCCTCGTCGACGGCGTTGTCGACGACCTCCCACACGAGATGGTGCAGACCACGCTCGCCGGTGGAGCCGATATACATGCCCGGGACGTTTGCGGACGGCCTCCAAACCTTCGAGTACGGTGATGGCGGCGGCGCCGTATTCCTTCTTTTTCGAGGTCTTCGCGGCGGGCGCAGTCTTCTTAGCGGCAGGCACGGTCGCCAGCATCTCCTCTGGGGGTCGCGCTCGGCGGTGTTGGTACCGCCGGCAAGTCACTTGATCAGTCTACCGTCAGATGGCGACAGGACCGATTCTGAGGCGGCGTTTCTACACACCTATTTGCGCCGTCTGTGGAATTTCTCGATCCGAGGTGCGTCAAGACGCTTGAGAACGTACGATTCAGCGTTCTGGCGGCTCTCAGCCAACCGGCACGCAGGCCCTATCCGTAGGTGTCGCGTGGACCGCGGCCGGCGATGTGGTAGCGGCCCTTGCGCCACGACGGCGCGACCGGACCGACGATTTTCAGCGATCGTCACCACCCCGTCCCCGACGGCCGCCGCGATCTTGGCCAGAAGTTGCGCCTGAACCATCCGCAACTGGGTGGCCCACGCCGTCGATTCGGCCGAAACGCTCAGCACACCCTCGCGCAGAGCGGTCGGCGTCGCGTGCGCGGCGATCTGCTCCCCGACCACCGTCTGCCATTGTCCGAACACCGTGCCCTCGGCGACGCGCGGCGACCAGCCCCGGGTGCGGGCCACGTCTCGCGTCGCCGCGCCCAGCGTCTGCGGGTCCCGGACGTCGGGTCCCGGCCCCGACCATGCGCGCCGCCTGCCCGCGACGCGTCGAGGTGCAGGGGAGCCGCGGCCACGCCCGACGTCCTTGCCCTGGCTGCGGGCCGCGCCGCGGCCTCCTCCAGAGTGCGCCGCACCAGGTCCATGCCCGTCAGCCCGGCCAAATGCGCCGGCGGTGCGCTGGGGCTGTCGGTCGTCGCGTCATGCCTCGACTCCGCTCGTCCGGTCTCGCTCGTTGCGGTCATCGCGTCATCGGGTCTGCCACCATCGATACTCGGCCGCTGTCGTCGTCGCGCATGCTGATCTCGATTCTGCGCGCGTCCCAGTCACCGGGAATATCGTCGGCCACGGCCGCGGTCACCAAGACCTGTTCGGCCGACGCCGCCACCGCCGCCAGCGCCCGCCTGCGCGCAGTGTCCAACTCGGCGAACACGTCGTCGAGCAACAGCACCGGATCGCCGCCGTCGGCTCGCAGCAACTCGTAGGCCGCCAGCCGCAGCGCGAGCGCCATCGACCACGATTCACCATGGCTCGCAAAACCTTTCGCGACTTGGTCGCCGAGGCGCAGCTCGAGATCGTCGCGGTGGGGACCGACCAGACAGACCCCGCGCTCGATCTCTGCGTCGCGACGCCGCGCCAGCGCATCCAGCAGCGCCGCCTCGAAGAACTCGGTGGTCTCGTTCTGCCCGTCGATCTGCTCGACACTGCTGCGGTACCGGATCGATGCGGGCCGTGACGCGGGCGCCAGTAGTTGGTAGGCCTTCTCCACTTCCGGATAGAGCTGGTTCACCAGTTCCACCCGCGCGGCGATCAGCTCCGCACCATGGGCGGCCAGGTGCCCGTCCCACACATCGAGTGTGTCGGACACCCCGCTGTCACCGCGATGCCGGGCGCCGGCCGCGGTCTTCAGCAACGCCGTCCGCTGCCGCAGCACCTTGTCGTAGTCCGCACGCACAGCCGCGATCCGCGGCCGGCGCGTGGTCGCGAGTTCATCGAGGTACCGGCGTCGCTCGCCGGGCTCCCCCCGCACCAGCGCCAGGTCCTCGGGGGCGAACATCACCGCGCGCAGCACACCGAGCACCTCGCGTGCGGTGCGGACGGGTGAACGGTTGAGCCGCGCCTTGTTGGCCCGTCCGGTCACGATCTCCAGATCGACGGCCAGCTCGCGGCCGTCGTTCACGACGATCGTCGAAATCACCGCCCGCTCGGAACCTGCCCGCAGAAGCGGCGCATCGGAGGCCACCCGGTGTGACCCCAGCGTCGCCGAATACCACAGTGCTTCAACGAGATTCGTCTTGCCGTAGCCATTCGGGCCGACGAACACGGTCCGGCCGGGCTCGAGGTCCAGCTCGAGCCCGCGCCCATGACCGGAAGTCCTGTAGCCCCAGGTGGCGGACGTACACCTAGGCAATCCCCAAGTCGCTTCGCTCCCGCCCCAAGGTGCTATCCGGACTCGCTGATCCGCTGCACCGCGTGGCCGCCGAACTGGTTACGCAGCGCGGACACCGCCTTCATGGTCGGTGAGTCGTCCTGCCGCGATGCGAACCGGGCGAACAGCGACGCCGCGATCACCGGCATCGGAACACGGTGCGCGATGGCCTCCTCGACCGTCCACCGGCCTTCACCCGAATCCTCGGTGTAGCCGGTGATCAGATCGAAGTCAGGATCTTCCTTGAGCGCCTTGGCCAACAGCTGCTGCAGCCAGGACCTCACCACCGTGCCGTTCGTCCATGCCTGGATGACGGCCTGGGTGTCCTTGATCAGATCCTCGGCCGCCAACAGCTCATAACCCTCGGCGTACGCCGTCATCAACCCGTACTCGATGCCGTTGTGGACCATCTTGGCGTAGTGACCTGCGCCGACAGGCCCGGCGTGAACGAATCCGTCGGCCAGCTCACCCGGCGGGCGCAAGGTCTCGAAGATCGGCATGGCCCGCGCCACGTCCGCGTCGCTGCCGCCCACCATCAGGCCGTAGCCCTCCTTGAGGCCCCAGACGCCGCCGGATACACCCGCATCGACGAAGGCTATTCCCTTGTCGCCCAGGAGTTTTGCGTGCGGGCCGTCCTCGGTGTACCGCGAGTTGCCGCCGTCGATGACCAGATCGCCCTCGCCGAGCACTTGGGCGAGTTCGGTGATGGTCTCATCGGTGATCGGTCCCGACGGCACCATCACCCAGACCACTCGGGGCGTGGTCAACGCCTCGGCGAGCGCCGCCAGCGTTGGCACGTCCGTGACCTCTGGCCGTGGGTCGTATCCGATCACTTCATGCCCGCCCTCACGAAGGCGCTCCCGCATGTTGAAGCCCATTTTGCCAAGGCCGACCAAACCCAATTGCATGTGCAGCCTCTTTCGTCGCGGGTGGGGCCGGTCAGCCCGGGAGTCGCACCGGCATCAACAGGTAGACATAATCGGTCTGCGCCGCGGGGAACGGGCCCGCGCCGCTACCGGCCGCGCCGTCCTCGTCGTCGCCTGCCGGGCGCAACACCGCAGGACGGCTGGGTGTCGTGAAGCCGAACGTCACGCGTTCCGAGTGCAACGACCCCAAACCGTCCGTGAGATACGTCGGGTTGAACGCGATCGTCAACGGCTCGCCCGAGAACGCAACCGGCAGATCCTCCTCGGCGCGACCGACATCGTCGGCGCCGGCCGACAACTTGAGTACATCGTCGGCGAATTCCATCCGCACCTGGGCGCCCCGGTCCGCCACCAGCGCGACGCGCTTGATCGCGTCGGTGAGCTCCGCGACGCCCAGCGTTGCCACGGCGGTGTGCTCCGTCGGCAGCAGCTGGCGGAATTTCGGAAATTCGGCGTCCAGCAGTCGGGTAGTGCTGTGCTTTCCATCGCTGCGGATACCGAGCAGCCCCTCCTTGCCGACCGCCGAGCCGGCACCCAGCGAAAGATGCACATCGGTGCCGCCCGTGCCCGCCTTGGCGGCTTCGGCCAACGTCTTGGCCGGCACCAGCACCGCGGCCTCGATGGCGGACGAATCCGTGGACCAGGTCAACTCCCGAACGGCGAGCCGGAAACGGTCAGTTGCGGCCAAAACTACAGTCTCGCCGGATATTTCGACGCGGATACCGGTCAACATCGGAAGTGTGTCGTCACGGCCGGCGGCCACCGCGACCTGGCCGATGGCTTCGGCGAAGAGTTCCGCGGAAATCACGCCCGTTTCGTCAGGCAGGGCGGGCAGCGTCGGGTAATCCTCGACCGCCATGGTGGGCAGCGAGAACTTCGCGCTTCCGCAGTTCAGCAGGACCCGGGTGCCTTCGACACTGACATCCACCGGCTTGGCCGGGAGCGCCCTTGTGATGTCAGACAGCAGCCGCCCAGAAACCAAAACGCTTCCCGGGGAAGCGATCTCGGCGGCCACTTGCACTTCCGCCGACACCTCGTAGTCGAATCCCGAGATCGTCAGGCCCTCGTCGGACCCCGTCAGCAAGACGCCGGCGAGCACCGGAACGGTGGGGCGGGTCGGGCAGATTGCGGGCCACCCAGGCCACCGCGTCGGCGAAGTCTTCGCGCACCAAACGGAACTTCAAATCGGAGAGACCAACCGTCGTAGTCGCCACGTCCATAGTGTCCCTTCGATCAACTCACAACCAAGCTCTAAGCAGCGGTTTCACGATGCCTCCGCATCGGTCCCCCCAATGTCGCTATGACGACCGTAACGGCTGTCGAAGAACCACCGTAGAGCTTTCGGCGTCATCTTGAAAGCTAATCGATCGGGGTGACAACGTGGTTCAGAGACATCCGGCGATCGGAACGTGACGGGGTGTCCCCAAGGCGTCTCTTCTGAGAGAAAACTAGATAGATATGAAAGCAACAGTAATAGGGCCTGTGGAAGTTGTGGATTAACCGCTGTCGGTGCTGGACGACTGTCTTGTCGGGTTGTGAGTTGCTTGTGGACGAGGAGCCGTCGTCTTCCGGATTCCTGGGGAATCCCTCGGTGTTGTGGACGAAACGACACCACGGCGGAGTGGTTTCCAGGATTTCTCCACACCGATGTGCACAGGCACCGGGTGTGACAGCTGTTGCAGTGGTGACAGAAGTTTTTTGAAGAATTTTTCGGTTTGGTCAGCGCTTTGCGCGTTGACGGATGCGCGTCGTCAGTTCCTTGACGTGATCGAACACCTCACGACGCTCCGCCATCTCGCCGCGAATCTTCTTTTCGGCATACATGACCGTGGTGTGGTCGCGGCCGAACGCCTGGCCGATCTTGGGGAGTGACAGGTCCGTTAACTCACGGCAGAGGTACATCGCAATCTGCCGTGACTGGGCCAGTGCCCGGGTCTTACCGGGACCGCGTAGTTCCTCGACGGTGGTTTCGAAGTACTCGGCGGTGGCGGCCATGATGCCGGCGGTGCTGATTTGCATCGTGGTCACGTCGGCGATCAGGTCGCGCAGGACGATCTCGGCCAGCGACTTGTCGATGGGTGTCTTGTTCAGCGAGGCGAAGGCGGTGACCCGGATCAACGCGCCTTCGAGTTCACGGATGTTGCGTTCGATGCTGCTGGCGATCAGTTCGAGCACGTCGTCGGGAACATCGAGCCGATCCATCTGAGCCTTCTTGCGCAGGATCGCGATGCGTGTTTCCAGCTCCGGCGGCTGGACATCGGTGATGAGGCCCCACTCGAATCGGGTGCGCAAGCGGTCTTCGAGGGTGGCTAGCTGCTTGGGCGGACGGTCCGACGAGATGACGATCTGCTTGTTCGCGTTGTGCAGGGTATTGAACGTGTGGAAGAACTCCTCCTGGATGCCTTCCTTACCCTCGATGAACTGGATGTCATCGACCAGCAGCACATCGATGTCGCGGTAGCTGCGTTTGAACGAGGCTTTGCGGTCGTCGCGGAGGGAGTTGATGAAGTCGTTGGTGAATTCCTCGGTTGATACGTACTTGACGCGCATGCCGGGAAACAGGCGCTGGGCGTAGTTTCCGGCGGCGTGCAACAG
The DNA here is from genome assembly GCA_963743225.1 of uncultured Actinomycetota bacterium. Classification (GTDB taxonomy): domain Bacteria; phylum Actinomycetota; class Actinomycetes; order Mycobacteriales; family Mycobacteriaceae; genus Mycobacterium. The sequence continues at coordinate 51,747 of CAVUPN010000037.1, read as the reverse complement.
GTGTGTTTTTCCGAGGCCGGATTCGCCCCAGATGAAGAGCGGGTTGTACGCCCGCGCCGGCGCCTCAGCAATCGCGAGCGTCGCGGCGTGAGCGAACCGATTCGACGCCCCGATGACGAAGGTGTCGAACGTGTAGCGACGGTTCAGACTGATGGCGTCGGCGTCGCTGGCGGGGGAGTGGAGTGGTCCGGTGGAAAAGTAGGTCGGCCAACTTTCCTCCGCGCTGGCGAGCGCCTCGCTCACTTCGTCGATCTCATCCATATCCGTCTCGATGTATGTGTCCACGACGGCACCGGCGCCCCCATCCGGCTCTTCGGGGTTGGGTCCGGCGATCCGCACGCCCAGTTCGACGCGCTGACCCAGCTGACGGCTCAAGGCGGTGATGATCGGCTCGCGAAGGTGCCGTTCGATTTCGTTCTGGACGAAACTCGTCGGTACCGAAAGCAGTGCAAAGCCCTCGGTGATGACGAGCGGTTTGACGAGCTTTAACCAGGCCTTTTGCTGTGGGGTGAGGCTAGGCGGCGGAGGTTCGCCGTTGATGGGGCCGCCTGTCGTGGCGTCGCCGTTGAGCTCGGCAAGCACGGTGTTCCAGACGGCGACAAAGGGAGGGTCGGGGTCAGCTGTCAATGACGGGTACCCCCTCGAGGCCGGGCCGGGGACCACAAGAGAACGATGACGATCTGTCCACATAGTTATCCACAGGCTGTGGATAAGGACAATCGCCGTCGCGCTGTCGTTTTACCGGCGGGGACGCCGCGGGCCGGGGCTCGTCACAGTGGTTCCGCCCTCTGTGGGCTCGCGACCTATCGGGCATCCTCGCTTCGTTGTCTGGCCGCCGCTCCGGTGCGGAACGGCATTGCCAGAAGCTAACAGTTTTCTGTCGGACTGCCAACCGTTCTGCAACATTGCCTTCAGGTAACTTTGTGGCACCTGGCAGACCGTGACTGCTGTGACTGATGTCAACTTTTCGACCGTGGTCGGCGGAGGTTTGACCTAGGGAAATCTCGTCAGTACCCTCGAACAGTCGCCCGAACGTGGCGGCACGGCTGCGACCCGGATATTCCGGAGACCGCGCCGGCTAGCGAGCGAGACGAAGAGCTTACCAACGGCGATCGCGTCCAGACCTGTGCGTCCGACGCGGTTGCCATACGCAACAAGGAGTGACAGCCGTGGCCAAGGGCAAGCGGACCTTTCAGCCCAACAACCGGCGCCGTGCGCGGGTGCATGGGTTTCGGCTGCGGATGCGGACCCGGGCAGGCCGGGCGATCGTGTCGAACCGGCGTCGCAAGGGCCGCCGCGCGCTGTCTGCGTGATTCGACCCAGGATCTAGCGCGGTGCTTCCGGCGCGGTACCGGATGACGCGGTCAACGGAATTCGGTGCCACAGTCAACCAAGGGATGCGGGCGGTGCAGCCCGACATCGTCGTGCACGCCCTCCGGTGCACCGACTCTGATCGGTGTGGCCCCAAGGTGGGTCTGGTGGTGGCCAAATCAGTTGGGAGCTCGGTACAAAGACACCGCGTCGCCCGACGGCTGCGACACGTCGCGCGTTCCGTTGTCGCCGACCTGGACCCTGCCGACCGCGTTGTGATCCGCGCGCTACCGAGTAGCAGGTATGCCATTTCGGCCCGGCTCGAACAGCAGCTGCGCACGGGGCTGAAGAAGGCGCAACTGCTCGACGGGGCGCGGCGATGATGGCCCGCGCTCTGATCTTCTTGATCCAGCTGTATCGAAACACCGTTTCTCCGTTGCGGTTGCCGACGTGTCGGTTCACCCCGACGTGCAGTCAGTACGCGGTCGAGGCGCTCGCCGAGCACGGACTGATCCGTGGCGGGTGGCTGGCGATGGTCCGCCTGGCGAAGTGCGGGCCGTGGCATCGGGGAGGATGGGATCCCATACCTGAGCGTCACGGACGTTGTCCGGAGAGCGCTACTGTCGACGACGTCTGGGGTACCCCAGCGCAGCGAGGGGAGAGCAGTCCCGTTGTTTGATTGGTTCAGCCTCGACATCATCTACTGGCCGGTCTCGGCGATCATGTGGGTCTGGTACAAGGCGTTCGCGTTCCTCCTTGGGCCGGACAACTTCTTCGCCTGGGCGCTGTCGGTGATGTTCCTGGTGTTCACCCTGCGCGCCATCCTGTACAAGCCGTTCGTTCGGCAGATCCGCACCACGCGGCAGATGCAGGAGCTGCAGCCGCAGATCAAGGCGCTGCAGAAGAAGTACGGCAAGGACCGCCAGCGGATGGCGCTGGAGATGCAGAAGCTGCAGCGCGAGCACGGATTCAACCCGATCCTGGGCTGCCTTCCGATGCTGGCGCAGGTGCCGGTGTTCCTGGGCCTGTATCACGTGCTGATGTCCTTTAACCGGACGCAGACGGGTATCGGCCGGCTGGGTCTGTCCGTGGAGGAGAACCGCAGCCTCGGCAACTACTTGTTCAGCGCGACGGACGTAGGACACTTCCTGGACGCCAACCTGTTCGGTGCCCCGCTGGGCGCGACGATGATCCAGCAGCACGGATTGGAGGCGTTCACCGAATTCAACCGGGCATCGGTGGTCGCGGTGGGCGTGCCGCTGATGATCCTGGCGGGCATCGCGACGTACTTCAACAGCCGGGCGTCGGTGGCCCGGCAGAGTCCGGAGGCGGCCGCCAACCCGCAGACCGCGATGATGAACAAGCTGGCGCTGTACGTGTTCCCGCTCGGCGTGGTGGTGGGCGGTCCGTTCCTGCCGCTGGCGGTGATCATGTACTGGCTGGCGAACAACGTCTGGACCTTCGGTCAGCAGCACTACGTCTTCGGCAAGATCGAGCACGAAGAAGAGGCCAAGAAGCTCGAGGCGATCGAGCGCCGCGCTGCCAACGCTCCGCCGCCGGGCGCCAAGCCGAAACGCGCGCGTAAGGGTGGGGCAACGGCAACCGACGGACCGCAGCCAGATGCCCATGAGGTGACCGAGAGCACCGGCAGCGAGCTGACGTCCGATGGGAACGCGGGTAGCGACGGCTCAGGCGGAAAGCCGAACGCGAGCAAGCCGAACCCGAGCAGTGCGACCAACCGCACGCCGCGGCCCGGGGCGACACCGCGGCCGGGCGCGCGCCCGAAGAAGCGAAAGCGTTGACCGGAACCGACCGGCGAATGAGGAGATGACGAGACATGACTGACTTCGACGATCCCGTAACGACCGAACGCAGCGAGGAGGAGCTCCCAGACGAGCAGGCCGCCCCCGCGGAATCGGATGCGTCACAAGACGGCGACGAATCGGTGACGACCACCACCGACGACCTTGAAGACCGCCTGGTGGCCGAGGGCGAGATCGCCGGTGACTATCTCGAGGAACTGCTGGACCTGCTCGACTTCGATGGCGATATCGACCTCGACGTGGAGGGCGACCGCGCGATCGTCAGTGTCGACGGCGGCACCGATCTGACCAAGCTCGTCGGCCGCAAGGGCGAGGTGCTCGACGCACTGCAGGAGCTGACCCGGTTGGCGGTCCACCAGAAGACGGGCGAGCGCAGCCGGCTGATGCTGGACATCGCGGGCTGGCGTCGACGCCGCCGCGACGAACTGGCCGCGCTCGGCGACAAGGTCGCGCGACGGGTGCTGGAGAGCGGGGAGCGCGAAGAGCTGTCTCCGATGACGCCGTTCGAGCGCAAGATCGTTCACGATGCGGTGGCGGTGGTCGACGGCGTGCGCAGCGAAAGCGAGGGCGTCGAGCCGTCCCGGCGCGTAGTCGTCCTGACCGACTGACAGAGTTACAAGTATGTAGTTCATCGCCGCGTGGTTCGCCGGGCGGAGATCCGGAGGATGTTTCACGTGAAACATGGGGACGTGCCCATGCCCCCTCCGGCGGCTGCGAAGCTCTTCGGGGACGGTCTGGGACGCGCCGTCCGCTACGCCCAAATACTGGCCGGCGCCGGAGTGGAACGAGGCCTCATCGGACCCCGCGAAGCCGCCCGCTTGTGGGACAGACACTTGCTCAACAGCGTCGCCCTGAGCGAGCTGCTCGATCCGGGCGACCAGATCGCGGACATCGGTAGTGGAGCCGGCCTTCCGGGGATACCGTTAGCGTTGGCCCGGCCGGACTTGCGGGTGACACTGATCGAGCCGCTGTTGCGGAGAAGCGATTTCCTGCGCGAGGTCATCGACGACCTCGATGTGGGTATCACCGTGGTCCGTGGCCGAGCCGAAGAACAGACCGTGCGGCAGCAAGTGGGGGAGATGGACGCGGTTGTGTCCAGAGCAGTGGCGTCGTTGGACAAGTTGACGAAGTGGAGCATGCCGCTGCTTCGCCCGGGGGGGCGGATGTTGGCGATGAAGGGTGAACGCGGGGAGGACGAACTCCGCGAACACCGGCGTGGGATGGAGTCGGCGGGCGCTGTGGATGCCAGGGTAGTGACGTGTGGAGGGGACTACTTGAATCCGCCCGCAATCGTGGTCACCGCGCGACGCAGGGAACCGCAACCGGTGCATCGCCGGACGACACGAGCGGGCAGGAGAAGCGGATGAATCCGGTGTCAGAAGGCGACGCTACTCCGCCCGTCGGCGCGGCCGAGAGCACCGATGTTTCACGTGAAACATGGACGAAGTCCCGGCCGGAGGGGTGGGTGCCCGAGGACATCATCAGCGACACCCCGATCGGAGCGGAAGCGGAGCGCGCCGTGCGCGTGCTGCACGCCGGAGGCCGACTGCCCAGGCCGACCCATCAGCGGGTATTCACCATCGCCAACCAGAAGGGCGGCGTCGGCAAGACGACCACCGCCGTCAACCTCGCAGCTGCGCTCGCAATTCAGGGGCTCAAGGTCCTCGTGATCGATCTCGACCCGCAGGGCAACGCCAGCACCGCGCTCGGCATCGAGCACCGCCCGGGGACCGCGTCGTCCTACGAGGTTCTCATCGGCGAGATGCCACTGCGCGACGCGCTGCAACGCAGCCCGCACAACGAGCGCCTGTACTGCGTTCCGGCCACCATCGACCTGGCGGGCGCCGAGATCGAATTGGTCAGCATGGTCGCCCGCGAAGGGCGGCTGAGCAGGGCGCTCACCGACCTCCGCAACCACGATTTCGACTACGTCTTCATCGACTGCCCGCCATCGTTGGGCCTACTGACCATCAACGCGCTCGTCGCGGCGCCGGAGGTGTTGATCCCCATCCAATGCGAGTACTACGCGCTCGAGGGGGTGGGCCAGTTGCTGCGCAACATCGAGATGGTCAAGGCGCACCTCAACCCGCGACTGAACGTGTCGACCATCATCCTGACGATGTACGACGGGCGGACCAGGCTCGCGGATCAGGTCGCGGAGGACGTCCGCACACACTTCGGCGACAAGGTGCTGCGGACGGTGATTCCGCGCAGCGTCAAGGTGTCCGAGGCACCCGGCTACGGCATGACGATCCTTGACTACGACCCGGGCTCGCGCGGCGCGATGAGCTACCTGGATGCCAGCCGCGAACTCGCCGAGCGAGGCGTGGATCAGAGAGGACAACACCGATGACCAAGCCGCCACGCAACAAGAGGAGCGGCCTCGGCCGAGGCCTGGCCTCCCTGATACCGACCGGCCCGGCCGATACCGAGTCGGCATCGATGGGGCATCGAATGGGTGACGCGGCCGCCGACGTGGTGCTCGGCGGAGCGCGAGAGCAGAGCGGTGTCGGTGCGGTTTACCGGGAGATCGATCCCGCGGCCATCGAGCGAAATCCACGCCAGCCGAGGCAAGTGTTCGACGACGAGGCGCTCGACGAACTGGTCCATTCCATCCGCGAATTCGGGCTGATGCAGCCGATCGTGGTGCGCGCGGTGCCGAGCGCACAACCCGGGTCCGATGTCGCCGGCCGGGCGGCTCCGGGGGGAGCCCGGTACCAGCTCGTGATGGGGGAGCGTCGATGGCGGGCCGCCCAGGCGGCGGGGCTTGCCACGATCCCGGCGATCGTGCGGGAGACGGCCGACGACAGCATGCTGCGCGATGCGTTGTTGGAGAACATCCACCGCGTTCAGCTGAACCCACTTGAAGAGGCGGCCGCCTACCAGCAGCTGCTCGAAGAATTCGAGGTCACCCACGACGAACTCGCGGCCCGAATCGGACGGTCGCGTCCGCTGATCACCAACATGATCCGTCTGCTGCGGCTGCCGATCGCCGTACAACGCCGGGTCGCCGCCGGCGTCCTCTCGGCCGGACACGCGCGGGCCCTGCTCGCACTGGAGGGCGGCCCGGAGCTCCAGGAGGAGCTCGCCGCCCGCATCGTCGCCGAGGGCCTCTCGGTGCGCGCGACCGAAGAGGCGGTGACGCTGGCGAACCGCGACGACTCCTCGACCCCGCCCGCGCCTCGACGCAAACCCATCCACATGCCCGGGCTGCAAGACGTTGCTGAACGGCTGTCGACCGCGTTCGACACCCGCGTGACGGTCAGTCTGGGCAAACGAAAAGGCAAGATCGTCGTCGAGTTCGGGTCGGTGGAGGACTTGCAGCGCATAGTCGACGTGATGAACACGGCGAAGGCCTGACCAAGGACACGTGGAAATTACGTCACTGTGACACATCGATCACGACGGCGCCGGGCGCCGCTGTGTCCCGGAGGAATCACCATGCGGTGCAACATGTTTGGCGAAGCGAGTCGCGGCGGATGAGCGAACAGGGCGAAATCGGGCCTTCCGGGCCGCATGCTCCTATTCTGGAAGGGCGGTCACGCACATCGGCGTCGCATAGAACCCGGGGAGCTTAGTGTCAGCGCGAATCACACCCCTGCGGCTCGAAGCGTTCGAGCAGCTGCCCAAGCACGCGCGCAGGTGCGTGTTCTGGGAGGTGGATCCGTCGACCCTGGGAAGCGATGATCACCTGACCGATCCGGAGTTCGAGAAGGAAGCCTGGCTGTCGATGGTGATGCTGGAATGGGGATCGTGCGGCCAGATGGCCATCAGCGCCCCAGTCGGCGGACGCACCGATGCGACCGACGACGATTCGTCGGGAGACTGCCCCTGCCTGGGCTATACGTTCTACGCACCGCCCGGGGCCGTACCGCGAGCCCGGCTCTTTCCCAGCGGACCGGTCAGTGCCGACGCGGTAATGCTCACCTCGCTGGGGGTGGAAGCCGGTCACGGCAATGACGGGCTGGCGCAGAGCTTGATCGTCGCCGTCGTTGCGGATCTGGTTCGACGCGGCGTGCGGGCGCTTGAAGCGTTCGGTCGCACCGAGGCGGCCAAGGAACTCGTCGACCCGCGGCTGGTGCCCGCCGAACTGCGGCCCGTCGTCGAAGTGCTCGGTGACTGTTCGATCGACCAGTGCATGCTCGACACGGAATTCCTCGAACAGGTTGGGTTCGTCGAGATTGCGAAGCACCGCTACTTCCCGCGGCTGCGCCTAGAGCTGGAGAGCGGCCTGGGCTGGAAGGCCGGTGTGGAGGCGGCGCTGGAGCGGCTGCTGGAGTCCGAGACGCTGAAGCAACCCGTCGGCGCGGGCTCGAACATCTGCTGAGCGGCTAGCTTGGGCTGACGCGGCCGGCCTGGTCCACCGACAGCTCGTGCGCGAGCAGCTCGGCGAATGTGAAGGTGCCGGTCGGGCGATCATTCTTACCAAGCAGGTAGAGCCGCTTGACGGCAGCGAGGATGCCCTCGGCGATCGAGTCACGGGTCTGGGTGGACACCAGCATCGACCGGTCGCGCGGATTGGTGATGTAGCCGACGTCGACCTGGACCGTCGGCATCCGGGTCAGCCGCAGCAGATCCCACGTCCGCCCATGGGTACGGCAATCGCGTAATCCCGTGCGCGCCACCACTTCTCGCTGGATGAAGTCGGCGAGATTGCGGCCGATGGTCGAGACCGAACCGTGCGAGTTACCGAAGTAGAACGATGCGACGCCGTTGGCCGACGGGCTTGTCTGGGTCGCGCAGCGCAGGCTGATCATCAGGTCGGCACCCACCGTATTGGCCGTCGCGGCGCGCTCGGAATCCGACGGACTGCGGTTGGACGGCCGGGACAGGAAAGTCTCCATGCCAATGGCCGTCATGCGGCCTTCCAGCCGACTTGCCAAGTCCCACAGCATGTCCGCTTCGCTGATCGGCCCGGTGTCGCCGTGCGTGATCTGCCCGTGGTCGGCGCCGCCGCGACCCGGATCGATGATGATGCGCTTGCCGGACAATCGAGGACCCGACCGCCGGACCAACTCCTCCTCGCGGATGGCATGCGGCGAACCGCCGGTGACCCGGGAACCCAGAAAATACAAGGAGCGCAACGTCTCTGGGCCGCAGATACCGTCCGGCGACAGGCCGTACTCGCGCTGATAGGACATCAGCCCGTTGTGCGTTTGCAGACCGAAGTGTCCGTCCACCAGGCCGGTGTAGAAGCCGAGGTCTTGCAGCCGCGCCTGCAGGGTGGCGACGTCGTCTCCGTACATCGGCGCACCGAACTGGTGGCTGAGGATGCGCGCCCCGAGCCGGTAGGAGGCTTCTTTCAACGCCCGATATGTCGCTTCGCCGACCACCCCATCGACGAGCAGGCCACGGTGCTGCTGAAATGCCCGGATCGCCTCGTCGAGTTCGAGATCAAACAAGTCCAGCGCTACGTGCTTGCCAGTGGTCAGGTCCGCATCCGGCCTGTCCACGAGCCCGAGCGCCGCCAGTGCCGCCCGAATCTCGACGACCGCACCCCCGCGGTCACCGCGACGCAGACTCGACATGGATGGCCTTTCGGTCGCGGAACTCAGCGGCGGTGCAGCGCTGACAAGTGCAAGACAGGCTAGGCAGAATTATCTCAGAAGCAGGCCCGATTCGAGAAAACGCCAGGCGGGTTGTCGCTGGGGTAACCAGGATGTCAGACGACGTCGGCGAGTTCGCGCAGCAGCGCCGCCTTGCCCTTGGCGCCGACGATCCGCTTCACCGGTTGACCGTCCTTGAACAGGATCATCGTCGGGATCGACACGACCTGAAAATCGCGTGCCGTTGCGGGGTTTTCGTCGACGTCGAGCTTGGCGACGGTCAGCGCTCCCGCCTTCTCGCCGGCGATCTCCTCCAGTACCGGAGCGACCATCTTGCACGGACCGCACCACGTCGCCCAGAAGTCGACCAGGACGGGCGTACTGCTCGACAAAACATCGTCGGAGAACGAATCGTCGGTGACGGCCACGGTCAAGCTGGTGTTCTCGGTTCCGGTCATGCTTGTGCTCCAATCAAGTCGGTGTCGTCAGTGGTTTCGGTTGTGGCAGAGGCGGTTTCGGCAAGCCAACGTTCGGCGTCGATCGATGCCGAACAGCCGGTGCCAGCCGCCGTGATGGCCTGCCGATAGGTGCGGTCGACCAGGTCGCCTGACGCGAAGACGCCATCCACCGACGTGCTGGTGGTGTTACCACGGACCAGCACGTAACCGTCCGGATCAAGGTCCACCTGGCCGCGGACGAGTTCTGACCGCGGGTCATGCCCGATCGCGACGAATACACCCGTGACGGCCAGCGTGGACTCCTCGCCGGTGACGCTGTTGCGCAGTCGCATGCCGGTCACCCGGGTGTCGCCCTCGACGGCGGTTACCTGCGTGTTGGTCACGAACGTGATCTTGTCGTTGTCCTTGGCCCGCTCGAGCATGATCCTCGACGCCCGGAACTCGTCGCGGCGGTGGATGACGGTGACACTGCGGGCGAAACGGGTCAGGAAGGTGGCTTCCTCCATCGCGGAGTCACCACCGCCGACAACGGCGATGTCCTGGTCGCGGAAGAAGAACCCGTCGCAGGTGGCGCAGGTGCTCACGCCCATGCCGAGCAGCTTGTCCTCGCCGGGAACGCCCAGGTGGCGGGCGGCGGCACCCATCGCCAGGATGACGGCACGGGCGCGGTACACCTCGTCTCCGACGGTGACTGTCTTGACCGGCCCGTCCAGCGACACCGCCTCGACGTCTTCCATCCGCAGGTCCGCACCGAACCGCAGGGCCTGTTCGCGCATCTCGTCCATCAGTTCCGGCCCGGTGATGCCCTCGCGGAAACCGGGGTAGTTCTCCACCTCGGTCGTGGTCATCAGCGCGCCGCCGAATTGAGTGCCCTCGAAGACCAGCGGCGTCAGCTGGGCGCGCGCGGCATAGATTGCCGCGGTATAGCCAGCCGGCCCGGAACCGATGACGATCACGTCATGGACCGTAACGTCCTCGGTCAAGGGAGATTGAGTAGTCATGCGAGCCTTTCTGCCTGCACGGATACAAACACCAGGGTAAGCCGGGGTGTTCCCGCCCGGACGGTGGGCCGGATTACGGACGTGTGACCACGCCTTTGGGTGTGTCGTCGGGCGACCTGGGCACCGACACCGTGATTTTGTCGGCGGTCGGTCCTGCGGGGAAGGTCCGGGGCATCGTCCCGCGGTGATGGCGTGTGTCCCGCTGCCGCTCTCCATCGGGTTCCAGCGTAAGACTTGAGGACGGCTCACCGCCGGGCGCCGGCGCGGGTGTCGAAACACCCGAGCGCCTCGGCGAGTCTGGCGCGGCCCCTCGAACAGCGGCTCTTCACGGTGCCTTCGGCGATGCCAAGTATCCGCGCGGTTTCGGCGACCGAGTAGCCCTGCATGTCGACCGCGACCACCGCGGCACGTTGTTCGACGGGAAGCCGCATGAGCGCGCGTTCCACCATGATCGCGGTGTCCACCCGCGGGGTGTGATCGCCGACGGGGCAGGTGGTCGTCCTTCAGCTCTGTTGTCGCATGCGTCTTGTTGCGGCGCATCCGGTCCAGGCAGGCATTCACCACGATGCGATACAGCCAGCTGCTCACCGCGGCGTCACGGCGGAACGAGGCCGCGCCCCGGTGCGCGTACAGCAGCGCGTCCTGCAGAGCGTCGGCGGCGTCGTCCGGGTTGCGACTGGTCATCATCGCCAACCGGTAGAGCTGGCGATGATGGCGATAGAACAGTTCCTCGAAGGCATAGCGGTCGCCGGCGACGTGCGCGGCCAGCAACTCACCGTCGGTGATGTCCGAAATCCCCCCGAAGCTCCCCACACGCGAACCCTAAGCACGCCAGGACACCCGCTCGTGCACTAGTTTTCGCGATACCCGCTGACTTGGGCCTTCGGCACCCGCGCCCTTGGGATAGCCGTCAGGAGGCGGCTTTGAGCGTGACCTCGGCGATGTCGGAGCGGTTCTCGCCGTTGACCGTCCCCAGTGTGGAGACCCACACCAGCACGTTGGACGTTGGCGACGCATTGTCCACCTTGATGGTGTTCGAACCGGGCTTGAGAGGGGTGGCCGGCGTGAGCTCCGTGGTGTCGTCCAGCGACGATGGCGTCGGCGTTTCCGATGAGCGAATCTCCACCGCGGTGCCGGTGCTGTTCAGGTTGATCGTCACCTCGCCCAGCGTGCTGGGTTGCGGCAATTGGAGCATCAGCCCGACGCCGTTCTTGAAGTTCGGGAAGGGCTCGGGGTCCGTGTAGGTGTCGATGGGCCACACGGTTGACGAACTGCCGTCGATCGCCAGCCCGGCCTGGTCGGGCGCATCGGCCTCGCCCTCCGGTGAAAACACCGTTGCCTTAACGGGTTTGATGGTAGAGCCGCCGCCACCGCCACCGCCGCCTTCGGCCGATGTGTTGGGCGCGTTGAGGCCGAGTTCGTCCTTGGAGAACCCGCCGACGTCGCCGAAGATGCTGCTCAGCACCGTTGCCAGCACGATCAGGGCGACGACGATGATCGCGCCACCGACGCTCAGTCCGACAATCAGGCCCTTGCGCCTGCGGGCCGCCGCCTCGGGATCGACGGACGCCCCGCCGCGGACCCTGGTCGGTCGTGGTGGCGCCGCGGGTTCGCCGACGGGGGAGATCAGCTCGGTGCGGTCGGCGACGGCGGTCGCCTGTTGCAGCAGATTGAGCAGCGTGGGGGCGCTGCGGATGCCGCCGCCCACCTGCACCGAGCGTGCGGCCGCGGCCGAGATCTGGAACGGGATGTCTCGGTCGATCACACGGGGTTCGACGGGCTCGCCAACGGCGTCCACCTCGGCCGGCTCCAGCCCGCTGCGTACCCCGGACTCCGGTAGCGGCCAACGGTTGGTCAGCAGCGCATAGAGCGCGGCCCCGATTCCCCGGATGTCGTCTTCGGGGTTGGCGTCGGGCATTGTCGCGGGGAACGCCAACGCCACGTCGCCCTCGATGCTGACCCGGACCCTGCTGGGATGATCGATCGACAGCGAAACCCCCGCCCGGTGCGCCTGCTCGGCGGCGGCGGCCAGCGTTTGCATCGCGCGGGCACCCCCGATCGGTGACGGCGATGTCTCGGCCACTTCCTGGAGGGAACCGCCGCGGATCCACTCGCTGACGATCAGCCCGCCGGATCCGGTGTTCGCGACGTCGAGAATGCGGGCCACGCCGGGGCTCTCGATCCGGCTCAGCCGCAGCGTCCGGTCCAGGATCGCCTGCAGTTCCTCGTCGCTGAGCGCCGCATCGGGGTCGACGAACGTCAGAGCGACCTGGCGATCCAGCGCGGTGTCCAGTGCCTGCCAGAACTGCAGGTTAGGCGGCCCACCGTGGAATACCAGCAGCCGGTAGCGGCCGCCGCCGATGGTGGCGCCGGGGATGAGGTGGACGCCCTCGTCCGACGTTGCCACCTCGATCGGCGGTTCGCGCGGCACGTCGAAGGGCAGTCCTTCGCGGGTGGGGTCGCCGCCGTAGTCGGCCGGCGGCCTCCCCGAGGAAGGTGGCGAAACGGTGCTGACGGGCATCGTGCCTGGATCAACCTGTTCGGCTTCACCACCGGCCGTGACCCCCGTGCCGCCAGGGCCATCGGTGGGGACATCAGGCTGGAATTCGTCCGCGGCGGGCCGAGACGGCCTGGCCGTCGCGCCGTTGTCAGGCCTGGGTGCGGAGTCACCTGCGGATTCGTCGGTCACCGCTGGTCCTTTCCGCATCCCGGCTCCGGCAACCGGCGCCGGAGGCCCGCGCCATGGCGCCGCCGGGCCGTGACGACCACGCGACGCGAGCGAATTCCTCTGATCAGAGTACGTGAGAGGTACCCCTGGGCGGGGTTGGACTGAAGGCGCGGCTGGTCGCCCGGCTACTTTCGGAGCCTTGCCGAGGCGGCGTTGAACGGCAGCCAGCACGGCGTGTGCCTCGGGCACCCTCGCGGCCAGCATGACCGCGCCGATGATCGGCAGCATGATCAGGCCGAGCACCAGCAGCCGCAGCATCGACCCGGCGCCGCCGCCGTGCTCGGTGAGCGACTCGAGACCCAACAGCTGGTCGACGACGTGGGCGAGCATCCCGGCGAGCAGCGACGCGGCGGTGGTGACCAGAACGGTGCGCACCACTGCCAGGCTGACGAGACGACCGCCCGGTGGATTCAGGTTGGCACGCAGCAGGATATAGCCGACGATGGCGCCGGCGAGGAAACCGATTCCGTTGGCGAGACCGAGATACCCGGCGACGAGCTCGGGGTCGTCGGTGAGGTGGGGCGCGGCCAGCGAGGCGGCGATCTTCACCGTCGTGATGACGACGATCACCACGATCGGTGTCCAGGGTTGTTCGCGGGCGTAGAACACCCGAAGCTGCAGCAGCACAAGTGCATACGGCAGCAGCGTGAACGCGGAGAGGGTGATGGCCATGCCCAGATATCCGGCGTCGACCTCACCGAAGTTCCCGTAGGCGAACAGCGCGCTGCCGATAGCCGGGCCTCCGACGGTCATGAACGCCACCGTCGGAATCAGCGTCACCATGGTGAGCCGGGTTGCCAACGAGAGGTCGGCCAACACCGCCGGCGTGTCGTCGGCAGCGGCGTTGCGACTCAGTCGCGGCATCACGACCGTCAGCACCGTCACGCCGATCATGCCGAACGGCAGCATCAGCACCAGCCACGTGTAGTTGTAGATCGCAGGTCCGGAAGCCGCTGCAGTGCTGGCAATTTGGTTTCCGACGATCAGCCCGACCTGGCTGATCAACACGTAGAGCACCATTGCCGCGGCCATCCCGCCGAACCGCCGGAGCCGGTCATCGAGACCCCACAGCGGACGCAGACTGATCCGCTCCTTCCGCATCGCGATGAGCAGTACAGCCGTCTGCGCGAACACGCCCAGGGTCGTGCCGATCCCGAGCACCAGCAGCTTGGCGTTGCCCATCTCGACGGGATTCACCGAAAGCTCGCCCGGAACAAGGAGATACACACCCAGGGTGACGATCGCAACGACGTTGTTGATCACCGGAGCCCAGGCAGGCGGCCCGAACACGTTGCGGGTGTTCAGGATTGCCATGAACACCGACGACAGGCCGTAGAAGATCACCTGAGGCAGCAGCAGATAGGCGAACGCGATGGTGAGGCTGCGGTTGACCTGCGGATCGCTGCCCAGCATCAGCCGGACCAGCAGGGGCGCGGCCGTCACCGACAGCACCGTCGCCACCAACAGCAGGGCGGTGGCCAGGGTGACCAGACGGCGGACGAACGCCGTGCCGCCGTCGGGGTCGTCGCGTTCGGCGCGGGCGAGCACCGGCACGAAGATCGCGGTGAACGTCGCTTCCAGCACCAGCGCCGCGACGAGGTTGGGCAGCTGGTTGGCCACCGTGAAGGCACTGGACAGCGCCGCCCCCAGAATCGCGGCCAGCAGCACGATCCGGATGAACCCTGTTATCCGGCTGACCAGCGTGGCCACCGCCATACCCCACGATCGCGACACCACCGCGGCATCGGTCAGCTCGGGCCGACCGGCGCGCCGCCGTGGTGCCGGTCCCCGCGGGATGCGCTGCCGAGGAGGGGGCGGCGGCACCCGCCGGGGGGGTGGCGGCGGATAGCCCCGCAGGCCGGGCCCCGGCGGAACCGGTCCCGGGGGCATGGACGGTCGACCCACCGGGCCACCGCCACGGTTGAACGGTGGCTGCGCCGGCCCTGCGTGCCGGCCGGCGGTACTCATTTCTGCCGCTCTTCGCCCGAGTGAAAGGGTGTGAGATCGGGTTCGTCGGTGTGGCTGAGCGCCACGTCGAGCGGATCGGGGCGATCCAGGTCGGCGGGATCGGGCTGGCCGCGGAACCGGTGCCACAACCGTCGACCGGCGAGCGCGACGAGTACCGCGCCCACCGACAGCGTGATGAAGAACAGCACCTTGCCGTAGGCGTTGGAGTGCACCGACAGCCGCACGGGCTCGCCGAGCGGCAATCCGTCAGCGGTGCGCAGGGCGACGTCGACGGCCACGCGCTGGGTGAAGTGCACTTCGACCGGCACCTGCAGCGGCAGGTAGCCCGGCGGTAGTTCGATCTCGCCAAGGTCGGTCACCGTCATGCCCGGAGGCGCGTCGACATGCAGCCGCACCCGGATGGGCACCGGCAGGTCGTTTCGCAGCGCCAGCGGCAGGGGGCTGCGTTCGGTGGCAAGGGTGTAGGAGCCGCCGGGGTTGACGATCGTGACCGCGTTGAAAAAGTCGTTCACCGTGGTGCTGGTCGCGGCCAACCGCTGCTGGGCCAGCCCGTTGCGGGCGTCCGGTGGCACGGACTGACTCAGCGCGCGCAGCATGTCCTCGCGCAACGGCGCGGTGTACTGCGTGCCGGTCAGCCCCGTGCGCCCGTCGGTTGTCAGCGCCGCGGTCAAGCCCCACAGCCTGTCGGTGGTGCCCGCGATGCCCGATGTCACGGAATCGTCGAAGCGGGCCCGCGGATTGCCAGGGGCAGCGTCGGGCAGCGGCCGGGTGTCCTGCTGCGGCAACGCCTGACTCTCGGCGATCACCGCGGCGAGCGGCCGTGGCGCGGCGAGCCCCGCCCGGATCGTGGTGGCCACCGCGGTCAGGATCGTCGCCGCGTCGTCGGCCTGCAGACTCCAATCCATCGGCGGCATCAGGATCTGACTGCGTGGCTCGGTCTCCGGCGCAAGACTGCGCCAGAGCAGCGAGCCCAACGCGTCCTGGCGGCGCGCCACCGCCGAATCGTGTTGGACCGGAACGTCGAGCGCGGGGTCCAGATACGACGGGGACCATGGCTCGGTTCCGACACCGGCTAGGGCGGCGCCGACGGTGGGGTCGAACGGGGCGGTGACGACTTCGGGCGTGTAGCGAAGCGGGGTGACGTCGGCCGTCGCCGGCTCTCCGGTCTCCGAGCTCTCGGCAGCGAAATCGGCCGCCGCGAGCGCGACCGTGGGCCCCTGCGCCGAGAGCAATCGGATCGCCGGACCGGTCAACGGCCCGTCGCCCACCAGCGTGGCGCCCCGGGTCGACGTGATGCCGAGGATCTGGTCGACGATGTCGCCTGCGCCGTTGGTGGCGATGGAGCTCAGCACCGGGTCGCCCACCCGTTGCAGGGCGTCGAGGTCGGCCTGCGCGTAGTTCGCCGGCGCGACGCACGTCCGCTGGGCCACCCCCTTGAGTCGATTCAGCCAGTTCACCGCGGCGTCCTGGCCGGCGCCGGGACGCGTCGGCGTGGCCGGGCCGATGTCGGGTCCGTCGTTGACGACGTAACCGCGCGTCATCGCGTTCACGGTGACCAACAGATCGGGATCGACGGCCAGACACAGCGCGCTGCGCACCTGACCGCCGGGGTCGACGGGCTGGCTGGTCGCGAAATCGACCGCCGACAACAGGGCGTCCAGCCGCCCGCCCGCGGCCAGCGAACCGGCGAGCTCGTCGTCGATCAGCCGCACCGGCGTTGTCCCGCCGGGGGCACCCGGCGCCAGCCGGGGCCGATCGCCGAGCGGCCACATCACGGTGAGGCCAACCGGTTTCGACGTGTCCGGCGGAACGACATCGGCCAGCGCATCGGCCGACGAGTCCGCGGCACGCTCCGGTGGCACCCCGATCACCGGCAGCAGGAAGCGGCCGTCGTCGAGGCGGGCAGGGGCGCCGTAGTCGGGTGTGCCGTTGGCGTTGACCAGTAGCGGATACACTCCGGGCTGCTGGACACCGAGCGAGGGCGCATCCGCCGAGCGCAACGGGACCGTCAGCGCGAACGGAACATTCTGGCCGCGCCGCAATTCCGCGGACACGGTGATGAAGTCGGCGACGGGTTCGAATTGGTCGTTCTCGCCGCCAAGGTTCGTGCGCAGGCCGGCCGAGGAAGTGACGGCCGCGGCGTGCTCGAGGCGGACCATCACATCGCGGACGGGACGGTCTCCGACGTTCAGCACGGTTCCTGTGACGCTGACGACGGGCTCGCTGGTGGTGGTCACCACCTCGGGGGTCACCCGGTCGATGCGCACCTGCAGGAACGGCACGGAACCCGGCTCGCCTGCGGCCGCGGGTGGCACCACGGCGGGGGCGGCGATGAGGATCAGCAGTGCCAGCACGGCGACCAGTCGAGGCAGCACCTCCACGGCACCTCGGTAGCCGATCACGGCCCTTGTCCGCAGCCGTTCGTCCGCCGGCCCGGCTGGGAGTGGGCCTGCTTCGTCGGGACGTCGGTTGCGGGTGTGCGAGTGCGTCTGGGCGCGCCGGCGCGGCGAGGTCTGGGGCAGCGGCGGCAACGCGGCGGGCCCGTCGTTGTGCAGCTTGTCGATCAGGTCGCCCGCGACCTCGGCGAGCTTGCGCTCGTCGGCGTAGGCCAGCCGCGATGGCAGCTCCTTGAGCGGCACCCAGGCCACCTCGCTGACCTCGACGTCCTCGTCGGAAAGCTCGCCGCCGAGGAACCGCATCAAATAGTGGTGCACCGTCTTGTGCACCCGACGGCCCTCGGTGACGAACCAGTAGTCGATGCTGCCGAGCGCGGCCAGCACACTGCCCTGGATGCCGGTCTCCTCGGCGACCTCACGAATCGCGGTCTGCTCGGCGGTCTCACCGAGCTCTATGTGGCCCTTGGGCAGCGACCACAACATCCGGCCTCGCCGGTCGATCCGCCCGATCAGGGCCGCGACCTGGGTCTCCTTTGGACCGTCGATACCGTCGATGACCAAGCCGCCCGCCGATGTCTCGTGCACGGTGCGCAACCGCTCGGGACCGCGCCGCTGTGAGCGGGGTTTGTGCGGCTTGGGTTGACCGCCGGGGAGGGGTGCCTCGGTCTTGCCCGGCAAGACCGAACTGTTGTTGTGTTGCGCGGTGGCAGTCTCGGGCGGACCGGCCGCGCGTCGGCCGCGACGACGCCCGCGGCGCCGTCGTGGTTTGGCCTGTTCGCCGTCCGACACCCAAGCGATAGTAGCTGCCACGCGTTTTCGCTCCCGCCCCACTCGCCGCTCGGTGCAGGACCGTTACCTCTACGCTCATTGAACGTGTCCGACAACGCAGAACTGCTCGCCGCTGCCCAGGTGGCGTTGAACCGGCACGCCGACGTGCTGGGCGAGCTGGGCGCGCTGTTCGCTGATGCGGGCCACGAGCTGTATCTGGTGGGCGGCAGTGTGCGCGATGCGTTGCTGGGCCGGCTCGGCACCGATCTCGACTTCACCACTGACGCTCGGCCCGAGCAGATTCAGCGCATGCTGCGGCCGTGGGCCGACGCGCTGTGGGACACCGGCATCCAATACGGCACCGTCGGGGTGGGCAAGGGTGATCAGCGCATGGAGATCACCACGTTCCGCGCCGACACCTATGACCAGGTGTCGCGCAATCCCGAGGTGCGGTTCGGGGACCGCCTCGACGACGACCTGATGCGCAGGGACTTCACCGTCAACGCGATGGCGGTGCGGATCACGCGCGACGGCCCGGGCGAATTCCTTGACCCCTTAGGCGGTTTGGCCGCGCTGCACACCCGCGTGCTCGATACACCCGCCGCACCGGAGGTGTCGTTCGGCGACGACCCGTTGCGGATGCTGCGGGCCGCCCGGTTCGTTTCGCAGCTCGGCTTCGCCGTCGCGCCGCGGGTGCGCGAGGCGATGGCGGCGATGGCGGGTCAGCTCGAGCGCATCACCGCAGAACGCGTCGCTGCCGAGCTCGACAAGCTGATCCTCGGTTCGGATCCGGTGGCGGGCGTCAACCTGATGGTGGAAAGCGGCCTCGGCGATGTGGTGCTGCCCGAGGTCGGCGCCATGAGGATGGCGATCGACGAACACCATCAGCACAAGGACGTCTACCAGCATTCGCTGACCGTGCTGCGCCAGGCGATGGGCTTGGAGGATGAGGGCGGCCCGATCTGGTGCTGCGCTGGGCGGCGCTGTTGCATGACATCGGCAAGCCCGCCACGCGACGGCACGAGGCGGACGGCGGGGTGAGCTTTCACCACCACGAGGTGGTCGGGCGCCAAGATGACCCGCAAGCGGATGCGGGCGCTGAAGTACTCCAAGCAGATGGTCGACGACGTGTCGCAGCTGGTGTACCTGCATCTGCGGTTCCACGGCTACGCGGATGCCAGTGGGGCTGGCAAGTGGACCGACTCGGCGGTGCGTCGCTATGTCACCGATGCGGGCCCGCTGTTGCCTCGATTGCACAAGCTGGTGCGTGCCGACTGCACCACCCGCAACAAGCGCCGCGCGGCGCGGCTGCAGGCCAACTATGACGATCTGGAGGCACGGATCGCCGAGCTGGCCGCAAAGGAGGACCTCCAGCGGGTGCGGCCGGACCTGGACGGCAACGAGATCATGGAGATTCTCGGCATTCCGGCCGGGCCGGAGGTCGGCGAGGCGTGGCGCTATCTCAAGGAACTGCGGCTGGACCGTGGGCCGCTCAGCCACGACGAGGCCGCGGCCGAACTGCTGAAGTGGTGGAACGCCAGAGGCTAGTTCGCCGTCGGATGTGTGTGGACTATTGCCTTTCTGACGGGGACGGTTCGGCGACGATGTGGACCGCACCGCTGGACACCGATGTCGACGGCGACGGCCGGCTCGACGCGGTCGGTCTGGATGTCGATGGCGACGGCAGTGTCGACGACGCGCTGGCCGATCTCGACGGCGACGGAGTCGCCGACCACGCGGTGCTGGATGGCCAGAGTTACTTCACCGACGACGGGTCGGGTACCTGGGCGGTCAGCGTGGACCGCGGCGGCCAGGTGCGGTGGTTCGGCCTCGACGGCGTCGAGCAGGTGGGTGGGCCGAAGGTCGACCTGGACGGTGACGGGCAGGCCGACGACCGGCTGCTCGACGTCGACGGCAACGGGCTGGCGGACCGCGCGCTTGGCGGCGGCGTCGGCTTCGTCGACACCGACGGTGACGGGCGCTGGGACATCAAGTTGACCGACAGCAACAACGACGGCAAGGCCGACGCCGCAAACGACCTGTAGTTCTGTTGCAGCGGAGGCGTTTTCGGCTGCCCTGCCGGCAAACGGAGTACTCGGCTTGTGACGCAGCCCACGCACCGAAGACAGGTAACCGGGTACTCGGGATTTCTCACCGCGGAATCGGCACCGTTCGTCGTGCTCAACAAACCTTTCAGGAAAGGAGCACGATGATGGCCGATCCAATCATCAAAATCGGTTCGACGGGCGAGGCGGTCAAGAAGGCGCAACAGGCGCTGTATTGCCGCCGCTATCTGGTTGACCTCAGCGAGGTCGACGGCGTCTTCGGTCCGATCACCCGCAACCGGGTCATCCGGTACCAGCTGGACCGCAGCGTCGGCGAATTCTTCGCCTTCTCATTCCCGTTGACTGTCGACGGCATAGTCGGGCCGCAGACGTGGTCCCGGCTGACCCCGCCGCTGATCAAGAAGGGGTCGAAGGGAAACCCGGTTTTCCTGGTTCAGGAGATCCTCAAGAGCTGGGCTTGGCCGGACTACGACCCCGGGCCGATCGACGGCGACTTCGGCAAGCTGACCGAAACCGCGGTCAAGAACGTCCAGGGCATCCTCACCGATTGCGACAACGTCCCGCTGACAGGTCGACGGCATCGTCGGCCCGAAGACGTGGGAAGCGCTCTACGCCTGAGTGCGCGGTCGCGACGCCGGGGCCCGGTCTCACCGCCCGGGTCCCGGTGGTCCGGCGAACGCCTGCGCGACACCCAACCACTGCTCTGCGTCGGCGCCGTCGGCCGTGACATTCAAAGCCGCCCGCGGCCGGCGCTGCGTGACCAGCATGCAGAAGTCCTCCGCCGAACCCGAGACGCGTTGTGCGGCACCCTCCGGACCCCACGTCCAGGTCGAGCCGTCGGGCGCACACAGCTCCACCCGGAACGGATCCGCAGGCGCGGCTAGGCCGTTGATCGCGAAGGCGAAGTCGCGGGTCCTGACACCGATGTGGGCGATGGAGCGCAACCGCGCGGTCGCGGGCCGTTTCACGCCAAGGGCATCGGCCACGTCGAGGCCGTGCGCCCAGGTCTCCATCAAGCGGGCGGTGGCCATTGACGCCGCACTCATCGGCGGCCCGAACCATGGCAGCTTGCGCCCTTCGGGCACGGTCAGCAGCGCGTCGTGCAGTTGCCCCCGGGTGCGCCGCCAGTCGGCCAGCAGCTCAGCGGGCGCGGCGGCGGCGATGTCCTCGGCGCCCCGGTCGACGAATCCGCTCGGGTCGGCGGCCGCGGCCCCGAGCACTTCGGTGAAGCCGGCCTCGTCGTTGACCGACAGCAGCGCGACACGGTCGGTCCAGAGCAGATGGGCGATCTGGTGTGCAATGGTCCAGCCCGGTGCCGGCGTAGGCTCCGCCCACCGCGCCGCGGGCAGCTCGGCGACCAGCGCGTCGAGTTCGTCGCTTTCGGCGCGTAGGTCGGCCACGATCGGGCCCGCTGTCGCCATGCCGGCAACCTTAGCTCTGGGCTTGGGCACGGCGGACGACGCTGGCGTGCACCGCCAGCCCGACGAGATAGACCGCCGACCCGGCCAGGACGAGACCCGGCGATCGGCCGTCGGCGGGGATGATCGCCGCCGCGGCCGTGAGGGCGACGATGAACGATATCCAGAACAGCGCATCCTGCACGGCGAACAGGTGGCCGCGCAGTGCGTCGTCGACGTCGATCTGCATGGCGGTGTCGGCGCACAGCTTGACCACCTGACCGGCCGCGCCGAGCAGAAACCCGCACAGCACGATGACCGGCAGCTGCAGGCCGGCGACGCAAAGCTGGATGAGCGCCGCGAGGAGCAGCGCCACGTTGGCCGTGCGGTAGCGGCCCCACCTGCCGACGGCGCCCGGGGTGATCACGGTCGCCAGGAATGACCCGATGCCGGTGGCGCCGAAGAACAGCACCGCGGTTCCCAGGCCCGCGACGTTCTGGGTGTCGCTGTGCCGCACCATGACATACACGAGGAGCGTGTTGATGCCGAACACCATCCGATGCGCCGCCAACCCGGAGAGGGTGCCCGCGACGGTCGGCACGGCCAGCACCGTGCGGGCGCCGTGCAGCCATCCGGTGGCGACCGCGTAGGCCACCGAGCCGTGGATGGCCCGCGCGCTCTCGTGCGGCCCGAGCACATGCGGCGGGAACCGCACCGACAACAGCAGCGCGATCGATACCGGCAGCACGACGATGAAAATGATTGCGGCGGCGCCGGTGTCACCGGCGCCGAAGATCCATCGGGGCACCAGCATGAAGGCGGCGCCGAGGAACGCCGCCACCCCGCCGGTGGCCGTCGCCACCGAGTTCATCGTCACCACCTGGTCGCGGGGCACCACGTCCGGCAGCGCGGCCGAAAGGCCCGACGAGACGAAGCGGGTGAAACCGTTGGCGATCAACGCGCCGAACAGGATCGCCAGGTCATCCGCGCCCGCAGCGAGTAGCGCGGCGATGCCGAGCACCAGCACCAGCCGCCCGACGTTCGCACCGATCAGCACCAGCCGCCTGTCCCAACGGTCCAGCAGCGCACCGGCGAACGGTCCGAGCACCGAGTACGGCAGGTACGCCACAGCGAACGACGCGGCGAGCTCCCACGGGCCTGCGGCGCGGTCAGTGCTGAACAGCAGCCCGCCCGCCAGACCGGCCTGGAAGAGGCCGTCCCCGAACTGGCTCACCGCCCGCAGTTCGAGCAGTCGCCAGAATTCGGGCAGGCTGCGCACCGACCGCCAAAGGGCCACCGGTGCGTGTGCGTCAACCACAGGAATTCACAGTACAAATATCCCGGCGGGCCGCGCTTGTTCGCCACCTTGATCGTTCGCTGGTGCCATGATGGTGGAGTGGCGCAGTCAGAGGATCCGGAGGATTACGTCGCACCTACGGCGCACCGGGTGCGGGCCGGAACCCTGCTGCTGGCCAACACCGATCTGCTCGAGCCGACCTTCCGGCGCAGCGTCATCTACGTCGTCGAGCACAACGACGGCGGGACGCTCGGGGTGGTGTTGAACCGGCCGAGCGAAACCGCTGTGTACAACGTGTTGCCGCAGTGGGCAAAGCTGGCCACCAAGCCCAAGACGATGTTCATCGGCGGTCCGGTGAAGCGCGACGCCGCCCTGTGCCTGGCGACCCTGCGCGTCGGCACCGACCCGAACGGGGTGCAGGGCATCCGGCATGTGCAGGGCCGGATGGTGATGGTGGATCTCGACGCCGAACCCGAGACCATCGCGCCGATGGTGGAAGGGGTGCGCATCTTCGCCGGATACTCGGGCTGGACGATCGGCCAGCTGGAGGGCGAGATCGAGCGCGAGGACTGGATCGTGTTGTCGGCGTTGCCATCCGACGTACTTGTCGAGGCCCGGGTGGATCTGTGGGGGCGGGTGCTGCGCCGTCAGCCGCTGCCGCTGTCGCTGTTGGCGACGCACCCGGTCGACATCAGCCGGAACTAGCTTCTGCGTCCTGCGCTGGTGAAAGATCATCAGCGGCAACGTGATCAGGCAGTCAGTTACCGGACAGGCTGCACGTCGCGCAGGCGCCGCTCCCACAACCCGCCGACGCCCCTGCGCAGGCCGATGGTGCCCCCGCCCTGGCCGCTACGAACTTGGCGCTCTGCCAGCAGCCCGCCGCGACCGTAGCGATCGCGCCGACAACGCACACGATCACCACCAGCACGCCGGTTTCGGGTTGTGACGACAACGCCACCACGCCTGCGACCGCCAACATCGCCGCGGCGGCCAGCTGCGTGGGAGCGACGGCGCGCAGAACCTGCCGAACTACGTCGGCGGAGCGGGGCCGGGTCAGCGTCCAGCCGCCGAGAGTGGCGGTAGCCGCGGCGACGCACAGACAACCCACTGCCGCGAAGAACATGCGGCCCACCTTACGAGGCGCGGCCGTGGGTCGCCGGGCAGGGCGGGTCCCTGCGGTCGCGCTATCCGGCCGACATGGGTGCCGCGCCGGGAAGCGGGGTCAACCCCGGCACTTGCGGGCTCGGGGTCGGCGCAGCGGGAGTGGCGCCGACGGCGCTGATCCTGAACCCTTTGGTGATGGCGTCGGTGGCGTCGGCGGCAGCGACAGCCTCCTGGAAGGTGGTGGTAACCGACAGCGACACCAGGTACCTGTCCGGGCCGGCGGTCGCGATGGTGTGCCGGCGCGAGGTGTTGAGCGTCATGTTGTTGTCCCGGTAGGCGCCCTCGATCAGGGCCGACGGCATGCCGCCGAAGTCGGCCAGCGACGCATTGGTGGTGCGCCACGCCGTGAGCCGTTGGGCATCGATGTAGCCGTGGGTGATGGCGTCCTTGGGGTCGAAGTCGCCGCCGACCAGTTTGTAGACGACGAGTGCGGCGTTTGAGGTGTAGATGCCGTCGCCGCCGACCCGGTCGGCGAGCACCGCGAACGCGTCGGGAACATTCGGGTCGGGCACCTGAGACCAACCGCGCGGGACGGGCAGCACGATGTTGAGCGCCTTGAAGTCGCGGGCGGACTGCGGCTCCAGTTTGACGCCCTTCTCCGTGAAGAACTCATCGAAGGTCAGCGAGGTGGCAGGCAGCAGGGTTTCCGGCGCCGCCGTGGCGACGGGCACCAATCCAGGGACCGTCGCGGCCTGCGCGGCGGGCAGGGCCGGGGCGACGCCGACCTGCCCGGCGGACTGCGCTGCCGCGGCGGCACCGGGTACGACGACCGTCTGCGTCACGGTCGCGGGTGCCGGCTGCGGTGGCAGCGGAAATACAGGGTCGGCCGAGGCGGTGTTGCCCGCAAAGCCGAGCACGCCGGCCGTGCCCGCGGCCACGCCACCTACCAGAATCCGCCAGCGGCGGGCATTTGCGTTCATCGCCCAGTCCTCCCGAGTCCTTCCCGACTGTGCGGGGCGAACGTGCCCCGGGTCAGGCGCCGACTGTATCCAGCGCGCGGAGTGAGCCACCAGGCCTGGAACCGACCTGGAATGAAGCTCTGACCGCTCCGCAATGCAACCGATACCTGCCCGTGGCCGAAGGGTCGACGGCGGCGGCCCTTTACCCTGTTCACGTGAGCAACGAGTCGGTCACCGACGCCTCCGATGGTGGAGCCGACACCCCCCAGCACCGATACACCGCGACGCTGGCCGGGGAGATCGAGCGTGCCTGGCAGCAGACGTGGTCGCAGCAGGGCACCTTCAACGTGCCCAACCCGGTGGGGTCGTTGGCGCCGACGGACGGAACGCCGGTACCCGCCGACAAGATGTTCGTCCAGGACATGTTCCCCTATCCCTCGGGTGAGGGGCTGCACGTCGGGCACCCGCTCGGCTACATCGCCACCGACGTCTACGCCCGCTACTTCCGGATGACGGGCCGCAATGTGTTGCACGCGTTGGGCTTCGACTCGTTCGGCCTGCCCGCCGAGCAGTATGCGGTGCAGACCGGTACCCATCCGCGCATCCGGACCGAGGCCAACATCGTCAACTTCCGCCGTCAGCTGGGTCGGCTCGGGCTGGGCCACGACGCGCGGCGCAGTTTCTCCACCACCGACGTCGAGTTCTACAAGTGGACGCAGTGGATCTTCCTGCAGATCTACAACGCGTGGTTCGATCAAGACCTCAACAGGGCCCGCCGCATCGACGAGCTGGTGGCGGAGTTCGAGTCCGGACAGCGCAGCCCCGGTGACGGCACGCAGTGGTCGGAGTTGTCGGCGGATGCGCGCGCAGACCTGATCGACTCGTACCGGTTGGTGTACCGGGCCGACTCGATGGTCAACTGGTGCCCCGGGCTAGGCACGGTGCTGGCCAACGAGGAGGTCACCTCCGACGGTCGCAGCGACCGCGGCAACTTCCCGGTGTTCCGGAAGCGGTTGCGGCAGTGGATGATGCGCATCACCGCCTACTCCGACCGGCTGCTCGACGATCTCGAAGTGCTGGACTGGCCGGAGAAGGTCAAGACCATGCAGCGCAACTGGATCGGCCGATCCACCGGCGCAGAGGTGCGGTTCGCCACCGGCGCAGGCGATATCGAGGTGTTCACGACCCGTCCGGACACCCTCTTCGGTGCGACCTACATGGTGCTGGCACCCGAGCATCCGCTCGTCGAGCAGCTGACCGCCGCCGACTGGCCCGCCGCCGTCGACCCGCGGTGGACGTATTCGTCGGCGACTCCGCGCGAGGCGGTGGCGGCCTACCGCGCGGCCATCGCGGCGAAGTCGGACCTGGAACGCCAGGAAAGCAAGACGCAAGACGGGGGTGTTCCTCGGCAGTTACGCCACCAATCCGGTCAACGGTCAACAGATCCCGGTATTCATCGCCGACTACGTGTTGATCGGCTATGGGACCGGAGCGATCATGGCGGTGCCCGGCGGTGATCAGCGCGACTGGGAGTTCGCCCACGAGTTCGGCCTGCCCATCGTGGAAGTCGTTGCCGGCGGCGACATCTCACAGGCCGCCTACAACGGCGACGGTGAGATGGTCAACTCCGACTACCTGAACGGGCTGAGCGTGGAGTCGGCCAAGGAGGCCATCACGGCGCGGCTGGTCGCCGACGGCAGCGGGCAGGCCCGCGTCGAGTACAAGCTGCGGGACTGGCTGTTCGCCAGGCAGCGCTACTGGGGTGAGCCGTTCCCGATCGTCTACGACGAAGCCGGCCGCGCGTACCCGCTGCCCGAGTCCGAGCTGCCCGTCGAGCTACCCGACATGCCCGACTACTCGCCGGTGCTGTTCGATCCCGACGACGCCGACAGCGTGCCGTCGCCGCCGCTGAACAAGGCGACCGAATGGGTGCACGTGGAGCTGGATCTCGGCGACGGCCTCAAGACCTACACCCGCGACACCAACGTGATGCCGCAGTGGGCGGCCAGCTCGTGGTACGAGTTGCGCTACACCGACCCGCACAACTCGGAAGCGTTGTGCGACAAGGAGAACGAGGCGTACTGGATGGGGCCGCGGCCGGCCGAGCACGGTCAGGACGACCCCGGCGGTGTCGACCTGTACGTCGGCGGCGTCGAGCACGCGGTGCTGCACCTGCTGTATTGCCGGTTCTGGCACAAGGTGCTCTACGACCTGGGCCATGTGTCGTCGCGGGAGCCGTACCGGCGGCTGGTCAACCAGGGCTACATCCAGGCGCACGCCTACACCGACGCGCGCGGGTCGTACGTTCCGGCAGCCGAGGTGACCGAGCGCGACGGGAAGTTCTTCTACACCGGCGAGACCGGCGAGACGAGGTGTTCCAGGAGTTCGGCAAGATCGGCAAGAGCTTGAAGAACTCCGTGTCGCCGGACGAGATCTGCGACAACTACGGCGCGGACACACTGCGGGTCTACGAGATGTCGATGGGTCCGCTGGAGGCCTCGCGGCCGTGGGCCACCAAGGACGTCGTCGGCGCGTACCGGTTCCTGCAACGGGTGTGGCGACTGGTGGTCGACGAGCAGACCGGGACCGAACGCGTGGCCGACCACGAGGCGCTGGACGACGAGACGCTTCGGCTGTTGCACCGCACGATCGCCGGGGTGTCCGACGATTACACGAACCTGCGCAACAACACCGCCGCCGCCAAGCTGATCGAGTACACCAATCACCTGACCAAGCAGGGCGTGACGGCGCGGGCGGCGCTGGAGCCGCTGGTTCTGATGGTCGCGCCGCTGGCGCCGCACCTGGCCGAGGAGCTGTGGCGCCGGCTCGGCCACGAGACCTCGCTGGCGCACGGCCCGTTCCCGGTCGCCGACGAGACCTATCTGACCGTGGACACCGCCGAGTACCCGGTCCAGGTCAACGGCAAGGTGCGCGGCCACATCACCGTTGCCGCCGATGCCGATGCCGACACCCTCGAGACGGCGGCACTGGCCGACGAGAAGGTGCAGGCCTTCCTCAACGGCGCCACGCCGAAGAAGGTGATCGTGGTGGCCGGCCGCCTGGTCAACCTCGTCGTCTAGCTAGGTGTCGACGACGTCCATCTCGGTCAGCACCCGCCGCAGCAGCTTGCCGGTGGCGTTGCGCGGCAGTTCGTCGATGAACACCACGTCGCGGGGCACCTTGTGGCGGGCCAGGTTGTCCTTGACGTAGAGCTTGATCTGCTCGGCGTTCTGCTGCGCGCCGGGCTTGAGAACAACGAAGGCACGCAACCGCTTTCCGAACTCAACGTCGTCCACACCGACCACGGCCGCGTCGGAGACATCCTCGTGCTCGACGAGCAGGTTCTCGACCTCCTGCGGGAAGACGTTCTCGCCGCCGGAGACGATCATGTCGTCGTCGCGCCCGTCGACGAACAGCAGGCCGTGCTCGTCGAAGTGGCCCATGTCGCCGCTGGACATGTAGCCGTCGATGACCTGCTTGTGCCGGCCGTCGGTGTATCCCTCGAAACGTGCCGCGCTGCGGATGAAGATTCGGCCCCGCTTGTTGGCACCGTCTATGCGCTGGTCGTGCTCGTCGAACAGCACCACTTCGCAGCCCACCGGCGAGCGGCCTGCCGTTCCGGGAGCGCTGCGCAGTTCGTCAGGGGTGGCGATGGTGCCGAATCCGCACTCGGTGGACGCGTAGATGTTGTAGAGGACATCGCCGAATGTGTCCTGCACGCGGTTGGACAGCTCGGGGGTCAGCGCCGACCCGGCGATCGCGATCACCTTCAGCGACGACGTGTCGTACTTGGCGATGACGTCGGGGGCGAGTTCGACCATGCGGTGCAGCATCGTCGGGACCGCGACGAGCATGTCGGCCTTGTGGTCTGCGATCAGCTGCAGGGTGCGCTCCGGCTTGAACCGCCGGGTGGTGACCACCTTGTTGCCCAACGTCGCGCCGATCATGTACGTGGCCAGGCCGGTGCCGTGGAAGATCGGCGAGACGATGACCATGGTCCCCTTGCGGGGAAACGGGACCCTGTCGACCAGCTCCGCTGTCGCCAACGGCGACACCGTCGCCCTGGGCGCGCCCTTCGGTAACCCGGTCGTCCCGCTGGTGAGGACGACGGACCCGCCCGGCCTGCTCGGTGCGGGCAGCGGCTCGGCCGAGTTCGCCGCGACGATGTCGTCGATCGTGGGCACGCCGGCGGGCGGGTCGGTCCCCTCGTCCACCCACGTGAGCACCCGTGGCAGGCCTGCGGGCAGCGCGTCGAGGAGATCCGAGAACTCGCTGTCGTGAAGTACCGCCTTGACGTCCTCCCGCGCGCAAACGTCCGCGAACTGCGGTTTGGCGAAACCCGTATTCATCAGTACGAACCGGGCACCGAGCTTGCCGCACGCGGCCATCGCGATGATGAAGCCGCGGTGGTCGCGGCAGAGAAGGCCCACGACTGAGCCCGCGGCGATGCCGAGTCCGTTCAGCCCGCGCGCCAACGCCGTGGACTCGTCGTCGACCTGCTTGTAGGTCAAGGTTCCGCGTTCGTCGACGACCGCAGGCAAGGTCGGGTACCTGCGGCCGCCCTGGATCGTCAGCGTGGCCTGCGGTCCGTAGACGCGGACGTTCTTCGCGGTCTCCAGCGTCGCGCCCAGATCGCCGAGGTCGAGGATGCCGGTGTCGCGCAGCCGCTTCACGGCCTTCGCCTTCTCGGCGATGTCGACTCAACTTCTGCCGAGCCGCCGAAATCACGAGTGCCCAGCCGAGCTGCCGCATGGTGATTCCGTCGTTCCAGATCTTGGTCATGTGGCGGATCTTGTCGCCGTCGAAGTCCATCACGTAAACGTAGTCGGCGGCTGCGTTCTTCCCCGTCGGTGGCACCGGGCCACCGTCGCCGGTGTGCGTCCCGTGGAAGACGCCGAACACCGCGACGTTGTGCCGCTTCTCGTCAACGGCGAACGACCGCACCTCGGCGGTGCCGTCGGGCAGCAGTGTCAGCAGGTCCTTCATCCACTCGGTGTATGCCTCGAGGGTGGCCACGCCGGCCAGGGCATCGGTTTGGCCGGAGAACGTCGCGCCCGGGTGGCAGTACGGCTCGCAACCCGCCCAGCCCTTTCCGGCCTCGCACGCATCGAAGAATTGTTCTGCGGTATCTCGAATTGAACTCATGAAGCGAATTGTGTGCAGTTAGGAGCGCTCTCCGCTCCCGAACGCACACAAATCACGTGGGGCGGACGATGACCTCGTGGATGTGGGCGTCGGGTGGGGCGTTCACGGCGTCGGCGACGACCTTCGCGACGGTCTCCGGGCTGAGAAATCGTTCCGGCTTGTACTCGCCGCCCTCGTAGGCGACCAGGCCTTCCTGCATCGCCGTCGCGATCCGCCCCGGATGGATCGACGTCACCCGAAGCTCCCTCTCGTCGTTGCGCAGCGAGTCCGCGAAGCCCCGCAGCGCGAACTTGCTCGCCGAATACGACGCCAAGCCGGGTGAGGCGTTGATGCCCGAGCCGGAATTGATGAACACGACGTGACCGTGAGCGCTGCGCAACGCGGGCAGCAGCGCGAGCGTAAGCGCCACTGCCCCAATGACGTTGACCTCCATGGTGGTACGCCACTCGTCGACCGTCGACTCCGCGACACGGCCGGGAAATGCCACGCCCGCGTTGTGGATCAACACATCGAGCTCGACGATCGGCTCGACGGCCGAGGGAATGGCGTCGGTGTCCTCCAGATCGAGCGGCCAGGTGGTGGCGCCGAGCCGCTCGGCGACCGCGTCGAGCCGATCGGACGGCCGGCCGGCGAGAAACAACGTGTGAGTGGGTGCGAGAGCGTCGGCGATCGCCGAGCCGAGTCCGCCCGCCGCTCCGGTGATCAGGGCGGTCGGCATGCCGGTCACCCTACCGACTGGGATCATGGGGGTGATGGCACCCGATCCCAGCTTCGCTCCCACGCAGCTCGCGGCCCGAGCTGCGTACCTGCTGCGCGGCAACGACCTGGGTGTGATGACGACCGCGGCGCCGCTGCTCTACCCGCACATGTGGAGCTGGGACGCGGCGTTCGTGGCGGTCGGGCTGGCGCCGTTGAGCGTCGAGCGGGCCGTGGTGGAGCTGGACACCCTGCTGTCGGCGCAGTGGTCCAACGGCATGATCCCGCACATCGTGTTCGCCAGCGGCGTCGACGGCTATTTCCCCGGGCCGGCCCGGTGGGCGTGCTCGGCGCTGGCCGCCAACGCCCCGCGGACCCGGCACACGTCGGGCATCACCCAACCGCCCGTGCACGCGATCGCGGTGCAGCGCATCCTCGACCACGCCCGGTCCCGCGGGCGCTCCACCCGCGCGGTGGCCGAAGCGTTCCTCGACCGCCGCTGGGACGACCTGGTGCGATGGCACCGCTGGATGGCCGAGGCCCGCGACCAGAACGCGCACGGCCGAATCACGCTGTACCACGGCTGGGAATCGGGCATGGATAACTCCCCGCGGTGGGATACCGCGTACGCCAACGTGATTCCCGGCACCGTGCCGGAGTATCAGCGCGAGGACAACAGCATCATCACCGATCCCAGCCAGCGGCCGTCGGACGGTGAATACGACCGGTACCTGTGGCTGCTCGAAGAGATGAAAGCCGCCCGATACGACGACGACCTGCTGCCCAAGGCGATGAGCTTCGCCATCGAGGACGTGTTCGTCTCCGCGGTCTTCTCGGTGGCATGCGACGTGTTGGCCACCATCGGTGAGGACTACAAGCGCCCCCACGCCGACGTCAGAGACCTGTACTCATGGGCGCAGCGGTTCCGGTCCGGCGTTGCCGAGACCACAGACGAAAGAACAGGTGCGGCAAGGGATTACGATGTCCGCGCGGACAGGCTGATCGCCACCGAGACTGTCGCGCAGTTCGCCCCGCTGCTGTGCGGAGGGCTTTCGCACGACAAGGAGCGGTCGCTGCTGCGGCTACTGGACGGGCCACGGTTCTGCGGGCACCCTGACCTGAAGTACGCGCTGATCCCGTCGACATCCCCGGTATCGCGGGACTTTCGGCCGCGGGAGTACTGGCGCGGACCGATCTGGCCGGTGATGACGTGGCTGTTCTCCTGGGCATTCGCCCGCCGCGGGTGGGCTGAGAGGTCGTTGCTCCTGCGGCGCGAGGGCCTGCGGCAGGCCAGCGACGGCACGTTCGCCGAGTACTACGAACCGTTCACCGGGGAGCCGTTGGGCAGCATGCAGCAGTCATGGACCGCTGCCGCGGTGCTGGACTGGCTGGGCTAACTGCCTTCCTGGCCGATTTCTTGATCGGCAAGGTGCTCCATCGAGCCCAGCGCCTTGGTCAACGTCTCGAGGTCGTCCTCGCTGAGCCTGCCGAGCATCGCCGCCAGCGCAGCCCGGCGCGCGGCGAGCGCCTCGCGGTGCTGGACGAGCCCGCGCGGGGTGACCTCCACCAGCACGGCGCGAAGGTCGGACGGGTCGCGCGACCGCTTCACCAAGCCGAGCTTCTCCAGCCGGCGAATCGCCACGGTGGTGGTCGGGGTGCGGACCCGTTCGTGCGCGGCCAGGTCGGTCATCCGGATCGGACCCTTTTCCAGCAGGGTCAACAGAATCGACAGCTGCGCCAGAGTCAGGTCGCCAGCCGTGCCGCGATTGGCGTCGCCACGCCGAAGGACGGAAAACAGCTTGGAGAGGACGCGCTGCAGCTCGGCGGCCAGCTCGTCGACCTGCACTTCGGGCTCCACCATAGTTCGCTAGTCTAACCTGTCAGGGTCTGCCGGTATGCAATCACGCAATGTTTGCGGTTAGAGAACTTGACAAAGGAAATCGCTGTAGCCTCTCGGTCTCGGCGGCGTCGAAAATTTGCTGGGCGGACCGGATTCGAGGCGTGACGACGAAACTGATTCGCAAGCCCGGCTTTTCCGTCAGAACGCAACCGACGGTTGGCGGGGCAACGCCGACGGGCTGAACACGCCGCGTCGCACCAGCTCGGCAAGCATGATGCGGCCCATCGCGTCCGACCGACCGGCACATGCGGCGCGCGCGGCGTCGGGGTCACGATTGAGGATGGCCGCGGTCTCCGCCTCGTAGTAGGGCAGCATCTCGTCGTGGTTGTTCAGGTAGGTCACCCAGAACACCCTGGGTATGAAGCTTTGTGAGGCCCGGATCATGGCTTGCAGTCGGGGGCCGGCGTACTCCTCGGTGATCAGCTGCCGGTACTGCCAGGCCGCCTCCTGGAACGTGCGCGACTCCCGGTTCGCGCGCATGAACTCGGTCAACGAGTCGAGCTGGCTGAGCACGTGCGGGCGCGGGTCGACGGCGGCGCGCGCCGAAGCGATGCCGTTGAGCAGTCCGTACAACTCGTGATGCTCGAGCACGATGGACTCGTCGAAGCGCTCGACGAACGCACCGCGGTGATAGCGGGTGGACAGGATGCCGTCGTGCTCGAGCTGAACCACGGCTTCCTGGATCGGCACCCGGCTCAGGCCGAGCTCGTGGGCGATCTCGTTGCGGTCGACGCGATCGCCTGAGCGCAGCTTTCCGGTAAGCACCAGGTTGATGATGTGAGAAACAACCTGGTCCTTTTCTTTGACGCCGTACCTCTTGGGCATTTCGGCGACAGTTAATCACGCCACCTTGCCGATGTGCGGCGATTGGACCGAATGAATACGGTGTTGTTCCATGCTTGCGTCCGGGGCCAACCGTCTCAGTCGTCCGCGCGCCGATCGCGCCAGCGGCACAACGCTTCTGCCGCGGTCAGGTCATAGTCGGGCCCGTTGGCGCCGACGGTGAGCAGCGTGACGCCGAGGCCGGCCAGGGCATCGGCATCGGCGAGCAAGGCCTCGAGGCCGCCGCTGTCCTGGACGCCGGCTGACCGCTCGACGGTGTCGGGGTCACGGCCCACCGTCGCGCAGTGCCCAGCCAGGATCTCCGACTTGCGGGGGTAGGTGTTGCGGTCGGTGAACCCGTGCCAGACGTCGGCGTGCTCGGCGACCAGCCGCAACGTCTTCCGCTCGCCTTGGCCGCCGATGAGGATGGGGATGTCACGGGTCGGCTGCGGATTCAGCTTGGCCAGCCGGGATTTGATGCGGGGCAGCGCGTCGGCCAGATCGTCCAGCCGGCTGCCGACGGTGCCGAACTCGTAGCCGTACTCGACGTAGTCCTTGCGTTTCCAGCCCGACCCGATGCCGAGGATCAGCCGGCCGTCGGAGATGTGGTCGACGGTGCGCGCCATGTCGGCAAGCAGTTCCGGGTTGCGATACGAATTGCAGGTCACCAACGCGCCGATCTGAATGCGCGAGGTCTGCTCGGCCCACGCGCCCAGCATGGTCCAGCATTCGTAATGTTGACCGTCGGGATCACCGTAAAGCGGGAAAAAGTGATCCCAGTTGAAAGCCACGTCGACACCGATGTCTTCGCAATGGCGAACGGCATCGCGGAGATGGCTGTAATCGGCGCAGTGTTGCGGCTGCAGTTGCACGCCGACACGAATTGGGAAGCTCACGACCACCACCGTATCGGCGTCAGAGGCCGATCTGCCCGTCGGTCTTCCACACCGCAACGATGGCCGCGCCGTCCCGTTACCGCCTTCCGGCCACCGTGACAACGGGTTGTCGATGTTGTTGTCGAATCCGGCGAAGTAGGTGTCGGCGGCCGCCGGGTCGCCGCACACCAACAGCAGCTCCCACGTGAAGTCGGTGCCCGCGTGGTTGGTCTTCGGGTTGGCCTCGAAGTCCTCGGGACGGTCCATCTTTGTGGCGCCGGCCTTGTCTGCGGCGAACCGTGTGAAGACCGCCGCCTCTTGCGCGGTCACGCCGGGCACCAGGGATTCGGCCTGGCCATCTAGCCGGCGAGGATCTCGCTCAGGATGTCGATCAGCACCAGCGGCTGATCGCTCTGTACCGAGTGCCCGGAGTTCTCGACCATGCGCACGCCGCGGAATCCGGGGGCCATGCGGGAAAACTCGTCGGCATCGTCGTCGTTGACGAAAGCCGAATTGGCGCCGCGCACCAGCGTCGTGGGCACATCAAGCCTGGGCACGTCGTCCCACAGCCCCTCGAAGCCATCGCCCTTGCGCATCGAGTCGTACCGCCACGTCCAGGTACCATCATCGCGCCGTTTCGAGTTGTGGAACACGCCGCGCCGCAACGACTTCCGGTCGCGGTGCGGGGCCGCGGCGGCCGTCACGTCGAGCATCGCCTGAAAACTGGGGAAGATGCGGTCGCCCTGCACAAGGGCGACGGTGCCCTTCTGCGCCTCGGTCAATTCCGTGTGCCGCTGTGGCGCAGAGGGTGTCACGTCGACGAGCACCAGATTGCGCACCAGTTCAGGAGCGGACACCGCCAGTCGGATCGCCGTCAAACCTCCGAGCGACATCCCGACGACGAGGTCGGCACTCGATGCGAGTTCACGCACTATCGGCGCCACCGCCACTGCGTTCAGCTTCGGCCCGTAGTCGCCGTCCTCACGCCAGGCCGACCGGCCGTGGCCCGGCAGGTCGACCGCCAGTGCGGGCTCGCCGAGCCCGACGATCACCGTGTCCCAGGTGTGTGCGTTCTGCCCGCCGCCGTGAAGGAATACCGCGCGCGGTGGGCGGTCGCCGAACTTCAGCGCGCTGATCGGACCGCGGTCGATTCGCTCGACGTTCGGCGAGGGGCCGGTGACGCCGGCCTGCTCGGCGTTTTCGTTGAGGAAGGCGAACTCGGGCAGAGCAGCCAGTTCGTCGTCGATCTCGGTCACAGACAAGAACTGTACGAGTACCCCGGGACTGTTGGGAGCGGTCATCCCGGCACCGCCTGCGGGGGTTACCCTCGGCGACGTGGCTACGCCGGCACTGGACTTGCTGCTGGGTCCGGAAGCCTCGAACGTGCTTGCCGCCGCTGTCGCAGAGTACGGCTGCCGGCTGGAAGACCTGCGCGCAGCCGACGTCAATGTAGACCCGTCCGGCGCCGCCGTCGTCATGTACGAGGCGGGGGTGCGACGCGCTGACGGCACCTGCACAACGGAATTCCTTGGCGCCACGACCGGGAGCCGGATTCCGGCCGGCGCGGCCGTCGTCGCGGGCGGGTACCGCGGTGAGCCGGTCGAGGTTGGAATCTGGGCGTGGCCCCGCGATCCCGCGCTACCGGCACTCCCGACGGCCAGTAACCCCGTGCTGTTGGCCGAATTGTTTCGGAAGCTCGGGCTGAGCACAGCGCCGCCGCTGGATATCCGCCCCCGCGCATACCGGCCCGCGCACCATGCCGTTCTCGAGGTGCACGACGGCCGCTTCCGGTGGTTCGTCAAGGTCGTGCGGCCCTCGGCAGTGGCCGACCTCTGCCATCGCCATGACGTTGCCTGCCGATACGTGCCAGTGCCACCGGTCCTAGCCTCGACCTCCGACGGGTCTGATCGTGCTGCCCGAAGGGCACGGAACACCGCTGCGCACACTGATCCTCGACGGCGACGCCGCGCTGCCCTCACCCGAGGTGCTCGAGTCCGTACTGAATGCACTGCCGGCCGAGCTGATGATGCTGGTCCCTCGACCATCGCATCAGCAGCTGGTGGATTACCACGCGGGCGTGCTGCGATGCGCAGCCGCCGACGAGCCCGCGGTGCTGATGCGGGTCGCCGAGGTGGTGGAAGCCCTGCACGCGGTGGCAGCCCAGCCGGAGGAGATGGTGCCGGTCCACGGCGACTTCTACGAAGGCCAGCTTTTCGCCGACGACGGGCGGGTGACAGCTGTTCTCGATATCGACACCGCAGGGCCCGGGGAACGATCCGACGAATGGGCGACGCTGCTCGCGCACCTGTCGGCACTGGCTCTCGACCCCGCCGGGCGAGAAACGGCCGCCCGTTACGCAGACACGGTCCTGGCCCACGCCGAGCGGCAGGTTCCGGCTCATCAGCTACGACTACGAACCGCTGCGGCGCTGCTCGGGCTGGCGATCGTGCCGTTTCGGGTGCAGAAGCACGAGTGGCCGGAGCACACCGTCGCCCGGCTTGATCTTGCGATGACGTGGCTGGCAAATGCGAGATGAAAGACCACCCAGTCGGGCCTTGCAGGCGCTCCCAGAGCGCGCAAGACTGGGGACAGGCCGGGGGAGAGGAACTGAATGAAAGGGGTAGATCAATGGAACGACCGGCCGGCTGGAAAGTCCTGACGCTTGGCGCTGCCCTCACCGGACTGAGCGTCGCGGGCGTCGGCCCCGCACAGGGCGACACCGGATCTCCGGATACCGCCCCCGCATCGGTGAGCCCCGCCCCTCTTTTCAACGAACCGCGGCTGTTAGCAAGTGGTAGCGGCGGCCACTGCGGAAGCGTCGGCGGAGACTGGGTTGACTGGGGTCCGGGTTGGTCGCCCGGCGGGTGCGTCAGCGCCACGGGTCCGTTCGGGTACGTCTCCGGCAGCGTGTGCGTCTAGAGACCTGGGCCCAGGGATTCGTTTTACGCGCTCTCGAACGCGCGTACTACCCCGCACGCAAATGTGTCGTTGGGAGCAGGCTAGCCCTCGATGAAGTCCTCGAGCTGCGTCCGGGCGACATCGTCGGGCAGCTGCTTCGGCGGGCTCTTCATCAGGTAGGCCGACGCCGCGACGACGGGGCCACCGATGCCGCGGTCCTTGGCGATCTTCGCCGCGCGCACCGCGTCGATGATGACGCCTGCCGAGTTCGGCGAGTCCCACACCTCGAGCTTGTACTCCAGGTTCAGGGGCACGTCACCGAACGCACGACCCTCGAGGCGGACGTAGGCCCACTTGCGGTCGTCGAGCCAGCCGACGTGATCGGACGGGCCGATGTGCACGTCCTTGGTCTTGAACTCGCGCTGCAGGTTCGACGTGACGGCCTGCGTCTTGGAGATCTTCTTCGACTCCAGGCGCTCACGCTCGAGCATGTTGAGGAAGTCCATGTTGCCGCCGACGTTGAGCTGCATCGTGCGATCGAGCTGCACGCCGCGATCCTCGAACAGCTTGGCCATCACGCGGTGGGTGATGGTCGCACCCACCTGGCTCTTGATGTCGTCACCGACGATCGGCACACCCGCGTCTTCGAACTTCTTGGCCCACACCGGGTCGGAGGCGATGAACACCGGCAGCGCGTTGACGAACGCCACGCCGGCGTCGATGCAGCACTGGGCGTAGAACTTGTCGGCCTCCTCGGAGCCCACCGGCAGGTAGGACACCAGCACGTCGACGTTGTTCTCCTTGAGCACCTTCACCACGTCGACGGGGTCGGCGTCGGACACCTCGATGGTGTCGGCGTAGTACTTGCCGATGCCGTCCAGTGTCGGGCCGCGCTGCACCGTGACGTTGGTCGGCGGCACGTCGGCGATCTTGATGGTGTTGTTCTCCGACGCGAAGATCGCCTCGGACAGGTCGAACCCGACCTTCTTGGCGTCGACGTCGAAGGCGGCGACGAACTTGACGTCCCGGACGTGGTACGGGCCCAAGCGCACGTGCATCAGGCCGGGCACCGTGGCGGTCTCGTCGGCGTCCTGGTAGTACTGCACGCCCTGCACCAGCGATGACGCACAGTTGCCCACACCGACAATCGCGACCTTCACCTCGGTGTTGTCACTCATGAGACGTTCTCCCTCTCGAAACCACTGTCATTGCAAATTCGAAACTTAGGACTGCTCGGCGCGAGCCTGTGCGACCCGCTCGGCCGCGATCAAATCGTTGAGCCACTTCACTTCGCGCTCGCTGGACTCCAACCCCAACTGGTGGAGCTGGCGGGTATAGCGGTCAAGCGAACTGCTGGCCCGCGCAACCGCTTCGCGCAGACCTTCTCGGCGTTCCTCGACCTGACGACGGCGCCCCTCCAAGATCCGCATTCTGGCCTCGGCCGGAGTGCGGTTGAAGAAGGCCAGGTGAACGCCGAACCCGTCGTCGGTGTAGTTCTGCGGACCGGTATCGGCCACCAACTCGGCGAAGCGCTGCTTGCCGGCATCGGTCAGCTGATACACGCGGCGGGCGCGCCGCACCTTCGGGGTGCCGTCGGGTGCCGCGTCCTCGACGATCAACCCGTCGGCCTGCATCCGGCGAAGTGCGGGATACAGCGAGCCGTAGGAGAACGCTCTGAACGCACCCAGCAGGCCCGTCAATCTTTTACGCAGCTCGTAGCCATGCATGGGTGACTCGAGCAGAAGACCCAGCACTGCGAGCTCCAGCATCAAACCACCTCCTTTGCTTGTCGCTACGACGTCTCGACACCTCGCGCAATAGTATCGCGCCGATATATACGGCGCTACATCGAGGTAACGAACGCCTGCTCACCGATGGTCAGCTCGGTTTGTTGATCCGCTCGACATTGAACTTCGACAGGTCAACGACTCGATCGTCACTGACCTGGCAGGTCTCGGTGTAGCCGTCACCGCAGACAGATGACGACGCGGCGCACGCACCCGACCCCGTCACGCCTCCGCTGTCGCGGGGCCGACGTACTCTGGTCATCGTGCGACTGCAGCGACAAGTGGTGGACTACGCGCTTCGGCGGCGGTCCCTGCTGGCCGAGGTCTACTCGGGACGCACCGGCGTCTCGGAGGTCTGCGACGCCAATCCGTACTTGCTGCGGGCCGCGAAGTTCCATGGGAAGCCCAGTTCGGTGATGTGCCCGATCTGTCGCAAGGAACAGCTCACGTTGGTGTCATGGGTTTTCGGCGACCACCTCGGTGCCGTGTCGGGTTCGGCGCGGACCGCCGAGGAGCTTGTCATGCTGGCCTCCCGATACGACGAATTCTCGGTACACGTGGTGGAGGTATGCCGCACCTGCAGCTGGAACCATCTGGTGAAGTCGTATGTGCTCGGCGCGGTCCGCCCGCCAAAGGGATCGCGTACCACACGGACCGCGCGCAACGGCGCGCGGACGGCCAGTGAATAGCGAAGGGCGCCATAACCGGTCAGCCAGCGATGTCCCAGCGGGGCAGGCTGCTGACGGTGTCGGCGCGCTCCCGCCCCGCGATACCATCCGGCCTCCCCGTCGGCCCGCGGCGCCACCCGATGACCGACTGACCGCCGTCATCCAACCGGTCCTGGAGGACACCCTGCCGCTGCGCGACCCGATCGAGGCCGTCAAGGCGGCACTGGACGGGACCCCGCCGCCGAAGCCACCCCCGCCGGGGCCGCCACGGCGTCCACCGCCAGGTGGCGGCGGGCCGCCGGGCCCGCCTCCCCGCCGCCTGCCCGCGATGGAGCAGATCAACTGGAAGTGGGTCCGCCGCGGGCTGTACGTGACGATGGTCGCCCTGATCGTGCTGCCGATCGTGACGTTCGGAATGGCCTACCTGATCGTCGACGTGCCCAAGCCGGGTGACATCCGCACCAACCAGGTCTCGACGATCCTGGCCAGCGACGGCAGTGAACTCGCCAAAATCGTTCCGCCAGAAGGCAATCGCGTCGATGTCAACATCGACCAGATACCCGTGCACGTGCGGAACGCGGTGATGGCGGCCGAAGACCGCGACTTCTACTCCAACCCCGGCTTCTCGTTCTCCGGATTCGCCAGGGCGGCGAAGAACAACATCTTCGGCGGCGACACCCAAGGCGGGTCGACGATCACGCAGCAGTACGTCAAGAACGCGTTGGTGGGCTCGGCGCGGGCCGGGATTGGCGGTGTGGTCCGCAAGGCCAAGGAGTTGGTCATCTCGACGAAGATGTCCAGCGAATGGTCCAAAGACCAAGTGCTGCAGTCCTATCTGAACATCATCTACTTCGGCCGCGGCGCTTACGGCATCGGCGCCGCGTCCAAGGCGTACTTCGACAAGCCGGTCGAACAGCTCACCGTCGCCGACGGCGCGTTGCTGGCCGCGCTCATCCAACGGCCCTCCGCGCTGGACCCGGCGGTCGACCCGGACGGTGCGGCTGTGCGGTGGAACTGGGTGCTCGACGGCATGGTGGAGATCGGTGCGCTCTCGCCGACCGACCGTGCGGCACAGGTGTTTCCGCCGACGGTCCCGCCGGATCAGGCCAGGAACCAGAACCAGACGACGGGCCCGAACGGGCTGATCGAGCGTCAGGTGCAAAAGGAGCTGCTCGAGCTGTTCGACATCGACGAGCAGACCCTGAACATCGAGGGGCTGCAGGTCACCACCACGATCGACCCGACGGCGCAGGCCGCCGCCGAAGAAGCGGTGACCGACGCGCTCGACGGTCAGAATCCGGACATGCGGTCTGCGGTGGTATCGATCGACCCGAAGACCGGTGGCGTGAAGGCCTATTACGGCGGATCCGACGCCCAGGGCTTCGACTTCGCCCAGGCCGGCTTGCCGACCGGCTCGTCGTTCAAGGTGTTCACGTTGGTTGCCGCGCTCGAGCAAGGTATCGGCCTGGGCTATCAGGTGGACAGCTCACCGCTCGAGGTCAACGGCATCAAGATCACCAACGTCGAGGGCGGCAGCTGCGGCACCTGCAACATCGCCGAAGCGCTCAAACGGTCGTTGAACACGGCCTACTACCGGCTGATGCTGAAGCTGAAGAACGGGCCGTCCGACGTCGCCGACGCCGCGCACCGGGCCGGCATCGCCGAAAGCTTCCCCGGTGTCGAGCACACCCTGTCCGAGGACGGCAAGGGCGGCCCCCCGAACAACGGAATCGTGTTGGGCCAGTACCAGAGTCGGGTTCTCGACATGGCCTCGGCGTACGCCACGATCGCCGCGTCGGGCGTCTATCACCGTCCGCACTTCGTGCAGAAGGTGGTGAACGCCGGGGGCCAGGTGCTGTTCGACGCATGCCACCGAGAACAACTCCGGTGAGCAGCGCATCGACAAGGCCGTCGCCGACAACGTCACCGCCGCGATGCAGCCGATCGCCGCGTACTCCAACGGCCACGCGCTGGCCGGCGGACGCCCGTCGGCCGCCAAGACGGGCACCAACCAGCTCGGCGACACCGGCGACAACCGGGACGCCTGGATGGTCGGCTTCACCCCGTCGCTGTCGACGGCGGTCTGGGTGGGCACGACCGAAGGCACCAAGCCGCTGGAAAACAAGTGGGGATCGCCGGTGTACGGATCCGGCCTGCCGTCCGACATCTGGAAGAACACGATGGACGGCGCGCTGGAGGACACCGACAACGAGTCGTTCCCCAAGCCGACCGAGATCGGTGGCTACGCCGGTCCGCCCGCGCCTCCGCCTCCGCCGCCAAGCACGCCTCCG
The DNA here is from genome assembly GCA_963743225.1 of uncultured Actinomycetota bacterium. Lineage (GTDB taxonomy): Bacteria > Actinomycetota > Actinomycetes > Mycobacteriales > Mycobacteriaceae > Mycobacterium. The sequence continues at coordinate 9,843 of CAVUPN010000037.1, read as the reverse complement.
CCGCCGTCGGAGACGGTGATCCAGCCGACCATCGAAGTGGCGCCGGGCATCACCATTCCGTTCGGTCCGCCAACGACCTTGCCCATCGCGCCGCCGGGTCAGGCCGTGCCGCCGCCGGGTCCCGATGGCGCTCCGGTCGCGCCGGGTGTGGTTCCGCCCGGAGTGCCGGGTCCAGGTCCGCCAGCGCCGCTGCTGCCGCCGCCGCCGTGACCGAGAGCGGGGATGCCGAGGGCATACACCGAGCGGCGCGCGGGCCGCTCCGCTCCACGGTGTCGCCGCAACCGCCGGCCGCCGATTTGCGCAGCGCCGACGATCGCGACCTGCCCAGCAGGAACGATGCCCTAGCCGGTGCACTGTCGCAGGTGATCGGCGGGCCCGTGGGTCGGCACGCGCTGATCGGCCGGGCCCGCTTCCTCACGCCGTTGCGGGTGATGTTGGCGATCGCGCGTGGTGTTTCTCGCACTCGGCTATACGACGAAGGCGGCGTGCCTGGTGACCACCGGCTCCGGCACCGCCGATCAGAAGGTCGCGAATTGGCAGAACCAGCGCGCGTACTACGAGCTGTGCTATTCCGACACCGTCCCGCTCTACACCGCGGAGTTGTTGAACCTCGGTAAGTTTCCGTACAAGTCGAGCTGGATCGAGACCGACAGCGAGGGCAGGCCGCAGACGCAGTTCGACGGCAACATCGCCGTGCGGTACATGGAGTATCCGGTGATCACCGGTGTCTACCAGTACATGTCGATGGCGCTGGCCAAGACGTACTCCGCGCTGAGCAAGCTGGTTGCGGTGCCGTCGATCGCCGAGGTGGTGATGTTCTTCAACATCTCCGCGTTCGGGCTGGCGCTGGCATGGTTCGCCACCGTGTGGTCCACCGCGAAACTGGCGGGCAGACGCATCTGGGACGCGGCGCTGGTCGCGGGGTCCCCGATTCTGATCTTCCAGATCTTCACCAACTTCGACGCGCTGGCAACGGCTTTCGCGGTTGGCGCGATCCTCGCCTGGTCCCGGCGAAGACCCGGACTCGCCGGGGCGCTGATCGGGTTGGGAGTGGCGGCCAAGCTGTATCCGATCCTGCTGCTGATCCCGTTGGCGCTCCTCGGTCTGCGCACCGGGCGGCTTCGGGAAGTGGGCAAGACGGCCGCCGCCGCGGTCATCACCTGGCTGCTGGTCAATCTGCCGGTGATGGTGATGTTCCCGCGGGGTTGGTCGGAGTTCTTCCGGCTCAACGCCCGCCGCGGCGACGACATGGACTCGCTGTACAACGTGGTGAAGTCCTTCACCGACTGGCAAGGCTTCGACACCGGCCTCGGCCTGTGGCAGCCGCCGACCATCCTCAACACCGTCGTCATGGTGCTGTTCGTATTGTGTTGTGCGGGCGTCGCTTACGTCGTGCTGACCGCCGAACACCGGCCGCGGCTCGCGCAGGTGGCGTTTCTGGTCGTCGCCCTGTTCCTGTTGACGAACAAGGTGTGGAGCCCGCAGTTCTCGTTGTGGCTGGTGCCGCTGGCAGTGCTGGCGCTGCCGCACCGACGCATCCTGCTGGCGTGGATGACCATCGACGCGCTGGTGTGGGTGCCGCGGATGCTGTACCTGTACGGCGAGCAGAACCGCGGCCTGCCCGAACAGTGGTTCACCGTCACCGTCCTGCTTCGTGATATCGCGGTGATCGGCCTGTGCGCGTTGGTGATTCGGCAGATCTACCGACCCGAGCTGGACCTCGTGCGTCATCGCGGACGGTTCGACGACCCGTCGGGCGGGGTGTTCGACCGTGCGCCCGACCGTCCACCCGGATGGCTGCCGAAATGGTTGCGGCCGGCGAACAAAGAACCGGTGATCGGCGTTCCCGAAGAGGAACCGAGGGCTATCCTCAACGCGTGAGGCCCGCCGCGCGACACGTGTTCATGTTGGCCTGCGTGGTCTGCGCCCTGGTGGCCGGCTGCAGCGAGACGAAAAGCCCCTCCACCACCGAGTCGGCGCAGTCGAAAAGCGCGACAGCCGAACCGGGCAGTGCGGCCCCAGCTGATGGCGGTGTTCGATACCTCGCGCTCGGCGACTCGCTGACCCAAGGTGTCGGCGCGGTCGACGAGCAGACCGGTGCGTTCCCCGCGCTTCTCGCCGAACGCTGGCGTGCTGATGGCTGCGAAGTCGAACTGCAGAACGCCGGAATCAGCGGCTACACGGCGGGCCAGGTTCTCGCCGAACAGGTGCCGCAGATCGAATCGTTCTCGCCGACGATCATCACCTTCCAGGCCGGCGGCAACGACATCGTCAACGGCGTCCCGATCGACCAGTACCGCCAGGACGTCAAGTCTGTGCTGGATTCCGCGACGGCCAGCGGTGCGCGCGTCTACGTGTTCGCCCAGAACGAATGGTTCCGTTCGCCCGAGGGGTTGAGCTACGGCGACGACCTCGCCGCGCAGCGCGCGGCCTACGACGATGTGCTGATCGAGGAGACGTCAACCCGCGGTGCCGAATTCGTCGATCTTCGCCCGCTGTACAAACAGCAGGCCGATGGCGGGCAGTGGGTCGAGGACGGAATCCATCCGACGCCCGAGGCATACGAGGCGTGGGCGGAGGAGATGACCGGAGCAATGCCCAGTCCTTGCAACTAGCCATGCACGTAGCCGTTCCGCTGTTCGAGAGGTTCACCGCACTGGACGCGGTCGGACCCTACGAAGTGCTGCAACGCGTCCCGTCCATCGACGTGACGTTCATCGGGCATCAGCTCGGTGAGGTCCGCTGCGACTGGTCGAGCTGCTCGTCGGCAGGGAGGGGCGGAGGCCAGCCAGCTGATGATCGAGTACGACCCCGAGCCGCCGTTCGACGCCGGTTCCCTGGGAAAGCGTCGCGTGCCACCCACCAACGGGCGCTGGATTTCTACCACCACCGCGCCTAGACGCGATTTCTGCATAAGGGTCGTGATCTGCGGCTCGCCTACGACCCACATGCAGAACTCGATGGTGTAGGTGTCGTGGGCACGGGATCAACCCACGTCCTTTTGGACGGCGTCATCAATTGATGACGCCGCGAATTTGGTAGCTCTTGGGCGGCTCGAGTGATGACCCGCGGCTCCCACCGGGCTTAGTTGGTCGACGCGACGGCGAAGAGATGCCACTCGCCGGGCACGCCCTTGAGCTGGTGAGCGCCGCGGTCGTCGAACTCCAGGCCCGATCCGATCACGAGGTCGCGCAGCGTGCTGGACACCAGCACGTCGTTCGGCCCTGCCAGCGCGCTCACGCGCGCGCCGATGTGCACGGCGATCCCGCCGATGTCATCGCCGCGGATCTCGCACTCGCCGGTGTGCAACCCGGCGCGCACCTCGATGCCGAGCGCCTGCACCGCGTCGCGAATCGCCATGGCGCAGCGGATCGCTCGCTGCGGGCCGTCGAACATCGCGAGGAAGCCGTCGCCCGAGGTGTTCACCTCGCGGCCGCGAAAGCGGGCGAGCTGCGCCCGGACGACGGCGTCGTGCGCGTCGAGCAAGGCATGCCAGTCGCGGTCGCCGATCTCCGCGGCATGGCGCGTCGAGTCCACGATGTCGGTGAACAGCACGGTGGCGAGAACCCGATCGTCGGCCACGTCGGCCTGGTGGCCGGTGAGGAACTCGGCGATCTCCTGGAACGACGGGCGCCACGGTTCGACGAAGTGGTACATGTTGCGTCCCGGGAGCTCGACGTACTTCGCGCCCGGTATGTGATCGGCGACGTACTTGCCCATCGCGGGCGGGATGAACGGGTCGTCGGCGTGCTGGACGACGAGGGTTGGCACGCGGATTGTCGGAAGAACCGCCCGCACATCCAATTCGCGTCACGAGCGGCATCATGAGAGCGAGGGTCGCGGGGCTCGCCGCCAGGCGTTCCATGCGAGCCCACGATGCCCGAATCTCCTCGTTCCACGGCATGTCCGGATTCATCGCATGTTGATACTCCCCCGTTCCCCACATGGTGACCATGGCCGCCATGACTTCCTCGCGCGTCGAGCCCCTCGGTGCGCTCTGCCAGTGGGTCCGCGTAGCCCTCGAGCACGACCAGCGCGGTGGTGCGGGACGGATGTGTTGCCGCGAACAGCGCCGCTGGTCGCGAACGCACCGTCGATCGCGACGAGGACCGCTTCGCGACTCCCGAGATCGTCCAGCACCGCGGTGATGCTGTCGGCCCATTGCTCCAAGGTCGGCAGCGCGCCCGGCGTGACGGGATCGGATGCTCCCGTGCCCGGCTGGTCGAAGAAGATCAGTCGACCGAGCGATGTCATCGCCTCGACCCACCCGTGAAGCGACGGCAGCTCCGGAAGGACCTCGCAGCAGGTGAACCAGTTCGGGACGAACACGATGTCGCGAGGGCCTTCACGTGACGTGCGATAGGCGACGCGCAGGTCGCCGTTGCGGGCGTAGCGCGTCTCGGAGAACACGGCCGAAGTGTAAGCCGGACGAGCAGCGCGATTTCGCAGATCAGCGGGCGTTCCTGTAGCCTGGGCCGGTTGCCGACGCAGGTAACCCTCCTGCCGCGGAACGACCGTGGCCGTGCTAGCCCATAGGAGGTGATGTGGTTCTCATGCGTCCATACGAAATCATGGTCATCCTCGACCCCACCCTCGACGAGCGCACCGTATCCCCGTCGCTGGAGACGTTCCTCAACGTCATCCGCAAGGACGGCGGCTCGGTCGACAAGGTCGACATCTGGGGCAAGCGCCGGCTGGCCTACGAGATCGCCAAGCATTCCGAGGGCATCTACGCGGTCATCGACGTGAAGGCCAACCCCGCCACCGTGTCCGAGCTCGACCGTCAGCTCAGCCTGAACGAGTCGGTGCTGCGGACCAAGGTGCTGCGGACCGACAAGCACTAGTCGCCGAACGGCTGTCGGGTGTCGTGCGCCTTGCGTAGGCTCGCGCCCAATAAGCCCCTAGCGATGAGCGCTTGCGCGAAGAGCAGACAACTACTGCCCAGGAGGATCACGTGGCTGGTGACACGATCATCACCGTCGTCGGAAATCTGACCGCCGACCCCGAACTGCGGTTCACCCCGTCCGGCGCGGCCGTCGCCAACTTCACCGTCGCATCCACTCCCCGGATCTTCGACCGGCAGAACAATGAGTGGAAGGACGGCGACGCGCTGTTCATGCGGTGCAGCATCTGGCGCGAGGCCGCCGAGAACGTGGCCGAAAGCCTGACCCGAGGCTCGCGCGTGATCGCCCAGGGCCGGCTCAAGCAGCGGTCCTACGAGACGCGTGAGGGCGAGAAGCGCACCGTCGTCGAACTCGAGGTCGACGAGATCGGGCCCGTCGCTGAAGTACGCGACCGCCAAGGTGAACAAGGCCAGCCGCAGCGGCGGCGGTGGCGGCGGATTCGGCAGCGGCAGCGGCGGTGGCGGCTCCCGCGGCGATTCTGGCGGTGCTTCTGCCGGCAGTTCCGAAACCAAGGACGACCCGTGGGGCAGCGCTCCGGCGTCCGGATCGTTTTCCGGCAGCGACGACGAACCGCCCTTCTGACCACAATCCATTAGCAAGTGAGAAAGAGATAACGACATGGCCAAGGCCACTAAACGACGCCCGGCTCCCGAGAAGCCGATCAAGACCCGCAAGTGCATCTTCTGCTCCAAGAAGGGGCAGCCGATCGACTACAAGGACACTGCGCTGCTGCGTACGTACATCAGCGAGCGCGGCAAGATCCGCGCCCGTCGCGTCACCGGCAACTGTGTGCAGCACCAGCGCGACATCGCGATTGCGGTCAAGAACGCCCGCGAGGTTGCTCTGCTGCCATTCGGCTCGTCGACGCGCTGACCCGCAGGACTGAAGGAAAGACTCCAGAGATGAAACTGATCCTTACCGCCGAGGTCGACCACCTCGGTTCGGCCGGCGACACCGTCGAGGTGAAGGACGGCTACGGGCGTAACTATCTGCTGCCGCGCGGACTGGCGATCGTCGCCAGCCGGGGAGCCGAGCGCCAGGCCGAGGCGATTCGGCGGGCCCGCGAGGTCAAGACCGTTCGCGGCCTCGAGCACGCCAACGAGCTGAAGACCGCGCTCGAGGGCCTTGGGACCGTCGACCTCCCGGCGCGGACCGCCTCCGATACCGGCAAGCTGTTCGGCTCGATCACGCCCGCCGATGTCGTCGGCGCGATCAAGAAGGCCGGCGGACCGAATCTCGACAAGCGGACGGTTCAACTGCCCAAGGGTCACATCAAGACCCTCGGCACTCACCCGGTCGCGGTGCGGCTACATCCCGACGTGGATGCCGCGGTATCGGTGAACGTGGTCGCCGAGTCCTGAACGCACCCGTCGATTACCGGCGTTAAGCCCATGATCGATCTTTACGTCGGTGTTGCTGCGTTCTGGCGAACACTTGACGGTGGTGTCCGCACAGCGAAGCTAACCTGCCGTTAACCTGGGCAACGCCAGGGTGAAACACAACACGCCCGAGAACGCAACCCGGCCCGACACGCCGATGAATTTGTCATCCACAGATATCCCCCACCCTTGTGGTGCGCTTAACAGCAGGGATGTGGTAGACGTCGCCGTCCGTCCACAGGTTCTCCCCAACGCCTCAACACACACGGGCACAGATATCCACACCCCATCCACAAGTTCATAAACAGGGTGGCTTTTCGACTGCTCCAGCAACGTCTAGCGTTGGCCGTCGCGAGGCAGTCCCGGCGTCGGGGAGGTTGTGCCCGTCGGAGGCCTGGCTTACAGTCACGGTAGCGACCATCGAACGTACGTTCGAGCGAGCGCGAGGGGAGGTGACGCTGCAGCGTGGCTGTCGTGGATGATCTCGGCCACTCGGGGATAGACGTCCCACCGCCCACTGAGGACTTCGGACGCCAGCCGCCGCAGGACGAGGCGGCTGAACAGGCCGTACTCGGCGGGATGCTGTTGAGCAAGGATGCCATCGCCGACGTGCTCGAGCGGCTCCGGCCCGCGGACTTCTACCGGCCCAACCACCAAAACGTCTACGACGCGATCCTGGACCTCTACGGTCGCGGCGAGCCGGCCGACGCGGTGACGGTGGCCGCGGAGCTGGACCGGCGGGGTCTGCTCCGACGGATCGGCGGCGCACCGTATCTGCACACGCTGATTTCGACGGTGCCGACGGCCGCCAACGCCGGGTTCTATGCCGGCATCGTGGCGGAGAAGGCGCTGCTGCGCAGGCTCGTCGAGGCGGGCACCAGGGTCGTCCAGTACGGCTACGCCGGCGCGGAGGGATCCGACGTGGCCGAGGTCGTGGACCGGGCGCAGGCCGAGATCTACGACGTCACCGAGGGGCGAACGTCGGAGGACTTCGTAGCGCTGGAGGACCTGCTGCAGCCGACGATGGACGAGATCGACGCGATCGCGTCGAACGGCGGTCTGGCGCGTGGCGTGCCGACGGGGTTCGTCGAACTCGACGATGTGACCAACGGTCTGCACCCGGGTCAGATGATCATCGTCGCGGCCCGCCCGGGTGTTGGTAAGGCGCTGGCGCTTGATACGCCGCTGCCGACACCCACCGGTTGGACCACCATGGGTGACGTCGCGGTGGGCGACTGGCTGCTCGGCGCCGACGGCCAACCGACGCTGGTGGTGGCAGCGACCGACGTGCTGCTGGGCCGACCGTGTTACGAAATCGAGTTCTCCGACGGGTCACGAATCGTCGCCGACGCACAGCATCAATGGCCGACGGGCTACGGAATCCGGACCAGCTCGGAACTGCGCTGCGGTCTGGATAGCATCGCCGCTGCAGGCTCGCTGGGGTGCTACGAAGAGCGCCGTGCCATGGCGACGTTGATGGCGCCGGTGGTGCGGATCGACGCCGTGCGCCGCGTCCGCACCGTGCCGGTGCGATGCGTCGAGGTCGACAACGCCGCACATCTATATCTCGCCGGGCGGGGAATGGTGCCGACGCACAACTCGACGCTCGCGCTTGACTTCCTGCGGTCGTGCTCCATCAAGAACCGGCTAGCCAGTGTGATGTTCTCGCTGGAAATGAGTAAGTCCGAAATCGTAATGCGGCTGCTGTCGGCCGAGGCGAAAATCAAGCTGGCCGACATGCGCTCGGGCCGGATGAGTGACGACGACTGGACGCGGCTGGCACGGCGGATGAGCGAAATCAGCGAGGCGCCACTGTATATCGACGACTCGCCAAACCTCACGATGATGGAGATCCGCGCCAAGGCGCGCCGGCTCAAGCAGAAGGCCGATCTGCGACTTGTCGTGGTCGACTACATGCAGCTGATGAGCTCGGGCAAAAAGTTCGAGTCACGACAGCAGGAAGTGTCTGAATTTTCGCGGAGCATGAAGTTGCTCGCGAAGGAGCTCGACCTCCCGGTGGTGGCGATCAGCCAGCTCAACCGTGGCCCTGAGCAGCGCACCGACAAGAAACCGATGCTGTCTGATCTACGAGAGTCGGGCTGCCTGACGGCGAACACTCGAATTCTGCGGGCCGACACCGGCGCCGAAGTGACGTTCGGCGAGTTGATGCGCACCGGCGAGCGGCCGCTGGTGTGGTCGCTCGACGAACGCAAGCGGATGGTCGCGCGGCCGATGACGAACGTGTTCCCCAGCGGCCGCAAGGAAGTGTTCAAGGTTCGTCTCGCGTCTGGCCGCGAAGTGGAGGCGACCGGCAACCATCCGTTCATGACGTTCGACGGCTGGACCCCGCTGGAGCAGTTGACGGTCGGCGACCGGGTAGCGGTCCCGAGAAGGGTGCCGGAGCCGGTCGACACGCAGCGGCTGCCCGATGATCGAGATCATCCTGCTGGCGCACATGATCGGCGACGGCTCCTGCGTGAAGCGCCAGCCGATCCGCTACGCCAGCATCGACGAGCAGAACCTGGCCGCGGTGACGAAGGCGGCGCAGCACTTTCGGCGTGACCGCGATGCGCGACGACTACCCGGCGGCGCGGGTGACCACGCTGCGGCTTCCGGCGCCGTACCGACTTGACGCACGGCAAGCGAAATCCGATCGCCGCGTGGCTGGACCGGCTGGGGTTGTTCGGCAAGCGAAGCTACGAAAAGTTCGTGCCGCCAGAGGTTTTCGCGCTGCCGAACGACCAGATGGCGCTCTTCCTGCGGCATCTGTGGGCGACGGATGGCTCGGTGCGGTGGGATGCGAAGGCTCGGCCAGGGACGGATCTACTACGCATCGACCAGTCGCCAACTGGTTGACGATGTACAACTGCTGCTGCTGCGGCTGGGTGTTCAGAGTCGGATCTGCGAGTACTCGGAAGGCCGGCTACCGAGACTGCTGGCATCTCGATGTCGAATCGGGCCGAGAACCAGATGGCTCTTCTTGACGAAGGTCAGGTGCACGGTGCGCGCGGCGGTGAAGGCCAAGCAAGTTCTCGAGAGCTCACGTTGCGTGCGCGTCGTTCGGGAATCGGACACCGTACCCGAGGAGGTCTGGAGCGGGTCAAGCCCTCATGGCTGAAACGCAATTGACGCCGCGCGAATTCGCGCTTGCGACGGGTACGAGGTTCGATGGCTCTGCAACATGTGGAACAGCGCGCCTGGTCGTGCGAGATTGCACCGTGCAGCGGCGGTGTTCAACGATCGCGAGCTACATGACCTGGCACCAACGACGTGTTCTGGGACACGATCGTCGAAATCAACGGAATCGGCGAACACGACGTATACGACGGGACCGTAGCCGGGACGAATAACTTTGTGGCACAAGGTATTTCAGCTTCATAACAGTTTCGAACAGGATGCCGACGTCGTCGTCTTGCTGCACCGCCCGGACGCGTTCGAACGCGATGATCCGCGCGGTGGCGAGGCTGACCTGATTCTGGCCAAGCACCGCAACGGCCCGACCAAGACCGTCACCGTCGCGCATCAACTGCACCTGTCGCGCTTCACCAACATGGCGAAGT